>NZ_JAQQFR010000040.1:0-226 GCF_046025915.1 Herbaspirillum rhizosphaerae | reverse complement strand
TGACCAGCCTGAAGTATCTGTACCAACTGAATTGAGAGTCTAATGATCCGATGAGGTGGCTGGTCTGGTCAATATTTTTGCATAGGCCTCCCCAAGTCTGATGGCAAGGTAACCAGAGGCGCGGGTGGCTTGAACCCCAGGCTGCTATGCGGTCGAATATGATTGTAGTGGTACCGCCAGCGCTCAATAAGAATCATGGCTTCCTTGAGGCTATAGAAGATTTCCC
>NZ_JAQQFR010000039.1:0-315 GCF_046025915.1 Herbaspirillum rhizosphaerae | reverse complement strand
CTGAACTACACCGACGGTACAGGAACCAGCGGAGGGTACGCCGCTGGCGACCGTCTGAGCAATATTCAAGATCTGACCGGTAGCGCTAGCGACGATACTTTCGTTGCCAACTTGGCCAGTAATAATTTTGATGGCGGCACAAGTACGGCGACGTCGCACAATCGTGTGAGCTACGCAGCGTCGAACGCAGGCGTCGTCGTCGATCTGAATTCTACGACAGGCGTCGGTACCAGCGGAGGGTATGCCGCAGGTGATACGTTCGTCAATATTCAGGATCTGACCGGCAGTGCAAGTGACGACACATTTGTGGCCAGC
>NZ_JAQQFR010000038.1:0-367 GCF_046025915.1 Herbaspirillum rhizosphaerae | reverse complement strand
GTCGCCAACAAATCGTTTTGTTTGTTAGCAGCAGAGAAACGAGATTATGTAGTGTTTTTTAATTTGCGTCAACATCTTTTTTAACGCTTCACTAAAAATTCTTACTGCAACTTCTCACTTCTTAAAACCTGTTTTGCTTCCCCCAACCTTCTCAAACCTGCGCTGCCTTGCGGCTTGCTGCATCGCTGAATCAGCGGGGAGGCGAACTATAGCAAAGCCCCCACCTTTCTTGCAACCCCTTTTGCGAAATTATTTGAACTTTCTTTACCCTCCAGCCGCAAACCCTTGCCAGCTCTGGATTACAGCGAAGACAAAAGTCAAACCCAAAAGCACGAAGCCCATCCCTGACGGGATGGGCTTCGTTTTT
>NZ_JAQQFR010000037.1:0-617 GCF_046025915.1 Herbaspirillum rhizosphaerae | reverse complement strand
TTCAGTTCGTGCAGGCACTCGAAGTACGCCATTTCTGGTGCGTAACCGGCTTCCACCAGTGTTTCGAAACCAGCCTTGATCAGTTCGACGGTACCGCCGCACAACACCGCTTGTTCGCCGAACAGGTCGGTTTCGGTTTCTTCGCGGAAGTTGGTTTCGATGATGCCGGCACGGCCACCGCCGTTGGCGGTTGCGTACGACAAGGCGACGTCACGGGCGGTGCCGGACTTGTCTTGATACACAGCGATCAGGTGGGGCACGCCGCCGCCTTGGGTGTAGGTCGAACGCACAGTGTGGCCAGGGGCCTTCGGTGCGATCATGATGATGTCCAGATCGGCGCGTGGCACGACTTGACCGTAGTGAATGTTGAAGCCGTGTGCGAACGCGACAGTCGCGCCTTGCTTGGCGTGCGGTGCAACGTTTTCTGCATAGACCTGGCCGATGTTTTCATCCGGCAGCAGGATCATGATGACGTCGGCGCCCTTGACCGCTTCGTTGACTTCGGCAACGTTCAGACCGGCGTTCTTCGCCTTGTTCCACGATGCGCCATCCTTGCGCAACGCAACGGTGACTTTACAGCCGGAGTCATTCAGGTTTTGCGCGTGCGCGTGGCCTTG
>NZ_JAQQFR010000036.1:0-869 GCF_046025915.1 Herbaspirillum rhizosphaerae | reverse complement strand
CTTCGTGATTTTCTTATCGATGCAGTTCAACGCCGTTTCTGCGCGCATCAGGCATAAGTGTTGGTAGCGGCCGAGTGCTGACTTTCGAGGTAACCGAGATGAATCTGGACGAGATCTATCAACATATCTGGAGCAGCATCCGCGTCGGTGCCAGTCCCACGCGTTCACCTTTTACGATGTGGCAGCTGGCCACTCTGGGCCTCGACGGCTCCCCGCAGATACGTTCAATCGTTTTACGAGGTGCGGACGAGAATGCCAGGCTTCTCTCTTTTCATGCCGATCGCCGATCAGCAAAAATAAAAGAAATAGAAGCCGATCCTCGTGTTTCAATGGTTTCGCTGGATCTGGAAAACTACGCACAGCTTCGCGTCAGTGGCGTAGCGGTCTTATCGCAAGAGCAGACTGATATACAACGGCTGTGGACCGAGGCGAAGCCGCATACGCTTATCTTGTATCAAGCACCTCTGGCACCTGCTACGGCCATTGATAGCCCGGAACAGGGGCAGGTGCAACAAGCGTCGGAAACGTCCGGCTTTGAGAATTTCGCGTTGATACAAATCCGGGTTTCCAAAATCGAATATCTGGACATCACTCCAGGTAATCATCAACGTGCGCTTTTCTCCTACGTCGGCGGGCGATGGGCAGAACAGTGGATTGCTCCGTAAAAAGTAACTCACTCGCCCGTGATGGCCCGGCAGATCCGTTACTGAGTTGTGGACTGGGCGTGTGTCATAGGGCGTTGGAAATCTCCGGTATTCATCACTGCATCATCACGGCGACCACGGACTGCCCCAAAGTACGGTTCATGCCTCTCCTTAAAGAAAACAGGCCCATCGATTGATGAGCCTGTTTGTGAGTTTGTCCATGGA
>NZ_JAQQFR010000035.1:0-1052 GCF_046025915.1 Herbaspirillum rhizosphaerae | reverse complement strand
TGACCTAGCCCGAAGTAATTAGTCCAACGAATGTGAGAGGATTTCACAAGTTGGACGTTATTTTGGAGAAGCAAGTCATGCCAATCAAACATCACAAGCCCGAACAAATTGTCGCCAAGCTGCGGCAGATCGAAGTGTTCACTGCGCAGGGTAAAGTCCTGGCAGCTGCCTGCAAGGATGCAGGTATTTCAGAGCAAAGCTACTACCGCTGGAAGAAGGAATACGGTGGCCTGAAGATCGACCAGGCTAAGAAGTTGAAGGAGCTTGAACGAGAGAATGCAAGGCTGAAGAAGATCGTGGCAGATCTGTCGTTAGAGAAGGCCATGCTCAAGGAAGTCGCCTCGGGAAACTGGTAAGCCCCACACGGAGGCGCGATGCGGTGGCGATGCTCATGAGTCGATTTCGGGTATCGCAACGCATTGCCTGCCGGGTGGTGGGGCAACCCCGTGCGACACAACGCTATCAAGCTATTCCTCGTGCCGATGAGTCGGCCTTGACGCATGCGGTGGTGGAGCTGGCCAATCTCTATGGTCGCTATGGATATCGCACCGTCACTGGCCTGCTGCAACTACAAGGCTGGGATATTCAGCATGGTCGGGTATGGCGTATCTGGAAGGCCGAAGGGCTCAAGGTGCCGCACAAACAGAAACCCCGTGGCCGGCTATTCCTCAATGACGGCTCCTGCATTCGGCTGCGGCCCCAGTATCGAAATCATGTCTGGAGCTATGATTTCGTCAGTTGCCAGACACACGACGGCCGTAAATTCCGTGTGCTTGTTCTGCTCGATGAGCACACACGTGAATGCCTGTCGTTGATTGTAGCCCGTCATATCAAGGCCATGGATGTGCTCGAAGCGCTCTCCGTGCAGATGATTTCCCGAGGTGTGCCGGCTTACATTCGTTCGGACAATGGCCCTGAATTCGTTGCCATCGCGCTACGACAGTGGCTTGCGAAGATCGGTGTACAAACCGCCTATATTGAACCAGGAAGCCCCTGGGAGAATGGCTATTGCGAGTCCTTCAACGGAAAATTCCGAGATCAGTTTCTCAACG
>NZ_JAQQFR010000034.1:0-1283 GCF_046025915.1 Herbaspirillum rhizosphaerae | reverse complement strand
CGGGAAGCAGAAGCTTTAATGTCTGTGCATCCGACTGAAAGTACGGATCGTCAAGACTATTTTTATAGAAGGATGTCATATGAAAAAATCACTGCTTGCACTGGCCGTTCTCGGCGCGTTTGCAGGTGCTGCACAAGCACAAAGCTCCGTCACCATCTACGGTATCGTTGATACCGGCGTTGTCTACCAAAGCAAGGCCGCCACTGGTACTGGTGGGACCGGCAGCAAGTTTTCCGTCAACTCGGGTGTCATTCAGGGTTCGCGCATCGGCTTCAAAGGCGTTGAAGATCTGGGCGGTGGCCTGAATGCCGTGTTCAACCTGGAAGTCGGCTTCTCCAACGACACCGGCGCTCTCCAGGGTTCTGATGCATCGACTTCGTCGAATCTGTTCCGTCGCAAGTCGGTCGTTGGTTTGGCCGGTGGTTTCGGTAGCGTCTTGGTGGGTCGTCAAACTGACTTCGCCGATACCATTTCCTCTTACACCTCCGTCAACGACTTCGGTGGTTGGACCGGTAACGTCGGCCACAATCTGGATCGCCTGGAAGGTACCCGTACCAACAACTCGATTGCCTACACGACCAACAACCTGGGTGGCTTCACCGGCAACCTGATCTATGGTTTCGGTGAAACGGCTGGTCAAACTTCCGCCGGCCAGGCCTTCGGCGCCGGCTTGAAGTACGACAACGGCCCACTGGGTCTGGGCTTGAATTACTACCAGTCCAAGGCGAGCGGCACCGGTTACTCGTCTGACACCAGCCTGATCCCGTCGTCGAGCACCACGGCGCTGACTTCGGTGACCACTCAGGCCGGCACTGCCGGCAGTACTGCGTACAAGGGTTGGAATCTGGTGGGTTCGTACCAGTTTGGTCCGGCACGTGTGTACGCCAACTGGTCGCGCGTGAAGCAAGATCTCAACACCCAGGCTAACCTGACCGCAGTCGGCGTCGGCTCGCTGGGCACAGTGACCAACCGTACGCTGGCGCGCGCTACCAAGGCTGACGTGTACGAACTTGGTACCGCTTATTCTCTGACTCCATCGCTGAAACTGCTGGGTGCAGTGGACCGTACCAATGCGCAGTTTGATGGCGTGTCGGGCAAGGGTAAGCTGACTCAATTCAGCATCGGTACCGACTACTGGCTGTCCAAGCGCACCGACTTGTATGCCTTCCTGGCCTACACAAAGGCGACCGACATCGTCAACACCGGTGTGGCTGACAGCACCGGCGTCGATGGTAACCAGGGCGCAGTGGCTGTGGGTATCCGTCACAAGTTCTAAGCTACGA
>NZ_JAQQFR010000033.1:0-1314 GCF_046025915.1 Herbaspirillum rhizosphaerae | reverse complement strand
TGTCCAGTCCTAAAATAGGTTGACAGGTTTTATTGCGACACCGACGCCCGATGCACCGCATCGGGCGTTTTGTATTTCAGGGCCGTATGTGGCCGTTCCTGGTTATAAATCTGAACCGATTGTGCCACCATTTTGGCTGCTTGCTGTAGATCCGCCGGCCGGGTTAGCAAGAACTCTCCCTTAAGGATTCCGTTGATTCGTTCGGCTAACGCATTCTGGTAGCAGTCATACCCATCCGTCATCGAACATATCAAACCATGGCGGCGATGGATCTCTTGGTAATACGTCGCGCAGTACTGGATTCCTCTATCGGAATGATGAGTCACCGGCGCACTTCCACGCCGTCCGCGCAAGGCCATTTTCAACGCCTGACTGACCTCTTCCGTCTGCAAACTGCCATGCACATGGTATCCAACGATCTTGCGTGACCAGGCATCTGTTACCAAGCTCAAGTACACGAACTTCCCTCTTGTGGGCAGATACGTGATGTCCGCTACCCACACCTGCTCCGGCCCCGTCGGCACGACTTGCTCCGGCCCTTCCTTGAGTAAATTCGGATGACGCCGGAAGCGATGATGGCTATCTGTGGTCTTGTGGTACGCACGCTGCGGCTGCACCAGCAGTCTTGCCTGTCTCAGAATGCTGAACAATCGATCCCGGCCAACCTTCATTTCTGCTTGTTCCAGGCTTGTGCCCAACATATGGTGCAGCTTGCGTGTGCCTATTCTTGGCTGGCGCAGGCGAATCGGCTGCACAAGTGCCACCACTGCCTTAGCTTGATCCTCGCTATCCCGTTCCCGTTGGTAACGTTTGTAATACGCCTGGCGGCTAATGCCGATGAAACGGCAAGCTCTCTGAATGCTCAGTCCTTCGACTTGACCACTACGGATAGCTTGCCCGACGACTTTTTTACCATCACCCCGTGCTCGTCGCGCATGATGTTCATCACCGTTTCAAACAAGGCTGACTTTTGCTTCTCTTCCTTGAGCTGCTGTTCCAGCTCCTTGATTCGTTGCTCTGGCGTTAAGGCCTTACTCGGTTTGTTTGTCATCATCGCGCTCCGCTTGCTGCGGCCCCTCGGTTGGATCCAGTCCTGCAAGCCATGTTTGCGACACCATACCAAAACCATCGACCTACCTTGGATTCCATACCGCTTTTGGGCCTCCTTGTACGTCATCTCGCCTTTTTCTACCTGCTCCACAACGCTCAATTTAAACGCCAGACTGTAATCCTTCTGACTACGACGTATCCTTTGCTCCATCTGACACTCCTTCTCTTCATCGAAAATGTGTCAACTTATTCTAGGACGGGTCA
>NZ_JAQQFR010000032.1:0-1450 GCF_046025915.1 Herbaspirillum rhizosphaerae | reverse complement strand
TGAACTGACCCCAAAGAGTTGGACATAAATCCAACCTTTGGGGTTTTTACATGGCGAAATACGAAACGAAATTTAAATATGCGTTGGTCAAGCGTTGCTTGTTCAATGGAAGCAGTGCCGTCGCGGTTGGAAAGGAATTCGGAGTTGATGATGGGACGGTGCGCCGCTGGGTGCAAAGTTACCGTCATCATGGGTTCAAAGGGCTAAGCAAGAAGTACGAGCACTACAGCAGCGAATTCAAATTATCTGTACTGCGGCGCATGAAGAAAGATCGGTTGTCTTACCGAGAAGTTGAAGCGATGTTCAATCTTCGGGGGCACGGTACGGTCAGTCGTTGGGAGCGGCTGTATCATGAGGGCGGCTTGGATACCTTACAAGCCAAGCCGAAAGGACGCCCGAAGATGATGAAGCCCAGCCTGCCTGCCACACCACCAAAAGCGAAAGCTGACGACACCCGCACACGCGAGCAACTGCTCGATGAGATCGACTATCTACGTGCAGAGGTGGACTATTTAAAAAAGCGGAAGGCCTTGGCTCTGGCACAGAAAGCGACTGCGCAAAAAAAGCGCGGCTAGTGCGAGATCTGAGGCAACACCACAAGCTGTCCAACCTGCTGAAGATTGCCGGCCTGGCCCGCAGCACCTTTTATTACCAAGTCAACGTTCTGGACGCGCCGGATCGGTACGCTGCGCTCAAGTCACGTATCCGGAAGATCTATAACCGACATAAAGGGCGCTACGGATATCGGCGCGTGACGGATGCTTTGCGTCGAGCAGGGGAAATGGTCAACCATAAGGTCGTACAGCGGTTGATGCAGGCGTTGCGCTTGAAATCGTTGGTGCGACCGAAGAAGTATCGTTCTTACCGTGGTCCTGGCCATGTAAGCGTCGCTAACCTGTTGCAACGGCAGTTCCAGGCAAAGGCATTCGGAGAAAAGTGGGTAACGGATGTAACGGAGTTCAATGTCGGGGGAGAAAAGTTGTATCTCTCACCCATCATGGATTTGTATAACGGTGAAATAGTGGCTTACCAAATGAGCCGGACAGCCCACTTCAGTTTGGTTGATGACATGCTCAAGAAAGCCATTGGAAAGCTACCAGATAAGCGGCGACCAATACTTCACTCAGACCAAGGGTGGCAATATCAAATGCACGCCTATCGAAGAACCCTTGCTGAGCACGGAATTACACAAAGCATGTCGCGGCGAGGAAATTGCCTCGACAATGCCGCCATGGAAAGCTTCTTCGGCACACTTAAATCGGAGTGCTTCTATTTGAAGCGCTTTACCAGCATTGATCAGTTGCAAAAAGAACTCCGCGAGTACATCCGCTACTACAATCATTACCGCATCAAAAGCAAGTTAAAAGGGCTGAGTCCTGTTCAATACAGAACCCAGCCCTCAAGGCCTTAACCGGCTTACATGACCGTCCAACTTTACGGGGTCAGTTCA
>NZ_JAQQFR010000031.1:0-2246 GCF_046025915.1 Herbaspirillum rhizosphaerae | reverse complement strand
GTCGTCATCTGGACGACTGTAGTCACGACGTAAAAGAGAAGGGCAGTGCATGATTCTTCATGCACTGCCCTTCTTGTTTTTGTATTCGTCGGATTCTCTTGAACAAGTCACTTCCTGCTTGGGTCCATGCCGGCCCGCTTACGCAGGCGGGACTCGCCCATTTCTGGAAACGCTGTCGTCAGGCGATATTTGCGTTGCCTGTAATTCCCCTCCAGTCCGCTGAAACTACAATCGACGTCGCTAAACAGACGGTTGATACGGTTCAAAGCAGAGCGTTGCGCCGCAGTTGCGATGGACACCAGGCGTCGCTTGCTCCTTGCGTAGGAGCTGCAAATATCAACCACCAGGCAATGGCCATAGTCGGCGTTCTTGACATCAATCAGCAAGGCTTCCGGCTTGGTCAGGCCAAATGTCGCAGCCAATTCAATCCGCGCACTCAAAAATGGGTCAGCGTTTCTTAATTTATCGCTCAGGTGAGCCATTGCATGCGTTGCCCAGGTATGAGCACCAGTCTCAACTGAAAATTCCGCCAGTGCAGCTTTAGCGTCCTCGTCCCCTTGCTTCGCCGCCTTTTGCCACCAATAAAGCGCTCTGACATCGTTGAGACTATCGTCGCGGCGGTTTCTCCAGGAGATTCGCGCGAACTCAGATTGGGCTTTCACCAAACCCATGTCGGCGGCTTTTTCGAGGTATTGCAAGGCGACATCCAGGTTCCGCTGCGAATAGATCGAGCGCGAATAGATTCTGGCCAGCGCATGCCATGCCAACGCCGAGCCGCCGTCCCCGGCCAGCGTCAGCCAGTTGAGTGCTTTCTTGAAATTTGCCAGGCCATGCTCCATGAATACTCTGTTTCCCTCCCGGTCAATCTTCGCGCAAAGAAGGCCGAGTTCGAACTGCGCTTCAGTGTTTCCGGTCAAGGCCGCCAATTCGAGGATGTACCCTATCTCGATAGGGTCGGGCATCTCTGTCTTCAGGCTCCATTGCGCAAACCGCAGTAGCAGGGTCGATTCCTCGGAGGACAAGACTATGCCACTGGTGACATCCACATCCTTTTTTATTTGTGCTACGGCGACGGAATTTCGTGCAAACAGCTTCTTGACCAGCACAGCAGCATCGCGAGCGAAACCCTCGTAGTCGGATTTTTTCCAGGCTTTGTCCAGCAAGGCATATTGTGCTTGCTCAATGCCCGCGTGTGCCGCCTCAGTGATCAATCGTTCTTCAAGCTTAATGGTGCCGTCATGCCTGATCGCCTTCAAGCTTTCGCTAATGGCATCATCGGTATCGCTATCCTCGTCATGACCATGCATCTGCATTTGCTGTGCGAGCAGCCACTGAGCCTGATGATCGTCTTTGCCCGCCAGAAAAGACAAAGCCCCTATGGCTCTTGCGTGACTGTTGCTGTCGAACTGCTCAGTATTGTCCAGCACCAGACGTGCAAACGTGAGGCCGGCATGGGTAATCCCCGCATCGAATGCCTTCTCGTACCATATCGCGGTCTCACGGGGGGATGACAGATCCTTGACCTGTTCATAAGAGATATTGCGACCTATCATCATCCAGGCATCATCGACGCCTTGTTGCGCCGCCCGCTTCAACCAATAGAATGCAGTCCCGTTGCTTCTGGGCAGACCGGTTCCACCACAAAGGTAGCGGCTTCCCAATGCCAGTTGGGCTCTCGATTCTCCTGCTCGTGCTGCTTTAATAACGGCCAATTCTTCTCGTGTCGCCATTGCGGTTACCTATTGCTTTCGTGAGCGTAGTGAAGATGATCGTTGGGTAGATGTGCACAACGGTCGGACATCAAGTTCCTCCAACATGGACGTTCGGGTAACGACGACAGGATTCACAAAATCGAAGACAAAAGAATCCCCGCCGGCGCAAATAATGGCGTCGGTTTTTTCGTCAGGCAGCTTGTCTGGTTTGGTGGATCCGGTTACCCGAAATCGCCATCAGCGCCAGCGTTGATGGTTGAGATATTTGGCAGTCGCCGGTAGCGATAATTCCATTTCGAAATGCACTCTTACCACTGCTTGATGCTTGTTAGTAAGCGCTGACAGAAGGCTGAATTTCTGGCGTTGATGCAACTCTGATGACTCGGTTTTTCGACTTGTTTTTCAGCAGGCTATTGCGATAGTGAACGTCGCTGTCACTATCCACGGAGATAAAAAAACAAGAAGGGCAGTGCATGAAGAATCATGCACTGCCCTTCTCTTTTACGTCGTGACTACAGTCGTCCAGATGACGAT
>NZ_JAQQFR010000030.1:0-5501 GCF_046025915.1 Herbaspirillum rhizosphaerae | reverse complement strand
GCAAGCGGTAGTAGATATCGCGGCGAAGCAGTCAAGGTTCTTTAAAAATTAACAGTCGATAAGCGTGGGCGTTTAATGAAGTGCGACAGACTTTCGGGTCTGGAAACTTTAAATATTTAAACGCTCACAAAGAAATATAGGTAAGAAATTATCTGTCAGTATTTTGAGTGAGTGACCGATTCGCAAGAATCAGCCAGAAATGGCAAAACAGAGATTGAACTGAAGAGTTTGATCCTGGCTCAGATTGAACGCTGGCGGCATGCCTTACACATGCAAGTCGAACGGCAGCACGGGAGCTTGCTCCTGGTGGCGAGTGGCGAACGGGTGAGTAATATATCGGAACGTGCCCTAGAGTGGGGGATAACTAGTCGAAAGATTAGCTAATACCGCATACGATCTAAGGATGAAAGTGGGGGATCGCAAGACCTCATGCTCGTGGAGCGGCCGATATCTGATTAGCTAGTTGGTGAGGTAAAGGCTCACCAAGGCGACGATCAGTAGCTGGTCTGAGAGGACGACCAGCCACACTGGAACTGAGACACGGTCCAGACTCCTACGGGAGGCAGCAGTGGGGAATTTTGGACAATGGGCGCAAGCCTGATCCAGCAATGCCGCGTGAGTGAAGAAGGCCTTCGGGTTGTAAAGCTCTTTTGTCAGGGAAGAAACGGGTGAGGCTAATATCCTTGCCTAATGACGGTACCTGAAGAATAAGCACCGGCTAACTACGTGCCAGCAGCCGCGGTAATACGTAGGGTGCAAGCGTTAATCGGAATTACTGGGCGTAAAGCGTGCGCAGGCGGTTGTGCAAGACAGATGTGAAATCCCCGGGCTCAACCTGGGAATTGCATTTGTGACTGCACGGCTAGAGTGTGTCAGAGGGGGGTAGAATTCCACGTGTAGCAGTGAAATGCGTAGATATGTGGAGGAATACCGATGGCGAAGGCAGCCCCCTGGGATAACACTGACGCTCATGCACGAAAGCGTGGGGAGCAAACAGGATTAGATACCCTGGTAGTCCACGCCCTAAACGATGTCTACTAGTTGTCGGGTCTTAATTGACTTGGTAACGCAGCTAACGCGTGAAGTAGACCGCCTGGGGAGTACGGTCGCAAGATTAAAACTCAAAGGAATTGACGGGGACCCGCACAAGCGGTGGATGATGTGGATTAATTCGATGCAACGCGAAAAACCTTACCTACCCTTGACATGTACGGAAGTCCGAAGAGATTTGGATGTGCTCGAAAGAGAACCGTAACACAGGTGCTGCATGGCTGTCGTCAGCTCGTGTCGTGAGATGTTGGGTTAAGTCCCGCAACGAGCGCAACCCTTGTCATTAGTTGCTACGAAAGGGCACTCTAATGAGACTGCCGGTGACAAACCGGAGGAAGGTGGGGATGACGTCAAGTCCTCATGGCCCTTATGGGTAGGGCTTCACACGTCATACAATGGTACATACAGAGGGCCGCCAACCCGCGAGGGGGAGCTAATCCCAGAAAGTGTATCGTAGTCCGGATTGTAGTCTGCAACTCGACTACATGAAGTTGGAATCGCTAGTAATCGCGGATCAGCATGTCGCGGTGAATACGTTCCCGGGTCTTGTACACACCGCCCGTCACACCATGGGAGCGGGTTCTGCCAGAAGTAGTTAGCCTAACCGCAAGGAGGGCGATTACCACGGCAGGGTTCGTGACTGGGGTGAAGTCGTAACAAGGTAGCCGTATCGGAAGGTGCGGCTGGATCACCTCCTTTCTAGAGTGCGCACGAAGTTAAGCGCCCACACTTATCGTCTGTTAGTAAAGAAGAACAGTTATTCGGTTGCGGCGCAGGCAAAGCCTGCATGCTGGCTCTGATTACTGATCCAAGCGGGTCTGTAGCTCAGCTGGTTAGAGCACCGTGTTGATAACGCGGGGGTCGTTGGTTCGAGCCCAACCAGACCCACCAAAAGTTTCGGGGGTTTAGCTCAGCTGGGAGAGCACCTGCTTTGCAAGCAGGGGGTCGTCGGTTCGATCCCGTCAACCTCCACCAAGAAACGTCAAACCTAAGTCGCATGCAAAACGCGTGTGGATTTAGGTTTGGTCTTTTAGTGATCAATAGCTGTTTTTGTTCTTTAACAATCTGGAAGAAGTAAAGTATTCGTCAACGACGAGCGCCAGGATTTCGATCCTTGTGTGAGAAGTTGATGGGTGTGATTGTATCAATCAAAGTATTACGAAGTGATCTTAGCAATTAGAAGACTTACTTTGGCAATACGGCAAACGCTAAACTCAAAAAGCTCTATAACGATCTCTCGGAAGAGAGGCTAACGTTATAGGGACAAGTGAATAAGTGCACATGGTGGATGCCTTGGCGATTACAGGCGATGAAGGACGTAGTAGCTTGCGATAAGCTGCGGGGAGCTAGCAAACAAGCTTTGATCCGCAGATTTCCGAATGGGGAAACCCACCCGCAAGGGTATCACTGACTGAATACATAGGTCTGTGAAGCGAACGCGGCGAACTGAAACATCTAAGTAGCTGCAGGAAAAGAAATCAACCGAGATTCCCAAAGTAGTGGCGAGCGAAATGGGACCAGCCTGCAAGATTTAGCATTTTTGATAGTGGAACGGAATGGAAAGTCCGGCCATAGAGGGTGATAGCCCCTTACACGAAATCATTAGTGTGGAACTAAGCTTGCGACAAGTAGGGCGGGACACGTGAAATCCTGTCTGAACATGGGGGGACCATCCTCCAAGGCTAAATACTCGTAATCGACCGATAGTGAACCAGTACCGTGAGGGAAAGGCGAAAAGAACCCCGGAAGGGGAGTGAAATAGATCCTGAAACCGTGTGCATACAAACAGTAGGAGCCTCGTAAGGGGTGACTGCGTACCTTTTGTATAATGGGTCAGCGACTTACATTCAGTGGCAAGGTTAACCGAATAGGGAAGCCGTAGAGAAATCGAGTCCGAATAGGGCGTTCAGTCGCTGGGTGTAGACCCGAAACCAAGTGATCTACTCATGGCCAGGTTGAAGGTGCGGTAACACGCACTGGAGGACCGAACCCACTAATGTTGAAAAATTAGGGGATGAGCTGTGGGTAGGGGTGAAAGGCTAAACAAACTTGGAAATAGCTGGTTCTCTCCGAAAACTATTTAGGTAGTGCCTCAAGTATCACCATCGGGGGTAGAGCACTGTTATGGCTAGGGGGTCATCGCGACTTACCAACCCATTGCAAACTCCGAATACCGATGAGTGCGAGCTTGGGAGACAGACGTCGGGTGCTAACGTCCGGCGTCAAGAGGGAAACAACCCAGACCGCCAGCTAAGGTCCCAAAGATTGGCTAAGTGGAAAACGAAGTGGGAAGGCTAAAACAGTCAGGAGGTTGGCTTAGAAGCAGCCATCCTTTAAAGAAAGCGTAATAGCTCACTGATCGAGTCGTCCTGCGCGGAAGATGTAACGGGGCTAAGCCAGTCACCGAAGCTGCGGATATCAATTTATTGATATGGTAGGAGAGCGTTCTGTAAGCCTGCGAAGGTGTCTTGTAAAGGATGCTGGAGGTATCAGAAGTGCGAATGCTGACATGAGTAGCGATAATGGGGGTGAAAAGCCTCCACGCCGTAAGCCCAAGGTTTCCTGTTCAACGTTCATCGGAGCAGGGTGAGTCGGCCCCTAAGGCGAGGCAGAGATGCGTAGCTGATGGGAAGCAGGTTAATATTCCTGCACCGTCGTTAGATGCGATGGGGGGACGGATCGCGGAAGGTTGTCCGGGTGTTGGATGTCCCGGTTTCTGTATCAGAGAAGGCTGTTAGGCAAATCCGGCAGCGTAATTCAAGGGTATGGGACGAGCGAACTTGTTCGCGAAGCAATCGGAAGTGGTTCCAAGAAAAGCCTCTAAGCTTCAGTCTAACGAGACCGTACCGCAAACCGACACAGGTGGGCGAGATGAGTATTCTAAGGCGCTTGAGAGAACTCGGGAGAAGGAACTCGGCAAATTTGTACCGTAACTTCGGGATAAGGTACGCCCTAGTAGTTTGACAGGCCTGCGCTTGAAGGACGAAAGGGTTGCAATAAAAAGGTGGCTGCGACTGTTTAATAAAAACACAGCACTCTGCAAACACGAAAGTGGACGTATAGGGTGTGACGCCTGCCCGGTGCTGGAAGATTAAATGATGGGGTGCAAGCTCTTGATTGAAGTCCCAGTAAACGGCGGCCGTAACTATAACGGTCCTAAGGTAGCGAAATTCCTTGTCGGGTAAGTTCCGACCTGCACGAATGGCGTAACGATGGCCACACTGTCTCCTCCCGAGACTCAGCGAAGTTGAAATGTTTGTGATGATGCAATCTACCCGCGGCTAGACGGAAAGACCCCATGAACCTTTACTGTAGCTTTGCATTGGACTTTGAACCAATCTGTGTAGGATAGGTGGGAGGCTTTGAAGTAGGGACGCCAGTCTCTATGGAGCCATCCTTGAAATACCACCCTGGTTTGTTTGAGGTTCTAACCTTGGTCCGTTATCCGGATCGGGGACAGTGCATGGTAGGCAGTTTGACTGGGGCGGTCTCCTCCCAAAGTGTAACGGAGGAGTTCGAAGGTACGCTAGGTACGGTCGGACATCGTGCTAATAGTGCAATGGCATAAGCGTGCTTAACTGCGAGACTGACAAGTCGAGCAGGTACGAAAGTAGGACATAGTGATCCGGTGGTTCTGTATGGAAGGGCCATCGCTCAACGGATAAAAGGTACTCTGGGGATAACAGGCTGATTCCTCCCAAGAGTTCATATCGACGGGGGAGTTTGGCACCTCGATGTCGGCTCATCACATCCTGGGGCTGTAGCCGGTCCCAAGGGTATGGCTGTTCGCCATTTAAAGTGGTACGTGAGCTGGGTTTAAAACGTCGTGAGACAGTTTGGTCCCTATCTGCCGTGGGCGTTGGAAGTTTGAAGGGGGCTGCTCCTAGTACGAGAGGACCGGAGTGGACGAACCTCTGGTGTATCGGTTGTCACGCCAGTGGCATTGCCGAGTAGCTAAGTTCGGAAGAGATAACCGCTGAAAGCATCTAAGCGGGAAACTCGCCTTGAGATGAGACTTCCCGGGAGTTTAACTCCCCTAAAGGGTCGTTCGAGACCAGGACGTTGATAGGTCAGGTGTGGAAGCGCAGTAATGCGTTAAGCTAACTGATACTAATTGCCCGTGTGGCTTGTCCCTATAACATTAGCTGTTATAGCTTTAGAGTTTAAAATGTGTTTGCCAATGTGCATCACACCAAAATATATTTACTTCTTCCCAGATTGCGTTGTTTGGCCATCCTAGCTCTAATTGGACCCAGACAACACTACAAGTTATGCCTGATGACTATAGCAAGTTGGTACCACCCCTTCCCATCCCGAACAGGACCGTGAAACGACTTCGCGCCGATGATAGTGCTGCAACCAGTGTGAAAGTAGGTCATCGTCAGGCTATTAATTAAGCTTAAGCCCCATACCAGAAGGTGTGGGGCTTTTTGCTGTCCGCTCCGAAAATA
>NZ_JAQQFR010000029.1:0-6501 GCF_046025915.1 Herbaspirillum rhizosphaerae | reverse complement strand
CAATCTGGGCGCTGGAGGTAGCTTTGCGTTTTTATTGTGGCTAGCTTTGCTCAATTGCTAGGATTTCGAGTGACCGTGACGCTCCGCACAAAAAAAGTGATACTGATAGGGGTTTCCCCGGGCCACCCAGGTGATAGGCCTGCATTGACAGGTCAACGCACGCGAGCGTTTAGCCACGCTACGCCATGGCATCGATCGCACCAAAATACTACTGGAACAGCTCCTTACGCTGGCAAAGGTATAGGCAGAAACTGAGCGTATCAGGACAAACGTATCGCTGCAGAAGGTTTATCGACGAGTCTTGGCTAGCGAGGCAACAAAACTGTCAAACATTTTTCTAACTCACCTAAGCGTAGGGGCTTCGTTAAATGATGATCGAACCCCGCTTTGATGGCCTGCTCCTTATCCTCCTTCAACCCGTATCCCGTGAGTGCTATGAGCTTGACAGAAGCAGTTTTAGAGTTACTGCGCAATGCTGCAGCGATTTGATACCCATTCATCTCAGGAAGTCCAATATCTATCAAGGCAACTTGTGGCTCTCGCACCTCTGCAATCTTAATGGCATCCTTACCATTTGAGGAGGCCCACACTTCTAAACCAAGTTCCTTTAAAAGTGCTTGCTGCATTTCCCGCAAGTCGTCCTGATCTTCTACAAGCAAAATCTTGTAACCAGACAAAGACATATCGATTTCATTTTTAGGTAGTCTAAATTTTGGCGCATCCGTCTCTATCAGAGGAAGTCTCACATAAAATGAAGATCCCTTACCAACACCTTCGGAGTGAACATTGACCGTACCGCCATGAAGGGCTACAAGCTTGTGCACTAAACTGAGCCCGATGCCCATACCTCCCTTAGTACGAGCCAGTGTATTGTCACCCTGCATGAACACGTCGAAAATAAACGGTAGTAAGTTGGGGGAAATACCAACGCCTGTATCCATAACACTCAGCAGCGCCATGTCTTTGTCGCGGCTCACAGAAACGCTTATGGATCCGCCTTCATCTGTATATTTAAGAGAATTTTCGATGAGATTGCTGAACACTTGCTCAATCCGAGTTGCATCAGCATTGATCGTAAGCGACTCGGTATAAAATGAAAAAACGTGTTTAGAAAATTTTGAAGTATCAACCATAGTGTTGATAGAATTTCCAACGAGCAAACCAAGATCCGTTGCTTGCATTTCCAGCTGCACTTTGCCGTATATGACGCGGCTAAGATCAAGTAAATCATCCAAAATCTCTCGGAGATGCTGACTTTGTCGATGAATGATTTCAGCTGGGCGCAAAATCGTAGCGTCATTGGCTGCTTTTATTCTCAATAATGCGATTGCGCTAGTAATAGCCGCCAAAGGATTTCTGAGCTCATGTCCGAGCATGGCCAGAAACTCGTCCTTCCGTTTATTTTCAATTTCAGCTGCGCGTAGTGCAGCTTGCTCTGATTCCAACAACTGAGCATTCTTTTCCTCAATTGATGCACGTTTGATTTCTGCGTCTTTCAGCTTTATGGCTGCATCAACGATGGTACGCTGGAGGTTATCGATTTCTATGGTGCCTGATGGCAACATCGTAGGAAGCTCTTCGCTTCTCCCTACCATCTCTGAAGCAGTCGCAGCCATTTCCATCGAGTTTGCGAGTTTTCTCCCTACCAAACCTGCGCTTATTAACGCGGCACAAATCGCTAGCGCCAACCCTCCTATTGCGATATAGCCAGCTTGCCGCACTTGACCATCAATTTCGTCTGCCGGTACTCCAACTGCAACAGCCCAACCAGCTAATTTCGAGTGCGTTATGACGTCATAAACTTCGATGTTTCCCCGAATAGAATGTTTAATGATCGTGTCGAATTTTGACTGTATCGCTTTCAGCGTGTCTGCCCTCGCTGGTTTTCCGACAAATTCGTCAGCCTTAATACTTCTCCCGATAGTTATCCCATTCTGGTCAAAGATCCCAACCAGCCAGGATGACGGTATATCCCTTTCGTTAAAAGCGACATCGAAATGATCTGAATAAAATGCTTGAGACAAAACGTAGTTCCGGCCATCTGTAGTTCTAATAGGGAGATCAACAAATACAACGTTCTGTTTAAGGGTACTAGCCCAGACCAAACCGGAAATATGCGGTTTTTTTTTCGTTATGATAAGAGCCAACTCTTCTGGCGAAGGGCGAAACGGCAACTGTGCCCCAAAGGGAAGTCTGGTGTTAAAAACTTGTTTTCCATCGGGCGTATAAAGAATAACCCAGCCGCTATCACCAGGAACGGCTGATTTCACTTGGTTGTAAAACTGTTCCCAGTGTCCCTGCATAAGCAGCGGCGATCTTGACAACACTGAAACAGACGACAAAGCAACTTGTAACTCGCGGTCAATGATTAGTGCTGTGGTATGGGCAGTCTCTTGCATCGCTCTCAACGCATTTTCACGCGTGCCGTCGCTCAATCGTTTCGCAGCTATGCTTGAAAAAATAAGCAAGGGAACTAGAGCTAGGAAAGCCATCAATGCAAGGCGCGATCTTAGTTTCACTTTCACTACCTTTAATTCGTGAATATTGGGATATTTTAATTTTGTCCTAGACAAATTCTTTATTTTTTTATTAATAGTACAATTAATAAAAGACAGCTGCGCGAATTTATGAAATTCATAGAGATTGGTATGGCAGCAGAGGTATCAGGTTTGTCGAAAGAAACTCTACGGAAGTGGGAGGATCGCTATGGTTTTCCCATTCCAACACGAGGTCTTACGGGACGCCGCATTTACATTGAGGAACAGATCAGTCAGTTGCGTACATTGAAGAGTCTGCTGGACTTGGGTATCGCTCCTCGATTTATAGTTGGCCTGTCACCAATCGAACTTCAAAACTTCCAGAACGGTTTACCGTCCTCGAACCCTACGACCGAAAAGATTGATGAACTTTGGACTTTAGGTGAGCCATCTGTATTCCGGGCCGAGCTAAAGGCTGCAATCTCACAGCACGGCTTAGTGAAGGTGGTAACTGAATACTTGCCTGCTATGCAACACAAAATCGGAACTGCATGGTCAACGGGGAAATTGGCTATTTGGGAGGAGCATGTTGTCACGGAGATTATTTCACGTGCCTTACGGAATGCCATTGCCGATATTTCAAGTATGCGAATAGGACCGAAGGTTTTGCTCACTACTGCGCCCGGCGAATTGCATACGATGGAGCTTTTAATGCTCGAAGCTGCATTAAGTCATGAAGGTGCAGATTGTCTCTACGCTGGAGCGGAACTACCGTTAAAGGAAATCACGGAAATATCGCGCGTCCATGAAATTCAAATCGTCGCGCTTTCTTTTAGTTGTGGATTTCCAAGAAGAAAAATTACTCCTTTTTTAATCCATTTGAGGAAAGAGCTTCCTCAAAATGTCGACATCTGGGTAGGCGGAGGAGCAATTCCCGTATTTAAAAAACCGCTATCGAGCGTGCAGGAGTTTCATTCGATTAGCGATGCTATGGCAGCTTGGAAGTGTTATTGCCGCAACAGAGAGTTCATCAACCATCCGCCGCTCCACAATTAGAATGCAGTCCTCAAATTCTCATGCATCGTAAGTATTCACACCTACTGATAAAGGCCATTTGGAATTGATTTCAGAATAGACCTGGAAAACTGGACTAAGGCCTGAGGGTTGTTAACAGGTAGTAGACAAAATTTCTCGTAGACCGTATTAATCAAAATCAGGATTGAAAATGTCAATAAATCAACTTATATATATTAGTCAAGCCGTGCGAAAAATGTCTTTGGAAGATCTGAATACAATTCAAAAGCAATCTAAATCCAACAATCAACCTATCGAGGTTACAGGCAGTTTGTTTTACAACGGGGGCTGGTTTTTACAGGTTTTAGAGGGTCCAGAAGTAATCTTGAATAATCTCTATAACAAGATCGAAAAAGATCCTCG
This sequence comes from Herbaspirillum rhizosphaerae, assembly GCF_046025915.1. Taxonomy (GTDB): domain Bacteria; phylum Pseudomonadota; class Gammaproteobacteria; order Burkholderiales; family Burkholderiaceae_D; genus Herbaspirillum; species Herbaspirillum rhizosphaerae_A. Next base: position 2,587 of record NZ_JAQQFR010000029.1, on the reverse strand, counting down.
ACATAAGGATTCGCGAATTCTTTACAACGAGCCTGCAAAGTTTCGAACTTTTCCGCGTTGGAGTATGAATATGGTTAATTTAGATGATCGACAATCTGATAAATACGTCGAGTTGGTTGAGGTAATCGAAGCGGCAAAAACAGATCGAAAAATTGGCTCAGTCTCCCCGGCAGCCACCTTACTCAAGATTTTCAAGAGCTAGGAATTATTTGACGGTAGAGCTAATTTGTATAGTTCGATTTACTAGATAGTCCTGGATAAAGAATGATTAATATTGCAAAAAGCCAAAGTGAGAAGACTACAGTAACGCAATGTGAAGGCTGTCGTGATAGCAATGGAATCGATTTCGATTTCGAGTACGCGTATCAACCTATAGTCAATTTCTCTACTCGCACTATTTACGCACATGAGGCGTTAGTACGTGGCCCAAATGGTGAGTCTGCGGCGAGTGTTCTTGCGAAAGTTAACAATGAAAATGTCTATAGTTTTGACCAAGCTTGCCGCGTAAAGGCCGTAGCAGGTGCCGCAAAGCTTGGAATGCGTGAGCTATTGTCGATAAATTTTCTTCCTAACGCCGTGTATCGCCCTGAGGTCTGCATCCGCACTACCTTTGAAGCGGCGCGCATGAATAATTTCCCGATCGAGCGAATAATTTTCGAGGTGACCGAAGGTGAGCAGGTTCAAGACCGTGCGCATCTTGTAAATATCTTTCGTGAATACCGTCGCTTTGGTTTTCAGACTGCAATTGATGACTTCGGCGCCGGCTACGCGGGCCTCAATTTACTTTCAGAATATCAGCCTGACTTAATCAAAATCGACATGGACCTGGTACGAAACATTGATTCTAGTGGATCGCGTCAAGCAATTGTCCGTGCAATCGCGTCAATGTGTAGAGAGCTTAATATCTTAATACTTGCTGAAGGCATTGAGACGAGGGGAGAGCGAGATTTTCTTGCTGATGCTGGGATTGAACTGATGCAAGGGTATTTCTTCAGCAAACCAATATTCCAAGGTCTTGGTCAGATAGACCAAGCGGCCTGGACCTAGAAGCAAGCAAGAGTCATTTTGCATCATAAATAAATCGTTTCCCAATACGTTTTGGTAGCTGTGCACGGAGCCGACGCTCCCTGCTTACAAACAACTTTAAAATTTCACAATCTCAATATAGTTGAGCTAAATCCGCAAATAACGGTATTCACCAAATTTCTCAATCATGATAAAGCCGCCATTGCCCGCAAACGAATGTGTACGTCTCGATATGTTACGAGCGTTAAAAATTCTAGACACAACTGCTGAAGAGCGATTCGATCGGGTGACACGGCTAGCCAAGCGTCTGTTTGAAGTCCCGATGTCTCTAGTCAGCCTAATAGACGCAGATCGCCAATGGTTCAAGTCTAACATTGGCTTGAAAGTACTGGAAACATCGAGAGATATCTCTTTTTGCGGACATGCTATTTTGGGAGATGATGTGTTTTCTATTCGAGACACCGAACTCGATGAACGTTTCTTTGACAATCCGCTGGTAAAGAACGGTCCGAAAATTCGCTTCTATGCCGGATGCCCAATCAAAGCAGCTGACGGCAGTAAAGTGGGTACGCTATGCATATTGGACGTTAAACCGCGAAACTTTACTGACGAAGACAAAAGCCTCCTTAAAGATCTTACGCTCATGGTTGAGCAAGAAATTGCAGCTGTTCAACTGGCAACAATGGACTCATTGACATCGATTTCCAATCGTCGAGGATTTGAAGCGTTGTGCATGCATGCGCTCAGGTTCTGTACGCGACAAAAAAAACCAGCGACCTTGTTTTTCTTCGATCTTACACGCTTCAAAGAAATTAATGACCGCTTTGGTCACGCTGAGGGAGATCGGGCACTAGTGAGCTTTAGCGAGTTGTTGATGCTTTGCTTCCGCGAAACTGACGTTATTGGCAGGATTGGTGGTGATGAATTTGCAGTGTTGCTGACAAGTTCAGATAAAGAAGAAAGTGAATTGGTATTAGCGAGATTCTCCGAGAGTGTCGCGAAGCACAACGAAAGCGAGGAACGAGGCTACAATATTACTTACGACGTAGGTATTGTCGAATACAACCAATCATTGGACAAAAATCTAGAGGAATTTATCGACAAGGCCGATAAATTAATGTACGAGAATAAACGCTTGAAAAAAAACGAACTCTGATTACATCGACTTACTCTATAACGATCTAACAAACACAATCAAAGTATTTCAGAACTAATTCGTCCGAGTATCCTGTTCGAAATATTGTGCAGTGATGGCAAGAGACAAGTGTCCCATTAAAGCCGAAACCGCTTTGATATCCTCCCTCTCAATCAAATTGGTTAAATAGTACGACGTCCGGAACAGCTAGACGCGACTTGTGATCGGACTAGACCATACATGCCATGAAAGAGTTGCGGCAACATGTTGGTGAGAACTAGCTACTCTTTAAGATTTAAAGAGTGGTCGCATCGAGATTAAAAAATACCTTCCGCTATCAACCATAAATCAAGGTCATTCCGAAGCGCTACGATTATCTTTGAATTAGTTAATCGGCGTGGTACAGTTTTCCGCCTTCGGCCATGG
>NZ_JAQQFR010000028.1:0-11339 GCF_046025915.1 Herbaspirillum rhizosphaerae | reverse complement strand
ATGCAGTGGCTTTTTTATTTGGCCGGAGGCCGATTACTCGGGTACCACCAGGGGGATCTGGCGCAGCCAATGCACCAGCGGATATGCATCCTTGAAGCCAGCCAGTACTTCCTTGCCGAGATCGGCTGGAATCTTCTTCTTGATGCTGCTTTCTTTCCAGACGATGAAGTTCTTCAGCTTGACGTATTCGATATGCGGGCTGTCGGCGTCGAAACCCTTGGGTGGACGCGTCAGTTTGCCTTCTTCCTGCAAACCGCCGTAGTTGTCCTTGATGGACTTGGTCTTGATCACCTTGCTGAAACCAGCGGCATCGGAAATGACCGTTTGACGGATTGCACGCAGGCGATCCGAGGGCGGCATGTATTCACCACCGGCGATCAGCAACTGACCGTCGGCATCGATGTGGAAGTAATAGGCAGGTCCGCCGCCGGAGCTCGGTTTCTTCAAGCCGCTGGCCGTCAGCGAAGCGGAGAAGTGCGTCTTGTACGGGCTCTTGTCGTGCGAGAAGCGCATGTCGCGGTTGATGCGAAACAGTGCTTTCTTTGGATTGCAGCTGGCGATGATCGGATCGAATTTGCTGATGTCGGCGATCAACTGAGTCACCAGTTCCAAAAACTCGGCACGCAGGATGTCATAGCGTGGCTTGTTCATGACGAACCAGGCGCGGTTATTGTTCTCCGACAGCTCTGCCAGATATTGAGTCAGATCACGGATGTGCATACGCTTGCTCTCTTGTTTCTATTCGTGGTGTTCGCTTCAGCTGATACGAGAGTAACGAGGGCTGCTCGTTACTCTCGATTTCTTTGCTATTCGCGCTCTTCGCGTTTCGGCGGCGGGCGCTTGCCGACGACGATTTCCAGTGTGGTTTCCTGCGCCTTGCGCAGCACGGTCATCTTGGCCTTTGCTCCAGGCGTCAGTTGCGCGATCAGGTTTAGCATTTCGGTCGTGTCGCTGACGGTCTTGCCTTCAACGCTGATCAGGATATCTCCCGGCTTCATGCCGGCCTTGTCCGCAGGGCCATTCTTGAGCACGCCCGCGATAATGGCGCCGGTCTTCTTGGTCAGGCCGAAGCTTTCTGCCAGTTCAGGTGTGATGTCCTGTGGCTCGACGCCGATCCATCCGCGGACGACCTGGCCGTGACTGATGATGGCTTCCATCACGTTCTTGGCGGTCGAGACGGGAATGGCGAAGCCGATGCCCAGGTTGCCCCCGGTACGCGAATAAATCGCCGTGTTGATGCCCAGCAGGTTGCCGTTGGTATCGACCAGTGCACCGCCGGAATTGCCCGGGTTGATCGCTGCATCGGTCTGGATGAAGTTCTCGAAGGTGTTGATGCCGAGGTGATTGCGACCCAGCGCCGAGATAATGCCCATGGTGACGGTCTGGCCAACGCCAAACGGATTGCCGATGGCCAGCACGATGTCGCCGACGGTGGCTTGCTCCACATGCGCCAGCGTGATGGCAGGCAGGTTCGGCAAGTCGATCTTGATTACGGCGAGGTCGGTTTCCGGATCGGTGCCGACGACTTTTGCGGTTGCCTTGCGGCCGTCAGCCAGCGCCACTTCGATTTCGTCGGCGGCTTCGACTACGTGATTGTTGGTCAGGATGTAGCCTTGCGGGCTGACGATCACGCCGGAACCAAGGCTGGATTGTTTGTCGTCCTGTTGATCCTCGAACTGGTCACCGAAGAATTTCTTGAAGAACGGATCATCCATGAAAGGATTTTTTTGCGGGCGTGCTTCCGTCGTGGTGAAGATGTTCACCACCGACGGCATCGCCTGACGCGCGGCGTCTCGATAGGAGTTAGGCGTCGGCGCACCGGGAGCGGCTTCCTGCATCTGAACCGAGGAAGCGGCGGGACGCACGCGGGAACTCAAGGTTCCACTGGCCCAATCAGGCTTCAAGGTAGCTACAATGAACCAAACCGCCAAACCGACCGTTACGGTTTGTGCAAACAACAGCCAAAAACGTCGCATATTGAAATAAAAATGAGGATAAAAGATGACCCTGCGCACAGCAAATAGGGATGAACTTGCCAAATACTTAGCGCAAACGCTGAATATCGCACAATACCGCGATTATTGCCCAAATGGGCTACAGGTGGAAGGGCGTGCCGAGATCGGGCTGGTTGTCAGCGGCGTCACGGCGAGCCAGGCGTTGATTGATGCGGCGGTGGAGTTGAAGGCAGACGCCATTCTGGTTCACCACGGCTATTTCTGGCGCGGCGAGGATCCGCGTGTCATCGGTACCCGGCAAAAGCGCCTTAAGTCGCTTCTGACGCACGATATCAACTTGTTTGCTTATCACCTGCCGCTCGATGGTCACGCTGAGCTTGGCAACAACGCACAGCTCGGGCGTCAACTCAGCCTGATCGGCGAGGATCGCTTCTGCGACGATAAGCTGGGATGGCTGGGAAGTGTGCAGCCCGACGCCAATGTCGCGACCGTGGGTGACCTTGCCCGCCTGATTGAGCGCCGCCTGGGGCGCACGCCTCTGCTGATCGGCGACGCCAATCAAGCAATCGGCAAGGTAGGTTGGTGCACCGGCGGTGCGCAAGGCTTTCTTGGCGACGCCATTGCCGCCGGCGCATCCGTGTACATCAGTGGCGAAATCTCCGAACAAACCGTGCATCTGGCGCGTGAGAGCGGCGTCGCCTACATCGCCGCAGGTCACCATGCCACCGAACGCTACGGCGTGCAGGCACTGGGTGCGCATATTGCGGAGCAGTTCGGCATTCATCATCAATTTATCGACATCGACAATCCGGCCTGATGCAATTCCCCGATAAAAAAACCCGCTGCGAGCGGGTTTTTTTGTATCGCGAGCTTATTTTTTCAGCGAATCACGGATTTCACGGAGCAGGACGATATCTTCCGGTGGTGCGGCAGGAGCGGCGGGCGCCTCTTCTTTCTGATGGCTCGCCAGATCGCGCGCTTTATTGATCATGCGCACCATTTGGAAAATGATGAAAGCCAGAATCAAAAAGTTGATCAAAATAGTCAGGAAATTGCCGTAGGCGAAAACCGCGCCGGCCTTTTTCGCCTCAACCAGCGTCAGTTGGCTTCCCTGGCCGTTCAGCGGCAGGTAGTAGTTCGCAAAATCGAGTCCGCCAAAGATTCTTCCGACCACCGGCATGATGATATCTTGCACCAACGATTCGACGATTTTGCCGAAAGCACCGCCGATAATCACACCGACAGCGAGGTCGACAACGTTGCCCTTGAGCGCGAAAGTACGAAATTCTTGCATCATGCCCATCTTTTTCTCCTATAAATTGTTGCAAAACGACGCAGTCGGTTATATCGTGCTTCGATTAAAAAGTAAATTGCTGGCAATTTATTGCACAATACAAAAAACAGAGACATTTCTATGGAAGTACTTGAAATATTAAAAAAGTTCCATAAATCGCATTTCCCGAATTGTTATTCGCTTTAAAAGGCACTTCAGGTTAGTTATAATCTAAGGTTGCTGGAAGTTCCGTTGAGTTTTCGTATTTTCACTAATTGGGGTTGGTATGAGTAACGAAAAACAGGTCGACTCCAGTCGGCGAGGTTTGCTCGTCGCGACTTGCGCGGCGGGTGGCGTGGCAGGACTGGCTACAGCAGGAGCATTTGTTTCAACTTTTCAACCATCTGAGCGCGCTAAAGCAGCGGGCGCACCGGTCGAAGTGGATATTTCCACCTTGGCACCGGGAGAGATGAAAACCGTCGAATGGCGCGGCAAGCCTGTTTGGATTCTGAAGCGCACACCGGAAATGGTGGATTCGCTGAAAAAAGTCGACGCACAGGTCGCTGATCCTCAATCCAAGCGCACCGAATTTTCTACCACCCCTGAATACGCACTGAACGAATGGCGTTCGATCAAGAAGGATTTGTTGGTCGTCGTGGGTATCTGTCCGCATCTGGGCTGCTCGCCAAGCTCCAAGTTCCAAGCTGGTGCGCAACCATCGCTGCCGGACGACTGGCAAGGTGGTTTCCTTTGTCCGTGCCACGGTTCAACGTTTGACCTGGCGGGCCGGGTCTACAAAAACAAACCGTCCCCAGACAACCTCCAGGTTCCACGGTACATGTTTGAAGGTGACACGAAACTGGTCATCGGCAAAGATGAGAAAGGCGAGGCGTAACCATGGCTGCATTCCAAGAAAAACAATTGCCGAAAGACGCACCTGTATCCGCAAAAGCATTGAACTGGGTTGACGCCCGTTTTCCTCTGACTTCCACTTGGAAAGCTCACCTTTCCGAGTACTACGCTCCCAAGAATTTCAATTTCTGGTACGCCTTCGGTTCGCTGGCGTTGCTGGTTCTGGTCATTCAGATCGTGACCGGGATTTTCCTGGTGATGCATTACAAGCCGGATGCCAACCTGGCCTTCGCTTCCGTTGAATACATCATGCGCGACGTCCCCTGGGGCTGGCTGGTGCGTTATATGCACTCCACCGGCGCGTCGGCATTCTTCATCGTGGTCTACCTGCACATGGTGCGCGGCCTGCTGTACGGCTCGTACCGCAAGCCACGCGAGCTGGTCTGGCTGTTCGGTGTGGCGATCTTCCTGTGCCTGATGGGCGAAGCCTTCATGGGTTACCTGCTGCCATGGGGCCAGATGTCGTACTGGGGCGCACAGGTGATCGTCAACCTGTTCGGCGCGATTCCTTTCATCGGCCCTGATCTGTCGCTGTGGATTCGCGGCGACTACGTGGTTTCCGACGCGACGTTGAACCGTTTCTTCTCGTTCCACGTGATCGCGATCCCGCTAGTGCTGATCGGTCTGGTGGTTGCGCACATCATCGCGTTGCACGAAGTCGGTTCGAACAATCCGGATGGCGTCGAGATCAAGGAAAAGCTGGACGAAAAAGGCGTGCCTCTGGACGGTGTTCCTTTCCATCCTTACTACTCCGTGCATGACATCATGGCGGTTGCCGTGTTCCTGATCGTATTTACCGCCGTCGTGTTCTTCGCGCCGGAAATGGGTGGCTACTTCCTCGAATACAACAACTTCATTCCAGCCGATTCGCTCAAGACCCCGCCGCACATCGCGCCGGTCTGGTACTTCACGCCGTTTTACTCGATCCTGCGTGCAACGACCTCGGACTTCATGGTCTATCTGATGGCCGGTATTGCCGCCTACGTCGCGCTGCTGCTGGTGAAATCAAACCGCAATGCGATCTTCAAGATCGCGGCGATCGTCATCGGTGTAGCGATCATTGCCGGTATGGCGATTTTCGATGCGAAATTCTTTGGTGTCGTGCTGATGGGTGTCTCCGTCATGATCCTCGGCGGCTTGCCTTGGCTGGATCATTCAAAAGTGAAGTCGATCCGCTATCGCCCGAGCTGGCACAAGCATATCTACATCGTGTTCGCGATTGCGTTCCTGGTGCTGGGATATCTGGGCGTCAAGCCGCCGGGAGTCTGGGGTGCGCTGCGTGTCGGTGAACACATTATCCTGAACGATATTGCTCAGACCGTAAGTCAAGTATGTACTTTCATTTACTTCGGTTTCTTTTTGCTGATGCCATGGTGGAGTGCTGCAGGACAGTTCAAGCAAGTGCCTGACCGCGTTACTTATCATCCGCACTAAGCCAGCCACGAGGATAAAAATGATATTGCTGAAAAGACTGATTGCGACTCTCGTGCTGCTGCCTGCGCTGGCTTACGCCAATGAAGGCGGGTACCCGCTGGATACGGCGCCGGATCGCACGACCGACGTTTCTGCCCTGCAAAATGGCGCCAAACTGTTCGTCAACTATTGCCTGAATTGCCACTCGGCATCAGCCATGCGTTACAACCGTCTGCGCGACATTGGCTTGTCGGAAGACCAAATCAAAAACAATCTGTTGTTCACCGGCGAAAAAGTCGGCGATCTGATGAAAAACACCATGCTGCCGCAAGATGCCAAGGCATGGTTTGGTGCGGTTCCGCCGGACTTGTCCGTGATTGCCCGTGCCAAAGCGTCCGAATCAGGCACCGGTCCGGACTGGATCTATACCTATCTGCGTACGTATTACAAGGACGACAGCCGCCCAACCGGCTGGAATAACATGGTTTTCCCTAACGTCGGCATGCCGCACGTGTTGTGGGAATTGCAAGGTATTCGCGCTCCAAAGTATGCCGAAGAGAAAGATCCGCACGAAGAAGGCAAGACCATTCACAAGTTTGTCGGCTTCGAACAGTTGAAACCAGGCAAGATGACTGCTGTCGAATACGACAATGCGGTCGCTGATTTGGTCGGATACTTGCAATGGATGGGTGAACCCGCGCAAAATACGCGTAAGCGTCTCGGCGTCTGGGTTTTACTGTTCTTGGGTTGCTTCCTTGTGTTGGCATGGCGTCTGAACGCCTCCTTCTGGAAAGAAGTTAAGTAAGCAGTGAAGTAAGTTTATTGTGTCCGCGCAGTCTGCGGACGTACGTATCGGGGTGAGACGTACAGCGTCTCACCCCTTTGTTTCTAAGGCACTACAAAAATGATGGTTCTCTACTCGGGCACAACCTGCCCATTCTCGCAACGTTGCCGCCTCGTTCTGTTCGAAAAGGGCATGGACTTTGAAATCCGCGACGTTGACCTGTTCAACAAGCCGGAAGATATCTCGGTCATGAACCCATACGGTCAGGTGCCTATCCTGGTCGAGCGCGATCTGGTTCTGTACGAATCCAACATCATCAATGAATACATCGACGAACGCTTCCCGCATCCGCAACTGATGCCGGCAGATCCGTTGATGCGCGCGCGTGCACGCCTCATGCTGTTCAATTTCGAAAAAGAATTGTTCATCCATGTGCACACCCTGGAAAATGAAAAAACCAAGGCAGCAGAAAAATCTCACGAAAAGGCCCGCGCAGAAATCCGCGATCGCCTGACTACGCTGGCTCCGTTGTTCCTGAAGAACAAGTACATGCTCGGCGACGAGTTCTCCATGCTCGACGTCGCGCTGGCGCCGTTGCTCTGGCGTCTCGACCACTACGGTATCGAACTGTCGAAGACAGCAGCGCCGCTGATGAAATACGCTGAGCGTATTTTCTCGCGTCCTGCTTACATCGAAGCACTGACACCTTCTGAAAAGGTCATGCGTCGTTAAGCTTCGCGCTGCATTTTGTATTATCCTGTCTCGCCGGTTGATCCATTTCAATAGGACAATCGGCGAACGCATTTAAGATGGTCGCTTTCAAGATTGCAGCGTTATTGCGCAGCAGTCCGTTTTTCCAGATCGGTTTTTGTCATGCCAGAAGTATCTACCAAACCTTATCTCCTGCGCGCCATCTACGAATGGTGCACAGACAACGGCTATACGCCGCACATCGCGGTCGTGGTGGATGCGCGAACGCGCGTGCCCATGCAATTCGTCAAGAACGGTGAGATTGTCCTCAACATTAGCTTCGAAGCCACCAGTGGCCTCAAGATGGACAACGACGTCATCGGTTTCAGCGCACGTTTCGGTGGTGTCTCGCGCGACATTTCGGTTCCTGTCGATAACGTCATCGCCATCTATGCGCGCGAAAACGGGCAAGGCATGGCGTTCGAAGCGCCGGCAGTGCTCGCTGTCGGCGAACAGACGAATGATCAGCCTGAGGCAGCGCCGGCGCAGCCTTTAGGCCTTGCATCCGTCCCGGCATCGGAAAAAGTCGAGTCCAGTAGCGAAGAAAACCACGATAATGAGCCTGAACCACCAAAAAAAGGTGGAAGACCTGTACTAACCAGAATTAAATAGGCTATAATCTCGTTCTCAGTTTTGCTGGCTTAGCTCATCTGGTAGAGCACCTGACTTGTAATCAGGGGGTGGCGGGTTCAAGTCCTGCAGCCAGCACCAGTATTTAAAAGGCTCTCCGACCGGAGAGCCTTTTTCTTTTGCTCCGCAATGCACTTTTTTTTGCGGAGCAGGCTGTTTTTTGGTGATTTTATGCAGTCGCTAAAACAGGATAATTTTTACTCGCAAAAAAATAGCCCGAATTCATCGGGCTATTTTTTTGCCTACTAAGTCCGCTTCTGGCCGATTTCAGCCATCCGAGTGCAATTATATTTCGACATGAAGACGTCCTCTTTTTACTCCGAGACTACCGCGACTGACATCGTGGGTAAGTATTGCCCATTGCGGTTGGCCGTTCGCAGTCATGAATGAGGTCACTCGCAAGCCGTTCGAAAGCAAGATGCAAATTTCTGGAAGTGCGCCGAATAACTGCACGTCGAGAATTGATTCTCCGACGATCTTTTTAAATATCTTTGGCCAGCTACGTTCAGCGCTCCAGCTTCCTCCCAGGATAGATTTAGGTCCTTCAATACGCCAACTCCATTCAATCATCACAGAGATATCCCCTGTGGGCTCACCTGGTTCACCATTGAGTTTCCTCGATTTTCTGAGGCTACCCAATTCAATAAAGATTGCCGAGCCACCGCCTCTCCACACATGAGATATTTTCTCTCCGATCAATGCTTCAAAGAACGGTGTTGCAAGTGATGAATTTGATTTCATATTCTCGAATTCTTTGGCAAAAGGATACTTGCAACCGAGGTCCGCTTCTGGCCGAAAGCGGGTATCAGCGCAAACTGGAACTACTTCGTAAAAAAATTATTGCAGACGTGACAGCCCAAGCAACCACCATAATAAAAGTCATGTTTGACGCAATACTTAAGAGTCTCCGAAGGGAAATACCCAGCCTGTATCAACTTTGTCGCACTTCTGGACGCAACTTCTGCCAAGAGAGTTTGGGCTTGTGTCCAGCTGACATGTTTCGCAATCAAGCTGAAGTCACCCAGATTCAATGCGTTATTTGCGGCGACACGGACTTTTAGCTGGCTCTCATATGCATTAGTGGCGACCATAAGCCGCAAAAGGTCAGCGTATGGTTCGAATGCCTTGGCATAAACGTCAAATGTGACTGGGTCTTCCATTATTTGATTTAGGGTTGAGATCTGAAGTCCGCTTCTGGCCGATTGCAGCCGTCGCCAGCAGAGAACGGAGCACTCGCTGAGGCGTTTTTGGTCGTTGTTCTAATTCTCGGAAACGCACATTTTTAGCCATTGAATAGCAGGATGTTCGCCAGGAAGGACCACGTGGGCTATATCGCTCATCAAGCGAAGACCTGTATTGCTGTTGGTGAACAAAACAACGCCAGACCGCTCGGGTCGACTTCCCATTACGAATGTACGCACGCCAGATATTTTTCCCCATTGGAAGAACGTGCCGCGGCCTAGCTCCAATCCCCAGCCAAGTCCCCATCCGATGTCCTTTTCGGTTTCAGCGGGCACGCTTTCCAGGTGCTCGGCAGTTCCCTTTGTGGCATTGATAGCAGGGGCTAGCCATTGCTCGCTTGTTGCTTCCTTCAGTCTTTCACCACTCAGTACCGCCGCAAGAAAAGCGCCATAATCAGTTGCGGTCGTTTGAAGCGAGTAAGAAGCACTAGCGCGTGGAGGGTGATGTTTATCTAGCCGTTCACCGTTTTCATGTGGCTGCGCCACATTGTCGGCGTATTGATGTTGCCATTCAAAACTGGACGATTTCATGCGAAGCGGTTCGAATACAAGCCGCTTCATGTTGGTTTCCAGAGACTCGCCCGTTATCGCTTCAATAGCGCGTTGAAGATAGGAAAATCCAACGCTGGAATAGCTAAATCGCGTACCCGGATGAAAATGAACTTGCGGAGGATCTTTGCTCCATAAATTGGGAAGTCCTGATGTGTGAGTAAGAATATGGCGCGCCGTGATTCTTGCCGCCGCAGGCGAGTCTTCCACGACTGGCGAGACATACGCCGAAAGTACCTCGTCCAGCTTGAGCATGCCGGCATCCACAAGCTGGAGCACTGCATAAGCCACCATAGGCTTACTGAGTGAAGCCGCATCAAACACAGTTTGATTGTCGACAGGCTCACCTTTGACATTGTCTCTGACACCGACAGCAGTCATCGTCAACACGCCGTCGCGAATGACGGCCATGGATGCGCCAGGCACAGAAGCTTCTGAAATTGAAGAACGTAGTAGGGTCTGTGGCGTCATTTTTTATTTTATTTGATCCGAGCGACTAATCATCGCAGAAATCGTCAATTCCAAGTCCTACTTTTATCGCGGCTGCTTCTGGCCGATTGCGAACATGCAGCAACGAAACTCCCTTTCAGTTATGTCCATCAAAACGCACTACAACTACCTTCAACGGAAACGCTGAAATATCCCCGTCTTTGGCGGTCGTACGCTTCAGGACTACGCGGCAGTATTTGCTGTCCAATACAAGCTGGCCCCATTCGTTGAAGGATGTCGTCCATTCGATCTTCGATCCAATCGGCCCACCCAAGCTAATGCCGCTGCTAGTCAGGCTTCCATTGAACATATTTGGAACTGCATCCTTTGCTACCGGTTCGCGGCGGAAAATAGTGACGGCGGAAGAATCTATCTTCCACACATCGTTGAAAAATCCGTAAGGTGGCATTTGACTTCTCGGGACCCGCTCGTACGCAATGACTTCCCACATACCCTTTACTTTTTCAAACGCAGGCAGCCCAGAGTAATCGCTGCGATCATATTGAGAATCTTCAGACCTTGAACCATCAGTCACCAGCTGTAGACTTTGGGGCTCAAGTTTGGTCTCAACGCTCTTTACACGTTTAAAGATGCGCTTGGCTTCGGAGGTCTGTGTCATCACCATCGTGCTGCTATCAGCAAAAGTGATGTTCACCTCCCGCTGTCGCTGCGCTCCTGGGGCATTCAGTTTTAATTGTTTTCCGTCAAAGACATAGTCGACTGCAGTAACGCCTTCAACTGATATCTGATCGGGGGCCAGAACATATAACTTACCCGTTTCAGAAAAATACAGTTTTTGATTCGACACGCCATTTGGCATGGTATTCATTGCAGCTTGTGGAGCAACGTACGTCAACTCCCAAGTCCCAGTGATTGAAGACGGCTGGGCATGAGCGAGGCTGGAGAAAATCGCAATAACCGCAAACAGCTTTCTCAAGCGAGAACTAATTCGAGACATCTTTACCCTCGTTAAAGTAATAAATGTTGCGGGCTAGGCATCTGATGACACAGCCCAAGTTAATGTTTTCGACGTCCGCAATTGGCCGATTGCGGACCTTGGCAGGCAGCCCAAGCCGCAACTCTATCAAGGAATTTTGTTTTATTTCACTCGCGCTCATTATTTCCTCTAATTTTGCTCCGCAATTTCCTATCGAATCAGGCACAATGCGGCTTCACGGGCGGGATATTTTTGTGGATTGCGGAGCAAAAAACAATCTAAGTGCTTGTTTTTAATGAAATCTGGCCCGGACTTGTAATCAGGGGGTGGCGGGTTCAAGTCCTGCAGCCAGCACCAAGTTTCAATGAAAAAGGCTCACCTTTTGGTGGGCCTTTTTCTTTTGCTT
>NZ_JAQQFR010000027.1:0-12312 GCF_046025915.1 Herbaspirillum rhizosphaerae | reverse complement strand
CACCTGCTGACCGTAAAATTGCTTTACGCAGCCAGCGTAAGCCAAATAGCAACAGCAATGTGCCCACAACAAGCTGGATGACCGGAAGCGGTATCTGCGCCAGCGAACGGCCAAAGGCCAGCACCATGGCTACAAGAAAAAACAATGCGACGGCGGCGCCGGAGCTAGCTGCACGCCAGCCACGCACAGTACCAACCGCCAACACGACCGTCAGGGCCTCAATGAACTCGACAAACGACGCCATGAATGAGGCAAGAACTGTCGGTGCTGCATGTGTTAAGTTAAGCAACAAGCTTATTCTCATTCGAAGTCGCAGCAAGGCTGACGAGAGATTGTTGGTCAAGCGGATGAAAGATTGAATTTACTACCTAACTTATTCTCAACGCCCCTCGCGCTAAAATCACTGCTTGTAACCAGTGTTGATATTAAGATAAAGGTCTTTAAAGAAAAAAGCCATGTGGAAAAATCCACATGGCTTCATCAATTGCAATTCAAATAGTCAATTACCAAATGGCGTTACCAGATCCATCCTTGAGTTGATTTTTCCAGGCCGTTTCAATTACCTTCACAACTTCCATCGGCATCGGAATATAGTCAAGTTCAGCGGCCATTTGGCCACCATTTTTGTACGACCAGTCAAAAAACTTCAATACTTCTTTTGCTTTAACCGCATCGGCCTGGGTCGTGTGCATCAGCGCGAAAGTGGCACCAGTGATAGGCCAACTGTTCTTGCCAGGTTGATCAGTAGAAACTACGGCGAAGCCTGGAGTTTTCTCCCAGTCAGCACCTGCTGCTGCGGACTTAAATGTCGAGTCATTTGGCTGAATAAACTGGCCGTCGTGATTTTGCAGCTGCAAATAGACCAGATCATTCTTCTTCGCGTAAGCAAACTCAACATACCCAATTGCGCCCTTGATTTGCTTCACGTTTGACGCCACGCCTTCATTACCTTTGCCGCCTACGCCAGTTGGCCATTTCACAGTAGTACCTGATCCGACTTTCGATTTGAAGTCACCATTCACTTTAGACAAATAGTCTGTAAACAAGAACGATGTGCCGGAACCGTCGGCACGGTAGACAACAGTAATGCCCTCTGCCGGCAACTTCACCCCTGGATTCAACGCGGTAATCTCTGGTGCGACCCACTTCGTAATCTTGCCGAGATAGATGTCGGCCAACACTTTACCAGTCAATTTAAGTTGCCCAGGTTTAACACCGTCCAAATTAGCGACTGCAACGACTCCGCCCATGATCACCGGGAACTGCATGAGGCCATTCTTCGACAATTCATCCCGCTTCAAGGGCATATCAGATGCGCCCAAGTCCACTGTGTTTGCTTTGATCTGATTGATACCGCCACCAGATCCAATAGCTTGGTAGTTCAATCCATTGCCGGTATTTTTCTTATAGGCTTCAGCCCATTTCGACGCGATCGGATAGACAAACGTTGATCCTGCGCCAGTCATGTCAGCAGCAAACGCCGATGACACAACAACGAGCGAAGAAAGCGCTATCAAGAACGATTTTTTAAGCATAGTAATACGCACAATATCCTCCTAATTAGAATGGTCGAAACCGCAAAATATTGAGCAATTGTTACAACTGGATGACATCTCGCTGGATGTTACATCTAGTTTCAATTGAGAGATTATTTCAATTTTTTCGTGCAGAGAAAGAAAATGGGTAAATAATTTTCCCATTAAGAAACTATTCAAGAGTCTCCTAGGACAGCGTCATATGCTCAGTGCCAGCTAAGTTTTGCCGACTACTATTCCGACTACCAATTTGCCGCACCAAGCTTACGCACCCTCAACGCGAAATACCTATTTGAGGCCTGCCAAATCAGGGAAATGGCTTTTTAAGTATCGGGACTGTAATGGAAGAACTGAACCAAGCTCTATTTTTGTTGATTAACGCATCGATACATCCGAACCCGCTCACGGTGTTTGCCGCCAAGGTATTGGCAAATGACATCATATGGATCATCCCTTTAGGCGTCAGCGCTTACTGGCTGTATGGTGCAGAGAGAACCAGGATCGTAGTCTTGGCGTCCTGCATGTCGGGAGTTTCAGGCCTACTCATTAATCAGATCATTGCCCTGATGTGGACGCATCCTCGTCCATTTATGATAGGTCTCGGACAGACCTTGATTCCTCATGCCGCAGATTCTTCTTTTCCAAGCGATCACCTGACGCTAGTGTGGGCAGTAGGAGTGACGCTCTTGCTACACCGGGATTTCCGATGTGTCGGTTCCATACTCTCTCTCCTCGGCATAGCGATCGCATGGGCGCGTATCTATCTTGGAGTCCATTTTCCGATGGATATGCTCGGATCGGTTTTCGTAGCGACGGCTACCAGCCGCTTAATTTCGTGGCGCGAAGATCTCTTTGTTCTCCCTCTGTTTCACCTCATCAGTCGGCTTCACCGATCCTTGCTTAGCCCCTTTATTCAGCGTGGATGGGTCAAAAAATAGCTAACTATGGATGCGCTAAGTTTTACCTGCGAGACTAACTTTATTAATTTTGAATATTCGATCCCGGCATCAACATGAACAAATCCTTGGCCCAAGACGGCTCCATTTCTGCCAACAAAGTTCCAGAGGCAACAGCCCTTTTCTGGATCATAAAAATGATGTCCACAACGGTCGGGGAAACCGCCGCAGACTATTTAAATGTCAACTTACACTTTGGATTAACCGGGACATCCATTTTTATCGGCTCATTACTTGCGATCGTTCTGTTCTTGCAGGTTCGGTCCGCTCGTTACATTCCTTCTTTGTATTGGATATCAGTCGTTCTAATTAGCGTATTTGGTACGCTCGTGACCGATAACTTAAGTGACAATTTCGATGTTCCACTAGGCATTACCACTGCGGCATTCAGCCTAGCGTTGATTGCCACGTTCGTAGAGTGGTATTCCAAAGAAAAAACCTTATCCATTACCGCTATCAATAGCTTTAGGCGAGAATGCTTTTATTGGCTTGCGATTCTTTTTACGTTTGCTTTAGGTACCGCAGCAGGAGACTTGGTCGCGGAAGGTTTAAGCATTGGTTATGCCAGTGCCGCACTTCTATTTGGAGGATGTATCGCTATCACAGCACTTGCTTACTACGTATTGAAAATCAACGCTATTACATGCTTTTGGATTAGCTATATCTTGACTCGTCCGCTAGGAGCTTCTTGCGGAGATCTGCTATCTCAACCTACGTCTGCCGGCGGTTTTGGGATTGGCGCCGTGACGACGAGTGCGCTATTTCTCGTCACTATCGTGGGATTGGTTTTCTACCTATCCATCACTCAGAAGCGAATCAAAATTTCTTAAAATGCCATGCCTGCAAACATAGGAATAGATGAAATGACGTTCTCAGATTCGAACAAATATACATCTCCTGCGAAGATATTTCATTGGCTGACCGCATTGTTTATTGTGCTCCAATGTGCAGTTGGATGGATCATGCCAGACGTCGATGAACTATCAACGCCAGAAGGGCTCGTTAGCGTGCATCTTTCAATAGGAGTATTAATTGCCGTATTACTGGTCGTTCGTTTGATGTGGCGCTTTGGCCACAAGCCTCCTCAAGCATCCATTCAATTGTCACCAGCTTTTCGATTCGCCGCTGGGGTAACACATTGGGCTATCTATTTATTGCTGCTCATTGTTCCTATACTTGGCTGGATTAATGCCGTGGAACGAGGATGGTCAGTAACGCTATTTGGAATATTTCGTGTCCCGAATATGTTGCCCCGCGAATCTGCACTGTGGGCAGACATAGGAGATATGCATATTGCTAGTGTGTGGGTTCTTGTCGTGTTGGTCAGCTTACATGCACTAGCAGCGCTCTACCATCATTTTGTGCTTAAAGACGATACGCTAAAGCGCATGCTGCCTGGCTCATAACCTTAGTCACAAAATTTAGACATTCGTCGATAAATTTTTTTAAATCAACTATGAATAATATTCGCGATACTGAGCACCTTTTTAGCAAAGTACCAGAAGTAACCTTAGCATTCTGGATTGTGAAGATTGCAGCGACGACCTTGGGTGAAACGGGCGGCGATGCAGTGTCCATGTCAATGAATTTTGGATACTTAATGAGTACGGTTATTTTTGCAGCATTATTTTTAGCGGCAGTAATAATTCAAATCCGAACAAAAAAATTTCATCCTTTGATTTATTGGGCAACGATCATCGCGACCACGACAGTAGGTACGACGCTCGCTGACTATGCTGACCGCTCTTTAGGCATCGGCTATGCAGGTGGCACGGCGCTATTAATCGTCTGCTTGATTGCCTCATTACTTACCTGGTACCGGTCAATGGGAACGATATCGGTTAACACCATTAATTCGTCCAAAGCAGAGATGTTTTACTGGGTCACTATCATGTTCTCCCAGACACTAGGTACCGCACTGGGCGACTGGACTGCTGATACCGCAGGACTTGGGTATGGCGGTGGCGCCATATTATTTGGCGCTATGTTACTTGCCCTAGTAGCGGCCTACTACTGGACTAAGATTTCCCGGACGTGGCTTTTCTGGGGTGCTTTTATTCTAACTCGCCCTCTGGGGGCAGTGGTAGGCGATTTCCTCGATAAGCCAGTCAGCGCCGGCGGACTGGCAATGAATCGCTATTCTGCATCTATCGCTTTACTCGCCTTTATTCTGACCAGTCTCTTAATATTCCGGCAGCGTGCCGCAAAACGATTCCATTAAAAGAGCGCGGCCTAAATGTGCATAGGAAATGACGCAAGAACTGACGACCAGAATAAAAAAGGGATATTGCATGCGCGTATTACTAGTCGAAGACGATGTAATGATTGGAGAGGCTGTACAAGCATCACTAAAAGATGATTCTTACGCAGTCGATTGGGCTCTCAATAGCATCACGGCACTAAGTAGCCTTGGCTGTCAGACCTACGATTTAATATTGTTAGACCTAGGTCTACCAGGCAAAGATGGGTTTTACGTGTTGAAATCGATTCGATCAAATGGCGATCGTGTACCTGTCATCATCATCACGGCAAGAGACGATGTCGATGATCGCATTCGAGGACTTGACGGTGGAGCTGATGATTATGTTCTTAAGCCTTTCAATATGGCCGAATTACTTGCGCGAATACGCGCCGTGTATAGAAGAAAGGGAGGTTCCGCGTCAGCGCAACTCAGCAACGGAGAAATTGTTCTTGACCTTGATACGAAAGAAGCTGCAGTAAGTGACAATCAGCGCCGTCAGTTATCCAATCGGGAATTTTCCTTGCTTCAAACTTTAATGATCAGGCCGGGTGCGATTTTATCTCGCACCGAATTGGAAGAACGAATATACGGCTGGGGTGAAGAAGTTGAGAGTAACGCCATTGAGTTTATTATTCATTCACTTCGAAAGAAACTTGGAAGCCGAGTTATTAAAAACGTGAGAGGTCTGGGATGGATGGTTTCAAAAGGCGACTAAAGGATTCTTTGCAGTTTAGGCTTTCTTTAACCCTCTCAATCTCCATTTTAAGCATTGCCATAGTTGCCGGATTTTTTGCCTTTTACACGGCATTTGACGAAGCGCATGAGTTGCAGGATGACGTACTTAGGCAGGTCGCTACACTATTTGATAGACACGGGTTGAATCCTCCTGACAAAGGAGATGCCGGTAACGAATCAGATAGTGAAAAAGAGTCACGTGTTTTTGTGCAGATAGTTTCGCCCAATATTAACGATAACGCGAAAAATGGCTTACCAACCTTATTGCCACTACCGACAACTCTGGCAGATGGTATGCAAACGGTCATCGCAGGAAGCGAAAATTATCGTGTCTTTGTGAAAAAATTAAGTACAGGCCAGCGTTTGGCCGTCGCTCAGGAGACGGATATTAGAGATGAAATAGCGTACGAGAGCTCATTACGAACCTTGATGCCATTTTTAATTCTGATTCCCGTTCTTTTACTTGTTGTCGCAGACCTGATTCGAAAGATATTTAAACCGATAACAACTCTCTCACGTGAGATAGATAGTAGAGGGGATCAAGAACTTCATCCAATTCCAGTTGAGCCACTTCCGTCAGAAATTATCCCATTTGTTGGAGCGATTAATCGGCTCCTTGCGCGGGTTGAACTTTCAGTGGGAGTTCAGAGGCGCTTTGTCGCTGATGCGGCACATGAACTCAGATCGCCGTTGACAGCATTGTCATTGCAGGGCGAAAGACTTGCCAATGCTGAGATGTCGGTCAACGCACGCGAGCGTTTAGCCACGCTACGCCATGGGATCGATCGCACTAAAATACTGCTGGAGCAGCTACTTACATTGGCAAAGGTGCATGCAGAAACCGAGCGTATTAGGACAAACGTATCGCTGCAGAAAGTATATCGACGAGTCTTGGAGGACGCTCTTCCTTTAGCGGAATCAAAGCATATTGACATTGGGGTCACTAGCAGCACCGATTTCAACATTTGCGCTAACGAAGTTGATTTGATTGTTCTCGTAAAAAACTTAGTCGATAACGCAATTCGCTACACCCCAGAAAACGGTCGCGTCGATCTCTCGATAGTGACCGGTAAAAATGAAGCTAGTCTAGTTGTTGAAGACAATGGCCCAGGCATTCCTGAATCCGAATGGCATCGTGTCTTTGATCCGTTCTATCGTATTCCTGGCAACCATGAAATCGGATCTGGATTGGGCCTCTCTATTGTTAATGCAATCGTAAGCCACCTTGGCGCATCAATTCATCTAGGTTTCACAAACAAGACCCAATTATCAGGACTTCGAGTGGCTGTTACGTTCCGCTCAACAAATAGGTGATATCAACGCATGTCAAGGCTCGGTTAGGTTTTCATCGTTAGCTAGTTCTACTTGTTTTCCGTAAAAGCTCCTACTGATAACGAAGTAGCTCGGAACAGATCAGTTCTATAACCTCAGTGTGAATCAGATGCGACACTAATAGTATTAGCTTGCCTGATTAACTTTCTAAGTATAGCCCATCCAAGCCTGTAGAAATCAAGCCACAACATCACTCCGTCGCTCAGTTTGAGTGCATGTTAGAGATGAGTAAATCAGATCGCCTGAAAAATATTGAAGATTGATTTTTTTATCCGAAATAGCATCATAATGAGATACAAAATTTCTATCGAGCGATCAGGAGATAGAGCATATTTTTACCAATAAAATCTATAGTTTACAGAACAGGTCCCGTAGTACATATAGTCGGAAACTTGTGCCGCCTCTTTCAATTCTCTCGTTTTGAGATTGAAAATTATTTGATAAGTGCAGCGCACCATTTCCCAATATAGAAGTTCAGAGATATCTAACCACTCCGGTATGTTCATGCGATCAATCGCTCTCTATCTTAGGAATTCTTTGTCTAGGGACTTTCTTCCTCTAGCATGCTTATTTTTAGGAGTATGTCTTACCACGGTAATGTATATATGGAGTGTAAAGAATGAGGGAGACAAAGCCAGAGTTGAATTCATTCAAAACGCCGCTGAATTTAGAACGGATTTGTCTGGGAGGATTCAGTCCTATATTGATATTTTACCGGGCCTAAAAGCGCTGTCTCTTCTGGAACAGCGGCCATCAGACCTTCGCGTAAGGCGTTTTGTTTCAGCGATCTCCCTCCAAGAACGTTTTCCGGGAATGGCGTTTATTTTCATCGCGGATCATATTCGTCTGGACGAGCGCGAAGAGTACATTTTTCAGGTACGTAATGATCAATCACTAAGGTTTGAAGGGCATCCTAACTTTGATATAACGCCTTCCGGATCTCGCACAGAATATCTAGTTATTCGTCATGTTTTTCCTGAAGATTCTCCTACGATAGGTTACGACTTATATGATCCAAGTAAATCATATAGACAAGAAGTGGACGAGGCTGTAAGTACTGGAAATACCACCGCTACTAAACCACTGGTGCTGGCACGGGATAGGAATTCAGCGAGGATTCCGGACAATACAAGTATCGTTATTCGAGAACCTGTATATATCGACGACGTAGTTCCAAAAGCACTTAAAGAAAGACAAAGAAGACTACAAGGCGTTGTAGGCGTTGCATTTAAAACTAAGGAGTTGATCACTAGCGTGCTGTCCAAAGATACTGCAGCGCATATGCATATAGTTATACGAGATCTTCACTCTTCTGAAGTCGACGTCCCCATTTATGATAACGCGCTCGCTAAAGAGATTGACGCAATAGGATATAGAGGCAATGAAATTGTCCGATCCATCATTCACGTTGCAAATCGCGAATGGGAGATTGTCTCCACAGATCGTGTACAACGTTACGCGTATTGGTATCAGCCTATTCCATTACTTGTTTTAGTGAGCGGATTATCTGTTTCTCTTTTGCTTACTTTGATCTTGAGGATATTAGTATCCAGGACCCAAGTTGCTGAGCTAGCTGTCGAAGATGCTCTGGCTCAGGTAAAACGAGAGCGTCGAGCTTTGGAAGAAGCCCAATCTATTGCAGCCATCGGAAGCTGGGAATGGGACATAAAGCATCAGAAATTATATTGGTCGGCCGAAATGGTGCGTATCTATGCATTAACGGCGGACGAATTCATTGAAAATCCTCGGCGTTTTTTTAAGTGTGTTCCTGTTAAGGAGAGGAAAGCACTTTTCCAAGAAATTAGGTCTTCGATTTTAGATCGTAAAGCAATTAGATATGAACATAATCTGATGTTCGTAGATAGAAGAAATTTAGTGCTACAGGTCAACTCTGAGCTTCAATATGATGCTGCCGGCCAACTACGAGCTATCGTAGGCACCGTCCAAGACATAACAGATCAAAGAACAAATGAGCTTGAAATACAGCGCCTAGCATTCACAGATCCTCTTACTAATTTAGTTAATCGGAGACTGCTAATTGAAAAAATCTCTACCGCCTTAATTCAAGCAAGAGAAACCGATCAAAATGGAGCGCTATTTTTTATTGATTTAGATAATTTCAAAACAGTAAATGATGCAAAAGGACATGCCGTCGGAGATGCACTTTTGGTACTCGCCGCCGAAAGGTTGAAGTTGCTTCTTCAAAATGGTGATACTGCGGCTAGATTGGGCGGAGATGAGTTTGTTTTGCTTGTTAGAAATCTTTCTGACACAGTCGAAGATGCAAACCGCGTAGCCTTGCAAATTGCCGAAGCCGCTCGAGTCTCATTATCTCGCTCCTATTTAATATCCGACGTCGAATACCAATCTAGCGCAAGTATAGGGATTACTCTTTTTAATCAAGAGGAGAAAACCTATGCAGACTTATTTCGAGAAGCGGATATTGCGTTGTACAAAGCAAAAAGTGGAGGTAAAAACCGAGTCGTATTCTTTGCACAATCAATGCAAAAGGAAGTTGAACAAAAACTTGCGCTCGAGCACGATTTGGAGGAGGCGTTACAAGACGGTCAGTTACATATAGTTGTGCAATCTCAATTTGATTCTCAAAGAAGGCGCAGTGGGGGAGAACTTTTGCTTCGATGGATGCATCCGTCATTTGGCAACATTCCTCCAGATAAATTTATCCCTCTCGCAGAAGAAAGTGGACTGATTGTTCGTGTTGGTTCTTGGGTCTTGGAAAACGCCTGTCGAACATTAGCAATATTTGCGAGCAGAGGAATCACAGACACGCTCTCCGTGAATGTCAGCCCCAGACAATTTCGTCAAGAGGAATTTGTATCAATCTTGAGAGAAATGCTTGCGAAGCACGGAGCCCCACCTTCTCAACTTATCTTGGAAATCACCGAGGGGCATTTAATCGATGATATTGCCCATATCATTCAGCGTATGCAGGATCTTACCTCGCTAGGGATTCGTTTTTCCATTGACGATTTTGGGACTGGTTATTCGAGCTTGGCATATTTACAGAAATTGCCACTCTATGAACTAAAAATTGATAAAAGTTTTATCCGAGATACGTTATCTCACCCAACAAATACGGCAATAGTACAGCTCATTTTGGGTATGGCAAAAAATTTGGATTTACGCGTGGTTGCCGAGGGAGTCGAAACGGAAGATCAATTTGATTTCTTGGTCCGAGAAAGGTGCGAGATGATGCAGGGATTTCTTCTTGGTCGACCTGTACCTTTAGAAACTTGGTGCCAGGAAGTATTGCAGATTGACTTATGAGAGAACCTGAACTCAATTGGCACTCCTTATTATTGGGTTCAATATAGCCAGAAGGGCGATGGGCGCCGTGTTTCCGAAACGTCCGACATGTCTCATCGCGTACACAATGCGGATGAGTACATATGAGATGCAGGTTCCCTATAAATTAGGTACGAGTCGACGTATTTTGCGTACAAGCAAAATATAGTCTAGTGCTGACACCTCTACCGAAGGGGCTGAGATATTAGGCTCTTCTAAAAATATCGTTTTGGATGCTATGCCTATCAAAACAATATATACGATTATCTTAGCCTTTTGGCCGTAATACGTTTTGGATCAAGGACAAATACCCATAGGATTTAGATTGGCCTTCCCGGCCAATGTAACACTCCAAAGCAGCACTCGAATATGTAGTTAATATTAAACTTTAAAAAAATACCTTTGGAAAAATAGCGATATGAGCGTATTCAATCAAGAAGGCGTTATTGAGTTCCTATTCTCTAATACAGATGAACAGCTTGATGACTTGGATTTCGGCGTAGTCGGATTTGATATCAATGGCATAGTCAAGCATTACAACGCTACTGAGTCGAAAATAGCAGGACTACGCCGAGAGCGCGTTATTGGGCAAGATTTTTTCTTTGCGGTTGCGCCGTGCATGAATAATTTCATGGTTGCTCAGGTCTTTGAAGATGCCCGGGCTGAAGATAAGCATCTCGATCTTGTAATTGACTACGTTTTGACACTACGCATGAAACCGACAAAAGTAAAACTTCGTCTCTTGTCGAGCCCTGCAGTTCCAACCTCTTACGTGCTAATACAGAGGCATTTCTAATTATGGGAACGGCTATAGATGAACTTCAGGAAGAGCATGAAGCTTTGCTTCAGTTTCTTTATGCGGCTCCAGTTGGGCTCGTTCAGACCAACTTAATAGGGGACGTACAACTCATTAATCCGCTATCAGCACAGTTGTTGATGCCCATTGTCACTGCAGGAGATCTAACTAATCTCTTTGATGTGTTTAATTCAGTTGCTCCTGAACTGCGGAGCATGGCTGCTACGTTCCCTCACACAAAAGGTTCAATCTGTGAAGGATTGAGAATACAACTGACAGCTGGAATTTTAGGAAGACAAGACCCGAAAATTCTTGGGTTTAGTTTGATGAAAATTGCTCCAGATCGGCTGATGGCTGTGATTACTGATATGACAAAAGTAATCGCGCAAGAACGTCAGTTGAAACATAGTGTGGCAATGTTTGAGGCTATTGTTACGGGGGTTACGGACTACGCGTTGATGACTTTGGATAGAGAAGGTCTGATAGAAAGTTGGAACACAAGTATTGAGCGAGTGACCGGATTCTTAGCTGAAGAAGTTATCGGAAAATCTTTTTCTATCTTTTATCCGGCAGGAACAATTTCTGCTGATAGAGTAAGTGACTATCTCAAGGAAGCAGACGCGGATGGCTGGATCTTAGATGATGGATGGCGTTTAAAATCTGGAGGCGAAAAGTTTTGGGGGAGCAGTATCATTACTCCGCTTCAAGATGAAATTGACGAAGTAGCGAACAAGAATTTTAGAAATGAAAATGGTAATCATCACTATGCATTAATACTGCGAGACATCACCGACAAACATATGGAGGCTGACGAGTATTTACGCACCATCTTTAGCGACCATTTGACGGGAATCTCAAACAGACGCGCTTTTTTTGAAGCAGCAGCATTAGAACTCAAAAGATGGAGGCGCCATCCTCGTCCACTGTGTGTCATGACGATTGATGCGGATCATTTTAAGAGAGTGAATGATACCTATGGTCATACTGCCGGCGATGAAGTTTTACGGAATCTAGCCTCTGTTTTGAAGAATACAACCCGTGATATTGACGTTGTTGCCCGCATTGGCGGGGAGGAGTTCGCAGTGTTACTTCCATCAACCGAGATTCAAAATGCGTACCTAATAGCTGAAAGATTCCGCAAAACGGTTGAAGCTCAGAGCGTATGGGTATCTGGTATAGAAATTACGTATTCCGTAAGCATTGGACTAAGTACTATGGAACATAGCATCACCGGCCTAGATGAATTGCTGCAACGTGCTGACAAGGCCCTTTACCACGCTAAAAATGTAGGCCGTAATTGTACAAAGGTATACGAAGAAACGAGTTGACTGTGGGCTTCACCTAAGTCGACTTTCAATTGACCAGCCTGAAGTATCTGTACCAACTGAATTGAGAGTCTAATGATCCGAT
>NZ_JAQQFR010000026.1:0-13593 GCF_046025915.1 Herbaspirillum rhizosphaerae | reverse complement strand
AGCTCGGCGTAGAACTCTTCACCGGTTTCCGCCACTAAGCCAATACTAAGCAACTGGGGATCTAGAAAGTCTGTGAATTCGGTATCGATAAATACTTTGAGCGGCATGATCAGAATTTCGCTTAAGGGACCGTACGTTGACCACCCAGAAGCGAAGCTCCTAAGACCCATGGGATCAAGCGTGCAATATTGACTGCGTCGTCCAGGCCACGGTGATGCTGCCCTTCGCGCACAATATTGGCGAGTTCGCATGCTTTCGCCATACCCACTTCCTTACCGATGCGCTGCACTTTGGCAAACGCCTTCTTGGCATTTTGATGAGGCATGGTCAACGGAGAGGCGATACCATGACGTTGAGAATCTCTAACCATCTGCTTCATATCGTATGCGCCCCAACTCATCCAAATCGCGCTGGGGTCAGGAATTTCAGATACAAATTCGCTGAGCGCCTGAGCGGCAATGGGAAACAATGGAGCCTGATCAACATCTTGTTGACGAATACCCGTCAATGACGTGCAAAACGGTGTCAACACAGGCCTGACCAATGGTCTAACCAAATGCTGAAAGCGCTGGAGAACAACGCCACTTTCAGTGGCCCAGCAAGCCCCGATCTCGATGATTTCCATATCCTCCGGCGGGATACTGCCGTCGTCCGAGCAAGTCGCTTCAAGGTCAACTACCAAAAACCGTTTCATCACTCTTACCAATCACTGTTGCATGCTAAAAAAGCAGCATAACCGATTCATATCAGCGTAATCAATCCATGGATAAGCTTACCGAATAAACTACTCCTTCAAATTCGATACGTTATCTTCCTTCCGTAATGGAGATTTTCTTTTTAGGACATTGATCTCTTCGCGAAGCATTTTTATCTGTATGTCCTTTTCAATGAGCTGCTGCTCATACAAGCAGATTTGGCTGGCAACCTTGGCATGCTCTTCTTTCCAAAAAACATCCCTTTTAACGCTTGCGTTTCGTGCTGCCAATTTGTTCTTAATTTGATGACTGGAAATCCAATCTCTCACTTCTGTTCGAGTCGTTTTTATATGAGCAGGACTGTACAAAGTAATTTTTGCCACCTCTGCCCGCCGACATACCTCTACCTGCGTTAATCGGCCAAAATTGTGAGGATAAATGCCATCGTTGCTCGCCATCTCTGAATCGATGGTAGCCATTGCTGCACGAAGTTTTCGAATCACATTAGCTGTGCGTTCCCGTGCATGCTCGGTTCCTGCAGAGCGAAGCGCATCATTTACTTTCTTTTTATTCGACCGCATTAGTATGTTCCTTTACTTCACTACGCCGCACGAGTACAGATGCAACCGTCGGATGCTCCTGCCATTTTTTTAACAAATCATCAAATCTCTTAATGTGGCTAAGCAGCTGCCCTTCCCACAGCTCAGCCAAGATCCGATCATCCCGCGATACTGCGCTCTCAATCTTGTTTACGATGTCCGCGATCGTCTCGTCAACTTGCTGGCGATTTTCCGCATCCTCTAGACGGAAACGGCAGTCGGCGCTACATCGGCTTGGATTCGGCTGACTCTGATTTTTTGTGCAAGGCCCCCTTTGTTCTGGGACCTTTGTGCACATTACTCCTGGTCTGACCCATTGCCAAAATCGACCCTGTCCCGTGAGCATCTCTGCCAATTCGTTCTCGTCGTCGGCTCCAAAATCTCCACCATTGCGAAATCGAATTTTCTTTATCGTTTCGCGCAGTGGGGCCGCAGCCCGGCCCCCATTGCCATCGGCGTTACTGATGGCCTGCTTAGCCATTAAGATAACGAGCTCCCTCCGAATCTCTTGCACCTGAGCCCGCACATTTTTGTCAGACAAGATATAACTCATTGTCGATTCCATCGAGTCGTGACCGAACACATCCATCAATATCTTCGGCGCATTGACCAGCGCAAGTGCTAAGACACGAGCAATCGTCTTGCGGAAGCGATGATTGGTAAATAACTGCTCATCGAGCAAGTGCGTAAGGTCTAGCGCATCTACATACCACCTTATCTCGCCGTTATACACATTCATCAATGGCGCACCGGGCGTATTTCCACCTATCACCCTCCACAGCGGAAATTCCTCAGCCTGATGTTCTTTCTCTTTTCCACGAATAACGCATAAATACGCGCTAAGAAGCTTCGATATCCGAATCTGATTCTCTAATGCGGCTATTCCAATCTCGGGCAACGGCCAATCACGGTTAACGCCGCTAAGCGGATCGACGACTTTATAGGTAGTCCCGAACGCGACGCCTATACCGTCATTACGCGAAGAAAGGCAATTCGTTTTGAAAGAAAAAATTTCACTTGCACGTGGGCCACAGCTAAGAGCGACGATGAAATAGTGTGCCATCTGGCAGATAGCCAAATACGTGAATAATTGCGCAATACTGGTCGGCGGCCACTGCATCTCCCGTCCACCGGTTTTAGTAACGCACTTGATCTCAAAGGGCAAACATTGCAAGGTCCCTCCATCGGGGGATTCCCACTTATGCTGACATACTAGAGCCCTCTGCCTTTTTAATTCCGTAGACCGATGAAGTCTTTTCCCCTTGCGAGTTGTTAGCGGAGCCGAAGCAATTTTCTCGAAAACCGACACTACAAACGGCGCAAGATGCGTTGCTATCCATGCGGACCTTTTGCCAATCTCATATACAAAGGCGTCAGGCAATGGCTTGTACGGACCTGGCTTCTTCCCTCGTTGAAGATTCATCGATTCTTGCAGAAGTGACGGCTTCCTAAAACTCGGCGTACCCCTGATTTTGTCGGTCCAAAGTCCTTTTGCTGCAAAGTTCTCGAAGCGGCGCATTTCACGAATTTCACCACGCAACGAAAGCTCATCCCACGTAAGTCGTTCGATAAGGCCATTAGAAGAATTGCTTGGCTTGGCTAGCGCTCGTTTCAGTATCGAAATCCAGATTGACCGAAGATTTACGCTTATCGTCGTGATATCCAAAAGCCTAGGCGAGTGCCGTCCAACTTGACTTGGTGAGAATAAACATAGAAGAAACATGCGAACGGACGTGATGATTGCAAGTTCTAATTCGGTCTCAGACCGTGCAATGGTGCGGAAACTTGACATTAGATTGG
The DNA here is from genome assembly GCF_046025915.1 of Herbaspirillum rhizosphaerae. GTDB lineage: Bacteria > Pseudomonadota > Gammaproteobacteria > Burkholderiales > Burkholderiaceae_D > Herbaspirillum > Herbaspirillum rhizosphaerae_A. Next base: position 10,499 of record NZ_JAQQFR010000026.1, on the reverse strand, counting down.
TAGGGAATGTGTGAACCCTCGAAGGGGGCATCCACTCCGTTGGCATTATAAGAGTCCCCCAAACGTCCCCAAGTCGAAAAGTCTTTTGCAACTCTAGTAGTTCGATCGCTCCCATACTTTGAATTTTCTCAGCACTGAATCTCGCAGACAGGGATAGACGGGCCTCATCCAGACTCACGGCGGAGTTTACGTCATTCTTTTTCGCCTCACTCATAAGCGCCATCCATAATTAATGGGAAATGGCGTTTCTCAGCGATTGCGAGTTCCCATTCCTTTACATACCTGCTAACTTGATCGGAATCATACGCAGCAAGCGCTTCCCATGTTTTTTCCATTTCGATCGGGTAGTCTGATGCAAGCCAGCTTGTAATGGACATATTGCATTGCAGATAGCGGAGCTCTGCGATACGCTTTGCTAAGTGCACATGGCTGTCATGAAAGAGAATCGCGTTTTCCGGACAAAGCGTGCACCGCTGAATTCGGCAAAGCGTTCCATCTGTATGGTTCGGAGATATGTGGCGCGGTGGTGAAGATATATTAATACAACCTGCGCCGACGTAAGTTCTATCTTTTCCTGCCTGCCATCTTGCGATCTGCTCAGCAGAGGCGCCGGCCACCTTTGCCGCGATGACAAGCGTCAAATCCTCCCGATTGTGAGGGGAGTCCTGGGCCGTAATTGCGTCCCACATGTGTCCGGTTACACGCGAAAATTCCTTTTGTGAAAATGCCCGGTGCTGTTTTTTTCGAAGATACGCGCGCAGAGATTCAATGTTTCCGTGTCCAGCTGCGAGCATCGCGTCCATCCACGAGTATCCGCTTTTTTCGTATCGCCAAGATATGAATGCATCACGCAAATCCGTTAGCGAGATATTTTCAGAAACTTTCGTTTCAGTCTCGGATAACTTTGAATTAATACATTGAGCCGCGTATTGAAATACAGGACCTGTCCTAGATTTCGCGTTGGTATTTGAGATTTTAATGTTGGCCGCTTGCTGAAGTCGTCCAATCTCTGGAAGGAAAGTGTTTGTCTTGCCTGCCGACGTCCCGAAAGTACCCTTTGGCGAGGCCAGAATCTCATATATCCAAGGTGAATTTATGAATGCCGTAATTCCCGAAATTGCGGCATTGAGAGTATCTCGCTCTGAATTCGTCAGCGGCGAGATGGACGCTATATTTCTTGCTAGCTCTTCTCTTTTCTGCTTGAGGCGATTTCTAAGGGGCGTTGTCTGTCTAATTAAGGAAAGTAGGATGTTATGTGGTGAAAGCTGACGGCCATTATTGCTTATCGCCGACTGGATGCTATTACGTGCTCGTGCCTTTTTCGATAGCACAATACTATGTGCATCACTCTGAGGATGCGGGATGATCGAAAGAGGTGCCCCATCTTTATCGCACGTATCAACGTCAATGTCGACCGCAACCTGTGGATTCCATCCGGTATTTAATATGAAGATCGCGAACAGATATACAACCTCATGCTTCGTCGGGATTGCATCCGGGTCATGCTCATATCGCCGCAGTGCCTCAAATGCAGGACGCTTAAGCCAGTGGTAAAGGCGTTTTACGTCATCAAGTAGCGGCAGCTCTCGCTCCTTGGGAGGAATGCGAATCGCGGTCCAATAAAGTGGCGGAAGGTTCGAGTCGGCACGCGCCTCCGCGACGAGCGTAAAGAAAAAGGAAGCGCCACTGGAACCGCACGGGTTGGTGCGGTACGCGGCATAATGAAGCTCGTTTAAATCCTCTATTGAACGGACTGGTTCGCTCCCCTCGAACCTGTCGAATAAACGCCACCACCACCTTAATCTAGCGATATTAGTACGTATCACTTCTTTCGGCGAAGCGCGGTATCTTGCATAAAAATATGGCGCAAGCTCACCTATCAACTTAGGTCTTCCGAAAAACGCAGTTCCTTCTCGGCCCTTCCATCTATACGAATCTCTTTGTATTTCGTCTTCGGAAACTCCAGTCGATAGTTCAGTCAGGTCAACAAAACACGGCATTCTGTTATGGGTTGTCCAGAACTGCAGCTTGTTTGTTTTCTCAGATGTGCTCGATGTAGGAAACGGATGCAACCCGTGACCAATTCCCCTTTTTTTCGATAGATCAGCCATGTTCTCCACCCGCGTCCGAAGGTAAGTCTTCCAGATTATTCATCCAATCGTCAGCATGCTTGATCCCTAATGCCATTTTTTGAAGCCAGCGAAGATATACGTTTGTCGTCTGGACGTCGATATGCCCTAGCTGGGGCTGAACGACCATTAGAAGGTCGCTTTGCGCATTGCCGACTATCCAGTCGGATGTAATTGCACAACCCGTGGCGAGCAGGTTTTCTCGTTCTCGATGTAACTTAAGAAGCGTGTGGCATGACCAATAGTGCCTTCCTAGGTGAGGAGACCAACCTGAATACGGCTTATTTTTTACCTCGGTCCAGTCCTTCCACAGCTGCTTTCCTGTGAGCGGAAGGCCCGTATGCTCGGATAAAAAGAGGCGGTTCTCGACCTGCTTTAAGCGCCGCCTTCTTTCATTGCTATTGATAGCAGCATTTACGTACTTCATGCGAATTTTAGGACGCAGAAACTCGCGATAGTGGTGGATGCTTTCTGCAAGCTCGAGCGGGATTACGATATGTCTCCGCGGCCCAATCTCCTCCTTTAATTCGCCGAGTCTTTTACTACCCTTTGTGCCGTGCTCGATGCTGAGCGTTAGCTTTTCTCCATATACGTCCCAAGAATTCCGGTCCAGCGGGAGAGTATCGATACGCCATTGGGCACATTCCTCGCGCCTTATTGCGGACTTGATGATCAATTCACACATCAGCGCTTTTACAAGGCCTTTTTCGATTTTTACGCCGCGAAGCCATCGTGCGACTTGCTCTTCTGTAGGAATGCGTAAAGCTGATGGATTTGGCCGTACTTTACCAATACGACTATTGAATTCGACCGTCCTGCGATTTGATGACATTCCACCTAAAGCCATGGAGCCAGCCCGGGCACTTATCTTAAAATGCCTACGGAGCCCCGCCCTCCCGGCCCATGAAAGAAAATGACACGCTTCGTCCACGCGTCTATTTATAGTATTTGCCGCAAGCGGACGTTTTTCGGCACTAAAAATGCCGGATTCCATGTGCCTTTGATATCCATTAATTAGATGGTCGAGATACTCGACGTCTCCCCATGGATGGCGTGCCCAAGCGCACCATTCAAGAAAATTGCAAAGATATCGCGCAAACGTTTCTAGGCTTTGCTTCGTAGGAATGCGTGTGCGTTGATCCTCGCCGAAGGCTTCCCCTCTTGCTCGAGCACGTAGATATCTGGACGCTGGGCGCTGGTAGACCCAGTTTTCGTCAAAAATTACAGGGACAGGCTTCTCTGGAAGAAGGCCCGGTCGCTCCTGCTGAAGAATTGGCCAAAAAATCAAATAAAGCATAGTGGTGTTCGTTAGTTGGAAATAAACGGCTACGAGATTGTCTGCCCAAAGGCCATATAACAAAAGAGAGCTAGCGCTGAATATTTTTTATGTCGCTGCCGATAGGCACGGTGAACCGGAACTACGCTGCAAGCATCTCACTAAAAAAGATGGCAACTGGGATGCGACTCCTATCGCGCGCGGTATCGAAGCTTTTCAGGTTCTGTATGGTGTCGGCGACCACAATGACGGCCCTGTGACGCAATATCGCAATGCTTCACAAATGACGGATAAACAGTGGCGTCAAGTGATTGCCGTACGCATTGCCATGCTGGTACGCGGCGAACAAAACGGCGGCAACGATGCACCAGAAAGCGTCTATGAGCTCTTTGGCCCGGCTTATCGCAATAGCCTCGACCCTGGCGTCACGATCACGGAACTCAAACAGCCGCACCGGATACGCAAACTGTTTCAGACCACGATACGCTTACGCAACATGCCGCCATGATGAGACGCCATCGCCAATCCGGCGCATCCCTGCTGATTGCCCTGATCATGCTGATCGTGGTCATGTTGCTGGGCGTGACGGCAGCACGCATGTCGCTGATGAACGAAAAATCGTCGCGCAGCGACCGCGACCGACAAATCGCCTTCGAAGCGGCCGAGGCGGCCTTGCGCGATGCGGAGCTGGATCTGTCTGCCGGATCAGCCCATTCAGCCAATGTGCGCGGGCAAATGGATGCATTTCCTGCGTTGCCCGGGCGCTGTCATGAGAGCGGCCCGTTCGCTGGACTATGCCGTGCCGGCAATACGCCGCTCTGGGCAAGCTTCAACATGCTTGCGCCAACGCCATGGATCGATTACGGGCGCTACTCGGCACAGCATTTTCCTTATGGTGCGGCGTCTCTCGCAGCGCGACCGCCGCGTTATCTGATCGAACTGATCACGGTCGGCAAATCCGCTGCATCTGCATCCGCTGTGCAGCGCCTGCGCGTCACAGCCGTCGGTTTCGGCAGCCGGGAAAGCACGCAAGTGGTTCTGCAATCCATCTACACCATCCATGCCGCTCCCGACTCTCCCTACAAACCTCCTGTGAGGATCAGTTGGCGGGAAATCGGCAATTGGCAGGAAATCTGAGATTTCATTCTATAAGCCCCCTATGCCCCCAATCATGACCATCCCTTCCCGTGGCTTTACCCTGATCGAACTGATGTGCGTCGTCAGCATCATCGGCCTGCTCTCGCTGGTCGCTTACCCGACCTATCTCGGCGTCATCACCAAAGGAAAGCGCGTCGAAGCGCGCGCTGCGCTCACGCAAGCCATGCAGGAACAGGAACGCCATTTTTCGCGCTACAACAGCTACGTGGCCTACACCGCCGCCAACGCCAATTCCTTCCTCTGGTATTCGGGCAGCACGGCGACAGGCAGCGCGTACCAGATCAGCGCGGCGGCCTGTCCCGGCGAAGCCATCCAGCACTGTGTCGTGTTGTCGGCAATACCCGGCGGGCCGCAAGTCGATACGCACTTCAAGGATGACGTGTGCGGTACATTGACCTTCAATAGTCTTGGCGAAAGGAGCGCTGCGGGCGTGCCGGCTGCATCAGCGCCGGCAGTGTGCTGGTGAAGGGGTATCGCGACATGCCGGCACATCATACCTTTCACCGTCACCGTGGATACCACGGACATTCTCTACATTCAGCCGGCTTCACCCTGCCCGAACTGCTGATCGTGCTGTGCATCATTGGTATCCTGCTGGCAGCCGGTGTACCAAGCTTTCGTACCTATCTGCAAACCCAGCAAGTCATCACCGCATCGAGTCAGTTCATGTTTGCGTTGAATCTGGCGCGCAGTGAAGCCATTCAGCGCGGCGCGCGTGTCGACCTGGGCCCGCGCGATGGCCTGCACTGGGAAAACGGCTGGGTGGTATTTGTCAATAAACCCCGCGATAGCCAGCCGCAGTTCGATACCGGCGATGAACTCATCTACAGCTATGACGACCGTATTCCCGGCTTGCAAGTCGCCACCACCCTGAGCGACAAGTCTTATCCCTACATCGCTTACAATGGCAACGGCAGACCGCGCAGCAATCTGAACGCGCTGACGCCGCAGTGGGGATCGTGGCAATTTTCGCTCAACAGCAAGGAAAGAGTCGTGCGCATCACCCTTGCCGGCCGCGCCCGCCTGTGCAATCCCGCGGACGATGCCAGTTGCAGATTCAGTGGCACCAGCAGCGGCAGCTCCACCGCCATGCCGGACGATCACTAGCAATTAGCAATTAGCAATTAGCAATTAGCAATTAGCAATTAGCAATTAGCAATTAGCAATTAGCAATTAGCAATTAGCAATTAGCAATTAGCAATTAGCAATTACTAATTACCATCAACACAGACAACGCCAATAACCAACGTGTCCACCGACCAGTCCCTCTATTCCATCGACATCGATAGCGACCAGCAAGCCATGACGCTAGCGCTGGAGCAAGCCGCGCTCGGCATGTTCACCACCACACCCAATCCGCGCGTCGGCTGTGTGATCGTCAAAGACCGCCGGATCATCGGCGCCGGCTTCACCCAGCCGCCCGGCGGCAACCATGCCGAAATACAGGCGATGAAAGACGCCCAGGAACGCGGCAACGATGTGCACGGCGCGACTGCCTACGTCACGCTGGAGCCCTGCAGCCATTTTGGCCGCACGCCGCCGTGCGCTGATGCGCTGATCAAAGCGGGCCTCGGCAGGGTTGTCTCGGCTATGACCGATCCCAATCCGCTGGTCGCCGGCAAAGGTTTGGAAAAACTGCAAGCCGCCGGCATCGCCGTCGTCTCCGGCCTGATGCAGGACGCCGCCTATGAAATGAACATCGGTTTCTTCAAGCGCATGCAGCAAGGCACGCCGTGGATACGCATGAAATCGGCCGCCAGCCTCGACGGCAAGACCGCGCTGCATAACGGCAAGAGCCAGTGGATCACCGGCCAGGCGGCACGCGACGACGGTCATTTCTGGCGCGCGCGCGCCTGCGCCATCGTGACCGGCATCGGCACCGTCAAGGACGACAATCCGCAACTGAACGTGCGCGCAGTCGACACGCCTCGCCAGCCGCGCCGTATCGTCATCGACAGCAAGCTGACCGTCTCGCCTTCCGCCAACATCCTGGCAGGCGGCGGCACCTGGGTATTCACCGCCAGCGAAGACCGCGGAAAAATTGCCGCACTGGAAGACCAGGGCACGGAAGTCATCATCCTGCCCAATGCCAACAACAAGGTTGACCTGCCGCGCGTGATTGCTGAACTGGGCAAACGCCAGCTCAACGAAGTCCACATCGAAGCCGGCTCCAAGCTCAATGCTTCGTTGATTCGCGAAGGCTGCGTCGATGAGCTGCTGCTGTATCTCGCGCCCAACCTGCTCGGCGACGGGCGCAGCATGTTCGACCTGCCGGCGCTGGACGATCTGTCCGGCAAGATCTCCCTGCGCTTCCACGAGGTCAAGCAAATCGGCGAAGATTTGCGTATCCTTGCACGGTTCCGTTAATTTATTTGGGCTTCATTATGTTTACAGGCATCGTTGCCGCTGTCGGCAAAATCACTTCCGTTCAACCTCTGGGCAACACCGCCGACGCAGGCGTGCGCCTTGACATCGATGCCGGCGCACTGCCGATGGACGACGTCGCGTTGGGTGATTCGATTGCCCTCAACGGCGCCTGCATGACCGTCGTCGAAAAGACCGCCAAAGGTTTCACCGTCGACGTCTCGCGCGAGAGCCTCAACCTCACCGCCGGTCTTGATGCACCGGGTGAAGTCAATCTGGAAAAAGCCCTGACCCTGGCAGAACGCCTCGGCGGCCATCTGGTCTCCGGCCACGTCGACGGCCTCGGCGTGGTGCGCAAATTTGAACCGGTCGGCGAATCCTGGGAACTGATCGTCGAAGCCCCTGCGGCACTCGGCAAGTATCTCGCCTACAAAGGCTCCATCGTCGTCAACGGCGTTTCGCTCACCGTCAACCGCGTGGAAGACGTCGCCGACGGCTGCCGATTCTCCATCAACCTGATCCCGCACACGATTCAGGTCACAACGCTCAAGCACCTGAAGGTCGACAGCAAGGTGAATCTGGAAATTGATCTGATTGCGCGTTATGTCGAACGTATGCTTTCAGCAACTCATAAATAATCAAATTCGTTAAAAATCAATGAGTTATTATATCACGACAGCTCATTGAATCTCATGGCAACTCATAAAATACCGTCGTTTTGACGGTATACTTGACGGTATTTTTCAAGCAAAGATGAAAATACCGTCATGGCACTTACCGACTTAAAAATCCAATCAATCAAAGCCACGCCAAAGACGCAGAAAATCTCTGACGGCAATGGCTTGCATCTGCACGTCTCCACGTCCGGCACGAAGTCATGGCGGTTTGACTATCGCTTTGGCGGCAAACGCTACACGCTGACTTTCGGCAAGTATCCGTTGATCTCACTAGCCACAGCCAGAATCAAGCTATCTGACACCAAGAGATTGCTGCTGGAGGGAATTGATCCTGGCGCTATTCTGAAAGCTAAAAAAGAGAAGACTCGCGCCGCGACGCACGACACATTCCAGATCATTGCCACCACGTGGTACGACAGCAAGAAGAACATTCGGTCAGAAGCATGGCGAGAAGCCAATAAGCTTTATCTAGAACGCGATTTATATCCAGCCATTGGTCACTTCTCCATAAAGGAAATCACAAGCAAGATGCTGCTTGATGTATTGGAAAAGTGCGCGAAGAAGAGAACAATCAAAACTGCTGATCGGGTTCGCGGAACAGCATTTCAAGTGTTCGAGTACGCGCTCTTCAAAATGAAAATTGAAGTGAATCCGGTCACTCGTTTGAAGCGATGGGCCGAAATCCCTGTCGTAGTGAATCGCCCACATTTGAAAGAAAATGAAATTGACGATCTAATTGACGCCATCGATGCTTACCCTGGATTGATTGCCACCAAGCTGGCGGCCAAGATGCTATTGCTGACGTTTGTGCGAAAGACTGAGCTACTGGAAGCGACTTGGGATGAATTCGATATCAGCAACGGCAAGTGGCTTATTCCAGCAAGCAGAATGAAAATGAAGGATGCCCATCTGGTTCCACTGTCTACGCAAGCCGTTCAAACACTGCAAGAGCTAAAGACGTATTCAAGTGGATCTACATATGTTTTTCCAAGTCTCAGCTCTTTACATAAACCGCTCAGCCGCACAGTTTTGAATAACATGTTTGCGACGATGGGCAACGGAAAATACAAAGGGAAGTTCTCTCCTCATGGCATCCGAGCGACGGCCAGTACTTGGCTAAACGAAAAAGGCTTCAATCGCGACGCCATAGAGATGCAATTGGCGCACGCCGAAAGAAACCGAGTACGCGCCAGCTATAACCACGCTGATCACTTTTTGGCGAGGAAAGAGATGTTGCAAAGTTGGGCAGATTTTTGCTTCCCACGATCGGACGTGATTACCAGCCGGTCAAAACTGCCGCAAGAAAAACGAGAAAAAAGGTAATACGATGATTACACGAGCCATCTCGAATGAAATTCAAGCCGAGGGACATGACGCACCCATTCTACGGCCCGAAGAGGACTTGTTAAATGGAATAGGAGTGGCCCGCGCAATTAATCAGTTCATTCAAACCTCTCCAAAGGGCTGGTCGACTCGCATTGGATTATACGGTCCTTGGGGAAGCGGAAAAACCAGCATCCTAAATCTTTTAAAAACAATCGAAGAAAAGCAACATTCTGTAGTTCTCTCATTCTCAGCGTGGTCAGCTGTGGAGGAAAGCGACGTAATTTCTCTGTTTTATGAGAAATTGCGAGAGTGCTTAATAAAAGAAGATATTCACCTATCTCTTAAACACACCTACAAGCATCTAGCGCGCAAGGTCAATCCAATAAGAAAATTATTTAATCTTTTAAAATCTGGCCTCGCAGCATTAGCAGAACTGCTCCCTGTTCCCTCGCTTGTAGCCAAATTGGCGATAGAAAGCACCGCTGATATCGCGTCATTTGCTGTCAGTTGGTCAAAATTTGATCACAAAGATTTAGATGATCTCGTCACGCAGCTTGCAGGGCGACGTGTGGTCGTATTCATTGATGATCTTGACAGAGCGGATCCGAAGGTCGTGCCAAAAACACTGCTGGCGCTGCGAGAGCTTCTAGATTGGCCGGGATTCACATTTGTTCTGGCGTTTGATAAAAAAATTATTGCAAGAGCTTTAAGCGACTACTCCCCTTCATTCGGCGATGATGCACAGGGATTTCTGGAAAAGATTATCGACATTCCTTTTGACCTTCCGCCTCCCAAGAAACAGCATAAAAACCTGCTGATCTCAGCGGCTCTTCATGCATGCTGTAAATGTATTTCCCAGGCGACCTTGGAGACACTTACAGACGTTTTTCCTAATCAACCTCGCAGAATTAAACTCATAGCTCGTTCCATCGGTGCCCTCGGCCCGTCACTTGATAGACATAGTGAAGAAGAAATCGACTGGAGAAGTGTCTATCTCCACGCAATCGCCTGGGAGGAAAACCCAAAAATCATCGACTGGATCATATCGGCTCTATCAAAAGAGAGAGAAGATTGGAGTTCCTGGGCGATTAATGAAGACGAGAGAAATGTGCACAAGGAAAAAATTAGAAAATCGCTGGAACCGTTTCTCTCGAACTCGTTAGATTCGGCAGATATTCAGCGTATTTTTAATGTTACTCATTTGCTGCTTACACACTGGCAAAACATATCAGATGAAACAATTCAGTACTGGGCTCAACTAGGCTCTAGTCCGCCCTCTTTTACCGCTCGCGAAGCAAGAGACATTCAATCTCGATATTTGAGTGATAAAAACAACGAACAAGTCGTCGTTAGAATCCATCAAGCAGCACTTATCGCAGATTGCTCCACAGAAGAGGCTGCTCTCGATCTTGCAAAGTTCGCAATCATGGAGTATGAGACGTCCCTAGATTCTATGGCAGATGCGCGCACGAGCATTGAATGGGAAAACCGTTTAAAGAAGGCAACCGGAAATCTGACGTTTCTCGAGTATTTTCTAAATGAATGCGATGACCAATTTGTCCGAAATAG
>NZ_JAQQFR010000025.1:0-14572 GCF_046025915.1 Herbaspirillum rhizosphaerae | reverse complement strand
TACGGCGGGCTTTTTTTCGTCCGGCGCTTTTTGCTTTCTTTCTGCCTGCCATCCCTGCAACCCGCTTCCGCTATCATCGCTATTTCTTCCTGGCTATGCCGAAATCCCTGTTCATGAATCTACCTCTGCACAATTGGCAGGCGCAATTTGTCGCGTTGGCCAGCAAGCTCGCCGACAATGACGGCGCACACGATATCAATCATTTGCATCGCGTATGGCATACCGCGCAGTCCTTGTTGGATGCGCATCCTGAAGCCGACGTACTGATCGTGCAGGCCGCTTGCTATTTGCATGACCTGGTGAATCTGCCGAAGAACGACCCACAGCGTCACACAGCCTCGCAGCAAGCAGCAAAGCTGGCTTGCTGTCATTTGGAGACGATGCATTTCCCATCGGACAAACTCGCAGGACTGAAGCATGCGATCGAAGCGCACAGTTTTTCTGCAAACATTGCGCCTGAGACAATAGAGGCAAAGATCGTGCAGGACGCCGACAGACTTGATGCACTGGGCGCAGTCGGGCTGGCGCGTTTGTTCTACACCGCCGGACGCATGGGCAGCCAGCTCGCCCATCCCGAAGATGCGGCAGGATCGCGACGCATCCTCGACGACAAGCAGTACGCTCTCGATCACATTGCCTGCAAACTGGAGACGCTGCCGACGAGCATGCAGACCATCGCCGGCCGCCGCCTCGGTGAAGAACGCGTGCAGTGGCTGCGCGATTTCCGGACGACCTTTATTACGGAATGGGAGGGTGCCACTGCCGATTGAAAACATCTGGCGGCACAGCCTCACCGCTCGCATTTTGCTGATTGCCTTCACGTTAACAAATTGAAATGCGATGCAGGATAAATCCGTCGTTGTTACAAAAGGCTGATGTTTCTTTGCGAACCAAGCTGTTTTCTCCTCGTCATATTTCTATCTCAGCATCGTCGAGGAGGTAACGTGGCAAGTCAGGAACAGCAACAACAAAATCAGCACCAGCGCAGGCACCAACCACGCTGGAGCATCGCCGACCTGGATTTTTCTCGCATCGACTTGCGGCGAGTCCGCAACGATGAAAACACTTTCTATCTGGTGGCCTGCGCGTCTTTCGTTGAAAGCGGCTCCGATCTCTATACCCACAACCTGCTCGACTTCTTTAGCGACAACGCTGAAGTCGCGACCTGGTTACGAGAGGAATGGGAAGTAGAGGAACTGCAACACGGTCGCGCCCTGCGCGCTTACGTCGAACACGTCTGGCCTGAGTTCGAGTGGCAAAGCGCTTATGACAGCTTTCTCGCTGAATACGCTACTTACTGCAAGGTTGAGCTGCTGGAGCCGACCAAAGCGCTGGAAATGGCGGCACGTTGCGTGGTCGAGACCGGCACGGCGACGTATTACAGGGCGCTGTCGCGCAGCGTGAAGGAGCCGGTTCTGCGGGATCTGGCCGCGCGCATTTCCAACGACGAGGTCAATCATTACAAGCATTTCTACCGCTATTTCCGCCAATATCGCGAGCGCGAAGGCATCGGCCGTTCGCGCGTACTCGGCACGCTGAGCCGCCGCACGCTGGAAATGCGGAATGAAGATGCGGATTGCGCGATTCGCCACGTGTTGAAATTTCGCGATCCGGAGCGGGCAGACGATACCGCCTATTTAAGAGAGCTGAGCACCCGCATGAGCGCCACCGTGCGCACCAATTTGACGCCGGAGATGACGCTGAAGATGATCATGCGCCCGCTGGAGCTGCCGCCGCGCATACAGACCTGGGTGCAATATCCGATACAACAGCTGATGCAACACGTGTTTTTGCGCTAAAAACAATCACGTCCTCCCCGATTTGCACCAAATTGCTCCTGTTTGGGGCAAATCAGGATTCGCCGCACCGTCGCCATTTTTGTCATCACTAAAATGGTGCGATAGTGCCTGCCCGCTTCTACAAAGCCTGAAAAATCGACAGAGATTGACGAATTGTCATTGGCACGCAATCTGCTAAAGCAGAGAGGCAGTCAACAAACTCTCATTGATTCTTCTAACTGTAGGAGCACTTCATGTCACGTCGCACTATCCTAAAAGCAACAGCACTCGGCGCGTTCGCACTTGCAGCATCCTCCTGGCTCCCAGCTGCTTTCGCTGCAGACACCATCAAGGTCGGCATCCTGCACTCGCTGTCGGGCACCATGGCCATCTCTGAAACATCGCTCAAAGATGTGGCGTTGATGACAATCGATGAAATCAACGCCAATGGCGGCGTCATGGGCAAGAAGCTCGAACCCGTCATCGTTGACCCAGCATCCAACTGGCCACTGTTCGCTGAAAAAGCGCGCCAGCTGATTTCGCAAGATAAGGTTTCCGTCGTGTTCGGCTGCTGGACTTCGGTCTCGCGCAAATCGGTTCTGCCGGTCTTCAAGGAACTGAACAGCCTGCTGTTCTACCCTGTGCAATATGAAGGCGAAGAGCTGGAAAAGAACGTGTTCTACACCGGCGCAGCACCTAACCAGCAAGCGATTCCTGCGACCGAATACCTGATGTCGAAAGAAGGCGGCGGCGCCAAGCGTTTCGTCCTGCTGGGCACCGACTATGTCTACCCACGCACGACCAACAAGATTCTGCGCGCCTTCTTGCACAGCAAGGGCGTGAAGGATTCCGACATCGACGAAGTCTATACACCGTTCGGCCACTCCGATTACCAAACCATCGTCGCCAACATCAAGAAGTTTTCTGCAGGCGGCAAGACAGCGGTGATCTCGACCATCAACGGCGACTCCAACGTGCCGTTCTACAAAGAACTCGGCAATGCCGGCCTGAAAGCGACCGACGTGCCTGTCGTGGCGTTCTCGGTGGGTGAAGAAGAACTGCGCGGCGTGGACACCAAGCCACTGGTCGGCCATCTGGCTGCCTGGAACTACTTCGAATCCGTGAAGAATCCGGTCAACACCGCCTTCATTAAGAAGTGGAAAGCATACGCCAAGGCCAAGGGTCTGCCGAACGCCGACACAGTCGTGACCAACGATCCGATGGAAGCAACTTACGTCGGTATCTACATGTGGAAGCAAGCAGTTGAAAAGGCCAAAACCACCGACACCGACAAGGTGATTGCAGCGATGAGCGGCCAAACCTTCAAGGCACCGTCCGGCTACACGCTGGAAATGGACAAGACCAACCATCACCTGCACAAACCAGTAATGATCGGCGAAATCAAGGCCGACGGTCAGTTCAACGTGGTCAACAAGACCAAGACCACCATCCGTGCGCAACCATGGAGCCCATACATCCCGGGCAACGAAAGCAAGCAAAAGATGTAATGCAGTCGCTTGCCATGTTTGGTTAGTTGAGTAGTGCCCGCTGCATGTTCCATGCAGCGGTTTGCAAGACCTTGCACCGGACGTCCGACATCCCGTCCGGTGCAATCAACGCCGCATTCTTCATTCGGAATCGCTCCCTGAAGTTTTTCCTTGAAGCGCGTGCATGCATCTCAGATATGCGTCGTAAGACCGACTTTCTTTCCGTCTTGCAGTGCCACCGAAAAGAACCATGAGACTTCTCCCCAAGATCATTGCCTCCGCCTTGCTGACAGGCTGGCTGTGCACCCAGGCGATCAGCGCGCACGCCGCGATCGATCCGGCGCTGCTCAAGCCGCTGGCCGGCGACGACCCTGATGCGCGGATTGCCGCCGTCACGCAGATTGCCGCTTTGGCCAATGCCGATGCACAGAAAATCCTCAACGCCATCAATAGCGATGCGCTGTACGCCACGCCAGCCGGCGACGTACTGATTATCGAAGACACTGAGGCGTTCAACCCAGCCACCGACAAGACCGGCCCGGCACCTGACGACGCCGAAGGCATCACCGTCAACAACCGTCTGCGCGGTGTGGTCGAAGGTGCCTTATCGGGACTCAAGCTGTTCTCGCCGAACCGCGCCACGCGCCTGACCGCCGCGACGGAATTGCTGAAGACCGCCGACGCCGCACAGACGCCGCTGATCAGCAAGGCGCTGGCGGCGGAAAAAGATCCACAGATCCAGGAAGTGCTCAAGCAAGTCGTCGCCACCGCCAACCTGCATGCGCCTGACGCGGCAGCACGCAAGGCCGCCGTCAAAGCGCTGGCCGACACCACCAACGCCAACCTGAAACCGGTGCTGGAGCAAATGCTGGCCAAGAATCCCGACGGCAGCTATGTCGAAACCGATGAAGGCGTGCGCATCGAAGCCGTGCGCACAATGTCGGCGCTGGATCGCCACCTGGCCATCACCGAATTCGTCGGCAAATTGTTCTACGGCGTCTCGCTGGGCAGCGTGCTGCTGCTTGCCGCGCTCGGTCTGGCGATCACCTTCGGCCTGATGGGCATCATCAACATGGCACACGGCGAGTTGCTGATGATCGGCGCTTACACAACCTATGTGTGCCAGTTGGTGTTCCGCAAATTCTTCCCCGGTGCGATCGATGCCTATATCGTCGTGGCATTGCCGGCAGCCTTCATTGTGGCGGCTGCCGTCGGTATCGCGCTGGAACGCCTGGTGATCCGCTGGCTCTACGGCCGTCCGCTGGAAACCCTGCTGTGCACCTGGGGTATCAGCCTGATGCTGATGCAAGGCGTGCGCTCGATCTTCGGCGCGCAAAACGTCGAAGTCGCCAACCCGAGCTGGATGTCGGGCGGCATCACGGTGCTGGGTTCGCTGGTGCTGTCGTATAACCGGATCGTGATTATCTTCTTCGCGCTGTTTGTGGTGGTCGCCGTATGGCTGATCCTGAATAAAACGCGCCTCGGCCTGTTTGTGCGTGCCGTCACGCAAAATCGCCGCATGGCTGATTGCGTCGGCGTGTCGACCGGCAAGATCGACATGATGACCTTCGGCCTCGGTTGCGGCATCGCCGGTCTCGGCGGCGTGGCCTTGTCGCAACTCGGCAATGTCGGCCCCGACCTCGGCCAGGGTTACATCGTCGATTCCTTCATGGTGGTCGTACTGGGCGGCGTCGGCCAACTGGCAGGCACCGTGATTGCAGCGTTCGGCCTGGGCGAGGTGAACAAGTTCCTGGAGCCGGTCGCCGGCGCCGTGCTGGCCAAGATCGCCATCCTCGTGTTCATCATCGTGTTTATCCAAAAGCGCCCGCAAGGCCTGTTTGCACTGAAAGGCAGGAGCGTGGAATGAGTACCCTGAATCTACCTTTGAAACCTTCGCTGTTTTCGCGTCCGGCGTGGATCGGCATCGTGGTCTGCACGGTGATCCTCGGTCTGCTGCCGATCCTGAATCTGATCTTCCCGGCCGGCCATCCGCTGTCCATCTCCAGCTATACCATCGCACTGATCGGCAAGTTCATGTGCTACGCAATGGCGGCACTGGCGCTGGATCTGGTGTGGGGCTATACCGGCATCCTGTCGCTGGGGCACGGCGTGTTCTTTGCGCTGGGCGGCTATGCACACGGCATGTACCTGATGCGCGCGATCGGCCACGACGGCGTGTATCAGAGCGACTTGCCTGACTTCATGGTGTTCCTCAACTGGAAGGCTTATCCATGGTACTGGTGGATGACCGAGCATTTCTGGTTCGCCATGCTGCTGGTGGTGCTGGTGCCGGGCGTGCTGGCTTTCGTGTTCGGTTACTTTGCCTTCCGCTCGCGCATCAAGGGTGTGTATTTCTCAATCATCACGCAAGCGATGACCTTCGCCTTCATGCTGCTGTTCTTCCGCAACGACACCGGCTTCGGCGGCAACAACGGCTTTACCGACTTCAAGCGCATCCTCGGCTTCACCATCACTGCGCCGTCGACCAAGGCCGTGTTGTATCTGGTGACGCTGGCCTTTCTGCTCGGCTCGCTGCTGCTGTGCCGCGCCATCGTGACGTCGAAACTGGGCCGCGTGCTGCAGGGCGTGCGCGACTCCGAATCGCGGCTGATGTTCATCGGCTACAACCCACTTTGGTTCAAGCTGTTCGTGTGGACTTTGTCGGCGGTACTGTGCGGCATTGCCGGGGCGCTGTATGTGCCGCAGGTCGGCATCATCAACCCGTCGGAAATGTCGCCGGCCAACTCGATTGAAATGGTGATCTGGGCGGCCGTCGGCGGACGCGGTTCGCTGCTCGGCCCGATCATCGGTGCGTTCACCGTCAACGGTCTGAAGAGCTGGTTCACTGCCGCTTTCCCGGATCTGTGGCTGTATGCGCTGGGCCTGATCTTCATCCTCGTGACGCTGTTCCTGCCGCAAGGCATCCTGGGCCTGATCAAGAAACTGAAGAGGCAAGAAAAATCAGATCCATCCAAGGAGGCCGCATGAGCGAAATGTACAACCGGGCGGCACCGCAAGACACTGTCGATAACGGCCAGCATGCCGATCACGGCACGTCCTACGCACGCATTAAACCGGAAGGCGTCGACACCACGCACGGCGCCATCCTGTATCTGGAAAACATTACCGTATCGTTCGACGGTTTCAAGGCGATCAACAATCTGAACCTCGACATTTCGGTCGGCGAACTGCGTTGCATCATCGGCCCCAACGGTGCCGGCAAGACGACAATGATGGATGTCATCACCGGCAAGACGCGCCCGACGGCGGGTACGGCTTTCTTCGGCCAGAGTATCGATCTGACCAAGATGACGGAATACGAAATCGCCCATGCCGGCATCGGCCGCAAGTTCCAGCGGCCGACGGTGTTCGAGCAGCATTCAGTTTTTGAAAATCTGGAAATGGCGATGAAGATGGACAAGCGCGTGAAGACGACCTTGTTCGCGCGCCTGAATTCGGAACAGATCGGCAAGATCGAAGAGATCCTCAAGCTGATCCGCCTCAACGGCCAGGAAAACCGCGTCGCCGGCTTGCTCTCGCACGGTCAGAAGCAATGGCTGGAGATCGGCATGCTGCTGATGCAGGAGCCGCAATTGCTGTTGCTGGATGAACCTGTCGCCGGCATGTCGGACGCCGAAACCGTACGCACTGCCGAGCTGCTCAACGAGCTGCGCGGCAAGCACTCGATCATGGTCGTCGAGCACGACATGGGCTTCGTCGAAGAGATCGCGCAAGGCGGTAAGGTGACCGTGCTGCATGAAGGCTCAGTGCTGGCCGAAGGCACGATGCAGCAAGTGCAATCGGATGATCGCGTGATTGAAGTGTACTTAGGCCGCTGAAGCCAGGGACGAAAAGAATATGCTGCAAGTCAATCAACTGAACCAATACTACGGTGCCGCGCACACATTGCGAGGTGTGTCGATCAACGTCGAAAAGGGCAAGTGCCTGTCGCTGCTTGGCCGCAATGGCGTCGGCAAGACGACGCTACTGAAATGCCTGATGGGCGTGCTGCCGGTCGCCGCCGGCAACGTCACTCTGGAAGGTCGTGACATCACCAAACTCAAGCCGTATCAACGCGCAGGATTGGGGATTGCGTACGTGCCGCAAGGCCGTGAGATCTTTGCCCGCCTGACCGTGGAAGAAAACCTGCTGATGGGCATGGCCACCAAGTCCGGCCGCAAGGCATCGAGCATCAAGGGTGAGGTGTACGAGCTGTTCCCGGTACTGAAGGAAATGCTGCACCGTCGCGGCGGCGATCTGTCGGGCGGGCAACAACAGCAATTGGCGATTGCCCGCGCGCTGCTGGCCGAACCGAAACTGATCATCCTCGACGAACCGACCGAAGGCATCCAGCCGTCGATCATCAAGGACATCGGCCGCGTCATCAGTCTGCTGCGTCAGCGCGGCGACATCGGCATTCTGTTGTGCGAACAGTACTTCGATTTTGCGCGCGAGCTGGCCGACACCTTCGTCGTGATGTCGCGCGGGGAAGTCGTCGCTTCCGGTGTGCAAGCCGAGATGGATAATGAAGACGTCAAGAAGCATCTGGCGGTATAAGAGTACAAGCGCCCAGACACCACTTCGCCGCTGCCGGTATGGATGTTGACTCCGGCTGCGTGCGCGGGGTGCTTTTTCGCATCAGGTCTGCTATAAAAGCACATCGTCGCCGTCCTGACCTCTCACAAACAATTGCATGAAACGCATCATCGATCCTGCCGCTGCCGTCACGGAGTCGGGCCAAGCCACCGTCACCTCCATGGCTTCTGCACGCCATCAACAGGCGCGGCTGACGCTGGGCTTCGCCGACGATGCCGGCACCACCCGCATGATCGAGCGCAGTCACTTCGGCCCGCTGCGTGTGCAAAAGCCGCTCTATCCTGAACATCCTGCCGTCTGCCACGCCGTCATCGTCCATCCACCGGGCGGCATCCTCGGCGGCGACGTGCTCAACATCACAGCGCATGTCGGCGACAACGCCCATGCCCTGCTGACCACGCCGGGCGCCGGCAAATGGTATCGCGCCAACGGCTTCGTCTCGCAGCAGCAAGTGTCGCTGACTGCAGCTGCCGGAGCCGCGCTGGAATGGCTGCCGCAGGAAACCATCTTCTTCAATGACGCCGACGTGCGCATGGAGCACCAGGTCGAGCTCGCTGCCGATGCCACGTATATCGGTGGCGAAATCCTGTGCTTCGGCCGCACCGCATCGGGCGAATCATTCGCCAATGGCCGTGTCAGCCAGCGCACCAGCATCCGCCGTGGCGGCAAGCTGGTATGGTTCGAACAAGGTGCTTTGCACGCGGGCACTTCGTCGATGACGAGCCCGTTGGCATTGGCTGGTTATACGGTAAGCGCGACCTTGATGGCTGTCGGCTTGCCGCTCAACGCAGCTTTCCTCGGTGAGTTACGCGAGCAAAGCAGCGCGCTGGCGCAAAACGGCAATGGCCGCAGCGGCGCCACGCAAATGAAACAGGTATTGGTGCTGCGTTATCTGGGCAACTCCAGCCAGATTGCGCGGCAGTGGCTGACGCATGCATGGCAGCGCATCCGTCCGGAATTGATGCAGCGTGAAGCGATCGTCCCGCGCATCTGGAATACGTAGATAAGCAAGACTGACAGAATCAAGGAGAACGCATGGAACTGACCCCACGGGAAAAAGACAAGCTGCTGATTTTTACGGCAGCCCTGGTGGCTGAACGGCGCAAGGCGCGCGGCCTGAAACTGAATTATCCGGAAGCAGTGGCGCTGATTACTGCCGCCATCATGGAAGGTGCACGCGACGGTCGCACGGTTGCTGAACTGATGTCGGAAGGCACCAAGATTCTGAGCCGCGCCGATGTCATGGATGGCGTGGCGGAGATGATCCCCGATATCCAGGTCGAAGCGACTTTCCCGGACGGCAGCAAGCTGGTCACGGTTCACCACCCTATTCCTTAAGGAGCGTCGAGATGATTCCAGGAGAAATGCTGGTTGAGCCGGGCGACATCGAACTCAACGTCGGCCGCGCTACGGCCACGGTAACGGTGGCCAACAGCGGCGACCGTCCGATCCAGGTCGGATCGCATTTTCACTTTTTCGAAACCAATCCGGCGCTGAAATTCGACCGCCAGATTGGTTACGGCATGCGTCTGAACATCGCCGCCGGCACCGCGGTCCGCTTCGAGCCGGGCCAGGAACGCACGGTGGAACTGGTGGCGCTGGCCGGCGACCGCAAGGTCTATGGTTTCAACGCCAAGGTGATGGGCGCACTCGACAAGAAGGGAAACAAATAATGGCCAAGATTTCACGTCAGGCTTATGCCGAGATGTTCGGCCCCACCGTCGGTGACCGCTTGCGTCTGGCCGACACGGAACTGTTCATCGAGGTCGAGAAGGATTTCACGACCTATGGTGAAGAAGTAAAGTTTGGCGGCGGCAAGGTGATCCGCGACGGCATGGGCCAGTCGCAACGCAACTATAAAGATGTCATGGACACCGTCATCACCAACGCCGTGATCGTCGACCACTGGGGTATCGTCAAGGCCGACATCGGCATCAAGGGTGGCAAGATCGCGGGCATCGGCAAGGCCGGCAATCCGGACATCCAGCCCGACGTCACCATGGCTATCGGCGGCGCGACGGAGATCATCGCCGGCGAAGGCATGATCGTTACTGCCGGCGGTGTCGACACCCACATCCATTTCATCTGCCCGCAGCAAATCGAAGAAGCGCTGATGAGCGGCGTCACCACCATGATCGGTGGCGGCACCGGGCCTGCGGTCGGCACGGCGGCGACAACCTGCACGCCAGGTCCGTGGCATATCCACTCAATGCTGTCGGCGGCGGATGCCTTCCCGATGAATCTGGGTTTCCTCGGCAAGGGCAACGTCAGTCTGCCGACACCATTGGAAGAACAAGTCCATGCTGGCGCCATCGGCCTGAAACTGCATGAAGATTGGGGTTCAACGCCTGCGGCCATCGACAACTGTCTGTCGGTGGCGGATCGTCTTGACGTGCAGGTCGCAATCCATAGCGATACGCTTAACGAAGGCGGTTTTCTCGAGCATACGCTCGCCGCCTTCAAGGATCGCACCATCCACACCTTCCACACCGAAGGCGCGGGCGGCGGTCACGCACCGGACATCATCGCGGCGGTTGGTGAGAGCAATGTGCTGCCGTCCTCGACCAATCCGACGCGCCCCTACACCGTCAATACGCTGGATGAGCATCTGGACATGTTGATGGTTTGCCATCACCTTGATCCGGCCATTGCCGAAGACATTGCTTTCGCCGAATCACGCATCCGCCGCGAGACGATTGCTGCGGAAGACATCTTGCATGACATCGGCGCGATCTCGATGATGTCGTCAGACTCGCAGGCCATGGGTCGCGTCGGCGAAGTGATCATGCGCACCTGGCAGACTGCGCACAAGATGAAGACACAGCGTGGCTCGCTGGCGCAAGATCCGTCGCGTCATGATAATTTCCGCGTCAAGCGCTATATCGCCAAGTACACGATCAACCCGGCGATCACCCATGGCATTTCGCATGTGGTCGGTTCGCTGGAAGTCGGTAAAGTCGCCGACATCGTGTTGTGGAAGCCGGCCTTCTTCGGTGTTAAGCCGTCGATGATCCTGAAGAGCGGCATGATCGCCGCAGCGCAAATGGGCGATCCGAACGCCTCCATCCCGACACCGCAACCGGTGCATTACCGCATGATGTTCGGCGCGTATGGCGGTGGTTTGAAAACGTCGATGACGTTTGTGTCGCAGTCGGCATTCGATGCCGGCATCGGCGAGATGCTCAAGTTGAACAAACCGGTTGTGCCGGTGAAAGGCATGCGCAATCTGCGCAAACGCGACATGATCCACAACGGCGCGACGCCAAAGATGGAAGTCGATTCTGAAACTTATGAAGTGCGAGCCGATGGTGAATTGCTGGTCTGCGAACCAGCCAAGGTGCTGCCGCTGGCGCAACGTTATTTCCTGTTCTGAATATCGCTTTCTTAAAATACCATGCTGACCCTGAATACCAAAATTGAACACGCCGAGAAGATCGACGGCGAATTGCTGTTGCCTTACGACCAACGCGAAAAGAGCCGCCTGCGCGCAACCATGACCTCGGGCGAAGAAGTCGCCGTCTTCACTGTACGCGGCACCGTGCTGCGTAACGGTGATCTGCTGCGCGGTGACGATGGCCGCGTGGTCAAGATCAATGCCGCCAAGGAAGCCACTTATCGCGTCGAGGCAAGTTCACCGCATCAGTTGCTGCGCTGCGCTTTTCACCTCGGGAACCGTCATACCCAGGCGCAAGTCGGTGAAGGTTTCCTGCGTATCCGCAAGGATCCGGTACTGAAGGAAATGCTGGAAGGCCTGGGCGCGCTGGTGGCTGAGGAAGAAGCTGCCTTTGAGCCGGAGTCGGGTGCGTATGGCGGCGGCCATCACCATCACGGCGACGATCATCATCATCCGCTGGCGCCGATTCCCGTACGTCAAAAGATTCATCGCCCCGGCGATAAGTCGGTTTAATTGGCAGAACGCGCCATGCAAGCACAAGCCCTGCTTCATCTGCTCCAACTGACCAGCCCTTCGTTGCCGATCGGCGCGTACAGCTATTCGCAGGGACTGGAGGCGGCCATTGAAAACGGCACTGTGAAGAACGAGGCTGGTGCGCGTGCGTGGATTATCGATTCGCTGCATGAAGTAGTTGCCCGCTTCGAAGCGCCGATTTTATGGCGCTTGCTACAGGCTTTTACCGAACGTGACGCAGATGCCGTGGCATTGTGGAACGAACGTTTTATCGCAGCACGCGATACGGCCGAGTTTCGCGCCGAGACCATACAGATGGGTTACTCGCTGAGCAAGCTGGCAATCGATCTGAAAATCGGCGATGAGTCCTTGCTTGGTCTGATGCAGGCACAAGGTGAAGTGCCCTTGCCGACGGCATTGGCTTATGCTGCTGTAGCGCTGAACGTGCCGCACGACGCCGCCTTGCTGGGCATGCTGTTCGCGTGGGCGGAGAATCAGGTGCTGGTCTGCGTGAAGTCCGTACCGCTGGGTCAGGTTGCAGGTCAACGGTTATTGTTGTCATTGCAACCGGAGCTGGAAGCGGCAGCAAAGACGGCGCAGGAGTTGGCCGATGATGAACTGTCGAATTGGTCGCCGGGCTTGTCGCTGCTGTCGATGCAACATGAAGTGCAGTACAGTCGCTTATACCGTTCATGATGTATCGATACTAATTAATCCAGTCAGCGATCACATGGCCATTTGAATTTATAGAATCCATTTTCGTACATAAAACCCAGATATACACTCGAGATAAACATGAGCAATCCATCCTCCCCCAATCCATTGCGCGTCGGTATCGGCGGCCCGGTCGGCTCCGGTAAGACGGCCTTGTGCGAAATGCTGTGCAAGCGCATGCGCGACCATTACGACATGGCCGTCATCACCAATGACATCTACACCAAGGAGGACATGGAGATCCTGCTGCGTGCCGACGCCTTGCCGGCAGAGCGTCTGATGGGTGTCGAAACCGGCGGCTGCCCACACACGGCGATCCGTGAAGACGCATCAATCAACCTCGAAGCGATCGCGCGCATGAGCGCAGATTTCCCGGATCTGGACCTGATACTAGTAGAATCCGGCGGCGACAATCTGGCGGCAACATTCAGCCCGGAACTGTCGGATCTGACGATTTATGTGATCGACGTTGCCGGCGGCGAGAAGATCCCGCGCAAAGGTGGCCCCGGTATCACGCGTTCGGATCTGCTGATCATCAACAAGACCGATCTGGCACCTTATGTCGGCGCCAATCTCGACATCATGGCGCAAGACGCCAAACGCATGCGCGGCGAACGTCCGTTTGTGTTTACCAACCTGCGCAGCGGGGATGGGGTCGAGACGGTGATTGAATACATCCGCAAGCAAGGTTTGCTGGACGAAAAGAAGCAGGCTTGAAGAAGCGGGCTTGAGATTCACGTTATTCAGATTAGCTTTGCGCGCGTGCGCATCCACGAGAATTTATACGAAGGAGAAAAACATGTTCCGACTTTCCACCAAGACTGCAATGCGCGCCGGCGCATTGACCATCGCAGCGCTGGCAGCAGGCAGTGCCTTCGCCCATCCAGGCCATCCCGAGTCACTGATGACGGCGTCGGGCAGCTTCGGCGCCGGCTTCGCTCATCCGTTTTCCGGCATTGACCATTTGCTGGCGATGCTGGCAGTCGGTCTGTGGGCCGCACAGAACAAGCGCTCCGCCATGTGGGTGTTGCCGCTGGCATTTCCACTGATGATGGTGGTTGGCGCGTTGCTGGCATTTGCAGGACTTGAATTTCCGGCTGCGGAAACCGGCATTGCTGCCTCGGTCGCCGTACTCGGCCTGCTGATTGCCTTCGCCGTGAAGATGCCGCTGTGGGCAAGCACGCTTGTGGTGTCGCTGTTCGCAATGTTCCACGGTTATGCGCACGGTAGCGAATTGCCGCATGGTTCCTCGGCAGCGATGTATGGCCTGGGTTTTGTACTGGCAACGGCGCTGCTGCATGCAGCTGGCCTGGGAATTGGCCTGTTCGCCGGCAAGCAGATGGCAGATAAGGTAGTCCGTATCGGAGGTATTGGTATTGCCGCTGTTGGTGCGTATCTGCTTGCAGGTGTGTAATGTATTGAAGCCTGATCAACGATATCGCCGATGAGTTTCGGTGATCAGGTTGATTTAAGAGCCGCGTTCCGACGCGGCTTTTTTATTGTCCGTACGGCGTGTGGTTTGTCGGAGATGCAGAAGGGGCACGGCACAATGATGCTGCGAAGGCCATTGGTTGTTCATGGCGAGCATTTGATAAGAGCGGCTTGTGGCACTAATCACTGCTCTACTCCCGTTCTATTGTTCTACTGATATCGCGTTTAAGCATTCCGGTAGTTGTTGAAGCGTTCGGCTAAGCCCGGCCATTTAAATGAGGTTGATGATAGGAGATGTTTTCGGATGATAGAGAAGTCGGGCAGTCGATAGAAGCTGCGGCTTGTCGAAGATGAAGCTGATACAGAAGCAGGATGGCCTAAAGCGGAGCAGATAACTAGCAGACAGATCTGTCTGCAATCAGAACGATGGACGCGTATCGATGATGTAGGCCGTCACGTCGGGGCAGCAATGTTGTGGAATGCAGAGAGATATTGCGAGAGCTGGAGAGTAAGCGCTGAAGATTGTGCGTTGAGTTGCGGGCGGTATGCAGAGGGAATAGCAATGAAGTCAGCTGTCTTCCTGGGATGAGGAGAGTTGCCGAGTACGAAGCGTAAAGGCGTGCGGTGTTGTGAAGTTTGGGCGGGTTATTTGCGCGCAC
>NZ_JAQQFR010000024.1:0-18373 GCF_046025915.1 Herbaspirillum rhizosphaerae | reverse complement strand
GATCTTACCTACAGTTCTCGGTCAGGCTTTTATCACGACCTGTCGCATTTCTTAATTCCTGCTATAGCATCAACTAGGGAACAAACGTTGCCAAGCAGGCGAACCGGTTTCCCCAATTGAGGGAGGTAATGGCGTCGAAAGCTACGTACGATCGTGAATCACAGAATGACAGCTAACAACGCACAAAATCATAGATCGCGCACGCCAAATTCCAATGGGTGCTCCCGCTCAATGCATGTCTGGCACTTGGGCATCAGGATAACGTAGGCAGTACCAAAGGCGGAATCTAGGAAATTGGAACGTGTATGGCCGAACTCGAAGGCGCGGTTTGTGCCATCGCAGCGGATAGTTTCGCGGATCCAGTCCTGCTAACGGAAACATTCCGCAGTGGTTTGGTGCATCGCGGATGGGCGTCTAATCGAGGCGCGCAAAACGGCTGAGCTTTGATTCCGATCTGCGACGCTACACGTAGCTGGTGTCTGCCGCCCACCGAGCGAATGGGATTGGCAAACCGCTGACGCATGTGCAGCTGATTAAGTTTTAAAGTCAACCCAAGGTAAAGCGTTAAACTGATGGCGAAATTTTTCGCCTTTATTTTTATCTACAGATGAAATATAAGAAATTAGTCCAAATAGATGATTCTTAAATCCTATAATGGAATAAAACCCCCGTTCTTTACAATGTTCAGCTATACCATTCTTTGTCGAATAATAAAGATGCATTCTAACCGAATCACGAACCTCTTTAGGTATGCTAGGTTTATCAGAATTAATATTAAGTCCGGTCAGCGTCTTTCGCCCACCAGGGGGGATGATTCTAGTTTTCTTCCCGTTATCTGAAAAACTGTGCTTTCTCAGTATCTGAGTTACTTCGCGTTTTAAGTTAACTGCAGTTTGACGACTTCCGCTCACAAAAGAGAAACATAAATCATCAGCGTAGCGGCTATATGTCGCAGAGTTGGACATAGCTAACTGGGCTAAGTCTTCGTCCATTTTCATGCACACTAAATTGGAAAGGGCGGGACTCGTCGGAGCTCCCTGGGGCAAACTACCTATAAATTTCGAGTCATAGCTCGAAATCGAATGCACGTTGATAGAATTTTGCCATCGAGCCCCCTTTCGCATTGGAGTAACTCTAGTGCATATCCGAGCCATTTCAAAACATAGCAATTCAGGGTACCCCAAACCAAGGAATGCCCTAAATACCTGTTTTTCTGAAATATTGCTAAAAAAATCTTTAATATCAATCTTAACGATCCAGTCTGCTCCGCAATGAAGTTTAGCGTGCTCAATGAGCTTTCGTTTCGGAACATATGCAAAAGCTGCGGAATGCGGGACGATCTTATTAAGAATATTTTGATTAATCCATTGCTGGACAGCCATCAGCTGAGGGACAGGAATGGAGATCCATCTTTTACCACCCGTACGCTTTGCAATGGGGAAGTTTTTGTAGGGGAAGTCCGAGTGTTCGATACCTGCTCGACTTACAAACCCATGTAGATCTGCGTAGAGCGTATGAGAAAGGTTTGCTAAGTGAGCTAACGAAAAGACAACCGGCAAGCCGTGCGCCGTTGTTTTTTGACCTTGAGACACTAAAGCATTTAGGTAAGAAGAATCATATCCTCTTACATTACCTTCCTTGCGAAAAAGATTGGGGTTCCATTGCATAACTTACTTCACCTCACGCAAGTGAGGTCCTGATGTGCGTTTTTGCGCAAAGGCTTCGACGCCCGAAGGAGCAGAGAACGAGCGCAAAAGCGCACATCAGTACCCACTCAAGCGACGGCACCTACAGTGAGCGACGGAAATCCGTGCTCAATGATAACCCCGTGGACCGATGTACCGATGTACCGAATCTAGGAGTCATCAACGGAAGTCGACACGGCTAGTGCGCATCAACTACGACTAAGCTTCAACGACGGAACCCCGAAAAACTAGATGGAAAATAGAATTTTTCTTTCTTTATTGTAACATTCATTTTCCTCTTTTTCTCTAACCGAGCGACGATGTCGTAGGCAAATCGAGTCAGTGCTGCGTTTTCATCAATTACACCGCCGTCCTTCAACTGCTTTAGCAATGAGTCAAAATCATTAGCAGGAAGAATAAGAAGGTCCTTGATCTCGTCGATACTCCGTTTTTTTGACAACCAAGTCAGTATGAATAGAAGCTGGTGCTGCTCTTGCCCATACCCTGAAACGGCCTCCATAAAATTTAGCGCCAACTGATAGTGACCACTTGTCCAAAGTTCCTCAGGCATTGCGCTTTTAGCCAAGTCTTCGCTAAACAGTGGGTACAACTCGGAAGATATGCTGCGATTTGAAAATAGTGGCATCCACTTTGTCCGAATAG
Source organism: Herbaspirillum rhizosphaerae (assembly GCF_046025915.1). Classification (GTDB taxonomy): domain Bacteria; phylum Pseudomonadota; class Gammaproteobacteria; order Burkholderiales; family Burkholderiaceae_D; genus Herbaspirillum; species Herbaspirillum rhizosphaerae_A. The sequence continues at coordinate 16,025 of NZ_JAQQFR010000024.1, read as the reverse complement.
TTCCGGTAGAGCCTAGCCAGAAAATTAAAGGAACATTATTAGGACAGCCATATTGGAAAACTATCGGGCTTGCTAACCCTCCATATCCCATAACTTGATTTGCTGGGCCCAGATTGCTTCCATATTTTTTTAATACGTTTTCCATGCCAGAGTTCTTCAACATGAAAGACTTATTAATGGTTAAATTAACCTTTATTCGAGATAACTCTAAGGGATGAATAGTTTTTAATATTTTTTTAATTCCAGCTTGGTGTGCTGCAAAGGTTAAAAACCAAACTTTACACCAGCCAAATGAGCACCAAGATTTAATTGTCCCTGAAACAGTGGCTTGCCAGGATTTTATAAACCGATCGCCAGTTCCAACAAAATCATCAACAAAAATAATGTTTTTAACCTTTTGTTCTCGCATCGAATCCAATCGTGGAGCGAGTTCAACATGCTTGGGTAAATCACGTTCAATATTTTTAAGTGAGTGGGCTATACGCCCGGAACTATCATTAGGTAATTTTGCTTCTTTATCTTTATTGAATTTATGAATAAACGGCTTACTCACGGGAAATATTGCGACAGAACTTTTTCCATCTTGCTTTTCGATTTCTTCAAGCACCGAATGAACTGATGTGTGGAGCCATTTTTCAAACTCCTCAAATGCAATATACCGCATGCGGCGAAGCATATGCTCTGCCATGTAAATATCCGGAATTTCAAACTGAGATAGCCAGTCCTTAGCCGGTGGAATATCAATCAGTTGCACCATAAGTTCTCACGAAATTTTTAGGGTGAATTTATAACGTTCATCATAGTCGTTTTACGAAACCCACTACCATGTAGCGTTACTGCCGATGTGGCTAATGCCTACGCATGCTTCTATTTGCGGCTGATGATACCTTCCAAATCGACGATACGAGCCTGAAGTTTGGTCTATCGCACGACTGCCGAATTGAGGCTAAGGAGTGTCTACAATGGCCGTGGCGATTCAAGCTCAATTATGCTTATCGCCGTCAGCCCCTCTGGTCTGGATTCGTTGAGCTAGGTAGACCCTATCCGATGGTGTTGGACGGCATGGAGATACGGTGGAACAATGGCGCCCAAGCGCGCTGTTTCTCGCTCGCATCTTGGGAGCACCACAGAAGCGAGCTCGTATCAATCGGACACTGGAAGTAGTAAGCGCTGAGGAAGGTCTGCTCAGGATTCATGACGGGAGCATTGGGGCGCAATTGCCTTTCGATGCGGGAGATCGTCTCGCAAGTATCTGCCCCCAGATTGCTCACGGTTCGCGACACGTTTTCCGAATACAGCACCCGATTCGGTGCACCAGTCCGCAATTCCCGGAATCGGGCCTGCGCAGCGCAAGACATGGCATAGGCGGCGAACACATTCGCGCGCGGACGCAGTTCTGACAAGCGCTTGGCATGATATGTTTCGAAATGCTGTCCGCTTGCCCTCGTATGGTAGAAAAAGACCAAAGTCTTGTCGATGACCTGGTCGGGGCTCAGTCGCTCTAAGCTGCACACCTGGTCGATGCTCAGGTGCCATTCACGGATAAACTCATACATGTAGTGATAGACCGAATTTTTTTCATCACCAGTGGTCACCAGAATCACGTCGCCTAGGTCGCCGCCGACACGTCCCAGTTCGGCCATCAATTCGGTTCGGAAGTCGCGAATCAGCGTACGAACCTCGCCGATGTCCAGATAGGAAGTCGTGAGGAAGATTTTAAGGGCCGCCGCACGCTCTTCAGGCCTGAAGTTGCCGAACCAAGCGCACACGGTTTGGTAGAACGCCGGCGTGGCCAGTCCCCACCCGGCAATATGATCGACGACAGCCTTGAGTTGAACGTCGGACCAATCGTTACCGTCTTTCAGGATCGATGTATCAGGAGTTGCTTGCGATGCAGGTTCGGTTGCTTGTGGCTGTTCGACTTTTGCCTTGGGCCTGTAGGCGAACAAGGGTCTCCATGGGTAGGGCTTCCCCCCTACGATATTATTCCCGCCTTCGTGGGAAGCCCAGATGAGCGGCAGTGTGTTGTTCGGGCACTGAAAATGGTACGCCACCAAGAGACCCGCATTGCCGTAACCGAAAGGATGCTTGGGATACACCTGGGAACCGAGTTCACGCAAGCGATTCACCTCGCGCGCCGTAAACTCGTCGAAGATGCTGGGAGCGGGCACGTCCGGCAATACTTTCACGCCTTCGAGTTCGCGCTGGAACCTCAACAGTGCCCGCTCGGCAATCGTGACAGCGACGACGAATATCGCCTTGAAATCCTCTTTCCTGACTTGCGAAAAGACTTCTCGCAGGAACTGGTTACCAGTGCCGTGGGTATCATTGAAGAACACTAGAACGCAGCCTCGGTCCACGTTCGCAAGTTGGTCAACCCGGACAATTTGGTTTTGGTTCAGCATCCACGACTTGAGGATTTCATATGCGTGTCGATCAGCACTGTCGCCCAAGTTGGGAGGCAATACCAAGCGCAGGTCCTCGAGGGTACCTCCGCTCTTGAAAAGATATTGCTGGATTGGCAGCAGAGAATGGCTGATGTAGCGCTCTAAATCTTTTTCGCTGTAGTACTGCAATTTCAACAGCAGCTTGAGTGCGAGCAGCTGGTCGCCCGCCTCGAAGTTGCCAAACCAAGCTTCTATCCTTGGATAAAAGTCATCGACAGCGATATTCCATAACTCGCGCCGGTTGCGCAATTCGCCACGCGTGTGCGGGGCTAATCCGCGCAGGAAAGGCGTTGTAAATTGCCATTCATCGTTCATTGGTCTGCACCTTTACCGCTTCGTTCCAAGCCTTGAAAAATTCGCGTAGCCGAGATTCGTCTTTTCGGTCGCGCCTACCGGGTGAGTTCACACCTGTCATGACATCCACACCATAAGGGCCAACGCGTTGCCGTGCCTGTGCGACGTTGTCCTTATTCAGTCCACCCGCCAACAGGACGGGGACGCTGGCGAATCGCGCGACAATTTCTTTAGACGTCTCCCAATCGTGCACCACGCCACTGCCGCCGCGTTCGCTATCAAGCAGCACAGCATCGATTGCGCCATTGTCGACATAGCGTTGAATTTCTGCTTCGAGCTCGTCAATGTCGACGCCCGGGTGCACGGAAAAGGTTTTAATGATGCTTATCTCAGGGCACTGTTTCTTCACCTCCAGCAGGTCGTAGGGAGGCACACTCGATTGCACTTGCAAGGCACTAGGCTTAATGTGCCGGGCCAGTGCGACGATCTCGCCCGGGTCAGACGCATGGACAAGTAGTACGGTATCCAGGCCGCCCCGCAATGCGGCAACAAGGCGGGCAGCCTCGTCTGGGGCCAGGCGGTCCGATCCCGGCTCTCTGCACTGCCCCGGCTTGGTCAAAAGCATACCGATGGCATCGGCCCCGTATCGTGCGCAAAGTTGGGCGTCCTTGATGCTGGACACGCCGCAGATCTTAACGAATCCCTTGTCGGGTGAGGCGGTAGATGGAGAAAACATATAGGATGAAATCACGAGGCATGCTGAGGTTGATCGAAAAAGGCGCCGTTGTCGAGCTTTACCGACGATATGAAAAAACACCAGTCATCACTTGTCATACGCAGTTTTTTTACGATCCACGGTATTAACTCCGATGATTTCGATCTCGACGATGTGTCCTGCACTATAGGCCTTGTCGGAACCGCCAAAACTGCCGGCGGCCCGCGATTATGCCGGGGGACTCTACGTTAATTGGGAGCACTTTGCAATAGTTGGCGTTCGAATGCCCATAGGGCCTCGTTATTGGGGAATGTGGGATAATGTTGAGGTCTAAAACCGATCAACTTTCTTCATGAAATATCCTATTTCCCATAACAGGTATATCGAGGAACTCGAAGCAGTCGTGGCATCGTGGCCAGTCGATAAAAGCTTCGACGATGTGCTGAAGTGGTTGATGCAGTTCGATAACGAAGATATCGATCTCGCGGTACGCATCGTCAAGAACTTGAATGTGATCGGGTTCGACGATTTGAATACCTCTCTGTCGATCGCCTATAGCAAGCTCGAGCGTGCAGCCATCGACCGGAACTCGCCCATCAGCAGCTCCAACACGCTGTTTGCCGGCATCGGCGACGGCGGAAAGAGCGGGGCGATGATGGGTTACAACTTCAGGGTAATCAATGAGATCCCCGAAGAAAATTTCTTGACGGACGAGTCGTTAAAATATCTGGAACAAGGACGTATCGACAATATCGTGCTGATCGACGATGTGATCGGAACCGGAGATCAGGCGACCGAAGAGATAAAGAAGCTGACGGAAAAAATCACGCCATTTGGCGTTAAGAATATTTTCATGCTGACTGCCGTGGGAATGGGCGTAGGCATCAAGAAAATCTTGAAGGATACCAAGGCGCACGTGTTCAGCGCCTTCGAATACAGCGACCTGGATACGGCGCAGAACCTGGATTCCATGTTCTACGAGGGTGTGTCGCACGAGAACCGCAAAAAGATGCAGGCGCGTCTGGAGTATTATGGCGCTGTCACCAGCGATTGGCCGCTCGGGTACGGAGGAATCGGGGCCTTCATCAGTTTTTATTACAACACGCCGAATATTTCGTTGCCTCTCATCTGGAGCAGTAGGAATTCTTGGATTCCGTTGTTCAAACGCAGTGTGAAGATCGACGGGATCAGCTCATATTACAAACAGATCGACTCCTCGTTGAACAAGCGAAAAAAGGGAAGCACACCGCCGCCGCAAAAAAATAACGAGCTGCTGGTCTTCGTGGAGGGCAGGATCGACGAGGCGTTCTTCGACTACATCGTGTCCGCCATTGAGTCTCCATATTTCGAAAAAATTAGCATCGTTTCCCTTGGTGGGTTTGGCAGCAAGAGCCTGTTCGAGAACATAGCGCGGCTGTCGAAAAACTACCTGTTCATTCTCGAAGACGACGATAGCGCCCCGAGAGGTCACGTCGAGAGACTGAAGATGAGACTAGAGGGGCATCCTCAGATTGACGTCGCGCAGCCGGAGGATTTTCTTGATATTAACGCACTCCGGCAGGATGAACGCTGGGGCAGATATGCACGAATTCCCGAAGGCGAGGATCCGAAAAACCATTTTCTCCGTATTCGAGATTTACTGGTGAACGTAACTCGGCGCATGGCGCCGGGCGCTTTGCGCGACTTCTTCGCGGCCTATTCGGACCGCGGCAAGGTCGAGCATTTGCGGACTCAGCTGAACAAGAAATTCGCGGAAATCGCGAATGCCTCAAGCGTGTTATGAACGGTTGGCGTAGCGGTACCCTCGAACGATGTGGCATACGTTGCGAACAAAATGAGCCTGGAATTCCCAAATCACGCAGCCAGGATTCTAATTCGTTTGAGGGGATCCCGTACTCCGAACACGCCGACTTAAGCGATGCTCCGTTGATGAATGCTTCCTGTGCCAGCTTAAGTTTGTGTCACAGTTTCCTCTCAATCTGAACGCCAGCTAGGAATGTAAATAGACATACGTGCGATGAAAGCCACGCAACCGTTGAACCAAGGGGACGTTCCTGCCACCTTCGGATTTGGGGTGGCGGTAGCAGACAAGAACGATCCGCCATTCTCTGAAGTTGTCTCAAAAATGCAAGCGTTTAAGCAGAGGTGGCGCCCCGCCACTCGCTTCGCAGGTAAGTGGGGCACCACGTAATTAAAAGGATGCTTCGCTTCCCGAATGCAGAGATACGTCTGCTATGGTAGCTGACATCCTCACGACTACAGAGCGACTCGGATAGAGATTTTATTTGGCGCTAAATTAGTCACTTTGACTAATTCTGGCCGTCAGCGCCATTGTGTTTTGCGAAACTGCTTCCAACTACGAAAACGCCGAGAGGAGATTTTCAGATCATCCCAAGCATCTGGCAAAAGGTTAATAGTACGAGCAGCTCTGGGAGTAATTTCACCGTCGTTGGCGAAGTACTGCGCAGCACGTCTTGCATTGATATAACGAATGTTTCTGAAGTAGCGAGATGGCTTACCATTTCCAGTGCCTGGTACTGGCCCATGCTCAAATCGGTGTGTCCGATATTTCTGTACAGATTTAACGTGCAAGGCGATAAATGACTCGGCGGTAACAGTCTCGCCGAGATCATTGCGCAAGATGTATTGATAGTCTTTGTAGGCTATACCGGTAAAGATGCGAAAGTGAGGCCCGACATTAGAGTTGATCCATGGGTAACCCAATTTCTTGAGTACTTCTTTCATGGAGCGAAAGACGACAAAGTTTCCGTTTCGCTCAAAGAGAGTAACGGAAGTTTGGTGTTGATGAATGATATGCATGACGACTCCTAGGTAATAAAAACCTAGAGGTGATCAAGCGTCGCCTTTGTAGTGAAGTCAAAGTGCATATATTCTCTTTTACTTTTCTCGCCCTATCCTAGTTGCGTGGTAACTCGTCCACATGTACCAACAAATACGTCACCGGAGTGGCTAGTTAAGTTAATGGATTCGTTGGCCGTATTTTCGTATGAGGCTGATGTCGAGGCAAGACATTCAGTAACTGTTTGCCGTCGCTTGGCAACTGCACCACATTGCTCATCGAGATCGAAGTACTTGAATTGTCGGCTCCTGACCAGTGTGAATGTGTCTCAGTGCTCTCGCCGACTGAATATGTAATGTAAGTTCCCAGTACGCAGATCAACAGAGTGTGGCAGTCATTTATTTTCAGGAGCTTAATAGTCCAGCTTGCGATAGAGTGCGCTCAATACGGGTCTTGCCAAATGGATCTGCGCTATCGACGTAGCGCATAGCCGATTGTATATTTTTCCAGCCTACATATTCCATTAGCGTTTTAAGGTCCCAGCCGTTCGAGGTCGCCCAGTTGGCGAATCCTCGACGAAGCGAATGAGCACTATATTGATGAGCGTCGAGAATCCCTGCTCGGTCAAAGAGCGAACGCAGTAGTGGAATTATACTTGCAGGATTCAAGCCATCTTCACTGAGCTTACCCCAGCGGTTTATTGATCGAAAGACCGGACCGCTCTCTAAGCCGCTTAAAGCGATCCATTTTTGATAGGCCGTGACCGGGCAAAGGCGAGACAAGGCCGGCGCTTTGAATGTGCGGCCTTTGAACTGGCGATCACCTTTTGTCTGCGGGAAATAACACGTCATACCTTCATTGGGCAAGGCTGTAACATATTGCACCTCCAACCTGGCCAACTCATCGCCTCGAAATCCCCGCCAAAAACCAAGTAACACAAGTGCCTTATCCCGTGTACAGCGCAATTGTGCAATCGGATCATCGACGGTGCCGGCGAGGGCGGCATCAAGCCAGGTGGTCACCTGTTCCAGCTGATCCAGTTGCAGAGGCTTGGCTCGTCTCTCTGGTGCAGAATGTAGTTGCTGGATGCCACGAAAGACCTTGCGCACAATAGGGGACTTCGTCGGATCAGGAAAGCCTTGATCGATATGCCACTGTGCCAGGGCAGCGAGTCGTTGGCGTAGCGTATTAATTGCCAGAGTCTCTGCATAGCTGGCCAGATACCGTGAAATGCTATCGGCCGTAGCTGGTAAAAATCCACCCCATTCGACCTCGAAATGCCGCACCGCTGATTGGTAGCTCTGGCGCGTATTATCGCGTGTGGCCGCATGGATATATTGATCGAGCGTCGGCATTGCTAAGAGCTTTCAGGCAGATTTAATGAATGGACGGTCTCATCTTCTCCCTTGTTCAAATAACGCTTATCACTGACGAGGCCTTCAGCAGCAAATGCCCAGCCGACAAAGCCTAGCAATGAAATGGCTTGCAAGGAGAACAGCTCAGAATCATAGGCAGTGTCTTTCCCATGCAAAACACGATGGCGATTCAATTTTCCAGGCCGGGGCTTACTCATCGGGTGTTGTTCGCTCAAAGAGGCCAGAAACGCTTTTGCTAGCTTTGATAAATCTGGCTGCTTATCCAGCCAACTAGCAATTTCAGGGCGATTCTTGCTGCTATTGAAGATCGATTTCTCGCTCACACTATATGCAATACCTTCCGCGGAAATCATCGCTAACGGTATTGCACCGAGATAGCGTCCTTCGTCGTGAAGCCGGAAAGACTCGGCAATCAATGGCGAGTGCTCGGGATGGTCTTTCTTCAGCCGCTCAAGAATTTCCGTCTTTAACGAACTGATCATTTGTATGAAGAACTGATCGAGCTTGGCGACATCTTCTCCGCATTCGTCGATATCCCTTGCAAAGCTGTATGGGGCTTCCGGTTGAATAAACCAGTTATTTAGGGAGGCGAAGCGTAGCGCGCGTTCGTCGCGCTCATGCAATGCATCAAAATCAATCTTGGGAAAATCCCATTTCGGCAGCTTGAACAAGGCCTCGTTGAAACCAAGCGAGGCAGAAAACGCATTGATGGCCAATGGCATTTGCCAGCTCTTCTGTATTTCTTTTAGCGCGTTGCCTATAACTGGGAATTGGAGATCAAGGCGCCCCCTCATTTCGTTGGCCATTTTGATCACCGGCGCAAGATTCAAATCCACTGCCGACATAGCCGGCAAATCCAATTTCGGAATCCTTGCGACCAACTCGTTCGTCCGACGCAGCTGTTCTGCGATGGGGGAAGCTGCACGCAATGCCTTCAGAAGATCTCTTCTTTCTTTACTCATACCAACTTCCGTAGAAAACTTAATAGCCTATCTGTAGGACATTGCAGTTCGAACGTATTAACCGAGGTATTTTTCGCCTCCAACATGCGATAAGAATACATTATCAAAAGTAAAAATTCATTCAAATTTGACCTTAAACACACATATATTTATTATGTAATTACATGCTATGTAATACATTATCAAATTCATTGGAGCTCTAATGGCCCGCACTGGTCTCTATAAATCGGAAGTCAAGAAAGCCCGTGACGCCCTGGTAGGGCAAGGTAAGCATCCGTCAGTCGACGCCGTGCGCATTGAACTCGGGAATACCGGCTCGAAGACTACTATCCACAAATATCTCAAGGAGCTGGAAGAGGAGGATGGCGGTCAAAGCCCCAAGGCGCCATTGAGCGATGCACTGCAAGACCTCGTTGCACGGTTGGCGGCGCAATTGCAGGAAGAGGCGGATGGCAAGATCAGTGCTATCCGTAGTGAGGCCAGCGAGATGGGGCGCCAGCAAGCTGCCATCATCCTTGGACTGCGCCAGGAAAATGCGACGCTGGAAGCGGGTCTGCAACAGGTGCAAACAGCCCTGGCATCCGAGAAGGCCGTTCACAAAGAAACCGAGGCCCTGTTGCTGCAAGCGTCGGTCGCTCGCCAAGGCCTTGATCTACAAGTGAATGCTCTAAAAGAGCGCTTGGAAGAAAATGAACGGCATCGGCAATCCTTGGAAGAAAAGCACAAACATGCCAGAGAATCCCTGGAACACTACCGAGCATCAACCAAGGAACAACGAGACCAAGATATACGGCGTCACGAACAACAAGTCCAAGTCCTGCAGGCAGAAATGCGTCAGTTGCAACAAAGTCTGATCCTCAAACAAGAAGAAGTCACCCGACTCAATCAAGAGGGCGTGCGTCTAGTATCGGAGCTCTCCCATGTGCAACAAGCTCTCTATGAGCAGCAAACACGCGGGAGGCACGCAGAACAGAAGCTTGAACAGCTACATGCCGTAGAACAGCGCAATGAGTTACTGGAAGCACAAATTGATGAGAAAGATGCCAAACTAGGAGAAGTACAAGCGCAAGTCGCCAACCTGAGACAACAAATCGCTGTCGCTACGGAACAGCAACACCAGCGCCAAATGGAACTGGCCACGCTGCAGGCAAAACTTGATACACATGTAGCGCTCTCCAGCGAACTGCGGTTTTATCTTGATCGAGAAGCGAAGCCGACATAACGATGAAATCAACATGATCTTGTTCTTGGATTTTGACGGGGCACTTCATCCACAGAGCAGAGCGACGGGCACCTTTTTGCTTGTGCCGCATTCGAACAAGTCATGCGCGACCATCCTGAGGTCGATATCGTGATTCCCAGTGCTTGGCGTGAGGAGCATTCGCTTGAAAATCTACGCCTCACATTTTCTAAGGATTTTCGACATCACATCGTCGACGTAACGCCAGTATTGGCATCTGCCGGCAAGAGCCACCGCGTCCTTCGATTGCTAATGACCGACACAGGAGCCCCATGGATTTGAAAATTTTCCGCCAAATGGTGGATCAATGCGGACCGGGAATCACCGTATGCCAAGATGATTTGGCCGCGATGTTTACCTATGTTGGACTCGAGCCAGCCAGTGCAATGACCAAACGTATGGTTACGGACGCCCTACATAAAAAATGTGGCGAATCGTTCAGCTCTGGGCATCAATCGGTTTGGAAGCGGTGCAAGCTCATGCTCGATGAAATGATTCAGCATCATGTCATCGAAGGCGAACCACTCGAACCTTATTTTTCGATCCTGACCTGCCTAAGGGACGCCAATCGCATAGCATCCCCCTCGAGTGATATCGTTGGCGATTGGCCGGCAGCCATTCGCTATGCGTGCGACAGTCGCAATGTGTTCAATCTCCCAGTGGGGGGCGAAATTCAGGAGCGAGGCTATCGAAAATCCTTTGAACCTGCGAAAGCGGCAAAGCGATTCCTGGCCGCCGGTGTCGCAATAGACCGTATCGATGGCGAACTCCGATTTACACCGGAGTCGGAGGCGCGCGTTGTCGCCGAGATCGAGCGTCGTGTCGCTTCCATGGGCGGCGTATCCGTGGCTCGGCGCATTTTCAAGGCAATTTCACCAAACCACTATGATACGGCGATGGAGCGTTATCACATTGGCAGAATCTCTTCTCCTTCTGGCGAGGGTGTACCTCTCCCGCCAATCGGATACCTTTTGCAATTGGCAGCTAAACATTTTAATGGTAAGAAGCCCTTGCGGAATTCCACCGAGGATTGGACCAAGTTGGTGCAACTCGCGACAGACTACGCCGCAGTCTTGGATGTGCAGACCTATGGCCCCGTTTTCTTTTGGGGCGGCCACGACGCTGTCGTTTTTTTCCAGATGCTGAGGGAAATTGCCGTTCATGATGCATTGTTTTGCATACCGCAGATGCGCGCCAGTGATGTGATTGACATCTCCAAAGGAATTTTCGATGGCATCGACTTTACAGCGGAGCAAAGCGGGAGTTGGACAATTAACGAGGTGTTCGCGATCATTGCCCGCATCCTCGACAGATCGCGCGATATTCGAGGCCCATTGTGGATCGGGGTGGACGACTTGGGCCGAGAGCTGCCGGATATTTCATCAGACAGAATTGCAAACGTTATGGAACGCGTCCTCAGTCATCCCGCATCAGGGCCCAATCAACGATTTTCGAAACCTACGGATGCACAAAATGCAATTGCATTCGGCCCAGGAAGCTTGGCTGACGATTTTTTCAAATACCCGCTTATCAATGATGGGAAAGGTGGCTATCTGCTCCTTGACCGATCCATGTGCGCGCCGGCATTCCTGGAAGCATTGATCAATGCGATGAAGCCTTCGTTCGCTTCCCCACGGCTCTATTCCGCGAAACTTGGGTTGGGCGTCGAGCAATGTTTGAAGAAGAAGTTCGCGAGCAAAGGAATTGAAACGCCGTCTGGGAAATACCATGTCTATGGCGAGGATGGTGACTGCGACTTGGTAGTCGAAACCGAACAAGTCATTTTCTTCATCGAAGTCAAGAAGAAATCCTTAACTCCAATGGCGAGGGCCGGGTCAGATGTCTTCGTGATCCTTGACTTGGCTCGAAGTGCCCTGAAGGCACAAGTCCAAGCAGGTTGGCATGAGTTGCGAATAAGGCGTCGAGGACACCTCAACCTAGTCCACGGGAACGACCAAGTGTATCAACTAAACCTAGCTGGTCGAAAAATTGAGCGTATAGCCGTCAGCTTGCCGGACTATGGCAGCTTCCAAGACCGCAACGTGTTGATGGGATTTTTGGAGAGTAATATTGGCGCTCAGTATTCTGTTAGCGTCTCAAAATATCAAAATGATTTTGACGAATTGAATGAGCTCCTCAATCAATTCAAAGAGCAAGAAAACGAATTAAGATCTATGCGAGGTGATCAAAATTTTCCGTTTTACAACTGCTGGTTTTTGAGCTTACCCCAACTACTTATTTTGCTCGATGACGTAAGCGATGCGGAGGCTTTCAAGGCTGCCATTTGGAGTACCAGGGGCACAACTACGGGTAGCCTCGATTTCTATCGCGAATATTCGTGGATGAAAAATATCAAAGCCAAAGCGGCTGCGGAATTAGCGGTAGCAGGCGAGGAGCGCTCGGGTCCGAATTAGATATAAAGAACCGAAAAAGCTATTTCGATGATTTCGCTATCAGGAAAGTACGCAGCAGCCAATCGGAACAGTATCGTCTTTTTAAAACCTATCAGCGGGAATATCAAAGTAACCGTCGAGGATTCGCGCCACATCTTAAAAATAAAATAGGGTTTCCCCTTACCAAATCTAGCCTTTCTTTAATGGAGCACCGATCTCTTCAAAGCCCATTTTGAGCAACGTAGGCCGGAGCTCCGCAGCAGAATTCGCCGGGACGCCAAGCCAAAGGAGATTTTTTGCTCGGGTGGCAGCGACGTAACCGATCCGTCCAAGTTCAGTGTTCGCGCCCGCTATCAAAGAGAGCACGTGGTCTTTCGTCGCAAGGTACAGCACTGCATCCAAGCTTTCGCCCTTAGCCTGATGCACTGTATCAATGCGAAGCTTGCGTCTTCCGTCAGCCACCAAGTCATCTCCGCTCACCAGCGGACTGGCCGGAAGGGCCTTTTTGGAGAGTTTATTACCTAGGTTCGGTGCTGATTTGAGTTCGAATTTTTTGTCTAAATCAGTTAACAAGGCCTTTGTTCTCGCCACCAATAGCTCGTGCCACTGTGAACTCGCTGGTAGCTCCGCACTGGGTAACCCTGTTTCCGAGCTACGTGTATACCGCCATATGACGCGGCGCAATGCCGCCATATCTGGATATTGAGATGGTTGCGTGATTCGTGACACTAAACCTTCGGGCGGATCAGCAAGGAGCCCAACAATACTCCAAGCGACAAGCTTGAAAGCGTCAAGATAATTTTGCTGCCTGTCACGGTGAATAGCCGCTCGCGCCAACAACTTCACGGCGCCTTGGCCGATAGCAGCATCTCGGCCGGCCAATTCGTCGGCAAGATCACGGCCTCGACACAGTACGGCAGACTTACCCACTTCAAGGCTGGCAGCCGCAATCGCCGCATTAAATGTCTCGATTAACGTATCACGCTCAGCATTCTTGTACGTGACAAAGAATGCACCATGTGGCGTCAATGGCGCTGTCCGGTTCGCGACATCGCGACGCTGACCAAGCGTGTTCGCTAAAGAAAGAATCAGAGGCACAGAACGATAGTTTCGAGTCAGGCCATAGGGGGTCACTCCTAGTCGATGACCATACTCGGCCAAAAATTGACCATTGGCGCCAGCGAAGTCGTAAATGCTTTGATTCGGATCTCCAATGAGGGACACATGAGAACCAGCCTTAATTAGCATCTCCAGAATTTCTTGGTGCAATGTCCCAATATCTTGAGCTTCATCTATCAAGATATGTGGGTAGCGGCGAGACAGCGCCCTAAGCACATTTGGCTGCTCCGCAAGAACTCGGTAGACCCAGTAGCGGCCTAGATTATGCGTGTACGCTCCCGTAGCCGCCAAGTTTGTTGCGGCCTTGATGCCATTATTTATAGGTAGCAACATACGATGCTGCTGGAAGTGAAAGCTAGCAATTCCCGCTCGTACATTAATGATGACTTTGCCAAGATCAGGCGGTTGAACAGGAAATACATCTGCGGCTGTTGCTTGTACCCAAAAGTTGTAATCTTTGTTTCTTAAAAAGGGCTCGTTCCCTGAAACTAGAAAAGGGGTACGTGGACATTTCATCGTCCTGGGACCGTGTGGTCGCAAGACATTACTTGTGATAAATCCATCTAGCGTGTCAATTTCAACTCGATTGCGACCAAATCCTACAGGCAACTCCCGCTCCAACGCCTGATAGTTCGTACGAAACGTATTCACCGCAACATTAGAAAAGGATAGAAGCGCAACTCGTCCACGATGCTCTCCGAGCCGCTTACGAATTTCTGCTAAGCGCCGTACGGCGGTCTGTGTCTTTCCACTTCCTGCACACGCGACAACTGCCATGGGGTGAAGAGGGGCATTAATGACGGCTAGCTGTTCATCGGAGAAGTCCATTACTCTTCCTCCACTTTGTTGGCTTGGCACGCATGCTCGATCGCCTGCCGGATGTAGCTAGGCACCACACAAACTGCCCCTTCCGAAATAACGTGGGCTAGAGCTTGGCCGAACTTCCCCTTTTGGACATTGTTTTGCTTACGCTCGAACATTCCGCAGAACAATGCCTTAGCTTTATTTGCGTCGCCCTGAGCGACATTCACCATGGCCTGCACCGACTCACCGATCTTTGGGTGAAGCTCCTTTAGAGCTATCAGCATTGCAGTTCTATTTTCAGGATGTAATGCAAAGTCATACTCAAAGGTTTTCACACCATGAAAAACCTTCACCAGCGTATCTGCCTTTGCCTTCATCTTGGCCGTGTTGTCTGAAACAGTTACAAAATCGCCCGCAACCGGGTAGAGCGCAGGGGGCTCATCGTCCCCCTCGGCCTCCTCAGCAGGGTCAGCATCGGTGATCACGGACACAGGAATCTTCAATGCATTCTCACCAAAAAGGGGGAGGAATGAATCAAAATTCAAACCGTCGACACTGATCAGGCTCACACCATGTTCACGCAATTTGAAACCGGCTTTTTCGGCCAAGATGCTTACCATCATTAGCTCAGCAGCACCTTCGACGAATATCAACCTTCGTGCGAAGAACAGCTCGGCCCGAGTAACATCAAGGTAGCGCTCCAGTTTTTCGCGCTTGCCCTTGTCAAATTTAATTGTTCGTGGGAAGAAGGTTTCGACACCTGCGCCGGTATCAACGAGACAGGTTAGGCTCTCAAGATCGGCAATACTTGCAAAGTTAGGTGAGTGGCTGGTGACGAAGAGTTGTACGCGATTCTCGCCTTGTACCTCTTTTATCGTTTCAAGGTAACTCAGCAGAATGGCTTGCAACTGCGGATGCAAATGAGCTTCCGGTTCCTCAACGATCAGTCCCCGATATCGTGCTTCGGGGTTCTTGGACAGCTCACTAAGCACGACCGCCATGAAGATTAGATTGTTGAATCCCAGCCCATTTTGCTCTATCTCGAAAGTATCAACCAGCAAGGAAAGCCTGGCTGCTAGTCGCTGGAAGTCAGTGCCACTCAATCCCATTTCTATCGCTTGGGACAACTGCGGACCCAGCATACTGCCATAGCGACTTGAAATTTCTGTATGCGTATTGACGATGGGCTTGTGTTTTTTCAACTCGATGTCGAGTGCCTTCAGAGCTTGATTGATCCCATCGCGACCAGCATCGTCTGCCAATAATTGAAAAAGCCGTGACAACTGACTCGTGCGACTAGGTTTCAAGCTTTGGGATGCATCCCTTAGCGGCGGCAAGTAGACCCCGCGGAGATTCTCCATCATATCAGTCGTGAGTCCTACGTCCTCGTGATCACCGCACCACCGCTTGGCTTTTAGCCTTCCGGTTTTATCAGCCTCAGAATATCGAATACTGATATGTGCTTCTAATTTTCCTGCCCCATCTGGCTTTAGTGCCGCCAAAAAATCAGCCTCATCATCTTCGTCTAACGCGCGGAACACATATTCAAAAAGAATATCGCCTGCCGCCTTCCCATCTTTCGGACAGTGAATGTCTTCCACGCTGAGACGTGGATAAGGCTCATCATGGCCAGCAAGTAGCGCCCGAAGAGCATCGACGACTCCCGTCTTGCCTACGTTGTTCGCACCAACGATGATATTTAAACCGGGTCGGAAGTTCAGTACTACTTTTTGAAGTTTCCTAAAATTCGATATATTGAGTTGAGCCAGATACACGTTTAACGCCCCCTGTTAAGCTACACCTTTGATTTTTTGTTAAATGCCAGACCACACAGGTGTTACCGATGGAAAATTAATTGTATTGTATCGACGTACA
>NZ_JAQQFR010000023.1:0-20400 GCF_046025915.1 Herbaspirillum rhizosphaerae | reverse complement strand
CGTCTTCCTGAATCGGAATCGGGTTAGAAACAATGTTCTGCCGCCGGAAAACTCTGATCGCGGACTGCCGCGACATAAGCGCGCACCGCATCTTCCACGCTGGCCGCACCGTCCATGAAGTTCTTCACGAACTTTGCCTTATGCCCAGGGAACACGCCCAGCATGTCATGCATCACCAGCACCTGGCCGGAGCAATCGACACCGGCGCCAATACCGATGGTGGGAATGTGTAATTGCGCCGTCACCTCGGCGCCCAGCGTTGCCGGGATCGCTTCCAAAACCAGTAACGATGCACCTGCCGCTTGCACGGCCTTGGCATCCGCATGCAGCAACTCTGCGCCTTCCAGCGTCTTGCCTTGTACTTTATAACCGCCCATCTGATGCACCGACTGCGGCGTCAAGCCAAGATGTGCACAGACCGGAATGCCGCGTTCGGTCAGCAGGCGAATCGTGTCGGCGAGCCAAGCGCCGCCTTCCAGTTTCACCATGTGCGCGCCTGCTTGCATTAGTTTGACGGCATTATCGAAGGCAGCCACCGGCGTGGCGTAAGTGCCGAACGGCATGTCCGCAACGATTAGCATGGTCTGGTTGCCACGCGCCACGCTGGCGGTGTGATACGCGATGTCGCCGATCGTCACCGGCAGTGTGGATTGATGACCCTGGCAGACCATGCCGAGTGAATCGCCGATGAGCACGGTATCAACGCCGCTGCGATCCATCAGCGCTGAGAAGCTGGCATCGTAACAGGTCAGCATGCTGATTTTTTCACCTTTGTCGCGCATTGCTTGCAGCGTGTGGACAGTGACTGGTTTCTTGCGCGCTGCGGGTGTGGGTGCATCTTGCAGGTAGGCTGCCAAATTATTCTCCTCGGTTCAGAAAGGCGCGCTTGCCGCGCATTTCAATGATGTGCGACAACAGCTGCTGGAAATCTTCTTCCCGCTCGGCCATGTTCATGTGCTCGTTGTTGACGATCAGCAGTGGCGCAGCATCGTAGTTGTAAAAGAAGCGACTGTAACTGTCGCACAGGCGCTGCAGGTAATCGGGCGAGATCGATGCTTCCATCGTAATGCCGCGCTTCTTGATGCGTTCCAACAGCGTCTCCACAGGGGCCTGCAGATAGATCACCAGATCCGGCTGAACGGCGTGTGGACGCATGTGTTGATAAAGCTGTTCGTAAAGTTTCAATTCTTCATCGGCCAGCGTCAGACGTGCAAACAGCGGATCTTTTTCCAGCAAAAAATCGCCGACGAAACGCGTGTGAAAAAGATCTGATTGCGCCAGCTCCTGCAATTGCTGAATGCGCTGGAACAGGAAAAACATCTGTGTCTGCAAGGCATAGCGCGCGGCATCGCGATAGAACTTCTCCAGGAAAGGATTTTCCTGCGGCTGTTCCAGCACGGCCTGCGCACCCAGATGCTCGGCCAGCTTGCGGGTCAGGGTCGTCTTGCCGACCCCAATAGGGCCTTCCACGACGATGTATTTGTAGCTTTCTAAATCCATTCTCGCTCTTGGCAGGTAATTGCAATCGGCACCATTGGTAATTGGCGCCAAGGGTCACCACATGGTGAGCCCGCATTGTAGGAGATTGACGCGCCGCTGTCAGCGAGACGTCAGAGAATGTCCACCGTGTGTGCTGTCCTATGTACCGTTACAGCCGGCGTCAGCTGCGGAAGATGAAATACACCGCACCTACCAGGCATATCGCCGCCCCAGACATAGTCCGGTTTGAACTGCTGATTCATGTAAATCATTGCAAAGCGAACGAACACGGTCAGCGTGATGGTTTCTGGCATGATCTTCAGCTGTGCCAGGCTGAACTGCGTATAGCCGATACGATTGGCAGGTACTTGTAACAGATACTCGAACAACGCGATCGACCAGCTGATCAGCGCAGCGATCCACCAAGGTTTGGAGGCAAGGCTTTTGAGGTGACCATACCAAGCGATGGTCATGAAAATATTGGACAGCGCCAGCAAGCCGACAGTCTGAAATGCGACAGGAATTTGCATAGGTCTATTGGTTAAGAGAAGTGAATATTTCCTGGTGGAAAAATTTACTTTGATAAATCAAGCTGAATTCTGCCTCTATTCCCTCGACAGACCAAGAGACTCGCACCCCAGAATAAAGGATCAATAAAAATGGATGAAGTATGTGCAGAGCCCGTGCGTCTAACTCTGTATCTGTCTTCATTTTCAAGAGATGGTCGGCATCATGTTGCCACATTGCAATCTGCAGTAAAGAATAAATCGTGATGAATGTATAAAAAACCGGGGAATAGTTGCCGTTAATGCATGTGGATCTGTGCTGGGAGGCCAGATTCATCGTGGCTGTTAAAAATCCAACATTCTGATTGGGATACCGTGAAGTCGAAATACCAAGCCGTGTTATTGATCTGGGGGATCAATGCGCTTTTGCTGGCTTTATTGGCGCCGAGATGGTGGCAAGGCTTGATCGCCGGGCTGCTCATCGCTGCTGCGGCATGGGCGCTGACCGGGAAAGACGACTCGGCGGAAGCTGGTGTATCTATGGGGGCCGCTTCGTTTACTACTGCAATGACGGCCGCTGCGCCCGCCCAGAGCGACGACGCTATTGCAGACAAGACTCCGGCGGCATACGTGGTGTCGCCGGAGTTGTTGCAAGGCGTTGTCCCTGTCTGGCGCAGCAACGTGCAACTGGCCCGCTCGCAAACGCAGGACGCGATCGACAAATTGACACAGCGCTTCGTCGGAATTCATCAGCGCCTTGGCGGTGCAGTGAGCCTCGCCGAAGGCGGCAAGAATGGCGACGTGCTGCAAGTCATCCAAAAAGCGGCGCAGCAACTTGGCGGCATCGCCGAAGCACTGGAACAAGTCTTGTCCACGCGTGACGGTCTGCTGCGCAAGATCGAGACGCTGGGTCAGCACAACGACGATATTCGTCAACTGGCGCAGGAAGTCGAGCAGATCGCCGGCCGTACCGGTGTCACGGATTTGTTCTCCGACGAGCAAAGCTGGACAGAACTCGCCGCACGTTCTGCGGAGGCGGGGCAGAAAATCATCAGCAAGACTAAAAGCGTGCAGCAGCAGATACAAACCGCGCTGGTATCGGCTAATCAGCTCGACAATGACGCCACGCGCATGATGGACGATTCGCGCGTTGTCATCGCTACCGTCATCGCTGATTTTCGCGAGTCTGCGCTCAAGCTGAGTGGTACCGTCGGCCAATTGGAAGAAGAGAACCGTGAAGTCGATCAGGAAGTTTGCGACATCCTCGTCAATCTGCAATTTCAGGATCGCATCAGCCAGATTCTCGACCATGTGCAACTCGACATGGTCAAGCTGGTGGGACTGGTTGAACAAACGCAGGCCTTGCCTGACCGCGCGGCGTGGCTGGCCGACCTCGAGAAGACCTATACCACGCAAGAGCAACGCCAGATACACGCAGGCCAACAGGCCGAAAAATCAATGCAATCGCAAGTTGATTTCTTCTAAGAGGGTGACATGCATGCAAGAACTGATTTCCAAAAACGATCACAGCTGCAGCTACCAGTGCACGTCGGCGCGATATTTCGGCGGGGAGCGCTGAAATGAGTTCGAAGACTATTTTGATCGTCGATGATTCGTTCAGCCTGCGTCAGACCATCAGCATGGCATTGAAGGCCGCAGGTTACGACGTGGTCGAAGCCATCGATGGCCGTGACGCGCTCAATAAACTCGACGGCCGCAAATACAATCTGGTGATTTCCGACGTCAACATGCCGAATCTTGACGGCCTGAGTTTTGTACGCGAGCTCAAGCAAAACCCGAACTACAAATTCACACCGGTATTGATGCTGACCACCGAGAGCGGTGACTCGCGCAAGCAGGAAGGCAAGGCGATCGGCGTACGCGCGTGGGTGCACAAGCCCTTTCTGCCGCCGGTGCTGCTCGAAGCAGTGGCCAAGCTGGTATCCCCTTAAGGAACGAGACAATGCCCTTGACGCAAAGCACATGCGACGGACACTTACGACTCCTGGTGAATGGCGGCTTTACCATTTTCCAGGCGGCCGAGTACAAGCCGCAACTGCTTGGCGTAGTCGATGCCGCCGATGATGTGCTGGAGGTGGACCTGAGCGGCGTCGATGAAATCGATACGACCGGACTGCAATTACTGCTGCTGATGAAACGTGAAGCAGCACTGCAATACAAGCAATTATTCTTCAACGGAATCAGTCCCGCGGTGCAAAGCGTAATCGATATGCTGCATCTACAAGATACCTTCGATACTCAACCATCCATTCAGGGACTCGCATGAAAAAAGATGCCGCCCGCGATGCGCTGGTGCAGGAAGCGCGAGAACTGCTCGTCGCCATGGAGGCTGCCTTGCTGCAGATCGACAGCGACGGTCCCAGCAAGGATGCGATCAATGCGATCTTCCGCGCCGCACACACCATCAAGGGATCGGCAGGACTGTTTGCCTTTGACAGCATTGTCAGCTTTACGCATGTGCTGGAAAACGTCCTTGATAAAGTACGCAACGGCATCCTGAAGCTGGATGATGACATGATGTCCCTGCTGCTCAATTGCGGCGACTACATGGGCGATCTTGTCGATGCAATCGAACAATCGAAAGAAGATCAGGAGCCGGATCTGGCGCGTCGTACGGAGCTGGAAACCGCACTGAATGACCATCTGGCGCGCATCGCGGTCATTGAAACGGAGAATGCCAATGCACCTGTTGTCGATACCACCGGCCTGACCGAGACCGTGGCCGCCGTGACGGCCGCCGCCACAGCGATGGCAGAAGTGGCGCAGAATGCCGGGCGCAATGGGAATGGCAACGGCACTGGCAGCGACGGCGCGGTGTCCAATCCTTATTGGCATCTGTCCTTGCGGTTCAGTCCAGATGTGTTGCAGGATGGCCTTGATCCGCTGTCGTTTTTACGCTATCTGATGACGATGGGTCGCAACGTTTATGCGCACACCATCGAGTACACCATACCGACGGCTGATGAGATGGATCCGGAGCGTTGTTATCTCGGATTTGAAATCGGTTTCGACAGCACTGCTGATCGCAACGCGATTGAAGGCGTTTTCGAATTCGTGCGTGAAGACAGCGAGATCACGATACTTGCTCCGCACTGTCCGTTGAATAACTATCGGCAATGGCTGGCGAGCATGCCGGAGTGCGCTCACCTCGCACAGCTATTGCTGCAATCGATGGCATTGACCGAGGCTGAATATGCCGCCCTGCGCAATGAATCGACATCGTGCGGTGGTACGGTATCCGGAGAGAACGCGACGGCGCCTGCCGCTAGTGCGAAGACCGGTACGTTTGAACTGGCGCCGCACGCCGCGCCTGGCGGCAGTTCTCCGGGGCGTTTGAAATCCGGCGAAGATAAAAGGGGCCAGGAACAGAAATTCATCAAAATTGAAGTCTCCAAACTCGATCAGTTGATTGATCTTGTCGGCGAGCTTGTGATCGCTGGCGCTGGTGCCAGTCTGGTCGCCAAGCGCAAAAAAGATCAGCGATTCGAAGAGGCGACGCAGCTTATTTCCGGATTGGTCGAACAGATCCGGGATGCAGCGTTGACCTTGCGCATGGTGCAAATCAATGAAGTGTTTCAGCGCTTTCCACGCGTGGTACGCGACATCTCGCGCGAACTAGGCAAGGAAATTGAATTGATCGTCACCGGTGCAGACACCGAACTCGACAAGTCGATGGTCGAGAAGATTTCTGATCCCTTGATGCACATCGTGCGCAATGCCATGGATCATGGCATTGAGGCTGCAGAAATCCGGCGCGCTGCCGGCAAACCGGAGTCCGGCGTTTTGCGCCTCAACGCGACCCATGAATCGGGCAGTGTGGTCATCGAAGTATTTGACGACGGACGTGGTCTCGACAAGGAGCGCATCCTGCGCAAGGCAATGCAACAAGGTCTGATTTCCAGCGATGTGAATTTGTCGGACAAGGATATTTTTCGCCTGATTTTCGAGCCGGGATTTTCCACCGCGGAACAAGTGACCGCCTTGTCCGGGCGTGGTGTCGGTATGGACGTTGTCAAACGCAACATCGATTCCCTGCATGGCGAGGTCGATATTTTCAGCAATCCGGGACAGGGCACGATGGTGCGCATCCGTTTGCCGTTGACACTCGCCATCATCGCCGGCTTTCAGGTCATCGTGGGGGGCGCGGTCTTTGTCATTCCTCTGGATCTGGTGGTGGAATGCATCAACCTGTCGGCTCATCAGGTGCATGAAAATGTCGTGACCTTGCGTGGTGAACCATTACCGTTTATTCCGTTGCGCGAGCTATTCGATCTGCCGTACAAGGAATCGCCTCGCAAGAGTCTGGTCATCGTTCAGTACGGGCAGATGCGTGCAGGGTTGCTGGTCGACAATCTTCTCGGTGAATGCCAGGCGGTAATTAAGCCGCTGGGAAAATTGTTCAGCAAGGTCAAGGGATTGAGCGGGTCTACCATTCTTGGCGATGGGCGTGTGGCCCTGATTCTCGATGTGCCGCATCTGATCGCACACACCGGACAAATGGAGCAGGCTGGCATTCGCCGATCTGAAAGCAGGGTGGAGTACGACGAACGTCACTGAACGTGACGAAGCAAGTTGAATTGAAATGAATTCAATCGGAATAAATCGCATACGGTAGGGAAATCTTCCCTGCCGGTGTCAGAAGAAGACGTAATGGGAAACAAGGGAGTTGTCATGCAGAACAGATTGACGCAACGAATGAGCATCCGACAGCTTTTTATCTGGCTGGTTATCGTGCTGGCCGTGTTGATGGGATCGATC
Source organism: Herbaspirillum rhizosphaerae (assembly GCF_046025915.1). Lineage (GTDB taxonomy): Bacteria > Pseudomonadota > Gammaproteobacteria > Burkholderiales > Burkholderiaceae_D > Herbaspirillum > Herbaspirillum rhizosphaerae_A. The sequence continues at coordinate 13,636 of NZ_JAQQFR010000023.1, read as the reverse complement.
GTCAGCGCGACGCGCGCGCTCAAGGAAGCCAACAGCAATCTCGATCAGGCGCATGAATCGCGCTATTACTCGTTTGCGCTGGCCAATGAAATGCGCCGCAATTCAGAGGACTTGACCAAGTTCGGGCGCGCTTATGTCACGACCGGTGATCCCAATGATGAAGAGCGTTACTACATCGTGCTCGACATTCTCAACGGCAAGCGCCCACGTCCAAAAAATTATGAGCGCTTCAATCTTGATCTGATCAACGCCAAGCAATTTAGTAACACGCCGGTTGATCCGGCGATTCCTCTCATTGAACTGATGAGAAAAGCAGGATTCACGGGTGCTGAGCTGGCGAAGATGCAAGAGGCGAAAAGCAGTTCGGACGCGCTGACAAAAATTGAGATTACCGCCTTCAATGCCGTCAAGGGGCAGTTCGATGACGGGGCTGGGAATTTCACGGTGACCGGCGCTCCCAATCAGGCAATGGCTCAAGAATTGATGTTCGACCAGAACTATCGCTCTATGGTGGGACGCATCATGGTGCCGATCAACGATTTCCTGCGGATGGTCGACGAGCGCACGCAAAAGCGCGTGAACCTTGCGCAAGCACGTTATTCGGAATTGGAACTGGTGATTTTTTCGCTGCTGAGCGCATCCATGTTGCTGTTGCTGGTATGCCTGTTCTTCACGTACCGGGTCATTCGCTCTCAACTGGGGGGCGAACCTAAAGACGCCATGATGGTGTTGCGCAAGATAGCGGAAGGAGATCTCACCGTCAAAGTACCGGTTTCTCCGAGAGATACCGGCAGTGTTTTGCACAGCACACAGCAAATGGTTGCCAAATGGACTGCTGTGATCGGTGATGTCAGCGGCACGGCAAGTTCCTTGGCATCCGCATCCGAGCAGATATCGGCATCGTCGCAGGCCTTGAGCAAAAACGCATCGCAACAGGCGTCGAATGTGGAAGAGACTAGCGCTTCGGTGGAAGAGATCACGGCGACCATCGCCCAGAACGCCGAAAATGCACGTGTGACCGACAATATCGCCAGCAAGTCCGCTAATTCGGCGGCCGAGGGTGGCGAGGTGGTGCGCGAAACCGTACAGGCAATGAAGCAGATTGCCGGCAAGATCGGCATCATCGACGACATTGCTTATCAAACCAACTTGCTGGCGTTGAACGCTGCGATTGAAGCGGCGCGCGCCGGTGAACACGGCAAGGGATTTGCTGTTGTTGCTGCGGAAGTGCGCAAGCTGGCCGAGCGCTCGCAGACTGCTGCACAGGAGATCATCGCGGTAGCGGAAAACAGTGTGATGCTGGCGGAGAAAGCGGGTGGTCTGCTCGACCAGATGGTGCCGTCGATCCGGCGCACCGCCGATCTGGTGCAGGAGATTTCTGCCGCTTCACGCGAGCAATCCGCCGGCCTGGAGCAAATCAATAATGCAGTGCATCAGATGGCGCAGACTACGCAGATGACCGCATCGGCATCTGAAGAGCTGTCTTCCACCTCTGAAGAAATGAGTGCACAGGCCATGCAATTGCAAGAGCTGATCTTGTTCTTCCAGGTCGGAGAAGAAAAGCGTGTACCTCAGAAAAAAGCAGACGGCAAGCCGGGAAAGATGGTCAATGAACCACCGGCTATCAGCACCAAGTTCGTCAAGCCAAGCCGTATCTCGATGTTGGATGGCGGCGATGATCCAGTGGATGAATCCTCGTTCAAGCGTTTTTGATTCCATGACCCTGGCAGGGTGACGCATGATGCATGACGCGAAAGAGGTGTGGTGATGAAGTTATCCAGCAAGCTTGCCGTCAGTTTTGTTTTTGCTGCGCTGTTGACGGCGGCCGTCGGTGCGGACGGTATTTTCAATTTGTTTCGTGTCAACGGCATGCTGCAGCAGATCTACACCTCGAATCTTCTGACTATCGTCAATTTGAGCCAGACTAATAAACTCACTTTCGAGATTGCCAACGCCGTGCTGGCAATGGAAAAATCGGATCAGCACGTCGAGCGTAAGCGAATTGCCGATACCTTGCGATTCAAACTTGAGGAACTCAAGAAGTCCTATGCCGGCTACAAGTCGACGACAGTATTGAGCGAACTGGAGCGATCTCTGCAGGCGCGAACGGATCAGGTCTTTGCTTTGTACGTCACGCAGATAGAGCTGAGGCGCGACTATTTGCTGCGTGACGATGACAGCAAAGGGGATCCCGAAGCCATCAGGAAAGAGCTGAATAACATGCACGTTCAATTGGACGCATTGATTGACGAAAACGTACGGCAGGCGACGGCCAATAAAGAAAAGGCAAGCGGACTGGAAAAACAAAATCTGGAACGCAGCCTTGGGGTCATCGGGCTGGCTTTGCTGACGGCTTTTTTTCTGGGCTGGTACACACGCCGTTCCTTCCTCCAGCAAATAGGCGGCGATCCGAAAGAAGTGATGCGGGTATTGCGAAAAATTGCCAACGGCGATCTTGCCATTCAGTTCAACTCCGAAAAAGTGCGTAAAGGCAGCGTGCTCGACAGCGCACGCAGAATGCTAGACAGGCTGACGGAAGTATTGGGTGATGTGAAGACGGCGAGCGTCACGCTGGCGTCGGCTGCGGGCCAACTAACGGCTGCCGCTGAGCAACTCAGTAATAATTCATCGCAACAGGCTGCGGATTCTGAAGAGGCCAGTAGTGCCATTGGTCAGATAGCCAACACGGTCGGTGTTAATACCGCTAATGCCAACCTCACCAATGAAATCGCCGGCGAGGCGGCACGCACCGCAGCCGCAGGCCGAGAAGCCGTACGCGAGACCTTGGATGCAATGCGTGAGATCGCGGCCAGGATCAGTGTTATTGATGACATTGCTTATCAAACGAATCTTCTGGCGCTGAATGCCGCAATTGAGGCTGCCCGCGCCGGCGAGAATGGCAAGGGATTTGCGGTGGTCGCCAGCGAAGTACGCAAGCTGGCTGAACGATCACAAGTCGCTGCGCAGGAGATCGTCGAAGTGTCGGAGCGCAGCGTCTATCTCGCAGAAAAAGCCGGCAAGCTGTTGGAAAGCATGCTGCCGTCGATTCAGCAAACTGCCGATCTGGTTGACGGCATCTCGCTATCGGCGCGCGATCAGAATTCCAGTCTGGTTCAAATCCATAGCGCCATCGGTCAGATTACGCAAGCAATCCAGTTGAATGCCGTCGCCTCGGAAGAGTTGTCTGCGACGTCCGAAGAAATGAGTGATCAGGCGCATCAGCTGCGCGACATGATGCGTTATTTTTCGCTTGTGGAAGCTGCCGATGAGTTGGTTCAGGAAGTGCCGGTGCAGACGCTGATCGAGGGAAAATATTTTCCTCGCACGGTTGATGGTGCCGGCGACCATGTCAAGAAATCGGTGTTGTCAGATGTTTGAGGAGTACGGGTATGCCCAGTTTATCGCTCAACGGTGAGTCGTCGTTTAGCCGGTCACAACAGCAGGAGGTGGTGCAGAGCCGTCAGTTTTTGACGTTTTTGCTGGGCGACGAAATGTTTGCCATGCCTATCGGAGATATTCGCGAAATTATCGAATTTTGCGCTCTCACCGAAGTGCCGCTGATGCCGAATTTTTTGCGTGGCGTGATTAATCTGCGTGGCGCGGTGGTGCCTGTGATTGATTTGTCTGTGCGCTTTGGCCGTGCACAGACGCCGATCGCCAAGCGCACGTGTATCGTCATCATGGAGGTAGTACAGGACGAGCAGATCATGCTGTTTGGTGTGATGGTTGACGCAGTGCGCGCGGTTCTCACCGTTGAGAACGACAAGGTGGAGCCGCCACTGAGCTTCGGCGCCCGGCTGCGTGCTGATTTCATCGAAGGTATGATCAACATCAAGGATCGTTTCGTGGTCGTGCTGGATGTCGGTGCCGTACTGTCAGTGAACGAGTTGTCGACGCTGATGGGAATGGCGGCCCTTGAAGAACTGAATGCGCCGTCAGCCAACTGATGACGTGATGGAAACCGTCCTGGTCTGATGCCTTGCCGGCGCAGCCAGTCTCCAGAAAGTACAGCACGTCATTTGTGGGAGCCGGTAGATGAATTCCAGTATCGAGTCGATGGCGCTGGATGTCAGTGATGAAGAGATGCTGTTGTTTCAGCAGCTCTTCAAGCACTACATCGGGTTGTACCTGCCATTCTCGAAGAAGGCATTGTTGTGCAGCCGTCTGTCGCGCCGATTAGGGGAACTCGGACTGTCTGATCTGCGTGAATATTACACGCTGATTTCCCGGCCGCAAGAAGAGGCCGAGCGGCAGCGCGCGATTGATTTGATTACCACCAACGAGACTTATTTCTTTCGCGAGCAGAAGCACTTCGATGCCTTGCGCAACGATATCTTGCCGGAAATGTCTGCCCGGAACGAACTGAAGATCTGGAGTGCTGCCAGCTCCACCGGCGAAGAAGCTTATTCCATTGCGATGCTGCTCGACGACTGTCGCGCCCACCATCCATGGAGTATCCACGCGTCGGACATCAGCCAGCGCGTGCTGACGTTTGCGCGTCGTGCCTTGTATCCGATGGTGCGCGGCGAGCATATTCCGAAGCCGTATCTGTCGCGTTATTGCCTTTGCGGCACCGGCGAATACGAGGGCCATTTCCTGATCGATCAGCGCATCCGCAAGCGGGTTGCCTTCGAGCAGCGCAACCTGTTGAACCTGCCAATGGAAATGGATGAGAAGTTCGATGTCGTGTTTCTACGCAACGTCATCATCTATTTTGATTTTCCGACCAAGGTCGACGTGATCCAGAGCGTCATTCGCAAGATACGCCCGGGTGGCTGGCTCGTTGTCGGACACTCGGAGTCGTTGCACGGCATGCCGCTCGATCTGCAGATGTTTGCGCCGTCAATTTACCGGAGACCGGTATGAGCGAACGCGTCTTTGTCAACCTGGGCGAAGTCTATTTCGGTCAGGGAGATCTGCAAGTCGAGACATTGCTGGGCTCGTGCGTGGCGATCACGTTTTGGCATCCGGTCCGGCATCTGGGCGGGCTATGTCATTTTCTTCTGCCGGTACGACGTCTGCATCGCGAACGCGGTAAGGACGACGAACCGGACGGACGCTATGGTGACGAAGCCTTGGTGCGTCTGCTCAATGAGGTGCGTAAGCACGACACGCAGGTTGCCGACTATCGCGTCAAGGTTTTTGGCGGCGGTAACGTATTGGGATTACCTGCATCCAAAGTGCGCATAGGGCAGGCCAATGCCGACTGCGCACTGGAGATGTTGCAGCGTCAGAATATCCCCATCACAGCGCAGGACATCGCCGGTGATGGTTATCGTTATTTACGCTTCGATCTGAACAATGGCGACGTCTGGGTGCGGCGCGGGCATGGCGTCATGCACGATATGGAAAAAGTGCCGGCAGAGCGCAGTGAAGTCGCGGCATCGACGCTGCCGAAGCGGAGCAGTGACGTTGCACAGGGGAGGGGACGATCATGACTATCAAGGTGATGATCGTCGACGATTCGTCGGTCGTGCGTCAGGTGATTCAGGATCTGATTGAACCATGTCACGATATCTGTGTAATCGCGACGGCGCCGGATCCGATTTTTGCGATGGCAAAAATGCGCGCCAATTGGCCGGACGTCATCATTCTGGATATCGAGATGCCGCGTATGGATGGCATTACCTTTCTGCGTCAGATCATGGCGATCAGGCCAACGCCGGTGGTGATTTGTTCATCCCTGGCCGAGCGCAGTGCATCTGTCACGATGGAGGCATTGGCGGCCGGCGCCGTGGGAATCATTACCAAGCCCGCGCTGGGCATACGTGATTTTTTGCAGGACAGTTCGGAAGATTTGATTGCGGCGATACGTGCGGCATCACACGCGCGTCTGCGACGCTCACCTGCAGGTAGTGGTGGTAGTGGCAACAGCGGCGGTAGTGGCAGTAGTGGCAGTAGTGGCAGTAGCGGCAGTAGCGGCAGTAGCGGCAGCGTCGATCAAGTCGGTAGTGACCTCGAAAAGTTGCTGCGCGCAGACACGTTGGCCGGTGGGAAAATGGATGGCGGGCGCTTGAGCGCGGACGCCATTCTGGAGCCGCCCGGCTACCTCGATGGATTGATTCCGGTGACCGCGAGGATTGTCGCCATGGGTGCTTCGACCGGTGGCCCGCAGGCGCTGGAAAAGGTACTGAGTTCCATTGGCGAAGGCAGTCCCGGACTGATCATCGTGCAACATATGCCGGAAAAGTTCACGCAGAGTTTTGCAAAACGTCTCAACTCCCTCTCCGGTATCCAGGTCAAGGAGGCCGAGCATCACGACCTTGTGTTGCCTGGGCGTGCTTTAGTTGCACCCGGTGGTTCGCACATGATGGTCAGGCGGGATGGTGTGCAGTACTATGTAGAGGTGGTCAGCGGCCCGCTTGTCAGCCGTCACAAACCATCGGTGGACGTCCTGTTTCGCTCCGTGGCCAGAGCCGCCGGAAAGAATGCCGTCGGCATCATCATGACCGGCATGGGCGATGACGGCGCGCGTGGTCTGAAGGAAATGCGCGACTGCGGTGCGGCGACGTATGCACAGGACGAAAATAGCTGTGTCGTGTATGGCATGCCGAAGGAAGCAGTGTTGCTCGGTGGTGTGGGCGATGTCGTTTCTCTTGAAAACATCTCTTCCCTGATTGACAAATATGGTTACTAAATTGACGCCTTTTCCAATAGAAACCTTGTTGATTGTCGACGACAGCCCATTGCAGCGCTTGCATACGGTAGGCCTGATGCGCGACCTTGGCGTGGAGATGATCTATGAAGCAGGCGACGGACATGAAGCCCTGGAGCTGCTTGGCTTGCTGCGGTTGCCACCAAGTCTGGTGATCGTTGATCTCGAAATGCCGGGCATGGACGGCGTTGAGTTTATCCAGCAGTTGCAATCGCGTAAGCTCAACTTTCCGCTGATTGTCGCCTCCAGCCGTGAGCGGTCTTTGCTGGCTTCGGTGGAGACCATGATCGAAGCGCTTGGCATGCATATATTGGGTGCATTGCAGAAGCCGCTAAATCAGGAAAAAATTCTCGGTGCATTGAATTCTTACGGGAATAGTTTGGCGTCGCAGGAAAAAGATTCAGTACTGCCGGTCGTGCGTGAAATCGATTTACAAACGGCAATTCGCAATCACGAAATCATCGCCTACTATCAACCCAAGGTCGATATCCGTACCGGCATGCTGAAAGGTGTCGAGGCGCTCGCGCGATGGATACATCCGCAAGTCGGGATGATTCCTCCCAACCATTTCATCCCGCTGGCCGAGAGTTCCGGCCTGATCCATGAGTTGACTTTGTCGATGTTGGAACAGGCCATGGCCCAGGCGGCATTGTGGAACGAACGCGGTTTGTCGCTGAAGGTCGCCGTTAATTTGTCGCCGCTGTCGCTGGATATACCGAGCTTTGTGCAGAAGGTCTCCGATCTGCTGGCGCGACATGCCTTGCTGGCCGAGCAGATCGTATTGGAAATCACTGAAAGTTCAGTCGTGGCGAATCTGGGAAGTGCGCTGGGGACGCTCGCGCGTTTCCGTCTCAAGGGATTCGGGTTGTCGATTGACGACTACGGTACAGGTTTTTCGTCGATGCAGCAGCTCGCGCGGATTCCCTTCACTGAGTTGAAGATAGATCGCTCGTTTGTTCACGGTGCCCACACGCGCCAGAATTTGCGCGTCATCCTGCAGTCCGCACTCGACATGGCAAAACGTTTGGAACTGGAGACAGTCGCAGAGGGAATTGAAAACATCGAAGACTGGCGTTTGCTGCAAGACTCAGGTTGCACGTTGGGCCAGGGCTATCTGATTGCCAAGCCGATGTTGCCCAGCGAGTTGCCTATCTGGCTGAAAGGCCATCATCGCCGTTTGGGAGAGCTGCGTCCGCAGCATGATGCAGCGACCGGGAACGAAGGATCGAAGCCGGAGAATTAAACTGCGTTCAATTCAGATGTACGGCTGATGTGCGTCTGGAACATTCACGTTATTCTGTCTGATCAGGTCGATTCTTGATGCGCCTGATGATCAATCGCTGATCGGATGAATTGGCTGATCCGCCACACCGGAGCGAAAATCTTGCGCAGCACCGGCGCCTGGAATAGTGGCTGCAGCGTTGATGGCCAACAAGGGAATTAGCACGAAGGCGCGCTGTGTCATGCGTGGATGCGGGACAGTTAACACATCGTCGGTAATGATCCGATCACCATAGAGCAAGATATCCAGATCCAGCGTGCGTGGCGCGTTGCGGTAAGGGCGTTGGCGTCCATGCGCCTGCTCGATGTCTTGCAACGCCTTCAGCAAGTCATGCGGGGCCAACAAAGTAGACAGTTGCGCGACGGCGTTGACGTAGTCGTCACCGCCGGCATCAACCGGTGCCGTGCGATAGAGAGGGGATTGTGCGGAGAGAACGGTGTCCGGCAGTTGTGCCAGCCGATGCAGTGCATCTTCTACCGTTGCACGGGCATCACCGAGATTGCCGCCGATGCCGATGTAGGCAATCGTCGGCGTGCTCTCAGGCATTGCCAGGATCATGCGTCGCCGTCGCTCGATGGTTTGTCGGCGCCACCACCAGTTTTGCTGCGATTACGGCCGCCACGGCGTTTGCGTTTCTTGGCGGGGCCTGCATTAGCGCTTGCACCTGCGACCGGGCCTGCGCCGGGATTGGCGCCAGCGCTACTGGAGTTGGCGGGCTTGCGCGAGAGCAGGGCTTCACGTTCCGGGCCATCGCCTTCCATGAATGCTGTCCACCAGTCACCCAGCTCGGCATCGATTTCGCCCGATGCGCAACGCAACAACAGGAAGTCGTACCCGGCGCGCAGTCGCAGATGCTCCAGCAGCTTGTACGGTGCCTTGCCGGTGCGGCGTTCGAAGCGCGGTTGCATGGCCCAGATATCGCGCATGTCGGATGCAATCTTGCGTTGCAGGGCGAGCTTTTCGGTCTGTGCATTGAGCACGTCGTCGGCTGCGAGGTGTAGCGCCGGAATGGGGTATTCACCGGCCGCCTGATACGCACGCCATTTTTCCAGCACCTGATGCCACAACAGCGAGGCGAACAGGAAGCCCGGCGAGACCGGCTTGCCTTGCTTGATGCGCGCATCCGTATTGGCCAGCGCCAGCGTGACGAATTTTTCTCCGAGAGGTTGTTCCAGCACGACGTCGAGCAGTGGCAGCAAGCCGTGATGCAGGCCTTGCTTGCGCAACTGCTGCAAGCAGGCGAGGGCATGGCCGCTCATGAGCAGCTTGAGCATTTCGTCGAACACGCGCGCCGCCGGCACATTGTCGATCAACGGCGCCATGACCGCGATCGGCGCACTGCTGGCGGGATCGATATTGAATTTTAGCTTGGCGGCGAAGCGCACCACGCGCAGCATGCGCACCGGATCTTCGCGATAGCGCGCTTCCGGTTCGCCGATGATGCGCAAGGTCTTGGCGCGGATGTCGGCGATGCCGCCGTGATAATCCAGCACACTTTGCGAGGCCGGATCGTAGTACATCGCATTGATGGTGAAGTCGCGTCGTACGGCATCTTCGTGCTGCTCGCCGAAGGTGTTGTCGCGCAGCACGCGGCCGTGTTCATCCTTGGGCGCCATGTCGGCGGAGGCGCCGCGGAAAGTGGTGACCTCGATCAGTTCCTGACCGAACATCACGTGCACGATCTGGAAGCGGCGACCGATGATGAAGGCGCGGCGGAACAGTTGCTTGACCTGCTCCGGCGTGGCGTTGGTAGCGACGTCGAAATCCTTGGGCTTGACCGAAAGCAGCAGGTCGCGCACGGCGCCGCCGACGATAAAGGCCTTGAAGCCGGCTTCCTGCAATGTCTGCGTGACGCGGATAGCGTTTGGCGACACCAATTGCAGGTCGATGCCATGTTGCTTCTGGCTGAGGATGGTCGGCTCGGTGGAGGAGGCGTCCTTCTTGTTCTTGCCGAGGATCGAGCGGATGAACTTTTTAATCATTGCGTTGTAGTTTGATTTTTATCATTGCGCGTCGAAGAGATTCAGAATCGGCCAGCCTTTGTCGACCGCATGCGCCTTGAGCTTGTCGTTGGGGTTGGTGGCGACCGGATGTGTGACGCGCGAGAGCAGCGGGATATCGTTTTGCGAATCGCTGTAGAAATGGCTTTGTTCGTAATCGGCAATCGTCTTGCCGAGTGTCTTGAGCCAGGCTTCCGTGTGCGTCACTTTGCCTTCAGCATAAGTTGGTGTGCCCAGCAGGCGGCCGGTGATGTTGCCTTCGGCATCGAGTTCCGGCAGCGCTGCGATCAGGTGATGCACCTTGAAGAGCTTGGCGATCGGTTCGGTGACGAAGCTGTTGGTGGCGGTGATGATGGCGACGGTGTCGCCGGCATCCAGATGTTTTTGCACCACGGCGACAGCGGCAGGCACCATGGCCGGTTTGATGACTTCTTCCATGAACTGGACATGCCAGTCATCGAGTTGCTTGCGCGGGAATTTGGACAGCGTGCCAAAGGCGAATTCCAGATACTTCACCGGATCCAGCGTACCTGCCTGATAGTGCGCATACCATTCGTCGTTGGCCTTGCGGAAGGCTGCGGCATCGATAGCGCCGGTGCGGGCCAGAAACTCGCCCCACTCATGGTCGGAGTCGATGGGAATCAGGGTGTGGTCGAGATCAAATAAGGCGAGATTCATAGCGTTTCGTCTTCAGCTTCCTGTTGTAATAGATCGCGCAGCAGCGGCAGGGTGATGGGGCGCTTGGTTTCCAGCGAATAGCGGTCAAGTGCGTCGAGCATGCGCGACAGGGAAGGCATGTCGCGCCGGTAGTGGGTCAGCAAATAAGAGAGGATGCCGGGCGACACGGTCATGCCGCGGCCTTGCGCCGATTGTGTCAGCGCGGCGATCTTCTCGTCGTCGGTCAGGCCGTGCAATTGATAGATCAGGCCCCAGCCAAGCCTCGTGCGCAAATCTTCGCGTACCTGCAATTGGGCCGGCGGTTGTGTGCCGGTGCTGATCAGATAACCGCCGAATTCGCGGATCTTGTTGAACAGTGTGAAGGCCGCGATCTGCGAGTCCGGCGAGAGCTGTTCGCAATCGTCGAGCAGATAGCATTGCACGTCAGGTGTGTAGTCGAAGACGCTGTCGAAAGCCTCAGCGGCGGAGATCAGGCGGCTGGCGATATTGGCATGTGCCAGCGAGTGCAGCAGATGCGTTTTACCCGCGCCGTTTTCACCCCAGAGGTAGATAAAGCGGTCGTTTAATGTCGGCTGCGCTTGCGCCGACGCGATGGCCTGTAACCGTTGCAGCAATTCTGCATTCTGGCCGGTTACAAAAGTATCGAAAGTCGGCGGCTGCTGCGCGCTCAAATCCAGCAGAAGTTGTCTCATGTCTCGCTATTGTAGAAACTGCTGCTCAGGTAATGTTGGCGCAGGTGCCGCACCATCACCGAAATGATGGCCGAGGTAGGCAGGGCAAGCAGCACGCCGACAAAACCGAATAACTGCCCGAACGCCAGCAAGGCGAAGATCACGACCAGCGGATGCAGGCCGATGCGCTCTCCCACCAGTTGCGGCGTCAGGATGAAGCTTTCCAGCACCTGGCCGATGCCATAAATGATGGCAACGGCGACCAGCCCGTACAGGCCGGTGAATTGCAATACGGCGGCGATCAGCGCCAGCACCAGGCCGAGGCCGAAACCGACGTAGGGAATGAAGACCAGCAAGCCGGTCAGAATGCCGACCGGCAACGCAATGTCAAAACCGGCGATGGCCAGCGCTATTGAATAATAGGCTGCAAGAATCAACATCACCAGTAATTGTCCGCGCAGATACTGTGCGAGCAGGTCGTCGACTTCTTCCGTCATGTGGCTGATCTTGGCGACCCAGCGGCGCGGGATCATGCCGCGTAGGCGTCCGATGAAAGGATGCCAGTCTTGCAACAAATAAAACAACACCATCGGAATAAACAACAGATTGGCCAGCCATGCCAGCAAGGCGGTGCCGCCGATCTTGACCGAGGCCAGCACCGAAGCCCAGATTTCGTCGCCGCTGGTGGCGAGCTGCTGGGTCATGATCTTTTTGATACCGGTGACGTCCAGGCGTACGTGAATGCCGTATTCCCTCAGGCGCGGCGCTACGGCGGTATTGAGCTTGTCGAGGAAGTTCGGAATTTGCTGCTGCAGCAGGGGGATTTCCTTGACCAGCACCGGCACCACGACGAGGATCAAGGCCAGTACGGCCAGTACCAGCAGCAGGATGATGATCAGTACCGCCAGCACGCGCGGCAGGCGAAAACGGCCGATACGACGTCCGGCCAGCCAGTCGACACCCGGATTAAGGGCATACGCCAGGATGGCGGCGGTGACAAAGGGAGTTAGCATGGGGCCCAGAAGTACCAGGAGGCCTACCAATAAAAGCCCTAAAATGAGCCACAACAAGCTTTGTTTTTGCTCATCCGTTAAAGAAAAAGGCATGGAAATAGGGCTTTAGGTGAATCGGTTTGATAAAATCATGGTTTACGCAGTAATTCAGCAGCCTTGCTGGCCGTTTTACTCCTCTACGCTTCAGACCTCTATTTTACCGCCTCTAGTGCCAATATCATCATGACTTCATCATCCAATGTTTCCCTTTCCTACCGCGACGCCGGTGTCGATATCGATGCAGGCGACGCTTTGGTCGAGGCAATCAAGCCTTTTGCCAAGCGTACAACCCGTGAAGGCGTGCTGGGCGGCATTGGCGGTTTCGGCGCCTTGTTCGAAATCAGCAAGAAATTCAAAGAGCCGGTGCTGGTATCCGGTACCGACGGCGTTGGCACCAAGCTGAAACTGGCTTTTCATCTGAACAAGCACGACACCGTCGGCATCGATCTGGTTGCCATGAGCGTCAACGACATCCTGGTACAGGGTGCTGAGCCGTTGTTTTTCCTCGATTACTTCGCCTGCGGCAAGCTGGATGTGGCCAGCGCCACCGACGTCATCAAGGGTATCGCTAAGGGTTGCGAGCAAGCCGGTTGCGCACTGATCGGCGGCGAAACCGCTGAAATGCCGAGCATGTATCCGGACGGCGAATACGATCTGGCCGGCTTCGCTGTCGGTGCAGTGGAAAAATCCAAGCTGATCGACGGCACCAAGATCATCCCGGGCGACGTTGTATTGGGCCTGGCTTCATCGGGCGCGCACTCCAACGGCTATTCGCTGGTGCGCAAGATTCTGGAAGTCGCCAAGCCAGACCTGAACGCTGACTTCCACGGCCGCAAGCTGGCAGATGTGCTGCTCGAACCAACCCGCATCTACGTCAAGCCGCTGCTGGCCTTGATGGAGTCGATGGAAGTGAAGGGCATGGTTCACATCACCGGTGGTGGTCTGGTCGAAAATATCCCACGCGTGTTGCAAGACAATCTGACCGCCGTGCTGGACAGCAAAGCCTGGACCATGCCGCCGCTGTTCACCTGGCTGCAGCAGCATGGTGGTGTGGCTGACGCTGAAATGCATCGCGTCTTCAACTGCGGTATCGGCATGACCGTGATCGTTTCGAAAGAAAATGCTGACGCGGCCGAAGCGCAATTGAAGGCAGCCGGCGAGACCGTGTTCCGCATCGGTGAAATCCGCGCACGCGCCGAAGGCGAAGCGCAGACCATCGTCGTTTAATTCGTATCGTTCGCCGCCCGGTTCGCGTCACCCAAACAAAAACGGCTGCAAGCAATTGCAGCCGTGTTTGT
>NZ_JAQQFR010000022.1:0-28991 GCF_046025915.1 Herbaspirillum rhizosphaerae | reverse complement strand
ACCGTTCCGGCGCTCTCTCCGCTCTTGAACAATTGAACGAATTACCTGTACAGCGGCAAGACCTGCAGATGTACCAATGATTCGAATAGTTTCTGTATCCAATTAAACCCTCTTAACGCTGTGAAGCGATGGAGAAAATATGGCAGTCCCATCAGTAATTACCGACCTCAATGTAACCGCTGCGAGCAACTCGCCGGCTGGTACCGATCCGATCGGATCAAGTTTAGATGACTTCCTGCGTGCCGCGTTCTCAATTGTACGACGAGAACAAGCGCAGGGTGCTGCAATCGCATCCGCAGCAACCACCAGTATCGGCGGCAACAGCGATGGCAACTATCTGCATATTACTGGCACGACCACAATAACGTCGCTCGGAACAATCGCAGCCGGTGTTTCCCGCACAGTCGTTTTCGATGGTTCGCTGACGCTGACTCACAATTCCACTTCTCTTATTTTGCCAGGCGCCGCAAATATCGTCACCGCTGCCGGCGATATTGCTGAGTTCGTTTCAGAAGGATCCGGCAATTGGCGGTGCGTCAAATATGTGGGTGGCGCAACCGCATCTGGTGTCGTCGGGTCGACGCGAAATCTGCGCATGGCTGTCACCACTACGGGAGCGACAGCCACCGTAACCGCAGACGAAATAATCATCGAATCCAGCCTTGGTGGGTCTCAATACCGGCTTGCAAATTTTAGCAAGCCGATCAATCTCGCTACGACCGGGGCAGGCGGCATGGACACCGGTACTGCACCGGTTTCCGGGTATGTGGCTATCTATGCGATTCTCAACCCAGCCACAGCAACATCCGCGCTTCTTGCTGTAAATGCGACGTCGGCTGCAGCACCAAGCGTTTATGCCGGCGCGAATATGCCGTCAGGGTATATAGCATCTGGCCTGCTGACAGTTGTGCCGACCAATGCAAGCAGCCAGTTTCCGATATTGGATGTCTATGATCGGCACGTTGATGTGTCTCCTGTAGCTGTAGTTAATGGAGGTACAGCTACCAGCTATACCTCTATTCCCATCTCATCTGCAGTACCAAAAAACGCCGTAGCTTGGAGTGGCTTAGTCGGTGCTGCAGCAACTTCAAATACTACGACAGTCTCCCCAAGAGGGACATTGGTAGGTCAAATAATTGTTTACACGACAAGTGGCGGACAAGTTCAGGTGCCTATCTCAATGAAAATAGCCGTCGCACAGACTTTGTATTACTACGGAGCATCTGGGAATCTGGCGAATATCACAATTTCTGGTTATGACATTTAAGTATTTAATTAATGGCGAGAGAATAGATGACTTATAGATCTTTCGGCGATTCGATCACTGCAGGTGCTGGCGCGTCATCTTTTTCTAATTCGTATATTGGTCGTTTGCAGTCTGACCTTTCAATTACGATTGATGACGCAGCCGTTTCTTCTTCTATGGTTATGGATCAAGCTGACGCACTTTATTCAAGGTCGTTCGGTGTGGGCGATAAAACTTTGATCATGTTCGGAACCAACGATCAGGCAAAGTACGATTTAGACATAGACAAGCGTCGTTATTTTATAGATGGCCTGCGCGCGTTTTCTTTCTGGTCTAGCACTGTCTGCACTCTTGCCCCGGCAATGAGCTATTCCGGTGCAGTAGCAACGAGCGGATTGGCATGGGGAAGCTATGGACTTTCCGCGCCAGGGGCGAAGGCAGCATTTACCAGCGTTGGTGATGTTGCTGCATTGGGAAGTATCCGGCAGTATGGAAATAGTAGCCAATTCAAGGTCACAATCGATGGCATCGTTAAAGGTACCTTTAACACTGGCGGCGATGTGCGAACTATCCTTGGTAGGTCATACGGGCCAATGTGTCTCGCTTTTAGTGGTCTTGGTGCTGGCAATCACATTGTCGAAGTAGAGGCGATATCGGCGAATACTACGAACCCAGTATTTATACATTGGGCGTCGTCTGGCGTATGCAATGGGAGCGCATTTATCGCCAATATTCCGCATGCTGTTGCATACACTTATGGGGGATCCTCTACAAATGTTGATAATTACAACGCGGCAATATTGGCACTTATAAATGAACTAATTTCTTATGGAATTTCAGTAAGATTAGCAGGCGTGGTAGCAGCATTAAACCCGTCTGATATGTTTGATAATGTTCACCCTAATGATTCAGGGCATATCAAAATTCGTGGCATTTTTTACACATTAATAACAGGAAATGCACCGCCCGTTATTCTGTTCGAGACGAAGACATACATCGGATCAGATGGTTTGTTTTATATCGGAGCTGCCGGATCAGTAAAAAAAATTGATGTATAGAAATAACGACCATCGTACGATGAACATGGATTATTTCTGCTAACGAGACGCTGCTGGCAGAAGTGATCTTTCAATATATAATCTCGCCAGATTTGGTAGTAAATATAAAAAACTTACAAAACGAAAAATAATAAGAGGGCGGATTGTGTCATTGTTTAGTCAAATACCGGAAATTGCTATGGCGGCATATAGGAGTGCTATTGAGGATGCTTCAGCCCTCTTTTCTTACGCTCCATTTTATCTTCTTGTCGCTGCTATTTTTTTCAAGCTAGATTCTGGTTTGACCGACTCGAAATTTAGTATTAAAAAATATTTTCAATATTTGTTGCCAAAATATGTTTGGAGTAAGTCCTCATTTAAAGTAGACATACAGTGGCATATTTTGTCGTTTTTCCGTATCCCAGGATTTTTCTTAAAATTTTTGATCACGACTACGTCACTTTCACTAATGCCGTCGTTGATAAATCATCTATCAATCAACAATACGGCTCTAGCCAAGTGGCTGCAAGCATTTATCGCAACGTCTCCCATAGGGGAATTTATAGTATTTGCGGTAGCTCTTTTAGCATTCGATTTTGGAACATTCTTTGCTCACTGGCTATCACATAAAAGTGAATTTTTGTGGCAGTTCCATAAGGCGCATCATTTTTCAGAACAGCTAAACTATTTTGCCGGCGAAAGAGTTCATCCAGTCGATGGGTTCATCGGATTTAATACTGGCATAGTGCTCATGGCATTTTCAGTTTCCGTTCTTATGCCTGTCCCTGAGAATATACTTAGCGGGCCATCGATATATGCCAGTAAGCATGAATGGTTTTATTACCTATTTTTGTTCTATCCAAGTTTTGTAAATCGTCTTACACATGCCCATTTTCCAATTTCATACGGACGATTTTTTGATCGAGTTTTCGTAACGCCAGCCTATCATTTACGTCATCACTCTAAAGCAGTTATGAACATGAATTTCGGACAATTTTTTTCGATATGGGATTGGATGTTTAGAACTCAGCTTTTACCATCTTCAGATAAATCTATAGATCATCGCCAAATACTTGGGGTTGATGGAATGGGTGATCGTTATTATCGCAATGCGTTTGAGTTTCTATATTTGCCGTTTTTTGATGCCGCAAACGTAGTGAAGAAAAATATTTTCAGAATGCTAAAGATAGAAAAATAAGCCGAATTATTTGAATACCAACCACCTTCGGGTGGTTTTTTTATGCCCGCCGCGCGCGGGCTTTTTTACGTCGAAGGAAAACATGCAAAGCTCATCTGAGGGAAGAATAATCCAGCTTCTGGAGGGTCTTGGGCGAGATCAGAACGCAAGGCATTCTGAAAATACGGATCACCTTCAAAGACTGGAAGAGATGATCAAGGAAGGCTTTCCTGACGGAGATGCCGAGGCGCACAGAAAATACCATGAGGCTCTGATAAGGAAGGCTGAGGAGCGAACGCGGTTCTATGCGGAACTCCGGGTAAAGCTGGCAGAGAAGGGCATTTGGGCGGTGATTGTGGTGCTTGCCACAGCCGTCTATTGGTACGTCAGGGAGGGGCCAAAGCAATGAATCTCAGCGAAATTATGAAATCTGGAATTGAGCCGGCAATGGCTTTGCTGCCTAAAAAAATGGATACACCTGAAGCAAAGGTCATGCTCTTATCCATCGGCATGCAAGAGTCACGATTCCAATACCGACGCCAGGTCGGAGGCCCAGCTCGCAGCTTCTGGCAGTTTGAGGAGGGAACGCAAAAGAGTCGTGGCGGCGTCTGGGGGGTATATCTGCACCCAGCCAGTAGCGGTTTATTGATGAACCTCTGTACGGCACGCAGCGTTGTTTTCATCCCTGATGATATCTACAAAGCAATCGAAACAGATGATGTTCTGGCTGCTGGCATAGCGCGACTGATGCTATACACCGATCCCAAGCCATTACCTGCGGTAGACGATACGTCCGGTGGGTGGGCAACATATCTGAGGATCTGGCGCCCTGGTAAGCCGCATCCTGAAACATGGAGCAGTTTTCACACTCAAGCACAGCAGGAGGTTGTATGAACGCAATCACAGCTCTCGGCGGTCGTCGCTTTCTGCTGGCTCTCGGTACCGGAATCGTGTGTTCGATTCTGGTGTGGTTCGGCAAAATCAGTGATCAAGTTTTTGCCGCTGTAGTCGTCGCCACGGTCGCCGCCTACATCACTGGGAACACCATCCAGAAGGTGAAGAGGACTGCAGAATGAATCCGTGGCTGATTGGAGGCTTACTTGTCGCATTCCTTGGCGCCAGTGCCGGATCATTCAAACTGGGCATGGATCACGTAGAGGCAGGGCAGGCACGCGAAGATAAGCTGGTGCAGAAGGCGATCGATGCGTCTACTGAGTCAGCGGCCAAGGCCATTGCTGCTATCAAGGTGAAGAACACTACCGTGCAGCAAATCATGCAGAAGGAAATCTATGAGAAACCTGTCTATCGCGATTGCCGCAATACTCCTGACGGCATGCGCGCAATCAACTCCGCGCTCGTCCCTGGCGACAGCAAACTGCCCACCGCTGACGCCGCTAAATGACGACTCGTTTGGTGCTACAGCAGCGAAGCTTGTTGAGGTAGCTGGGCTTTACAACGAGTGCCGGGCTGCTCAGGGCGTCAAATAGCAAAAAAGTATACGCTATACTGTATTTTTATACAGTGTAGCCATGTACGCAAAAGTCACCCAGCTTAGAGATAAAGGACGGCGCCGGCGCGAGCAAGAGATTGTTGCCGACGCAGGCAACCGCGGGCGGCTCCAGGCCTTTATCGTTGAAGGTTACCCAGTCATGCATTTCTTCGAATGGGGAAGTCAGGCCGTCGGGTCGGCTGATCTTCTCTTCCCACTCTATCAACCTCAGATCATCGGCCTACGCGATCGGGCGATGATGGTACGTGGCTGGCAGCGCGATTCATTCGATGCCGAAAATGCGGCGACGACTTTGCAGGAATGGGCCGTTGAAATTCTGAATGAGACGCCACCGGTCACAGATGCTCCGTTGCATGGGCCGAAGCTTACAGCTTGATATTTTGCGGAACAGATTTGTATTTGCGGAAAAAAGAAAAGGGTTCCAATCGCTTGGAACCCTTCGTATTCTTTGGTGGGGCGTGAGTGACTCGAACACTCGACCTACGGATTAAGAGTCCGCTGCTCTACCAACTGAGCTAACGCCCCCCGATGAAGAGGCGTGATTATAACCTGATTAATTTCAAAGTTGGAAGCCCCTTTTTGAAAAAAGTCTAAAAAATTATTCGCCCCCTGCAAAAACGCGCTCAATCTGGCGATTCGTGCCGTGTCTTACCGTGTCAGACCGTCGAAATGCCGTATTACGTGGGGTATTTACCTTGCTATGGCTGGGTATCGCATTGCCGATCCATCATCACAGCACCATTAACAGCGATACATGCGCCAGGAATCAACAGGCCCGCGCAAAGCGACAACTAGAAATTGCTCTTGATGCCGTTCACCCACGACTTTGCCGGCAACTTGGTGGCAGCGGTGATAGCTGCGGCGCGTTCATACAGGGCGGTGAAGTCTGGCACGATTTTCTTCTTGAAAGCGAGGGCGACAACGTTGCCGTCGTGGACTTCCGGCAGGGATAGCACCTGGTCGAAAGCGTAGCGCATCGCCTTGAGGTTCTTGGCGTAGCTGGGATGGTCGCCGAACAGGTTGACCGTCATCACGCCGTTGTCGCTCAGGCTGTCGCGGCAGGCGACGTAGAATTCCGGCGTGTCGAGCACCGGGCCACGTGCAGTGGCGTCGTACAGATCCACTTGCAAGGCGTCAATGGTGCCGGCGCGCTGCGGGTCGTTGATGAAATCGTTGGCGTCCATTTCCAGGATGGACAAGCGGTCGTCTTCCGACGGCAGTTTGAACATGCTGTTGCATATCGCGATGACGGACGGGTTCAGTTCTACTGCGGTTACGCGTGCTTCAGGAAACTGGCGGTAGCTGAACTTGGTCAGTGCCGCGGTACCGAGGCCGAGCTGCACGATGTTTTCCGGTGCGTCGTTGAACAGCATCCAGCTCATCATTTGCTGTGCGTATTCGAGTTCGATCGCGTCGGGCTTGCGAATGCGCATGGCGCCCTGGACCCATTCCGTGCCGAAATGCAGATAGCGGATACCGTCCTGTTCCGACAGCGTCACCGGCGCAAATTTGGGTTTGCGGGGCGCTGCGGATTTTGGCTTGGATTTTTCCTTGTCCGGACCGGGGCCGGCTTTGGTGTTGGCTTGCGCCTCGATAGATTTTCTTCTGATTAACATGATGTTGCCCGCATTCGAATTGCCGAATGATACCTTGTCGGGCGGTCTTGCATGAAGTACCGGCGGCATACGCGCCGCGCCGGGAGAGGCGCATCCCGGGCGCGGCGTTTGATTACAAGGCTGCTTGCCTAGCGAACTGCCTGTGTGGCAGCGGCAAAGAAGTCATTGTCGCCGACCGGCGCGCTGCCGGTTGGCTTGGGCAAGGCACCCCAGACCACGATGACGACGTTTTCCTTCGGATTCATGTAGATATGCTGGCCAAAGATGCCGCGCGCTTCAAAGGCACCTTCGTTGATGGTGCCTGCGGCCTCGGGAATCGGCCACAACATGTAGCCGTAGTTGACCAGCTTGCCATCCACCATTTTTGGGCTGCCGGCATCCTTAACCCAGTTGTCGGGCAAGATCTGTTCGCCCCCGGCTTTGCCGCCACCGAGCAGGAACAGGCCGAAGCGGCCATAGTCGCGCAAGGTTGCCGACAAGCCGCTGCCGCCGACTTCGAGACCGTCAGGCGACTCCAGCCACCAGGTCGCATCCGACTCCATGCCGAACTTGCCCCAGATGCGTTCGTTCAGATACTGCGCCACAGGCTTGCCGACAGCCGCGCGTACCAATGCGCCGGCAACCTGAGTTTCGCCGGTGCTGTAATTCCAGCGGGTGCCTGGTGCCGCGGCGCGCGGGAGCTTGGACATCAGCTTCAACACAGCGCCCGGCTTCTGTGTCGTCTGCACTTCCAGCATCTGGCGACGGTCGGATTTTGGATTGACGTAGGTTTCGTCCCAGCGCACGCCGGACGCCATCTGCAGCAGGTTCTTCACGGACACGCCGTCATAGGCACTGCCTTTGAGTTCCGGCAGATAGTTGACGATGGGATCGTCGATGCTCTTGATATGGCCGTCCTTGATTGCCGCGCCGATCAGCGTTGCGGTGATCGATTTGACCACCGACATCGACATCCAGCGCGTCTTTTCGCTGTTGCCGAGCTGGTAGTTTTCAAATACGATCTTGCCGTCTTTGAGTACCAGCAGGCCGCCGACACGATTGAGCGAGACGTAGTCGTACAGGTCGAAGTTCTTGCCGTTGGATTTGAAGACAAAGTTCTTCAGTTGCTTGTCGCTGGCGGGCAGGGCATAGGCCTTGCCGGAGGCTGGCACGGTGCGCGTCGAAAACAGGCGGTCGATGTTGCGGAAGGTGTTGGCCTGGATATCCGGCAGCAGCGCGCCATCATAGATCTGTTGCACGGTGCCGATCTTTTCAGCGGCATGGACATTGACCGGTGTCTGCGCGTGCGCCTGTGTCAATCCGGCAGCAAAGGCCAGAGCAACGAAGAGGGTGGCTTTCTTGAAATGCAGCGGCTTGTCGCGTGTGGACATGAAGTGTCTCCTTGATTGTCGTTATTAGATGTGTACTGCTGTTGCCGGCATGATCATGTGTCAACCGGTCAACAGACCAAGCATAACAGCGATGTTGCAACAAGGAAATTGCGGGCGACGCGTAGGACAATTCTTCTCTTGCACCCGGATGATCGCCGGCCATCATCGGCTACACTTCTGCCATGCTGAAAAAAATACTCTTCATTCTCAGGCTGGCCATCGTCTTCGCCGGCATCGTCTTGTTCGGGCGGGCAGTGGAGTACCTCATTTTGAATGGCGGATTCAACGGCTCGTTTTACGACATCATTTTTTTCCGGTCATAGCACTGTTCGCCGCTTTGTTGCACCGGATTGAAGCAACGCTATTGTTGTTTCAGCCGTGTATACCTCAACCCTGACCCGCATGTCATGGCATCATCCTTGCAGTAACGCATCAACGCAGTATGGCACTCTCGTTTTAGCGCTACCCATCTGACAATAAAGGATCTATAGAAATGAGTCACATCCACTTCATCGGTGGCGAAAAAGGCGGTGTTGGAAAATCGCTGGTCTCCCGCGTGCTGGCACAGTATTTCATCGATTGGAACATTCCATTTCGCGGCTTTGACACGGATAAATCGCATGGCGCGCTATTGCGCTTTTATGCGGACTTTTCCGCGCCGCTCGTGCTCGACCAGCACGACAGTCTTGATCCCATCATCGAACGCGCACTGGAAGATCCGCAACGCCGCATTCTGGTTGATCTCGCGGCCCAGACGCAGCAGTCGCTGTCGGCGTGGATAGAAGATTCCGGCGTGCTCGACTTTGCGCAAGAGCAGGGAATGACGTTGACCTGGTGGCATGTCATGGACACGGGCCGCGACTCGGTGGACTTGCTCAAGAAATGGCTCGATCAATTCGGCGGACGGCTCAATCTGGTACTGGTTCTCAATGAACTTCGCGGCGACCGCTTTGAGATTCTGGAGGCATCCGGCGAGCGTGAGCGCGCTGAAAAGCTTGGTGCGAGCGTGGTGTCACTGCGCCGCTTGCCCGATACGACCATGCAAAAGATCGATCAGCAAAGCGCGAGTTTTTGGGCTGCACTTAATCAATCGGGCGGTGCGAACGCCGGGCTCGGCATGCTGGAACGTCAGCGCGTCAAGGTATGGCTGAATCGCGCTTATGCCGATATCGGCAAGCTTGCTTTATAGAGGGAAATGACCGAAGCAGTTGAGACTCAATGCGACGCCATGCGGCGCAATGCAGACTGCTTCGGTGTTGTAGCTTTGAATTGGTCAGCGCGATTCCTTGGACATTGCGCTGACCGTGACCATCTGCGGTCATGTGCCGATATCAGTTCGCCGCCAAAAACGCTTCCGCCAGCCTGACCCAATACGTTGCCCCGATCGGCAATAAATCGTCGTTGAAGTCATAGCTCGGATTATGCAGATTGCATGGCCCGATGGCGTGGCCGCTGTCGCGGTGGTCGCCTTCGCCGTTGCCGATAAAGACGTAACAGCCCGGCTTGTGCAACATCATGTAGGAAAAGTCTTCGCCCGCCATGGATGGTTCGACATTGGTGTTGACCTGTTCCACGCCGACGATGTTTTGCATCACGCCGACCGCAAAGGCGGTTTCTTTGGCGTGATTGACCAGCGGCGGATAGCTGCGCACGAGCTTGAACTCGATTTCAGCGCCAAAAGCCGCCGCGGTGTGCGTGGCGATATCGTGCATGCGGCGCTCGATCATATCCAGTACTTCCATGCTGAAGGTGCGCACGGTGCCGCTCAAGGTGGCGTCGTCCGGAATCACATTGATGGCGCTGCCGGTGTGGATTTGGGTCACCGATACCACCGCAGAATCATTGGGATTGGCATTGCGCGCGACGATGGTTTGCCAGCTCAGCGCGATCTGCGCCGCCACGAGTACCGGGTCTATGCTCTTGTGGGGTTGCGCTGCGTGCGAACCCTTGCCCTTGACCGTCACTTCAAATGCATTACTCGATGCCATGATCGCGCCGGGCCGCACACCGAAGCTGCCGACCGGCATGCCCGGCCAGTTGTGCATGCCGAACACGGCGTCCATCGGGCATTGCTCGAACAGGCCATCCTTGATCATCTTGTCGGCGCCGCGGCCGCCTTCTTCTGCCGGTTGAAAAATCAGATAGATGGTGCCGTCAAAATCACGCTGTTGGGACAGATGACGGGCCGCGCCGAGCAGCATCGCGGTGTGGCCGTCATGGCCGCAGGCGTGCATTTTTCCGGCGTGGCGGGATGCGTGCGGGAAGGTATTGAGTTCTTGCATCGGCAGTGCGTCCATGTCGGCACGCAGGCCGACTGCACGTTTGCCGTCGCCGTTTTTAAGAATGCCGACAACGCCGGTGCCGCCCAGGCCGCGCAAGACGGGGATACCCCATTCAGTCAATTTGGCGACGATGGTTTCGGCGGTGCGGTGTTCTTCGTAACGCAGCTCCGGGTGCGCGTGCAGATCGCGGCGGATCTGCTGGATTTCCGAATGAAATCCGATGATGGGATCGATCAACTTCATGGGGGCCTGCCTTTGTAAGCTCTTGCTTGTTTTGATTCCAGTAGTTCAGTGCTTCACTACTGCTGCGCAACCGATGGGGTTTATCGAAACCCTCCCGGCGGCGCAGCTTCAGATCTTGGTAGTTGAATCTTGTTACTTGAACCTTGTTGCCTGAGTCGCGTTATTCAAACTGCTTTGCCATTTTTTCCGGCAGGGGAACGTTGAGCCATTTCTGCACGATTGCTGTCAGTTCGTTGCTCTTCTTTGCTTGCGTCAATGCAGTATTGACCTTGGCCATCAGCGCAGGTTCATCCTTCAGCAAGCCGACGTAGCAACCGGATTCCTGAATAACGTATTTCATTTGCGGTTTGTTGGAAGGCATCTTTTCCGCCAGAGCAACCGCAACGAAATCGCCTGTGCCGACCAGTTGCACCTGGCCCGACAGATAGGCGGAGATCATGCCGTTATTGTCTTCGTAGCGTTTGATGGTCGCGCTGGAAGGTGCAGTTTCAGTGAGCTGGATATCCTGAAAGGTACCGCGTGCAACACCAACGACTTTACCTGCCAGATCTGCAGGGCCGGTAACTTTGATGTTGGCCGGGCCGAAAACACTATTGTTATACGGCGAGTAGGGCTGCGAAAAAGCGATGACCTTTTCGCGTTCGGCATTCTTGCCCAATGTGGAAATCGCCAGGTCGGCTTTATGCGTTTGCAGGTAGGCGATACGGTTGGCGCTGGTGACCGGCACCAGTTCCAGTTTCAGTCCCATGTTCTTGGCGATCAATGTCGCGACGTCAATATCGAGGCCTTGCAGTTTCAGGTCAGAGGTGACCGAGCCAAACGGTGCAAAATCTTGCGGAACGGCAATGCGCAACACGCCACGCTTTTGGATATCGGCCAGCGCATCGGCGTGAGCGTTGGTCGCAGCAAAGGACAACAGATTGATGGAAAACAGGAGCAGCAGCTTTGCAAATTTCATTGATCTCACCTGGGTAAATATTGATTAACACCGAACCGGCAAGAAAGGCACCGTATCGGATAGTAGAAATAACATTTCAATTAAGCAATATACATGCCACGACTTAAAGAAATTTCGGTAAACCTGCTGGGTGACGGGTCTCCGGCACGGCGAAGTTTCACCTATCTTAATACTGCTTGGGCTTTTCTTGCTGGTACTGCTATTTGATCGATTTTATTTGGCAGAAGTATGCGGCGCAGCGGTTAAGATTTTTAGTTGTTCCCACTCCTTCTTTTTCTCCGCATAAGGGCGGGTAAATGCGGGACTGCTTGAGGGGAGTTTGATTATCCGATAGTTGCTCGCGATATCTCCCAATGCCTTCAAGCCAAGTCGCTCGGCGGTGCCCCCATTAAACGCAATAACGCGCAGCTGCGGCAGCGTCGTCAATAACCTCGTCAGGTCGTTGTGAACATGCTCGCGAATATTACTGTCGAGGCTTCCTTCCCGACGTGCTTCGGCGACGACATCCCATAAGCCGACACCGTTTTTTAATAGTGTTTCCAGGCGTTGCGCATAGGGCAGTGAGACCAGGTCGGTGTCGATTACATCAGACATCAGCGCCCAGAATTTATTTTGCGGATGCGCGTAGTACTGGCTCTGCGCCAGCGATGCTTCGCCGGGCAAGCTGCCTAGAATCAGTAGGCGGGTATTGGTGTCGGTGACATGCGGGAAGCTGCGTTTGCGGGACATGCGTGCTGGTCTTTTTATGAATGCAGAAGTGGCGAGGATTTGGCCGGCGGCAACAAAGCCGGGGGATTAAGGCTACACTATTTGACGGAGGTTTTCTTTATCCACACCAACCTACAAGGACAACTATATATGGGACAAACTCTGGGACAACCAGTCATTATCGTCACCGGCGGCAGCCGCGGCATCGGTGCTGCAGTCGCACAATCGGCAGCGGCACGCGGCTACGCCGTGGCCATCAGTTATGTATCGAATCGCGCGGCGGCCGACGCCGTGGTGGACGGCATCGTCAAAGCAGGCGGTCGCGCCATCGCGGTCAAGTCCGATGTGGCGGTCGAGGCCGACATCCTGCATCTGTTTCAGACCGTCGATAAAGAGTTGGGTAAGCTGACTGCGCTGGTCAACAATGCCGGCATCCTCGAACATCAGACACGTGTGGAAGAAATGACGGCGGAGCGCGTCAACCGCGTGCTGCTGACCAATGTCACCGGCAGCTTTTTGTGTGCGCGTGAAGCGGTGCGCCGTATGTCGACCAAACATGGCGGCAAGGGCGGCGCTATCGTCAACTTGTCGTCGATGGCCGCCAAGCTGGGCGGCCCGGGCGAATACGTCGACTACGCTGCCTCGAAGGGCGCCATCGATGCCTTCACCATCGGCTTGTCCAAGGAAGTGGCCGCTGAAGGCATTCGCGTCAATGCGATTCGCCCCGGTCTGATTTACACCGACATTCATGCCAGCGGCGGTGAAGCCGGGCGTGTCGATCGCCTCAAGGACGCGGTACCGATGAAGCGCGGCGGCACTGCTGAAGAAGTCGCCAACGCCGTCCTGTGGCTGCTGTCGGATGAGGCTTCGTATGCCACGGGCACCTTCATTGACGTGTCGGGCGGGCGTTGATTCAAGCCTTTTCTGTTTCGGTCATTTCCTGTCATTTTGTCTGGAGGCAGACATGAGCGTTATCACCCACCGCCGCATTGATCTCTTGCTGGCGCGTTATGCAGAAAGCCATCAGCATCCGCTCAACGAAGCGATTCACTGTATCTGTGTGCCGGCCATTGTGCTGTCGCTGCTCGGTTTGTTGTGGGCATTGACGCCGGTGCTGGCGGTCGTCGTTGTGATCGCATCGCTGGCGTATTACTTCACGTTATCGCCTGCGTTTGCAGTTGGCATGTTGGTGATGGCCGGCGCAATGCTGCTGATCTTGTCGCGTCTGCCTGCTGCCTCCGTCTTGCCGGCGTCGGTGGCGATTTTTGTGGCGGCATGGGTAGGGCAATTCATTGGGCACAAGATCGAGGGCAAGAAACCATCGTTTTTTGAGGATTTGCGGTTTCTGCTGATTGGCCCGTTATTCGTGCTCAGTCTGTTGTATCGGCGCTGGCGCATCTCCTATTAATGGAGACGCCTAGCGGGACGAATCGCATAAATCAGGATCAAGACGCGGTCTGTATTAAAATACCAATAGTTATTTGCAGCACGTGCCGCGTCTGAAAGCGGCGTTGGCAATGAATTTGCTGCAAGGACATCGCCCTGGTTAGGGCATACTTTCCGTCGGAGTTTTGCATGAAAAAATTGATTCTCATCGCCGCTATCAGTTCACTCGCAGCAGGTTGCGCCGTCACGCCGAATTCGGCCAGCGTCTATAACACGCGTCAGGCTCAGGGCGAACAAACGGTGCGCATGGGCGTGGTTGAATCGGTGCGTAACGTCACCATCGACAAGGGCGCGAGCGGTGTCGGCACCATTGCCGGCGGCGCACTGGGCGGCATCGCTGCCGGTTCTGCCATTGGCGGCGGTAACGGCGCATTGGCCGCCGGTATCGTCGGCGCACTGATCGGCGGCGTGGCCGGCAATCAGGTCGAGTCACGTATTTCCAACAAGCCAGGCCTGGAAATCACAGTACGTCTGGATAACGGCGAATTGCGCGCCATCACGCAAGATGCGGATGAAATCTTCCGTGTCGGTGAACGTGTACGTTTGTTGTCGTCGGGCCGTACTACACGTGTGACACACTAAGCATTACAAGGGATTTGGTAGCGAGGTTGAGTAGTAAAGAAGCAAAAAAACCGCCGCCGGTTCAGCCTCAACGCTGACTGGCGGCGGTTTTTTTATAGGCGTCCGTTTTCGTTTTCATTTCCGTTAAAAAGCCCGGCTGCTCCAGGCAGTCCGCCGGCAGCGGTATAGGCCGATTGCAGCAGCCATTGTTCGCGGCGTAAGCGATACAGCACATGTACGCGTAAGGGATGGCCTGCAGGCAAGCGTGGATGTTCGAAGTTTTCCTCCACGCGCGTGTGCATGCCGATACGCCGCATCACCGCTTGGGAACGCTTGTTGCCGGCCGTAGTGAAGGAAACGATTTCCTTCATGCCGAGTACATTGAAAGCATGACTCAGAACTGCCTGGGCGGCTTCTGTGGCATAACCTTTGCCCCAGACTTGCGGCACCAGGCGCCAGCCGATTTCCACCGCCGGCGCGAAATGCGCGTCAAACGGTACGCGCAACAGCCCCACAAAACCGGCAAAGCTCAGCTCACCGGGAATCTCCAGCACCCATAGGCCAAAGCCGTGTTCGCTGATATGTTCCTCGATACGTTGCACCAGATAATCGCTCTCGCTGCGGTTGAGCACCGCAGGAAAATACCGCATCACTTCCGGATCAGCATTCATTGCCGCACAAGGCTCCAGGTCGCTTTTGCGCCAAGGGCGCAGCAGGATGCGTGAGCGCCGTGGTTCAGTCGACATGGCGCAGGCGGTTGACTACGCCGATATACACGACCGTCTGGAGCAGGGCGACCGTGCTGCCGGTGATGACCTCCGCCACGCGCAGCAGGGCCAGATGCAACTCGTCATGCAAGCCGCCGCCGGCGAACGCCGCCGACATCAGAATCACCACCGTTGCCGGACCGAGGCGCCAGTTGGTGGGATAGTTTTGCCACAGCATGGCGACCAGCACTGCCGTCGTCAGTGCGATCAGCATCGACAGGAAGTTAGCGCCAAAGATAATCAGGCACAAACACGCGATGATCGCGCCGGAGATCGTATTGATAAGTCGTGCGCGAAAGTTGGCCTTGGCGATCATCATGTCCGGCTCGGTCACGATGATCAGCGAAATCATGGCCCAGTAGGGCTCCGGCAAGCCGACCGCACGCAGGCCGTACCACAGGATCAGCGAGCCGCTGAGGATCTTGATGAGATAGACCAGCGCGTTCTTGCGCGGTGAAAGGAAGTGAAATTCCATATGTGCATGTTGCGATCGCCTCCATGCAGGCAGGAGGCGGCGCATTGTGTATCGATTAATGGTGTGGGCGGAGCCGCCGGGTTTTTAACTGCTCAGAGACCGGCTTCGGCGTTCTGCGCCTCACTGTATAGGATCAGACGTCGCTGTGGCAACCGTAAACGGCTGCGGCGACCCAAAGGCCGCCGCAGTTCTTGCCTGGCAAACGGTGATGCCGTTGCCAGTTTACCGTGTAGCTTTACTTCGACGCCATCCCCAGCAGCATGTCGTTGAGGCGTTTGACGAAGCCGGACGGATCCGTCAACGCACCGCCTTCAGCCAGCAGGGCCTGATCGAAGAGGATATTCGCCCAATCGTCGAATTTCGTTTCTTCGTACTTCAGGCGTTGCACCAGCGGGTGATCCGGATTGATTTCCAGAATCGGTTTGGCGTCCGGTGCAGCTTGTCCGGCAGCCTTGAGCATGCGCACCAGGTTGCCCGACAGTTCGTCCTCATCCGCCACCAGGCAGGTCGGCGAATCGGTCAGACGGAAGGTCACGCGCACGTCCTTGGCCTTGTCGGCCAGCGAAGTCTTCATCTTTTCGACCAGATCCTTGAACTGCGTTTCGGTCTCTTCGTGCTGCTTCTTCTCCGCTTCATTTTCCAGCGAACCGAGATCGAGGCCGCCCTTGGCCACCGAAGCCAGTTCTTTGCCGTCGAAGTCTTGCAGGAAGGAAAGCATCCATTCGTCGACACGATCGGTCAGCAACAGGACTTCCACGCCTTTCTTGCGGAAGATTTCCAGATGCGGGCTGTTCTTGGCAGCATGGTAATTCTCGCCGGTGACGTAGTAGATCTTGTTCTGGCCTTCTTTCATGCGGCCGATGTAATCGGCGAACGAAGTGGTTTGCGCGTCGGACTCGTTGTGCGTCGAAGCAAAACGCAACAGCTTGGCGATACGCTCCTTGTTGGGCGCGTCTTCGCCGATGCCTTCCTTCAGCACCTGGCCAAATTCGGTCCAGAAGCCGGCGTACTTGTCTTTCTGCGCTTGCTCGTCACTGTTGGCCAACTCTTCCAGCAGGCTCAGCACGCGCTTGGTCGAGCCTTCGCGGATCGCCTTGACGTCACGCGACTCTTGCAGGATTTCACGCGAGACGTTCAACGGCAGATCAGCTGAATCGATCACACCCTTGACGAAGCGCAGGTAGACCGGCATGAGTTGCTCAGCATCGTCCATGATGAACACGCGTTTGACGTACAGCTTGATGCCGCCGCGCTTGTTGCGGTCCCACATGTCGAACGGTGCGCGGGTAGGGATATACAGCAGTTGCGTGTATTCGCTGCGGCCTTCCACGCGATTGTGCGTGTAGGCCAGCGGTGCGCCGAAGTCGTGCGAGATGTGCTTGTAGAACTCTTCGTACTGCTCCGGCGTGATGTCGGACTTGCTGCGTGTCCACAGGGCGCTGGCCTGATTGACGGTTTCCAGTTCGTCTTTCTGGACGGTTTCCTTCTTTTCTTCGTCCCATTCTTCCTTCTGCATCAGGATCGGCAGAGAGATATGGTCGGAGTACTTGCGGATGATGGATTTCAACTGCCATGACGACAGGAACTCATCTTCGCCTTCGCGCAGATGCAGGATGATGTCGGTGCCGCGGTTCGGCTTGTCGATCGCTTCGATCGAAAACTCGCCGGCGCCTTCGGATTCCCAGCGCACGCCTTCATTGGCCGGTGTGCCGGCACGGCGGGTTTCGACCGTGATGCGGTCAGCGATGATGAAGCCGGAATAGAAGCCCACGCCGAACTGGCCGATCAGCGCCGCATCTTTTTGCTGGTCGCCCGACAGTTTCGAGAAAAACTCCTTGGTGCCGGACTTGGCGATCGTACCCAGATGGGAAATCGCTTCATCGCGGTTCATGCCGATGCCGTTGTCGGAGATGGTGATCGTGCGCGCCGACTTGTCGAAGCTGACCTTGATCTTCAGTTCCGGATCGTTCTCGAACAAGGCACTGTCGTTGATCGCTTCAAAGCGCAGCTTGTCGGATGCATCGGATGCGTTGGAGACCAGTTCTCGCAGGAAGATTTCCTTGTTCGAATACAAGGAGTGAATCATCAGTTGCAACAGCTGTTTGACTTCGGCCTGAAAGCCCAGGGTCTGTTTCTCGGGTGCTGCCATGTACTTACCTCGTGAATGAAAGAGTAGTTTCTTAACCACGTCTCAGGGAATGCCTGAGTGTCGCGACCGCGTATTGTAAGGAGAATGAGGGTAGTTGGGCGATTTTCAATGGACGGTCTAAGAAATTGTTTGCGAGCAATGAAGCGCACGAACGGTCGTTTCTGTAACCATAAATTCATATTTCCCTTGAAGAAACTTGATAGAATTTGTTGTTTATTTTGTAACGCGAGCAGATAGTTTTCGATGTCTCACGTATAATTCCGCAGCAACTAAATGCCCCAAAAGAATACACAACAAGAAGATATGGCAGTTACCGGGGACGATCGAAGTCGATCTGTTTGATGGCTTGTTGAATTTCTTTCGTATGAGGGGAGGGAGGCCAGTTCCCATGCTGGTCTGTTGTATCTGACAATGACATATAGAAGAAACACGAAGTTAGTCTTTGGTGCATTGGTATTCTCGGTCGCGTCGCAGGCAATTGCTGCAGCGAATACGCCCGTAACCTTTCCGCTTCCCAGTGAAAAATTTCCCTCTGGAAAATTAAATTCTAGAGTCATTTCGCTCGCCCAAGCCAAAACCGACGAAAAGCCTCTTGATACGCCTCCTCAAATGCGAGTAGGTCCTGAAGGGGAGGCTGATTCCATTGTCCGGCCTGGTAAAACCCCGGATGCCAAGGACGAACTCAGCAACGCGAACTCCAATGACGAGATTCTGGCGATGTTGCGCCAGGCGGATTCTGGCTTCTCCGGCAGCGCCATTGATTTGCCCTCTGTAGAGGTCGAAACCGTCGATGACAAGGAGGTTCCTTTCCTGACCTTGGATCAGGTGCTGGATCTGGCGCTCAATAATAGCTACAGCTACGCCGCGACCGCCGCGCAGGCCGATCAGGCTAGCTATGCGACAAAATCGTCGCTCGGACAACTGGGGCCGACGCTCGATGTACGTACGCAAAAAGGCCGGGAATATACTTCGCCGGCCTCGATTCGCGATGAAAGCGGCAACATCATTCAAGCTGATCAGCATAAGCGCTGGGACGCAACGTTGATCGGCCGCCAGCCGATTTTTGCCCCTGGATCTTACTTTGACTTCCAGAAGCAGCGCGCCATGTCGCGCGCTGCCGATCAGCGCCTTGATGACGCGCGTGAATCGCTGTATTACGCAGCCATCAAGGCCTACTACGACGTGGTGCGCGCTTATGCGTCGCTGTCTTTTGCGCGCAGTTACGCCAAGCGCATGAATGATTTGCTCGATTACATGCGCAAACGCATGGAAGGTGGCGGCGCCAGCAAACTCGACTATGACCGCGTCCGCGGCCGCTCATTGCAGGCCGAAGCTACTGTGGCCGAGAGCGAGGGGGCGCTGGAAAGCAGCATGGTTTCGCTGATTCAATTGATCGGCCGGCGCGTACAGCAGGTGCAGGTGCCGGAGCGCATGATGCCGACTGTGCCGCCGACATCGCGTGTTGCCCTGCAGGACGTCTATGAGTCCAATCCAGGTATTCGCGCTGCGCGTAGCGATGCGGATGCAGTCCGCGAAGAGTTGAAATCGGCGCGTTCGAGGTTTTCGCCGACCTTTGCTGTCGAATGGACCCAGACCAAAACGCGCGGTGCAGGCGGCGACCCGACCTTAACGACAGATCGTCGCCTGATGCTGGTGATGACCATGAATTTGCTCAACGGTGGTTCGGACATGTACTACCAGAGTCAGATCGGTGCCAAGCTGGTTGAGAAAAGCAACACCGCCGCGGATCTCGAACGCAAGCTCAAGGAGCAAGTCGAGATCAATTACCGGACACTGGGTGCGGTGAAGAAGCGCATGGCGATCTCGCGCGACGCATATGAAACCAATGCCAACGTCGCCGATGTGTTTCTGGAGCAACTTTCCACCGGCGGCAAACAATTGCTCGATGTGCTCGACGCGTACCAGCAGGCTTATCAGACGCGCATGGATTTTGCATTGCTGTTATTTCAGCAAGCCGATATCAGTTATCAAATTTTGCGCAACACTGGCAAGGCATGGACGCCGCCCGGGGATAAATTGCCCGGCAGTAAATAGAGAAGGTCTGGGGGAACGATGGACAGTGGTAAAGAACAGAATTTCTGGCCGGGGTTTGTAGACGCCCTCTCTAACGTCGTGCTCGTCATGATTTTCGTGGTGGTTGTGTTCGTTGTGACGCTCTTCTACTACTCGCAGAAGCTGGCCGAGATTCGCGTCAACAAGATGGTCACCAAGGGCATGGTCCAGACTCAGACCGGTTCTACCAAGGTCAAGCCGGATCAGATCAATGCGCCTGAAGGCCAGGACGCTGATACCGCCCGTTTGAAGAGTGAGAACCGCGACAAGTCCGATCAGATCGAAAAGCTCAGGCGCGAAATTTCTGAGCTCAAGACCAGGCAAGCGGCGCCGCCGCTGCAAGCCTCAGCAGGCAGCCTGCGCAGCGATGCCGGCGCCAGCGGCAACAACAATATTCAAGTGCGTGTCGAGAAGGCGAAGGAAATTGCACCAGGTCTGTCCATTGCAGGCGGTGACAAGGCCGTGGTTCTGAACTTCGACAAAGATGCCACCGAGTTGAGCGCAGAGAGCGCCAAGACGCTCGATGCCAGCATCGGCGAATGGGTCAAGAAGGTCAAATCAAATCAAGGCAAAATCGTCATCACCGGCGTGATCGGCTCGGCTGAGTTCAGCGAAGCGCGCCGTCGCGCCTACTACCGCACCGTCGGCGTGCGTAACCATCTGATCGACGCCGGCGTCGAGAAAGAACGTGTAGTCAGCCGCGTCGCCACGTCGGAGAACACTGCCGAGAGCAACGCGCGCGTGATCATTCAATATCAGGCAGGTGAAAAATGAGCGGGCTACCCAACGACAAGCTGCGTTGGGACCTGCGTCTGCGACTGCAGTTACGCCGTCGCAGCTATCAATGGATGCGCCTGATCGCGCCGAAGGTTGATGCCCCACTGGGCGACCACCAGCAATTGCCGCGTCCGCGTCTTTTCATCCTTATTACCGTGGGCGTGTTGCTATGCCTGCTGGTGTGGTCATGGTTTGCCAAGATCGACATGGTGGTGCGCGGTGCCGGCCGTATCGTTGCCTCTGAACACAATCAGGTGATCCAGCATCTGGAAGGCGGCATCGTCTCCGCCATCCTGGTGCGCGAAGGCGCTGCCGTGAAAAAAGGCCAGACGCTGATTTCGATCGCTGACGTGCGCGCCAATGCCGATCTCGGCGAAGGCAACGTCAAGATTCTCGGCCTGCGCGCTCGTGTGGCACGCCTCAAGGCAGAAGCCAGCGGAGCACCGTCGGTGACCATGCCGCCGGATCTGAAGAACGACGATCCTTCGGTGCAAAGCGAGCTTGCTTCTTTCACTGCGCGCCAGTCCAAGCTGACGCAAGAACTGAGCGTGTTGCGCGAACAGTCTGCGCAGCGCCAGGCGGAAGTCGGTGAAGCCGCCAGCCGCCAAAAGAGCCTGATCTCCGAATACGATCTGGCGCAGCGCCAATACAAGCTGGTGCACAGCATGTTCGAGCGCAATGCCGCCTCGCAGCTGGAAGACATCCAGTCGCTGTCCAAAGCGCAGGATGCGCAGAGCCGTCTCAGCGCTACCAATGCCATGATCCCGCGCTTGAATGCCGCCATCGCCGAAGCACAGGCCAAGATGGGTGAAGCCTCATCGCGCTTTCGTGCTGATGCGCGTAGTGATCTGACCGTCAGCGAAAACGAACTGGCGCGCCTGCAGGAAGAAATCAAGTCGCGCAATGACCGTGTCTCGCGTTCCGAAGTGCGCGCGCCGATGGATGGCGTGGTCAACCGGGTGCTGATGAACACCGTCGGCGGGGTGGTCAAGCCCGGCGACGCCATCATTGAAATGACGCCGACTGACGACAAACTGGTGATCGAAGCCAAAGTCTCGCCGACCGATCGTGCCCAATTGATGACCGGTGCACCCGCACGTGTGAAGGTGTCGGCCTATGACTATGGCGTTTACGGTTCGATGAAGGGCGTCGTGACGGAAGTCAGTGCCGATACCGTGCCGGAAGAACGTGGCGAACGTTTTTATCGCGTCAAGATTGAAGTGACGCGCGATCCGCGCGAGATCGACCATAGCGTAGCGCTGATGCCAGGTATGACCGCCACCGCCGACATGATTGTCGGTCGCCGCACCGTATGGCAGTACCTGATGTCGCCGCTGAATCGCTTTGGCCAGACCGCGCTGCGGGAACCGCGCTAAGTCTGGATGCATGATGGGCCAGCCATGATGGCGTCATGAGGCCGCAATGAACAAGCTGTATTTTGATTATTTAACTATTTGTTTTCCTTTTTTCGGAACCTGATCGTATGAAAAACCTGCGCAATTTTTATGCACTCGCTGCGATTCCGTCCATGTTCTTGTTACTGGGCGGCTTCCTGTTCAGGGATTTCGTGCTGCATGCGATCCGGATCAATCCTTTCCTGAACCTGTTCATCATCAGCGTGGCCGTGTTCGGCGTCTCGCTGATCGTCTACAACATCTGGCGCGTGAACTGGGAATACAACAAGCTCACGCTGTTTTACGCCCGCGTCAATGGCGGTGAAGACATGATGGAACTGGCCAAGGCGCCGGAATTCCAGAACAGCGAAATCGGCAAAGTGCTGACCAGCGTCGCCAGCACCAAAGGCCGCCTGACCTCGCGTATCGAACAGGAAACCATTGAACGTTCGCTGTCGGATCTGGCGGCGCATCTGGAAGCCAAAACCGAATTCCCGCAATTCCTGACCGGCTTCATGATCGCGCTGGGTCTGCTCGGTACCTTTATCGGCCTGCTGGAAACACTGGTAGGCACGGCTGCACTGATCGACGGCTTCGGCAAGGCGACGCAGGGCGGTGACATGGATGCCTCCTTCATGCATCTGGTGTCCGACCTGCAAAAACCGCTGGCCAGTATGGGTACCGCGTTTTCGGCGTCGATGTTCGGTCTGATCGGTTCGCTGGCATTGGGCCTGACACTGACACCGTTGCGCGGCGCCGGTAAAAAGCTCACCGGCCGTGCGCGTGAATGCATCAGCGAGATGGTGCAGCACGTCATTCACGACATGAGTGGTCCCGGCGCGGGGGCTTCCGGCCGTCAGGGCGTATCGGAGCAGTTTCTGGCCGAGTTCCTGCAAGACTTGATGGTGCTGCAGCGCGAATCCATCATGGCGTCGCGTGCCAGCTCGGAATCCTCGATGCAGGCCGGCATCAAGCTCGAAGGCATGAATGAAAGACTCCAGAACATCGTCGAACTGTTCCATGCCAGCATGGACGAATCGAAAAATCTGCGCCAGTTGGTTTCCTTCGGGCCGCGCATGCATGAAGTCGGTCAGCAGACGCTGGAAGAAATCCGCAACGTCGGCCAGATCATCAATCAAAAGATGACTTCGGCACGCGACCTGACACAAAGCCTGTCGCTGCTGGAAGAGCGCCTGTCGGTCAACGGCGATATCGCCCTGCGCAGTTTCGACATGCTGCCGAAGATTGTGTCCACGATGGAAAGCGGCCAGATGTCGCTGTCTTCGGCGCTGACATCGCTGCAGGCGCAACAGTCGGAAGCGGCCAACATGACCGAAAAAACTGCGCAGCACATCGCGCAGATGCCGACCTTGCTCAATCAGATTTCCATCCGCATTGCCGACGAACTGGGCGCCATCCAGCATCAGGGCGAAATCCACTCGACCGTGTCCGAGCGTCTGGGCGAGCTGGGCAAGGCCATTGGCGAAAACTCCAGCAACATGACGCGCGATGCCTTGTCGTCGCGCCAGCTGCAGATCGACCTGGCCAAGCACATGGCGATGATGAACGATCGCGTCAAGAACCTCGGCGCGATCCCGACTTCGATGACCTCGATCACCGAAGCGCTGATGCGTCAAAACATCAACACGCAAACTGTTATCGACGAAATGCGCACTGGCCGTGTGACTATGGTCAAGGATTTGCGTCTCGAAATCCGCGAAGCCCTGCGCGAAATCTCGGCTTCCAGGAACACTTGATACGCAGAGCAGCCTGAACATAACCCGAACCTGAACCTGAACCTGAACCTGAACCTGAACCTGAACCTGAACCTGAACCTGAACCTGAACCTGAACCTGAACCTGAACCTGAATCCGAAGCCGAAGCCGACAATCTCATGAACGAAAGCGACCAAATCTACGTCGATCAGCCGCAAGCCGATTTGCGCTCCCTGCGCAAGGATCCGGTGTATCTGACGTTGATGCGCGCCTACGGCAGCCGCTTCGTCGAGATCATCATCGCCGGTGTGCTGATCAATGTGTTCGGTCTGTTCATGCCGATTTATTCGCGTCTGGTGTACGACAAGGTAATCGGCAACCACATTCCGGAAACCTTGTGGGCGCTGACGCTGGGCATGGGTTTGTTCATCGTGCTGGAGCTGATCCTGCGCGTCATCCGGGTGTATTACGTCGAACAACTGGCAGGACGTTTCGACATCGAGTTCGACGGCACCTCGGTGCGCCGTTTGCTGGAGTCCAAAGTCAATGCGCCGGTCGGCGTGGTGCTGGCCAAGTATCGCGATCTCAGCAATGCGCGGGACTTGCTGTCATCGAACTACATGCTGGTTCTGGTCGACCTGCCATTCTTGCTGCTGTATCTGGTGGCGGTGGGCATGATCGGCGGCCATCTGGTGTGGGTCATGCTGGTGGGCGGCGCGATACTGGTGAGCGCGCAACTGCTGTGCAAGATTCCCGCTACCGACTACGGCAACGCCGCGTTGAAATCCGGCATCGGCAAGACCGACAAGCTGGCCAGCCTGGTGTTCGGGATGGAAACCCTGAAGACCTCGCCTTTGCAATATCGCCTGGTCAAGACCTTCCTGTCGGATGCTGCCGACAACGCAGTAAGCCAGGCCAAGAGCCGCTTCTGGATGAACATCGGCTACGCCAGTTCGGCCGTCGGCAATACCTTGATTTCTGTCGGTACGCTGGTGGTCGGCGTATATCTGGTCGAAGACAATCAACTGACCGTCGGCGCACTGATCGCCAGTTCGCTGCTGATCAGCCGCTCGACTTCGATGATATCGTCGGTGGCAACGGTGCTGGGACGGCTGGAGATGTTCAAGCGCGCGCGCGCTGCGTTCGAAGACATGTTCGACGACGAAGATTCCCAGGAAGTCGCCGACGTCTTGCGACAAGACATGAGCGGCCTGATCCAGGTCATCAACCTGACGCTGCATCTGGACAAGAACGAACGCCCGGCGCTGGACAACATCTCGCTGGAGATCAAGCCCGGTGAAAAGGTAGGCATTGTCGGCCGGTCCGGTTCCGGCAAGAGCAGTTTGCTGCGCGCTTTGGCCGGCTTGCACAAGGTCGAGCCGGGCAACGGCCAGGTATTGATCGACGGCGTCGCGGTGGCGGCGTATGCACCGCCGGTGCGCATGCGTTGCATCGGTTACAAGCCGCAGGAACCGTTCATTTTCGACGGCAGCCTGGCTTCCAATATTTTTGTCGGCGACCGCGTCGACAGCAAAGTGTACGAAGCAGCACTGGCCGTCTCCAGCGTCGACGATCTGATCGCGCGCGGCGAACTGCGTCTGGATCAGATGCTGAAGGCGCCGGGTAATCTGTCCGGCGGGCAGCGGCAAATGGTGGCGCTGGCGCGCACCGTGGCCGGCATGCCGACCGTGATGTTGTTGGACGAGCCTACTACCGGCATCGATCTGGCGACCGAGGCGCGCATCATCGAGCGGCTTCGCGCGTTTTCGGCGCAGCGCACGGTGGTGATTGCGACGCACAGCACAGCACTGCTCAAACAGATGGATCGCATCATCGTGCTCAACGACGGCAAGATCGTCGCGGATGGGCCGAGTGCGCAGATTTTGCAGCAATAGCTGCAGTGATATTGAACAAACTGAAGCAAACAAGAATTCGTGAATTTGTGATCAGACTCCGATAGCGAGGCTCACCATGGCAACTGCAGTTACCCCAAAACCGACGCCGGCGAAATCCGGCAATGCGGCCAATGCTGAAAGTGGCGCGAATGGTGCCGCGAACACTGCTAATCCCGTCACCGGGTCGGCCAGTGTGGCGATGCCAGATCAGGCAGGCAGTTTTCACCTCAACGTTCCGCGCAGCGCTGTCAAGCATGTGCAGGTGGTGGATGTCGACATGGTGCTGGAGATGGCGGACGGTAGCAAGGTCGTGCTGGCCGGCGGTGCGCTGGGGGCCATGGATGACAACTCCAAGGTCATTTTTAACGATGCTCCGCAGAACACCTCGGGTTTGTTTGATCTCGTGGGCAAGATTCCGCTGGCGAACAGCGCTCAGTCGAAGATCCTCAATTCTGATCCCACTGCTGATTCTGCAGCGGACAACCATTTCACCTCAAACAACAATGCTCAGGTCAATCCGGCTGCTACCAGCCAGTTGGCGAAAATCATTCAGGACAATGCCGGTTCGTTGACTAGTAACGGCTTGCAGAATCTGGCCTTGCCATCGATTCCGAATCCGCCGGCACCGCCGGTGTCGGACAACATTCAGGCGCAGCTCAAGCTGGTGTCTCCGGTAATTCAGGAGCGTCCGGGGGCGGCGTTGGCGGATCCCGTGAAGGGACCGCAGTCGCCGGCGATGAGTCTCAACCTGCTTAACGTGGCCACCACCACGCAGGTCGGTAGCGTGCTGTATGGCAGCGGCGGAAATCCTGGGTCGGCCACCGACGGTTCAAGTCTTGCACAGTTCTCGACGCAGAAAATTATTGCCGGCAATGACGTTCATACCATTTACGCCACTGGTAGCGCGACGCAAAGCGATTTCGTCAAAATCTTTGAAATCAACATTACCGGTGACGGTATTGTGCAATCGGTCTTGATCTCGGGTGTGCCGTCGAACATGACGATCCTGAACGCGACCAATCTTGGCAATGGCAGTTATCTGGTCACACCGACGAGCGCAGGTCAAAAAACATTTGACCTGCAAGTTCAGTACAGTACGGCGGCAGCCAGTCCTACAACGCCGACGGCCGGTACATCAATCATCAGCTTCGACACCACGGTGGTGACGAACGATGGTCCCACCCATCTGCTGGATTCCCGTTCGGTGGTTATCAAAGATGCCAGTGTTTATACCGATCTGATTTATCTTGATCCCAGGAACGGTAGCAGCGTCTGGGTTTTGCCAGCACAGGGTACGCCGCATGAGATTCATGCCGGCGATGGTGGCGTGACCATTTACGGTAGCAACGCCAACGATTTGATCTATGGCGGTGCCGGAGCCGACACCATCATCGGCGGTAGCGGCAACACCTATTTTGAAGGCGGCGCCGGTGCAGATATTCTCACCGGCGGCACGCAGGGCGTCAATACAGCAGGTTACAAGACGTCCACTGCGGGCGTGACGGTCGATCTGACGACGGGGCTTGGTACCGGCGGCGATGCGCAAGGCGATGTCCTGAGCAACATCCAGAACCTGATCGGCAGCGCCTACAATGACACCTTTGTCGCCAACAACAAGGTCAATAATCTCGATGGCGGCAGCGGCGGCTCCGATACCGTGTCGTATGCAACGTCGACTTCGGGCGTGACGGTCAATCTGATTACCAACACCGGTAGCGGCGGCTATGCCGAGGGTGATACCTATGTCGCTATTCAGAATGTGACTGGTAGTGCATTCAACGACATCTTCATCGCCAATACGCTGGCCAATCGTTTCAACGGCGGCAGCGGCGGCTCCGATACAGTGTCGTACGCAAGCTCGACGGCTGGCGTCACGGTTAACCTGAGTACTGGCGTGGGCGCAGGCGGTTCGGCCGCGGGCGACACTTACGTTCATATCCAGAACATCATCGGCAGTGCCTTCGACGACACCTTCATCGCCAATATCGACGCCAACAGCTTCGACGGCGGCACCGGCGGGCAGGATACCGTGAGCTACGCCAATTCGGCGGCCGGTGTGTCGGTCAACCTGGTGAGTGGTCGTGGCGTCGGCGGTGATGCTGAAGGCGACACCTATAATCGTATTCAAAACGTCATCGGCAGCGCCTTCGACGACGTCTTCATCGCCGGCCCCGACAGTCACACGTTCAACGGCGGCAGCGGTGGTTCCGACACCGTCAACTACGGGGCATCCAACGCCGGCGTCACGGTCAATATGGTCACCATGACTGGCACCGGCGGGTACGCGCAGAACAATAGTTACGTCAACATTCAGAATGCGACTGGCAGCTCCTATTCGGATACCTTCATTTCGGGCGTGGGGGCCAATCATTTTGACGGTGGTCTGGCGGGTTCGGATACCGTGAGCTATGCGCTGTCCAATGCAGGCGTCACAGTCAGCCTGTACGACGGTACGGCCAGCGGTGGTTATGCGCAGGGCGATACGCTTGCACATATTCAGAATGTGATCGGCAGTAATTTTGACGATACCTTCATCGCCAGTTCGGAAGTCAACAATTTCGAAGGTGGTGGTGGCGTCAATACCGTGAGCTATTTCTATGCCACGGGTTCGGTGGCGATTGATCTGACCAATACTATCGGCACCGGCACCGGCGGCAGTTTGTATGCCAACGGTGACTCCTTCTCGCATATTCAGAACCTGATCGGTGGCGCGTCCGACGACACCTTCATCGCCAGCGCCGACGCCAACAAACTCGATGGTGGGGTGAGCACCGCAACTTCGCACAATCGCGTGAGCTACGCGGCATCGAATGCCGCTGTTACGGTGGACCTGAATTACACCAACGGAACCGGTACCAGCGGCGGCTATGCGCAGGGTGATCAACTGCTCAATATTCAGGATCTGACCGGCAGTAATTTCAACGATACTTTTGTCGCCAACGCCGCCAACAACAACTTTGACGGCGGTGGCGGATCGAACCGAGTCAGCTACGCCGCTTCGAACGTTGCAGTTATCGTCGATCTGGTCGATGGTACCGGCTCCGGCGGTTATGCAGCAGGCGACACTTACGTCAATATCCAGAACGTCACGGGCAGTGGGCAGAGCGACACGTTCATCGCTAGCGCTGCAGCGAATGCCTTTGACGGCGGCAGCGGCGGCAGCGATACGGTCAGCTATGCGCGTGCCAGCGATGGCGTTGGCGTCACAGTCAATCTTGCAACAGGCAATGGTAGCAATGGTTTTGCCGCCAATGATACCTATACCAACATCCAGAACATTATCGGTTCGTCGTACAACGATATCTTTGTTGCCTCGAATGACGTCAACCGTTTTGACGGCAACGGCGGTTCGGACACCGTCAGCTACGCATCGTCGGCTGCAGCCGTAACTGTCGACCTGGTAGGTGGAACGGGTACGGGCGGTTCTGCGCAGGGTGATACTTACATCAACATTCAGAACGTGATTGGTTCATCCTTGGACGATCTGTTCATCGCGAGCACTGCCGCCAATGCGTTTGACGGCGGAGTCAGCACGGCGACTTCGCACAATCGCGTGAGTTACGCAACATCGACGACTGGCGTCACGGTTGAT
>NZ_JAQQFR010000021.1:0-48172 GCF_046025915.1 Herbaspirillum rhizosphaerae | reverse complement strand
GGCGCTGCCCTTGTCGCCTTGATGCAATGACGTAATGACACGCTCTGCGATGCCGCCAAATATCCTTTAGTATGGGCTCTCCCATAAGACCATCTTACGAGGACTATAAAAATGATTCGGAGACTTGCCTCGGGCTTCATCGCCCGACTGTCGTTGTCGTTACTTTCACTACTGCCTTCCGCCCTGCTTTGCTCCACCGCCAATGCAGCGGACTATCCCGGTTACCGTCAGGCTGACTGGATTGCGCCGAGCTTCACTTTTCACACCGGAGAGACGCTGAACAATCTCAAGCTGCATTACGCTACTGCCGGCGATCCCGCTAATCCTGCGGTATTGCTGTTGCACGGCACCTATCGCAGCGGCGCCGACATGGTCGGCAAGGACTTTGCCGGCGAGATGCTCGGCGCGGGACAAGCGCTCGACGCCAGTAAGTACTTCCTCATCATGCCGGATGCTATCGGCGTGGGGAAATCTTCCAAGCCATCCGACGGGCTGCGCGCCAAATTCCCGCAATACAACTACGCCGACATGGTGCTCGCGCAATATCGTCTGGTGACGGAAGGCCTCGGCATCAAACATCTGCGTCTGGTCATGGGCAATTCGATGGGCGGCATGCAAACCTGGATGTGGGGCGAGATGTA
Source organism: Herbaspirillum rhizosphaerae (assembly GCF_046025915.1). GTDB lineage: Bacteria > Pseudomonadota > Gammaproteobacteria > Burkholderiales > Burkholderiaceae_D > Herbaspirillum > Herbaspirillum rhizosphaerae_A. Next base: position 47,531 of record NZ_JAQQFR010000021.1, on the reverse strand, counting down.
TCCGACGATGATGGATGGGCTGGTGCCGATGGCATCGCAGCCGATTGAGATGGCGAGCCGCAACTGGATGATGCGGCGCATGCTGGTCGAATCAATCAAGCAGGATCCGGCCTGGAACGGTGGCAACTACACCACCCAGCCGCCATCGCTGCGCCTTGCCAATACGATGTTCGGCATAGCCACTGCCGGCGGCACTCTCGCCTATCAATCGCTGGCACCGACCCGCGCGCAGGCCGACAAAATCGTGGATGACCGCTTGAATGCGCCGGTGACGGCCGATGCCAACGACTTCATCTATCAGTGGGGATCGTCGGCTGATTTCAACGCGATGCCGAATCTGGCGCGCATACAGGTGCCGGTGCTGGCGATCAATTCTGCCGATGACGAACGTAATCCCCCGGAAACCGGTACGATGGTCGCGGCCTTGAAACAACTGAAGAATGCTGAATTGCTTCTGATCCCGGCGAGTGCAGAGACGCGCGGACATGGAACAACGAGCTTCTCAAAGTTCTATGCGAGGCAAGTCGGCGCATTTTTGAAAACGCTGCCACAGCGTTAAATTCGGACAAGATCCTCCGCTGGGATTCATCAGCAAAAAGGCTTCGATATCTATCGAAGCCTTTTTATTTGTTCAGTGAATCAGCTGCCGTTCAGACACTCTGCAAGGTCCACTGTCCGTTGATGATTTTCTCCAGCCAGAAAGCGCCAATAACCGTCTTGACGTCGGTTACCTTGCCGAGCCGGACTTGCTCCAGTAACTCGGAAAGCGGCGCCTTGTAGATATCCAAAAACTCGCCTTCGTCGAGCTTGCGTTCGCCGGCGGTCAGACCGCGGGCGAGATAGATATCCAGGTGTTCGTCTGAATAAGCGATTGCGTTGTGGATGGTGCAGACGAATTGCCAGTCAGTGGCGGTATAACCGGTTTCTTCCCGCAGCTCGCGCTTGGCGCATTCGAGATGATCTTCGCCCGGATCGATCTTTCCGGCAGGGAATTCGATGAATACCTGGTCGAGCGGATAGCGGAACTGTCTTTCCAGCAGCACCGAGCCGTCTTCAAACAGCGGGAGAATGACAACCGCACCCGGATGCTTGATGTATTCGCGCACACTCTGTTTGCCGTCCGGTAGGAGAATCTTGTCGCGTTGGACGTTGAGAAAATGGCCTTCGTAGACCAGTTCTCCGTCTACCTTGGTTTCTTTGAGATGAGTATCCATGCGTGGCCAGGTATGCAGTAAGGGTGAATGAGGGAATGCAGCCTGTTGGTGCAGCCTTGGTGCGAGCTGTTCAGCATCGCACCCAAGACCCGGCAGGACTTGCTAAGCGTGACTCTTGCGCAAGTAGCGCACCACATAACCGGGGTACGCCAGCACTAGAAACAGACAGCCGGTGACGGCATAAAATTCCCATCCTTGCGCAAAGGCATTGCCGATATTCGCTTCAAAGAAACGGGCAATGGCGCCGACGAGAAAATACAGAACGATGAGTTCAAGCAGTCGCACCCATACCGGCTTGTGGTATGCGGCGGACTTGCTCAGGGGGATCAGCGCGAACAGCTGCTGATTAAAGAAAGGCAGGTTGGCGGCCAAGACCGCCAACAAGATGACACACCAGCTCAGTAGAGAAACATTCACCGGTAAATTCGCTTAGGTTGCGATGACTTTGCTCAGGAAAGTCGCCAGCGTCGTGACGATTGCATTGGTGCATGCATCCATCAGATGACCAGGCCACAGACCGAGAACCAGCGCAGCCAGACCGTTCAGGCTCAGTGCAATGCGAACGTCGAAGCTTGCAGTGATCTTGGCATTGTCGGCAGGCTCATCGAAGTACATGTTCTTGATAACACGCAGGTAATAGAACGCGCCAACCAGCGAGAACACGACTGCCAGCACAGCGAGCCAGATCTGACCTGTTCCCAGGACGGCTTGCAACACCGACAGCTTGGCGTAGAAACCGACCATCGGGGGAATACCGGCCAGCGAGAACATCAGGATCAGCATGATCGCGGCAAACCATGGGCTGCGTTGATTCAGGCCCTTGAAGTCATCGAGCGTATCTGCTTCGAAACCGGAACGCGCCATCAGCAGGATCACGCCGAAGGTGCCCAGCGTGGTCAGCACATAAGTGATCGCGTAGAACAGCGACGAGCTGTAGGCATTGACGGCCTGGAACAGGTTGCCGTCAACCACGCCCGACATCATGCCCAGCAACATGAAACCCATGTGCGAGATGGTCGAGTAAGCCAACATGCGCTTGATGTTGGTCTGGGCGATCGCCGTCACATTACCAATGATGATCGACAATACAGCCAACACCATCAGCATTTGCTGCCAGTCGATTGCCAGTGGCAACAGACCTTCGACCAACAGACGGAACACCATGGCGAATGCCGCCAGCTTCGGCGCACCACCAATCAACAGGGTCATTGGTGTCGGTGCGCCGTGATAGACGTCAGGCACCCACATGTGGAAAGGCACAGCGCCCAGCTTGAACGCCAGACCAGCGACCACGAAGACGATACCAAATACCAGCACGTTGCGATCAACAGTACCGGACACGATGGCACGGAAGACGTCGTTCAGTTCCAGCGAACCAGTGGCGCCGTACAGCATCGAGATACCGTACAACAGGAAACCGGAGGCCAGCGCGCCGAGGATGAAGTACTTCATCGCGGCTTCGGTCGAACCGACATTGTCGCGACGCAGGGCAACCAATGCATACAGCGACAACGACATCAGTTCCAGACCGAGGTAGATGGACAGGAAGCTGTTGCCGGAAATCATGACCATCTGGCCCAGCAGCGAGAACAGCGCCAACGCGTAGAACTCACCACCGAGGTGACCGCCGCCGACGATGGCGCGATCACTGTTGTATTGGCGGGCGTAGATCAGTGTCAGGCCGATGGCCAGATACGAGAACAACTTCAGCAGGCTGGACAATGGGTCCGAAACAAACATGTTGCTGAAGGTGTAGACCGTTTCTCCGCTTGCGTAGTTGGTGAAGGTCAACACTGCGCAGACCACCAGTGCCAACAAGGACAGCAGGTAGGTGATGACGCGTTTTGCATCCGGCAAAAACATATCGATCAGCAGAATTGCGGAAGTCGCAATCAGCAGAAATATTTCCGGATAGACAGGGATCAGATTCATGTTGTTCATTTAGTTACCGCTTATTTTCGTCCGCGTATTTTGTCCGCTTACCGTTGCCGCCGTTTTCAGCCGTGCGAAACATGTGACCGGCTTGTATCGAAACGTCGTACCGAATTGCTGCCTGGTGTCGGCGCAGCACAACAAGGAACACTGTGAAGCGCCGGCACTTCTTACTCAATTTTGCTTAATTAATCTTGGATACCGCTACGTGCTTGAGCAAATCTGACACCGAAGTTTGCATCGTGTCAGTCACCGGTGCTGGATACAGACCCATCACCAAGACTGCGATCGCCAGCAAACCAAGGATGAAGAATTCACGCTTGTTGACGTCAGTCAGTTCTTCAACATGATGATTGGTCACCGCACCGAAGATCACGCGCTTGGTCAGCCACAGCGAGTAAGCAGCACCCAGAATCAGAGCAGTCGCCGACAACAGGCCAATCCAGAAATTGAATTTGACGGCGCCCAGAATGACCATGAATTCACCGACAAAACCGGAAGTCGCAGGCAGACCGCAGTTGGCCAGCGAGAACAGGATGAAGAACGCTGCAAAACGCGGCATCTTGTTGACCACACCACCGTATTGCGCAATTTCACGAGTATGCATACGGTCGTACAACACACCGATGGACATAAACATTGCGCCCGACACGAAGCCGTGGGAAATCATCTGTGCAATACCGCCCTGCACTGCCATGTCGTTGAACATGAAGAAGCCCAGCGTGACGAAGCCCATGTGAGCAATCGACGAGTACGCCACCAGTTTCTTCATATCCTGCTGAACCAGTGCAACCAGACCAATGTAGATCACAGCGACCAGCGACAAGGTGATCATGAAACCGGACAACGCGTGGCTGGCGTCAGGAGCGATCGGCAGCGAGAAACGCAGGAAGCCGTAAGCACCGAGCTTCAGCATGATCGCAGCCAGTACGATGGAACCACCGGTAGGCGCTTCCACGTGGGCGTCAGGCAACCAGGTATGCACCGGCCACATTGGTACTTTGACCGCGAACGCCATCAGGAATGCGAAGAATAGTAGTTTTTGCTCGAGCATCGACAACGGCAGTTGATGCCACGTCGGGATTTCGAAGCTGCCGCCGGACACGATGTACAGATAGATCAGTGCGATCAGCATCAGCAAGGAGCCGAGCAAGGTGTACAGGAAGAACTTGAACGCCGCATAGACACGGTTCGCGCCGCCCCACACACCCACGATGATGAACATCGGAATCAGTGTGGCTTCGAAGAACACGTAAAACAGCATGCCGTCGAGTGCCGAGAACACGCCGATCATCAGACCGGAAAGGATCAGGAAGGCCCCCATGTATTGGCCGACGCGCTTCTGGATAACTTCCCAGCCGGCCAGCACCACGATGACCGTGATGAAGGCTGTCAGCGGGATGAACCACAGCGACAATCCGTCAATACCGAGGAAATAGCTGATGTTGAAACGATCGATCCAAGGTGTTTTTTCAACAAACTGGTAGCCATGCGCGGCTGCATCGAAATGCAGAACCAGCGGAATGGTGACTAGCAAGCTGACGACGGCGCCGAGCAGGGCCAGCCAGCGCGCGATGGATGGATTTTCGTCGCGGCCCACTGCCAGGACGAGCACGCCAAACGCGACCGGACACCAGATCGCAAGGCTAAGGAGAGGAAAAGTTGACTGCATCATGGTTGTTATTTACTTTACTCCGCCAACTTATTTGGCAAACGGAAACGGCATGAACCAAACCAGGAAACCCAGCACCCCAATAATCATCACGAAAGCGTAATGGTAGATGTAACCGGATTGCCACAGGCGCGTGACTTTCGAGAACCAGTTGACGACCTTGGCGCTGCCATTGACGACCAGACCATCGATCAGGCCCTTGTCGCCGACAGTCCACAGACCGTTACCCAGCAAACGTGCACCACCGGCAAACACGACATCATTGAACTTGTCCATGTAGTACTTGTTGTCCAGCAAGGTGTAGATCGCACTGAACTTGTCCTTGAACCAGGCTGGTACGCGCGGATTGACCATGTAGAAGTAGTACGCCGTCGCCACACCCGCAATCGCCAGCCACAGGGGGGCCGATGTCAGCGAATGCACTGCCATCGCGATCGGGCCGTGGAATTCATGCGCCAGCTCTTCGAGAGCCTTGTGGTTTTCGCCGACAAAAATCACGTTCTTGAAGAAGTCGCCGAAGACCAACGGCGAGATCGCGAAGAAACCGATAATGACCGATGGAATCGCCAGCAGGATCAGCGGCAGCGTCACCACCAGCGGCGACTCGTGCGGCTTCTGACCTGGGGCCAGACCGTGGTGTTCATGGTCGTCGTGGGCGTGGTCATCATGGGCGCCATGCGCATTATGGCCGTGATCGTCATGCGCAGCGTGCGCTGCAACAGGAGCGTGATGATCATCGTGGCCATGTGCGTCCGCCTTGCCGAAACGCTCTTCTCCATGGAACACCATGAAGTACATGCGGAAGGAGTAGAAGGCAGTCACGAACACGCTGGCCAGCACCGCGAAGTAGGCAAAACCGGAACCTGCCAGATGCGACTCGGCGGCGGCTTCGATGATGCTGTCCTTCGAATAGAAACCGGAGAAGAATGGTGTACCGATCAGCGCCAGCGAACCCAGCAGCGACGTGATCCAGGTGATCGGCATGTACTTGCGCAGGCCGCCCATGTTGCGCATGTCCTGGTCATGGTGCATACCGATGATCACGGAACCCGCGCCGAGGAACAGCAGCGCCTTGAAGAACGCGTGAGTCATCAGATGGAATACTGCTACCGAATAAGCCGATGCGCCCAGGGCGACAGTCATGTAACCCAGCTGCGACAGCGTCGAATACGCCACCACACGCTTGATGTCGGTCTGCATGGTGCCGAGGAAGCCCATGAACAACGCGGTGATCGCGCCGATCACAAGGATCACGGACAAGGCGGTGTCGGACAGTTCGAACAGCGGCGACATGCGGGTCACCATGAAGATACCGGCGGTCACCATTGTCGCCGCGTGAATCAGCGCGGAGATCGGGGTTGGACCTTCCATCGAATCCGGCAGCCAGACGTGCAGCGGAAACTGCGCCGACTTACCCATCGCGCCAACGAACAGACAGATACATGCGACCGTCAGCAGCATCCAGTCGGTGCCAGGCAAAGTCAATTGTGCCAACTCGCCACGCTTGGCGAAAACTTCGCCGTAGTTCATGGAACCAGCGTAAGCAAGCAGCAGACCGATACCGAGAATGAAGCCAAAGTCACCGACACGATTGACCAGGAAGGCCTTCATGTTGGCCTTGATTGCGGTCGGACGTGTGTACCAGAAGCCGATCAGCAGGTAGGAAACCAGACCCACGGCTTCCCAGCCGAAGAACAGTTGCAGGAAGTTGTTGCTCATGACGAGCATCAGCATCGAGAACGTGAACAGCGAAATGTACGAGAAGAAGCGATTGTAGCCTTCGTCGTCCTTCATGTAGCCAATGGTGTAGACGTGGACCATCAGGGACACAAAGGTCACCACGCACATCATCATCGCGGTCAGGCTGTCGATCAGGAAACCGACTTCCAGCTTCAGGCCGGCAACCGTCATCCAGGTGTACAGCGTGCCGTTGTAGGTCGCACCGTCAATGACCGCCAGTAAAGTCTGGACGGAAATGATCAACGCGATCAATACACCGAGGATGGTCGCCGTGTGCGATACCTTGCGGCCAACTACGTTGCCGAAGAATTTCGTACCGAGCAGGCCTGCAATTGCAGAACCGGCCAACGGCGCCAGTGGTACGGCTAAAAGAAGATGTGGGTTAAGTTGCCCCGCCATGATGAACCTTATCGCTATTTGGGTTCTCTTCGAATCACAAGGATCTTCGGAGAACGCCCATCTTTTAAATGAAATTTAAATTCAATCTACATGCACTGCGAACGTTCCAACGCGCATTAATGCACAACCACGTGCTTATCCCTTGAGCGTGTCCAGATCTTCCACGTTGATGGTGTCCAGATTACGGAACAGCACCACCAGAATCGCCAGACCAATTGCGGACTCAGCAGCTGCGACGGTCAGGATGAAGAAAACGAAGATCTGCCCTGCTGCATCGCCGAGATAATGCGAGAAAGCAATGAAGTTCATATTCACCGCCAACAACATCAATTCGATTGCCATCAGCAACACGATGACGTTCTTGCGGTTCAGAAAAATACCAACGATCGAGATCGCGAAAAGGATCGCGCCGAGGATCAGATAATGCGAGAGCGAAAGAGTCATGATAGCGCCGCTCCTTAAGGTTGTTGTTCCGCGCCGGATGCCTGAGCATCGCCGCCGATGTTACGAGTAGATTCCGACTTCATCTTGACCAGACGCACACGATCGGTGCTCTTGACCTTGACGGCATCCGCCGGCGAGAAGTATTTGCTGTCCTTGCGGCGGCGCAGTGTCAGCGCAACAGCGGCGACGATAGCGACCAGCAGGATGACTGCAGCAACTTCAAACGCATACACGTATTCGGTGTAAATCAGCATACCCAACGCTTTGGTGCCGCCGATGGTGTTGGATGCAGCCGGTACTTGCGCCTCCGGAGCCCAGAAGCTGCGCAGCAAGACTGCAGCCATTTCCAGCACGATGACCACGCCGATTGTTGCGGCCAGCGGAAAATATCCCCAGAAGCCTTCTCGCATCTTGTCGAGATTGATATCGAGCATCATCACCACGAAGAGGAACAGCACCATCACCGCCCCTACGTAGACCAGCACCAGCACAATGGCCAGGAACTCGGCCTTCAACAACATCCAGATGCCGGCCGCCGAAAAGAAGGCCAGCACAAGAAACAGGGCCGCATGCACCGGATTGCGGGCAGTAATAACGCGTAATGCAGCGAGCACGAGGACCACTGAAAACGCATAGAACAAGACAGTTTTAAATTCCATAATCAACCAAAAAGTTGGCTAAACCAGCATCAGATCATTCGATCACTTGATCCATCGATCAAGCTACCCAACAAACATCAGACTCGATCATCTCAGCGGCACGCAACAACGAAAAAACAGACGTGCCGTCCCGAATTCAATTAACGATATGCAGCGTCTGCAGTACGTGCAGCAGCGATTTCATTTTCGTAACGATCACCAACGGCCAGCAGCATTTCCTTGGTGTAGTACAAGTCGCCGCGCTTTTCGCCGTGGTATTCGAGAATGTGCGTTTCGACGATGGAATCGACCGGGCAGGACTCTTCACAGAAACCGCAGAAAATACACTTGGTCAGATCGATGTCGTAACGTGTGGTACGGCGGGAACCGTCGTCACGCTGTTCCGACTCAATCGTGATGGCCATTGCCGGGCAGACTGCTTCGCACAGTTTGCAGGCGATGCAACGCTCTTCACCGTTCGGATAGCGACGCAAAGCGTGCAGACCGCGGAAACGCGGCGACTGCGGCGTCTTCTCTTCCGGGAACTGAATCGTGATCTTGCGCGCAAACAGATAGCGGCCTGTCAGGGCCAGGCCCTTGAACAGCTCTCGCAACAGCAGGCTGTTGAAAAAATCTTTAATAGCTTCCATGCTTCTCACCTGAGCCTTTATCCATTACTTCCAAATATTCCATGAGGTCTGCATCCAGGTCGCAACGATCACCAGATACACCAGCGTCAGCGGAATGAACACTTTCCAGCCCAGACGCATGATCTGGTCATAGCGATAGCGGGGGAACGATGCACGCACCCAGACAAACAGCGACACCACCAGGAACGTCTTAATACCGAGCCAGATCCAGCCTGGGATAAAGTCCAGGAAACTGACCGGTGATGCCCAGCCGCCCAGGAACAGCAGCGAAGCGAGGATCGAAATCAACCACATGTTGGCGTATTCAGCCAGGAAGAACATGGCGAACGACATACCCGAATATTCGATCATGTGACCGGCAACGATTTCCGATTCACCTTCCACCACGTCGAACGGATGGCGGTTGGTTTCAGCGATACCGGAGATGACGTAGATCACGAAAATCGGCAGCAGCGACAACCAGTTCCACGACAGGAAGCTCAGGCCGTGCGAAGCAAAGTAACCCTTGCCTTGGCTGGTGACAATGTCGATCATGTTCAGGCTGCCGGAAACCATCAGCACCACGACCAGACAGAAGCCCATCGAAATTTCGTAGGACACCATCTGCGCCGATGCACGCATCGCACCGAGGAAAGCGTACTTCGAGTTGGATGCCCAACCGGCGATGATGACGCCATAGACTTCCATCGAGGTAATCGCCATCACGAACAGCAGGCCTGCGTTGACGTTAGCAATGACAGCTTCAGGGCCAAAGGGAATCACGGCCCATGCGGCAACAGCCGGCATGATGGTCATGATTGGCGCGATGAAGAACAAAACCTTATTGGCGCGTGATGGAGTGGTCACTTCCTTGAAGATCAGCTTCAAGGCATCGGCGATCGGTTGCAGCAGACCTGCAGGGCCGACACGGTTAGGGCCGAGGCGAATATGCATCCAGCCGATCAGCTTACGTTCCCAGTAAGTCAGGTACGCCACGCTGATCAGCAGCGGGATCAATACGGCCAGAATCTTCAGCAGACTCCAGACGAAAGTCCACACGTACGGCCATGCCGTCCCCAGATAGTTGGGGCCAACTGCATTGATATTGGCAATCAGTTGATCCATTACGCTTTCTCCACAACGATTGCGCCAAACATGCTGCCCAGATTAGCGGTGCTTGCATGGGCTGCGGCCACACGTACGACGTTTTCCGGCAGCTTCTTGTCGATATCTGCAGTCAACACCGCACTGCCCTGTCCCTGCTTGACGCTCACGCGGTCACCGGCAACGATGCCCAGCTTTTGCGACAACGCAGCCGACAGCCATGCCTTCGGTGCCTGGCCATCTTGCGTTTGCAACAACGCAGGCGAGCGACGAGCAATGGCGTCAGTGAAGTGAATAGGCACATCGGCGACACGTTCCAGCCCACCGTTGGCAGCGCCGGTAGCAGCTTGCAGAGCCAGCTTGGAGACGTTGCTCAGACGAGCGGACAAATCAGTCTCGGCACCAATCACTTCGGCGCGAATCGATTCCGATGTTTCGTAGTCGAAGTTTTGCAGACCCAGCAGATTACCCAAAACGCGCAAAACCTTCCAAGCCGGACGCGCATCGCCGAGTGGCTTGACGGTACCGTTGAAGCTTTGTGCACGGCCCTCGGCATTGACGAAAGTACCGGATGTTTCGGTAAATGGTGCGATCGGCAGCAAAACATCAGCGTAATCGGCGCCATGCTTGTATGCCGACATGACAACAACCATTTCAGCTTGCTTCAATGCTGCTGTGGCCACTTGTGGGTCATGGCTATCCAGTTCAGGCTCGGCATTCAGCAGTACATAGGCCTTGCGTGGTTGTGCGAAAGCTTGCAGCGCGTTGACGCCATCTTTGCCTGGAATAGCATTGGCCAGATAACCGCCGACGGTGTTGCCGCCTTCTGTCAGATAACCCAGCTTTGCACCGGTTTGTTCAGCAATCCATTGTGCCGCAGCGTGCAGTTGCGAAGCTTGCGGATGCTGTGCAGCTGCATTGCCCAGGAATACTGCCTTGGACGTACCCGACAACAGGCTTGCTGCGGTCTGCTTAGCGGCTGGCGATGCTTCCACGCCTTCGAAACCGGCAGGCACCGCAACGCTCTTGGCTTGCGCCACGGCGACAACAACTTCGCTCAGTGCGGACAACCATGCGGACGGTGCTGCGATGATCTTGTTGGCGACCGGCATCAGCAGGTCGTCATCCGTTGCGTGCAAGATGCTGATCTTGGCGCCGCTCTTCACTGCTTGACGCAGACGCGCGGTCAGCAACGGGTGATCCTTGCGCAGGAACGAGCCGATGATCAGAGCACGATTGAGTTCCGAGAATTCGACGATCGACATGCCCAGCCAAGGATTGACCTGGTGGTCCAGCGCGAAGTCGGATTGACGCAGGCGGAAATCGATGTTTTCCGAACCCATGCCGCGTACGACTTTTTGCAACAATGTCAGTTCTTCCAGTGTCGAGTACGGTGTAGCCAATGCAGCGATGGCGCTTGCACCGTGTTCGTGACGGATATTACGCAGGCCGTGCGCGACGTATTCCAGCGCAACTTGCCATTCAACTTCTTGCCATTTGCCGTCTTGCTTGAGCATCGGCTTGGTCAGACGCTCTTCGCTGTCCAGCGCTTCGTAAGCAAAACGATCTTTATCGGTGATCCAGCATTCGTTGACGTCTTCGTTCTCCAGCGGCAGAACGCGCATGACCTTGCCGCCCTTGACCTGAACGATCAGGTTGGAGCCGATGCTGTCGTGTGGGCTGACCGACTTGCGACGCGACAATTCCCAGGTACGCGCAGCGTAGCGGAACGGCTTGGATGTCAGTGCGCCGACCGGGCACAGATCGATCATGTTGCCGGACAGTTCGGAATTGACGGTATTACCGACGAATGTCGTGATTTCGGAATGTTCACCGCGACCCAGCATGCCCAGTTCCATGACGCCGGCTACTTCCTGGCCGAAACGCACGCAACGTGTGCAGTGGATGCAACGGTTCATTTCCTTCATGGAGATCAGCGGGCCGACGTCCTTCGGAGGAACGACGCGCTTCTCTTCTTCGTAACGGGAAGCGGAGCCACCGTAACCGACAGCCAAATCCTGCAATTGGCACTCGCCGCCCTGATCGCAGATCGGGCAATCCAGCGGGTGATTGATCAGCAGAAATTCCATGACGCCTTTTTGCGCCTTGACTGCCTTGTCGCTTGCGGTGCGAACGATCATGCCGGCGGTCACCGGAGTGGCGCAGGCCGGCAACGGCTTCGGCGCCTTCTCTACGTCGACCAGACACATGCGGCAGTTAGCCGCAATGGATAATTTTTTGTGATAGCAAAAGTGAGGAATGTACGTGCCGACTTTGTTGGCAGCATCCATAACCATGCTGCCTTCTTGCACTTCAACTTTTTTGCCGTCTATTTCGATTTCAACCATGGCTTTTTGCCCAAGCTAAGTATTCTTTTGACCTTGAAGACATGCGCCCTGCTCTGTTGCCGAATGCATGTCTTGCCGTGCTGCTCAACTTTATCGCTAACTCTGTCGATCAGATATAAGCTGGCACCGAGCAGTGTTTGTGCTCGATGTGATACTCAAATTCTTCGCGGAAATTCTTGATGAATGCACGTACCGGCATTGCCGCCGCATCGCCCAGCGCGCAAATGGTGCGGCCCTGGATGTTATCGGCAACCGAGTTCAACACATCGAGGTCTTCCAGCTTGCCGTGACCGTTTTCGATACGTTCGACCATACGGTACATCCAGCCTGTGCCTTCGCGGCATGGCGTACATTGACCGCAGGACTCTTCGTAGTAGAAGTAAGCCAGACGCAGCAGCGACTTGACCATGCAGCGCGTTTCATCCATCACGATGACCGCGCCGGAACCCAGCATCGAGCCTGCTTTGGCGATGGCATCGTAATCCATGGTGGTTTCCATCATGATGTCGCCGCGAATCACCGGAGCGGATGAGCCACCAGGAATGACCGCCTTGATCTTTTTGCCGCCGCGCATGCCGCCAGCCAGTTCCAGCAATGTGGAAAATGGCGTGCCCAGCGGAATTTCGTAATTACCTGGACGTTCGACGTCGCCCGAGATCGAGAAGATCTTGGTGCCACCGTTGTTCGGTTTACCGATATCAGCGTACGCTTGTGCACCGATCTTGAAGATGAACGGAACAGCAGCGAATGTTTCGGTGTTGTTGATGGTGGTTGGCTTGCCGTACAGGCCGAAGCTGGCAGGGAACGGCGGCTTGAAGCGCGGTTGGCCCTTCTTGCCTTCCAGGGATTCCAGCAATGCGGTTTCTTCGCCGCAGATGTAGGCGCCATAACCATGATGACCGTGCAACTGGAAGCTGAAGTTGGTGCCGAGGATGCTATCGCCCAGGAAACCTGCCGCACGTGCCTCTTCCAGTGCTTCTTCAAAACGCAGATAAGCGTCGAAGATTTCGCCGTGGATGTAGTTGTAGCCGACCGTGATGCCCATCGCATAACCGCCGATGATCATGCCTTCGATCAGAGAGTGCGGGTTATAACGAATGATGTCGCGGTCTTTGAATGTGCCCGGTTCGCCTTCATCGCTGTTGCAAACGAGGTATTTTTGACCTGGAAACTGACGCGGCATGAAGCTCCACTTCAGGCCGGTCGGGAAGCCCGCACCACCACGGCCACGCAAGCCGGAAGCCTTCAGCTCAGCGATGACTTGTTCAGGAGTGATGTTTTCGGCGAGGATGCGCTTGAGCGCTTCATAGCCGCCACGCTTGACGTAATCCGCCAGGTGCCAGTTCTGGCCGTCCAGATCCGCCAGAATCAGCGGCTTGATATGACGATCGTGCAGACAAGTCATTTCTTCAGTTCCTCCAGCAGCGAGTCGATCTTGTCGTTCGACATCCAGCTGCACATGCGGTGGTTATTGACCAGCATGACAGGTGCGTCGCCGCATGCGCCCATGCATTCGCCTTCAACGATCGTGAACTGACCGTCAGCAGTGGTTTCCTTGTAGCCGACACCGAGCTTGTGCTTCAGATGATGCGCTGCGCGATCACCGCCCGACAACAGGCAAGGCAAATTCGTACAGACGGTGATCTTGTGCTTGCCCTGCGGGCTGGTGTTGTACATGTTGTAGAACGTAGCGACTTCTTGCACCGCTACCGCAGGCATGCCGATGTAATCGGCGATTTCCTGCTGCAGCTCGGCAGGCAGCCAGCCGTGTTCATCCTGAGCAATGCGCAGCGCGGACATGACCGCAGACTGGCGTTGATCTGCCGGATATTTCGCGAGTTCGCGATCGATTTTCTTTAGAGCGTCTTGACTTAACAGCATATCGTTGGCCATCCGTGCGCATAGTTTTTTGAGAACTCGCGCGGGTTTATCGGATATTCCCCAGAACCTAATGGGTTTTAAAAAACATCCACTGACCGGCTTACTTCACCGGTTATCGGTCGATTTCACCAAACACAATGTCTTGCGTACCGATGATTGTGACTGCATCGGCAATCATGTGACCCTTCGCCATTTCATTCAGACTCGACAAATGCGCAAAACCTGGCGCGCGAATCTTCATACGGTATGGCTTGTTGGCGCCATCCGACACCAGGTAGATACCGAATTCGCCCTTCGGATGCTCAACGGCAGCATATGTTTCTCCCGGCGGCACGTGGAAGCCTTCGGTGAACAGTTTGAAGTGGTGAATCAGATCTTCCATGTTGGACTTCATGTCCATACGCGGAGGCGGAGCAATCTTGTGGTTGTCGATGATGACCGGGCCTGGATTGTTACGCAGCCACTCGACGCATTGCTTGATGATGCGGTTGGACTGGCGCATTTCTTCCACACGAACCAGATAGCGATCATAGCTATCGCCGTTCTTGCCGACCGGGATATCAAAATCCAGCAGATCGTAGACTTCGTACGGTTGCTTCTTGCGCAGATCCCATTCGACGCCCGAACCACGCAGCATTGGGCCGGTGAAGCCCATTGCCATTGCACGTTCAGGCGAGACCACACCGATACCGACCAGGCGCTGCTTCCAGATACGGTTGTCAGTCAGCAGTGTTTCGTACTCATCGACATATTTCGGGAAACGGTTGGTGAAGTCTTCAATGAAGTCCAGCATCGAACCCTGGCGATTTTCATTGAGTTGCTTGATTGCCTTGTCATTGCGGATGATCGATGCCTTGTACTGCGGCATGGTATCCGGCAGGTCACGATAAACACCACCCGGACGATAGTAGGCAGCATGCATACGTGCGCCGGAGACGGCTTCGTAGCAATCCATCAAGTCTTCGCGTTCGCGGAAGGCGTACAGCAGAACGCCCATGGCGCCGACGTCCAGACCGTGCGCGCCGATCCACATCAGGTGATTCAACAGACGGGTGATTTCATCGAACATCACGCGGATGTACTGAGCACGCATCGGCACTTCAATGCCGAGCAGCTTTTCGATCGCCATGACATAGGCGTGTTCGTTACACATCATCGACACGTAGTCGAGACGATCCATGTAAGGAACTGATTGCAGATAGGTTTTTTGCTCGGCCAGCTTTTCGGTCGCGCGATGCAGCAGACCGATATGCGGGTCGGCACGCTGAATGACTTCACCATCGAGCTCCAGCACCAGTCGCAACACACCGTGTGCGGCAGGATGCTGAGGACCAAAGTTCAGCGTGTAATTCTTGATTTCAGCCATTATTTAATCCCGTAATTTTCTTCACGAATGACACGCGGCGTAATTTCACGCGGCTCAATCGTTACGGGTTGATAAACCACGCGTTTTTGCTCAGCGTCGTAGCGCATTTCGACATATCCCGATACCGGGAAGTCTTTGCGGAACGGGTGACCGATGAAGCCATAATCGGTGAGGATACGACGTAAATCGTCATGCCCATCGAACAAGATGCCGAAGAAATCAAAGGCTTCTCGCTCATACCAATTGGCGGAGGACCAGATACCAGTCACTGAGGCCACCAACGGCAATTCATCATCAGGAGCAAAAACACGGACGCGAACGCGCCAGTTATGGCTGATCGACAGCAGATGAGACACCACGGCAAAACGCGGCCCACCCCATACGCCATCGCCGTACGTCGAGTAATCCACGCCGCACAGATCAAGCAATTCTTCGAAACGGGTATCGGCGTGATCGCGCAGAACGCGCATCGCCGATAGATAATCGGCTTGCTTGACCACAATCGTGACCTCGCCCAAAGCCACCGTCAAATTCTGAAGATACCCCCCAAGCGCATTGCGCAAGGCAGCTTCGAGAGTTTCCAATTTTGTCGTCATTCTGACCCTTCCACTCTCTTCTTATCGCGCAATGGTGTTGGTACGCTTGATCTTGTTTTGCAGCTGGATCACGCCATACAGCAGCGCTTCCGCTGTTGGTGGGCAACCTGGCACATACACGTCTACAGGCACGATGCGATCGCAACCGCGCACAACGGAATACGAGTAGTGATAATAACCACCGCCGTTGGCACAGGAACCCATCGAAATCACCCAACGCGGCTCGGCCATCTGGTCGTACACCTTGCGCAGTGCCGGCGCCATCTTGTTGCACAGCGTACCGGCAACAATCATGAGATCGGACTGGCGTGGAGATGGACGGAACACCGCACCAAAACGATCAAGATCGTAACGCGATGCGCCGGCGTGCATCATTTCAACCGCACAGCAAGCCAGACCAAAAGTCATCGGCCACAAAGAGCCGGTACGGGTCCAGTTGATTACCTTATCCAGCGAGGTGGTAACAAACCCTTCGTTTAATACGCCTTCAATTGACATGGCTCACTCCCAATCCAGGGCACCCTTTTTCCAGATGTACCAAAAACCGACAACAAATTCGGCGATGAACACCATCATCGTCATGTAGCCAGACCAGCCCAAGTCGCGCATGGAAACGCCCCAAGGGAAGAAAAATGCAGTTTCGAGATCGAACAGAATAAACAGAATGGCGACGAGGTAATAACGCACATCGAACTTCATGCGCGCATCTTCAAAAGCCTCGAATCCGCATTCGTATGGAGAGGTCTTTTGCGCATCAGGTCTATGAGGACCAAGCAAACGACCGAGTAACTGAGGAGCGACACCAACAGCGATGCCGATTAGGATAAATAATAGAACTGGAAAGTAATTTTCGAGGTTCACGATTAGGCGTAGGTTTGTTGATAATTAGCGGAATGATTCTCAATATCAAACAGCTTTTCCCTCGTCAAAAAGCCAGCTCAGGATTTTGTCCTTTGCTGGCTTTTCTAGATATTTCATGGTGCCGACGACGAGACTCGAACTCGTACAGCTTTCGCCACTACCCCCTCAAGATAGCGTGTCTACCAATTTCACCACGTCGGCTTGAGACTGCAATTGTAACCCGTTTTGATGCTCTTGTTCAATGCACAATCACACTAAAACTTCATAAACTGCTTTAAGTTTTGCGCATTATTACATCGTGCGCAAAAGACTATTTCGGAATTTGATTTGATTGATCTGCAGGATTCGCAGGCGCTGCCGCTGGAGCACCCGATGCTGCTGGCGTTGCAGGAATTGCAGCTGCTGGAGCAGGCAAATTATCCATAACGCCGCCGCTTTGCGAAACGTGGTGATTACCGACAAAAGCCAGTGCGAGGGTTGCGATAAAAAAGACCGCAGCTGCGACACCGGTCGACTTCGACAAGAAGTTGGAAGAACCGGTGGCGCCGAACAAACTACCCGACGCGCCGGAACCGAAAGCAGCCCCCATATCAGCCCCTTTGCCGTGCTGCAGCAACACCAGACCAATGATTGTCAGCGCTGCCAGCACTTGAATCACAACAATAACAGTAAATAAAGTATTCATATAGCCATCTTCAATTTAAAACAACAACGATCAGTTACCTTGGGCAGCCTGGACAATCGCCAGAAAATCCACCGCCTTCAAGGCCGCACCACCAATGAGACCACCGTCAATATCCGACATGGCCAACAATTCTTTTGCGTTATCGGGCTTCATGCTACCACCATACAAGATTTGCACCTTGGCGGCGGCCACTGCATTCTTGGCCGATAATTTACCGCGCAGCTTTGAATGCACGTCCTGCGCCATTTCCGGCGTTGCAGTCTTGCCGGTACCAATTGCCCAGACCGGCTCGTAGGCGACCACGATCTTTTCGACATCGGCCACATCCAGGACCGCCAGCACGGCATCAACCTGGCGACCGACAACAGCATCGGTCTGCCCTGCTTCGCGCTCACCCAGCGTTTCACCGACACAGACGATCGGCGTCAAACCAGACTTGAGCGCAGCAACTGCTTTGGCCGCCACTACTGCATCGGTTTCGCCGTGATACGCGCGACGCTCGGAATGACCGACGATTGCATACTTGCAAGCAAACTCTGCCAGCATTGCTCCCGATACTTCACCGGTATAAGCACCGTTAGCATGCGCGGAAACATCCTGCGCACCCAGCGCCAGTGCAGAACCTGCGACAGCTGCTTGCACCTGCGCAAAATAAGGCGAAGGCACGCAAACAGCGACATCAGCCTGCGTACCCGCAGCGGCGAGGCCTGCTTTTACGTCGGCAATCAAGGCTGCATTGGCGGCGAGACCACCATTCATCTTCCAGTTACCTGCAACTAATTTACGGCGCATAAGAGTGAGTATTTTGAATAACCCCGCATTCTATCGCGCCGCGACAAAACCGGTCAAACCAATAACCCGGTATTTCTCTGTCAGATCTACCGCTAAAAAGACGTCTCAGAAGATATTTCAGCTTACCGTCAGCATGATCTTGCCGACATGCGCACTGGATTCCATCAAAGCGTGCGCCTGCGCAGCCTGCTCCAGCGGGAAGGTCTGGTAAATCACAGGCTTCACTTTGCCGGAGGCTAGCAACGGCCATACGCGCTCTTTTAACTGCGCGGCGATGTAAGCCTTGAACTCGACAGGACGCGGGCGCAAGGTAGAGCCAGTCACCGTCAGGCGGCGACGCAAAATCTGGCTCAGATCCAACTGGCCTTTGGCGCCGCCCAGTAACGCGATCACGACAAGCCGCCCATCATCGGCCAGCGTTTTTATCTCCCGCGGCAGATAATCCCCTCCGACCATGTCCAGAATGACATCAACACCGCGGCCTTCCGTTGCCGCTTTCACTACCCCTTCAAAATCTTCGGTGCGGTAGTTAATGCCCAACTCGGCGCCCAACTCTTCGCAGGCGCGGCATTTGTCATCGGAACCAGCCGTCGCGAAGACACGGTGCCCCAGTGCGGTCGCAATCTGGATCGCCGTCACGCCGATGCCTGAACTGCCGCCTTGAACCAGCAAGGTCTCACCCGGCGACAGTCGTGCCCGCTCAAAAACATTGCTCCAGACAGTAAAGAACGTCTCCGGCAGTGCCGCTGCCTGCAAAACCGTCAAACCGGCCGGCACGGGCAAACATTGTGCGAGAGGCGCAGCGCAGTATTCAGCGTAGCCGCCGCCTTGGACGAGCGCACAAACGAGGTCGCCTTTCCGGAAACCGCTATCCCCCAGCTCGCCATCGACAATCTCGCCAGCCACTTCAAGGCCCGGCAAGTCGGATGCGCCGGGCGGAACCGGGTAATTGCCCTGACGCTGAAAAACGTCAGGGCGATTCACGCCTGCGGCATGCACCTTGATCAATATTTCGCCGCTTTTCAGCTGGGGCAACGGCCGCTCGCACAATTGCAACACTTCCGGAGCACCAAATTCGGTGATTTCGATTGCCTTCATTTCATCCTTTCCTGCCTGAGCCGGGCTCAACAAATAAGTTGGGTCAGAGCGAAGCAGCGGCACGCGCTGCAGTGTCGTACAAGCCCGATGCGCTGCGCAGCAACTGGGCCGCTTCGCCGATTGCCTGATTCTGGATGCCGCTGTCGACTTGCACTTCAATCAGGCAGCGCTCGCGCACTTCCTTGTACTTCATGCACAGCTCCTGCCCTTCTTCCGTGGTCGAAAATAGCAGTTCCTTGCCTGCCTTTTCGCTCTTCACGTAGCCCGCCTTGACCAATTTCTTCAGCGCGTAGGTCACAACGTGGGTATCCTCAATATTCAGGACAAAACAAATATCGGCAAGTTTCTTCTTTCGCTCACGGTGATTCACGTGATGCAACAAAGAGACTTCAATCGCTGTCATGTCTTTTGCACCCGCCGCCAGCATGCAGCGCATCATCCAGCGATTGAACGCATTACCGGCCATGATCAGGGCATATTCGAGCTCCGACAGCTCGGCGCTGCGCTCGGAAACGAGGTGATTCGAGGAGACGATTTTAGTCGGGGACTTTTTGGTCACAGCATTCTCCGGCGTGATTTCCAGGGATTGTTCATTCATAAGCTATTTTCTATCAAGAGATTTTCATACAACGCCGCTACTATATAGCAATCTTAAACAAATAATTTATCGACATATTGTTTATACCTTGCTGTAAATGTATGATCCGCGAGAACGATAAAGGCGTTTAAGCCTTTGCATAATCTGGATGACAATGATTCAACCGCAAATTCATTTCCTGGGCGACAGCGCATTGCTATGCAATCTGCCATCCCCTGCCACACTGCCTCACCAGCAACGCATCTGGAGCATCGCCGAAGAGGCGGCTAGCTGGCCGGAAATCAGCGAAGTCGTGCCCGGCATGAACAACCTGACCCTGATTCTGCGCCGCCCTGTCGTGGACATGGAAGTCGTTACCAAACGCATTCTGGATACCTGGGCACATGTCGATGTCAGCCATATCGCCGGACGCGAAATCGAAATCCCCGTTGTCTACGGTGGTGCAGACGGCCCGGATATCGACATCGTTGCCCGCCATACAGGCTTATCCAGCAAAGAAGTCATTCAACGCCATAGCGCCGGCGAATATATCGTGTACTTCATCGGCTTCATGCCGGGCTTCGCCTACATGGGCGGACTGGAACCTGCGCTGGCAACGCCGCGCCGCGATGAGCCCCGGCTGTCGATCCCGGCTGGATCGGTCGGTATCGGCGGCGAACAAACCGGCATCTACCCGCTTGCCTCGCCCGGCGGCTGGCAATTGCTAGGCAAAACATCTCTGCCGCTGTTCGATCCGACACAGACTCCACCAACCTTATTGCGACCGGGCGACCGCGTACGCTTCACCGTGGAACGGATTGCCAAATGATAGAGATTCTTCAACCCGGCATTCTCACCTCGGTACAAGACCTTGGCCGCCCCGGCCATCGCCAGCTCGGCATCAATCCGGGCGGCGCACTGAACTGTCTCGCCTTGAGCGCTGCCAATCTGCTGGTCGGCAACGAGATGGAAGCTGCCGGTCTCGAAATCACCATGGGTGCCTGCGAGATGCGCTTCACCACCGACACGCGCATTGCGCTCGGTGGCGACGATTTCGACGCCCGACTCGACGGTAAATCCGTCACTCCCTACTGGAGCCTGCCGGTGCACGCCGGTCAAACCTTGAAGCTGGCCCATGCCGGCCCCAATGCCACGCAAGGCATGCGAACCTATCTCGCTATCGCCGGAGGCATCGATGTTGCGAAAGTCCTCGGCTCGCGCAGCACCGATTTGAAAGCCAACTTCGGCGGCCATGAAGGACGCGCCTTGCGCAAAGGCGATCGCCTGCCGCAAGGGCCGGCGACCATGACGATCGCCGGCCCGGCTTTTGGCGTGCGCTCGCCAGCCTGGAGCGGCGTCGGCACGCAGACGCAAGACAGCAGCAAGTTGATTCATTTGCGGGTGTTGCCCGGCCCTGAGTTCGAACAGTTCACTGTCGCCGCGAAGAATGCTTTGTGGCTCGACAAGTGGCGCATCACTCCCAATAGCAATCGTATGGGATATCGGCTCGAAGGCCCGGAACTCAAACGCAAGCAAAGCCGCGACCTGCTCTCGCACGGTGTGGTGCCGGGCGTCATTCAGGTGCCGCCATCCGGCCAACCGATCATCCTGATGGGCGATGCGCAAACCACCGGCGGCTATCCGAAGATCGGCGTGGTCATTCAGGCCGACATGTGGAAGCTGGCGCAAGCGCCGTTAAACGCGCAACTGCAATTCCAACCCTGCGATCTGGAACAAGCCTTGCATGCATGGGAAGAACAGCAGGCCTATTTGAACAGCATCCACGAGACACTGGCCGCACTCGACTGGTCGCGTGCCACACAGTACAGGAAGTAAACAAGCAGCAAAAGACGAAGTACCAAAGAGACAGAAGGAGTACGCAAGATCATGCAAATCGACCTCAATGCAGACCTCGGAGAAGGTTGCGACAACGATGAAATGCTGCTGACGCTGGTCAGTTCAGCCAATATCGCCTGTGGCTGGCATGCCGGCGATGCCAACACCATGCGCCAGAGCGTACGCTGGGCAATACAGAATCACGTCGCCATCGGCGCCCATCCCAGCTTTCCCGATCGTGAAAATTTTGGCCGCAGCGCCATGCAGTTACCGCCCGAGGAAATCATCAGCGGCATGCTGTATCAATTGGGTGCACTGGACGCCATCGTACGTGCAGAAGGCGGACGCATGGTGCACGTCAAACCTCACGGCGCGCTGTATAACCAGGCGGCCAAAGATGCTGTTCTCGCCAATGCCATCTGCGCCGCAGTGCGCACCTTCAATCCAGAACTGGCCTTGTTCGGACTGGCGGGCAGCGAACTCATCAACGCCGCCAGACAAGCGGATCTAACCGCCATCGAAGAAGTCTTCGCCGACCGGGCTTACAACGCTGACGGTAGCCTGGTCAGCCGTACGCTTCCCGGCGCCATGATCGAAGATGAAGCACAAGCCATCGCGCAAACCATTTCACTGGTCAAGGACAAGCAAGTCACCGCGCTGGACGGCAGCATCGTAAAGGTCAATGCACAAACAGTTTGTCTGCACGGCGATGGTGCGCATGCATTGGAATTCGCACGCCAGATTCGCACCCGCCTGAGTAGTGAGCGCATCGCCATTCGTGCGCCTTCCTGAGTTGATTTTTATTGTTTTTTCGCTCTTCTTGTTCTTCTTGCTCTTAGCTTTTTATCGCAGCACTTTCGTCGTCAGATCTACATTAACAACAACCATCCTTACTGGGAGATAGTCCATGGATAGCTCGATTTTGCTACCGTTGATCGGGATTCCGATCGTCGTTGCAGGCTTCGCATTCCGCTTCAATCCGCTGTTGGTCGTCACCGTCGCAGGCCTTGCTACCGGCCTCGCCGTCGGCATGGATTTCGGCATGCTGCTGGAGACCTTCGGCGAAAAGTTCATCAATAGTCGCTCACTGGCGGTCTATGTATTGATCCTGCCGATCATCGGCCTGCTGGAAAGTTATGGCCTGAAGGAGCGCGCTCAAGACTGGATTTCCAGCATGGCCAGCGCGACGTCGGCACGCATTCTGATGCTGTATTTCATCCTGCGCCAAGTGTTTGGCGCACTCGGCCTGACCTATATCGGTGGCCAGGCACAAACCGTGCGGCCCTTGCTTGCGCCCATGGTCGAGGGCGCAGCGACAGCTCGCTACGGCGACTTGCCGCAACACATCCGCGACAAACTGCGCGCGCACTCCGCTGCCTGTGACAACATCGCCGTATTTTTCGGCGAAGACATTTTCCTCGCCTTCGGCGCGGTGCTGTTGATCGATGCCTTCCTCAAGGAAAACGGCATCACCAACATCGAGCCCCTGCATCTTGGCTTGTGGGCCATTCCAACCGCGATTGCGGCATTGGCTATTCACATGTTCCGCCTGGTGCGTCTCGATGCCGGGATTCAGCGCGACGTCAACGCCTGGAAAAAATCTGAAGGAAAAGAGGTGGCAGCATGAGTACTCTCATCACGATCAACGAAATCTATTACCTCATCGGCGTCATCGTCATGCTGCTGGTCGGCATGACATTGCGCGACAAAGGCAACCCAAAACGCCTGACTACCGCGCTGTTCTGGTTTCTGTTCGGCGCGGTATTCCTGTTCAGCGATCTGCTGGTTTCCTCCCTGGGGAAACCAATGGCTTACCGCATCATCGGCGTCGTCGTCATTCTGATTTCGCTCATTGCCGGTTTTGGCCTGCTGTCGATCGGCACGTACAAGCAACGCAGCGCTGAGCAACGTCAGGCGTCAGCAAATCAGTACGGCAACTGGATCTTTGTTCCGGCCATCCTGATCCCTGTCGTGACCGTGTTGTGCACGATTCTGCTCAAGGGCGTGGCCATCGGCGGCGTCTATATCCTCGATCAGAAACAACTGACGCTGGCGGCCTTGTGCGTCGGCTGTATCTGCGCCATTCTTGCGGGCTGGAAACTGACCGGCGGTACGCCTCTGCATGCCGTGCGTGAGTCGCGCCGGCTGCTCGACGCCATTGGCTGGGCAGCCGTTCTGCCACAGATGCTGGCGATGCTCGGCGGCGTCTTCGTCGCAGCGCAAACAGGCAAATCGGTGCAGCAAGTTGTCGGCCTGTTCGTCAATCCTGAAAACCGCTTCATGCTGATCGTGATCTACTGTGTCGGCATGGCGCTTTTCACGATGATCATGGGTAACGCCTTCGCAGCTTTTCCGGTCATGACCGCCGGCATCGCCCTGCCCTTCATCATCGTCGGACAACACGCCGATCCGGCACCGCTGGTGACGATCGGCATGCTGGCCGGTTACTGCGGCACGTTGATGACGCCGATGGCTGCCAACTACAACATCGTGCCGGCGGCCCTGCTGGAGCTCAAGGACAAGTATCAGGTCATCAAGGTACAGATCCCTACCGGCCTGACCTTGCTGGCGGCGAATATCCTGCTGATGTACTTCATCGTGTTCCGCTAGTCATTTCACTAATTGTTTCGTTAATACGTATCGCGGCCGGTGATTTCTACACCGGCCGCAAAATGGCAGAGATGATGGAAACACGCGCTGCCACACTGATCTGAAAATCGGAAGACTCTCATGCAACTCACTATCGAACTGGCCGCCGCATACACCGAGATGCCGCTGACCTACCTCCGTCAGGAATATCCCAATCACATCATGCACGTGCTCAACAGCGCCGATGATGTCTTGTCTCCACGCGCCATGCATCCGGTGTTTTACGGTTGCTATGACTGGCACTCGGCCGTCCACGGCTACTGGCTGCTGCTACGCTGTGCGAAGCTGTATCCATCACTGCCGACCCACGACAAAATCACGGCGATCTTCGATGAGCACTTCACGCCGGAATTGATGGCGCAGGAAACTGCTTACTTTCAAGTGGGTGGTCGCGCTTCTTTCGAACGTCCTTATGGCTTCGGCTGGATCCTCGGCCTGGCGCAGGAGCTGGCTGAATCCCACCATCCGCGCGCAGCTATCTGGCACGCCGCCATGCAGCCGCTGACACTGGAAATCCGCAAGCGCCTGATGGAATATCTGAGCAAGCTGACTTATCCAATTCGCGTCGGCACACACTACAACACAGCATTTGCACTGGCGTTGGCGATTGACTACGCACGTGCTGCAAAAGATACCGAACTTGAAACCGCCATCGTGCAGGCTTCGCAACGCTACTACGGCAAGGACGTCGACTATCCGGCGCACTATGAACCGGGCGGCGACGAATACATCTCTGCAGCACTGACCGAAGCGCTGCTGATGAGCAAGGTATTGGATGCGACAGCCTACCCGGCATGGTTCAACCAGTTCTTGCCGCAGATCGATAAAGTCGAACGACTGATGCAGCCTGCACAGGTCAGCGATCGCACCGATCCCAAGATCGCTCATCTGGACGGCCTCAATCTGAGCCGTGTATGGAGCATGAAGCATATTGCTCGCCATCTGCCGTCCGATCATCCGGCACAAGCTGCACTGGCAGGCGCCGTACAGCGCCACCTGCAAGCCAGTCTTGACCATGTGGTCGGCAGCCATTACAGCGGCGGCCATTGGCTCGCCAGCTTCGCCTTGTTGGCGCTGGAAGGCTGAGTTTTTCCCAGACAAAAAAGGGCCGGCAGAGATGCCGGCCTTTTTCATTTTCGATGATGACTTTACTGGCTTGGCGCGTCGTCCGGTTTTTCCACCGGGGTATCGATCGCGTTGGAGATCACGCGTGCACTACGCTTGAACGTCAGATACGCCCATGCCCAGTCACTCATCACCAACAGACGATTGCGGAAACCGATCAAAAAATACACGTGCACGAACAACCAGAATAGCCACGCCGGATAGCCGGAAAACTTGAATTTTCCGACCATTGCCACTGCTGCCTTGCGGCCGATCGTCGCCAGCGAGCCATAATCCTGATAGACGAAATTCTCAAGCGGCTTGCCGCTGATCCGATTGATGATGTTACGTGCAGCGACACGTCCCATCTGCTTGGCTGCGGGCGATACCCCCGGCACCGGTTTGCCGTCCGATGTGACGGCGGCAAGGTCGCCGATGACGAATACTTCCGGATGATCCGGGATCCACAATTCACTGCCAATGATCACCCGCCCGGCCCGGTCAAGCGGGACATTGAGCGATTTTCCCAAAGGCGATGCTGCCACTCCAGCAGACCAGATAACTGTACGTGACGCCAATCTCTGCTCACCGCTTTGGTCGGTATAGCGAACACATTCTTCGTCGATGTGCGTAACACGACTGCTGGTCCGCACGTCGACACCCAGCTTGACCAACTGTGCTCTCGCCTTCTCGGACAAGTCGGCAGGATAAGCACCGAGCACACGTTCAGATCCTTCCAGCAAGACCACTTTTGCTTGTTGCGGATCGATGCGACGAAACTCCCCGCGCAAGGTATGGCGCGCGATCTCGATCAGCGTACCGGCCATTTCCACACCGGTGGCGCCGGCCCCGATAACCGTAAAGGTCAGCCACTCTGCACGGCGCACCGAATCTGGTTCGCGCTCTGCACGTTCAAAGGCCATGAGAATGCGGCGACGGATGTCGAAAGCATCGGCAAGCGTTTTCAGTCCAGGCGCCAGCGGGGCCCATTCGTCGTGACCGAAGTAGCTGTGCGTAGATCCCGCCGCCACGATCAGATAGTCGTAGGCAATCTCGCTGCCGTCTTCCAAGGCAATCGTTTTACGCGCGACATCGATCTTGCTGACCGCTGCCATGAGACTGGTTAGGTTACGCTGCTTTGCAAGAATGCTGCGTATTGGCGCGCTGATTGCCGGCGCTGACAGGCCAGCCGTCGCGACCTGATACAACAGAGGCTGAAAAAGATGATGATTGCTACGATCGATGATGGTGATATCGACCTTGGCATCGGCCAGTTCGCGCGCGGCCGCAAGGCCGCCGAAACCGCATCCGACGATGATCACATGAGGCATGGGACTCCTTTCAGTTTCTGATGAAATGATGCTCCCCAATCGTCCTGATTATTTTTTAATCATTCTGCGATGACATCCGCATTGTCTCAAAAGAACAAGGATCAGCCTAATGGCAGTTCGTGTTTCGGGCAAGCAGTACAGATGAAATCGGCCCACCTCCTACAGCGGCTTGCGATGCTCTCCGACAAAATCGACAAACGCTTAGTCGAAAATCGAAAATAAAAATCCCCCAGGACTTTCGCCCTGAGGGATTCAGTACTACTTGAGTATTACCAGCGGATGAGGCGATGCCCGCATCCAGCTACGTATTACTGAGCGTCTTGCGAAGCAGGCGCTTCCGTGCCTTCTTCCGACTGCGCTGCCTTCATCGACAGTTTCAGACGGCCGCGGTCGTCGGTTTCCAGGACCTTGACGCGGACTTGCTGGCCTTCTTTCAGGTAATCAGCAACGGCGTTGACACGCTCGTTGGCGATTTGGCTGATATGCAGCAGGCCGTCTTTACCTGGCAGGACCTGAACGATCGCACCGAAGTCCAACAGCTTCAACACAGTACCTTCGTAGATCTTGCCGACTTCGACGGAAGCGGTAAGTTCTTCGATACGGCGCTTGGCTTCCTGACCGGCAGTAGCGTCGACGGAAGCAATGGTAACCACGCCTTCGTCGCTGATGTCGATCTGGGTGCCGGTTTCTTCGGTCAGGGCGCGAATGACTGCGCCGCCCTTGCCGATTACGTCACGGATTTTTTCCGGATTGATCTTGATGGTGATCAGACGTGGAGCGAAATCGGACAACTCTCCTGCGCCGGCTGGAACGGCTTCTTGCATCTTGCCCAGGATGTGCACGCGGCCTTCCTTGGCTTGTTCCAGTGCGACCTGCATGATTTCCTTGGTGATGCCCTGGATTTTGATGTCCATTTGCAGTGCGGTGATGCCGTTGGCAGTACCCGCCACCTTGAAGTCCATGTCGCCGAGGTGATCTTCATCACCCAGGATGTCTGTCAGGACGGCGAACTTGCTGCCTTCCTTGATCAGGCCCATGGCGATACCGGCAACGTGCGCTTGCATCGGCACACCGGCGTCCATCAGTGCCAGGCAACCGCCGCAGACCGAAGCCATCGACGAGGAACCGTTGGACTCAGTGATTTCCGACACCAGACGCACCGAGTAGCTGAATTCTTCAGCTGGTGGCAGTGCGGCGATCAGCGCGCGCTTGGCCAGACGGCCGTGACCGATTTCGCGGCGCTTTGGCGTACCAACGCGGCCGGTTTCGCCGGTAGCGAATGGAGGCATGTTGTAATGAAGCATGAAGCGATCGGTGTACTCGCCCATCAGCGCGTCAATCTTTTGTTCGTCGCGTGCAGTACCCAGGGTTGCGATGACCAGCGCCTGTGTTTCGCCGCGGGTGAACAATGCCGAACCGTGAGTGCGTGGCAACACGCCGGTACGAATCGAGATCGGACGCACAGTACGTGTGTCGCGGCCGTCGATACGTGGCTCGCCGTCGAGAATTTGCGAACGAACGATCTTGGCTTCCAGATCGAACAGGATGCCGCCGACTTCTGCCGAATCCGCTGCCGATGTGCCTGCTGCTGCGGCATCTGCTGCCAGCGCTGCGTTGACTTCGGAAGTGACGGTCTTCAGCTTTTCTGTACGTGCTTGCTTGTCCTTGGTTTGATACGCTTCGCGCAGCTTGCCATCAGCCAGTTCGGTGACGCGTGCGATCAGCGGCTCATTCTTCGCCGGAGCAGTCCATTGCACTTCAGGCTTGCCGCCGTCGCGCACCAGTTCGTGGATCGCGTTGATGACAGCCTTCGATTGATCGTGACCGAACACAACCGCGCCCAGCATGATTTCTTCGGACAATTGCTTGGCTTCGGATTCGACCATCAGCACGGCTGTTTCTGTGCCGGCGACGACCAGATCCAGTTGCGAAGTCTTCAGTTGCGTTGCGGTTGGGTTCAGGACGTACTGACCGTCGATGTAACCGACGCGTGCGGCGCCGACCGGGCCATTGAACGGAATACCTGCGATCGACAATGCTGCCGATGCACCGATCATCGCAGCGATGTCAGGATCGATTTCAGGATTGACGGACAGAACGTGAATGATCACCTGCACTTCGTTCAGGTAGCCTTCAGGGAACAGCGGACGAATCGGGCGGTCGATCAGGCGCGATGTCAGTGTTTCCTTTTCGGATGGCTTGCCTTCACGTTTGAAGAAGCCGCCGGGGATACGACCCGCAGCGTACGTCTTTTCAATGTAATCGACGGTTAATGGGAAAAAGTCCTGACCTGGCTTGGCATCTTTGCGTGCCACGACCGTTGCCAGCACAACAGTGTCTTCAATCGAAACGACGACTGCACCGGAAGCCTGACGAGCGATTTCGCCGGTTTCCAGCGTGACCTGATGTTGTCCATACTGGAAGGTTTTAGTAACTTTATTAAACACGGTATTTCCTTTCTATATTGAACCCTTGCGCGGCGTTGCTTTGCAGGGATTCTTTTTTGCCGACAGATTTTCAGGCGCTGTCGTTCACCTCACCACAGATGCTTGTCGTCCTGCTAAACAGCTGGCAAACCGACAAGTCACCTTACGAATCACGATCATTGGATGGGATCGCGGTACTGCAAAGAAGTTTTGCGAACCGCGAAAACATCAACATCCAGCCAAAAGCGGAATCGCAAAAAACAAAATGCCCGCGTCAGAAACTGACGCAGGCATTTTGGCTATGAACCCTGAACCGGAATGGTACGAGGGAACAAGATTACTTACGCAGACCGAGTTTTTCGATCAGTGCGCGGTAACGGTCGGCGTCCTTGCCCTTCAGGTAGGACAACAGGCTCTTACGACGGTTAACCATCTTGATCAGACCACGACGGGAATGGTGATCCTTGCTGTGTGCTTTGAAGTGACCGTTCAGGTCGTTGATGCGTGCTGTCAGCAGCGCAACTTGAACTTCCGGGGAGCCGGTGTCGTTTTGACCACGGGCGTTATCAGTGATAATGGCAGCCTTGGCTGCTTTTTCGATCGACATGCTATACCTTTCACAAGCGGTGTGCGGAGTACTCACCCTGCATACCGTGACTAACAATTAAAAAACTGGCCGAAATGACCAGAGGCGCAAGTATATAGCAAAAGATCAGCAGATTCAAATACTTACCGGAAAAGCGTAGAATCAGAGCCCTTCCGGGAAATTATTCTCGCAAACTCCTCTCCAACTGTTTATGAAACGTCTCATTCTCCCCGTTTTAGCTGCAGCTGCCTTGTCCTTGAGCGGTTGCGCCTCCCTGTTCGCGCCTCCGGTCAATCCCGGCGACACCGAACAGCAAGTTGTCGCTCGCCTAGGCCAGCCGACCGCCGTGTATCCCGACGGCAACACGCATCTGCTGGAGTATGCCGCCGGCGCTTTCGGGCAGTACAGCTACATGGCGCGTATCGGCCCGGACGGCAGGTTGATTTCTTATCAACAAGTCTGGACCATGGAGAACTTCCGTTCGATCAAGGTTGATCAGGCCACCAAGAACGATGTGCTTCGCCTGGTCGGCCGCCCGACTGAAGTGACGCGTTATGCGCGCATTCCTTTTGAAGCATGGAATTATGGCTTCAAGGAGAGCGGTGTCTGGAATTCACAAATGACCGTCTATTTCGATGCACAAGGCATAGTCCGCAAGGTAGAAAACGGCCCGGATCCACGCTTCGACGACAGTCGCATGCGCTTCTGAGCCTTATCGCCAAAAAAAGCCGCTTCGAAAAGCGGCTTTTTCTTTGCACAGGGACAAACTGACTCGATCAGATCACAGTCGACAGTGCCAAGGTGAACAGCAAGGCCAGTACCGAAATGAGCGTTTCGCACACCGTCCAGGTCTTGAAGGTTTGCGGCACGGTCATGTTGAAGTATTCCTTGACCAGCCAGAAACCACCGTCGTTGACATGCGACAAGATCAACGAACCAGCGCCGGTTGCCAGCACCATCAGTTCGGGACGAGCACCGCCGCCTGCCATCACGATAGGCGCGACGATGCCACAAGCAGTGGTCATCGCCACAGTAGCCGAACCGGTTGCCACACGAATCAGCGCCGCCACAAACCAACCTAGCAGCAACGGCGACAGGTGTGCGTCAGTCGCGATACCGACGATGGCTTTGGAGACGCCGCCATCCATCAGAATGCGGCCGAAACCTGCGCCCGCACCCACCACCAGGGTGATGCTGGCGATCGGCCCCAGACATTCGTTGGTGAATTTCAGAATGGCTTCACGATTGAAACCGCGCATCTTGCCGAAGGTGTAGAAGCTGACCAGTGTAGCAATCAGCAGTGCAATCACCGAGTTACCAATCAGGCGCAGGAAGTCATTGGCGAAAGTCTTCGGCGTAAAGAACAAATCCGCCCAGCTACCGATCAGCATCAGCGCCACCGGCAACAGAATAGTGAACAGCGTGATACCGAAACTTGGCAATTCACGCTTAGCCCCACCGTTGGCGCCTTGATCAACGAACTGACCGATCAGCGGATTGTCTGGATTAGGGATCACCACTTTGGACATCAGCTTGCCGAAGATCGGACCGGCGATGATCGCTGTCGGGATACCGACGATCAGCGCGTACAGAATCGTACGGCCGATGTCCGCATTGTAGGCAGTCACTGCCAGCAACGCCGCAGGATGCGGAGGAATCAGACCGTGCACCACCGACAAACCCGCCACCATCGGAATACCGACCAATACCATTGAGGTGCCGGTACGCTTGGCAACGTTGAACGCGATCGGGATCAGCAACACAAAACCGACTTCAAAGAACACTGGCAAACCGACGATAAAAGCCACCACCATCATCGCCCAGTGCACGTTCTTTTCACCGAAGGCATTGATCATGGTGGTAGCGATGCGCTCCGCACCGCCTGACTCTGCCATCATCTTGCCCAGCATCGTACCCAAGCCAACCACCAGTGCAATGTGTCCCAGCGTATTACCTACGCCGGTTTCAAACGATTTGACGATAGTGCCCATCGGCATGCCGACAGACAAACCGAGAATCAGCGACACCACGATCAGCACGATGAACGGATTCAACTTGAACTTGGCGATCAAGACGATCAATGCGATCACCGCGACGAGCGCGTAAATCAGCAACATACTTCCTTGTACTGCTTCCATTTTTTGGTCTCCTCACCCCAAGCAGGGTGTTACTCAACTAGATGATCAGCGCCTGTACTTAGCGCATGAACTTACCGCTTAAACGCCACGCAATCCACTTCAACCTTGCAATCCACAACCATGGCCGATTGCACGCAGGCGCGCGCCGGCGGATTGGCGCCGAAGTATTCCTTGAAGACCTTGTTGAACGATTGGAAATCGCGGGTATCGTCCAGCCAGACGCCGCAACGTACGACATGCTCAGGACCGTAGCCGGCTTCCTTGAGAATTGCCATAACGTTCTTGATTGCCTGATGCGATTGCGCGACGATACCGCCGTCAATCACTTCGCCGTCAACCATAGCCACCTGGCCTGAGACATACAGCCAGCCGTCCGCTTCCACCGCACGTGCAAAAGGCAGATGCTGACCGCCAGTACCGGTGCCGCCGTCGACGCCATATCGTTTGATGCTCATTGTGTAACTCCTTCAGATTTCAGATAAATGATCCGGGTGCCGTGCTTTGATCGCTAAGCCCCGGTGTTGCAATGAATTAATTTGCTGCAGCTCCTGCTGCATCAGCCTGAATGCGGTTGCGCGCGAGGAAACGCCCTGCGCGTTGACCTGTTGCCTTCTTGTCCTCGCCACGATATGACAGTACGCCGTTAACCCAGACTGCCTCGATGCCGTGCGCGGGTTGCATCGGATCGGTAAACGTCGCCGCATCGCGGATCGTCGTCGCATCGAACAGCACCAGATCAGCCCAATAGCCTTCTTTGACCAAACCACGATCGCTGAGACCAAAACGCGAGGCCGACAAACCGGTCATCTTGCTCACTGCCACGGCGAGCGAAAACAGTTGTTGCTCGCGGCTGTAGTAACCCAGTACGCGCGGGAAAGCGCCCCACAGTCGTGGATGCGGCAAAGGATCGTTAGGGAGACCGTCAGAACCGATCACGGTCGATGGATGGCGCAGAATGCGATTGACGTCGTCGTCAGACATGCAGTGATACACGGCACCGGCTGGCATCAGGCGACGCGCGGCTTCGGTCATGTCCACGTTCCATTCTTCGGCGATCTTGGCCAGCAACTTGCCGCCCTGCTCAGGATGCGGCTCTGACCAGGTGACCTGAATGTCATAGGTGTCGGTAACTTGTTTGAGATCGAGCGTGGACGAGCTGGCGGTGTAGGGATAGCAATCGCAACCGACGTGCTGATGCTTGCCTGCCTGTTCGAGCGCTGCCAGTACTTCGCTGCTGCGGCCCCAGTTTTCCACGCCGGCGCATTTGAGATGGGAGATCACTACCGGCACGCGCGCATGCTTGCCGATACGAAAGGCTTCGTCCATGGCGTCGAGAATATCGGCGAATTCGCTACGCAGGTGAGTAGCGTACATGGCGCCGTATTCCGCCAGCGGCTCTGCCAGCGCCAGCACTTCTTCGGTCGGTGCATTGATCGCGTTGCCATACGCCAGACCGGTGCTCAGGCCCAATGCGCCATGCTCCAGCGCTTCG
This sequence comes from Herbaspirillum rhizosphaerae, assembly GCF_046025915.1. Classification (GTDB taxonomy): domain Bacteria; phylum Pseudomonadota; class Gammaproteobacteria; order Burkholderiales; family Burkholderiaceae_D; genus Herbaspirillum; species Herbaspirillum rhizosphaerae_A. The sequence continues at coordinate 13,993 of NZ_JAQQFR010000021.1, read as the reverse complement.
ATCAGTTGATCGCGCATACCTTTGATTTCAGCATCGGTTGCGGCACGATCCAACGTATTCATATGATTGCTGCGCAGCGCCGTGTGGCCAATCAGCGCAGCCACATTCACTGACGGTTGCGCCGCTTCGATCGCAGCCACGTAGCTGGAAAATGTCGGATATGAAAACGCGCTGGATTGCCCCAGCAGATTCATCGGATCCGGAGGATCCCCCTTCAGCGTCACCGGTGCGGCGCTGATGCCGCAGTTACCGACGACGACTGTAGTGACACCCTGAGACAGTTTCGGGAACATCTCCGGCATACGAATCACGTTGGTATCGTCATGCGTGTGCGCATCAATGAAGCCCGGACTCAGCACTTTACCGGCCGCATCGATCAGGCTATCGGCTTGCCAGCCGTCGAGGGAACCAATGGCGACAATGCGGCCATCAAGCACAGCCACGTCGGCGACAACCGGATCAGTACCGCTGCCATCGATCAGAAAAGCATTACGAATCAACGTATCGCAATGTTGGGAAGGTACAGAGGTAGTCATATCAATCTCCGAGCGGCTGACGGTCACCGCCGCCGCGATGCATATCGAGCGCATATTTGAGACGCCGCAACTGCTCCTGGCTACGATCCTTTTGCAGCAGCGCCAGTTCCAGCACCAGCATATCCAGCGTCATCATCATGGCGTAGCGCGATGACGAAGGTTTGAAAATAAAGTCGGTTTCCAGGGCCTTGATCGGCAACAGCACGTCGACCATTCCCGCCAGCGGCGAACCCAATGCGGTGATGCCGATCATCTTGACGCCGTATTCCTTGGCGACTTCGCAGTTGGTCAGCATTTCCGGCACATTGCCGGTGGTGGAAAACACCAGCAGCACATCAGCCTTGTCCAGCGTAGCTGCGACCATACGCTGCAACAAGGCATCGTGGTAAGTTGCCACCGGACGACCGAGACGTACCAGGCGATAACGTGCTTCATCCGACAGCATGGTCGAACCGCCGCCCATGCCAAATGAATAGATCATGCGTGCATCGCGCAACAGCTCTGCGGCACGATGCAAGGCATCCGGATTCAACAGCGCGCGATTGACTTCGAGTACCGCATGTATATCGTTGTAGACGACGTCGGCGAGTTCAGGGGGCTGCCCGGGTGGAATTGTCTTCACACCATCAAAAAACCGCTGTCCGACCGCGACAGCCTGCGCGAGCATGAACTTGAACTCACGCACGTCGCGGCAACCCATCGCTTTGGCAAACCGCGTCACACTTGCCAGACTGACTCCGGCTTTTTGCGCAAGTTCGCCGATGCTGGCGCTGGCTGCGGTAGACAAATCGTTGAGAATTGCTTCGGCGACTTTTTGCTCTGCAAGCCGCAATTGTCCGCTACGCTCGGTAATGCGTGAAACAATGTCAAAAGCTTGTGCCATGGCGTTGAAATGAAGTCTCGATGGTGGCTCCACGCTTCCCGACGGTGCTTTACAAGGCCTGTTTGGGGCGTGGAAGAATTTTTCGTGTTAGTTTATAACACACTTCCAACATAGTAAATTCAGGACTATCATTACGTCAAATCAAATTTTTGAGGAGAAATTCAAGATGAGTGATACAAACTACCAAAACACTTGGCAAAGCGGCATCATCGATCCGCTGAATAAGGGTATCGGCACCCTGACGGCACCTGTGGCGCCAAATGCAGTCAACGCCCTGCCCTGGAATCTCCTCAAAGAAGACCTGAGCCTGCCGACCGCCGTTTTGTACGAAGAGCGCCTGTCGCACAACCTGGACTGGATGCAACGCTTCGTTACGGAATACGGCGTCAAACTGGCGCCGCACGGCAAGACTACCATGGCGCCGAAGCTGTTTGCACGCCAACTGGCCACCGGTGCCTGGGGCATCACGCTGGCGACCGCGCACCAGACGCAGGTAGCCTATCACCATGGCGTGCGCCGTGTGCTGATGGCAAATCAGCTGGTCGGCAAGCAAAATATGAACATCGTTTCGGGCCTGTTGGAAGATCCATCCTTTGAATTTTTCTGCCTGGTCGATTCCGCTGATCTGGTCGATCAACTGGGCCGCTTCTTCTCGGAGCGCAAGCAAACTCTGAACGTGCTGCTGGAACTCGGCCCCGTCGGCGGTCGTACCGGCGTGCGCAACAACGAACAACAAGCCACCGTTCTGGCCGCCGTCAAGCGCTGGGAAGGCAGCATCGCGCTGTCCGGCATTGAAGTCTACGAAGGCGTGTTGAAAGAGGAAGCCGATATCCGCCTGTTCCTGCAACGCGCGGTGCAATGCGCCAAGGATCTGGCCGGACAGGGCTATTTCAGCCATCGCTCGGTGCAAAAACCTGTTGTGCTGACCGGCGCAGGATCGGCCTGGTATGACGTGGTCGCCGAAGAATTCGCCGGCGCCGACATCGGCGTCCCGCTGGATGTAGTGCTTCGTCCCGGTTGTTATCTGACGCATGACGTCGGTGTCTACCGCGCGGCGCAGGAGCAGATCCAAACCCGCAATCCGGTAGCAAAGAAAATGCGCAGCGAATTACTGCCGGCGTTGCAACTGTGGGCTTACGTACAATCGATTCCCGAATCCGACAAAGCCATCGTCACGCTGGGCAAGCGCGATGCCGCCTTCGATGCCGGCCTGCCGTTGCCGGTCAAGCGTTTCCGCCCCGGTCAGGATACGGCGCCGGTCGATTCACCGTCGCATTGGGAAGTCACCGGCATGATGGATCAGCATGCTTATCTGAAGATCAACGCAGGCGACGATATCAAGGTCGGCGACATGATTGCTTTCGACATCTCGCACCCTTGCCTGACATTCGACAAATGGCGTCACTTGCCGGTATTGGATGGCAAGTTCAACGTCATCGACATCGTACAAACCTTCTTCTAAGCAACGGCATCACATCATGAGCAAGAAAATCCTCGCCTACGGCGAAGCAATGGTGGAGTTCAACCAGAGCATCGAAGATCCTCGCTATTATCTGGAAGGCTTCGGCGGCGACACGTCCAACTTCTGTATCGCCGCAGCACGCCAGGGCGCCGACACCGGTTACGTCAGCGCGGTCGGCGACGACCATTTCGGCAAGAGCCTGCAAGCACTGTGGCAAACCGAAAAAGTCGATACGACACACGTCGGCGTGATGCCCGGCGTCGCGTCGGGTGTCTACGTCGTCACGCATGACGACGAAGGCCACCACTTCAACTACCTGCGCACCGGCTCCGCCGCCAGCCGTTACACCCCCGAACAATTGCCGTTGCAGGCGATTGCAGATGCCAAAGTGCTGCATCTGTCCGGTATCAGCCTCGCCATCAGCGAAAGCGCCTGCGACGCCGGTCTGGCGGCCATGGCGCACGCGCGCAAGAACGGTACGCTGACCTCGCTCGACACCAACCTGCGGCTGCGGCTGTGGCCAATCGAACGCGCCCGCGCCAAAATGGCAGAAGCCTTTGCGCTGTGCGACATCTGCCTTCCAAGCTGGGAAGATGTGAGCGCGTTGACTGGATTGGACGACCGCGATTCCATCGTCGATAAGTTGCTGGCCTATGGCATCAAGTTGATCGCGTTCAAACTGGGCAAGGAAGGATGCTATGTCGCAACGCCGACAGAGCGCAGCCTGGTCGCACCGCACATCGTCGATGCGCTGGATGCCACCGGCGCAGGCGATTGCTTTGGCGGCGCTTTCATCGCGCAGATCGTTGAAGGCAAGGATCCATTTACGGCAGCGCGTTACGCCAACGTAGCAGCGGCGATTTCAACCACGGGTTATGGTGCCGTCGCGCCGATTCCTTTGGCAGATCAGGTCAATACCGTCGTGAGCCGTCTCGGCTGAGCAATACCGGCTCCACAATAAAAAAGAGCGGCCAGGATCAAACCTGCCGCTCTTTTTTGCTTACGTTCATTGCATCGTTATCTGACCGTGCCCGTCACTCGCTTGTGCATCAAGCCTTACGCCGTGCCACAACCACCATACCCAATACCGGCTGACGAATTTCCTCCCGTATCACTGCATCCTTAACGTCGAGCAGTTCAAAACCAAGTTGCTCCAGGCAGCGCGTCACGTAACTCAGGCTGTGACGATAGCGTCCGCTCGGATGCAAAGAAAATCCATCGTCTTGCGCGCCCGTTTCCGCATCGGTCTCGACGGTGAACAAGAAATAGCCTTTCTCTCTCAGCGTAGTCGCTACTTTTTGGAATACCTTTTCCAGGTCGCCGAAATAGATCATCGTATCTGCTGAAAAAACGAGATCCGAACTCGCCGTTTTTCCGGTCATGTAATCGGTGATTTCCTGCTTGAAGAGGTGATCGTAGCCGCCGCGCGCCTTGGCTTGTTCCAGCATCTTTCCAGACAGATCGACACCGATCAGCGAACGCGCGTAAGGAGCAATGATCGGCGCGCACAAACCCGTACCACAGCCGATGTCGAGCACATCGAATTGCTTGGCCGGCGCACCAACTATCTGCAACGCTTGCTGCATCAATTCCGGGCCGCGATACGCCAGACTGTCGACCAGATTAGCGTTAAAGGTTTCGGCATGGCGGTCAAAATGCTTTTCGATATAACCGTCCGAAGCACGTTCCGGCACGTCCAGCTGCGCGCAAGCGGCAAACATATGGGCAGGAATCGGATTGTCCGGCTCTTCGCTCATCCAGTCGCGGTAGTGTGCCGCGGCTTCCTGCAAACGACCGAGGAAGTAGTAAGAAATGCCGAGCATCTGCTTGGACTTATCCTCATGCGGCGGCAACACAAAGGCGCGACATTGATAATGCGCGCTGTTCATCTTGTCGCCGGCGGCTTCATAAATATTACCGAGATGTATCAGCGCCGGGCCAAATTCGGCATTCAGCTCAAGCGCCTGCTTGAAAGACTCAATCGCGCCGGTCGTATCGCCATGCTGCAGCTGTGAGGAACCCAGGTTATTCCAGACAATATGGTCATGCGGCGCTGCGTCCAACGATGCCTGATAGGCATCGGACGCCTCTTCAAACTCCCGCAAGGCAAACAATACATTGCCGAGATCGTTATGCCAGGCGGCGTTATCCGGTTGCAATGCGCAGGATAGCCGGATGTTTTGCACGCCCTCTTCGTCCTGGCCATTCTGATAGAGAAAGATGCCGAGGTAATGCAGTGCGATGGGATGCACCGGATCTTGCACCAATACCTCGCGATAAATTTTTTCTGCCTTTTGAAGATCGCCTGCGGTATGAAAACCAATTGCCTGCTCCAGCAACTGCAGCAGCGTTTCACTACCGGTCCCCACTTGGGAGAGAGAATCCATAAGCCTGTTCCTGTGACGTAGAACCGCTGACAAAATGCCGCCGACGGCGACGCGCCTTGCCATTGGCGCTGATATTTCATTAGCGGCTTTTATTCTGATTCATCGATACGCTTGCCCGACAGCAACGCACTGAAATTCGACCCCTTCAGCACGGTGCGCAATGTTGAATACGCAGGACAAGCGGCTGATCGTTCGTCGCAGGGACAGGCCACATTCTTACAATATTTTGTATAAGAAGCAAAAAAAGCTTTCCGACTTACGCCGAAAAGCTTTTTAAATCAGAAAAAATTGAAGGTCTAACCTAGCAATTGCCCGGTAATCACACCCAACCGACGCAGTGCCTGATCCAACTCGCGCGTGAACGGCTTGCCACAACAGAGCCGCAAATAATGGTCAAAACGATCTGAATTGGAAAAAATCACACCCGGCGACACGCCGATACCTTCGTCCAATGCTGCGCCGAAGACAGCCTTCGACGACAACTTGCGCGGCAACTCCACCCATAAGCCAACGCCGCCATTGGGAACACTCAGGCGGGTTTCATCGGGAAAGTACTCTGCGATCGCCTCTGCCATCTGCTCGCGCTGGTCTTTCAGGCTGCTGCGCAGACGGCGGAGATGACGGTCGTAGGCTGGTGAGCCCATGTAGTTGGCCGCAGTAATCTGCGTCCATTCCTCGTTGGCGCGCGTATAGGCGAACTTCAGCATCTTGACCCGCTCATTCCATTTGCCGCAGGTCATCCAGCCCAGCCGCATACCGGGTGCCAGCACCTTGTTCAGGGAGGCACAATAGATGACGTTACCGCTCCGATCCCAGATCTTGGCTGCCGATGGCGCCACATCACCGTCAGCTAGCTCGCTGTAGGCATCGTCTTCGATCAAGGGCACGCCCTGCTGCTCGCACAGATTAACCAGACGCTCCTTGTGACTGTCGGACATGATGCAGCCGAGTGGATTCTGTAATGTCGGGACCACGACCACAGCTTTGATGTTGCCGTAAGTTTGCATGGCCAATTCCAGTGCCTCAATGGAAATACCGGTATGCGGACTGGTCGGGATTTCCAAGGCTCGCATGCCAAGGCTTTCCAGTGTTTGCAGCAGTCCGAAATAGGTCGGCGACTCCACCGCGATGGTGTCACCTGCCTGCGCCACCGCGCGCAGTGCCAGATTGAGCGCTTCGATGCAGCCGTGTGTCACCACGACATCGTCAGCACTGATGCGAATGCCGGCATTGAGCGCACGGCGTGCCACGACCTGGCGAAAATGGCTGTTGCCATTGATTGGCATGGGGCTGGTCAACAAGGTCGGCTGTTCGCGCAAGGCTTTGATGGCAGCATTTTTCAGCGCATCGACTGCGTACAGCTCGGGTGCGCAGCTCATGCCGCTCAAATCGATGGTGGGCGCCTTCAAATGGCGGCGCGCGATGAAGTCGGAAACTTGCTCGTGGATGCCGACATACTGTGCTGGGTCCAATGGCGCAGAGATATTCGGCTCCCCCACCGGACGAATCTGAGCACGCCGCGGCTGCCGGACGAAATATCCGGAACGTGGACGCGCTTCGAGCCAGCCGCCCTCCTCCAGATAGCGCAAGGTTTGCAGCGCAGTGGATAAACTGACATGCTGCTGCCGCATCAGATCGCGCACCGAAGGCATGCGATCACCGGCAGCCAGTGTCCCTGCCTGAATCGCGGAGAGATAGTGTTCTGCCAGACGACGATAGATTGGCTGACTCGGTTGATGTGGCTGGCCAGGCGAATTCGGCTGGCTGACAGCAGTCGACACAAGGTCGGACACAGCTTGGGGCGTTGAGCCGGTATTAAGAGATAGTGGTTGCATGTCCATGAGTGAATCTTCAGCGTTCTTCTCTTACAGCGATAGATACAGAGCTCTCGAAAACAGACGATAACAGATCAAAAAAATGCCTGCTGTTTCGATTCACATCGCAACAGCCTGTGCCTGTTTCGCAAAAGCTGTTTTGCCTAGACTATCCCTACGCCAACCAACAGGAAAACATCATGCGTACAGAAGACAGGCAAGCGACTCCCACCAGAATCCAACTGAGCGCCGGGCAAAGCCATTACTTGTGGACTGGCCGCGACGCGGTTCTGTTTGTGCAATCCGGCAGCATCCGCCTGCGCGAATCACCGGAATGGATGAGCGACACCATTCTGAAAACACTTTCAACCCTGCAGGAAGGCCAGCATTATCAGATCGAACGGAGCGGTTGGACTTGCTTATATGCAACCCATACGGCGGAGGTACTTTGCTATGCCAGCCTCAAACCGCGCTATTTCTCACTAGACCTCATCGTCCGCCTGCTGAGTACGCCAACCCGGCGGCTGCGCAGCATGGCGGCGCAACTGATGACATCGAAATAACAGCGGGCGTGCAGCACAGGTATGGCCCAATTGGCTTACCTGTGCAACGTCAAACCAGTGTCAAAAAAATGTCAAATTAACCCTGAAGAATGTGTGTGTATTGCAATAAAGGCATTACACTACTGCATCACCATCCCTCTTCATCGTTATGCAGAATGAAATCCGCTCCACAGACGCTGCCGCTGTAAGCACCTCCAACACACCCGCCAGCGACGACTTCATCAACGCGGACATGTTTGAACTGGCGCCCGTTTCAATGTGGCTGGAAGACTTCAGTGGCGTCAAAAAACTGCTCGATGAATGGCGTGCCGCCGGCATCACCGATTTGCGCAGCTACCTGCAAGCTGATCTCTCGCGCGTACATGCCTGCACACTGAACATTCAGGTGTTGCATGTCAATAAAAAGACGCTGCAATTGTTCGAGGCCGATGACATTCCCCATCTGATCGCCAACCTTGACAAGGTTTTTCGCGATGACATGCTGCACACCCATATCGAGGAACTGCTGCAAGTCTGGGAAGGCAAAACGGAATTCTCCAGCCATAGTGTCAACTACACGCTGTCCGGAAAGCGCCTCGACATCCAGCTCAATGCACGTATTCTGCCGGGCTATGAAAACAACTGGGGCCGCGTGCTGCTGGCAGTGGAGAACGTCACAGAACGCGAAACCGCTCGCCGCAAGCTGACGCGCAGCGAAGATTACGCGCGCGGCTTGTTCGAATATTCACCGATTTCTCTTTGGGTTGAAGACTTCAGCCAGGTCAAACGCCTGTTCGGCGATTTGCGCCAGATCGGCATCAAGGACTTCCGCGTCTTCACCGATGTGCATCCGGAGTTTGTCGAGCGCTGCATGCAAGAGATCCGGGTCATTGACGTCAATCAGCAAACGTTGACGATGTTTCATGCGCCGGACAAGACGACCTTACTTTCACGTCTGAGCGAGGTATTCCGCGACGACATGCGCCCGCATTTCAACGAGCAGCTCAGCGAACTGTGGCACGGCAACCTGTTCCATCAACGCGAAGTGGTGAACTACGCGCTCAATGGCGAACAATTGCATGTGCACTTGCAGTTCTCTGTTTTCCCCGGTCATGAAGAAGACTGGAGCCTGGTGCTGGTCGCCTTGACCGATATCACCGCCCGCAAAAAAGCAGAGGCCTATCTGGAGTTCCTCGGCAAGCACGACGAACTGACCAAGCTGCACAATCGCGCCTTCATGGTCGACGAAATGAATCGCCTGGAACGCAAAGGACCGTTTCCGGTCAGCGTCATCATGGCCGATCTCAACGGTCTCAAAGAGGTCAATGATCAGCTCGGTCATGCCGCCGGCGACGCCCTGCTGCGTCGTGTCGGTGAGGTATTGGGCAAAGCTGCGGACAAGCCGGTATATGCATCGCGCATCGGTGGCGATGAATTTGCCATTCTCATGCCCGCTACCGATGACCGTGGCGCAGCGGCCATGATGGAAAATATTCAGAAGCTGATCGATATCAACAACCAGTACTACTCTGGCTCACCGTTAAGCCTATCGATGGGAGCTGCCACCAGCCAGCACGGTGAGCGCCTGGAATCAACGGTGCAGCGTGCGGATGCACTCATGTATGAAGACAAGCGTTCATACTACGCCACGGCGCCGGCGCATGATCGGCGCCAGTCTCCGGACGAATGACCTCGTGTCGTTTTGAACTGCAAGTCGATGATGAAACCATCGTCGGCGATGTTCTGGGTGAACCGCAGCAGCTACGCGCGTTATTTTTGCATGGTGCAGGTCAAAGTGATCGTCTGCGGCAGCGCCTGCTACGAGAAGATCTGGCGCAATCCGGTTTCGGCAGCGTCGCGCTGGATTTTTCCGGCTACGGCGAGAGCAGCGCTAATAGCCCCGGCTCACTGAAAAAACGCCTGCGGCAGGCACAAGCCGTATTGGCGCACATCGACACCGACGGCACTATCCATACTGTCGTCGGCACCAGCATGAGCGGCGAAATTGCCTTGCGCCTTGCCTGCAATATGGGGAGTCGCATCAATCACGCCGTTCTCATCGTCGGCGCCATTTACGGCCGTACTGCCTTTTCGATTCCATTCGGCCCGGAGTTCTCAAGCATCATCCGTCAGCCGCAGAGCTGGCGCGATGCCGAAACACTGGAATTTATCCGCGACTATCGCGGTGGCTTGACGCTGATCAGGGCGCTGAATGACGCGGTCATTCCACATGAGGTCGCTGACTTGCTGGAACAAGCCGCGGTGTCGGCACGCTTTCGGCAGCTCATCGACCTACCGGAAACCGATCATCGCGTCAGCGAAAAAATGGTCAATGACGTGACGCTGCGTCAGCGCATCGCGGCCGCAATCAAAACCAAAGACTAGGAAGTAAATGCTCAGGCGCTGGTGCTGACCAGCGTGCCCACTGCTGCGCCTTGCGCGACAGCACTACTGACAGCGACAGAAGACAAGCCGGGGTTACTGCTGAGGATATCGGCAAAATTGGCGGAGACGCCACTGCCGGCGGTCGGCGTAAAGACACCGCTACCGTTGTAGACGCCGTCCTGCATACCGAAAGATGAAGAAGCAGAGGTACCAGAAGAATCGGACGAGTCAGAAGAGACCGAGGTATCCGACGAGCGTGAATTGGATTTACTCAGGGATGCAAGAAAGGCCTTGCTGGCGGCGGCTGTTTCGTCGTTCGCGGCATTCGATCGGGAGGTCGCCGCGCTGGCGCGGGCGAGTACATGCAGAAGGCCCGAAGCCGTATAAGTGACAGCTCCCTTGGGTGCACCCGGCAAACTCAATACCACTGCGCCGCCACTGGCAAGCGCAGCGGCCGTGCTAATCACCCCGGGACTTTGCCCCAGGTCGACGACCGGCGCATTCCCTCCAAAAACATAGGGAATGGTGGCGGTGAACGAGCTGTTGACTGCAATTGCCATAAACAATTCTCGCGGGAAATTCGCTGTTGTTAATGCAGATTAGCAGTAATTAAGGCAAAGATCGATGCCAGCATGGCAACATCGCGGGTTAATCTCGGCAATTCAATTTGCCCCTCTCACCTGATATTGCAGTGACATGCAAAGCGGTGCGACAACGCCCCCGTAGAATCAGCAGAAATACGCATAAAAAAACCGCCCGATACTACATGGGCGGCTTTCAAACACTGATAGCTGAAGCGCTTACTTTTCCTCGTGTTCCGTCTGGACGATACTGACAGGTTTGCCTTTGATCTTGCGCCAGGCATAGACGATGTAGCCGGAAATACCATACAGCACAAACAAACCGAACAAGACTTTGGACGGATCGCTGGAGATTGCTACCAGCACCACTACCACCAGCAATGCAGCAATGAACGGTACCGGCTTGCGGAAGTTGATGTCCTTGAAGCTGTAGAACGGCACATTGGTCACCATGGTGATACCCGCGTAAAGCGTAATTATCCACGATGCCCAGCTCAGATCCGTACCCGCAAAACGCAGATCGTCCATCAACCACACAAAGCCAGCCACCAATGCCGCTGCCGCAGGACTCGGCAAGCCCTGAAAATAGCGTTTGTCGACCACCGCGATATTGGTATTGAAACGCGCCAGACGCAGAGCGCCACCGACGCAATACACGAATGCCGCCAGCCAGCCCAGCTTGCCCATGCCACGCAAAGACCATTCATAGACAACCAATGCCGGTGCAGCGCCAAAAGACACCATGTCCGACAGGCTGTCATATTGCGCGCCGAATTCGCTTTGCGTATTGGTCATGCGTGCCACGCGACCATCGAGACTATCCAGCACCATCGCTACGAAGATGGCGATCGAGGCATGGTCGAACTTCAGGTTCATCGCCATGACGATGGCGTAGAAGCCGCAAAACAGCGCCGCCGTCGTAAAGGCATTCGGCAGCAGATAGATGCCACGTGAGCGCCGTGGACGTACGATCGGCGCGCCATCTACATCTTCCAGCTGTGCCGGATACATCGGCGTTTTATGGCTGCGCAAGGATTTGGGGAAAGGGATGGAACCCTTGTTTTTGCGTTTGCGGAAAGTTGCCATGTAAAGTCCGTCTCAATATGCGTCGGTGATCAGAATTCGGCCAGAATCGTTTCTGTCGCCGAGACTTTTTCACCCACGCTCACTTTCGGTGTAGCGGTCAACGGCAGATAAACGTCGACACGGGAACCGAAACGAATGAAGCCGTAACGCTGACCGCGCGCCAGCACGTCGCCAGCCTTGACGTAGCAAAGAATGCGACGAGCAATCAGACCCGCCACTTGCACGCATGTCACGCTCTGGCCGTTGGACGCAGTGATCGCCAACGCATTTCGCTCGTTTTCCAGCGAAGCCTTGTCCAGATCGGCATTGACAAATTTGCCTGGAAAATATTGCACGGTCTCGATCTTGCCATCGACAGGTGCGCGATTGGAGTGGACGTTGAATACGTTCATGAAGACACTGATTTTCAGCGCTTCGCGATTTGTGTAAGGATCATGCGCTTTAGCGACGACGACGATACGGCCATCAGCGGGCGACAGGACGGCATTCGGATTTTGCGGAATCGTGCGCGGAGGATCACGGAAGAACTGCAAGACAAACAAGGCGATGATCCAGAAGGGAATCGACCAGGCTCCGCCGATCAGCGTAACGATAATGGCGACAACAACAGCGATACCGAGGAAAGGCCAGCCTTCGCGGGCAATAATAGGATGTGGATAATGGTTATTCAACGTTGCTCCGATAGTCGCTGATAGATTTTCAAAATGGTAAAGCGTGCTTATTCTAGACGAGCGCCTAAGAAATGTAACGCGCCGCAAATCAAATCAACGGATATTTACCCGTTAATAGCGAATGACAGCCAGAGATTCCGGCCGGAGAAAACGGAGGGACCTGGTGGCTTGCGAAGCCATTCTTGTTTTGATGAAAGCCTATTTTATCGCGATTAGTATGAATAACGCGAACAATGCCAATAGCAATTAGGATGAAGAGGAATGATCAGCGAGCCGCAATAAATCTGTACGCCAGAAAATCGGGCAACCTGCACAGCAGGCCGCCCGATAACATACGACCAATTACTTGAAACGAACCTTACCGACCAGATGCATGCCGATAGTGGTGTCGCCCGGCTCGAAACTCGGCTCAGCAACAGCTTCCTGCATGGGCGCGTCGGCGGCCATTGGACGCATCATCTTGGGTGCCGGTGAGTTCTGGGCATAGTTACCAGAACCTTCGAAGTCCACCGTTTCCACCACCGCATCACTGCTGCGACGACCTAAGGCGCTGGCAATCGACGTAATACGCTCGTTGAGATTCTTGAAGGTCATGTTAATCAGGTTCGCATCCAACTTTTTTGTTGCAGCCGGACTTAAGCCAAATTGCAGATTATTAAGTCCCAGCACTCCCTGCGCTGCAGCGACGGTACGTGGCAGGCCCTCCAGATTGGTAGTCGTGACGTCGAGGTATTGCCCGACACGCCAGCCCACGGTGCGCGGCTTGTTGCCCGGACGTTGATCTTCGGCGTAGATCGCATAGGTGTAATAACCGCGCGTCCTTAGCTGCGCTTGCGGATCCTGCCGCTTAACGATGTCGATGCCCTGCTTCATCTTCTTGTTAACACGCGAGGCTGCTGCCGCTTTGTCCTTGTCCTGCTCTTCAACGTTGAGGGTGGCGTGTGCTTCGTCATTAGGCACAATGAGTTCGCCTGAGGCGGGAATGACCACCATGGTACCGGTGGATTGAGCAGATTGCGCATGTGCCGCCATCGTGGCAGTGGCAAGTACAGCGGCGAATAATAGTTGGCTTGAGCGCGACATGGATATCTCCAGAAATAAAACGGATTGATGAGTTTCGTACCGCTTTGCAAATGATTGCGGAATTGAAGGCGGCAACGAAGACTGGCGTTTGGACGCCTTGCAACGCGGTTAGTTCTTCGGAGGAACAATGCAATTGTGACAAGATGCAAGCGGCGTGACATCTTAGCCATTGCAGTTGTGGAAAATAAAAAAAGGACGCCTGAGCGTCCTTTTTCTTTCGACTGCGGTATCGATATATCGATTAGTTCTTCGTTTGATCAACCAGCTTGTTGGCCTTGATCCAAGGCATCATCGCGCGCAGCTTCTCACCAACGATTTCGATCTGGTGTTCAGCGTTGATGCGACGACGCGACAGCAGTGTTGGTGCGCCTGCCTTGTTTTCCAGAATGAAGCTCTTGGCGTATTCGCCGGTCTGAATGTCAGTCAGCACTTGCTTCATGACCTTCTTGCTCTCTTCGTTGATGATGCGTGGGCCTGTGACGTATTCGCCGTATTCCGCATTGTTGGAGATCGAGTAGTTCATGTTGGCGATGCCGCCTTCGTAGATCAGGTCGACGATCAGT
>NZ_JAQQFR010000020.1:0-62459 GCF_046025915.1 Herbaspirillum rhizosphaerae | reverse complement strand
GCTGATCGTCGACCTGATCTATGAAGGCGGCATCGCCAACATGAACTACTCGATCTCCAACAATGCGGAATACGGCGAATACGTGACCGGCCCACGCATCATCAACGAAGAGAGCAAGAAGGTCATGAAGCAAGTGCTGACTGACATTCAGACCGGCGAATACGCCAAGAGCTTCATTCTGGAAAACAAGGCAGGCGCACCGACATTGCTGTCGCGTCGTCGTATCAACGCTGAACACCAGATCGAAATCGTTGGTGAGAAGCTGCGCGCGATGATGCCTTGGATCAAGGCCAACAAGCTGGTTGATCAAACGAAGAACTAGTCAGATCACCGTAGTCCTGTCGTTCCAACGAAAGTTGGAACCCAGCGCCGTGAACGTGGCTGTTTAATGCGCTGACGTCACTGGGTTCCAGCGTTCGCTGGGACGACGCAGGTAGGTGATGCGGTTGGTTGAAGAAAAGGACGCTTTGGCGTCCTTTTTCATTTCGCGGTATGTTTACGACCCGAGGCCATCTAGGTCCCCGTTCCATCCACCAAGGAGACACCAGTGCAACTGATCGGCATGCTTGATTCCCCTTATGTGCGCCGCGCCGCGATTTCCCTGCAATTGCTGGGGCTGCCGTTTGAGCATCAATCGATTTCGGTCTTCAGCACCTTCGACCGTTTTCGCGAAATCAATCCGCTGGTGAAGGCGCCGTCGCTCATCTGCGACGATGGCATGGTGCTGATGGATTCGGTACTGATTACGCAATACGCTGAAGCATTTCCACAGAAGACGCGCAGTCTGCTGCCGACCGATCTGGGTGAATTGCAGCGCGCTTTGCGCATCATCGGGCTGGCAATGACGGCATGTGAGAAGAGTGTGCAGATTGTCTACGAACACAAATTGCGTCCGGCCGAGAAGTTACATCAACCTTGGCTGACGCGTGTATCCGGCCAATTGCTGGAAGCGTACAAGGCACTGGAAGATGAGTTCACCAAGCGGCCTCAAGTCGAGACCAGTGTGACCAGCGCGACCATCGATCAGGCTACGCTGACGACTGCGGTGGCCTGGTTCTTCAGTCAGCAACTGGTCGCGGACGTAGTGCCGGCCGCAGACTATCCTGCGCTGGCAGCGTTGTCGAAGGCAGCGGAGTCCCTACCGGAATTTGTCGCCGCGCCTTATGGCGACGGCACTTGCAATCCGCATTGAACCAGCTTGTTCGGGCTTATTCAGCCAGCAGTTTTTCAATGTCGGCCACCATGTCTTCCGGCTTGGTGGCCGGTGCATAGCGTTTGAAGACGGTGCCGTTTTTGCGCACCAGGAATTTGGTGAAATTCCATTTGATGGCCTTGCTGCCCAGCAGTCCGGGTGCTTCTGTCTTGATATAAGTGAACAGCGGGTCGGCCTTGTCGCCGTTGACGTCGATCTTGGCGAACAGCGGGAAGCTGACGCCGTAGTTCTTTTCGCAGAACGCGCCGATTTCTTCCGCCGTGCCCGGTTCCTGGCTGCCGAACTGATTGCACGGAAAGCCGAGTACTTCAACGCCTTTTTCCTTGAACTCGCGGTAGATCTTTTCCAGGCCCTGATATTGCGGCGTGAATCCGCATTTGCTGGCGGTGTTGACGATCAGGACAACTTTGCCGCGATATTGATCCAGCGAGGTTGGTGTGTTATCAGGCAGCGCAGGCTGGAAATCGTAAATGGTGGGCATGATGTCCTCGTAGAGGTAAGAAAATAATGACGTCCATGATAGCCCATGGACGGGAGGCCGACCCTACGCGAACTGATCCGGATTGCGGGCGGTTGCGCGCGCCGTCTCCGGCGTAATCAATTCCTTGCGCAGCAATTCGGCGAGGCAGTGATCCAGCGTCTGCATGCCTGCCGCTGCGGAAGTCTGCATGACCGACATCATTTGCGCGACTTTGCCTTCGCGGATCAGGTTGCGGATAGCGGGCGTGCCCAGCATGATTTCGTGTGCGGCGATGCGGCTGTCTCCGGTTTTGGTTTTCAGCAGGATTTGCGAAACAACTGCACTTAAGGACTCGGAGAGCATGCTGCGTACCATCTCTTTTTCTTCTCCGGGAAAGACGTCGACGATGCGATCAATGCTTTTGGAGGCGGAAGAGGTATGCAGAGTAGCCAATACCAGATGGCCGGTTTCCGCTGCGGTCAGTGCCAGGCGGATGGTGTCGAGATCGCGTAGCTCGCCGACCAGGATGACGTCAGGGTCCTCACGCAAGGCTGAACGCAACGCATTGGCGAACGAGCGGGTATGCGCACCGACGGCACGCTGGTTGATCAGGCTTTTGTCAGACGTATGAACGAATTCTATAGGGTCCTCTATGGTCAGCACGTGCGCCGGGCGATGCGTGTTGATATGCCGGATCATGGCCGCCAGCGTTGTCGATTTGCCTGATCCGGTGGGTCCTGTGACCAGAATCAGGCCTTGTCGGCGCAGCGCCAGGTCGCTCAGTATCGGCGGTGCACCAAGCTCGGTGAGCGTAGGAATCATCTGCGGGATGGTGCGGATAACCGCTGCCGCACCGCGGGCCTGATGGAAGGCGTTGATGCGGAAGCGCGCCAGGCCGGCAATGTCGATGGCGAAGTCGCATTCCAGATCGCTTCGCCACGTAGCAGCCTGCGCCGGCGTCATGATGGTGTCGAGCATATTGCCCAGATCCTCCGTCTGCAATGCCGGGAGATTGATGCGCCGCATGTCGCCGTGGATGCGCAGCATGGGTGGCAGGCCGGTGGAAAGATGCAGGTCGGAAGCGTGATTCTTGACCGAAAAGGCGAGCAGGCCGGGAATGTCCATTTATAATCTCTTACACAAAAACAGCGTTGTCCCTCCCTGAACCAAAGAATTATGTCGTCAATCGCAAAACAGTTGCAAGTTGTTAACTCTCGAATTGCCGCCGCCGCGCATGCCGCAGGCCGTGATCCGCAAGAAATCCAGCTGTTGGCGGTATCGAAGTTTTTTGATATTTCGTCTGTCTTGGAAGCCGTGCGCGCCGGACAGACCGCATTCGGGGAAAATTACGTCCAGGAAGCGCTCGACAAGATCGACGCCTTGAAGCTGGCCGCGCCCGAGGCTGTCGTCGAATGGCATTTCATCGGGCCTATACAGAGCAACAAGACGCGCCAGATCGCAGAACATTTTGATTGGGTTCATTCGGTCGATCGCGAAAAAATCGCGCGCCGCCTGTCAGAACAGCGTCCGCCGCAACTGCCGCCACTCAACATTTGCCTGCAAGTGAACATCAGCGAGGAAGACAGCAAGAGCGGCCTGTCGCCGGATGAATTGTTGCCGGTGGCGCAGGCGGTTGCTGCCATGCCCGGTTTGCGCTTGCGTGGACTGATGGCGATCCCGGCACCGACGGAAGTGGAAGAAGAGCAGCGCGCAGCGTTCCGGCGCCTGCGCGAATTGTCGGACTTGTTGGTCGCTAACGGCATCCCATGCGACACGCTGTCGATGGGGATGTCAGCAGACATGGATGCTGCTATCGCCGAGGGCGCGACTATCGTGCGCGTCGGTACGGCGATTTTTGGGCAGCGTCAGATCAAGTCAATCTAAGTCAGTTGTATATAGGGCCATCCGTAGTTATCGATAGGAAAAGAATACATGTTGAAGATAGGTTTCATCGGCGGTGGCAACATGGCCACTGCATTGATCGGCGGTCTCGCAGGCAAACTGACGGATGGCAAGAATATTCATGTCGTCGACCTCAATCCTGAATCGCTGCAAACGCTCAATCAGCGTTTCGGCGTCACCACGGCCCTGCAAGTGGACGACACGCTGGCGGAATGCAACGTCATCGTGCTGGCAGTCAAGCCGCAGCAGATGCGCCAGGTGGCCGACAGCCTCAAGCCTTTCATCGGCACGCAACTGGTGCTGTCGATTGCCGCCGGCATTCGTAGCGCCGATCTGTCGCGCTGGCTTGGCAACCATCAGGCCATCGTGCGCGCCATGCCGAATACGCCGGCGTTGATTGGCAAAGGCGTCACCGGCATGGCTGCCATGGAAGGCGTGAGCGCCGAGCAACGCGCTGCCGCAGATGCTATCCTGCGCGCCGCGGGCACGACCGTGTGGCTCGACAGCGAAGACCTGATCGATCCGGTGACAGCGGTATCGGGCAGCGGCCCGGCCTATGTGTTCTATTTCATGGAAGCCATGCAACAGGCTGCGCTGGAGCTGGGCCTCACCGCCGAGCAAGGCGTCGAGTTGGCGAAAGCGACGTTCGCAGGTGCGGTTGAATTGGCGATTCGTTCGCCGGAACCATTGTCGCTATTGCGCGAACGTGTGACGTCGAAGGGCGGTACCACCTACGCAGCGCTCACCAGTATGGAAAACGATGGGGTCAAGCAGCACATCATCACTGCCGTCAAAGCCGCCGCTGCAAGAGGGAAAGAATTGGGGGAGGAGTTTGGTAAGGATTAGTCTTAACGTGCGTCGATTCAGTTGTGTTTTGCTCGCAGTGCTGCTGACAGCCTGCGCAGGTGCCCCGCAAGCGGATGGTGATTTCTATACAGTCAGAAGAGGCGATACGCTGATCGCTCTGGGCCGGGCTTTCGGCCAGAATTATCGCGACCTGGCCGCATGGAACAAAATTTCCGACAAGGACGACATCGAGGTCGGTCAGGTGCTGCGCATCCGTCCGCTGCCATCGGGTGCTCCGATTTCACGGGCTCGTCCCGCGCACTCGACCGAGTCGGGCGCAACAGCGTCGGCGGTAGTACGCGAACGCCGAGCCGCGGAAGCGAAAAAGGATGCCTCATCTGGAGCCTCGGCAGCACCGTCAGTTGCGGAAGCTGAACGCCTGAACTGGATGTGGCCGGCCCAGGGCAAACTGAGTCCGACCACCGACCGCAATCTGAAGGGTATCGATATCGTTGGCACCAGCAGCCAGCCGATCTGGGCTGCCGAAGCGGGCAAGGTGACGTACGCAGGGCGCGGTATTCGCGGCTACGGCAACATGATCATCATCCGGCACAGCCGCACGTTGTTGTCGGTCTATGCCCACAACAAGTCGATCATGGTCAAGGAAGGACAGACCGTCAATCGCGGACAGCAGATCGCAGAGATGGGTGATACCGACAGCAGTACGGTGAAGCTGTACTTCGAGATCCGCAGCAACGGCAAGCCGATCAACCCGACGCCACTGTTACCGAAGCCACACGGCTGAAGGGGTGAGGCGTACTCAACATCTGTTTGCGATCCGGCGGCTATCCAACAAGGCAGCAAGATCGCAAACAGCTTCTAGCGCAGGGCGTAGTCCAGCGCGACTCCGGCAAACATCGCCGCACCCAGCCAGTTGTTATGCATGAACGCGGCAAAGCAGCGGCTGCGGTCACGTTCATGGATCAGGCGATAGTGATACACCGCACAGCCGGCAGCAACCAGCATGCCGAGGCTGAACCAAGTGCGCAAACCGTATTGCCAGCCCACCGCCCAGAAAATTCCCAGCGCTGCGACATAGCACAGCATCACCGCCAGCACGTCAAAGCGGCCGAAGGTGATGGCTGACGTCTTCATGCCCAGCTTGATGTCGTCATCGCGATCGACCATTGCGTATTCGGTGTCATAAGCGACTGCCCAGAAGATGTTGGCCACCAGCATCAGCCAGGCGGCCAGCGGCACCGAGTCCTGCACTGCAGCAAATCCCATCGGAATGCCGAAACCGAATGCAATACCCAGATAAGCCTGCGGAATGGCAAAAAATCGTTTGAAGTAGGGATAGCTGCCGGCCACGATCAAGGCCGCGACGGACAATTGCTTGGTGAGCCCGTTCAGCGGCAGGATCAGCAGGAAAGAGATCAAGGCCAGTACGGCTGCCACCATCACCGCTTCCCAACTCTTGATCTTGCCTGCGGTCAGCGGACGGTCAACGGTGCGCTTGACGTGCTTGTCGAAGTCGCGGTCAGCGTAGTCGTTGATGGCGCAGCCGGCTGAACGCATCAGAATGGTGCCCACGGTAAAGATCGCGACGATATGCCAATCCGGGCGACCGTCCGACGCCAGCCAGACCGCCATCAATGTTGGCCACAGCAGCAGCAGGATGCCGATGGGTTTATGCAGGCGGATCAGTCGGAAATAGAGAGTCAGGCGTTGATTCAGCTGATTCATGTCGGGCGGGCAAGAAGAAAAGCGCCATTATAAATGGTGGAGAAATAGTCGCTCACTGACTCCCGGACTGGCGGATATTCCTGACTGTCCTGACAGAATCCGGTAGAACCTTTTCTCACTCAATTTCATTCGAAATGAACAAATGTAACAATGCTTGTGAATTTTTGATCAAAAAAGCGAAATTATTTGCGATTGAGGAAATTAGACGTTAATGTACGACCGGTGTAACGAGACAGTCACAATGACTTGATAACATCGGTCACCTTTTTTCGGGAGGATTACCCTAATGAAACTGCATCTGAAAGCTTTTGCAGCAGCCGCTGTGATGGCGACAATGACAAGCTCCGCCTATGCGGTTACTGAAATTTCGTGGTGGCATTCGATGACCGGCGCTCTGAGCGAACGCGTCAACACCATGGCAGACGAATTCAACAAGAGCCAGTCCGATTACAAAGTTGTCCCTATTTACAAGGGCACTTATGATGAATCGATGGCAGCAGCGATTGCCGCTTATCGCGCAGGCAATGCTCCAGACATTCTGCAGATTTTTGAAGTCGGCACAGCGACCATGGTGTACTCCAAGGGCGCGATCAAACCGGTCTATGAAGTGATGCAGCAAGCAGGCGAAAAGTTTGACCAAAACGCCTACGTGCCAGCCGTCTCCGGTTACTACTCGACTGCGAAGGGCATGATGTCCTTCCCGTTCAACAGCTCGACCACGATCATGTTCTACAACAAGGACCTGTTCGCCAAGGCCGGTCTGGATCCGAACAAGCCGCCAGCGACCTGGCAAGAGTTTGTCGGCATGGCTGCCAAGATGAAGGCCAGCGGCGTCACCTGCCCTTACACCACCACATGGCAATCGTGGGTGCATCTGGAATCGTTCGCAGCATGGCACAACACTGAAACCGCTTCCAAGAGTAACGGTTTCGGCGGCCTCGATGCGCGTCTGAAGATCAATGGCCCACTGCAAGTGCGCCATATCGAAAACATGTCCAACTGGGCCAAGCAAGGCTACTTCATCTACGCAGGCCGCAAGGATGAAGCCAACGCCAAGTTCAACGCCGGCGAATGCGCAATCATCACCGGCTCATCGTCTGCTTACGCCGATATCCGCAAGAACGCCAAGTTCAAGTTCGGCGTTGCACCGCTGCCTTACTACAGCGACGTTGCAGGCGCACCGCAAAACACCATCATCGGCGGCGCATCGCTGTGGGTCATGGGCGGCAAGAAAGCTGACGAATACAAGGGCGTAGCCAAGTTCTTCACTTACCTGTCCAAGCCTGAAGTGCAAGCCAAGTGGCATCAGGAAACCGGCTACCTGCCAGTGACCAAGGCTGCTTACGAAATCACCCAGAAGTCCGGTTTCTATGAGCGCAACCCAGGCACCGACGTCGCTGTAAAACAGATGATCGTCAAGACCACCGATAAATCGCGCGGTATCCGTCTGGGCAACTACGCACAGATCCGCACCGTGATCGACGAAGAGTTGGAAAACGTCTGGACTGGCAAGAAGACACCGAAGGATGCGCTCGACAGTGCCGCCAAACGCGGTGACGAATTGCTGGCGCGCTTCGAAAAAGCCAATAAGTAAAAACAGTCATCTGAAATGCATCTTCGGCTCCGGCCGGGATGCAAATCTCAGAAATGACGATAGCAAGACACTCAGCCCCGGCCCGCGCCGGGGCGATGTATTTTTTAGCTGCTCAGAGAATTTGTTGATGCGGATGTAAACGTTCTCAACAATTCTGACGCTGCCTCGTTTATAGGACACAAGCTATCGTGGAAAAACGCGCTCGCTTCACATCATCATGGCTGCCGTATGCGCTGGTCGCACCGCAGATCCTGATCACGATATTATTTTTCTTCTGGCCTGCAGTGCAGGCCTTGTACCAGTCGGTGCTGTTGCAGGATGCCTTCGGCGGCTATTCCGAATTCGTCTGGTTCGACAATTTTTCCGCCTTGTTCGGCGATCCGACTTATCTGGCGGCGTTCGGGACCACGGCGATTTTCTCCGTGCTGGTGGCGGTGGGCGGCATGGTGCTGTCGCTGATTCTGGCGGTGTTCGCTGATCGCGTCGTCAAGGGTGCGGCGATCTACAAGACTTTCCTGATCTGGCCGTACGCCGTGTCGCCGGTGGTTGTCGGCGTGCTGTGGATGTTCCTGCTGAGTCCTTCGCTGGGCCTTCTTTCGCACGTGCTGGCCTGGCTCGGCATCAACTGGAATTACATGATCAACGGCAATCAGGCGATGACCCTGATCGTCATTGCAGCGATCTGGAAGCAGATCAGCTACAACTTCCTGTTCTTCCTCGCCGGTCTGCAATCGATTCCGAAGTCGCTGATCGAAGCCGCAGCCATTGATGGCGCCGGTCCGGTCAAGCGCTTCTTCACGATCATCTTCCCGATGATCTCGCCGACGACCTTTTTCCTGATGGTGGTCAATATCGTGTACGCGTTCTTTGACACGTTTGCCATTGTCGAAGCGACGACGCACGGCGGTCCGGGCAAGGATACGGAAATTCTGGTCTACAAGGTCTTCAGCGACGGCTTCAAAGGCGGCGATCTCGGCAGCGCCGCGGCGCAATCGGTGGTGCTGATGGTGATCGTGATCCTGTTGACCGTGGTGCAGTTCAAGTATGTAGAAAAGAAGGTGCAATATGCCTAAGTCTTCATTGCATTTCATCCTGAAAGGAGCGACAGCATGATAGAACGCCGCCCCATTCTCGACGCGATCAGCCATTTGGTGCTGATCATCGGCGCGATCATTGTGATCTTCCCGTTGTACGTGGCCTTCATCGCCAGCACCCAGACCGCCGAGCAATCGGCCATGTCGCCGCTGTCGCTGATGCCTGGTACAGAGATGGTCGCCAACTATAAAACCGTGTTGACGCAAGGCGCTTCCGGCAACGTGTCGTCGCCACCGGTGTCGCGCATGTTGTGGGTCAGCCTGGTGACGGCGCTGGTGATCGCGATCGGCAAGATTTCGATCTCCATGCTGTCGGCATTTGCGATGGTCTACTTCCGTTTCAAGGGCCGCAATTTATTCTTCTGGATGATTTTCGTCACCTTGATGTTGCCGGTGGAAGTGCGTATCACGCCGACCTATCAGGTGGTATCGGACTTCGGCATGCTCAACAGCTATGCCGGGTTGACGGTGCCGCTGATTGCTTCGGCGACGGCAACTTTCCTGTTCCGGCAATTCTTTTTGACGGTGCCGGATGAGTTGGCGGAGGCCGCGCGTATCGATGGTGCGGGACCGCTGCGCTTCCTGAAAGATGTGCTGTGGCCGCTGTCGCGCACCAACGTGATTGCGCTGTTCGTGATCATGTTCATTTACGGCTGGAACCAGTATCTCTGGCCGCTGATGATCGCTACCGAACAAACCATGTACCCGATCGGCATTGGTATCAAGACGCTGATTTCGGGTGGTGATTCGGCAGTGGAATGGAATATGGTGATGGCAACGATGATCCTGGCAATGTTGCCGCCGGGGCTGGTCGTCGTAGTCATGCAAAAGTGGTTTGTTAAAGGTTTGGTCGATTCCGAGAAATAGAGACATGGCGAAAATTCATCTGAAACAGGTCAAGAAGACCTACGGCAAAGCACCGAAAGCAGTCGACGTCATCCACGGCATCGACATCGATATCGACGACGGCGAATTCATCGTCATGGTCGGTCCTTCCGGATGCGGCAAGTCGACGCTGCTGCGCATGGTCGCGGGACTGGAAGAGATCAGCTCCGGCGACATCATGATCGGCGACCGTGTGGTCAATAATCTGGAGCCGAAAGAGCGTGACATCGCGATGGTGTTCCAGAACTACGCGCTGTATCCGCACATGAGCGTGTACGAAAACATGGCCTACGGTCTCAAGATCCAGGGCCTGCCGAAAGCCGAGATCGACACCCGCGTGCAACGTGCGGCAGAGATCCTGGAATTGGGTGCGCTGCTGGACCGCACACCGCGTCAACTGTCCGGCGGTCAGCGTCAGCGCGTGGCGATGGGTCGCGCGATTGTACGCAAGCCGGCGGTATTCCTGTTCGACGAACCGCTGTCGAACCTCGACGCCAAGCTGCGCGTGCAAATGCGTCTGGAAATCCAGAAGCTGCACGCCTCCTTGCGCACCACCAGCCTGTACGTGACGCATGACCAGGTCGAAGCGATGACATTGGGCCAGCGCATGATCGTCATGAACAAGGGCCGTGCAGAGCAAATCGGCACCCCGGCGGAAGTCTACGGCAAGCCTGCCACCACCTTCGTTGCCAGCTTTATCGGCTCGCCGCCGATGAACCTGCTTAACGGCAAGCTCAGCGACGACGGCGCACGTTTCACCTTTGACGACGGTTCGACGGTCGAACTGCCGGCATCGAAGAGCATCGGCGGCGGCGCGCGTATCCTCGGCATTCGTCCGGAACATCTGCATCTCGGACGTCCCGGTCTGAACATGGAAGTCGAACTGGTCGAAGCATTGGGCGCCGAGTTGCTGGTGCACACGCGTTGCGGTGGCCAGTCGATGGTGATTCGCTGCGCAGCGGGCACTGACGTGGCGATGGGCCAATCGGTCACTGCCGGTTTCGATGCCAATCTGTTGCACTGGTTCGATCCGCAAACCACGCACCGTATTGACTGAGCGTTAAGTTTCGATACTTCGCAATAAAAAACCGGCAGATATCTGCCGGTTTTTTTATCTGTCATATCTGCAGGTCAGTTTTCCAGCGCCACCACAATATCCAATTCCACCGCCGCATTGCGCGGCAATTGCGCGACGCCGACGCTGGTGCGTGCGTGGCGACCTTGTTCAGGGCCGAACAATTCATAAATCAGGGATGACGCGCCATCGGCTACGGCGCTTTGCTGGCTGAAATCCTCCGTGCTGTTGACGTAGACATTCAGGCGCAGGATCTTGTCGATGCGCCGGAGATCGCCGACGGTGTCGCGCAAGGCGGCCAGCGCACGGATCAGCGCGGCGCGTGCGCCCATCTTTGCGTCCTCGATACTGACCTCGCGACCCAGCTTGCCGGATACCAGCACGCGATCGCCGTCGCGTGGTAGTTGACCGGCGATCCAGGCGAGACCCTGATGTACGACGCCGGGCGCGTATTGCGCACCGGGCGCGGCGGAGGCGGGCAGGGTGATGGCGAGTTCGGTAAGGCGTTGTTCCAGATTCATTGAGGTTCCTTGGGGAAGTGCGGGGCGGTTGCCGACGTTGAGGTCTATAATAAATTTCCTTGTGCCGTGAGTGCAAAGCATCTTTTCTCAGGCTGGCCTTAATTTTTTTCTTGTCACCTTGCTTACCTTTTTCGCTTTGTCACGATGACCGTACGCAAACTGCCTTCGCTCAACGCTTTGCGCGCCTTCGAGGCATCGGCGCGGCATCAGCGTTTTACATTGGCGGGAGAAGAGCTTAACGTCACCGCCGGTGCCGTCAGCCATCAGGTCAAGGCGCTGGAAGACGAACTCGGCGTCATTTTGTTCGAACGTTTGTCTAATCAACTGCGGTTGACGCAGGCCGGACAACGTTATCTGGCGGTCATCGGCGATGCCTTTGACCGTATCGAAAGCGGCACCCGCAGCTTGTACGTGCAAGCAGATCGTCAGCGTCTGGCGATTTCCACGTCCCCCAATTTCGCCGCCAAATGGCTGGTGCCGCGTTTGGGCGAATTCACCGCGCAATATCCTGAGATGGAATTGCGTCTGGATCAGAGCGAACTCCATACCAACTTCATCCGCGAAGAAATCGATGTCGCCATTCGCTACGGCGAAGGCCCATGGCCCGGCTTGTCCTGTTTGCGGTTGGGCGACGAATTCTTGCTGCCCGTTTGTGCGCCTTCCCTGATCGCCTTCCGGTCCGTGAAGGAAATTGCCGATGCCAGTTTGTTGCACGTGAATGATCGTCAAGGATGGACGAGTTGGTTCGCGGAGCATGGCGAGCCGATCGTGGCCGGCGGCGGCATTGTCTTCAATCAGGAAAGCGCGGCCGTCGATGCAGCCATCGCAGGGCAGGGCGTAGCACTGGTGCGTTCTTCGCTGGTGGCGCATGCTCTGCAGCAGCAACGGCTGGTCGTACCACTGGTGCAGAATCTGACGTTCAGACAAGGCAAGCAAGCTTACTGGCTGGTGTATCCGCAAGAGGGCGAGATCGACGGCAATGTTGCCGCCTTTTCCAATTGGTTATTGCAGGCGTTTGAGAAAGACCGGCAATTCTGGAAGGAGTTGACCGGAAAATAAGGTAATTAAAAAAAGAGGAGACAAAGATGGATAAGAACCGTCGCAATTGGATCAAGGCCGGTGCATCGGCAGCAGTGGGCAGCATGTTGATGGGGCAGAATCTGTCCCAGGCGCAGACCGCAAACAACGGCCAGCAAGCGTTGGTAGTCACACCGCTGCCAGGCAAAATCGGCATGCGCCTGGCCACGGCAAGGTTGGGTAATTCCAGTGTATCCACCGTCATCGTTGTGCTGGACGACGGCCGTGTGGTCGATCTGAAAAGCGAAGCGCAGCGCCAGAATATGACGCTGGGGTTTGACGCCTCATCGATGCTGGCATTGGTTGCCAGCGGCAACGCGGGATTCGCACAGGTGAAGGCGGTGGTTGATCGTGCGGCTCAGCAATCCGGTTTGCCGAATGTCAGCCAGACCACGCTGATGTCGCCGATTCCTCGTCCCGATCGGAATATCTATTGCGTCGGCTGGAACTACCTCGATCACTTCGAAGAAGGCAAGAATGCACGCGCCGACAAGGCAGTGCAAAAGCTGCCCGATCATCCGGTGTTTTTCACCAAGGCTACGCATACGATGAACGGCCCCTTCGATCCGATTCCGCACGATATTACCAACTCCAACACCACCGATTGGGAAGCAGAACTCGCTGTCGTCATCGGTCAGCGCGGACGCAATATTCCGGAAGACAAAGCGATGGATTACGTCTTCGGCTATGCCGCCTACAACGACACCACGTCGCGCGAAGTCCAGCAGAAGCGTCACGGCGGACAATGGTTCAAGGGCAAGAGCCTGGATGGACATGGGCCGATGGGGCCGTGGATCGTCACCGCCGCGGGCGTGCAGCTCGACGACGTGCGCGTGATCTGCCGCGTCAATGGCGTCGAAAAACAGAATGCCAGCTACAAGCAGATGTATTTCAAAATTCCGCGCATCATCGCCGAGCTGTCACGCGGCATGACGCTGGAGCCGGGCGACATCATCGCGACCGGTACGCCATCGGGTGTCGGCTTTGCGCGCACGCCACCGGAGTTCCTGAAGCCGGGCGACCTGCTGGAAACTGAAATTACCGGCGTCGGCATCATTCGTAATCCGATCAGATCGGAAGTGTAGAGATAAGCAATCGCGCGTTAGAAGAAGCGGCCCGGCATGGATAAAAATGCCGGGCCGTTTTGTTTGGTGCAGAGTAAACAATGCTGTACGGAAAAAAAGCGTATTGCCAGTGTGGCAAATTGTTCCTGTTTCGCAGCGGCAAATAATTTGCGCCTGCCTGCTCTTCTTCCGTTCTGGGCCTGATGTTGCCGTCAATACTGGAAGGCGCTCGACTATAGCCTAGGGGATTCCCCTATATCGACAATGCGTGAGTCTGCATAAAATCGTTTCAACATACTCAATAAGATGTCACCCTAAGACAACGAACGGTGCCCCACGCCGGAACAGGAAAAACGATGAACGCAAATATCGAGCAGTTCGCTTCCCATGTCTACCATGACCGCAATTTCAATTGCGATACGGCAAAAATTCTTCCTGGCGAATACTATTACACGCATCACGACATGATGATCGTGACGGTACTGGGATCGTGCGTGTCGGCGTGCATTCGCGATCGGGTCACAGGCATCGGCGGGATGAATCATTTCATGCTGCCGGATGGCGGTAATGATGCCGACAGCCCGATTTCATCCTCGATGCGCTATGGTACCTACGCCATGGAAATCCTGATCAATGAAGTCCTCAAGGCCGGCGCCAAGCGCGAGAATCTGGAGTCGAAGGTATTTGGTGGTGGCGCCGTGTTGCGCGGATTCAATGCGATCAACGTCGGCGAGCGCAATGCCGCTTTCGTCAGGAGCTATCTGCGTACCGAAGGCATTCGCGTGGTGGCTGAAGATCTGAACGACATCTGGCCGCGCAAGGTGCATTACTTCCCGCGTTCCGGCAAAGTACTGGTCAAAAAACTGAAGTCTGCCGATCCGGCGCTGGAGATGAAAGAACGCGATTACGCCGGAAAACTGGCGAAGAAGCCAGTAGGCGGCGATATCGACTTATTTTAATCTGCAGGAAAATTTTTCAATATTTTTCTTCTACGAGCGGCACGCGTTGCGCCGGGTCGTAGAAGAAAGTCTCTTCGGCGATACGTTCGCCTTCCCAACGCTGATAGGCCAGCTCTTCCATGTGGGTGACGGTGCCGTCTTGCCATTCAAAACGGAAGATCCATCGAATCACCACTTTGTCGCCTTCTATAAACACCGGTCGCACGCATTTTGACTTCAGGCTCTTTACACGCGCCATGACCTTGCGTTCGTTGGCGATGTGGGCATCTCGGCCAAAGCGTGGCGGGTTGCCGTTTTCCTGCATGGTGGAGTCTTCGGCGTAGAACTCTTCCACCGCCTCAATATGCGCATTCGCTTCGACGCGAGCGATGAACTTTTCCAGCGTGTCTTTGCTTGGCATCAGGATCTCCTCGATTTCTTCAATTGGTTCTTTACAGTGCTTATTTTGCCTGCAATACGGCCGTGCAGCGTGTCCGGACTTCGCTATTTTTATCTTGCTGCCACCAGCTGTCGGTTTGCTCCTGGCCGGCCTTGCGCAGCGCCAGGCGTACGCTTGCCGCGGGCTGCAGATTCAGCTGCATATT
Source organism: Herbaspirillum rhizosphaerae (assembly GCF_046025915.1). GTDB lineage: Bacteria > Pseudomonadota > Gammaproteobacteria > Burkholderiales > Burkholderiaceae_D > Herbaspirillum > Herbaspirillum rhizosphaerae_A. The sequence goes on along the minus strand of NZ_JAQQFR010000020.1, from coordinate 47,499 downwards.
GTGTTCTTTCATGCGGGCATAGTTGTCCTGGATGCGGCTCTTGACGTTGGCCCAGCTGGCGTCGCTGGTGGCTTTGGCCGCTTGCGTCAGGATGCTTTGCTGCGCCGGTGTCAGCTTGTTCCAGGCATCGTTGTTGATGATGGTGTAGCTCAACGGGATTGCATAGCTGATGGCGGTAAAGTTAGGCAGATGGTCCCACAGACGATTGCCCGCGCCGCCGTCGCCAGATGACAGCACGGCATTGAGTTCGCCGGAAACCAGCTTGGGGCCGACAGCAGAGAATGGCAGGTTGACGCTGTTGGCGCCGACGCGTTGGAAGACGCCTCGGCTGTTGTCGTCATAAGTACGGATGTTGAGCGCCTTGATTGCATCGACGTCCGGCACTGCCTTGGCCGACCAGATCCCGGATGGCGGCCACGGTGTGGCGTACAGCAAGCGCATGTTCAGTGCCGCCAGATGGCGTTCCAATTCCGGCTGGGTGCAGGTGAACAGCGATTGCGCCTGCTCGAAATCATCCACCACGAAAGGCAGTGAAGACAGCAGGAAGAATGAATCGCTGCCGCCCAGAATGCCGGCGAAAAGTGTGCCGATTTCCGCCTTGCCGCTACTGACTGCGCTGACCTGATCCTTGCCCTTGTAGGGATTCGCGGTTTCTTGCAGAGTGGTCACGGCGATGTCGTCATTGGACAACTGTTTGACCGCGGCCGCAAACTGCAGGTCGGCGCTGGCAGTGATCGAGGTAGCCGGATATTCGTTGATCAGATGCAGCGACGCACTTTGTGCTGCTGCCGGTCCGGCCTGCAAAAGCAAGGCCGAGATAGCAACGGCAAGGGCACAACGTTTGGTCAGTGAGGACAACGACATGAACACTCCTGTGATTTTTCTTATTGAACGGTGAGGGAAATGACAGAGATAGTTGTTACGAAACGGTCGGCCGTTCCAGCGCCAGCCAACGCTGCACCGATGGCCGCTGCCACTGTTGCTGTGCATAGGCAATCAGTTTGGGCGGCAAGGCGTCGCCATGCAAGGCGAGGCGATTGATCATCACCGCGAGATCGGTGTCGGCGATACACCATTCTCCGAACAGGTTGGCCGCATCTTCACTCAGCAGCGCATCGACGGCCTGAATCAGCTTGTGCGCGGCAAACTGTGCTGCGGTCGACAAGGGGTCGTACTTTTTGCCGAGAAACACAGCCTCGGTAGGGCGCTCTTGCCGGATCGGTCCGAGGTCGCTGCGCAACCATGCCTGTATTTCACGGGCTTTGGCCTTTTGGCGCGGATCGCGTGGATACAGCGGGGCAACTTCAGAGAACCGGTCTTCCAGATATTCGTCGATGGCGGACGATTCCGACAGATGGAAATCTCCTTCGCAGAGCGTCGGCACGCGATGCGTCATCGACAGTTGCGCGTATTCCGGCAAATGATTGTGCTGCAGCGTCAGGTCGACGGTACGCAGTTCAAAGGGCTGATTTTTTTCCGTCAGCGCGACGAAAGCGGACATCGCATAAGGACTGAGAAATTGGGCATCAACGTACAGGGTGAAAGACGGCGAGTTCAAAACAGCTCCTCCATGAAGGGATGGGACGACGAAGATTTCTAGGAATGCATTTGCTCACAGAAGCGCAGACGATTGCCGAAAGGATCGGCGATTTGCATCTGGCGCCCCCAAGGCAGGCTTTCCACGCCCGGACGGGCGTAGGGATAATCTTTGGCGGTCAGCTCCTGATGAAACGCATCAATGCCGTGTACCCGCGCAAAGATGGTCGCCCCCGGTGCGGCGTCGCCATAGTGTTCACTCAGATGCAGAATCAGGTCGGCGCGGCGGATCTGGAGGTAAAGCGGAGCACCCGCTTCAAAGCAGTGCTCCCAGTCGATTTGAAAACCAAGAAAATCGAGATAAAACTCTCTGGCCTTGTCTTCGGAAAAGATGCGGATGATCGGGATCGCGGGCATCAACTGCACATTCGATTGCACGTAGGTGCTCCTTATTGATTGCTTGTTCAGCCTTCCGTGACTTCTGCTTCATGCAGCATGTCGACGCCCGGCAAATTGCAGGCCAGCACGGCCTTGCGTACTGTGTCGATGGCCGCCTGGCGGGTGAAGCTCTTGCGCCAGGCGATGACCACGCGGCGTGACGGAACCGGTTTGGCGAACGGCACGTAACGCACCATGCCGTCCTTGGCGTTCATGTCGGGCACCGAGGCTTGCGGCAGCACGGTGATGCCGATACCGGACGACACCATATGGCGGATGGTTTCCAGCGAAGAGCCCTCGAAGGTGCGCGCAATGCCGTCGCCGGCGGTCGAGAAGCGCGACATTTCCGGGCAGACTTCCAGCACCTGATCGCGGAAGCAATGACCGTTGCCGAGCAGCAGCATGGTTTCGGTTTTCAGATCCTGCGCAGTGATTTCCTTGCGCTCTGCCCATTTGTGATGCTTGGGCAGGGCGATGACAAATTCTTCGTCGTATAGCGGTTGCACGATCAGGCCGTGCTCAGGAAAAGGCAGCGCCATGATGGCCGCATCCAACTCGCCCTGGCGTAGCAACTCGATCAGGCGCGTGGTGAAATTTTCCTGCAAGATCAGCGGCATTTGCGGCACCGTCTCGATCATGGTCTTGACCAGCGATGGCAGCAGATAAGGGCCGATGGTGTAGATGATGCCCAGGCGCAGCGGGCCGGACAGCGGGTCTTTGTTCTGGCTCGCGATTTCCTTGATGGCGGCGGTTTGTTCCAGCACGCGTTCGGCCTGTGCGACGATCTGTGCACCCAATGGCGTGACCGACACCTCGGTGCCGCCGCGTTCGAAGATGATGACGCCGAGTTCGTCTTCCAGTTTCTTGATCGCGACCGACAAGGTCGGCTGCGCCACAAAACAGGCTTCGGCAGCGTGGCCGAAATGTTTTTGGCGCGCTACGGCGACGATGTATTTGAGTTCGGTGAGTGTCATAAGGCTTTATTGGCTGATGCGAGCTGATATGCGCAGACTATAGCTCATTTGCGGGTGGCATGCAGGGCAGCGGCAGCGCGGCAGGCAGCATGATAGAGTTGCGCCCAATCGCAGAAGGAATCTGCGGATTTGCAGGTAAGAACATGAGTAAAAAACAAGTATGGATTCAGGCGCTGCAAGCCTTGCAGGCTTTGCTCAGGATAGCGGCGGCCACGATGTTTTGCCTGCCGATTTCGGCAAAGGCTGCAGGCGACGTTGCAGCCGGCAAAGCGGCGTTTGCCAAATGCGCCAGCTGCCACCAGATCGGCCCCTCGGCGCGCGCCGGTTTCGGGCCGCAGCTCAACGGTATCGTCGGCCGTCCGGCCGGTTCGACCAAGGACTATCGCTATTCAGCGGCGATGCAAAACTCGCGCATCGTCTGGACCGAAGACAAACTGCGGGCTTTCATGAAAGCGCCGGGTGAGGTGGTGCCGGGAACCAAGATGCGGTTTTGGGGCATCAGCAATGAAAAGGATCTGGATAACTTGCTGGCATACATGAAAACGAATCCTTGATGTCCGCATGATCGGGCACGAGGTCATCAGATTTAGGTCATCAGACCTTGAGGAAATCTTCCTTGCCACCGAGCCAGCGCTGCAAATGCGCGTCGACAATAGCGTCCTCATTTTGCAGCAGCGTCTGCGCCAGATTGCGGGCTTTTTCCACCAGCCATTGATCGGTCGCCAGATCGGCAAAACGCAGCAGTGCTTCTCCCGATTGGCGTGCGCCGAGGAACTCGCCGGGGCCGCGGATTTCCAGGTCGCGGCGGGCGATTTCAAAACCGTCGGCGGTCTCGCGCATGGTCATCAGGCGCTGCTTGGCGGTGCCGCCGAGCGGGCTTTGGTAGAGCAGGATGCAGGCGCTGGCTGCGGCGCCACGGCCGACGCGGCCACGCAACTGGTGCAGCTGCGACAGACCGAATCGTTCCGCGTGTTCGATCACCATCAGCGAGGCATTGGGTACGTCGACGCCGACTTCAATCACGGTCGTGGCGACCAGTACGTGGATTTCGCCGCGGCTAAAGGCATCCATTACATCTTGCTTCTCAGCTTGTTTGAGGCGGCCGTGGACCAGGCCGATGCGCAGGTCGGGCAGCGCTTCCGCCAGCATGGAATAAGTGTCGGTCGCGGTTTGCAGCTGCAGGGCTTCGGATTCTTCGATCAGCGGGCAGACCCAGTAAACCTGGCGGCCTTCCAGCGCATTGGCGTGCACGCGCGCGATGACTTCTTCGCGACGGTTCTGATCGATGGTGCGCGTGACGATGGGCGTGCGGCCTGGTGGCAGTTCATCGATGACGGAGACTTCCAGATCGGCGTAATAAGTCATCGCCAGCGTGCGCGGGATCGGCGTGGCCGACATCATTAATTGATGCGGGACGGTTTGCGTCGCCGATGGCATTGCGGAGATGTCCGCGTCGGCATCCCGTGCTTTGTTACGCAACGCCAGCCGCTGGCCGACGCCGAAGCGATGCTGCTCGTCGACAATCACCAGACCGAGCTTCTGAAACTGCACATTGTCCTGAATCAGCGCATGCGTGCCGATGACCAGCCGTGCCTCGCCGGATTCGATGAGCGCGTTGGCTTCGGCCTTTTCTTTCTTTTTGAGGCTGCCGGTGAGCCAGGCGACCTTGACGCCGAGCGGCTCCATCCATGCGGCGATCTTGCGAAAATGTTGATCGGCCAGGATTTCGGTCGGCGCCATCAATACCGCCTGAAAACCGCTGTCGATGGCTTGTGCAGCAGCCACGGCGGCAACCACGGTCTTGCCGCTGCCGACGTCGCCTTGCAGCAGTCGTTGCATGGGAAAGGATTCTTGCAGGTCATGGCGAATCTCTGCCAGCACGCGTTGCTGTGCGCCGGTCAGCTTGAACGGCAATTGTTTGATGAATGCCCTGGAAATCTTGCCGATGGTCGGCAGTGCGCTGGCATTGCGCGCGCGGCGTGCCGCCTGGGCGCGTTTGAGCGACAGTTGCTGCGCCAGCAATTCATCGAACTTCATGCGGATCCAGGCCGGATGCGAGCGTTCTTCCAGCGCGTATTCGTCGACGTCGGTCGGCGGATTGTGCAGCAAGCGTATCGAAGACTCGAAGCCGCCCAGCTTCAGTTCTTCCAGCATGGCTGGGGGCAGGGTGTCGCGCCAGTTGATGCGGCTCAGGGCGCCGCCGATGGCTTTACGCAGATACGCCTGCGAGAGGCCTTCGCCAGCCGGGTAGACCGGTGTGAGCGCGGTCGGCAATGGAGCGCCTTCGAGCACGACTTTATACGTGGGGTGAACCATCTCGGCGCCGAAGAAACCGTGGCGCAATTCGCCGCGCACGCGAACGCGAACGCCTTCCGATAACTGCTTGGCCTGGCTGCCGTAGAAATTGACGAAGCGCATCACCAGTGGGCCGCTGTCGTCGGTAATCGTGACGACCAGCTGCCGGCGCGGGCGGAACTGAATGTCGCTCTTGCTGACGATGCCCTCGACCTGAACCACTTGCGTGCCGCGCAGGCTGGCGTCGTGGATGCTGATGACCTGCGTTTCGTCCTCGTAGCGCAGCGGCAGATGCAGCGCCAGATCCATGTCCGAGCGCAGGCCCAGTTTGGCGAGCTTGTTTTGGGCCTTCTGGGCATTGCTCAGCGGCGGCGTGCTCTTTGATGCTTTGGCTGGGGCTTTGCCTTCCTTGGTGCTGTCGGCGGAAGCTTTCTTCTTCGGTGCTGGCATGCAGAGAGGTTTCTATGTCGAGAAAGCGTAAAATAGAGGGTTTGGCGCTATTTTACTGTGTTTAATTACAGTATTGTCGCAGTATTGTTGCTTCTATTCTTTATTTTCCATGTATTCACTTTCCGATTTCGATTTCGACTTGCCGCCTGAGTTGATTGCCCAGCTGCCGCTGGCGGAGCGCAGTGCTTCCCGTTTGCTGCAAGTCGATGGCGCTGCCTTGACCGACCGTCGCTTCGCCGATGTGGTCGACTTGCTGTCGCCCGGCGATTTGCTCGTCTTCAACGATACCCGCGTGCTGAAGGCGCGCTTCTTTGGCGTCAAGGAAACCGGCGGCAAGGTCGAGGTGTTGGTTGAGCGCGTGCTCGACAGCCGCAGCGTGCATGCTCAGGTGCGGGCGTCCAAGTCGCCGCCGGCAGGTACGCGTATTCGTCTGGCCGAGGCTTTCGACGTGATCGTCGGCGAGCGCTATGGCGAGTTCTACACGCTGCAATTTCCGTCGGATGTATTCGAACTGCTGGAACAATACGGCAGTCTGCCGTTGCCGCCGTATATCGAGCACGAAGCCGATGAGTTCGACGAGACGCGCTACCAGACCGTGTACGCCAAGGAGCCGGGTGCGGTTGCCGCGCCGACTGCGGGTCTGCATTTTGATGAAGCCTTGCTGGCGAAGCTGAAAGCCAAGGGCGTCGATACCGCCTTTGTCACACTGCACGTCGGCGCCGGCACTTTCCAGCCGGTGCGGGTGGAAGACCTGTCCGAGCACAAGATGCACAGCGAGTGGTACACCATCGCGCAAGAGACGGTGGATAAAGTACGCGCGGTGAAAGCGGCGGGCGGTAAGGTAGTCGCCGTCGGCACCACCAGCATGCGCGCATTGGAGTCGGCATCGCAATCCGGTGCGCTGGAAGCGGGCAGCGCCGACACGCGGCTGTTCATCACGCCGGGCTATACCTTTAACACCGTGGATCGCCTGATTACCAACTTCCACTTGCCCAAGTCGACGCTGCTGATGCTGGTCTCCGCCTTTGCCGGCTACGACAACATCCGTGCTGCTTACGCACACGCCATCGCGCAGCAATATCGTTTCTTCAGCTATGGCGACGCCATGCTTTTAACCTGTACACATCATGCTTGAATTTACTCTGCTTAAAACCGACGGCAACGCCCGTCGCGGTCGTGTCAAACTGAACCACGGTGTGGTCGAAACGCCGATCTTCATGCCGGTCGGCACCTACGGTTCCGTCAAGGCGATGTCGCCGCTGGAACTCAAGGAGATCGATGCCCACATCATCCTCGGCAATACCTTCCACCTGTGGCTGCGCCCGGGTCTGGAGGTGATGGCCAAGTTCGGCGGCTTGCATGGTTTCATGGGTTGGGACAAACCGATCCTGACCGACTCCGGCGGCTTCCAGGTATTTTCGCTGGGTGAGATGCGCAAGATCACGGAAGAGGGCGTGCACTTCGCCTCGCCGATCAACGGCGACAAGTTGTTCCTGTCGCCGGAAGTGTCGATGCAGATCCAGCGCGTGCTGAACTCCGACATCGTCATGCAGTTCGACGAATGTACGCCGTATGAAATCGACGGCCGTCCCGCCACGCAAGTGGAAGCGGCGCAATCGATGCGCATGTCGCTGCGCTGGGCCAAGCGTTCCATGGATGAGTTCAAGGGTGGTGAAAATCCCAACGCGCTGTTCGGCATCGTGCAGGGCGGCATGTTCGAAACCCTGCGCGACGAATCACTAGCGGGCCTGAACGAACTGGGTTTTGACGGCATTGCCATTGGCGGCCTGTCGGTCGGCGAGCCGAAAGAAGACATGATGCGCGTGCTGGAGCACATCGGCCCGCGTCTGCCTGCGGACAAGCCGCACTATCTGATGGGTGTCGGCACGCCGGAAGATCTGGTTGCCGGCGTGGCCAGCGGCGTCGACATGTTCGACTGCGTCATGCCGACCCGCAATGCGCGCAACGGCTGGCTGTTCACGCGTTTCGGCGATATCAAGATCAAGAACGCGCGCTACAAGGAAGACACCAAGCCGCTCGACGAAACCTGCGACTGCTACGCCTGCAAGAACTTCTCGCGCGCTTATCTGCATCACCTGCATCGCACCGGTGAAATCCTCGGTGCGCGTCTGAACACGATTCATAACCTGCATTACTACCTGCAGATCATGAAGGAAATCCGTGCTGCCATCGACGATGGGCAGTTCACGCAATTCGTCGCCAAGTTCAAGGAAGACCGCGCACGCGGCGCCTGATCTCCCGACAGAATTTGGCAGTCTTCCCAGCGAAAGCTGGGACCCAGTGTCGTGACGCGCTTAGATACGACACTGGGTCCTGACTTTCGTCAGGACGACAGCAGCAGAATCAACTCGCTCTTACCAGTTCCACACCGTACCGTCACGCAGACGGCAAGTCGGCAGATAGGCGCGCTCATATGGGAATTTGAGCGCAGCCGCTTCGTCGATGTCCACACCCAGACCCGGTGCATCGGGCAACATCAGATAACCCTTGTCGAAGTGGTAGCCATGCGGGAAGACCGCATCCGTTTCCGGCGTATGGCGCATGTATTCCTGTATGCCGAAATTGGGCACCCACATGTTGAAGTTGAGTGCTGTCGCCATGCTCACTGGGGACAGATCGGTCGCGCCGTGGCAGCCGGTCTGCACCTGGTATAGCGAGGCGAGATCGGCGATGCGGCGCAGGTGCGTGATGCCGCCGGCATGGACGACGGTGGTGCGGATGTAGTCGATCAACTGATTCTGGATCAGATCCTTGCAATCCCAGATGCTGCTCATGATTTCGCCGACGGCCAGCGGAGTGGTGGTGTGCTGGCGGATCAGTTTGAAGGCTTCCTGATTCTCTGCCGGCGTGGCGTCTTCCATCCAGAACAGCTTGAACGGTTCCAGCGCCTTGCCCAGTTGCGCCGCTTCAATCGGTTTGAGACGGTGATGGCAATCGTGCAGCAGGTGATGATCGCTGCCGTATTTGACGCGCACCTTTTCGAACAGGTCGGGCGTATGGCGCAGGTACAGCGGCGTATCCCAGATTTCTTCGTCGGGCAGGCCCTTGTCGGCCGGTTCGTAATACATGTTGCCCTTGCCGACGCCGTAGGCCTTGTCCAGACCCGGTACGCCGGACTGCACGCGGATTGCCTTGTAACCCATGTCGATATAGTGGCCGACAGCATCCAGCGCTTCGGCGTGGTCGCGGCCGTTGGCGTGGCCGTAGACCATGACGCCTTCGCGGCTCTTGCCACCCAGCAGCTGATACACCGGCAGATTGGCAGCCTTGCCCTTGATATCCCACAGCGCCATGTCGACGGCGGCGATGGCAGTCATGGTGACCGGGCCGCGGCGCCAGTAGCCGCCGCGATAGAGGTATTGCCAGGTATCTTCGATGCGTGAGGCGTCGCGTCCGATCAGGCAAGGAATGATGTGATCTTCCAGATACGATTTGACGGCAAGTTCGCGTCCGTTCAGGGTGGCGTCACCGATACCGTAAATGCCCTGGTCGGTTTCTATCTTGAGGGTGACGAAGTTGCGGCCTGGACAGGTCACGATGACCTTGGCGCTGAGGATCTTCATGGATGCGATTTCCTTGTCTCGATGCGGAGCGGTCCGGTTTCGGATGACCTGGGCGCTCGGCTGTTCTGAATGAATTTTCAATGTGGTCTAACCAATATTGATTATGGCACTCCAATTTGACTGGCGCAATAGTCGCAGCGCCGGGCCTCCCCGTAGGCTTTTGTTTTTAAGCCACAAACCGGTACGCATGAAGATTGACATGGTTAGACCAAAGTGAGAGTATCGCTGAAATTGGTAAGCCACTGTTTGCTTTGAACGCTGCTTTTCTATACAGTGGATAGACCAATTTAAAGCTAAAAAAGAGGGTTTTATGGCAGATCGTCAGATTCGATCATCAGCCTCAACTGTGGATACAGCAGCAACGAATTCAGCAAACAAGGCAGTAAAAGTAACAAGAAAAGCAGTGCGTTCAGAATTGTTGGAGCCAGCGTCAGCACCGGAGCGGTCGTATCAGCGTCTGGCAGAACAGATTGCCGACCTGATCCTGCAGGGCGAGTTCAAGGCCGGCGAGCGCTTGCCTTCGGAGCGAAGCCTGGCGGACCGGTTTGAGATCAGCCGCACCTCGGTGCGCGAAGCGATCATCGCGCTGGAAGTGCAAGGGCTGGTGGAAGTACGCGGTGGCTCCGGGATTTATGTCTGCGACGCGGCAACCAAGCCGGTCGGATTCATCCCTGACGGTGGCGCGGGGCCGTTCGAGTTGTTGCGGGCGCGTTGGGTGATTGAGTCGGAAGTGGCGGCCTTGGCTGCACAGAACCGCACCGATGCCGACATCGACAAGATCTATACGCAGTTGGCGGCGATGGGACGCAATTTTAACGACAAGCTGGCCAATGAAGCGGATGACAGGTTGTTCCACATCCGTATCGCCGAAGCCAGCGGTAACAGCGTGATGGCGCAAGTCGTCACGGCATTGTGGGATCAGTTGCGCGGTGTGTTGTGGAAGAAGCTGGAAGAGCATTTTCACACGCCGCAGTTGCGCGAAGCTTCGCTGGAAGAGCATCAGAAAGTGTTTGATGCGCTGGTGGCGCGGGACCCGGTCGCTGCACGTGATGCGATGCGTGAGCATCTTGAGCGCGTGATGAATGAATTCAAGAAAGCATGGCGTTAGGATTTTCTGTCGCGTCATGCTGACAATGAACGTCCCACAGAGGGCGTCACACATGACGGAGACGGCAATGAAAACAATCAGCACTCGCACAAACCTGTGCACCCCGGCGTACACCTCAGTGTGCGCTTTCCCGCCCTTCACATAGGACGCGGCCTGAACTGATCGGCGCCGCGGCAGCGGCGTTCTCCCGATAACACCACATGGCATGCAGTCGCCCGCTTCGTTGCGCCGCACTGCGGCGGGAGCGTTGTTGCGTCTTCGATTTGTGCGTTTCACAGATGTCGGTTGTCACACAAGGTTTTGAATCCGGTGTTGCCTTGCAAGGCTGGAATCAATTTAGGGCGGAGTCATACCAATACCGCAAATATCCGAGTAGAAGAAGAGGAGAAGAAATGAAACTACGACGCAGTTTGGCAATGGGAGGGCTGGCAATTGTCGCGGCAGGTGCATCGGTGCAGGCATCTGCACAGAGCAGCGTGACAATCTATGGCGCAATCGACGATGCGCTGGTCTACACCAACAATCAAGGCGGTCTGCACAACTTGTACCTGCGCACCGGTAACCTGAACGCCAGCAAGATCGGCTTCAAGGGAGCGGAAGATCTGGGCGGCGGCTCGCAAGCCGTATTCACTCTGGAAAATGGCTTTGACACCAATACCGGCGCCATGAGTTCAGCCAATACCTTGTTCAATCGTCAGTCCTTCGTCGGTCTGGTCAACAACAGCTACGGCAGCATGCTCGTCGGCCGTCAGTACACCCCATACTTTCAGTATGTCGGCGCCATCGGCCCGACCAGCGTGCTAACCGGCGCAACCGGCGCTCACCCTGGCGACGTCGATGGTCTTGACACAACGGTACGTATCAGCAATGCGATCACCTACATTTCGCCGACTTTCGGTGGTGGTGCACAGATCAGCGCCTTGTATGGTTTCGGTGAAACCGCCGGTTCCACGTCCACCGGCAATGCCTACAGTCTGGCGGGTAAGTATGACGTCGGCCCATGGAATTTTGCGCTCGGTTTTCAGCGCCTGAAGAACGGCTCAGGTCCGGCGACTGCTTGGAACTCGACAGCCTCCGGCAGCTTCGCCACTTCGGCCATCAACAACGGTTACGCCTCTTCCGACAACGTGGTGATGATCGCCGGCGCCACACGCTACACCACCGGCAACTGGATGTTTGGCGCCAACTACGCCAATGCCCAATACAAGCCAGGCAACGGTTCGCTGTTCACGCAAAAAGCTACCTTCGATACGCTGGGTGTGATTACAACCTATCAGGCGACTCCTGCGTGGATGCTGGCTGCAGGTTACAGCTACACCCGCGAGCGTGCTGCCAACGGCATCAACGATCCGGCCAAGTATCATCAGATCGCATTGGAAGAGACTTACTCGCTGTCCAAGCGCACAGCGTTCTATCTGCTGCAAGCGTATCAACTGGCACGCGGTCAGACGCTGGGTAAAGCAGGTGCGGGCAACATCGTCAACGCGGTCGCTGTGGTCGGCGATTCGCAAAACGGTTCACCATCGTCAGGCCGCAATCAGGCTGTGATCATGGCGGGCTTCCGTCATTTCTTCTAAGTCTTGCCTGAATGAGTTTGTGGACTGAAATAGCTTGAGGTTGGCCACCCCTATCTGCTAAGGTCGGGGTGGCTTTTTTCGCAGAAAAATAAAAATCAGCAGCTGCTTCAAAGCGGCGCGATACAGTGGAGACAACATGATTCAATCCAAAGCCCATCCCGGCCGCCATCGTCATGCACTGTGCTTGTTGGCGTTATGCGCTGCAGCGACCTGCAGTGCTGCATCATGGGCCGCCGATGTCCGCGTCATGTGCTATCAGGACGGCAACGAATGCGACGTCACCGCCGAACTGGCCAAACGTTTCGAAGCAAAAAATCCGGGTACAAAGATCATCGTCGACAAGGTTCCCTACAAGACCGTGGTCGAGCAGCTTCCTGTACAACTCGCCTCAGGCCAGGGCCCAGACATCGCCCGCGTGACGGAAATCGGCGGCCTGGCCAAGTACTATCTGGATATCGGTCCTTATGTACAGGATCGCAACTACTGGGAAAAAAATTTCGGCAATACGCTGTCGTGGATGCGCACCAGCGCCGGGGACAAGGGTATCTACGGTCTGATGTCGCAACTGACGGTGACGGGACCGTACGTCAACAAGACCTTGTTCGAACAAGCCAATGTGCCGCTGCCCGGCCCGAAGGCGACCTGGGATGACTGGGTCGCCGCCACGCGTAAAGTCGCCAAGGCCACGCAGCTGGAAGCATCGATGGCATGGGATCGCTCCGGCCATCGCTTTGCCGGTCCCGCCATCAGCTATGGCGCCAAATTATTCAATGCCAGTGGCGATCTGGTTATCGATGACGGCTACAAGGCGATCGTGCAAAAATTTGTCGGCTGGAACAAGGACGGCACCATGTCCAAGGAAGTCTGGGCCGGCGCAGGCGGTTCCGCCTACCGCGACGGTTTTGAAGATTTCAAGAACGGCCGCATCGTGATGTACCTGAGCGGTTCGTGGCAGATCCGCCGCATGAGCAGCCAGATCGGCAAAAACTTTGATTGGATCGTCGTGCCCAATCCTTGCGGGCCGGCAGCCTGTTCAGGCATGCCGGGCGGCGCCGCCTTCGTCGCCCTGAAGGGCAGTAAATCACCGAAGGAAGCCGGCCGCTTCCTCGACTTCCTGGCGCAGGAAGACGTCTACGCCGAGATGATGGCCAAGACCGAGAACTTGCCGGCGCATCAGGGTCTGGTGCAAAAGGGTGTCAACTACACCTCCGCACCGGAAATCAAGGCTGCACTGGCAGTCTTCTCCACCGACATCCCCCGCTTGTCGCCGCTGGCGTATCGCCTGCAGGGTTATCAATACAATCGCTCCCTGATGTTCCCGACCGTCACGCGCGTGACCCAAGCCATTGTGGGCGAGATGAGCGTCAACGACGCCATGACGCGACTCTCCAGCGACATGGCCGAATCTGTCAGGCAGGCGAAGAAATAAACCTGAGGCTGCGATGGCTGCAGGGCGGGCCATCGCAGTGTTTGCCGGCGTTTTATACTCCAGGAGAAGTCGTGGGTTTCATTGCAAGCTGCTTTTTCAATCTGTTTGAACCGTTCTTCCGCGTCGGTCAACGCTGGCTGGGTTTGTCGCGCATTGCCTGGCTGTTCGTTGCGCCCAATCTGATCATCTTCGGGATGTTCACTTTCCTGCCCATCCTCATCAACTTCCACTACGCGATGACCTCCGGCGTGCAGATCATGCCCGCGGCGCGTCCCTTTGTGGGCGCGGAAAATTTCTCGATGCTGTTTGAATGCAGCAATCATTTCGACATCTCCACCTGCAACCAGGATCTGTTCTGGAAGGCGATTGCCAACACGTCGAAGTTCACCGTGCTGCAAGTCGTGCTGATGGTGTTCTTTTCGCTGCTGACCGCGCTGGTGCTCAATCGCAAGATCATCGGCCGCAGCTTCTGGCGCGGCGTGTTCTTCTATCCCGTGTTGTTGTCACCGGTCGTGGTGGCATTGCTGTGGAAGTGGATACTGCAAAAACACGGCTTGCTGAATGCCGGCCTCATGGCAGGCGGCTACGACGCGCAGGAATGGCTGACGGATGCAAACTGGTCGTTCTTCTGGGTGATCTTCGTGTCGATCTGGGCGCACATGGGTTTCTACACGCTGATCCTGCTTGCGGGTTTGCAGGCGATCCCGCGCGATGTATACGACGCCGCCGAGATGGACGCCGCATCGCCCTGGCGCACGCTGTCCCGCATCACGATTCCGCTGCTGATGCCCAATCTGATCGTGGTCGTGGTGCTGGCGCTGATCCGCGCCATTCAGATCTTCGACGAGGTATTCGTACTGACCGGCGGCGGTCCGGGTTCGGCTACGACTTTCATTGTTCAGTACATCTATCAGGTCGGCTTTGCCGAGCAGATCCATCTCTATGGTCTGGCAGCGGCCGCTTCGCTGGTGCTGGCGGCGGGAATTCTGGTGCTGACGCTGCTCCAACTGAAACTGTCGCGCGCCGGTGAGGCCGGAAAGAGAAAGCGCTGATGGCTTCGCAGATCCGTAAGCAAATTGACACGAGACTATTGAGACTGCCGGCATGAAAAATTTTCTTACCCGTACTCGCGGTCGCCAGCGTTTGCACTGGACCGACTGGCTCAGCTACCTGTATTTGCTGATGGGCTTGCTGCTGATGTTCGCGCCGGTGTTATGGCTGGTGTTGTCGTCGCTCAAGAGCGAGGCGGCGATCAGCGAATTCCCGCCGACCTTGCTACCCTACACGCAAAAGATGGTGAAGCTACCAGGTGAATCCGATGATGGTGCCGTTGCTAAGCTTCATCCGGTGTTCACCGTCAAAGGCACCGACGGAAAATCGCGGGAAATGGTAGAACTGCGCCGCATGGGCATTATCGCCACCATGGTTGATCCTGCTCAGCCCGGGCAGGAGCTGAAGATCAATATCCGGGAGCGCAAGCCGGTACGCGAAGTGAGCGTGGCGACCGGCAATTACACCGAGCTGTTCGGCAAGTTCAATTTTCTGCAGAACCTCAACAACAGCGTCTTCATCACCGTCATGGCGACGGCGATTACGCTGCTATTCAATTCAATGGCGGCCTTCGCCTTGTCCAAATATCGCTTCACCGGGCAGAAGGCGGTGTTGCTGCTGATCGTAGCCACGCTGATGATCCCGCCTACCATCATTCTGGTGCCGGCCTTTCTGATCGTCTCCGGCGTCGGCTTGTTCAACAGTCTGTGGGGTGTGATCTGGCCGGCGGTGGCGACGCCCACCGGCGTCTTCCTGCTGCGTCAGTACATGCTGACCATCCCGGACGAACTGATCGAAGCGGCGCGCATGGACAACGCCAGCGAATGGCGCATCTACTGGAAAATCGTATTGCCCTTGTCGGCGCCAGCGCTCGCGGTGCTGGCGATCTTCTCGGTCATGTGGCGCTGGAACGACTTTCTGTGGCCGCTGCTGGTCTTGTCCAAACCGGAGAATTTCACCTTGCAGCTGGCGCTCAATTCCTTTCAGGGCGAGCTGACCACTGAATGGCACTATCTGCTTGCCATGACCGTCATCACGCTGGTGCCGGTGACGCTGGTGTTCGCATTTTTACAAAAATACATCGCCACCGGCATCGCCAGCGCGGGCGTTAAATAGTCAAAGTCTGGAGCTGAGTAATGGCCACACTGAAGTTGCAACAAGTCGTCAAACGTTTTGACGCCACGACCACGCTGCACGGTATCGATCTGGAAGTGCAGGACGGTGAGTTTGTCGTTTTCGTCGGTCCCTCGGGTTGCGGCAAGTCGACCTTGCTGCGTGTCATCGCGGGGCTGGAACCTGCCACCTCGGGGCAAGTGCTGATCTCAGGCCAGGATGTTACGGATCGGTCGGCGGCCGAACGCGGTTGCGCGATGGTGTTTCAGTCTTACGCGCTGTATCCGCACATGAGCGTGTACGACAACATGGCGTTTGGCCTGATCAACTCCGGCGTCAAGAAGGCCGAGGTGCAGAGCAAGGTCGGCGAAGCCGCGCGCATGCTGCGCCTGGAAGAGCTGCTGCAACGCAAGCCCACGCAGTTATCGGGCGGCCAGCGCCAGCGCGTCGCGATCGGCCGCGCTATTGTGCGCGATCCCAAGCTGTTCTTGTTCGACGAACCATTGTCCAATCTGGATGCGGAGCTGCGTATCTCCATGCGGGCCGAAATCCGCGACCTGCATACGCGTCTGGGCACCACCATGATCTACGTCACGCACGATCAGGTCGAGGCCATGACCATGGCTGACAAGATCGTCGTGCTGCGCGCGGGTAAAGTGGAGCAGATCGGTGCACCGCTGGATTTGTACAACCGTCCCGCAAATAGTTTCGTAGCAGGCTTCATCGGCTCGCCGCGCATGAACTTCCTGCCGGTGACGGCGCTGGACGCCACGCTGATTCAGCGACTGCAATTACCCGCTGCGGCGCACACCATCGGCATTCGTCCCGAGCATGTGACTCCTGATGCCGCCGGTGCGATTGCCTTGCAGATTACGCAGATCGAGCGCATGGGCGGCAGCAGCCTGATTCGGGGCAAGATCGGCCACCATCAGGAGAGCAACTTCGAATTCGTGGTCAACGGCCAGACTGATTTGCAGGAGCGCAGCAGCGTATTGCTGGATTTCCCGAAGGCACAGCTGCATTGCTTCGGCGCCGACGGCGCGCGCATCGAACTGGATGTCCAGCGCCACGCCGCATAAAAATAAACATCGCAACAAGCACATCGGATTTCGCCATGACTTCATTGCTGCACCCACCGCAATTCCATCTCGAAAAACAGACTGAAAACCATCTGCGCTTGCGCAGCGATACGGCAGCAGTGATCGATGTCTTCGTATTGGAGCAGGACATCATCCGCGTACGCGTTCTGCCGAACGGAATGGCGCGCGGTCCGCGCAGCTGGGCCATCGCGCCGGGACAGGACGATGTGGCGATTGACGGTCGTGATCGTCTCGATCTGAGCGGTTTTTCGCTGCCGGTATTCACCTTGCGCGAGGCGGCCGACAAGCTGCATGTGCAGACGGAAGACGTACGCCTTGAAATCAGCCTGAACGGCGGGCGCTGCAACTGGTCGCTCAAGCGCGACGGCGCCTGGCATACCGTGCTGGAAGATCGCGCGACGCAAGCCTACAACTTCGACTGGTGGGATGACCGCGTGTATCACTACAAGGCGCGCCGACCCGACGAAATCTATCTCGGCCTGGGCGAGCGCGCCGGATTGCTCAATCGCGCCAACCAGAGCTACAAGATGGTCAACGTCGACTGCATGGGTTACAGCGCGAAGACTACCGATCCGCTCTACAAGCACATTCCGTTCTACCTCACCTGGCAGCCGCAGGCAGCGCTCGGCTTCGGCCTGTTCTACGACACGCTGGCCGACTGCACCTTCGACATGGGGCGCGAGATGGACAACTACCACGGTCTGTACCGCCATTTCGTGGCGGAGCATGGCGATCTCGATTACTACTTCATCGCCTCGGCGCATTCCCCGCTGGATGCGGTCAAGCGTTTCACCTGGATGACCGGCACGCCTGCCTGGATGCCGAAGTCGGGGCTGGGCTATTCCGGCTCGACCATGAACTACACCGATGCGCCCAATGCGCAGGAGCGCATGCAGGAGTTCATCGACAAGTGCCGCGAGCACGACATTCTATGTGACTCCTTCCATCTGTCGTCCGGCTATACCTCAATCGGTCCAAAGCGTTATGTCTTTAATTGGAACCACGAAAAATTTCCCGACATCCATGGCTTCACTAAAGGCTACGCCGATAACGGCGTAGCGCTATGCGCCAATATCAAGCCTTGCCTGTTGCAGGATCATCCCGCGTTTGAGGAAGTGCAGCGCGCCGGTTTGCTGATCGCCGGGCCAGACGGGTCACCATCCTGGGTGCAGTTCTGGGATGAGGTCGGCGCCTATCTCGATTTCACCAATCCCGCCACCATCGATTGGTGGAAAGAAAAGGTGAAGGCAGCGCTGCTCGACTACGGCATCGTCTCCACCTGGAACGACAACAACGAATTCGAAGTGTGGAACACGAAGGCGGTTGCCAACGGTTTTGGTAAAGCTTTTCCCGCGCACGAGGCCAAGGTCTTGCAAACCATGCTGATGATGCGCGCCTCGCGCGACGCCCAGCGTGAACATGCGCCGCAGAAGCGACCTTTCCTGGTGTCGCGTTCAGGCGGCGTCGGCATGCATCGTTATGTGCAAACCTGGTCGGGCGACAACTACACCTCGTGGGAAACGCTGCGCTACAACATCAAGATGGCCTTGGGACTGGCCTTGTCAGGCATCTCCAATATCGGCCACGATATCGGCGGTTTCGCCGGCCCGGCGCCGGGGCCTGAGCTGCTGTTGCGCTGGGTTCAGCATGGCGTGTTCCTGCCGCGTTTCAGTATTCACTCGTGGAACGACGACCGCAGCGCCAACGAGCCTTGGATGCATCCGCAGGTCACGGCGCAGATTTCCGATCTGATCAAGCTGCGTTATCGCCTCATCCCTTATTACTATCATCTGCTGTGGCAATGGCATCGCAGCTATGAGCCGGTGCTGCGTCCGACCTTCGCCGAGTTTCCCTGCGACCCGCGCTGTTATGAAGACGGCGACGACATGATGGTCGGCGATGCTTTGCTGGTGGCGTCGGTGGTGGAGGAAGGCCAGGCCGAACGAGAGGTGTATTTGCCCGAGGGGGCACGCTGGATATCGTATTGGAGCGGCGAACTGTTCGACGGCGGCAAGACCGTCACTTTGCCGGCTCCCTGGGAGCAGCCGGTATTCCTGATTCGCGAAGGCAGCGTGGTGCCGTTGAACGTGGCCGAACAGCATTTCGCCAGACCGGCGGATCAACGCGCCTTCCTGATCGTGCCGCCGCAAGGCGTGGCCGAAGTGGAGGGCAGTTGCATTGAAGACGACGGCGTCTCCGAGGCCTGGCGCAATGGTGATTACGGGTACTGGCAGGTTGCAGCGCGCGGCGACGACACGACGCTGCATCTGGAGCTGTCGTTCAGCGGACAGCTGCCGCGCCCGCAGAGTACGGTACAAGTACATCTGCCGGCGTACGAGAAACGTCAGATCGCGGTTGCCAATGGCGCACTAGTGGCGCAAGAGCAGGTCGGCGGCTGGCTGCAACTGACGATAGCGCTCGCCGCCTGATTGCTTAAGCTCGCAAAGGCTGTGAGCGCCATTCGCTGACGCGTGCCCGCAACTCACGCCGGATCACTTTGCCGGTGGTCGTCATCGGCAATTCATCGACGAAGAAAATTTCTCGCGGATATTCATGTGCAGCGAGACGTACTTTGACGTGTTCCTGAATCTCGCGCTTGAGCTGATCGTCGCCGGTGACGCCTTCTTTCAGCACGACAATGGCAACCACGATCTCAGTGCGCTGCGCATCGGGCGAACCGATTACGGCGACCATTTTCACGGCGGGGTGTTGGAGGATATTGTCTTCAATCTCGCCGGGGCCGATGCGGTAACCGGCTGACGTGATGACATCATCATCGCGGCCGACGAAGCGGATATAGCCTTCGTCATCCATGCAGCCGGTGTCGCCGGTGAGCAGCCAGTCGCCGACGAACTTGTCTTGCGTGGCTTGTGGATTATTCCAGTACTGCAAAAACATCACCGGGTCGGGACGCTGCACAGCGATGTTGCCGTCGCTGCCGGGTGGCTGCACCTGGCCCTGCGCGTCGACAATGGCAAGCGTATGTCCGATGGCGGCGCGGCCGATGGCGCCGGGTTTGCAATCCATGATGGCGGCGCAGGACGACACGGTCATGTTGCATTCAGTCTGGCCGTAGAACTCGTTGATCGTCAGGCCGAAGGTCTTACGTCCCCAGTCGAGCAATTCCGTGCCCAGCGATTCGCCGCCACTGGCGACGGAACGCAATTGATAGCGCCAACGTTTTTCCGGCTCGGTGACGGTGCGCATCATCTTCAATGCAGTCGGTGGCAGGAAGGTGTTGCGTACGCCGTAGTCCTGTAGCAACTGAAAGGCCGCTTCGCCTGTGAATTTTTCAAAGCGATGCGCCACCAGCGGGACGCCGTGATGCCAGGCCGGCAGGAAGACGTCGAGCAGCCCGCCGATCCAGGCCCAGTCGGCCGGTGTCCACAGCAGGTCGCCTTCCAATGGAAATAAATTGTGTGAAAGCTCCACGCCGGGAAGATGCCCCAGCAGTACGCGATGCGCATGCAGCGCCCCCTTGGGCTGGCCGGTGGTGCCGGAGGTGTAGATGATGACGGCGGGATCTTCGGCTTTGGTCTTGACCGGCGTCAGGTCGCTGCTGGCTTGCTTTAAAGCCAGATACAAATCGACGGTGCCGTCAAAGGTACCATCGATGGTGAGGATGGTTTTCAGCTCAGGTAAGCGGTCGCGGATGCCGGCCAGCTTGGCGGCACCGGCGGCGTTGGTGACGACCACGCGGGTGCCGCTGTTATGCAGGCGGTATTCCAGCGCCTCGGCACCGAACAGCGCAAACAGCGGGATCGCGATCGCACCGATTTTGTAGGCAGCGACATGCGCCATGGCGGTTTCCGGGGCTTGCGGCAGCAGGATGCCGATGCGGTCGCCGATTTGCGCACCGCAGGACTGGAACAGATTGGCCAGGCGGTCCGAGCTTTCCTTGATTTCGCCGAAGCTGTAGCGGCGGTTCGAACCATCTGCCGCAACGTGGATCAGAGCAAGTCTGCCGGGATCGGTTTCAGCCCATTTATCGCAGACATCGACACCGATGTTGTAGTACTCGGGGATATTCCAGCGGAAGGCGTTGTTGATTTCCTGATAAGGCCGGGCTTCGGTGGGCAGCATGGTGGAACGTGTCTCCTGAGGTAATGGGCAAACTGTTTGGCAGTGTTTGGCCGTTGCTGGCAATTCTTTGCTCTTGTTGGCTTGCTAATGTAACCCTGTACCCCCATATTGGCGATGCCGATATAACAATTTTTCCTCGCGGCAAGGCAGTTTTCTCCCGTTTTTCCAGCACTTTTTCGCCGCTTTTGCCTGTTATCAGCGCTTTCCCCTGATTCGGTCCGTCCGGAATGGGGGGAAGCGCCCGGCGCAATGCTAAAATGCGGGGCTATTTTTTAAACAACCATTTGGAGCGACACGTGTTTATTACCGATGCAATTGCACAAACCACTGCTGCAGGCCCAGGCGGCCTGATGGGCAATCTGACCAGTTTCCTGCCCATCATCCTGATGTTCGTTGTGTTGTACTTCCTGATGATCCGTCCTCAGATGAAGCGTCAAAAAGAACAAAAGGCCATGATGGAAGCACTCGCCAAGGGTGACGAAGTCGTGACTTCCGGCGGCTTGCTGGGCAAGATCGTCAAGGTGAGCGATGCTTACATCACCGTTGAAGTTTCCGAAGGCAACGAAATCGTCGTGCAAAAATCGGCGATCACCACGCTGCTGCCTAAGGGCACCCTCAAGGGTCTGTAATCAGCCTCATGGCTTGCAGGGCGCATACCGTGTTTCAGGCGGATGCGCCCTTGTTCGTATCTGTTGTCATGCCAGTTTTCATCCTGGATGTTCATCATCAACGCTGAATCAATATGAATCGTTATCCTCTCTGGAAGTACGTCCTAATCGTCATAGCCTTGCTGTTCGGCACGCTTTATACGCTGCCAAACTTCTTCGGCGAATCGCCTGCCGTGCAGATCAGCAGCGCCAAATCCACCATCAAGGTGGACAGCGCAGTCGCCGAGCGTGTGCAGCAGCTTCTGCAACAAGGCAGCCTCCCGCCAGAGAGCGTGGTTTTCGATAACAGCAGCACTGCGCCGTCCGTGCGCGCCCGGTTTGCCAATACCGATACCCAGTTCAAGGCCAAGACCTTGCTGGAAAAAGGCCTGAATACCGATCCTGCCGATCCGACTTATATAGTCGCCTTCAACCTGCTGCCGAACACGCCGCAATGGTTGCAAAGCCTGCATGCCTTCCCGATGTATCTGGGTCTGGACTTGCGCGGCGGCGTGCACTTCCTGATGCAGGTCGACGTCAAGGCAGTGATGAACAAGCGTCTGCAAGGCTTTCAGTCGAGCGTGCGCAGTGTGCTGCGCGACAAGAACATCCGTCATAACGGCATCAACCGCAATGGCGACCAGATCGAAATTCTGTTCCGCGATGCCGACACCCGCACCAAGGCGCGCAGCGTGCTGGCCGGCGAAGTCTCCGAGCTGGCATTGCAAGACGCCGGCACCGGCGAAGACCTGAAGCTGATCGCCACACTGCGTCCTGAAGCGCTGAAGCAAACTCAGGAAGACGGCGTCAAGCAAAACATCTCGACGCTTTCCAAGCGCGTCAACGAACTGGGCGTGGCTGAACCGATCATTCAACGCCAGGGCGCTGACCGTATCGTGGTTCAGCTGCCGGGCGTGCAAGACGTCTCCCGCGCCAAGGACATCATCGGCCGTACCGCCACGCTGGAAGTGCGCATGGTCGATGACTCCGTGACCCGCGGCACAGAAGAAACCGCCACGATTCCTTTCGGCTCCGAACTGTTCAAGGTCGGCAAGGGCGCACCGGTCGTGCTGTTCAAGGATCCTGTCCTGACCGGCGACTACATCTCCAACGCCTCGGCCAGCTTTGATGAAAACCATCAACCGGCCGTCAGCATC
Source organism: Herbaspirillum rhizosphaerae (assembly GCF_046025915.1). Classification (GTDB taxonomy): domain Bacteria; phylum Pseudomonadota; class Gammaproteobacteria; order Burkholderiales; family Burkholderiaceae_D; genus Herbaspirillum; species Herbaspirillum rhizosphaerae_A. Next base: position 24,958 of record NZ_JAQQFR010000020.1, on the reverse strand, counting down.
GATTTGAATGGCGACGGCGGTCGCAAGATGCGCGACGCCACCCGTGAAAAGGTCGGCAAGGCGATGGCCATCGTCCTGTTTGAAAAAGGCAAGGGCGAAGTCTTGACCGTGGCAACCATCCGCTCCGAACTGGGTTCGCGCTTCCAGATCACCGGCATGGGTTCGGCGGAAGCCTCGAGCGATCTGGCTCTGCTGTTGCGCGCAGGTTCGCTGGCTGCGCCGATGGAAATCATCGAAGAACGCACCATTGGCCCGCAACTCGGCGCTGAAAACATCCGCAAGGGTTTTGACGCGACGCTGTACGGTTTTGCCGCCATGGCCGTGTTCATGATCGTGTACTACCAGTTGTTCGGTCTGTTCAGCGCGCTGGCCCTGTCGGTCAACGTGCTGCTGCTGATCGCCGTCCTGTCGACGCTGCAGGCGACGCTGACTCTGCCGGGTATCGCGGCGATCGCGCTGGCGCTGGGTATGGCGATTGACTCCAACGTGCTGATCAACGAACGCATTCGCGAAGAACTGCGTAACGGCAATTCGCCGCAAGCTGCGATCAGTATCGGCTTTGACCGTGCATGGGCCACCATTCTCGACTCCAACGTGACAACCTTGATCGCCGGTCTGGCGCTGCTGATTTTCGGTTCGGGCGCGATTCGCGGTTTCGCGGTGGTGCACTGCCTGGGTATTCTGACGTCGATGTTCTCGGCGGTGTTCTTCTCGCGTGGCCTGGCTAACCTCTGGTACGGCCGCAAGAAGAAACTCACCAGCCTGGCGATCGGCCAGATCTGGAAGCCCGAAGGCAAGGCCAACACCGGCGCCGACGTCAAGTCGGACGTCAAAGTCAAATAGTCAACTAAGCGCAGCGACCAGAATCCCGTGCGCCTTTGCCCGACAGATGGCAGAGGCGCAGAACTGAAAGGTATGTGATGGAATTTTTCCGCATCAAAAAAGATATCCCCTTCATGCGCCATGCGTTGATATTCAACGTCATCTCGGCGCTGACCTTCGTGCTGGCAGTGTTTTTCCTGCTGAGCAAGGGCCTGCACTTCTCGATCGAATTCACCGGCGGCACCGTGATGGAAGTCGCGTACACCAAGCCGGCCAATATCGAGAACATCCGCAAGTCGGTTGAAGGCCTCGGTTTTACCGACACGCAAGTGCAGAGCTTCGGCACGGCACAGGACGTAATGATCCGTTTGCCGGCACAGCATGGCGTCAATTCCACGCAGCAAAGCGAAAAAGTCATCGCTGCACTGACCGCGCAAGATGCTGACGTCAAGCTGCAGCGCGTTGAATTCGTCGGCCCGCAGGTCGGTGACGAGCTGGCGCACGACGGTCTGATGGCGCTGGGCATGGTGGTGATCGGTATCGTGATCTACCTGGCCTTCCGTTTCGAATGGAAATTTGCGGTCGCAGCCGTCATCGCCAACTTGCATGACGTGGTGATCATCCTTGGCTTCTTCGCCTTCTTCCAGTGGGAATTCTCGCTGACCGTGCTGGCCGCGGTGCTGGCAGTGCTGGGCTACTCCGTCAACGAATCGGTGGTGGTGTTCGACCGGGTGCGCGAAGCCTTCCGCGATCGCCGCTACGGCAAGCTGTCCGCGCCGGAAGTGTTGAACCACGCGATCACGAGCACGATTTCCCGTACCATCATCACCCACGGCAGCACCGAAATGATGGTCTTGTCGATGCTGATCTTCGGCGGTCCGACACTGCATTACTTCGCCGTTGCGCTGACCATCGGTATCTTGTTCGGTATTTACTCGTCGGTGTTCGTCGCCGCAGCGATCGCCATGTGGCTGGGCGTCAAGCGCGAAGACCTGATCAAGCCGGTCAAGCCGAAAGACGAAACTGACGGCGCAGTCGTTTAAGCAGCAAAGTCGGCTTCAAGTCGATAGTTAAAAAATTTGCTATCTTGCAGGCTGTTTCTCAGGAAACAGCCTGTTTTGCTTTTTATCCGGATAAATTCTCATGTCCAATGTTCAACCTGCCGTTGCTTCTAACGACGCCGATATCGATTTCGACCGCCGCTTCGGCGGCATCGCCCGTCTGTACGGCGTCCAAGGCCTGGCGCGGTTTCGTACTGCGCATATCTGCATCGTCGGCGTCGGCGGCGTTGGGTCATGGATCGTCGAAGCACTGGCGCGCAGCGCCATCGGCAAGATCACCATGATCGATCTCGACAACCTCGCCGAATCCAACATCAACCGCCAGATCCACGCATTGACCGATACGCTCGGCAAGGCCAAGGTCACGGCGCTGCATGAGCGCATCATGCAGATCAATCCATATTGTGAAGTCACCGAGGTGGAGGACTTTCTCACGCCCGACAACGTCGGCGAGATGATCGGCGTTGGCCGTTTCGATTACGTGATTGACGCGATCGACAACGTGCGCGCCAAGGTGGCGTTAATCGCCTATTGCCGTGAAAACAAGGTGCCCTTGCTGACCAGTGGCGGCGCCGGTGGTCAGATCGATCCGACCAAGATTGAGATTCGCGATCTGTGTCGTACCGAGCAGGAGCCGTTGTTGGCAAAGGTCCGCAAGCGCCTGCGTGCCTGGCACAAGTTTCCGCGTGGGACCAAGAACAAGTTTGGTATCGATGCGGTGTTCTCGACCGAGCCTTTGCGGTTTCCGGAAGGGGAGGTTTGTGAGGTGGATACGGACGATGCTGCGGATGGGCTGGATACGGTTGATGCCGATGGGCGTCGTCAGGATGCGGGTGTCACCGGGCTTAATTGCGCGGGGTTTGGGTCGGCGATGGTGGTGACGGCTTCGTTTGGATTGGTGGCGGCGGGGTTTGTGTTGAGGAAGATTGTTGAGCGGCCTTAAATAAGCGTTCGTTCCAAGCTGAGTTTTGTTCCGATTTACCTGTATGGATAGCTGAGGTTGAACGAATAAAGAAAGAATCAATCAACGCGAAACGGTCGTCGGGACAAATCCAAAACCCACCCCCAATGAAAAATGCCGCCTGATTTCCATCAGGCGGCATTTTCATTTCAAACCACAACTAAACCATCAGAACCCCAGCGTACGTCCGTCCGGATTACGCGGATCCGAATAGCCATAGAAAGCGCCATCCTTGATCTGAATAGTTTGCGTACGTCCCATAGAAGGTTGCACGCTTATCTTCTGACCCTTGTCTTGCAGGATCTTGATCGTATCGGCGCTGATGCCCTTTTCGATACGCAACTGATCCGGCGCCCATTGATGATGGATGCGTGGCGTGATGGTCGCTTCGGCGACGTTCATGTCATGTTCGATCACGTTCAGGATGGTTTGCATCGTGGTCGTGATGATGCGGCTGCCGCCTGGGCTGCCGGTGACCAGGAAAGGCTTGCCATCCTTGAGTACGAATGTCGGTGACATCGAGCTCAGCGGACGCTTCGCTGGGCCGATAGCATTGGCTTCGCCACCGACCAGACCGAAGGCGTTCGGAACGCCAGGTTTGGCGGAGAAGTCATCCATCTCGTTGTTGAGCGTGATGCCGGTGCCGGTGGCGACGATGCCGCTACCGAAGTTCAGGTTCAGCGTGTAGGTCGTGGCGACCAGATTGCCTTGCTTGTCGGCGACCGAGAAGTGCGTGGTCTGATCGCTTTCATACGGTTGCGGCTTGCCTGGCTTGATTTCGGACGATGGCGTTGCGCGATCAGGATTGATCTTCTTCGCCAGTTCGTCGGCATAGGCACGGGATGTCAGACCCTTGACCGGCACCTTGTTGAAATCCGGATCGCCCAGATATTCCGCACGGTCGGCGTAGGCCAGCTTCATCGCTTCGGCCATCAGATGAATGGTCTGTGCGCTATCAGCGCCGTATTGCTTCAGCGGATAGCGTTCCAGGATGTTCATCATCTGGATGATGTGAATACCGCCCGAGCTTGGCGGCGGCATCGACATGACTTGATAGCCGCGATAGTTGCCGACCACGGGTTCACGTTCGACGACCTTGTAGTTCTTCAGGTCGGCAGCGGTGATCAGGCCATTGTGCTTGTCCATTTCGGCGACGATCTTCTTGCCGATCTCACCTTCATAGAACACTGAAGGCCCTTTCTTGGCGATCAGTTTGAGCGACTTGGCGAGGTCTTTCTGCACCAGTTTGTCGCCGGCTTCCAACGGGCGGCCGTCCTTGAAGAAGATCGCCTTGCTGGATTCCCATTGACCGAGGTGGTCACGTTCTGCCGCCAGGATCAGTGCCAGGCTCGGGCTCACCGGATAACCTTTTTCCGCCAGCTTGACCGCAGGCGCGATGACGTCGGACAGCTTCATCGTGCCGTATTTTTGCAGCGCGTGCGTCAGACCCGCGACAGTGCCGGGAACGCCTATCGCCAGATGGGTGTACAGCGAGCGACCCGGTGCGACGTTGCCCTTGTCGTCCAGGTACATGTCGCGGCTGGCTTTGGCAGGTGCCATTTCGCGGAAATCGAGCGCGACGTTTTTACCGGTCTTCGCATCGTGAATCATCATGAAGCCGCCGCCGCCGATGTTGCCTGCGTTCGGCAGCACAACTGCCAGCGCGAAGCCGACGGCGACGCCTGCGTCAATCGCATTGCCGCCGCGCTTGAGAATGTCGAGGCCGACTTGCGTCGCCAGTTCCTGCTCGGAAGCGACCATGCCGTTTTTCGCCATCACCGGGCTGATGATGTCGTAGGTCAGGTCGTACTTGACTACCGGCGCGGCCGCTGGTGTTGCTGGTGCTGCGGTCTGTGCGTGGGCAGGCAGGAAGGCGAGGGAAGTGCAGAGGGGCAGCAATGCCATGGTAGCCGGCTTGAGCAAGCCGTTGATTTTCCGCATGGGTGATTCTCCTGGAGGTTATCTTTATCTGAGTCTAGTTATAGTGCTACTCGTGCTTTTTGCACTCGATGATTGTAGCCTCAGGAGATGTCGTGTCTATAGAATTTATTGATAAATTTTAGATGCAGTACAGCATGCGTCGTGCCTGTTTCATCAATCTCCTGTAGGACAAGACGATTGATGAATTGCATCGGACGAACGTGTGACAGGTCGCTGACGCGCCTGCGGGTTTTACGTACTTTCGCGCACGGCCAGTTGGAAGCCGAGATCAAGGCGCGCCTTCTCGACAGGCTCCCCCTTGAGTTGGCGGATCAGCAATTCTGCCGCCTTGTAGCCGATGTCGTAGCGCGGCGTGATGATGGTGGTGATCGATGGTGTGGCACATGCGGCCCACGACAAGTCGTTGAAGCCGGCAATCGCCATTTGCTGAGGGACTTTGATACCGCGGCGTTGGCATTCGAACAAGGCGCCCAGTGCAAGGTCGTCGTTGCAGCAAAAGACCGCATCGCAATCAGGGGAAATCTCCAGCACGCGCGCCAGCAATTGCGCACCCATGTCCACCGTGGTCGGCGTCGGCAGCAAGACCTCGACGTTCGGCTCCAACCCTGCCTCGGACAAGCCTTTGCGAAAACCTTCACGGCGTTTCATCATGCGCGGATCAAGCTGCGCTGCAAGAAAAGCAGGTCGCCGATAACCGCGTTCAATTAAATGCTGCGCCACCGCATAACCGGCCTTGGTTTGAGAAAATCCGACCGACATGTCGCTATTGGTTTTGCCGAGATCGAACATGCGCACGGCCGGGATATTGCTGCTCGCCAGTTGCTGGCGCAGCAATTCATGCTGATCCGAGCTCGACAGCAGAAAGCCCGCAGGCGCATGCGCCAGGTAGGTGGAGATCAGCTGGCTTTCCTTCTCTTTCGAGTAGCCGGTCTCGCCGATGAGGAACTGATAACCGGCTTGCGAGAGATAGTCGCGGATCCCGCTGAGCGTCTCGATGAACACCGCATTGGTCAGCGACGGCACCAACACGCCGATCACCTGCGATCGCGCAGAAGCCAATGTGCTGGCGGCATGATTGGGGACGTAGCCGAGTTTCTTGATGGCCGCAGTGATGCGGTCGCGCGCTTCCTGCTGCACCAGTTCCGGCGTTTTCAGCGCCCGCGAAACGGTCATCGGGCTGACCCTCGCTTCATCGGCGACGTCGACAATCGTCACGCGACCGGTGGCGCGGCTTCCTTTAGTTGGTTTTGCAGGTTTTTCGGCAGCGGCTTTTTTGCTCATGATGGGACAGGTTTCTCTATTGCCGACATCATACCTGAGCACTCTTTGCTCAGAGGGATTAAGGGTTTTCTTAATTCATGCTGCGCCGCCGCATCGCGTGCGTGACGGGCTTCTCCGCGTCCAGATATTCATACAAATGATTTGACACATAAATTTTGGTAGCGTTATCATCGCGGCCAATGTTAACGCTAACATCTAAAAATGTAGTCGATGCACAAGCAGCGTTCAACAAACAATTTTCTTATTTTATAAACACTACGCAGATAGTGGGCACGGCAGCCTGAATGCAGCAATGAGCAACAAGGCGCGTCGTCGAGACAATGTAAAGACTCCGTAGTGGATGGCAGGCATGGTGTTGACGGCGCAGCAATGATGGCTCTTGTTTCTGAATGCCCGTGCGCACTATCGACCCTGGAGACATCCTCATGTTCGGATTGAGTAACGAAGCAAGTCTGTTGTTGAACGCCTTCCTCGCCATAGTGGTGCTGATTGTCATGATCACGCGCCTGCGCATTCATCCCTTTATCGCCCTGATCATCACGTCCGGTTTCCTCGGTCTGATCTCCGGCATGCCTTTGCCCAAGATCGTCAAGTCCTTCCAGGATGGCTTTGGCGGCGTGCTTGGTTTCGTCGGCATCGTGCTGGGCCTGGGCACCATGCTCGGCAAGATGATGGCCGAATCCGGCGGCGCCGATCAGATCGCGCAGACGCTGGTGCGCGCTTTCGGCAAGCAGCGCGTGCACTGGGCCATGATGATCGGTGCTTTCCTGGTCGGCATTCCGCTGTTCTTTGAAATCGGCTTCGTGTTGTTGATCCCGCTGGTGTTCATCGTGGCGCGCCGTTCGGGCGTGCCGCTGTTCAAGATCGGCATGCCGATGCTGGCCAGCCTGTCGGTGATGCACGGCCTGGTGCCGCCGCATCCAGGCCCGCTGCTGGCAATCGGCATCTTCGGCGCCGATATCGGCAAGACCATTTTCTATGGCCTCATCGTCGGTTTGCCGACCGTGATCATCGCCGGTCCGATGTTCGGCGCCTTTATCTCCAAGTATGTGGACATCAAGCCGTCCGACGAGTTGATGGAGCAACTGGCGCGTGAACCGCAAACCAAGGAACTGCCGGGCTTCGCCATCACTCTGATCACGGTGTTGTCGCCGGTCTTCCTGATGTTGCTGAAAACCTTCGTCGACGTCACCCTGCCGGAAGGCAGCGCCATGCGCGACCTGATGGATTTCATCGGCAACCCGATCGTGGCCTTGCTGGCGGCGCTGCTGCTGTCGCTGTACACTTTTGGCGTGGCGCGCGGTTTTACGCGTCAGCAAGTGTTGAAGTTCGTAGATCAAAGTCTGGCCCCGACTGCAGCCATCGTGCTGATTATCGGTGCAGGCGGTGGCTTCAAGCAGATGCTGGTCAATAGCGGCGTCGGTACGGCAATCGGTCAACTGGCCGTGCATGCGCAGATCTCGCCGTTGCTGCTGGCCTGGTTCGTGGCGGGTGTGATTCGCGTGGCGACCGGTTCGGCAACGGTAGCGACCATCACCGGTGCAGGCATCGTGGCGCCGCTGGTAGCACTGATCCCCGGCACCAACCGTGAACTGCTGGTGCTGGCTACAGGCGCCGGATCGCTGATTCTGTCGCACGTCAACGATGCAGGCTTCTGGCTGGTCAAGGAATACTTCAACATGAGCGTAGGCGAAACATTCAAGACCTGGACGGCGATGGAGACCATCATCTCGGTGGTGGCGCTGGCCTTCATCATGTTGCTTAATTACATCGTGTAAGCGCACCTGCGTTTTCACGATCGCAGTAAAGGAAATACTCATGTCGCACTTCATGCTCGGCGTCGATATCGGCACCACCAGCACCAAAACTGTCGTGTTCACGTTGGACGGCCAGGTCGTTGCCCAGCATGCAGTCGAATACCCCTTGCTCTGTACCGTGCCGGGCATGGCGGAGCAGGATCCCTTGCAGATTTATGATGCCGTGCTGGCATCCATCGGTCAGGCCGTGAAAGCGGCTAAAGCCAAGGTCAGTATCGGCGAGATCGCGCTGGTGTCCTTCAGCGCTGCCATGCATAGCGTCATCGCCATCGGCAAAGACAACCAGCCGCTCACCAACAGCATCACCTGGGCCGACAACCGCGCCAGCCTGTGGGCGCGCCGCATCCGCGAAGAGCATGACGGCCAGGCCATCTATCAGCGCACCGGTACGCCGATTCATCCGATGTCGCCGCTGTGCAAGTTGATGTGGCTGCGTTACGACCATGCCGATATCTTTGCCCGCACCGAACGTTTCGTCGGCGTGAAGGAATACGTGTTTTTCCGTTTGTTCGGCCGCTGGCTTGTGGATTATTCGATTGCCTCCGCGACCGGCCTGTTCAATCTGCAGGAACTGAATTGGGACAAGGGCGCGCTGGCCCTGATCGGCATCGACGCCGCGCAGTTGTCCGAACCGGTACCGACCACACATCACATCGCCGGACTGCCGTCTGATGTCGCCGCGCAACTGGGGTTGAACACCGACACGCCATTCGTCCTCGGCGCCAATGACGGCGTGCTGTCCAATCTCGGCGTCAACGCCATCCATCCGGGCCAGGTCGCCGTCACCATCGGCACCTCGGGTGCGATGCGCACGGTGATCGACCGGCCGATGACGGATCCGTCCGGCCGCACCTTCTGTTATGCGCTTACGCAAAAGCATTGGGTCGTCGGTGGCCCGGTCAACAATGGCGGCAATATTTTCCATTGGGTGCGCGACGAGCTGGCGACTGCCGAAGCCGAAGCAGCGCGCAAGGCCGGTGTCGATCCCTACGACGCCTTGACCGACATTGCCGAAAAAGTATCTCCCGGCGCCGAAGGCCTGCTGTTCCATCCTTACATGGCGGGCGAACGCGCGCCGCTGTGGAATGCCGACCTGCGCGGTTCCTTCTTCGGTCTGGCCTTGCATCATCGCAAGGAACACATGATCCGCGCCGCGCTCGAAGGCGTGATCTTCAATCTCTACACCATCCTGCCGGCGGTCGAAGACCTCATCGGCCCGACCCAGCGCATGATGGCCACGGGCGGTTTTGCACGCTCGGCCTTGTGGCGTCAGATGATGGCCGATATTTTCAACCGTGAAGTCGTGGTGCCGCAAAGCGTCGAATCCTCTTGCCTGGGAGCCGCCGTGCTCGGCCTGTTTGCGCTGGGCATGATCCGTTCGCTGGATGTGATTTCCGACATGGTCGGTTCGACCAACCGTCATGTACCTATCGAGAAGAACGTCGCGATCTACGAACGCCTGCGTCCGATTTTTCTCTCGATTCCCAATAAGCTGGCTGATGAATACAGGGCGTTGTCCGAGTTCCAGCGGCTGAGTGTCAAATAATCCAAAACCGCAACGCATAACAAACAAGGAGACAGAATGACCGCAACACTACCCGCAGGTCTGCAGAGTTTTTCGCTGACCGGCAAACTGGCATTGATCACCGGCTCCAGCGGCGGCATCGGTCTCGCGCTGGCGCGCGGCCTGGCCGCTGCGGGCGCGTCCATCGTGCTCAACGGCCGCGATGCCGCCAAGCTGGCAGGTGTTGCAGCGAAGCTGCGTGAAGAGGGCTACACCATCCATGAGTCTTCATTCGACGCGACCTCGTCGGCATCGGTGGAAGCTGCAGTGGCGAAGATTGAAGCCGATATCGGTCCGATCGAAATCCTGTTCAACAACGCCGGCATTCAACGCCGTGCGCCGCTGGAAGACTTCAAGGAATCCGACTGGAATGACCTGATCAGTACCAATCTCAACAGCGTCTTTTTCACCGCCAAGGCAGTCGCACAAGGCATGATCAAGCGCGGCCGCGGCAAGATCATCAACGTCTGCTCAGTACAGAGTGAACTGGGGCGTCCGAATATCGCGCCATACACTGCCACCAAAGGCGCAGTGAAAATGTTTACCAAAGGCATGGCGATCGACTGGGGCAAGTACGGCCTGCAAGTCAACGGTCTCGGCCCCGGCTACTTCAAGACTGAGATGAACATGGCGCTGGTCGCCGATGAAAAATTCTCCGAATGGCTGATCGGTCGCACGCCGTCGCGTCGCTGGGGCGATGTCGAAGATCTGGTCGGTGCGGCGGTATTCCTCTCCAGCGACGCCTCGAAATTCGTCAATGGACACATTCTGTATGTCGATGGCGGCGTTACCGCTACTCTGTAAAACAAGGACAACATCATGCAACAAGGCATCGTCATCCACGCGCCGCACGATTTGCGCGTACAAGAATTGGAAACCGCTGAACTGCAACCGCATCAGCTCAAGGTCAAAGTCAAAGCCGGCGGCATCTGCGGTTCAGACTTGCACTACTATCACAACGGCGGCTTCGGCACCGTGCGCATCAAGGAGCCGATGGTGCTCGGCCATGAAGTCTCAGGCGTGATCGCCGAAACCGGCTCGGCAATCGGCGACATCAAGCCGGGCACGCGTATTTCCATCAGCCCAAGCAATCCTTGTGGCATCTGTAAATACTGCCAGGAAGGCAAACATAATCACTGCCTCGACATGCGTTTCTACGGCAGCGCGATGCGCATGCCCCACGTGCAGGGTGCTTTCCGCCAGGAGATAATCATTGAACGTGCACAGGCGCATGCTGTTGCTGATCACGTCACCGATGGCGAAGCCGCTATGGCGGAACCATTGTCGGTCGCGTTGCATGCCGTGCGCCGCGCCGGCCCCTTGTTCGGCAAGCGCGTGCTGGTCACCGGCTGCGGTCCGATCGGCGCGTTGACCGTGATCGCTGCACGTCGCGCAGGCGCCTTGCAGATCGTTGTCACCGACGTCGCCAGGATGCCTTTGGAAAGCGCGCTCAAAGTCGGCGCCGATCAGGCCATCAACGTCGTCCAGGATGCCGATGCGCTCAAGGCTTTCACACAAGACAAGGGCACTTTCGACGTGTTGTTCGAAGCCAGCGGCAACGAGCAGGCTTTGCGTGGCGCGCTCGATACGTTGCGTCCAGGTGCGGTGATCGTCCAGGTCGGCCTGGGCGGCGATATCAACTTCCCGGCGAACCTGCTGGTAGGTAAGGAACTGGAATGGCGCGGCGCCTTCCGCTTTCACGAAGAGTTCGCACTGGCGGTGGAATTGATGAACAAGAAGCTGGTCGACGTGAAGCCGCTGATCTCGGCAACTTATCCGTTCGAGAAATCGGTAGAAGCGTTTGAGATCGCCGGTGACCGTTCGAAGATGATGAAGGTGCAGTTGAGCTTCGACTGAGCTTAGGTTGAACTTCGATTTAACTTCAATCAAGCAGCACCAATTGAATGAAAAAGCCGCTCAATCGAGCGGCTTTTTCTATTGCAGATCAGCTTGCTGAATCAGTGCTTCACTCAGTGCTTCAATGCCGGTGCTTTCGCACCGCCCTTGCCAAACACCAACTGCACCACAACTGCCACAACGATATTGATCGCCAGAGCAATCAGACCGGTGTACATGGAGTACGAATCAGCGCCGATATGGAAGGTATGCACCGGCTTGATGCCGTCTGCATACGCCAGCCAGCTGCCACCGATGATGCCGACTGCCCAGCCTGTCAGCAGCGCATTGGCGCCAAACCAGCCGATAAACAGACCGAACACCAGCGCCGGGAAGGTTTGCAGAATCCACACGCCGCCCAGCAATTGCAGATCAAGCGCAAACTTGGTCGGCAAGAACAGGATGAACACCAGCGCGCCGAACTTGACCACCAGCGACACCATCTTGGCAACCTTGGCTTCGCCTTCGGGCGACACATTCGGATTCACGTACGGCTTCCAGAAGTTGCGCGTGAACAGGTTAGCCGCACCAATCGACATCACCGCCGCCGGCACCAGGGCGCCGATGGCAATCGCCGCGAACGCAAAGCCACTGAACCAGCTCGGGAACATCGCATTGAACAGCGCAGGAACGATGTCATTGTTCGCTTCGACCTTGACACCCGCCGCGTAAGCCATATAGCCCAGCAGCGCGATCAGACCCAGCAGCACCGTGTACGCAGGCAGGAACACAGCGTTCTTGCGGATCGTGTCAGCGCTCTTGGCCGCGAAGATGCCGGTCAGGGTGTGCGGATACATGAAGGCCGCCATCGCCGAACCCAGCGCCAGTGTCGCAAACGGCAGGAACTGAGCAGGCTTCAACGTTAGGCCGGTCATGCCGCCCTTGGCGGCAAACGCCTCGCGCGCCGAGTTGAACACGATACCGTAGCCGCCCAGCTTCATCGGCACCAGCACCACCGCCACCAGCACCACGATGTAAATCATCAGATCCTTGACGAAGGCGATCAGCGCAGGCGCGCGCAGGCCGGCCGAATAGGTGTACAGCGCCAGAATCACGAAAGCCGCCAAGAGAGGCAATTCACCGGTGACACCGAGCGCCTTGATCACGACTTCCATCCCGATCAGTTGCAGCGCGATGTACGGCATGGTCGCCACCACACCGGTCAGGGCAATGGCCAGTTCCAGCTTACGTGACTTGTAGCGGCCGAACACCACGTCCGCAGCGGTGACGTGACCGGCCTTGTGCGCAGCGTGCCACAGCTTGGGCATGATCAGGAACACGATCGGATAGACCAGAATCGTGTACGGCAGCGCGAAGAAACCGTAAGCACCGACCGCATACACCAGCGCCGGCACTGCGATCACGGTATAGGCAGTATAGAAATCGCCGCCGACCAGGAACCAGGTAATCCAGGTGCCGAAGTTACGGCCGCCCAGACCCCATTCGTCGAGATGTGCGCCCTTGTTGGAGGACCCGCCGCTTTGCCAGCGCGAGGCCCAGAAGCCCATGACGGTGACCAGCGCAAAGAAGAAGATGAAGACGCCGAGGGCAGTCCAGTTGATGGAAGAGGAATTCATTATTCGACTCCCTTTCTGAGGCCGTCTTTATAGACGATCCAGATGATCAGTGCGGTGAGCGGAACCCACATGAACTGATACCAGTAGAAAAACGGAAAGCCGAACAGCGCGGGCAGTTCGTCGTTGTAAAACGGGACCCACAATAGACCAATGAACGGCAACAGGAGTAAGAGCCGCATAGAAATTCTCCTCATACTTTTGGTGGAAGGATTGTTATTAAAATCGCAGCGCAATTATAGTGAGAATCGTCGCGATCCGTTTGCGGCGCGGCATTTTTCAGTGACTTGTCAGGCTCTGAGAGCCGCTATGGGACTTGGTTTGCGAGGGGGGGGGGCGGTGACGACTTGCTTTTGCGACGCAATAAATATCGCTGAATAAAAGGCTGCAAGCGATATTGAAAATAAGTCATTCGCTTTTTTGTCAGTGCATCGTCAGCTTGAAAAAAAGCGTAAAAAAACCGCCGACCAAAATCAACGAAGTCAGCGGCCATCATCGTCAGGCTGAGAGCTTTCAGCTTTTGCTGCTCAGGCCTGGCTTGTCATAGACGTGCAGGTTGCGCAGACAACTCTGCACTGCCTCCTCAAACGAATGCACCACCTCATGCGCGCCTTCGATGGCGTTGTCTTCCAACTGCAATTGCTCAAACGGATTGGCGATCTGCAGTACCAGTTGTTTGACGTTCGGCAGGCGCTGCTTCATCTGGACCAACGCCGATTCGATCTGCGCCTGTTCCTTCATTGGCTCAATGCTGACCAGACAGAACATCGCGACAATGCCGGGTTTGACGTCGGGCGGCGGTGCGTCGCCCATTTCTTCCAGCGTGACATGGCGGCCGTCCAGGTTTTGTTTGCGCAGGATGCGCACCAGGATTTCCGCCGCCAGCTCGTCGCCCCCGGATCCGGCGCCGATACCCAGCACGATGGTGCCGGCCGGGACGTCGAAAGAACCTTGCGTGCCGCCGATGACTGCTTCGCGGCGACGGCGCAGCTGGCGACCGATGTTGACGTCTTCCAGCATGGAGATGCGCGTGTATTGGCGCCACCACTTTGGATTTTCGCCGAGCGCTTCGATGACGGAGGCGATGGCGCTGCCGACCTTCAGTTGCTCGCTCTTGCTGATCGCGTTGGCGTCCAGATCCGCACGCGCCAGATGCAGTGCCGGTACCACCACCGAGTCGCAATACGCGGCAAATGATTTACGCTTGAGAATCTGGCGTGCGCTGGCGATGATTTCTTGTGTGTCGCCGGAGAGGGCGCGCTGATAAAAATTCTGCGGCAGCGTCAGGGCGGGAATTTCACCGAGCAGGATTTCAAACATGTTCAGTGCGCGGAAATATCTGCCCGCCACCACCAGACACAAGGTCAGCGGTGTCGATAACACCAGTCCGACCGGGCCCCAGATCCAGCTCCAGAAAATTGCCGCGATGACAACCGACAAGGGCGACAGGCCGGTGGTGTGGCCGTAAAGCTTGGGTTCGACCAACTGGGCAAAAACGATCTCAATGACCAGAAACAGCATCAGCGTCATGACCGCCAGCGACCAGCCCGGTGAGATCGCAGCAGCCAGCAAAGTCGCACAGAATGCGGCGATCCACACGCCGACATAGGGTATGAAGCGCAGGATCGCCGCCATCGCGCCCCATAGCAAGGCCTGCGAAAGGCCGAGGATGCTTAGCCCTATCCATACCAGCACGCCGACACCGATGTTGACGGCAAACTGCGACACGAAAAAACGCGACAGGCGTTCACCGGCGTCATTGACCGCTACCGTCGTCGCGCGCAAGTCATTGCCGCCGGCCAGACGAATGAAGCGGTCGCGCAAGGCCTCGTGTTCCAGCAGGACAAAGATCAGCACCACAAAAACGATACCGGCGGTTTCCAGAGGGGCCCAGACGGACGACGCGATGCGCGTCAGCAATTGCAGCGGCTTTTGCGGCGGCGAGTGGATTTCCACTGGGATCGGCGTATTGCTGCCGGCACTCAATTTACCCAGGCCGCCCGATGTCGATGCTGGCGTCGTGCTCTTGGCTGTGCCCGGATCTTTCTGGTCGGACAGGTTGTCGATCCAGCGTCCTGCCTGGCCGTTAAGTTCGCCCAGTTTTCCCAGTGTCAGGTGATCGAGTACGGAGACCTTGCTGCGGATGGTGTCGGCATACTGCGGCAGGCTGGCGCCGATGCGCACCACCTGCGTGCCAATGATCAGGCCGACTGCCGCCAGGGACAGTGCCAGCGTGACGACAGCGACACCGACCGAAAGAGTCTGTCCCAGGCCGATCCGCCGCAGCCGATGAATGAAAGGCGTAATCAGCAGGCTGAGGATGATGGCGAGCGTGATCGGAATCAGTACATCGCGCCCGAAGTAGAGCAGGGCGAGTACGGTCGCCGTGCCGAGGATGCCGGCAACCTGATTGGATTGACGACGGGGTTCTTGTTGACTCGACAAGGGAAGACCTCAGGAATGATTAAAGTGACAAGACGGACGGATTGTAATGCAGCTGCGTGGCTACCTCTGCTGCGGCCGGACAGTGAACATAGACCCGCCGGGCTGCATTTTCCTTTTGCTAACTTTATCATGCGCGGGCGACAAGTTTCCGGACAGGACAGGCGGGGCGCGAGGAGGTTGAATGTGATTAAAGGTATCGTTCGGATGGTTTTCAAAATATCATGCTGCTGAAATTACTTTCGATTTCGTCCAATGTCGTTCAGAAACCATGTCTGACAAAAATAGTGTTTCCACAGGCAAGCGAGCGCGGTTCTTTATTGCCTTGATTGCGCTGGCTATTGTCGCTCTCGAAATCTGGGGGATCAGCTATAGCCGCAAGGTGCAGGTGGAAGAAAGCCGGGCGTCCATTTCCAACGTCACGCGCGCATTGGCGCAGCATGCCGAAGATACCCTGAAAGAAGCCGATATCGTCATTGGCGACGTGCTGGAGCGGCTGGCGCGCGACAGCGCATCGCCGGAAGGCGAAGAGCGTACACATCAGGCCTTGCGTGCGCGGCTGTCGGCTTTGCCGCAAATCGACGGCTTGTATGTGGAGGATCAGGACGGCAAGCTGATTGTCACCTCTCAGGAAAAGCTGAACAGAGAATTGAACGGCCGCGACCGCGCCTACTTTCTCTACCATCAGAATCATGCGGATCTCGGTATCCACATCGACGTACCGATACAAAGCAGATCCACGGGGCACTGGGGATTTACGGTCAGCCGGCGTTACAACAAATCGGATGGCAGTTTTGGCGGTGTCGTGGTGGCCACGATCGACATGACGTATTTTGAAAATTTTTACAAGACGTTCGATATTGGTAGCGAAGGGGCGATCGTGCTGATCCGGTCGGACGGCATATTGTTGTATCGCCGTCCGATGCGAAACGAATTTGCCGGCAAGAACATGACCGGTACAGCCTTGTATCGAGCCTACCGTGAGAATGCGCTCACCGGTTCTGCGCTGATCAAATCGTCGCAAGACGGTATTATGCGCATCAATGTTTATCGCAGTGTTGCCAGCTATCCGCTATTCGTCGCCGTAGCCATGTCGGAAGACGAAATATTGGCCGACTGGCGTCGCGAATCGATGACGCATGGCGGCAGCATGGTGTTGTTGTTGGTCGCAGTACTATTCGCCGGAAACCGGTTGATTACGCAGATCAATCAACGCTCCAAGACCGAAACCGATGCGCTGGATGCGCAGGCGAAAGCCGAGAGAGCGAACCAGTCGCTGGAGCAACTCGCTTTGAGGGATGACGTGACCGGTTTGCCCAATCGCCGCCAGTTCGACACGCTGTTGAAGAGCGAACTCAATCGTGCCAAGGAAGGGCTGGCGACGGTATCGCTCCTGATCATCGATATTGATCGTTTCAAAGTGTTCAGCCATCTGTACGGTCACTCCAGCAGCGACGACTGTCTGCGTGCTATCGCAGGAGCAATCAAGGCAAGCCTGAAGCAATCTGCTTATATCGCCGCGCGTTACGGTGAAGAGCAATTCAGTGTCATCCTGCCGAACTGCTCCCAAGCGGCTGCGGTCGCTTTTGCCGAGCAGCTGTGTGAGGCAGTGAGCGCACTTGCGATTCCACACTGGGAAAGCGACGAAGGCGTCGTGACCGTGAGCATTGGCGCCAGTTGCCTGGACTCGGTGGACGACAATGATTTGAGTGCCGACCTGATCCGCTCGGCAGACCACGCATTGAGCATGGCGCAGCAGCGCGGCCACAATCAGGTCGCCAGCTTTTCGTTGCCGAAAATCGCAAAAAAATAAGCCGCACTTTTTCAGGCCGGCACTTTTCTAGCAGCATCTTTATTGAAGATGCTGCGTGTGGCTGCAAGCGATCATCCGAATCTGGATCTGGAGGGGGTTAAATCCAAATAGAAAACGCCGTCGGTATCATCGACGGCGTTTTATTTTTTGCTACGAACTCCGTGCTGCGCAGCGGAGCTTTTTCATGCGCCTTCTACTCTTCTTATGCAGGCAACGCAGGATAGTCGATATAGCCTTCCGCACCGCCACCGTACATGCCTTCTTCGCGCAGCGGGTTGAGCGGCTTGGATTCGCGCAAACGGCGCACCAGATCCGGATTGGCGATGAACAGGCGGCCAAATGCCACCGCGTCGGCCAGCTTGTCGCTCAATACAGATTGCGCTTCAGCACCGGTAAAGCCGTTGTTGACCAGGAAGGTCCCCGGGAAACGGCTGCGCAGCGCAGCGTAGTCGAACGTCACTGCGCCGGCCGGTTGGCGTGCGCCACCGGTCTCGCCTTCGACCACGTGCAGGTAAGCCAGACCCAATGGTGCGATCTGTTCCACTACATAGTTGTAGAGCGCTTGCGGCTGGCTGTCGAGCTTGGTGTCATTGAAGGTCGTCATCGGGCTCAGACGAATACCGGTTCGGCCGCCGCCGACTTCCTTGGCGACTGCTTGCATGACTTCGATCAGCAGGCGTGCACGATTCTGGATGCTGCCGCCATAAGGGCCGCTGCGATCATTGACGCTGTCGCGCAGGAACTGTTCCAGCAAATACGTGTTGGCGGCATGCACTTCAACGCCGTCAAAACCGGCATCAATCGCATTGCGTGCAGCCTTGCGATAATCCTCTACCAATCCCGGCAGTTCGTCGTCGCGCAGTGCACGCGGTGTCGATACGTCGCTATAACCGTCAGCAGTGAAGGTCTTGGCGTTAGCAGCGCGGTTGGTCGACGACACAGGTGCTGCGCCATCGGGCAACAGCGAGCTGTGCGAGATACGGCCGACGTGCCACAGTTGCAGCACGATCTTGCCGCCGGCGGCATGCACGGCATTGGTGACTTCACGCCAGGCGGCGACCTGTTCTTCGGAATGGATGCCAGGTGTGCCGATATAGCCTTGGGCCATCGGGCTGATCTGGGTAGCTTCCGCGATGATCAGACCGGCGCTGGCACGTTGACGGTAGTACTCAACGGTCATTGGTCCCGGCTTCAGACCTTCGATTGCACGGCTGCGAGTCAACGGCGCCATGACGATACGATTGGCGAGCGCGATATCGCCCATTTGTACTGGATCGAATAAAGATGTCATGAACAACTCCTTTTTAAAATGAAAAAGACAGTGGCATATCACTGTCTTTAAAACGGAAACCTGCAAATCTGGATCGCAGCATCGCGATGGAGTTCCATCATACCTTAAAATTAGACCGGTCGTCTAAGTCGGTGGGGTTTGCCGTTTTGAACGGAGAAATCTGAGCTTGCAGGGCATGTATTGAACGACCGGAAGGCGTGATGAGGCTCTGTCGCGATGTGGCCCCGACTACGCTACCGGGGCCAGACTGGCATGTCAGCTTTTCTGCTGATCGCCTTGTATGCGTCCACGAGCGGAATGCAAATGTCCGCGCACAGCGGCTTCTGCACGATCGGGATCGTGCGCTTTGAATGCGTCGAGGATCTCTTGATGTTCGTCCGCGACATCATTGGTACTGACGTTGTCGCTGTTCGGCACTACGGATAAGCGAGCCACCAGCAAAATCGTATGCAAGGCGCGATAGGCCGACGATATCGCGGGATTGTCAGCGCTGTCCACGATGGCCTGATGAAATACCTGTTCCAGGTCGATATAGGAGCGGTACTGCTTGTAGCCGACACCTTTCTTCATCATCGCGGCCATGGTGTCATGGGCTTTTTCCATGACGGCAATGGTTTCTTCCGAGGCGGCCAGCGCGCCTGCTCTCGCGCAGTGCGCTTCCATCAGTAACCGGAATTCCATGATCTTGTCGATCTTGGCCTGATCTGGCCGAGGGGCGATGGAAAAACCGGTATTCGTGCTCGATACCACCAGCTCTTCCGATTCCAATCTGATCAATGCCTCTCGCAGCGGCGACGAACTTATGCCGCATTCGCGCGACAAGGCATCGATATTCAGGCGCGCGCCAGGAAGCAAGCGCTGGTCGAAGATCTGCTTTTTCAACTCTTCATAGGCTTGTTCGGCGAGCGAAACCTTGACGATACGGGAGGAGGTGGGTGGGTTTTTGGTCGTCATTTCATCGCGGGTGTAGTCGTTTTCAGCGCCGATTATGGCACACCACCAGAAAACTTTTTACGCGATTTGTTTCTTGAATGACACATAATGTATTGCGTATCGTAGATCGTGCACGATATATTATGCGTGATTTTCGAGCTTCAGAACTCTACCTATATGGAGTTGCAGGGGGCTTGCGCGCCATATCGATCACGGCTTCTTCATTGAATCAAAGGAATTAACATGACCAGCATCACGAAAATTGATATCACGCAGGTGGATTTGGCGCCGAAAACGCAGCGCACCGATGCCATCCAATCGTTCGTTACCCAAGAGACGGTCCTGGTCACCCTGCATTGCAGCGATGGCAGCAGCGGCACCGGCTACACCTACACGATAGGCACCGGCGGATCTTCCATCGTTGCGCTGCTGAAGGATCATCTGGCACCGCGTCTGATTGGTCAGGCTCCGGAAAACTACGAGCGCATCTGGCAAGACCTGCTGCGTCACACCAATGCGACGGCCGTCGGCGCAATTACCAGTCTGGCACTGGCCGCAGTGGACAGTGCCATCTGGGACCGTAATTGCCGCCACGCCGGGCTGCCGCTGTGGCGCATGATTGGCGGCGCTCAGGTGAGCGTCCCTGTGTACACCACTGAAGGCGGCTGGTTGCATCTGTCGCCTGGCGAACTGGTCGAGTTGACTCTGAAAGCCAAGGAACAAGGATTTTTGGGCGCCAAGATCAAGGTCGGCAAGCGCCATGTGGCAGAGGACATGGCTCGCCTGGTCGCCGTGCGCGAAGCGGTTGGTGACGCTTTTGACATCATGGTCGACGCCAATCAGAGCTTTTCCGCTGCCGAAGCGGTACGTCGCGCCAAGGCTTACAGTGAAGTTGGCATCGCCTGGCTGGAAGAACCGCTGCCGGCACAAAACATCAGTGCCCACCGACAGCTTGTTGCGCATACCAGCGTCCCGATCGCAGTCGGTGAATCGATGTATGACCCCGGCCAGTTCGGCGAATATCTGAAACTGGATGCCTGCTCCATTGTGCAGCCCGATGTGGCGCGCGTGGGTGGCATCACGCCGTGGCTCAAGGTCGCGCATCTGGCACAGACGCTCGGTGTGGTCGTGTGCCCGCATTTCCTGATGGAGCTGCATGTCAGTCTGTGTGCAGCCACGCCCAATGCCGCCTGGGTCGAATACATCCCTCAGCTGGACGACCTCACACATAGTCGCATCGTCATCAAAGACGGCTATGCCTTGCCGCCCGAACAAGCGGGCATCGGCATCGAATGGGACTGGAAGCGCATCGCCGCAGCGCAAAAATTCACTCCGCTGAGCATCGGCTGAACTGTGCGATTTCCGGCTCTACCCCCATCCCATCAGCCTTGCCGACAGAGCAAGAGCGAGGAGACACATGCATTACGAATTCGACTTTTCCGGCGTGCTGGCGCAATGGCCGTTGTTTTTGCAAGGAGCCTGGGTGACAGTCAAGCTGACGGCCTTTTCCACCGTACTGGGTTTCTTGCTGGGAACGGTATGCGCGATCGCGGTTGGCAGTCGCTGGCGTGGCCTGCGTTGGCTGGTACACACCTACGTCGAGCTGATTCGCAATACGCCGCTACTGGTGCAGAGTTACTTCCTGATTTTTGGCATGTCGAGCATAGGCGTGACGATGCCGATTACTTTCGGCGTGGTGCTGGCAATGGTCATCAATGTCGGGGCTTATACCTGCGAAATCATGCGAGCCGGTATCGAGTCGATCCATCCAGGGCAGATCGAAGCGGCAGAATGCCTTGGCATGTCCCGCTCCTCGGTGTTCTTGCATGTGGTGTTGCTGCCGGCGGTGGAGCGCGTCTATCCCTCGCTGACCAGTCAGTTCGTCTTGCTGATGCTGGCATCGAGCATCATGTCGGCCGTCGGCGCCGAAGAATTGCTTGGCATCTCCAACCGCGTGCAATCTGATACCTACCGCAGCTTTGAAGTGTTCCTGGTTGGCTGGGTGGTCTATCTCGCGTTGTCCTATCTGATGCGCATCGTGTTTGCGCAGTTGGCCAAGTATTTCTTCCCACGCAGAAGAAAACTCGGCACGCCGCTTTAACGGAGGCCGCCATGAACCCTATTACCACTCTACAGTTGCACTACATGCTGGCCGGCGCCGGCGGCACTTTGTTGCTGACCGTGCTGACCTTTGGTGGTGGCGCCCTGGCGGCGATGAGCGTCGCGCTATTGCGGGTGTCACCGCGGCAGGTGCTGCGCCGGGTAAGCAGCGGCTATGTGCAACTGATCCAGGGCACTCCCTTGTTGATCTTGATGGGACTGTGTTTTTACGGGCCTAACATCATCGGTATCGGCACAGTGCCGGCGCTACCTGCTGCAGCGGTGGCGATGATCATCTACTCCAGTGCCTTCCTCGGCGAAATATGGCGTGGGTGTATCGAGGCAGTACCGCGCACGCAATTCGAAGCGTCCGAATGTCTGGGATTGACCCGCACTCAAACCATGTTCCGGGTGATCTTGCCGCAGGCCATGCGCATCGCCACGCCGCCGACGGTTGGCTTCATGGTACAGATCGTAAAGAACACTTCGGTCGCTTCCATCGTGATCGGCTACGCCGAACTCTCGTATGCGGCGAAGGAGCTCAATAGCGCTACTTTCGAACCCTTCATCTATTTTGGTCTGGCGGCCGCATTGTATTTCGCAATGTGCTATCCGCTGTCTTTGTTGAGCAAGCGTCTGGAAAGGAAAATGAATGCAAGACGTCGTTAGATTGAAAGACGTACGCAAGAGCTTCGGTAGCGTAAATGTGCTCAATGGCGTGACGTTGAATGTCAAAAAAGGGCAGGTCGTAGCCATCATCGGAAAAAGCGGTTCAGGAAAAAGCACGGCGCTACGCTGCATCGACCGGCTTGAAAAAATCGACAGCGGCAGCATTGAAGTCTGTGGCCAGTTGGTTGATGACGCCTGCGATATCAACATCCTGAGACGCGACCTCGGGATCGTATTCCAGGGGTACAACCTGTTTCCGCATCTGACGGTGCAGCAGAACATTACGCTGGGGCTGACTGTAGTGAGAAAAATGCCCAAACCGGAAGCAGACGACATTGCGCACGCCATGTTGACCAAAGTTGGTTTGGAGGCCCGGAAGACAGCCTATCCAGAACAGCTTTCGGGTGGTCAGCAGCAACGTGTGGCGATTGCCCGCTCGCTGGCAATGATGCCGAAAGTAATGCTGTTCGACGAAGTGACGTCGGCACTTGACCCGGAATTGACGGGCGAAGTCCTCAAGGTCATGGAGCAACTTGCAGAGGGCGGCATGACGATGATTCTGGTGACGCATGAAATGGGATTCGCGCGCCATGTCGCTGACCTGGTGGTGTTCATGCATCAGGGAAAAGTATGGGAGAGCGGTAGTCCGGAAATCATGGACGCACCCGAGACCGGGGAGTTCAGGCAATTCGTTGGTTCCAACTTATAGCGTTGTGAACGATCAAGTCGTTTTCTTTCATCTGGAGACAAAAATGATTTTTAAAAAAATTACAACTACCTTGTACGTAGCCCTGGCACTGACCTTGGCACAGGCGCAAGCCGATACACTCGACAACATTCAAAAAGCTGGTCGCATTCGCATCGGCATCGGGATGGACGTGCCGCCTTATGGCATGAAAGATGCGCAACTCAAACCGATTGGATCGGACGTGGAAACGGCAAAGCTGATTGCCGACGACATGGGCCTGGCGCTGGACATCGTGCCGACCACGGCCGCCAATCGCATTCCCTATTTGCAGACCAACAAAGTGGACATCGTAATTGCGTCGCTGTCGGTGACGCCAGAGCGCGAAAAAGTGATCGATTTTTCTACCCCCTACGCGGCAATACTGGCCGTGGTCGCGGCGCCGAAAAGCATGACCATCAAAAGCTTCGCTGACCTCGCCGGCAAAAAAGTAGTAGTGACGCGTGCCTCGACCAACGATGCTGAAATCACAAAGAATGCCAAGGATGCGCAAATCGTTCGCTTTGACGATGACTCTACCTCGATCACGGCAATCCTGAGCGGACAGGCCGACATCTTCGTGACTTCACCGGCCCTGATGATCGTGATCAATAAAAGAAATCCGCAAAAAGATCTGGAAACCAAACTGGTGATCAAGACCTTCAAATTGGCCATCGGCATCAGGAAGACCGACGGACGTCTGAAGGAAAAAATGAATGCCTACGTCAAGGCCGGTCTCAAGGACGGAAAGTTAAGCCAGATCTATCAGAAGTACCACGGTGTGCCGCTGCCCGATGACATTTTGAAAGGCGCGGACTGAGTTCTCGCTCCTGCGCTTTCCGCCGTAAAAATGCGGGCGGAGATCGCCCGACTACAGAACAACAAGCTGGAGACAAACATGAAAAATTACATGGTGGCCGCGCTCGGCCTAAGCGCGGGCATATGCATGAGCACTGCGCAGGCGCAATCCAACGTCACTATCTATGGCGCTATCGATGCCGGTATCACGATGGCGAATAACTCGGGGCCTAATAACGGTAACGTGGTGCGCATGGATAGCGGAACGCTGTATGGCAATCGGCTTGGTTTCAAGGGCAATGAAGATCTCGGTGGCGGCAATCGGGCGGTGTTCCTGATGGAAAGCGGATTCGCCGCTGACAACGGCGGCAGTACCCAAGGCGGATTGTTTTTCGGCCGGCAGGCGTTTGTTGGTGTTGAAGGCGGGTTCGGCAGCTTGACGATGGGCCGGCAATATACGCTTGACCTGGAGATGGCGGCTTATCACGCATTTGTCGCGAGCCGGGTCAATAATTTCGCCGGACTGTCGCATTGGGTTGACCGTCTTGGCGATCGCGTCGACAACTCGATTCGTTATCGCAGTCCGGAGATTGGTGGCTTTTCAGTTGCAGCACTGGTCGGGCTGGGTGAGCAGGCGGGAAAATCTTCCGCGAGCCGCACTCTGAACGGTGGTATCAACTATGTCAACAGCGCATTGGCGATGGGTGCGACGTATTTGCGCATCAACGATGTCAATGGCAATCGTCTCACCGGTGTCGCCGTGCTGGATGGTCAATACAAAATGGGTGCTGCGACCATCCATCTGGCCTACACCGACACGCGTGGCGTGGCGGCCAACAGCCTCTGTTTTTCAACCTGTGCAGCCCGCACCGGACAAATCGTACGGACGTATGAAGCTGGCCTGGATTACCAGTTCAATCCGGCGGATCGCATCTATGTAGGCGGCGCATTGACTCGATTCAGTCAGGATCTGAGCGGCAAGGCGCTGCAATATAACCTCGCCGGATTCCATGCATTGTCAAAGCGGACGGAGCTGTATTCGCTACTGAGTTTCACCAAGACGTCAGGCCTGGGCGGCTTCGCACGCGCCGCATTCGGCACGCCGGATTTCGGCGCCACCGCATTTGCCACCAACCCGCAAGGCACTGCAGACCAGGGTAGTCAGCTGGCCTTGAGGATAGGTATGTCGCATCGTTTTTGATGGCACATGACTGGGGGAGGGTGTGTTACGGCTTGGCGGCGGACAGCATTCGTTCGACATAACGCGCAAG
>NZ_JAQQFR010000019.1:0-66760 GCF_046025915.1 Herbaspirillum rhizosphaerae | reverse complement strand
AAAAAAGGGGCGTTTTTTTAGCGGCTGTTTGAGCAACTTACTTCGGTTCCGCCGGTGCGGCCCCCATCGTCGTCTCATTCAACCCGCCCCCCAACGCACGATACAAATCAATCGCATTGTTCAGACGCAACTGACGCGCCTGAATCAAGGATTGCTGTGCCGAGAACAAATCGCGCTGCGCGTCCAGTTGATCCAGCGAAGAAGCGATGCCGTTCTTGTAGCGCAGGTCGGTCAGGTTCAGACGTTCCTGTTGTGCTTTCAGGAAGGCTTCCTGAGCTTCGATCTGTTCGTCCAGCGTGCCACGTGCCACCAGCGCATCGGCGACTTCGCGGAAGGCCGTTTGAATGGTCTTCTCGTAGGTCACGATCGCCTGGTTCTTGCGTACTTCCGACAGATCCAGGTTGGCGCTGTTACGACCGAAGTCGAAGATCGGCAGGCTTAGTTGCGGGCCGTACGACCAGGCGCCCGAACCGGAGTTAAACAAACCGCCCAGCGAACTGCTGGCGCTGCCGAAGGAGCCGGTCAGGCTGATGCGCGGGAAGAACGCTGCACGGGCTGCACCGATATTGGCGTTGGCGGCCAACAGCTTCTGTTCGGCCGAGCGAATGTCCGGACGGCGTGACAGCAGATCCGACGGCACGCCGGCAGGGATGTCGGTAACGATGTTTTGCAGCGACAGATCCTGGCCTGCTGGCAGATCCTTGACGGTGGTGCCGACCAGCAGCGTCAGGGCGTTTTCAGCCTGAGCGCGTTGGCGCAGCAGCGTTGCTACCGACGTGCGGGCCGATTGCACCAGCGTGTCGGACAGGCGCAGATCAAGTGCCGACGAGGCGCCGACGTCGAAACGTTTCTGCGCCAGGCCGAGGTTGGACTGACGGCTTTCCAGTGTTTGTTGCGCCAGCTTCAGTTGCTCGGCATAGGAACGTTCGGTCAGGTAAGCCTGGGCCACTTGCGACACCAGGCTGATTTGCACCGATTGCTTGGCTTCTTCGGTCGACAGATACGTCGACAGCGCCGCATCCTTCAAGCTGCGGACGCGGCCGAAGAAGTCCAGCTCATAGGCCGGAATAGCGAGGCCGACCTGATAGCTCTTGGTGATCAGCGGTGCCCCGGTAGTCGACTGGCTGGCCGACAAACGGGTACGGGATTCGCTGCCGGTGGCGTTCAGCGTTGGCAGCAAGTCGGCGCGGGAGATCTGGTACTGCGCACGTGCTTCCTCGATGTTCAGGGCGGCTGTGCGCAGGTCACGGTTGTTTTCCAGTGCCGCCGAGATCAGTGCTTGCAGGCGCTGATCAGGGAAGAACTGGCGCCAGCCCAAGGTGGCCGCGTCGTACGCGGCCTGGCCCTTGGCGTCGGCCGGGTAGGTGCCTTCGACCGGCGCTTGCGGGCGCTGGTAGGTCGGCGCCAGCGTGCAGCCGGACAGAACACCGACTACCAGCAATGCTGCGCTGAGGTGAGTCAGTTTGCCTGTCGAGCGCAGGGTTGAAAACTTAAACATTCTTATCCTCCACATCGATATTGTGATGGGCAGCGTCCGGCTTGGCTTGGCTGCCTTTGAAGATCTTGCGCACGACGACGAAGAAGACCGGGACCAGGAACACGGCCAGTACGGTCGCCGTGATCATCCCGCCCATCACGCCGGTACCGATGGCGCGTTGGCTGGCGGAACCTGCGCCGCTGGCGATAACCAATGGCAGCACACCGAGGATGAACGCCAGCGAGGTCATGATGATCGGACGGAAGCGCAGGTGAACCGCTTCCAGCGTCGCTTCGATCAGGCCCATGCCTTGCGCCTGCAAGTCTTTGGCGAACTCGATGATCAGAATCGCGTTCTTCGCCGACAGACCCACCACCGCAATCATCCCGACCTTGAAGTACACGTCGTTAGGCATGCCGCGTAGTGTCACGCCCAGCAGTGCGCCGAGAATACCCAGCGGCACCACCAGCATCACCGCCAGCGGAATCGAGGTGCTTTCGTACAGCGCAGCCAGTACCAGGAACACGGCAATCAGCGACAGCGCATACAGTGCAGGCGCTTGCGATCCGGAGGTCTTTTCTTCCAGCGACTGGCCGGTCCATTCGAAACCGAAGCCAGGAGGCAGCTTGGCAACGAAACCTTCCATTTCCGACATCGCTTCACCGGTACTGCGGCCAGGTGCTGCACCGCCGGCGATCTTCATTGCCGGATAGCCGTTATAGCGAATCAGCTGCACAGGGCCGTTGATCCACTTCGAGGTGGTGAAGGCCGAGAACGGCACCATGGTTCCACCGCTGTTACGGGCATACAAGCCGGCCAGATCTTCCGGTTGCAGACGACGCTTGGCATCAGCCTGGACGATCACACGTTGTTGACGACCCTGATTCGGGAAATCGTTGACGTAAGACGAACCCAAGGCCGTGGACAGCACGCTGTTGATGGTCGAGAACGGTACGCCCAATGCGTTGGCCTTGTCGCGGTCGATGTCCAGTTGCAGTTGCGGCGCATCTTCCAGACCTTCAGGACGGACACCTGCCAGCACCTTGCTTTGCGACGCCATGCCGAGGATCTGATTACGTGCCTGTACCAGCGCAGCGTGTCCCAGACCGGCGCGGTCCTGCAGACGGAAGGTGAAACCGGTGGCGTTACCCAGTTCCGGGATAGGCGGCGGGTTCAGCGGGAACACGATCGCATCCTTGATCTGCGAGAAGGCACCGAAAGCGCGGCCTGCAACGGCGTCAGCCGATTGCGTCTTGTCGCGCTCGCTCCAGTCCTTCAGCGGTGTGAACACCAGACCTGCATTCTGACCGTTACCCGAGAAGCTGAAACCGGCAATCGCGACAACGTGCTCGACCGCAGGCTGCTTGAGGTAATAGTTTTCGATGGTCTTGATCACTTCCAGCGTACGGCCGGTGCTGGCACCTGGCGGCAACTGCACGTTGGTGATGATGTAGCCCTGATCTTCGTTCGGCAGGAACGAAGCTGGCAGGCGTACATACAGCAAGCCCACGCAGCCGAGGATGAGGGCGTACACAATCATGTAACGACCGGCCTTGGTCAGCATCTTGCCGATGAAACCCTGGTAACCGGAGGCAGTCTTGTTGAAGCGGCGATTGAACCAGCCGAAGAAGCCGCTCTTTTCGTGATGATGGCCCTTTTCGACCGGCAGCAGAATGGTGGCGCACAGTGCTGGCGTCAGCGTGAACGCCATCAGCACCGAGAACACCATGGACGCTACCATCGCCAGCGAGAACTGGCGATAGATCGCGCCAACCGCGCCGCCGAAGAATGCCATCGGGATGAACACCGCAATCAGCACCAGCGTGATACCGATCAGCGCGCCGGTGATCTGGCCCATCGCCTTGCGGGTCGCTTCCTTGGGCGAAAGACCTTCTTCGCTCATGATGCGTTCAACGTTTTCCACCACCACGATCGCATCATCGACCAGGATACCGATCGCCAGCACCATGCCGAACATGGTCAGCACGTTGATCGAGAAGCCGAAGACAAACAGGGTAGCAAACGTACCCATCAGCGCCACCGGCACCACGATCGTCGGGATGATGGTGTAACGGATGTTTTGCAGGAACAGGAACATCACCAGGAACACCAGCACGATCGCTTCAATCAGGGTCTTGACCACTTCTTCGATCGAGATCTTGACGAACTTGGAGGTGTCGTAAGGGATGGTGTACTTCACACCGGCCGGGAAATACCTGGACAGCTCTTCCATCTTCTTGTGCACGGCGGTGGCGGTACCCAGCGCGTTCGCGGTCGGCGACAACTGCACGCCGATGAACGAGCTTGGCTTGCCGTCGAGGCGGCCGGAAGTGTCATACGACTGTCCGCCGACTTCGATGCGGGCGACGTCGCGCATGCGCACCGACGAACCGTCCGCATTGGCGCGCAGGATGATATTGCCGAACTGTTCCGGGCTGGTCAGTTGACCGTTGACGACCACGGTCGCAGAAATCTGCTGCGAGGTCGGGCTTGGCAACGCGCCCAGCGTACCGCCGGCAACCAGCGCATTTTGTGCGGTGATGGCTGCGGTGACGTCGGCTGGTGTCAGGTTCAGACCAATCAGTTTGTTCGGATCGATCCAGATGCGCATCGCGCGTTCGGTACCGAACAACTGCGCCTGACCAACACCAGGAACGCGTTTGACTTCATTGAGGACGTTACGCGACAGATAGTCGCCCAGCGCCACAGGATCAAGTTTGCCGTCGGTCGACGACAGGCCGATAAACAGCAGGAAGTTGCTGCGCGACTTGGTGACTTGCACACCTTGTTGCGTCACAGCCGCCGGCAGACGCGCTTCCACGCGCTTCAGACGATTCTGCACGTCCACCGCGGCCAGATCGGCGTTGGTGTCCGGCGAGAAGGTCACCGTGATTTGCACCTGGCCGTTGGCCTGGCTTTGCGACTCCATGTATTGCAAGCCGTCGGCGCCGTTCATTTCCTGTTCGATCAGGCTGGTCACCGAATCGTCGAGGGTTTGCGCGGTCGCGCCCGGATACGTCGCCGTGACCACGATGGTCGGCGGCGCAATGCTCGGATACTGGGAGACGGGCAGGCCGGTAATGGCCAGCGCGCCCGCCAGTATGATGAAGATTGCTAACACCCACGCAAAAACGGGGCGATCAATAAAGAACTTTCCCATCTGACAGCCTCTTAGTTAGCTTTGGTTGCGGCGTCCTGCTTGGCTGGCGCCGGAGCGGCAGCACCTGCGGCCGGTGCTGCTGCGGATGCAGATGTATCGCCGACAGGACCCTTCCATGGGACCGGCTTCACCGGTGCGCCCGGCTTGGTCTTCTGGACACCTTCGACGATCACGCGGTCACCGGTTTTCAGGCCTTCGGTAACAACCCAGTTGTTGCCCTGTGCCGCGCCGGTCTTGACCGGACGCACAGCAACCTTGTTGTCTTCGCCAACCACAAATACGGTCGAACCGTTCAGGTCGCGCATGACGGCCTGTTGCGGGACGATGATGGCTTGCTCATCGATTGCCTGTTCCAGCTTGGCGCGCACATACATGCCCGGCAGCAGGGTACGGTTCGGGTTCGGGAATTCCGCACGGATGGTCACCGCGCCGGTGGTCGCATCGACGCTGACGTCAGAGAACAGCAGCTTGCCCGATTGCGGGTAAGTGCGGCCGTCTTCGGTCACCAGTGTCACCTTGGCCTTGTCTTTGCCGACGGTCTTCAACTGACCGGCGGACATGGCTTGCTGCAGCTTGAGCAAATCGGTGCTCGACTGCGTCAGGTTGACGTAGATCGGATCGAGTTGTTGCACGACCGCCAGTTGGGTGGCGTCGCCCTGGCCGACCAATGCACCTTCAGTCACCAGCGCGCGGCCGATGCGGCCCGAGATTGGCGATGTCACAGTGGCGTAGCCCAAGCTCAGACCAGCAGTCTGCACGGCTGCCTTGCCGGCGGCGACATCGGCTTCCGCTTGTTTCTGTGCGGCGACGGCGTCGTCATATTCCTGCTTGCTGACGGCGTTGACTTCGACCAGCGGTTTGTAGCGTTGCGCTTTCAGCGATGCTTGTGTCAGCGAAGCCTGGCTCTTTGCCAGTGTGGCTTGCGCGCTGTCGTAGTTGGCTTTGAAGGTTGCCGGGTCGATGCGATAGAGCACTTCGCCAGCCTTGACTTCGCTACCTTCGCGGAAGGTGCGCTTGAGAATAATACCTGCGACACGGGCGCGTACTTCGGCGATACGGGTCGCTTCCAGACGGCCAGGCAGCTCATTGCTGATGGTGATTTGTTCAGGCGCGATGGTGACCACGGAGACTTCGCCAGGCGGCATGCCTGCTCCAGGTTGGGCATTCGGTTTTTGACCACAGCCTGCAAAGGCGGCCATCACGGCAACGGTCAGGGTGAGGCGCGTGAAACGACTAACTGAGCTCATAAATATCTCGCACGGTAAGTAAAGTTGAAGCTGCTACAGCAGCGGGTGATTCGAATACGGTCACGAATAGGATCGATGCAACTGGCAATACGATTGGCAATACAGCTGGCAATAAGCCGGAGATACGACCGGTAATACGGGGTGCAACAGAATAAAACAGAAAGAAAATCGAAAGAAAACGACGGAACGACAGAAACAAGAAGATAACGCAAAAATTGTTGCAGTGCAGAAAAGACAGCGGGTAGGGTAAAACCAACAGCAGCTATTGAAATCCGGTGCTATTATACATACATTCTTGTATGTATGTATTGCGGGAATGTATCGTAATCTTTCGCAATACCTACAAAACAATGCGGAAACATGCAGACTTTCGCGAAACAGACTCCTTGTCAAAGGAAATTGCGAAGGTCTGTCTTTATTGCACAACGACGGTGCACGGAGATTGTAATGACACCAACTATTTGTCCGGCCGCCTGATATGGCGCGCTCGACCAAGGAAGAAGCCCTCGAAACCCGTTCGCGCATCCTCGATGCTGCAGAGCAGGTATTTTACGAACGCGGCGTTTCGCATACTTCGCTGGCCGATGTCGCCAAAGCGGCAGATGTGACGCGCGGCGCCATTTACTGGCACTTCAAAAACAAAAGCGATCTGTTCGACGCCATGTGCGACCGCGTGCGTTTGCCGATGGAAGCGATGATGGAAGACAACGCCGATGAGCGCGTTACCGATCCACTCGGCGAATTCATCAAGGGCGGGGTGTATGTGCTCAAGCAAGCCGCCACCGATCCGCGCTGTCGCAAAGTATTCGATATCATCTTCAATAAATGCGAATTTGTCGACAACAACGATCCGATTCTCATGCGCCAGCGCGAATGCCACATGCAGGGTATGTTGCGCATGGAGCAAATTCTCAAAAACGCCATCGCGCGCGGCCAACTGGCACCCGATCTCAACATCCGTCGTGCCTGTCTGATGACCCATGCGATGTTCAGCGGCTTGCTAGCCGACTGGTTCTTTGCGCCCGCCAGTTTCGATCTTGAAAAAGAGGCTGAGAACGTGCTCACCGCCTGTATCCACGCGGTCAAGACGGCGCCGACACTGAGAAACTGATCGCTGGCTATTTACGGCGCAGGTGGACCGAGCAATTGATTGATTTGCGCAAGATCCTCTTCTTTCAGGCTGCCTGCGGCCGACTTCAGTTTCAATCCATTCATCAGCGTGTCGTAACGCGCCTTGGCCAGATCGCGGCGTGTAGAAAACAGTTGTTGCTGCGCGTTCAACACATCGATGTTGATGCGCACGCCGACCTGATAGCCGAGGCGATTCGACTCCAGCGCCGATAAGCTGGACACTTCCGCTGCTTCGTAAGCCTTTACCTGCGACAAACCATTGCTGACGCCAAGATAGGCCTGCCGCACATTGAGGACGGCGGTGCGGCGTGCGTTCTCCAGATCCGAGCGTGCCTTGTCGGCCAGCGCAATTGACTCGTCGACTTTACTGCTCACGCTGAAACCGGAGTAGAGCGGGATATTCCACTGCACGCCGATGGAGTTGGCATAGCCGCGACCGTTGGTGTAGGGCGTCAGTTGGCTGTTCTGATTGGTGTAATTGCGCCCGGCCGTCAGGTCGACGGTGGGATAGTGACCTGCACGGTTGCGCTTGATTTCGCTCTGGGCGATTTCCAGCGAAACCTGTTGGACGAGAACGTTGTAGTTCTGTTGCTCTGCGCTGCTGATCCAGGGATCGATCACCGCTGGTTGCGGCATGCTCAGCTGTACCTTGGTGCGCAGAGTCGACAGCGGCGTCGGCGCCTGGCCGATGATTTGCTGCAGCTTGCTGAGCGCGACTTCGAGATCATTCTGCGCCGCGATTTCCTGCGCATTGGCAAGATCGTAGCGTGCCTGCGCTTCATTGGTGTCGGTGATGGTTGCCGTGCCGACATCGAAGTTGCGTTTTGCCGAGGCCAGTTGCTCGGAGATCGCGATCTTTTGTGCACCTAAAAAACTCAGCGCATCCTGAGCGCTCAAGACATCAAAATACGTCTGGCCGACGCGCAGAATCAGATCTTGCTGCGCCTGTGCAAATTGCGCTTCACTGACGGCGACCGACAACTTCCCCTGACGGTAAGTCTCCCAGCTGGCTATGCGCAGCAAGGGCTGCGTCAATTGCAGCGTGTAAGTGTTGGCCGAGTTCTGCATGGTGTCGCCGGAACGCGTATAGCTGCCGTTGACGCCGACGGTAGGCAAGAGGGCGGCACGGCCTTGCGTGATTTTCTCTTCACCGGCGCGCAGCGAATAACGCGCGCTTTGATACACCGGATCATTCGCCAGTGCTTGCTGGTAAACCTGTACCAGATCGGCGGCGTGACTGGAGCCTGTCAACGCGGTAAACAGTGTTGCCGACAGGATGCCGGCTGTCAGGATTCGGACACGGGTAGAGATTTGGGGAGGAGCAGAGGGCATGCGCAGGATTTTCACGGGGATAGAGGATAAATAGCCGTGGTTCGGCTATTCAGGCACTTCGCAGTTCCGGGGAAAACCAAAAAATCGTCCGCTTTCGAATATCTTGCGTACATTTGGCGTGCCGGCGACGTTGAGACGTCGCCGCAATGTACCCGCTCAATAGGTCGGCATGGTCGTGTCCACTTGCTGAGCCCAGGCGTGAATGCCGCCGGTCAGATTGGTCACTTTGGAAAAACCCTGGCGCTCGAGGAAGGCGGCAACTTGCATGCTGCGTGCGCCGTGGTGGCAGATGCACACCACGGGCTGTTCTTCTTCCAGTTCGGAAAAGCGGCTGGGAATCGTGTTCATCGGAATCAGCGTGGCTGCTTCGATCTTGCAGGTTTCGAATTCCCAAGGCTCGCGCACATCCAGCAGCAAAGGCGTCGGGCGATCCGGGTCGGCGATCCAGGCGGCCAGTTCCGGTGCGGTGATGTGCTCCATACAGAATTTCCTAGAAAGTGAAGTGGGAGTGTTCAGTGGCCGAATGCAGGGATTTGGCCATCAGTTCAAACACGTCAACGGTATCGTAGACCTGATCAGATGTGCGGGTGATCACTTGCAGCGACATCACCGGTGCGGCGCCGACGATAGCCAGAATGCGGCCGCCGACCTTGATCTGTTTCAGGAAAGTGTCCGGCAGGAAAGGCAGCGCGCCGGAGATGACGATCACGTCGTATTCGCCTTGCCAGCCTTGTGCGCCATTGCCTAGTTCAACGCTGACGTTGGTCACGCCGTAAGCGGACAGGTTCTTTTCAGCCAATGCTTTCAGTTCAGGATCGATTTCAACGGAGGTAACGTGGCGAGCCTTGTAGGCCAGCAACGCAGCCATGTAACCGGAGCCGGCGCCGATTTCCAGGACATGCTCGTGTTTCTTGACGTTGGCTTCCTGCAGGATGCGAGCTTCGACCTTCGGCGCCAGCATGTTTTCGCCGCCCGGCAGAGGAATTTCGGTATCGAAAAACGCCAGGCTGCGATAAGCGGCAGGCGTAAACTCTTCGCGCTTGACGACAGTCAGCAGATCCAGCACATCTTGCGCCAGCACATTCCAAGGGCGGATTTGCTGTTCGATCATATTGAAACGGGCTTGTTCGATATTCATGGCAGTAGGCTCAATAGCGACGTAAAAGCAGCATTTTATCAAACACGGCTGCTGCGAGACAGCGTCCTGCGCGCGCTTTTCGTTGCTTTCCGGGGCGTGGCGCAAGATATTTTGCGAGCAAACGCTGGATTAGCGCTTGCAAAAAAGGAAATATCAGGATGTGCGGCCATCTTCTTTGTCTTTCCCGGCGTCCTCTTCGGCAGCATTCTCTTCGGCATGGCCGAACCACTTGCGCTTGAACCAGGCGCCCAGATCATCGAGATAGGTATAGGCCACCGGCACCACCACCAGCGTCAGGATCGACGAGGTGATGATGCCGCCGATCACGGCCTGGCCCATCGGCGCGCGTTGCTCCGAACCTTCAGCGATGCCGAAAGCCAGCGGCACCATGCCGAACACCATCGCCAGCGTGGTCATCAGGATCGGGCGCAGGCGCACGTGTGCGG
This sequence comes from Herbaspirillum rhizosphaerae, assembly GCF_046025915.1. GTDB lineage: Bacteria > Pseudomonadota > Gammaproteobacteria > Burkholderiales > Burkholderiaceae_D > Herbaspirillum > Herbaspirillum rhizosphaerae_A. The sequence goes on along the minus strand of NZ_JAQQFR010000019.1, from coordinate 56,829 downwards.
CTTCCAGCAAGGCCGCGCTGCGCTCCATGCCCTGCTTGCGCGCCTGATTGGTGAAGTCCACCAGCAAAATAGCGTTCTTCGTCACCAGCCCCATCAGCATGATGAAGCCAATGATCGAGAACATGTTCAATGTCGACCGGAAGAACAGCAGTGCCAGGAACACGCCGATCAGCGTCAGCGGCAGCGACGACATGATCGCAATCGGTTGCAGGAAGCTGGCGAACTGTGACGCCAGAATCATGTAAATGAACACGATCGCCAGCGCCAGCGCGCCCACCGCGTAGCCGAAGGATTCGTTCATGCTCTTGGTCGAGCCACCGATTTGATAGCGGTAGCCGGGCGGCCAGTTCATCTGATCCAGCATGGTCTTGATTTCAGCGTTGACCTGACCGGCAGAGCGGCCGGCGGCGTTGGCCGATAACTCCACTTCGCGGTTCAGGTCGCGCCGGTTGATCTGGTTGGCGCCGACGGTGTTTTTGATCTCCGCCACCTGGCGCAGCGGCACCATGCGCGGCGTGCCGTCCGAATTGGTCTGGGTGCTGGCCAGCATCAGGCGCGACAGGTCGTCGACGGTATTGCGATCGGTCGGCGACAGGCGCACATTGACGTCGTAGTTTTCATCGTCGGGAGCGCGCCAGCTGCTGGCGGCTTCACCGGCCAGCAGCGGACGCAATGCATTGCCGATCTCCGCCACACCGATGCCGAGATCCGAGCCGATATCACGTTTGGGCTCGATGGAAATCGTCGGCTTTTGCGCCTTCAGGCTGGAGTCCAGATCCACCACGCCACGGATGGCGAGCAGCTTTTTCTGCACTTCATCCGACAGGCGCGCCAGTTGATCCAGATCCGGCCCCAGCAAGCTGAAGCGAACCTGCTTGTTGTCGCCACCGACGCCATCCAGCGTGCCGATGTGCGTCACCGCGATACCGGCAATTTGCGTCAGTCGGTCGCGCAATTGCGGCGCCAGTTGCGAGGTGCTGAGCTGGCGTTGATTGCGTGGCTTGAGACGGATGAACACCGTCGCGTAATTCTTGCCCTGCGAATTGCCGGTGTTCACCGTGCTGTAGGTATCAACCACTTCGGGGAACTGGCGCAGCACGGCTTCGACCTGATGTACCTTGCTTTCGGTCAGCTCCAGCGAGGAGCCGACCGGCGTGTAAAAGGTCACGCCCGACTCCGAATAGTCCGCCTGCGGCACGAACTCGGAACCGATCAGCCCGGTCGCCGGCAACGCAAAGCCCGCAATAAACGTCACTAGCGCCAGCACCAGAGTCAGCACACGATGCCGCAACGACCATTTCAACAGGCGCTGATATGTCGCCGACAACCACTGCACCAAGCGATCAAACTGGTTCAGCACACGGCCGATGGTGCGCGCGTACCATCCGCTTTTATATTTCTCGCCATGCACATCGGGATCCGGCCAGATCGACGACAGCATCGGATCGAGGGTGAAAGACACGAACATCGAGATCAGCACCGCCGCCGTCACCGTCACGCCGAACTGATGGAAAAATCGCCCGATGATGCCGCCCATGAAACCCACCGGCAGAAACACCGCGACGATCGAGAAGGTCGTCGCCAGCACTGCCAGGCCGATTTCCGCCGTGCCTTCCAGCGCTGCCATCTTGTGCGTCTTGAACTTGCCGTGCACCTTCATGCCGGCATGGCGCACGATGTTTTCGCGCACCACGATCGCGTCGTCAATCAGCAGACCCACGCACAGTGACAGCGCCATCAGCGTGATCATGTTGATCGTGAAGCCGAACATGTACATGAACAGAAAGGTGCCGATCAGCGCCACCGGCAAGGTCAGCCCGGTGATCACCGTCGAGCGCCACGAATTGAGGAACAGGAACACGATCAGCACCGTCAGCAGCGCGCCTTCAATCAGCGTGCGGCGCACGTTCTCGACGCCGGTGCGGATCTGGCGCGAGCTGTCCTTGATGATTTGCAGGCGCACGCCGGGATAGAGCTTTTGCAGGTTCGGCTCCATGTCCTTGATGGCTTGCTTCAAGCCGTCGGCGACGTCGATGGTGTTCTGGCCCTGCGCCTTGAGGATGTCCAGGGCGAGCGTGCGCTGGCCGTTGTAGAGCGCCAGCGTTTCTTGTTCTTCCTGGCCGTCGACGACGGTTGCGATCTGATTCAGCGTCACCGGCTGGCCACCGCGGCGCGCCACGATGATGCCTTTGAAATCTTCCGGATTCTTGACGCGGCCTTGCACCTGCACGACTTTCTCGGCATCCGCCATGCGAATGGCGCCGGTCGGCAGTTCCTGGTTTTCGTTCTTGACGGCGTTGATGACCTGATCGACACCGATGCCCAGCGCTTCCATCTCATTGGGTTTGACGTAGATATTGACCTGCCGCTTGACGCCGCCGACCAGCGTCACCGAACCGACGCCGCGGACATTTTCCAGGCGCTTCTTGATGATCTGATCCGAGATTGTGGTCAGTTCGCGCAGTGTGCGCGGTTTGGCGTTGGCGGCATTGGGATCATTGGTCACCGAGATCGAAAAGATCGGTTGATCGGCCGGATCAAAACGCGTGATGCGCGGCTGGTCGACTTCCTTGCGGAAGGCCGCTTGCACCAGCGCCACTTTTTCGCGCACATCCTGAGCGCCTTGTGCCGGATCGACCGTGAGATCGAACTCGACGATCACCACCGACAGGCCTTCGTAGGAGTGTGACGTGAGACTGTTGATGCCGTTGATGGTGTTGACGGTTTCTTCAATCTTGCGCGTGACGTCGGATTCGACGTTCTCGGGCGATGCACCGGGATACGTGGTCTGCACCACCACCACCGGAAAGGTGATGTCAGGGAATTGGTCGACGCGCAGGCGCTGATAAGAAAACAGGCCGAGCACGACGAACGCCATCATCATCATCGTGGCGAGCACCGGGTTGCCGATACTGATACGGGTGAACCACATACCTTATTCCTTTGCCTTGACGGCAGGTGCGGATGTCGCCGGTGCGACGTTGGTTGCTGCAGGCACAGCGCCGCCGGTTGCAGAGATGCGTACCGGCGTGCCCGTATTCAGGTTGCCCAGATTGGCCTTCACGATGCGCGCACCGTTTTGCAGGCCGCTGCTGACTTCAACCGCATTGCCGCGGCTGTCGATGCCGCGCATGCCCAGCGTGACGTCGCGCCGGATCAGTTTGCCTTCTTCAATGGCGTAGACATAGGTCTTGTCGCCATCCGTTTGGATTGATGTTTGCGGCACGGTCATCACAGCGTCGCGCTTGTCCAGCGTCAGGCTGGCATCGGCGAACATGCCGGCGCGCAGCAAGCCCTGCGGGTTTTCAATGCGCACGTACACCATGATCGATCGCGATCCCGATTGTGTCCCCGGATTAATGCGGACGACCTTGCCGACAACGGCTTGCGGCAGACCTTCGACGGTCACCAGCACTTCCTGGCCCAGTTTGACTTTCAGGATATCGGCGGTCGGCACCGGCGCTTCCAGTTCCATCTGGCTCAGATCGACGACATCGAGCAACTTGTTGTCGATGGATACCTTTTCACCTGGCTCGACGGTGCGGCTGCTGATCATGCCGTTAATGGGCGCCTTGATGACGGTGTCGTTCAGCGCTTTTTGCGCAACGTCGAGTGCACCGCGCGCGGTGTCGACGTTGGCTTTGGCGATGTCGAACTGGCTGGCGGCATTGTCGAAGGCATTGCGCGAGATGAAGCCTTTGTCGAGCAGGGCGAGGTTGTTGTCGCGTGTCTTGGTGGCAATGTCGAGTTGCCCGCGCGAAGCGACCAGCGAGCCTCTGGCCTGTTCCAGCTTCGCCTGATATTCGCTGGTGTCGATGCGGATCAGCACTTGTCCGGCCTGGACGGCTTCACCGGCGCGCACCAATACTTCTTTGACTTCGCCGGCGACCTTGGCCTTGACCGACACCTGATTCAGCGCGCGCAAGGCGCCCGACATCGGCAGCACCTGGCGCAGTGGCTCCACGGTGGTCATGACGATATCGCTAGTCAGGAATTCGAGAACCTGGGCTGGCTTCTCAATCACCGCAGCCGGTGGACGTTTTCTGGTGGTGAGAAAAGCGACGGCAATCATCAGGATCAGCAGTCCAATCAGGACCGGGCGGCGTTTTAAAAAGGAAAGTGTCATCAGGTTTTTGTTGATTAGCCGTTCAGGCGCAGATCGATGAGATTGTCGGGAGCAGGCGTCGGTTCCGGCCGTGGCGGGTGAGGCTGCCGCGTCATACTTTCAGGCATGGCGGCCCGAACGGTTTGCCGCTGCACGCCGCCAGCTTGGCCGTGTTCGCCCGCGAGTCAGCAATGTAAGTGGCAATAGCTATGCCGTCAAGAAACTGCGGGAAAGATCGGAGGTAAAGCAGGGTAAATCGCAGTATCAGTCGAAGCGTTATTCGAAGAATATGTCCGATATCCATCTGGCGGCACCACTTTGCGACAAACCGACAATCTGCAGGATTGAAGGGGGGAAATGCCTCAGCTTCTTGTGTAGAAACCTTGAAAGCCTTTTACAATGGTGGCGTCCGCCATTTGTCTTTAATTATGTTTTTGGCAATTATTCGCGCAAGTTGAACCACCGGACCTGGTAATTACAGGAGCGCTGCAATGCAAAACATCAGCAACCAATTTTTCATCAACAACACCGCGGCGCCCACTGCTGCGAAGGCGTACGCCAATAACAACGATATCGGTTTTGCCCAGATGATGATTGCCCGCAATACGGGCGTCGACGGACTGGTTAATCCGATGCGTCCAGACGTCAGCCCGGCGCTGACGATGGCGTTGGGCGGTCTGGTTGGTTCCTACGGCATCAACGTGCCGCCGAAGCTGCGGATTTTTTCGACCAAGAAGGGCTTCAAGCTGGAAGAGGGCGATGAGCGTAACAGCAAGTTCGAGATGCTGCTCAGCGACCATACCGGCGTGTCCGATCTGCTGGCGCAGGCACAGACGCAGGCTCTGGCGTCCCGCGAAGAAGCGATGCAGTCGGCCATCGAGACCTTTACCCAAGGCAATTCCTCCGGTTATGACATGAAGGGTTTCCTGACGGAATTCAGGGAGGAGGAAAAGCCGCGCGCCATCAGCATCGTGTATGACGGCAACAGCACGCAGGTGGAAGAGTCGGATGGCAAGAACTGGCGTCCTATCAAAAACGAATCGGATTTCATGGCCGATCTGGTCAAGGCCTACACGCGCTATACGCTGACTCAGGATGCAACGGAAGCACATGAGGCCAAGGGCAAGACCAAGACGAAAAATTCCCTGACTTCACTGCCCATCGATAAATAAACAGTGTTTTCATGCAGAAAAAAGCCAGGCAATGCCTGGCTTTTTTATTGCTGTCGAGTTACAGGTGATTTGCCGCCGAGTGCCGGTAACCGCGCTTGCTCAGCTCCCGAAACTGCTACTGCCCATCAGTTTGGACAAGCGGGTGGAAATCTCTTGCACGATACTTTGGACTTCATCGAGGCTGGGGTTAATCTTTTTGTCGATCCGCTCGATGTAGGGAATGTTCAGCGCCGCCAGCATGCGGTCGTTGGCGCCTAGCACTGGATACGACAAATTCACCACGCCCCGGATCTGGCGGCTTTCCATGCGCGAATAGCCGCGCTCCTGGGTTTCAGCGATCTGGCGCAGCAACTGCGCATGATCGACTTCCTGTTCGCCGTCCATCCTGATGTGTGCCGCCAGCATGCGGCCGCGTTCGGCCTCATCGCGAAACGACAGCAGCACGTGGCCCGACGCGGTATCGGTCAGGCTGACCAACGCGCCGACCTTCAGTCCGAAAGCCCAGCGCTCGGGGCTGTCAACCTGCGCCACTACAATCACGCGGCCCGCTTCATAGACGGTCAGATGCGTCGATTGCATGGTCCGGTTCGCCAGCTCACGCATATGCGGCAACGCTGTGCTCACCAATGAGCGAATCGGCTGGTGATAATGCGCCAGCTCAAACAATTTCAGCGACAAGCGATATTGATCGTTATCGGCAATCAGGTAGCCGCGTTGTTCCAGCGTCACCACCATACGGAAGATTTCATTGACGCTGCGTCCCAGCTGTTTGGAGATCTGGTTGAGCGTCAGCATCTGCTCCGACTTGCTCAACAGCTCCAGAATATCCAGGCCCTTATCCAGCGCCGGTGCCGCATAACGCGCCTTGCCTGCATCGGTAGCACTGTCGTTGGCGGAAATGTCTTCCGCAGCATCGGTATTCAGATCCGCGTCGGGCACAATTTTCTTGGTTCTTGGCATGGCTGGCCTGATGGAAGATGACACCGCGCAACCCGTACGGGTTTGCGCAAATTCGAATTATTCCGCATTTTATCTCTGAAACCGACATTCATGAATGATTGCCGGTTTCAAAGAATGCTTTGCCCGTCAATTCCAAACTTGTTTATGGGCCGTAGCGAGAGGCTGTCAGCTGGTAGCGGCCGGAGCACAGGGCACCGGAGTGTACATAAAGTACACGAGGATCCCGGGCAACGTACGGCACCGGCTGACAGCCTCGCAGTAGGCCCAAAAACAGATTTTAGAAGGAGTGGCTGATGCCGGCGTAGGCCCCGTTCTGATTTTGCCCAGGCAACGGATTGTTATTAGTCGCCTCCACAGAGAAGTTGGCATTGCTGCTATTACGCACCGTACCCGCACCCACATACAGCAACGTGCGCTTCGACAGCGAGTAGTTCGCCCCAGCCATGAACAAATTGGCGTTGCCGCCGCCCTTGTTCACGTTCACGCGGAACACCGAGCCGATCAGCGTCAACGCCGGCGTCACCTGATAATTGGCGCCGACCCAATAATGATTGGCCTTATCCGACGACGTCGGTGCAGCATCCGGTGCGCGCAGATTTTCGTAACCGGCAAACAGTTTCAGTTTGTCGATCGTCAGCGTGCCGCCAAGGATCAGTTCTTTGGAGGTGTCGAATACATCGACAAAGCGACCATTGGCGTCGCGCACCACGTCATAAATCGCGCGCAGTTCGACGGTCTGGTTGGCATACACCAGCGAGATGCCGTCCTTGCGTTTCTTGGTCAGCGAGCCGGCCTGTTCGCCGAGGCTGGTTTGCACGGTCGCGTTGAACCCGCCCCAGGTCGGCGTCTGATATTCGATGACGTTGTCGGCACCTTGCCAGTTGCGGCCGCGCACCAGCGTCGCGGTGCCGATGAACTGCTGACCGGTCGGATCGAGAAACCAGACGTCGTTGTCAATGAACAGATTCTTGCCAAGCTTGAGCGAACCGGCGCTGCCGGCCAGACCGACGTAAGAGCGGCGATTGAACAGCGCCGAGCCGTTGGTCGATCCCTTGGTCGCATCGAAACCGGATTCCAGCAGGAAGAAAGCGCTCAGTCCGCCGCCCAGATCTTCGGTGCCTTTGAAGCCGATCATGCTGGTGCCCCACTGGTTGCCGGAAGCGCGCCACAGGCTGCCGCTGCCGCCACCGCTGGTGGCAACGTTGGATTGATAGTCGACGCCGGCATCGACCCGGCCGTAAATGGTGACACTGCTTTGTGCCTGTGCACTGCCGGCAGTCAGTCCGGCAAGTCCGAGCAACGTGCCTGCGACGGCGCGTGTCATTTTCGGGTTGATGAATTTGAATGTGAATTTGAATGTGCCACGCCCATGGGTGTGGCGAGCAGTAGATGTCCTTGTCTGCATGAGAATCTCCGTATTTATGGTTGTTGTGACTACGTGTTTGCTTGTTTTTATAGGCACGGGCCCAAAGGTCGGGCGGCCCGCGGTAGAGCGGTAAAGATCAGTGTTTGTCATTTCCTCCTGTTAATATTGTTATTTCATTTGTAAAATGAATTTTTAATTGAGAGAGATCATAAAATATTGCTTTTTAAGCATCTGTGTTTTGATATCTCATAGATATATATTGGTTATCGCTTCAAACTACATTGAGATAATGTAGTTTGCAGCGACTGGATATTAGCAAAGTAAACTCAAATATAAAATGAAATTTTATTGATGAATTTAAAACTGCGTGTGATAATCGCCACACAGCAAAAGACACAGCCTTGTGCATAACTAACTAGTAAGCAGTCAGCACAAAGGCGAAGCACGACAACAATGGAGACAGGCGCGACAGCCTGAAGAGATGGCAGGACGGTGGCATCCATACGCGATATGCGGTGCCGGCGAAGTCATCTCTGCTTCCGATGCTGTGCAGTGATCCGTAGCCGGTACAACCGATTTCACTCCATTACATTTGACAGCGACGATGACCAAGATCACCTCCATGCGCGTACTGGACGTACGTTTCCCGACCTCAAAGACTCTCGACGGCTCCGACGCCATGAATCCGGATCCGGATTACTCGGCTGCTTACGTCATTCTCGACACCGACAAGCCCGGCCTCGAAGGCCATGGCCTGACCTTCACCATTGGCCGCGGCAATGAAATCTGCTGCGCCGCCATCCAGGCCATGGAGCATCTGGTGGTCGGCCTCGACCTCGACTGGGTCAGCGAAGACATGGGGCGCTTCTGGCGTTACATCACCTCCGACAGCCAATTGCGCTGGATCGGCCCGGACAAGGGCGCTATCCACCTCGCCACGGGTGCGGTCGTCAATGCCGTCTGGGATTTGTGGGCCAAGGCCGAAGGCAAGCCGCTGTGGAAACTGGTCGCCGAGATGTCGCCGGAAGAACTCGTGCGCTGCATCGACTTCCGTTACATCACCGACTGCATCACACCGGACGAAGCGCTGGCGTTGCTGCGCGCACAAGTGCCGGGCAAGGCCGAACGTATCCGTCTGCTGGAGCAAAACGGCTATCCTTGCTACACCACTTCCGCCGGCTGGCTCGGCTATGACGACGCAAAGTTGCGTCGTCTCTGCAAGGAGGCCATCGACGGTGGTTTCAATCACATCAAATTGAAGGTCGGCCGCGATCTCGCCGACGACAAGCGCCGCGTCACCATCGCACGCGAAGTTATCGGTCCGGATCGCCATCTGATGATCGATGCCAACCAGGTGTGGGAAGTCGACCAAGCCATCAACTGGGTCAATGAACTGGCTTTCGCCAAACCATGGTTTATCGAAGAGCCGACCAGCCCGGACGATGTCGAAGGACATCGCAAGATCCGCGAAGGCATCGGCGCAGTCAAAGTCGCCACCGGCGAGATGTGCCAGAACCGCGTGCTGTTCAAGCAATTCATCATGCGCGGCGCAATCGACGTGGTGCAGATCGATTCCTGCCGTCTCGGCGGCGTCAACGAAATCCTCGCAGTCATGCTGATGGCTGCCAAATACAAGCTGCCGGTCTGTCCGCACGCCGGCGGCGTCGGCCTGTGCGAATACGTGCAGCATCTGTCGATGATCGACTATGTCTGCATCGCGGGCACCACCGAAGGACGCGTGACCGAATACGTCGATCACCTGCACGAGCACTTTATTGATGCCTGTGTGGTCAAAGGGGCAGCTTACATGCCGCCGACCGCGCCGGGATTCTCGATCACGATGAAACCTGAATCGCTGGAGCAGTATCGCTTTCGTGGTTAATCAAAAAACAAGATAAGAATAAAGACGGAGACAAGACGTGGACTTACATTTAAAAGACAAGGTCGTGATCGTGACCGGCGGCGCTTCCGGCATTGGCGGTGCGATCTCGCTGCAACTGGCGGGCGAGGGCGCGATTCCGGTCGTGTTCGGCAAGAGCCAACCCGGCGACGCGTTCAAAGAACAACTGCTGAAGTTGCAACCCAAGGCACGCTTCTTTCTGCTTGATCTCATGGAGGAAGCGAAATGTCAGCAAGCTGTCGCCGAGACCGTGCGTGAGTTCGGTCGTCTCGACGGCCTGGTCAACAATGCCGGTATCAACGACAACGTTGGTCTCGATGCCGGCCGTGCCGCCTTCATGCAGTCGCTGGAAAAAAATCTGATCCACTACTACGTCATGGCGCACTACTGCGTGCCGCACCTCAAGGTCACACGCGGTGCCATCGTCAATGTCTCTTCCAAGACTGCCGTCACCGGTCAGGGCAATACCAGCGGCTACTGCGCATCGAAAGGCGCGCAACTCTCGCTCACGCGCGAATGGGCGGCAGCATTAGCCAATGACGGTGTGCGCGTCAATGCGCTGATCCCGGCGGAAGTGATGACGCCGCTGTACGAAAAATGGATTTCCAGCTTCGACAATCCGCAAGAAAAGTTGGCAGACATCACCAGCAAGATCCCACTTGGCAAGCGCTTCACGACTTCGGAAGAAATGGCCGATACGGCTGTCTTCCTGTTGTCCGATCGCGCTGCGCACACCACCGGCCAATGGGTGTTCGTCGACGGTGGCTACACGCACCTCGATCGCGCGTTGACCTGAGGGAAAACCAATGCGTTACTGCCTCGCACTAGACCTGAAAGACGACGCGGCTTTGATCGCGCGTTACGAAGAACATCACCGCAAGATCTGGCCCGAGATTGCTGCACATCTGCACGCCAACGGGGTGACCGGGATGGAAATCCACCGGCTTGGCACGCGCATGATGATGATCATGGAGACCGATGACGCCATCTACGACGCAGCCGCCATGGCGCAGGCCATGCAGGATGATCCCAAGGTGCAGGAGTGGGAAGCATTGATGTGGCAGTTCCAGGTGCCGACGCCATGGACGCCGCAAGGAGAAAAATGGGTGCCGATGACGAAGATTTTCGATCTCGGTAATCAGTGAGGGCAATGTAGCAACGCAATACACAACACAGCCAATCAATAAACAAGGCTGGTTTGCATCAACGAGGCAGGTATGCAATCAGAACAAACAGAGACCGCAAACGAATCGGGATACCTGATCCGCTTGCGTAACGTGACCAAGCGCTTCCCCGGCGTACTGGCGTTGGACAATTGTCAGCTGGATTTGCTGCCCGGCGAAGTCCATGCATTGATGGGCGAAAACGGTGCCGGTAAATCGACGCTGATGAAGATTTTGTCAGGCGTCTATCAGAAGGACGAAGGCCAGATTTTTGTCGACGGCAAGGAAGTTGCCATCGACGGCCCGCGTGCCGCCCAGGAGCTGGGCATCGGCATCATCCATCAGGAACTCAACCTGATGAATCATCTAAGCGCTGCACAAAACATCTTCATAGGCCGCGAACCGCGCGGGCGCTTTGGTGTTTTTCTCGACGAAGACACGCTTAATCACCAGACCGCCGAAATCTTTGAGCGCATGCGCCTCAAGCTCGACCCGCGCACCAAGGTCGGCGAGCTGACCGTCGCCAAACAACAGATGGTGGAAATCGCCAAGGCGCTGTCTTTCAATTCGCGCGTCCTGATCATGGACGAGCCGACCGCCGCGCTCAATAACGCCGAGATCGACGAACTGTTTCGCATCATCCGCGACCTGCAAGCGCAAGGGGTCGGCATCGTCTACATCTCGCACAAGATGGACGAGCTGCGCCGCATTTCCAATCGCGTCACCGTCATGCGCGACGGCAAATATATCGCCACCGTGCCCACTGAGGAAACACCGATCGACACGATCATCAGCATGATGGTCGGCCGCCAGCTCGACGGCGCCGGTCCGGTCATCGCCAATGCAACGGACAACGAGGTTGTGCTGGAAGTCAAAGGACTGACGCGTGGCCATGCCATCCGTGATGTCAGTTTTCAGTTGCGCAAGGGCGAGATTCTCGGTTTTGCCGGTTTGATGGGCGCGGGCCGCACCGAAGTCGCGCGCGCCATTTTTGGCGCCGATCCGCTGGAAGCCGGTGAGATCTTCATCCACGGTGGCAAGGCGGTGATCAAGTCGCCGTCTGACGCCGTCGCACATGGCATCGGTTACCTGTCGGAAGACCGCAAGCATTTCGGGTTGGCCACCGGTCTCGACGTGAAGGCCAACGTCGTCATGTCGAGCATGAATCGTTTCCTGAAAAAGGGTTTGTTCCTCGATCAGGCGGCGATTCGCAGCACAGCGCAAAGCTATGTGCGCCAGCTTGCCATCAAGACGCCGTCCATCGATCAGCCTGCGCGCCTGTTGTCCGGCGGCAACCAGCAAAAGATCGTCATCGCCAAGTGGTTACTGCGCGACTGCGACATCCTGTTCTTCGATGAGCCGACGCGCGGCATTGACATCGGCGCCAAGAGCGAAATCTACAAACTGCTCAACACTCTCGCAGAACAAGGCAAGGCCATCGTGATGATTTCTTCCGAGTTGCCTGAAGTCCTGCGCATGAGCCACCGCGTGCTGGTCATGTGCGAAGGCCGCATCACCGGCGAACTCAGCGCCGCCGAAGCCTCGCAAGAAAAAATCATGCAACTGGCAACACAGCGTCCTTCCGCTGTTGCCAATGCCACCACTACACATTGAGAAGACGACCATGGCAAATACTCCCAATCCACTGTCGCAAGCGAACCTGACCATGACATCTACAGCCAATTCCGAAGCCGGCGCAGGCAGCCTGCGTGCGCGCCTGTTCCACCCGTCCACGCGGCAAAAGCTGCTGGCCTTTGCCAGCCTGCTGGCGCTGGTCGTATTCTTCAGCTTCGCCAACGAGAACTTCCTGCAGGTCGATAACCTGGTCAGCATCCTGCAATCGACCGCCGTCAACGGCGTGCTGGCGATCGCGTGTACTTTCGTCATCATCACGGCAGGCATCGACTTGTCGGTCGGCACCATGATGACTTTCTGCGCGGTGATGGCCGGCGTGTTTTTGACCTACTGGGGTCTGCCGATTTACTTCGGTGTTTTCGCCGCGATTTTCTTCGGCGCATTGTGCGGCTGGTCGTCCGGCATGCTGATCGCCAAGCTCAAGGTGCCGCCGTTCATTGCGACGCTGGGCATGATGATGTTGCTGAAGGGCTTGTCGCTGGTGATCTCCGGCACCAAGCCGATCTACTTCAACGATACGCCGTCGTTTTCGCAAATCTCGCAAGAGTCGCTGATCGGCGACCTGATTCCGGCGCTGCCGATTCCTAACGCCGTGCTGATTCTGTTCCTGGTCGCCATCGGCGCGGGCATCATCCTCAACAAGACCGTCTTCGGCCGCTACACCTTCGCACTGGGCAGCAACGAAGAGGCGCTGCGTCTGTCAGGCGTCAAGGTCGATTTTTGGAAAGTCGTGGTCTACACCGTCAGCGGTGCCATCTGCGGCATCGCCGGCCTGTTGATCGCGTCGCGCCTGAACTCGGCGCAACCTGCGCTGGGCCAGGGTTACGAACTGGACGCGATTGCCGCCGTGGTGATCGGTGGCACTTCGCTGTCGGGCGGCACCGGCACCATCCTCGGCACCATCATCGGTGCGTTCATCATGAGCGTGCTGATCAACGGTCTGCGCATCATGTCGGTGGCGCAGGAATGGCAAACCGTGGTCACCGGCGTGATCATCATCCTCGCCGTCTATATGGACATCCTGCGTCGTCGCCGCCAATAAAAGAAAGTTGGAAAATTTCCTTACCCCGTAATGCCTTTCAGTTAAGTCTATTTTCCTCGCCGTCGTCCCAGCGAACGCTGGGACCCAGTGTCGTGAAGACGGTCAATACGACGCTGGGTCCTGACTTTCGTCAGGACGACAGTCAAAGAGGACAATGATATTCAAACTCAGCTGAACGGCATTAGCCTTACCCCGCTGTTTTTACACTCACCAAGGAGACTTAAAAATGATAAAGAGAAGAGCACTCAACATTGCCATCGGTTTGACTTTCGCCATGGGCCTGGGCAGCGTCGCACACGCTGAAGACATCTATATTCCGCTGATTTCCAAAGGCTTCCAGCATCAGTTCTGGCAAGCCGTGAAGGCCGGCGCCAATCAGGCCGCCGCCGACTACAAGGTCAAGGTAACCTTCGAAGGACCGGAAACCGAAGCCATGGTCGACAAGCAGATCGACATGCTGTCCGCCGCGCTGGCGAAGAAGCCACAAGCGATCTGCTTTGCCGCACTCGACAGCAAGGCTGCGCTGCCATTGCTGAAGAAGGCGCAAGCCGCCAAGATCCCGGTCGTTGCATTTGACTCCGGCGTTGACAGCGATATTCCCGTCACCACTGCCACCACCGACAACAAGGCTGCTGCCGCACTGGCCGCAGACAAGATGGCCGAACTGATCGGCAAGGAAGGCGAAGTCGCCGTGGTTGCCCACGATCAGACCAGCCGTACCGGCATCGACCGTCGCGACGGCTTTGTTGATCGCATGAAGGCGGCGTACCCGAAGATCAAGATCGTCAGCATCCAGTACGGTGCAGGTGACCAACTGAAGTCGACTGAAGTCACCAAGTCCATCCTGCAAGCCTATCCAAAACTCAAGGGCGCCTTCGGTACCAATGAAGGTTCGGCCATCGGCGTGCTGAACGGCGCCAAGGAAATGAAGCGCAAGGTCGTCATCGTCGGCTTCGACTCCGGCAAGCAGCAGAAGGATGCGATTCGTGACGGCCAGATGGCCGGCGCGATCACGCAAAATCCTGTCGGTATCGGTTACAAGACCGTCGAAGCAGCAGTGAAGGCACTCAAGGGCGAGAAGCTGCCGAAGATCATCGATACCGGTTTCTACTGGTACGACAAGAGCAACATCGCCGATCCGAAGATCGCGGCGGTGCTGTACGACTGATCTGCCGGTCAGCTGTTCAGATAGTCACGTGATCAATTGAGGATCCGATGCCGGCCTGTATTCGTGAGTCTGCGAGTGCACGCCGGCATTTTCATTTCTACGTTCTGCATCACTAAAAATCATGACACTGCGTATCGACGCACATCAGCATTTCTGGCGCTATCGCGCTGAAGACTACCCATGGATAGGTGCCGGCATGGACGTGCTCGCGCACGACAAATTGCCTGCCGATTTGCAGCCCCTTCTGCAAGACCACAAGATCGCCGCCACTATCGCCGTGCAGGCGCGTTCAGGCCGGGAAGAGACGCGCTTCCTGCTTGATCTGGCGAAGAACACCGACTGGATCGCCGGTGTCGTCGGCTGGGAAAACCTCTCCGTCGCCGATCTCGGCGAGCGTTTGTCCGAATGGCATGCAGGCGACAAGCTGGTCGGCTTTCGCCATCAGGTGCAGGACGAAGCCGACGCGCGCGCTTTCCTCGAACACGCTGACTTCAATCGTGGCATCGCCTTGCTGCAAGCGCAGAGTTATGTCTACGACGTACTGGTGTTCGAGCGTCAGCTGGCCGACACCCAAGCATTCTGCGCGCGTCACGACAAGCACTGGCTGGTGCTGGATCATCTCGGCAAACCGGCGCTGCGAGAATTTGCGCGGAGCGATGCCGCGCTGGTGCGATGGAAGAAAGAATTGCTGGCGCTAGGGAAACTGCCGCACGTCGCCTGCAAATTGTCCGGACTGGTTACCGAAGCTGACTGGCAAGCCGGCCTGCAGCAAAGCGACTATGAGCACATCCGCATCTGCCTTGACACCGCGCTGGAAGCATTCGGCCCGCAGCGTCTGATGTTCGGTTCGGATTGGCCGGTGTGTCTGCTGGCAGCGTCGTATGAGAAAGTGGCGCAACTGGTGGCTGACTGGGCTGATGCCAATCTCAGTGGAGACGAGCAGACGCAACTCTGGGGCGGCACCGCAGCGCGCTGCTACGGCATCACGGCTTGATAGCTGGATAGGAAGATATTCCGGCAGATATTTCTAAAGCAGGGCGCCTGGCTTCAGTCACCCTGCATCAGTCACCCTGCATCAATTGCAGCGGCGACGCCTGCAACTCACGCATCTCTTGTGGGCGTCCCGACTGCTGACCGACAAAAGTCAGCAACCATTCCTGCAAATAGGTCGGTCCCGGCGTTGTCTTGCTTCCGGACAAACGCTGCCAGCCGCGCACGATCATGCCGTCGGCATGCATGCTCAGCAATTGCGGCTCATACAGAGGCGGCAACAACAATACGCTTGTGCCTTCGTCGCTTTTTTGCGCAGACAAGGTCATCTGACGCGTCGTTCCGGCCAGACTCATCCCGACGATGCCGGCGAACCCGGCGTCGGCAGCGATCTCCACTTCGGTGCGGCGAATCCCTTCACTTCTGAATTGTCGAATTATACTGTACATAAAAACAGTATATTCTAAACTCGCCCGTCGATGCAATACGAGGCGACATTCCGGACGTCCTCGCTCGGTATGGTCAGCGAACACCGCGCAAAAAGTGCGCTCGCTGCGACTCACTTCGTATATGAATATGCAGATATATTCGTGGCGGCTGCTCGCTTGGCACAAGAGAATCAATGGATTCATTTCTACTTTGGAGCGCCTTGCCATGAGCCGAGATTTGCTGCTGTTGCTGGAACCTGGATTCACCGATCAGAAATATCCGGGAGACCGTTTTATCTGCCCCGATGGTGCGCCGATAGAAGGCCTGCTGGCGGGCGATCCTGATCACGTGTCAAAGCTTGACATCCGTCGCCTGCCTTTCGCCAAGCCGCGCCAGGTCGTGGTGGATGCGCTCGATGCCGATCATCAAAGTCTGCCGGTACTGATTCTGGGCGACGAGCAGCCGCTTCCCGCCGATGCACAGCACGTGCAGCAACTCGGCAACAAACACTTCGTCACCGACACCCGCCGCATTCTCGATCTGCTGGCCGAGCGCCACGGATTTTTCAAGACGCATTGAACGACATTTCGCGCGATGCATGAGACTTCGCGTCGCGATTCCCCTCGAGGAGATTGATTCATGAGCGACACTACAGCGCCGCCACGCCAGCTGCATCTGAACATCAACGTCTTGCATTCCGGCTTCGTCCCGTCGGCCTGGCGTTTGCCGGATGCAGATCCGCACGCCTTCATCGATGTCGGTCACTATGTGCGCGTCGCGCAGATTGCAGAGGCGGCAAAGTTCGATGCGGTCTTCCTGGCTGACAACGCGTCCATTGTCGAGCAGATCGACTTCCGTCCTATTACCGCGCTGGAGCCGACTGTGCTGCTGGCGTGCGTGGCGGCTGCGACCACGCACATCGGTGTCATCGGCACAGCGTCGACCAGTTACAACGAGCCGTACAACATTGCCCGGCGTTTTGCCACGCTTGATCATGTGAGCAAAGGGCGGGCCGGATGGAATGTGGTCACCACCGCGGATCTCGGCTCGGCGCGTAATTTCGGCCGCGATGCCGTCCCCGACCATGCCGGACGCTACGCGCGCGCGGCGGAATTCACCGACGTCGTCAAAGCACTCTGGGATAGTTGGGAAGACGATGCCCTCATCGGCGACAAAGTCAGCGGCCGCTTCATCGATACCGATAAGGTTCAGCCGATTGCACACCATGGCACGCACTTTTCGGTGCAAGGCCCGCTGAATCTGCCGCGTACGCCGCAAGGCCACCCGGTGCTGGTACAGGCTGGCGGTTCCGCTGACGGCCGGGATCTCGCCGCGCGTCATGCAGAGGCGGTGTTCTCAGCTTCGCAATCGCTGGAAGAGTCGCAGGCCTATGGTCGTGAACTGAATGCACGCGCGGCGGCGTACGGACGCGGACCGCATGCCGTCAAGATCCTTGCCGGACTCACGACCATCATCGGCGCAACGGAAGCGGATGCCATTCGCCGCCGCAACGAGTTGATCGACATGATTCCCTGGAGCTACAACATCAATCGTCTCGCCGGAATTCTCGGCGTCGCGCCGGATCGCATCAAGCTGGACGAGCGCCTGCCCGACGACATCGGCTTACCCAACAAGGGCAACGGCAATCACACCTTCTTCAATGCCACGCTGGCACAGGCGCGTCTGCATGGCTATACCGCGCGCCAGTTGGTCTATGCGCTGGCGGGCGGCGGCGGCCACCGGGTTGTGGTCGGTACGCCGGAACAGATTGCGGACGACATCGAACACTGGTTCAAGGCCGGCGCCGCCGATGGTTTCAACTTGATGCCGGATGCCTTGCCGAGCGGCTTGCAGGACTTTAGCGAGGGCGTGGTGCCTATCCTGCAAAAGCGCGGCATCTTCCGTCGCGAGTACGAAGGCACGACCTTGCGTGAGCATCTGGGATTGGCGCGCCCGGCAGGACGCAAAGGAATTGCTGCGGCAGCTTAAGCAGGAAGAGGCATCACCTGAAGGGAGTTACCCTAGCGCATCGGGTAACTCCCTTTGGTTTCAGGATTTCAGTGTTTGTGATCCAGCCGGCGTGACAGCTTTTCGCCGAACAACTGGATGATGGATACCAGCGCAATCAAGATTACGATCACTTCAAACATCACCCGCGTCTCGTAGCGCTCATAACCATAACGGATCGCCAGATCGCCGAGTCCACCTGCGCCCACCGCGCCCGCCATCGCAGAAGCATTGATCATCGCAATGACGCTGACGGTCATGCCGCCGACGATACCCGGCAGTGCTTCCGGCAACAGCACGTGGCGTACGATATGCCATCGACGGCATCCCATGGCCCGCGCCGCTTCGACCAAACCGGGATCGACTTCATTGAGACTGACCTGGGCAATACGCGCATAGAAGGGAATCAGATTCACCGTCAATGGCACTACCGCCGCCCAGGTGCCCAGCGTGGTGCCGACCAGAAAGCGTGTGACCGGCAGTAGCGCCACCAGCATGATGATGAAAGGCACGGCGCGAAATACATTCACCGTCGCCGATAAGCCGCGATGAAAGCGCGGTTTGGGATACAGACTGTTGCGCGCCGTAATCGTCAGCACAATCGCCAGCACCAGGCCGAGACTGATGGCGATCAGCGCCGAGCTGCCGACCATCAGCAGCGTTTCGAAGAAAGCCTGAACGTATTTGTTAAGTGCGGGCAGGGACATAACCGAGAACCTCAATAAAATCTGCACCTTGGAAGCGGTCATTGTTGTTGCCGCCACGGATCTTGATCGCTTCCCACGAGGCGACAGGCAGCGAAACCAGCAGGTTGCCTTGCGCATGGCCGCGGATGCGGTCGAGCCCGCCATGAATCAGCGTCGCATCAGGCCCGAGCAGCGCCAGCTGTTGCAGGCTGACGCCTTGCGGATGTGCAGAACCGTTAAAGCGCAGGCTGAGCAAAACGTCGCCTGCCTGATTGCCCAGATCGTCAATCAGTTGTGCCGCCAGATCGGCAGGCAAGCCATGTTGCAAGGGACGCAGCAAAGCGCGTGTGGCTTCCGCCTGTGGATCGCCGAAGACGCGCCACACCTCGCCTTGTTCCACCACCTGGCCATGATTGAGCACCAGCACGCGATCGCAGATTTCGCGGATGACGGCCATGTCGTGTGTGATCAGGACGATGGTCAGGCCCATCTTGCTGCTGATGTCGCGCAGCAGCGTCAGGATGGATTGTGTGGATTCCGGATCGAGCGCCGAAGTGGCTTCGTCGCACAGCAGAATTTCCGGCTCATGCACCAGGGCGCGTGCAATGCCGACGCGTTGTTTTTGTCCGCCGGAGAGTTTGGCCGGATAAACATCGGCCTTGTCGCGCAGGCCGACCAGATCGAGCAGGGCATCGACGCGGGCACGGATCTGCTCCGGGGCGACACCGGCTACGCGTAAAGGCAGGCCGACGTTATCGCGCACGGTCTTGGCGGACAGCAGGTTGAAATGCTGGAAGATCATGCCTATCCGGCGGCGTAGCTTGACCAAGGCATCCTCGTCGAGACTGCCGACCTTGAGGCCATTGATCGCGACGGCGCCGGTATCCGGTATTTCGAGCGCATTGATCGACCGCAGCAACGTCGATTTGCCCGCGCCGCTACGGCCGATGATGCCGAAGATCTCGCCGCGCGCGACGGTGAAGGACACCTCGCGCAACGCGTGGACTGTCCCTGTCGGCGAAGGATATTGCCGGGAGATGTTGTCAAACACCAGATGCGGCTGAACGCCTGCGGCCGGTGTTGTGTACGCCTTGGCGGCAGGCTTATCTGTCGCCGGCGTGGATGGATTCGCCTCCACGCCGATCAGTGCAGAAATGTTCAACGCGGTGTTCAAGGAGGTGTTCAAGGCTGCGCTCAAAATACGGGCAGCACCGAGCCGCCAAATTGCTTTTGGATGAACTGGCGTACTTCTTCCGACTGGTAGGACTTCACCAGCGGTGCGACCCATGCAGCGTTCTTGTCCTGATCGCGCACCACGATGACGTTGACGTAAGGATTGTGTTCGCGCTTTTCCACAGCGATGCCGTCGCGTGTCGCAATCAGGCCGACCTGATAGGCGAAGGTGTTGATGATGGCAGCGGCGTCAACGTCTTCCAACGCGCGCGCCAGAACAACCGAGGCGCTTTCGATGAGGGTGATCTTCTTTTTGTACGACGTGATGTCTGCCAGTGAGGCCGTGCCGGTGAACGGATCGAAGCCTTCGCGCAAGGTAATGAAGCCTGCATCGCGCAAGATCACCAGTGCCCGCGTCTGGTTACTTGGATCGTTGGGAATGGCGATCTTGGCGCCATCAGGCAGATCCTTTAGCGCCTTGTATTTCTTGGAATAGAAAGCGATCGGCGAAATGATGGTGTTGCCCACGATGCTCAGCTTGTAACCGCGCTGCTTGATCTGATCACGCAAGAAGGGGATGTGCTGGAACGAGTTGGCCTCCAGATCGCCATTGTTGAGTGCTTCGTTCGGGCTCGCCGCGCCGGAGATGACGACCGGCTCCACGTTCAGGCCGTTTTTCTTCGCTACCTTGGTGACGACTTCCCAGATCTGCTCGTCGACACCGCCGCGCACACCTACGCGCAAGACTTTGTCAGCGCTATGGGCAACGCCGAAGGTGGAGATCAGGACTGCCGCCACCATGGCTTGCAGGCGAAGTCGATAACGTTGATTCATGCTTGTTCCTTTGATGTTTGTTCTGGAGGGAGGGAATGCTTATTTCTTGAAATAATCCGGCAGACGGAAGCCGTCATAGAAACGATCCGCGCGGATCGCGTTCTGGAAGGTGTCCGAGCGATACGCCTCGACGATGTCGCGTGCATATTGGTCGGTCTGTCGGGTTTTCTTGACCGCCAGCACGTTGATGTAGGCCGGCGTCATGTCTTCGAGGATGAAGGCTTCGGATAATTTCAGCTTGGCGAAGATGGCGAAGTTGCCCTGGATCGCCGCAAAATCGGCATCGTCCAGCGCACGCGGACCTTGCGCGTTTTCCAGCAATACCAGCTTGAGGCCGACCTTGTTTTCGATGACATCGAGTTCGGTGACATCGACCGGATTAGCGTTTTCCTTGATCCGGATCCAGCCCAGACGTTGCAGTATCCACAGCGCGCGTTGCAGGTTGACCGGATCGTTCGGTACGGCAACAGTGAAGCCCTTCTTCAAACCATCGAGGCTGCGGTGCTTCTTCGAATACAAGCCCATCGGTGGTGTCGGCACCTGCACGATGCCGACCAGGTCGGTTTTGTTACGGTCGTTATACGATTTCAGGAACACCGAATGCTGCATCACGTTGGCGTCGATATCGCCTTTGAACACTGCGCTATTGGCTTCCAGGCCGGTGCTGAATTCGTAGTATTTGATCTTGTAGCCCTTCTTCTCCAGCTCGGGTTGCACACCGATTTTGAATTCATCGATATACGGACCGGGTACGAAGCCCACGCGCAGTTCAGGTTTTTGTGGTGCAGCGATGGCGTTCGATGAGACGACGCTGAAAGCAATAGCAAACAGATTCAGCGCCAGCGTCGTGAGGGATTTATAAAACTTGGCTTGCATGTTCGGCGTCATTTTCTTTTGTTGGTTAACTATGCGGGCGTCTTGGTGGGACGTACCGGCAGATGCCTGCACAGCAGCGCTGGGATGCGCTTCCGTGCAGGATGAACGAACAAGTGTAGAGAGGACTGCGAGCGAGACAAACGAATGAATTCGTTTGTTCTTATGCGGATTTTTTCAGCAGATGAGCGCGAGGGATTGCTTACGCATACGAGAAGCCGAAGCGCTCGTTCGGTGGGTTGTCGTTGAGGTGATAGTCGCCGATTGCCGCCTCGCGCTGCGTCGCCGGATTGTGCGAAGCCAGCGTACGTGCGTTGCGCCAGTGACGATCAAGCCGGCGTTTGTCGCTGGTTGCCGATGCACCGCCGACTTCAAACAGCAGTGTGCTGGCTTCCAGCACCTGGCCGATAATGACCTGTTGCGCCTGGAAGGTTTGTACATCGAGCGCGATGTAGTCTTCCGGCTTGGCGGTGCCGGCTTTGCGTGCCTGATGCACGTTTTCGATCGCGGTAGCGATGGCGTTGACCAGTTGCTCCGCCGACCATGCAAGGCTGGCGAGGCGTCCGACCACGCGATGCACCAGCGGATTTTCGCGTGGGTTGGATTGCCCCGGTACGCCGAAAGTGCGCGTGCGCGCCTGTGTGAATGCGACGGCGTCTCGTTGCACAGCGCGGGCGATACCTGCTAGCGTCGCCAGATGCACGGTCTGATAAAACGCGGTGATGATGGTATTGCGACGCGGCTGCGACACGTGATAACGATCGAGGATTTGCTGTTGCGTGATCAGCACATTGTCAAAGCGCGTCGTGCCGCTGCCGGTCAGACGTTGACCGAAACCATCCCAGTCATCGACCCGGGTGACGCCCGGCGTGTCGCTCTTGATCAGCACGTTGAGGTCTGACTCATTATCGTGCGCGCGCACCAGAATCCAGTCGGCATACAGCGTGCCGGTCGAATAATATTTTTCACCGTTCAACAGAAAGTGGCCGGGACGCTTGTCGGGATCGGGCGTGAGCGTGACTGAATTGCTGGTCGAGTTGGTGCGCTCGGATGCCGCCGCACCGAAGGTTTCTCCTTTGCCAATCACGCTCAGCCAATGGCGGGTGTCTTCATCGTCTTTGCGCTCCAGCAGCAGTTCGGTATAGCCGGCATTGACGCGCAGGATTTGCGGCAAGTTGGATTCGGCTTCCGCCAGACGGATCAGCAGGCCGAAGAATTGGGGCAGGGTGACACCGCTGCCGCCTTGCTCCACCGGTACGCGCAGAGACGTAAATCCACTGTCCTTGAGCCATTTCACGGCTTCATAGGGAAGCTCGCGGTCATTCTCGCGGTCGATGCTGCCTTGCGCGATGCGCGCGAAGATGTCCTGAAAGCGTGTGAACAATGCGTCGGAGGTGGTCGGGCCGGATAGTTGCGTCATGGTTGCCTTTTTTGCGGGTATTGGAGCTGTCAATTGCCATCGTCGAGGTCGCAGTACATCCGGTTCCGTCAGCCGGAACTCGGATCGCACCGCTAAGCGACCGATTATCTGGCAGCAAAACTTGCTTGATAACGAAGATAAACAGATATCGATATGACCGCCGGACGAGGCCGTCCTGTCGGGAAGAGGTTGCGGTGGGGGTGGAGCAAAGGGGATTCAAGTGGCTTAATCGTTCCAAAAATAGAACAATCCATCCGAATTTTGCCTCCTAGTCACCATTCGAATCAAAACCTACACTTCGTCTCAAGCAGTCGCACTTGCAAAACACAAAAGCGAACGCAACTGTTTTGTATCAGCCCGGTTTCAGTTTCGTACCAGTTTTATATCACCGTCGGCTTCGCAGGCACATTGCCACAAGCCAATTTATTGTGAATAAGTTAATTTTTGGAGAATCATCATGCGCACCACTACCGCTCGCTTTGATCTGAATATCAAACAACTCGCCGCTGCAGTTCTGCTGATCGCAGCAGCAGGCAGCACATATGCAGCAAACACGACAGCTGATGCCGACAAGGGCACTCAGGTCAACGTGCAACAAGTCGTCAAGCATCAATCGAAGTCCGCTATCAAGCGTCAGGAAATTCAGCAAAAAGTCGCTAACCGCGAACCGCTGAGCTACGCCGAAACACTGTATCTGCGTTAATCCGACGCCGATACAAAGCAGCACCAGACAAGGTCTACCGACCTTTACTCATCACTACCATCGATATCATCGACATACCAAGGAACTATCATGAACATCAAGAAAATTGCTACAGGCCTGCTTTTCCTCTCCGTCATCGGCAGCGCAATGGCTGAAGAAGCCTACCCACCAGAAACACAAATTGCTTCGCACAAGACACGTGCCCAAGTGATCGAAGAACTGAAGCAAGCACGCGCCAATGGCGAAATCATCAGCAACGATCTGTATCCGGTTGAAGTGCAACACAAGTCGACCGTGACACGTCAGGCCGTCAAGGAAGAATTGAAGCAAGTCGACCGCAGCAAGTCGCTCGATATCGGCGCCTGAGGTTTGCATGACGGATAGGTGTTCTTCTAGCAGTTGCCACCGTTTCCGCCAGATCCTCCAGCACGCCAACAGCTTTCAGCCTCGCAAGAGGTCTCGTTTTACACCCTTGCAAGATCAGTTGTCCCCCGCACTCTGATCTTGCAAGCGGATGTCTTCAGCGCACCCGCATTGTCTTTCGCAGTACTTCCGTTTTTTTCTTTTTTATTTCACGACTGAATGAAGGATTGCTTTACTCCTGAGGTATCTCCTTGCGCGCAAGCCCGGAGTGACAAACAGGAGGACGAATCATGAAAAAAATTCTCGGCATCTACAGCGGCACCAGGCAGCATCGCATCGGCGACGGCTTGCTGGCGCGCACGCTTTTTTCGCAGCGTACGCTGGGCCGGCACGTCAGTCCTTTTTTGTCGCTCGACCATGTTGTACCGACACCCATCCCGACTCTTGTGCCTGCGGCGGACAATGCCATTGCCGTCAGGCCGCACACCTACAGCAATTGCAAGATGCTCACTCTGGTTTATCAAGGCCAGTTGGAATATACCGATGCGTCCGGGAAGACAGAGTTGATCGGGGCGGGCGATGTGCAATGGGTGACCGTTTCCGACACCACTGCACCCGGCAAATTTCGGCCCGTCAGCACAAGACGCAACGACGTGATCGAGATGCTGCAGCTATGGATCGACTTGCCGTTGCCGGTATCGGATTGTCCGAACCATCTGCATCCTGCACCGGCAGAGAAGGTCGTCGGCGTCGATGCAATTCCAACACTGAACTTGCCCGAGGATGGCGGTTACATCCGCGTCATCGCCGGCAATTGTGCGAGCCATCGCGGTGCGGTGCCGACATCGTCGTCGTTCGATGTATGGGAGCTACAGCTGAAGTCGCGCTGCGCCAGCGAATTGAAAACGGTTGAAGGGCGTACGCTGCTGCTGGCAATCCTGAGCGGTTCGGTCATGATCAACGGCGATCAGACTGCGCGCGCCGGTGAAGTCGTGATGTTGGATGCCCAGGGGGAAGGCATCTTCCTCGAAACGCATGCCAGCACCACCGCGCTGCTGCTAAGCGGTGATCCAATCAATATGCTGAGCAGCGCCATGCCGGCGACAAGCTCGGTCGCGGCTTGATCAGTAATCTTCCAATTCTTCAAAACGCTTCGCCAGAAAATCGATCAATTGCCGCACCGACGGCAACAGAAAGCGGCGCGACGAATACACGGCGTGGATGATGCCTGACTTTGGCGCCCAGTCCGGCAGCACCTTGACCAGGCTGCCGTTTCTCAGCTCATCGATCACCACCATCGTCGGCAGGAATACGATTCCCGCGCCAGCGACGGCTGCGCGTTTCAGCGCGGTCGTATCGTCCGTCATCATGCGCGGGTTGTAGCGGATGGAGGCGGTCTCGCCATCGGTGTTTTCCAGATACCAGACGTGATCTTCCGCAGGAATCGTCATGCTCAGGCTGGGGAAACGATGCAGGTCGGCAGGTACTTCCGGCACCCGGCATTTTTCCAGCAGAGCAGGACTCGCGGTCAGGCACCAGTGACGCACGCCGAAAGTCTTCAGCACCAGGTCGCTGTCCTCCAACGGAGGCAGACGCACACGCAAGGCCACGTCAACACCTTCATTGATGACATCCACACGGCGGTTGGTCGATTCCACCTGCAAGGTGACCCGTGGATGTTCCATCAAAAAATCCGCCAGCATCACACCCACGCGTCCATGCAGCAGCGCCACCGGACAAGTCAGTCGCACTGTGCCTTGTGGTTCGGCGCGATTGCGTTCAATGGCCTCCTGCGCGGCTTCGGCTTCCACCAGCATGGCCTTGCAGTGTTCGTAATAGCTCTGACCCAGTTCGGTCACCGACAGGCTGCGCGTGGAGCGCTGAATCAGGCGCGTGCCCAGGCGCTCTTCAAGCTGCGCAATGCGTCTGCTCAGTTTCGACTTCGGGATACCCAATGCCCGGCCTGCGGCGGCAAAGCCGCGATGTTCCACCACGACGGCGAAGTAGTAGAGATCATTGAGGTCCTGCGTCATGAGCCTTCCCTTTTACTTTTAATCTTGTTGTTGTCGTTTCTCTGGGGATTATGCCGCAGCCGCAAGAAATCGCGTGCCTGCCGGAAGAAACAGATTCCTGAAAAGAATGCGTTATCGTCGCAAAAGATGCTTATTGCAACAGTGTTGCATCTACTGCATAATGCAACACTATTGCAAATGGTGCGCGCATGTGTTTGCAGGATTCTCCTCCGGACGATTGCGGCCGCACCTTCCTCCATCGCGTTTCCACCTTATCTGAAAAATGAAAACTCTTCTGTCTGCCTTTGCAGTCTTGTCTCTGTTCGCGTCCATGCCGGCGCAAGCGCATTATCTCTGGTCAGAAAATACCGCCAAAGGCAACCTGATCTACTTCGGCGGTGTCGATGAAAACGTACGTGAAAGCTCGCCGGGCCGGGTCGATGAGTTCGCCAATCTCTCCGCAAAAATACAAAGCCAGAGTGGCGCAATTACCGAGCGCAGCCTGAATAAAACGCATGACGGATTTGTATCCGCCCCGGCAATCTCAGCCACCGAAAGCCTGATCGGGCAGGATCTGCTGATCCCGGTCAAAGATCTGAGCGCCTACAAGTTGGGTATTCTCAAGCTCAATTTCTACGTGCGTCACGTTCAGATCGATCACGCATTTCCAGCGGCATTGGATCTGGATGCCGTGCCCACAGGACAACCGAGTCAGCTGAAATTTACGTTCAAGGGGGTGCCGCTGGCGAAGTTCAAAGCCAAGCTCATCGCGCCCAACGGCTGGATCAATGAGATCAGAACCGACGAAGCCGGACTCTTGAACATCGCTACGCCGTGGCGAGGAAATTACGTGATCGAGGCAACTTACTTCGAAGATGTCAGCGGTGAATTTCAAGGGCTGAAATACCAGCGCATTCGCCATCGTCTGGGACTGACCGTCGTGCAGCCGAAAGGAAACAAGACTTTCACGCCGAACTATGCAGCGCATGAACATGCCGACTGACAGGCAAAAAAGGAAGAAGACAGAAGAGAAGATCAGGCAGTAAAAAATAATATCGGGGAATCCTATGAAAACTAACATCAAGAACGCATTAAAGAGCAGTCGCCGCTATTCACTCGGCGTACTCGCTGCGGGCGTGGCGATGAGCGCATCCGCACAACAAGCACTACAAACACCGCAAACTGAATCAAACGGCAACAACAGCCTGCCCGAGATTTCCGTCAGCGCCGGCAAGAACGATGCCAAAAATATCAGCAAGTCCGTCGTCAGAAACGACGCCGCCAGCCTGCCAACCAGCGTGACGGTGATTGAGCGTGCCGAGATCGACCGCACCAACGTCGGCCGCGACATCTCGGATCTGCTGCGCCGCGTGCCCGGCATCATGGCGCACACGCTCGATCAGGGCGATATCGGCAATTCGATCAAGATGCGCGGATTTTTCAGCTCATCGCATGGCGCAGATACGGCGGTCTATGTCGACGGCGTGCCGCAGAACGTGCCGTCGTCTGCGATCAATCATGGCATGAACGATATGTCCTGGCTCACGCCGGAAATGATCGATAGCATCGAAGTCATCAAGGGGCCGTTCTCGGCGCTGTACGGCGATCAGAATCGCGCCGGCGCGGTCAACATCACCACGCGCAACGTCGCTGAAAACAGCATCGGTATCACCGTCGGCAGTCA
Organism: Herbaspirillum rhizosphaerae; assembly: GCF_046025915.1. Classification (GTDB taxonomy): domain Bacteria; phylum Pseudomonadota; class Gammaproteobacteria; order Burkholderiales; family Burkholderiaceae_D; genus Herbaspirillum; species Herbaspirillum rhizosphaerae_A. Next base: position 29,144 of record NZ_JAQQFR010000019.1, on the reverse strand, counting down.
GGGGACGAAACGGCTCAATGCGGTGTTGTCAGGCAAGTCGGGCCCGATCCAGTCGCTGATCGTCGCTGATCTGTATAAGACCGACGGTTTTCGCGACAACAGCGATGGCCGTCGCGGCAGTATCTTCATCAAAGAATCGATGATCTACGGCGACAGCTTGTGGGCACTGCGGGCCGCGTATCAGAAGGCTGACTGGAACGCCGCCGGCTTCCTCAACGTCAACGATTTGCGCAGCGGCAAAGTCAGCGACACGCAACGCGATCCCACCGCGCCGCCATTGTGGGGCGACTCACGCCGCAGCAGCCTGGTGCTGTCACGTGCACCGGCCAGCGGCGCAGAAGGTTTGCGTGTTTCCGGCTACGTCGAAGATTATCAACGTCGCCGCGCCACCGGCGCCAGCACGACGGCGCTCAACGTTGCCGAAGATGACCGTCGCATCATGGGCGCGCGCAGCGTCTACGACATGCTCTTTGGCGACAAGGCTGCCTTGTCGATCGGGGCGGACATCCGTCGTGACGTCGGCAGCGCGATCAATCAGAATTGGCCGAACAGTCTGCCCGGCGCCAACTACACGTTCGATCAGGATCTCGATCTGGTGACCTACGGCGTCTTTGCGCAGGGGCAGTACAAACCGGTCGAAAGTCTCAAGCTGCTGGCGGGACTGCGGCTTGATTCCTTCGACTACGACATCACCAACCGCAAGTTGCCGGCGGCGTCGCTGAGCTACAAACAATCCGTGGCCACGCCGAAATTCGGCATCGTCTGGACACCCGTCAGCAGTCTGGATCTGTTTGCAAACAGCGGTAGCGGTTTTCGTTCACCGGGGCAGAGCGAACTGAGTCCAAGCGGATCCCTTGGCCCGTTGGGGGCGAGCGGTGGCACAGCATTTCCTGATCTGAAGCCGTCGAAAGTCACTTCCTACGACTTCGGTTTCAACCTGCGTCCGACATCGCGATGGCGCATGTCGGCGGCGACCTATCACACCGTCAACGACAGTGAGATCGCTCAGATCGCACCGAATGTGTTCGGACCGGTCGGCAATACTACGCGCGACGGCTGGGAAATCGACAGCAGCTACGACATCACCGCCGACTTCAGTGTGTACGGCAGCTTTGGCCGCATCATCCGCGCCCACATCAACAGCGCCGCGCCGGGCACTGCCAGCGACCTGTCCGTCCCGCGCGATACCTACAAGGCCGGCGCTGCCTACAGCACACCGTTTGCCGCGGGCAAGCTGTTGTTCAATGCCGATGCCTACTTCATTTCCGGCGTGCCGTATTTCTCCGGAACGCCGCTGGTGAAGAGCTATTCGCGTCCGTATTCCCGCTACGATCTGCGCGGGACATACAGCATCGGCAAGTTCGACTGGACTGCCGCATTCGTCCTCCAGCCACATCAGTACAGCAGCGAGGTTGCAGTGGGCAGCACGGCCGCTCTGCTGATTGACCCGGTGGCGAAGACGCAGGTAAATCTGTCGATGCGCTATCGTTTCTGATGATGTCTTTGACGCTATTGAAGGAATAAGGGGAGAAGCGAGATCGGCGGTACAATGCCGTCCGTTATCCTTCCTGCCCGATTTCCCTGATATGAACTGCCGTCCTCAATGCGGCGCCTGCTGCACGGCGCCTTCCATCTCCAGTCCGATTCCCGGCATGCCCAATGGCAAGCCGGCGGGCGTGCCTTGCGTGCAACTGATGGAGGACTTGCGATGTGCGATTTTCGGCCAGCCGGAACGGCCCGCGTGTTGTTCCGGTTTGCAGGCGTCTGCCGAGATGTGCGGCGAGAGCCGTGAGGCGGGGATGTTTTATCTGACGCGGCTGGAGCAGCTCACTGCGCCTTGATCTCTGGTATTTTTTGCGAGCACTATTTTTCCAGTATCGTCACCACGCAAGCCGCTTCTTCCAGTCCGTAAAACCCTCCACCGTTTTCCGCCAGCCCCATTCTTGCGCCTTCCACTTGCCGTTGACCGGCTTCGCCACGTAACTGCGTGACCAGTTCATGAATCTGGATGGCGCCGGTCGCGCCAATCGGATGGCCCTTGGAGAGCAAGCCGCCGGAGACGTTGATCGGCAGGCGCCCGCCCAGTTTGGTGTCGCCGCTTTCAGCCAGCGGGCCGCCGTCGCCGTAGGCGCAGAAGCCGACATTTTCAGCGTGCAGGATTTCGGCAATGGCTGAGGCGTCGTGCAATTCAGCGACGAAAATATCCTGCGGGCCGACGCCGGCCATGTCGTAGGCTTTGAGTGCGGTGAGACGGGTCAGGTGGCGGTCGTATTGCTCGGGTGTGCGTTCGGTGCCGCTGCCGACGGCGATGCCGCGGATTTTCACCGCACGCGATGCGTTGCCCATTTTTTTTACGGCCCAATCCGACATCACGACCAGCGCACAGGAGCCGTCGCTCATCGGCGCGCACATGGCGCGTGTGATCGGCCATGCAATCATCTTGTCTGCCAGCACTTCTTCTATGCTCATCGGTGTGCGGTATTGCGCCAGTGGATTGAATTGCGAATGCCAATGGTTCTTTGCGGCGACGGCGGCAATCTGGCGTTGCGTGGTACCGAAGGTCTTCATGTGGAAATGCGCCTGCGCCGCGTAGATGTCCATGAACACGCTGCGTTCGGCGGCGTTGTTGGCCTCCGCCGCTTCCGGCGGAAGATCCAGCCCGGCGCCCATGGCCAGCAATTGTTGCATGTGGCGGTCGGCGAGGTCGCGATCCCAGCTGCCCTTGAAGGCTTCGAACATCTCCTGGCGCTTGTGCGGGTAGTTCATCTTTTCCGTGCCGACCACCAGCGCCACTTCGTACAAACCGGCGCGCACTGCTGCATAGGCCTGCATCAATCCCGAGCTGGAACTGGCGCAGGCATTATCGGTGTTGAAGATCGGAATGCCTTCGAATCCCATCGCGCGCAGCGAGGCTTGACCGCGCACGCCGTGCTGCCCCTCCAGCGCACCCTGGCGCGTATTGCAGAACCACGCCGCTTCGATGGCACCTTTGCCGATGCCGGCATCTTGCAGCGCCAGTTCGACTGCGGCGGCGGTCAGTTGTTTGACGGACTTATCAAGATGTTTGCCGAGCGGCGTCATACCAATGCCGGCGACATAGACGGTTTTTGTCATGAGGCGACCTGCTGGTAAAGAGGGAAGGGCCGTTACCGGTCGCGATTCAAACGCGACCGGTAGCGTAAATCGAAGACGAAAGACGAGTCTGGCTGAGCTTGGCTTATTGCGGCAGCGCTTTGGCCGCAGCCACCACCTTGGCCGTATCGAAGTTGTTGATACCGGCGATGAACTGGTTGGTGTATAGGTCTTCCAGTTTGGGGCTGGTCTGGATGACGTTGTTGGCCTTCATGAAGGCGACCATGTTGGCCACGGCGCTGATCGGGATTTCACCCCATTTGACGCCCGGTTCCAGCTTGAGGAATTCGCCGCGTGTCTGGATCAGGTGCAGGCCCTGTTTGATGGCGGTGGCTTCATCCACGCTCGACGGCTTGGTCAGGGGGAAGATTTTCCAGTGGGCCTTGAGCGCGCCCTGCGGATTGGCCAGCACGCTGACCGAACCCATGGCAACACAGCGCAAGACTTTTTCGATGGTCTTGGGACGCTTGGTAATCATGTCGTCGCGTACGAAATACGATCCGCCGAAATTAAGCTTGTCGGCAAACGGGGATGAGAAGCGGCGCAGTTTCAGCCCCATGTTTTCTGCCGTGGCGATCTGCGAATCCCAGGTACCCCAGATGTCGACGCGGCCGCGCGACAAGGCGGTGACGGCTTGCGCGCCGGAGCCGGTTTCGACAAAGGTCACGTCCTTGTCCGGATTGACGCCGGCTTCACTGAGCATGCCCTTGAAGATCTGCACCATCTGCGCGCCGTATGAGATTACGCCGATCGTCTTGCCCTTGAAGTCGCTGAGCGTCTTGATCGGCGACGAGTCGAGCACTACCGGGAACTGGAAGTTATGGCGCATGTTCAGGTACACCGCTTTCAGCGGCGCGCCTTTGGTACGCGCGATGATCGCCGCCGCCGGTCCCATGTTGACCATGTCGGCCTGGCCGGTCAGCACTGCCTGCATGGCGGTGGTGGAATTGGTCGGTTGCAGCGTGACATCGAGACCGGCGTTCTCCCAGCATTTGGTGTAAATCGGCAGCGAGGTATTGTTGGCTTGCGAGGCATCAAGCACATCGGTACCGATCGCGATAGTGACCTTTTCTCTTTCCTGCGCCATGGCCGGTGCGACCATCACGGTGCTGGCGAAAATACCGGCGAGGGCAGCGCAGAGTGGCGACTTGAAAGCAGTGACTATTCTTTTCATGACATTTCCTCGATGTGTTGACGAGCGGAATCCTAACTGATGTCCATGCATACCCGCAGGTACGAATCTGACTGTAAAGCGAGTAATGATGCCAGCAACTGAAACGTGTAAATAAAACGGGTCAGCGGCCCTGGAACTGCGGCCGTCTTTTTTCCAGAAAGGCATAACGCCCTTCCGTGAAATCTGCACTGGAAAACAATTGCGACTGGCCGTCGAGTTCCAGTCCCATCACATTTTGCAACGGCGCCGGCATGCGGGTGAGTGCCGCTTTGGTCAGCGCCACCGACAGCGGCGGCGCACCGGTAAATTGCGTGGCGATGTCGAGCGCACTCTGATGGAGTTCTTCCGAGGTGACCAACTGATCGGCAAGACCGAGGCGCAGTGCCTCATCGCCGTCGACAACCGCGCTGGTGAACAGCAGGCGGCGCACTTGGCCGGCGCTTACACGCTGCGGCAAAGACCATAGCAAGCCCATGTCCGCCATCAAGCCGACGTTGGAGAAGGCCGTACAGAAGCGTGCCCGTTCGCTGCAAACGACGTAATCACAGGCCAGTGCCAGCGACATGCCGGCGCCGAATGCGGTGCCGTCGACGGCGGCGACGACTGGTTTGGAGAGTTCGGTAATCAGGCGCAGCAGGCGATGTGCCTGCGCCATGCGTTTGCGGCTGGCGAGCGTGTCGCCCGAGGGTAGGCTAGAGAGGTCGCCGCCGGCGCAGAAGCTGCGGTCGCTGCCGCCCAGGATGACGGCGCGGCAGTCGGCATTTTCCGCGAGTCGTTCGAAGGCGTCGATCAGGGCGTCGCGCATTTCAGGCGTCAAGGCATTGCGCCGCTCGGGCTGGTTCATGCTGACCCAGGCGATGGCGTCGGTATGCTCGACGGTGACGATGGCTTCCATGTCCGCTCCTCCTGATGTTGCTTTGGCGCTGATCGGTGCTACCCGTGGAAAATGAGCCTTGTTGATATGTTGCGGCTTCTTTGTTTTTATATTCCGATGCTGTTGTGTCCTGTCGCCGGTCAGTCTTCCCTGGCCAGTCGTTTTGCCTTGTGCGTGCTGCGTGTGAGCGTTCCAAAAGGCAGTACCTCTACAGCAGCGCCGACTTGCAATTTCTCTTTTATATCACGCACCAACTGTGCTGCCAGTTGTTCTGCATCTGCCGATGCATCGCTTTGCTCCACGCGCACGTGGATGGATTTCATGAAGCCGCCGGCATCATAGACAGAGGCATTGATCACCAGCTGATATTCGTCGCCAAGGCCGGGCGAATTGCGCACCACCTCTTCGACGGCGGAAGGGAAAACGTTGATGCCGCGCACCACCAACATGTCATCGGCACGTCCACGCACGCCGCCAAGCAGGCGTGCATGCGTGCGGCCGCACGTGCAGGGTGTGGAGTCGCGCACCACGATGTCACCCGTCCACCAGCGCACCAGCGGCCCGGCCTGTTTGTCGAGATGGGTCACCACCAGCACGCCTGGTGTGCCATCGGGGACGGCCTGGCGGGTGTCGGCGTCGACTACTTCGGCATAGAGAAAATCTTCCGCCAGATGCAGACCGGCTTGCGCTGCGCATTCGCCGGCGATCGGCTGAAATTCCAGGCAGCCGTAGGCATCGTAGGCGCGTGCGCCCCATAGTTCTTCAATGCGCTTGCGTGTGGCAGGGATGCTGGCGCCGGGTTCGCCACCCATCATGATGGTGCGCACGGTTGACGTGGCCGGGTCGCGTCCGCGCTTGCGGACTTCTTCCGCCAGATGCGTGATGAACGAAGGCGTGCCGCACAACACGGTGCTGCCGTAGGTGAACAGGGTATTGATCTGGCGTTCGGTATCCTGGCTGCCGGCCGGAATCACCATGGCGCCGACGCCTTGATAACCGGCCGTGGCGCCGAGGCCACCGACGAACCAGGTGTAACTGTACATGCATTGCACGATGTCGTCCGGGCCGATGCCTTGGGCGTGCGAATGGCGTGCATACATCGCGGCCCAGCGGTCAAGATCGTGCTGGGTCCAGAACTGCGGTGTCGGCGCCGATGTCGTGCCGGAGGAAAAATGCATGCGCAGCACGTCGCTCCGCGGCACAGTCATAAACTGGCCGAAGGGCGCATCGGGACCGATGGAATTGACGTAGTCGGATTTGGTCGTGAACGGCAGCTTGCTCAGGTCGGCCAGCGAATCAAGTTCGCCGGCGTTCCAGCCTAGCCGTTTGAACAGCGGCGCATAGTAGGCGCTGTCCTGAGCGAGCCGCGCCAGTTGCGTACGCAGCTTCGCCAGCTGGAATGATTCCAGCGTGGCACGATCCCAGCTTTCGGCGGGATCGAGATGCAAGGGCGCGGCGGCGAGGAGCGCACCGGAGCGCATTACGCCGCTCCGAGCCCGCGAATGGCAAAGGTAGCGATAGTGTCGGCGACGGTGAGCTTCTCAGCTTCGGTCTGATCGGTGCGCGGACGGAACCAGATGGTGGTCCAGTTGAGTGCGCCGAAGAATGCCTTCACCACGATCTGCAGATCTTGCTGCGGCGCGTGGCCTTCTTCCATGACCAGGCGGATGGTGTCGCGGAACAGGTTTTCGTATTGATCGCGCAGCACCAGAATTTCGGACAGGACTTCGCGTTGAGCGGCAGTGGTTTCGCCGGCCAGATGCATTTCCAGACCTTGCACGGCAACGCGCTGGTAGGGCAGGTGATCCATGATCACGGTGATGTGCGCCAGTGTCATTGCACGCAGCTTGTCGATCGCCTTCTGATGCGACAGCGAGGCAGCAGCTTGCACGGCGGCCAGATCCATTTCCATGCCACGCTTGTGCACGTCGAAGAACAAGTCGGCTTTCTTGCGGTAGTGATGGTAGATCTTGCCCTTGGTGGCGCTGAGAATGTCGGCGACATCGTCGATGCTGGTAGCGGCATAACCTTTTGTCATGAATGCCAGAGCCGCTGCATCGAGAATCTCGCTGCGTGGATCAGTATCGTCTCCGGCAAATTCATTTGTTGTCGATGTGGGACGTGCTGTGTCGACCTTCATTATGCTTGCTCCTCATTATTAAACTCCGCATGTATCGCCCGTGCGAGCACCAGTCTCTGGATCTCCGAAGTACCTTCATAAATTTCGGTGGCGCGCTGATCACGATAAAGACGCTCGACGAGCGAAGGCTTCACGAAACCTTCCCCCCCAAATACCTGTACGCCGATATCGACTGCGTCATGGGCAGCCTCGCTGCAGAACAACTTTGCTTGGGCGCCGATGAGCGCGACATCCTGACCGGTATCGAAACTGCGGGCGGTCTCGTATGCAAGCATTCTACCTGCGGATAGCCGAGTTGCGACATCAGAAAGCTTGAAACCTATTCCCTGATGGTCAACCAGATGCTGTCCGAAGGTGGTGCGCACCGCCGCACGGCGTGCCGCAGCGGTGAATGCCGCGAGCGCAATGCCGTTCGATTGCGCCGCCACGACGACGCGTCCGACGTTCAATGCTTCGAGGGCGAGCTTGAGTGCTTTGCCGGGTGCGGCGATCATGCTTTCGTCCGGTACCCAGGTATCCAGTACGACGGTGGTGTTGACGGTACCGCGCATGCCCATCTTGTCTTCGCGCGCGTCATCGCGCACACCGTCGGCGTTGGCCGAGACGATGAAGGCGGCGATGCCTGCGCGTCCCTTGCCCGGTTCGGTTTGCGCAAATACCACGTAGTAGGCGCATTCGCCGCCGCCGCCGATCCAGCGTTTTTCTCCGCGCAGGCGCCAGCCGCCGTTTTCCGGAACGGCGAGGGTTTGCATGTTGGAGGGATCCGAGCCCGCCTCGCGCTCGCTCAGCGCGAAGGAAATCGATTCACGCCTGGCGACGATGGAGCGGATGTAGGTGTCTTTTTGTGCGCAAGTGCCGGCACGTAGTAACGGCAGCGCGCCCAGCTGCAAGGTTGCGACGATCCCGCTGGTGGATGCGCAGGCACGCGCGAGCTCTTCGATGACGGCGCAGAACGCCACCAGCGATGCGCCGCCTCCCCCATATTCTTTGGGGATGAACATCGAGCCGATGCCGCTCTCGTGTAGTGCCTGAACGTTTTCGTGTGGGTAGCGCTGATCGCGATCGATCTCGGCCGCAAGCGGGGCCAACTGATCATGCGCAAGCCGGCGTGCAATGTCTCGCCAGCTACGAGCCTCCTCAGTAAGCGGAGGGTCCCAAATAATCGCCATCTTCTCTCCATTGCCGTGTGAGGTGCGGCTGCAGGTGTGTTGTAGAGCGGCTTTTTCTTATATTGACTTTGATCTAATATACTAAGTAGTATGGATGGAGTCAACCAACGTGCTTACTTGTTGGTCAAGCAGAAACATTTGCTTTGGCCAACTAAAATATTAGTACACGCGTTCGCAATACTTTACACGCCAGCTAAAAATCTTGCCGGCGAAGCCTCCAAAGAGGCGAGGAGACGGTCATGAGCGAAAAAGTTTATGTAACCGGTGTAGGTATGATTCCCTTTGCCAAACCAGGTACGAGTGCGTCGTATGTGGACATGGGCGCGGCGGCAATTCGTGCTGCACTCAACGATGCCGGGTTACGTTACGAAGCCATCGAACAAGCCTATGCCGGGTACGTCTACGGCGACTCCACCTGCGGTCAGGCGATGCTCTACGAAGTCGGTCTCACCGGCATCCCCATCATCAACGTCAACAACAATTGCGCCACCGGTTCCACCGCGCTTTTTCTTGCGCGTCAGGCAATCGTTTGCGGCGCCATCGACTGCGCATTGGTCGTCGGCGTAGAGCAAATGGCGCCGGGTGCGCTCAAGACGGTTTACACCGATCGGCCGGCACCGCTGCAACGCTTTGCCGATGTGATGAAAAGCATCCAGGGGTTCGATGACAACGCACCGCGTGCTGCGCAATTTTTTGGTGGCGCCGGGCAGGCCTATCTCGATCAGTACGGCATCGCACCGGAGACCTTCGGACGCATCGCGGTGAAGGCACGCCGTCATGCCGCACATAATCCTTATGCCGTTTTTCGCGCACCGCTGACGTTGGAAGAAGTGATGGCGTCGCCACAAGTATTCGGCCTGATGACGCGCTTCCAATGTTGTCCGCCGACTTGCGGCGCGGCAGCGGCGGTGTTGTGTTCAAAACGTTTTGCGCGCTGGTTCAAGCTCGATTCTCGCGTTGCGATTGCGGGGCAGGCGATGACCACCGACCGGCCAGAATCCTTCGGCAGTGGTGACATGCGTAGACTGGTCGGTTACGACATGACGGCAACGGCAGTGGAACGCGTCTACGCCGAAGCCGGCGTCGGTCCGGAAGACATCGACGTGGTCGAATTGCACGACTGCTTCACCGCCAATGAATTGATTAGTTACGAAGCACTCAAACTGACACCGCCCGGCACCGCAGAAAAATTTATCCTCGACGGCGACAACACCTACGGCGGCAAGATCGTCACCAATCCGTCCGGCGGTCTGCTGTCAAAAGGGCATCCGCTCGGCGCGACCGGTCTGGCGCAATGCGCCGAGCTGGTGTGGCAATTGCGCGGGCAAGCCGAGCAGCGCCAAGTCGACGGTGCGCGCTGGGGATTGCAGCACAATCTCGGCCTGGGTGGCGCCTGCGTCGTCACGCTGTATCAACAACAATAAAACACGATAAAAATCGAGCGGCCCCGACACCACGTCAGGGCAAGCCGCCTGTTCGCCGATTCTTTTTACTCACGTTTGACTCATTGAAGGAGACCATATGAGCAGCAAGCTGGAAGGAAAAGTCGCCATCGTCAGCGGTTCGGGACGCGGCATCGGACGCGAGATTGCGCTCAAGCTGGCAGCCGACGGCGCCGCGCTTGTCATCAACGATCTTGACGCAGCCGTCGCCGAGAGCGTCACGCAAGAAATCATCACCGCCGGCGGTCGCGCCACAGCCTGCGTCGGCAACGTTACCGCGCCTGAATTCGCGGCGCGCTTCATCGAGTCCGCGCTGTCTACCTTCGGCCGCCTCGACATCATCGTCAACAACGCCGGTTACACCTGGGACAACGTGATCCAGAAAATGTCCGACGAACAGTGGGACGCCATCATGGACGTGCACGTCACGGCGCCGTTTCGCATTCTGCGTGCAGCATCGGAGTATTTCCGCCGCGCCGCGAAAGAAGAGGCGGAGAAAGGCCAGGAAGTGTTCCGCAAGGTGGTCAATATTTCATCCGTATCGGGCGTGATGGGCAATGCCGGACAGGCTAATTATTCCGCTGCCAAGTCGGCGATCAACGGTCTCACCAAAGCGCTGGCGAAAGAGTGGGGGCGTTACAAGATCAACGTCAACAGCGTTGCCTTCGGCCTGATCAAGACACGCTTGACCGAAGCTACCGCCGGTGATGACGCCACCATCAACATCTCGGGACAAGAGATCAAGGTCGGCGTCAATCAGCAGTTGATGAAAAATCTGGAAACGATGATCCCGATGGGCCGCGCAGGCACACCGGCGGAAGCGGCGGGAGCGGTGTATCTGTTCTGTATTCCGGAGTCGAACTACATCAGCGGGCAGATCGTGATTTGCGGCGGTGGCCGCCCGTAACGGCGATTTTAAAAAAGGATCCCGTCATCCCGGCGCACGCTGGGATCCAGCGTCTTAATCACCGTCGGATAGGCATTGAACGCCACTGAGTCCCAGCGTGCGCTGGGACGACGGAGGTAAATCATTGCTGAAACTGTACAACAACGTCAGCGTTTTCCGGCATGCTCCTTGAGCATCTGTTTCGCAATCAGCAATTGCTGAATCTGCGACGTCCCCTCGTAGATGCGCATCACACGCACGTCGCGGTAGATGCGCTCGATGGGATATTCCGCCATGAAACCCGCGCCGCCGAAAATTTGCAGCACGCGATCTGCCACCTTGCCGACCGTTTCGGTGGCGAACAGCTTGCAGCACGATGCCTCCTTAATCACGGGCAGTCCCTGATCGAAGCGGTGCGCGGTGTGCTCGAGCATGCAACGTGCGGCGAACAATTCCGTTTCGGAATCGGCCAGCATGGCTTGCACCAGCTGATGCTGGGCTATCGGTTCGCCGAAGCTGCGCCGTTGCGTGGCGTAATCGAGCGCTTCTTCCATCAGGCGCAGCCCGGCGCCGATGGCTGCGGCGGCGATACTGAGCCGGCCGCGGTTGAGTGACGACATCGCCAACGCAAATCCCAGGCCCGGTTCGCCAATGACGGCGTTCGCTGGAATACGGCAGTGCTCGAAGGTCACGTCGGCCGTATGCGATCCGTGCAATCCCATCTTGCGATCAGACTTGCCGATGCTGAGGCCGGGCGCATTGCGATCCACCAGAAATGCCGACAGACCGCGATGATCGCGACTCGCCGGATCGGTGCGCGCAATCACGGTGAAGACGTCGGCCGAAGGTGCATTGGTGATGTAGCGCTTGACCCCATCGAGCACCCAATGATCGCCATCGCTATCGAGACGTGCGCTGGTGCGCAAAGCGGCGGCATCCGAGCCGCAGTCTGGTTCAGTCAGGCAGAACGACGCAATCATTTCGCCGCTGGCCAACTGCGGCAGATAACGTTCGCGCTGGGCATCGCTGCCATAGGTCAGCAGGCCGTGCGAGCCGACGCCGTTGTTGATGCCGATGGCAGAGCGGAACGACAGATTGGCGCGGCATAGGGCAATCAGTACCGCCACCTCGTCATCCATGCCCAGACCAAGCCCGCCCCATTGTTCGGGAATGCTCAGGCCGAACAAGCCCAGCGCCGCCATTTCGCCGAGGATGTCGTCCGGCACGCGTCCGTCCTGTTCAACCTGTACTTCAGCCGGCAGCAGACGCTCAGCGACAAAGCGCTCCACCGCGGTCACGAATTGGCTGCGCGTCTGTTCATCAAGCGGCATGGAGTTTTTCCTTGTTGACAGTGTGCGTGTGCAGATCGGTCGCATGTGGCGCTATATCCGCTTGGCCGAAATTGAGCACCACGACATCGCGTTCCGGCACGCTGCAGCGAAACACAAGACGGCCCGCATCGCGCCGCCAGATTTCGGTGCGCAGCGTCTCGCCGGGGAAAACCGGTGCGGAGAAACGCGCACCGATGGATTTGATCTCCAGCTTATGCGTCCAGCAGATGGTTTTCAAGATGGCGTGACCGGCGATGCCGAAGGTGCACAGCCCCTGCAGGATGGGGCGGTCAAAACCGGCACGCTGCGCGACATCGGGATCGGCATGCAAAGGATTGGTGTCGCCGGACAAACGATAGATCAGTGCCGCTTGCGGCAGGATCGGCAGATCGATGCAATAGTCGGGCGACGTTTCCGGCAAGGGAACCGGCGCCGGATGCGCTGTATGTGCCGAAGCGGGCGAGGGCATGCCTTCCACGCCACCATCGCCGCGGCACATGGTGGTCATGCGCAGGGTGCAGATCGGTTCGCCGCTGCTTTCTTCGGTGACGACGCGTTCCTGATAAATCAATGCACCTTTGCCCGGCCCCTTGTCGACAATATCAACGATGCGCGTATCGCCGATGAGGCGCGCGCAAACAGGCAGGGGGCGATGCAGGATGATTTGCTGTTCGGCATGTACCACGCGGGTCCAGTCGATGCCGGTCTCGGGCAGCTTCATCCAGAAGCCAGGATAGGCCAGCACCGCCGCCATGGTCGGCAGCACGCGCAGGCCTTCTTCGTAGACGTAGTGCAGCTCGTCGCGATCCAGCGGATTGGCGCCCAGGCCGATGCCGAGCGCATAGAGCATGCAATCGTGCGGCTTGACGTGTTGCCGCGCGATCGGGATCTTCCAATGCATCAGCTTGCGATAGTCGATGGTCATGAGGCCTCGCCACAGATGGTGTTCGAATACGATTACGTCGGGTGCGCACGAGAGAACTGCAGATACATCAGGGCGATGAAGGAGGGATGCCGCAATGCGGCTAAGGAAAATGAAGAATCGTCCTTGACATAAACATACTACTAAGTATGATTAATTAAAGTCAATAAAAATAAATACAGCGAAGCAGACCGCCTTGTGGGCGTGACGAGGGATTGCGTTGTTGTCGCCAGATGGATGTCGCAGCAGCGGCAGAAATAGAACAAGCAAAAAACGAGAAGCGAAGACGAATCGGCAGCAAGTCGGAAACAATTCGCGCATCAAAAAACTACGCGCATCAAAAAATTACGATTTATGGCGCAGTGCAGGTAAAGTACACGCGAGATTCACCGTGCGTACGAAGGAGACCATACCGATGCATCACCCAGGAACGTTGATCCGTGACATGCTGGCCCGCGGCGGCGCCGTACCCGTGCCTGGCTGCTATGACCCGCTCGGTGCATTGCTGATTGAGCAGGCCGGTTTTCAGGCCGCCTACATGACAGGATTTTCGCTCGCGTCCAGCTATGGCAAACCGGACATCGGCCTGCTGACCATGACCGACATGGTGCAGCAGGCGGCTCGCATTGCCGAGGCGGTTTCTATCCCGGTTATTGTCGACGCCGACACCGGTTACGGCGGCGCGGCCAACATCGCCGAAACAGTCCGCGCCTTTGAAAAAGCCGGCATCGCAGGCCTGCATCTGGAAGACCAGATCATGCCCAAGAAATGCGGCGCCATGGCCGGCAAGAAACTTGTGCCCAGTGAAGAAATGGCGTTGCGCCTGCGCGCCGCGAGAGCTGGTCGCAAGAGCAGCGAATTCGTCATCATTGGCCGCACCGACGCCATGACCATCTATGGCCTGGAAGAAGTCATCGTACGTGTCAAAGCGATGGAACGCGCCGGTGCCGATGCCGTCATGGTGCCGTCGCTCAGCACACCGGCCGAACTCGAAGCGGTCGCTTCCAGCGTCAACATTCCCGTAATTTATGTTGCCGCCGAAACCGTGCGCCCAAGCTACACGCAACAGCAATTGGCGCAAGCAGGCTTCGCCATGGCGTTGTATCCTTTATCGCTGATACAGACCACATTCAAGGCGCAGCAAACCATGCTGCGCAGCATGTTTGAAGCAGGCGACACCGCCCAACTGGTGGACGGCATGGCGAAGTTCGCCGATGTCGGCCGTCTGGTCGGCGTTGAGCGCGCCGCCGCGTTCGATGCGCAGTTGAACGAACCCGAAGTACCGACAGAATCCACTGGGAGCTAGCCGACATGGGTGCCACCATGACGCAAAAAATCCTTGCTCGTACCAGCGGTCGCGATCCGTCGATCAGCCCTGTTGAGCACGGTGAAATCATCTGGGCCAGTCCCGATCTGGTGACCGCGCCCGAGGTGTCGTTTTCGGCTTACATCAAACGCATCCGCGAAATTGGCGTGACCAAACTGGCGCACCCGGAACGCGTCGCCGTCATCATCGACCACGAAGTGCCGGTGCACAGCATCGCCGGCGCCGAACGCAACAAGCTCACCCGCAAGCTGGCGTTGGAACTGTCGGTCGGCCATTTCTTTGACGGCGCAGGTATCACCCATCCGCTGATGGTCGAGCAGGGACTGATCGCGCCGGGCATGTTCGCCGCCGGTGCTGACAGTCATGCGCCCGGCCTCGGTGCGGTCGGCGCCTTGTCGGTGCCGTTCGGGTTTGAAGTATCCATGGTGCTGGCCACCGGCCAGATCTGGATGAAGGTGCCGGAAACCATACGCGTACGTTTGAACGGCGCCTGCGCACCCGGCGTCGGTGCACGCGATATCGTGCTGGCGACCATGCAGCAACTCGACGATGAAGCCACCAGTTACCGCGTTATCGAATATCAGGGCGAGGGCCTGTCGACCTTGTCTGTGCCGGAACGCATGACCATTTGCGGGCTGTGCGTCGACGCCGGCGCCAAGTCAGGCATCGCCGCCGTTGATCAGCGCTGCATTGATTATTTGCGGGAGCATGGCGTGAGCGATCCGCAGCCGCCAGAGTTAATCAATAGCGATGCCGACGCAGAGTACGCCATGACCATCGACATTGACCTGTCGACATTGACGCCGCGTGTATCGATTCCACCATCGCCCAATCATGTGCGCGAAGCGCAGGCCATGTCGGACATCGTGATCCAGCACGCTTATATCGGCTCCTGCG
Organism: Herbaspirillum rhizosphaerae; assembly: GCF_046025915.1. Classification (GTDB taxonomy): domain Bacteria; phylum Pseudomonadota; class Gammaproteobacteria; order Burkholderiales; family Burkholderiaceae_D; genus Herbaspirillum; species Herbaspirillum rhizosphaerae_A. The sequence continues at coordinate 13,850 of NZ_JAQQFR010000019.1, read as the reverse complement.
TTTCCGGTTCGATTGAAGACATCCGCGCCGCCGCCGCCATTCTGCGCGGCCACAAGGTGCACGCCGACGTCAACCTGCTGGTGATCCCGGCGACCCAGCAAGTTTTCCAGCAAGCCCTGCAAGAAGGATTGCTGACTGAACTCACCGCTGCCGGCGCCAAAATCTCGCCATCGACCTGTGGGCCTTGTTTCGGCGGTATCGCACAGCTGACCGCGGGTGAACGCCGCATCAGCACCAGCACGCGCAACGATCCCGGCCGCATGGGTAGCAACGAGGCGGAGATCTTCCTCGCCAGCGCCATGACCGTGGCTGCTTCCGCCATCACCGGACATATCACCGACCCGCGCGCCTTCGCGAAGGGAGGTGTGCAATGACGGCCGAGGTTACAGGCGCTACCGGCAAAGCTACCGGCAAAACCAGCAGCGGCCGTGCCTGGAAATTTTCCAGCGACATCTCCAGCGACCAGTTGATCTCGGCGCGCCACGTCTTCGAATTCGATCCGCGCATGTTGCGCCATCACTTGCTCGCCGAAGTGCGTCCTGAGTTCGCGCAGCAGGCGCAACCGGGTGACGTCATCGTTGCCGGTCGCAACTTCGCGCACGGCAGCAACCACAGCCATCCTTTCCTCGCGATGAAGGCGCTCGGCGTCGGCTTGCTGGTGCGTTCGCTCTCACGCGGCCCCTTTCGCCTGGCAATCTTCATGGGCGTACCGGTATTGATGGTCACGACAGAAGTGCTTGACGCCATCGACGACGGCCATCAGCTCGACATCGATTTCAGCCGCGGCGAGATTCATAACGTTACGACCGGCAAGCAAATGCAGGTCGAGCCTTTGTCGCCATTTTTGCAGGACATCGTCAACGCCGGCGGCGGACTTGAATTTGTAAAGACGACTTTAGCGACTTGAATTCTCTGTATGATGCGTGACCTTCAGGAGTCAATTAGATGCCAGCCATGTCTATCGTGCGCGACACTTCATTCAGCCAGGAAGCAAGCACTCATTTGAACCAGCCCGCCGCTGCAGCCATCGTCGTCGAAGAGCTGGAAAAAACCTACGCCACCCACGACGGTGGCAAGGTGCAGGCGCTTGGGCCGATTTCAGTCACCGTGCCGCAAGGCGGCTTCATGACCATCGTCGGTCCTTCCGGTTGCGGCAAATCGACGCTGCTCAAATTGCTCTCCGGTTTGATCCCGCGTTCGGCGGGGTCGATCAAGGTCAACGGGGAAGAAGTCCACGAACCGCATCGCGACATTGGCATGGTGTTTCAAAGCCCGGTGCTGTTGCCGTGGAAAACCGCCATCGACAACGTCCTGCTGCCGGCCAAAGTACTCGGCCTCGACATGGCTGCCAGCCGCGTGCGCGCACAAGAATTGCTGGAAATGGTCGGCTTGGCCGACTTCGCCGGACGCTATCCCAGCGAATTGTCGGGCGGCATGCAGCAACGCGTCGCCATCGCCCGTTCATTGATCCACGATCCATCGATTCTGATGATGGACGAGCCCTTCGGTGCGCTCGACGCCATGACGCGTGAAGTGATGAACCTTGAATTACTGCGCATCTGGCGCAAGGCAGGCAAGACCATCATCTTCGTCACGCACTCGATTCCGGAAGCGATCTTTCTCGGCACGCACGTCATGGTGTTGTCCAACCGGCCGGGACGCATCGCCGACCTGGTCACGGTTGATCTGCCATCGGAACGCGGACTCGACATCATGTCGACCGACGCTTTCGGCGTGTTCAGCAACCGCATTCGCAGCCAATTCAATACGCAAGGATTCATCTGATGGAAAGCGTGCACAACAGCGCGGCCACCACGCAGAATACGCAAACGACGCCAGTGACGCCAGCGCCTGCCTCCTTCAGTTTGCGCCGCAAGCTCAAGGCGCGTCCAGAACTGATCCTGATCCCGGCGGTGTTCGTCGCCGTGGTGGTGATCTGGGAAGCCATCATTCGCTACTTCGAAATCCCGATCTACATCATGCCGGCGCCGTCCAATATCGCGCTGTCGCTGATGAATACCAGTTATTGGGATAATGCGCTCTATACGCTCGGCGAAGCTATGTCAGGCTTCCTGCTGGCGGCGGTATTCGGCATCGTGCTGGGCGGTTTGATTGCGCAATTTCCGCTGGCGGAAAAAACGCTGTATCCCTATCTCATCGCCATCCAGACCACGCCGAAGGTAGCGGTCGCGCCGCTGTTCATCATGTGGTTCGGTTTCGGCATGACCTCCAAGGTGATCATCGCCGCAACGATTGCGTTCTTCCCGATTCTGGTCAATGTCATCAGCGGCCTGCGCTCGACCGATCCGGCGCGGCTGGAACTGATGCGTTCGCTGCGCGCGACGCGCTGGCAGATTTTTACGATGGTGCGCTTGCCGGGCGCGCTGCCGATGATCTTCGCGGGACTCAATATTGCGATCATCTTCAGCATCCTCGGCGCCATCGTCGGCGAGTTCCTCGGCTCACGCAAGGGACTCGGCAACGCGATCATGCAGATGAACGTCAATCTCGATACAGCGGGTGTATTTGCTACGCTGTTCGTGTTATCGGCGATCGGGGTGTGTCTGCATGTGCTGATGGGATTTTTGCAACGTAAAGCTTTGTTCTGGGCTGATAGTTCGCGCATTCCTACCGTATAAAACATAAGAGAAAAGTAGGAATAAGACGGAGACGAACTGATGTAGCCACCACTTAACGGGAGGCAGCATGAGTAGCTTTTCCTTGAAACCCTTGTCCTCGGCGCTGGGTGCCGAAGTAATCGGCATCGATATGCACAGGCCGTTGGATGCGGAGACGGTGCAGGCCTTGATCGATGCGTGGCACCGCTACATCATCCTGCTGTTTCGCAATCAGCCGCTGACGTTTGAAGAGCACATCGCCTTCAGCCGCAACTTCGGTGCGCTCGACGATCATGCGGCGGTTCCCCGCTTCCGCCATCCCGATCATCCCGAGATTCTGCTGGTGACCAACTACGAAGCCGGTGGAAAACGTCTGGCGGTGGGCCGTCAATGGCATTCCGATTTATCCACCACTACACGCCCGGCAAAAGGCTCGCTGCTGCATTGTGTGGAGTTGCCCGAAGTCGGTGGCGACACCATGTTCTGCAATATGTATAAGGCCTGGGAGAGTCTGTCGCCGACCTTGCAGTCCATCCTCGATGGCCGCAATGCGCTGCACGACATGTCGGTGGCGCGCGAGACGCGGCTGGCGCGCACCAGCGACGAACTGGCCGAGATCCGCCGCCGCAATCCGCCGGTGTATCAGCCGATCGCGCGTGTGCACGATGGTAGCGGACGCAAGGCCTTGTATGTCAGTGAAATGACGTCGGTGTCGATTGAGGGGATGACGGCGGAAGAGAGCCGGCCACTGCTGCAATATCTCTACGACCACAGCGTCGTGCCGGAAAACGTCTACCGCCATCGCTGGCAGATCGGTGACACCATGATGTGGGACAACCGCAGCGCCATGCATATCGCGCTGTCCGATTACGATCACAACCAGCGCCGCATCATGTATCGCACCACCTTGCTTGGACAGCCTTCGGGGCGTATTGCCGAGCCGCCCGCCGAGGAGGTGAGCCTTATGCCTTCGGCAGTATTTCCTGTAGTTTCTCCACCGGCCGGCACAGGCGTGCACCCAATGGCGTGACGACGATGGGGCGATTGATCAACACTGGATCTTCCAGCATCAGGTCGATCAGTTGATCGTCGCTCCACTTGGCGTTGTCCAGATCTCTCTCGTCATATGACGTGCCGCGACGGCGCATGAGATCCCTTACCGGCTGGCCGGTCGCAGCGACGATCTTCTTCAGCGTGGCGCGGTCAGGCGGTGTTTTCAGGTATTCGATGACTTGCGGTTCGATGCCTGCATTACGCAGCATCTCAAGTACGTTGCGGGACGTGCTGCATTTTGGATTGTGATAGATCGTGATGTCGGACATGCGGATAGAGGTCGTGAGGAATCAGATCGGGAAGTATACGTCATGCACCGCACCGGCCGTCGTGCAAGCCACGGCGCTGTGGAGGTATCGTCACGCTGCACGCGGCGTAAACCATTTATCCAGCCATGCAATCAAGGCATCCCATTGCGCCGCATCGCCCACAAAGCCCAGATAACAATCAGGCCGGGCGACATGCAAATGGTAAGAGCCGAAGAGATTCCTGAATTCACGATCATGTCCCTCCGCCAGCGCCGCAGCGATGTGGCGTATGGTCAGCACACCTTCCCAGCGGTGTAATTGCTCGCGCCAGTCTGGCGGCAGAATCGGCGCCGACGGGCCTTGTGCGATCAGCAGCGTCAGGCGCGATGGATCGAGCAGCGCGTACAGATTGCCTTCGCGGGATTCTGCCTCGCTGTTGTTGTGTTCCCATGCGATCACGTCGATATCCGGCAAGCGGTCACCGCCGTGCAGGCTGCCACCGGCGTCATGCGTGACCGACAGCGGACTGCTGCGGTAATCAACATTGATTTCGCTGATCAGTCGCGTGGCGGTGTCCTGGACGAAGTCGATGTTCAGCGCCAGCGGCGCAATATGCGTCACCAGTGTATGCACCCACGTACTGCGCGAATTGAGTACATCGGTGGCCGCTTCAGTGCGCGTGACGATGTTGCGGATCACCGGCAGGCGGTCTTGCTCGTAAGTGTCGAGCAGCGCTGGGTCGGCTCTGCCTTGCAGCACCAGCGCCAGCTTCCAGCACAGGTCGATCATGTCCTGGATGCCGGTGTTCATTCCCTGGCCGCCGGCCGGGCTGTGAATATGCGCGGCGTCGCCGCCGAAGAATACATTGCCTTGCCGCAGCGTCTGCAGCATGCGGCTATTGATGCGGAAGTGTGAACTCCAGACGATGTCGCTCAGCGTCGCCGGTACCGGCGAATGCGCATCGTAGATCGCCTGCAATTGCGCCAGCGTCGGTGGATCGCCGGGAATATCGCGCACCAGCTCGTCGTCTTGCTGTATTTCCGCATCAGGCTCGATGGCGATCATGCGGAAATGTCCCTCTGCCAGCGGAAACATCGCCAGAAAGCCGTGATCCGAAATGAAGATCGACAACTGATCCGACGCGATCTCGCCCTCCACATGCAGATCAGCCAGCGCATAAGTCGGTTTAAGAGACTTGCCCTCAAACGCCAGATTGAGCGCGTGACGCGCGCTGCTGTGTGCGCCCTCGGCACTGATCAGTGCCGCAGCCTGCAGTTGTTCGATGCGCCCATCGGCATGGCGCAGTTCAGCCAGTACGCCGCTCGCTAACGTGGATGCCGGCGTGGATGCCTGCGATTGCACGAAGCCGATCAGCTCGACGCCGCGCTCGATCTGCACGCCTTGCAGCGCCAGTTGTTCCGTCAGGAGGCGTTCCGTCTCGGCTTGCGATAGCAGCAGGACATAGTTGTGCCTTCCGGGAATCCGGCTCAGATCGACCTTGCCGAGCAACTTGCCGCGTCCGTACAGGCTGCCGGCATGGGCCTTGTTGCCTGCCGCCAGCATCTTGTCAGTCAGACCACGTTGTTGCAGCAACTCCAGCGTGCGCGCCTGCACCGCCAGGGCACGCGATGTCGTTGACGGCGCCGTCAGCTTGTCGATCAGACGCACCGGCACGCCCAGTCGCGACAGCTCCATGGCGGCGGTGAGGCCGGTCGGGCCGGCGCCGGCGATCAGTACGGGATGATGTCGAATCGTCATTACACTTCTCCGGAAGTGGACAGCAATTGAATGAAGCGCTGCTTGTGCCTGCATTGTGTGACTTCAATAATCTCGCACAGTTTCTTTCGCGCCAAAGCAAAAACGCACCCGTCCCGTGCCGAACCAGTAAAATGCTGACTTCGACCGGCGCCGGAGCCGCTTTTTTTCCGGCTCTTTGCGGTTCCTTTGACTTAACCTCCCTCCAGCATGGACACAATTCTCGCTCTCAAAGCGCTCATCATGGGCATCGTAGAAGGCCTGACCGAATTTCTACCTATTTCTTCCACCGGACATCTGATTCTTGCAGGTAGCCTGTTGCATTTCGCCGGCCCGGCCTTTCCGAAAGAAAAAGTCGACGTTTTTGAGATCGTCATCCAGGCTGGCGCCATTCTCGCCGTGTGTTGGGAATACCGCGCCCGCATCGCCGCGGTGATCGGCGGTCTGTTCAGCGACCGCAAGGCGCAGCGCCTGGTGATCAACCTGATCATCGCCTTCCTGCCGGCCGCCATCCTCGGCTTCCTGTTCAGCAAGAAGATCAAGGCAGTCCTGTTCGCACCAGTGCCGGTCGCCATTGCCTTCATCGTCGGCGGTCTGATCATCCTGTGGGTGGAACGTCGCAACAAGGGCAACATGGGCTATTCCTCAGGGCGCATTGATTCCGTGGATGACATGACAGCGCTGGATGCCTTCAAGGTCGGTTGCGCACAAGCCTTTGCGCTGATCCCCGGCACCAGCCGTTCGGGCGCCACGATCATCGGCGGCATGATGTTCGGGCTGTCGCGCAAGGCGGCAACCGAGTTTTCCTTCTTCCTGGCGATCCCGACGCTGTTCGCGGCCACCATTTATTCGCTGTACAAAGAGCGCGCCTTGCTGAGCGCCGCCGATGCGCCGCTGTTCACCATCGGCACCTTGGCCGCCTTCGTTTCAGCTTTCCTGTGCGTGCGCTGGTTGCTGCGTTACATCAGCTCGCATGACTTCACCGTGTTTGCCTGGTATCGCATCCTGTTCGGTCTGGTGATTTTGGGTACGGCTTATTCGGGTGTTGTTGCCTGGGTCGAATAAAAGTAACAAAGGATTTATCGTGGCAAATGTTTGCAGCGCCGGTCTGGATATCGGCTTCGCCTCTCTGGACTATCTCCAGATCGGTTTTCTTGGGGTCGTGCAAGGCATCACCGAGTTGTTGCCGATCTCATCCACGGCGCATATGCGCATCGTGCCGGCAGTATTGGGCTGGCATGATCCGGGCTCGGCGTTCTCGGCGGCGATGCAGCTGGCGGCGCTGGCTGCGGTGGTCAGCTATTTCTGGCGCGATGTCTCGGCCGTCACCACCGGCAGCATCACTGCGTGGAAGCAGCGTGATTTCAACAGCCCGATGTTCCGCCTGGCGGTCGCGATCATTCTGGCGACCATCCCCATCGGCATCGCCGGTCTGGCCCTGTCGCATGTGTTGAACGCCTGCGGCTCGCCGCTGCGCAGCCTGTCGGTGATCGGCTGGTCGTGCATCGCGATGGCGGTTCTGTTGGCGATTGCCGAGCTGGCTTGCCGTCATCGCCGCACCGTCGACGAAATGCGCCTGCGCGACGCGCTGATCGTCGGTATTGCGCAAGTCGGCGCGCTGATTCCGGGTGTATCGCGTTCGGGGTCGACCTTGACCGCTGCGCTGTTTCTCAATTTCAAGCGGGAAGAAGCGGCGCGCTTCTCCTTCCTGCTCGGCTTGCCGGCGATCGCGCTGGCCGGCCTCAAAGAACTGGCTGTCCTGTGGCATGCGCATATTCCGCTGCAGGCATGGTCGCTATTGTTATTCGGTATTGTGGTCGCGAGCGTTTCGGCGTTTTGCGCGATCTGGGGATTGATGAAATTCCTGGAGCGTTTTTCGACCTGGCCTTTCATTGTTTATCGCGCCGCACTTGGCGTGTTTTTGCTGGTTGCGGTCAGCAAGGGATACTTGCAATAAATGTCTGAAATTGTGTCAGAGCCGGTGTCAGGTCGCGTCCACGAGCAGCAATCCAAAGCGCTGCACATCCTCGAAACCGTATTCGGCTATTCGTCGTTTCGCGGCCAGCAGGCGGAGATCGTCCAGCACGTCGTGCAGGGCGGCGACGCGCTGGTGCTGATGCCGACCGGCGGCGGCAAGTCGCTGTGCTATCAGGTGCCGGCGCTGGTGCGCGATGGCGTGGGGGTGGTGGTGTCGCCGCTGATCGCGCTGATGCAGGATCAGGTCGACGCGCTGGCCGAAGTCGGCGTACGCGCCGCCTTCCTCAATTCCACCCAGACCTTTGATGAGGCAATGCAGATCGAGCGGCGCGTGCGCAGCGGCGATCTCGATGTCTTGTATGTCGCACCGGAACGTCTGATGACGCCGCGCTGCCTCGACCTGCTGGAGGCGGCGCACATCTCGCTGTTTGCCATCGACGAGGCGCACTGCGTGTCGCAATGGGGTCACGACTTCCGTCCCGAATACATCAAGCTGTCGGTGCTGCACGAGCGCTTTCCCAACGTGCCGCGCATCGCGTTGACGGCAACCGCCGACCAGCAGACCCGCGAAGAAATCATCCATCGCCTGCAGCTCGAAGATGCGCGCCAGTTCGTGTCGTCCTTCGACCGTCCGAACATCCGCTACCAGATCGTCGAAAAGGCCAACGGCCGCAAGCAGTTGCTCGACTTCATCGAGAGCGAGCATCCCGACGACGCCGGCGTGGTGTACTGCCTGTCGCGCAAGAAGGTCGAAGAGACCGCCGAATTCCTCAAGCAGAGCGGCATCAACGCGCTGCCATATCACGCCGGCATGGACTATGCCAAGCGTACCGCCAACCAGTCGCGTTTCCTGCGTGAAGACAAGATCGTCATGGTCGCCACCATCGCCTTCGGCATGGGTATCGACAAGCCCGATGTGCGCTTTGTCGCCCACCTCGATTTGCCAAAGAGCATCGAAGGCTATTATCAGGAAACCGGCCGCGCCGGCCGCGACGGTTTGCCCGCCAATGCCTGGATGGCCTACGGCTTGCAAGACGTGGTGCAACAGCGCCGCATGATCGCCGAGTCCGAAGCCGACGAAACCTTCAAGCGCGTGCTCGGCGTCAAGCTCGACGCCATGCTCGGCCTGTGCGAAACCCTGCATTGCCGCCGCGTGCGACTGCTGGATTATTTCGGCCAGCACGGCCAGCAAGCCTGCGGCAACTGCGACATCTGTCTGTCGCCGCCGGTCTCCTTCGATGGCACGCTGATGGCGCAAAAACTCTTGTCGACCGTCTATCGCGTCGAACAGCGCTTTGCCGCCGGCCACGTGCTGGATGTCTTGCGGGGCATTGACGGCGAGAGGGTCAAGCAATGGCGTCACGACCAATTGTCGGTGTTCGGCATCGGCAGCGAGTATGGCGAAGCTGAATGGCGCGCCGTGCTGCGCCAGGTCATCGCGCTTGGCTTGCTGACCGTTGACCATGAAAACTACAGCTCGCTCAAACTGACCGAAGAGGCCAAGCCGGTGTTGCGCGGCGAGCAAAAGATCCAGCTGCGCCAATATCAGAAGCCGGTCAAACCAAAACGCACGTCGTCCAAATCCAACTACACCGAAACGGATCTGTCGACCGAAGAACAAACGCTCTTCGACAAGCTGCGCTGGTGGCGCGTCGAGACCGCGCGCAAACACAACGTGCCGGCCTACGTTATTTTCCACGACGCCACCATGCGAGAAATCGCCAAAGCCAAGCCGTCATCGCTCGACGATCTGCGCGGTGTCACCGGCGTTGGCGAAAAGAAACTGGAAACTTACGGTACGGAAATCATCGCTCTGATTCAGGAAATTTCTGAGTGACATACCCTGTGGTACGCATCATGCTTTGCCGTTAATTAACAGTATGACAACAGCGCCGATGGTCTATGCTGAAATAAGCTGAAGCCATGACCGACATTGTTGGCAGTACTGTTTCCGCGCAACCACAAGCATGGAGGGTATATGAAGCTGACCGATCTCAGGATAGGTACACGTCTCGGTTTGCTGGCGGCGTTGTTGCTGCTGGCAACCATCTTCGTAGGCGTTCGGGGCTGGATGACGCTCAACGAGAGTTTTGAGCAGAATACGCTGGCGATGCAAAAAGCCGGCACCATCGAAAAAGCCATCGACTCCGCTCGCAGTGCCCAGGTGCAATTCAAGATCCAGGTGCAGGAGTGGAAGAACACCTTGCTGCGCGGCAAGGATGCCGAATCCTTCAATAAATACCGCCAGGCCTTTATCGACGAGGGCAAAGCCACGCAGGTCAATCTGGACAAGCTCACCAGCTTGCTGCCCGCGCTCGGTATGAGCACCGACAAACTGAAGCAGGCCCAGCAGGCGCATGCCGATCTCGGCGTCAAATATCTCGCCGCCCTCCAGAAGGAATACAAGCCTGAAGACCGCGACAGCGTAGGGCGTGTCGATGACGCCGTCAAAGGCGCAGATCGCCTGCCAACGCAGATGATTGACGACATCGTCGCCGACGTCCGCAAGTCGGCTGACAAATTCCGCGAAGAGATCGCGCTGGATGCCGCGTCGGATTACCGGGAGGCACGGCTGACGCTGGTGGTGTCCATCGTGCTGGCGCTGATCCTCGGCAGCATCGTCACCTTCTGGCTGGTGACCAGCATCACGCGTCCGCTCAATACTGCCGTCATCATTGCGCAGACCGTGGCCGCAGGGGACTTGCGCTCGGAAGTAGTCGTCAGCGGCAAGGATGAGACTGCTCAACTTTTGCAGGCGCTCAAAGACATGAACGACAATCTGGTCGGCATCGTCAGCGAAGTGCGCGTCAGCACCAACACCATCGCCACCGCCTCGACCGAAATCGCACTCGGCAATCAGGACTTGTCGTCACGCACTGAAGAGCAGGCCGGTTCCCTCGAAGAAACTGCCGCCTCCATGGAAGAGATCACCTCCACCGTGCAAAAGAACGCTGAGAACACGCTTCAAGCCAACAAGCTCGCTGCCGATGCCTCCGGCGTGGCAGTAAAAGGCGGTGAGATGGTCGCCGCCGTGGTCGACACCATGAACGCCATCGAGCAAAGCTCGCACAAGATCGTCGACATCATCGGCGTCATCGACGGTATTGCGTTCCAGACCAACATCCTCGCGCTCAACGCTGCCGTCGAAGCCGCGCGTGCCGGAGAACAGGGCAGAGGTTTCGCCGTGGTTGCATCAGAAGTGCGCACGCTGGCCCAACGCAGTGCAACCGCCGCTAAAGAGATCAAGGAGCTCATCAGCGACTCGGTATCCAAAGTCAGCACCGGCACCAGCCTGGTCGGCAACGCCGGCCAGACCATGCAAGAGATCGTCGTCGCCGTCGCCCAGGTCGCAGAGATCATGGACGAGATCACCCGCGCCAACCGCGAGCAAAGCGCCGGCATCGACGAAGTCAACCGGGCAGTCGTGCAAATGGATCTGGTCACGCAGCAGAACGCCGCGCTGGTGGAAGAGGCCGCCGCCGCGGCAGAAAGCCTGCAGGATCAGGCCGCCGGGTTGGCGCGTGCAGTGAGTGTGTTCAAACTGCGCGCCTAACCTGTCTGCGATCTTACTGCGAGGCCATGATCCGTGAATTGGAAACCCTTGGGCGGTGCTCGGAATCCTCATGTGCTGAAGTACACTCCGGTTCCTCCGCTCCGGTCGTCACCGGCTGATGGCCTCTCGCTACAGATCGCAAACAGGTTAGAAAAAGATATCAAGGCTGTTTGATGAACACCAGATCCCAAACACCATGTCCCAAGCGCAGGCCGCGGTTTTCAAACTTGGTGACAGGGCGGTAGTCGGGACGCGGTGCATAACCTTCAGCGGCGTCGGTGTTGTTCTTCAGCGTCGGCTCCGCGCCCAGCACTTCCAGCATCTGGATCGCATACTCTTCCCAGTCGGTGGCGCAATGCAGGTAACCGCCCGGCGCAATACGCGACGCCAGCAGGCTCACCAGCGGCCCCTGAATCAGGCGGCGCTTGTTGTGACGCGCCTTGTGCCACGGATCCGGAAAGAACACATGCGCGCCGGCCAGTGAGCCAGGTGCAATCATGTTGGTCAACACTTCCACCGCATCGTGCTGGATCAGACGCATATTGGTCAGGCTCTGCTCACCGATCTGCTTCAGCAAACTACCTACGCCCGGCGTATGCACTTCCACGCCGATGAAATTCTTCTCCGGCATATCTGCCGCAATCTTCGCGCTGGTGTCACCCATGCCGAAGCCGATCTCAAACACCGTCGGCGCCGAGCGTCCAAAGGCCGCATCGATATCCAGCGTCTCCTTTGCATACGGCAACAAGAACTGCGGCCCCAGCTCCTCAATAGCACGCGCCTGCGCGCCCGACAAGCGACCTGCACGTGTGACGAAGCTGCGGATACGATGTTCGGTCGGATCGTAAAAAAGCGGTTTGCCGGATTTGTTTTCTGACATGAATGACTCGTGAAGCGAAGGATCTGAAGATGGAATTGTTATGCGGCGTGCAAAAGGGACGCAAATAAAGCAGCGATGAAAAACGGTGATTTCCCTTGCACCCTGGAGCGGGTGAAGGGGATCGAACCCTCGTCGTAAGCTTGGGAAGCTTCTGCTCTACCATTGAGCTACACCCGCGTTGGGTACGGATTATACCGGGTTACGGATGGTTATTTCTGACGTTGGAAATTGCTGGACGCGTTACTGGTGCGACTGCCTTGATTGGTTTATTGGCGAAAAATAATTAATGCCCGCCTGCAATTAGCATTGATGAGTAATAAATTGCGGTATGTATTGGCAAACTCAAATAGCAGTATAAAAATAAGAAATAAAACGAAAATGTTACCTCCACGTCGGGATATTCGCTGGCAGCCCCCCATTCGGGTGGGTATGTGTGGGGAGACAGCGCTAGGTTCTCTCATCGAATAATCTTCTTGACGGCACCTTACATTTTCGAAAATACTTAGCCAATAGCCGCGTGAAACAACAAATAGAAACTCACTAGGGGAAGCGATGCTAAAAATAAATCAGGTAACAGCTGGGTTGTCTTTATCTTTCTTGGCTGGCTGCACTCATATGTATCAGCCTTACTCGGCTCACCCGTTGAGTTCTCTTGAGCTAACAACCACATACGAGACACTCAAGGCCAAGACCAACACCCTCATCACAGAGCCTAAATGCTACGCACCGTTAAGCAGTGCTGACATAACCACCCTGGGTGGCATCTGCACGCAACAACGCAATTTTGCTATTTCAGCTTTAGTGATGACTTCGGCAGAGGAGTGCTTGCGCTACCGCAGGGGGCTCTATGGCAATGAGGCAGCTTGGAATATTACTCTTGGTACGGCAACGAGTTTATTTGCTGGTGGTGCGGCGGTTGCAGCTAGCGCACAAGGAAAATCGATATTGGGTGCATTGGCACTATTTAGCAATTCAGAGCGTTCTCTGATTAACGAGACCATCTATAAGCAGATGCTCGTTACTGCCGTCGATAAGAAAATTGTAGAAATGCGCGATACAAAAATGCTCGCAATTCATACTTTAATGAAGAGCGACGTGAACACGTATCCCGTCTATCAAGCATTCAGCGACGTGATCGATCTACACAATACCTGTTCATTTGTCGACGGTTTGCAAAAAGCGCTTCTGGAGGGAACACAAGGAACGTCAGCACAACGCATTGCCCGTTTAAAACAGACACTGCAATCCTTGCAAGCAGAACGCGATGCGTCAACGACGAAGGATGAAGATAAGGCGGGAATTAATACACGTATTACCGATGTGAACAAAGCGCTTGCAGAGGAAGAGAAAAAATGAATCGCCAATCAAGGTAGCCGCACCAGTAACGCGCCCAGCAATTTCCAACGTCAGAAATAACCACCCGTAACCCGGTATAATCCCTACCCAACGCGGGTGTAGCTCAATGGCAGAGCAGAAGCTTCCCAAGCTTACGACGAGCGGCCTGCGCCCGTACTTTCAGCAGCGAACACACATGTTGCTCTTCAGTTGACCGATCTGGTCTGCCGTCAAATCCAATCCCCGTACCACTCCCGTTTAAACCCATTATTGAAGCTGGAAATCGATGTGCACAACCGCAAGAGACGGTCATCAGTGCAAGGCACATTGCACCCACACGGTGTGTTATTGCGATAAAAAAATACAACAAATGCATTTCATTTTTTTTGTCTGATCTAAAAAATTACTTCTATAAACAAAGCTGAAGTCAC
>NZ_JAQQFR010000018.1:0-87081 GCF_046025915.1 Herbaspirillum rhizosphaerae | reverse complement strand
CGAACCGTAACCGATGATGGTCACGTTCTTGTTCTTGATCAGGGACAGGTCTGCGTCTTTGTCGTAAAAAACTTTCATATTTCTTCCTAAATCTTTCTCAGTATCGGAGCGGAGCTCTTTTGTTATGTGATGTTACGGATGCACTGCGCACCGACAGCTACACTCTGCGTTTCAACGCAAAGCAGCGGCGACTAGATGTGCAGCGCTGGTTTCAATCAAGCGGCATAAGATGCCAGATACGGCGGCATCGCCTGATCGCGCACATGGGGAATATCCAGTTGGCGCAATTTGCGATATAGCGAGGCGCGGCACATTCCCAGTTGCCGTGAGGCGGCGGAAATGTTCCAGCGACTGCCGACCAGCGCATCGATAACGCGCGTACGCTCGTCCCCGAGCGGGCCGCCTGATGGGCGCGGGAGGATATCGGCAGCACCGGCTTGTGGCACGATGCTGCGGACGTTGGAGGCCGGAGAAATAGCCGGCCCCTCGTAGTGAATAGATAGCGAAGCGGATGGCGCGAACGTCTCCATCAGCTCTTCCGGCAGATCGCTGGTTTCGATGCGGTCGCCGTTCATGACGGCACAACAATAGCGGATCACGGCGTGCATCTGGCGCAGGTTGCCGGGCCATGGATAGTCCAGCATCTGCTGCAAGGCCTGCGGCGCAATGATGCGCTCGTCAACGTAATTGCCACCGTCCCGGTCCGGCATTTCGTCGGCGATCATCTGCATGATCAGCTCACGCTTGTCGGCGCGTGTACGCAGCGACGGCAAGCGCAATACGCCGCCGGCGATACGGTAATACAAATCTTCGCGGAAGCGGCCTTGCGCCACCAGCGTCTTCAAGTCCTGATGCGTGGCGCAGATCAGATGCACGTCGACCGGCACCGGATGCGCCGCACCCAGTGGAATGACCTCGCGCTCCGACAATACGCGTAGCAGACGTGTCTGCAATGAGAACGGCATGTCACCGATTTCATCGAGGAACAGCGTGCCGCCATCAGCCTGCTGCACCTTGCCTTTCATGCCGCCCGGCAGCGCGCCCGAGAATGCGCCCTTGCAGTAGCCGAACAACTCACTTTCGGCCAGGCTCTCCGGAATCGAGGCGCAATTCACCGCCACCCAATTGGCGGCGCGGCGTTCGCTGTAGGCGTGCAACGCACGCGACAGGTATTCCTTCCCGGTGCCGGTTTCGCCGAGGATCAGAATGGGAATGTTCTTATCGATCAGGCGCTTGCCGCGCGCAACCAGGTCTTGCATCTGCGGATCGCCGCCACAGAGTTCATCGAGTGAGCGATAGCGTGCGCTATTGACATATCTGCGCGCCGTAGCGAGGTCTACCGTTTGTGTCGGCATGATTTGTCTCCTGTCTATGAACTGCTTTTTCTTATGTGGCGTCTGTCTGGCTTATGGCCGATTGCGCCTTTTGAAATCTCTTCTCAGCCAGCTAAAACAAGTAGGATTTCTATGAGCTAGTCGCAAGTAAGCTAACTCTGCGGCAAAGAATAGCCAGCTTATCTGATAACTTCCAATACAATATAGGCACGCAATTAATACCTTAAAGGTATCAGATGATCGAACTACGCCACCTGAGCTATTTCCGCACCGTAGCAGAAACACTCCATTTCGGACGTGCCGCCGAGCTGCTGCATATCTCGCAACCACCGCTGACACGGCAGATTGCGGCGCTGGAGAAGGAGCTCGGCGTGCAATTGTTCGACCGCAGCAAACGCAGCGTGCAACTGACCGAAGCGGGTAAACATTTCTACCGGGACACTGCTGAAATTTTTCATGCACTGGAGCGCGCCAAACGCAATGCCGTCAGCACCGGGGCCGGCAAGAGCGGCGCACTGCTGGTCGGCTTCATGATGTCGACCGCCTATAACATCCTGCCGTCGGTGACGCGCCATTATTCAGCCAACTATCCGGATGTGGACATGCGTCTGACCGAGCATGTACCCAACCTGCTGGCCGTGGATATCAAAGAGGGAAAACGCGACGTCGGCATCATGTATCGCCCCGAAGATTGCGGCGGGCTGGATAGCCGCACGATCTTTTCCGAACCGCTGGTGGCGGTATTGCCAAAGAACCATCGATTGGCTACACGTGAAAAAATTTCAGCCAGAGACTTGGCAGACGATCCCTTTGTCAGCATTCCGCGCGCGATTGCGCCGGTGGTCTATGACCTGATCGTAAACTGTTGTCAGGCCTCGGGCTTCCGTCCGCGCATCAAGCTGGAAGCCAACCTGCAGCAGACCATCGTCAATCTGGTCGGCGAAGGTCTGGGCGTGGCGATGGTGCCGAATTCGATGCAGGCCATGCATCTGGAAACCACGGCTTTCAAACCGCTGGTTGATGCCCCGGTGGTGGAAGTCGCGGTGATCTGGAACAAGGACAACCGTAATCCCTGCATCCAGACCTTTGTGCAGACGGCGGAAGAAGTCTGGAGCGGTCTCAAGAGTACCCAGCCTGCGCCGCTACCTTCGCCGCCTTCGCCACCGTCCGGCCGGACGCGACGACCTGCCCTCAGCCGTTTTTCAAAGAACTAAGCGCCAGCCGCAGACGCGCGTTATTGCCGCTGCCGAGACTGCGCGCCAACTCTGCGCAGGCCGGATCGTAAGCTGCTGCCAAATCCATCAGCGGCTGGGCGTTTTTGAGATCGTAGGGCGTGCCGATTTCATGACCCTTTTCATGATTGTCCGAACGCGCCTTGTCAAACGGCACCTGGCTGCCGGCGAACTCGGCGTGGGTCTTTTCCCCACGCACATACGGCAACAACCAGATCACGCTGTGCGCCACCGACGCGCCATTCGGCGCCTGCCAGTGATAGAGGTCCTCACCGTCTTCGGCAAACGCCAACGCCAGAGTCACCAGCGGGCGCAGATCGTAAACATGGTAAGACAACGCATCGCGCTCGATGAAATCGATGCTCTCACCGCCGGGGCGCAGGTTGTCATTGATCTGGGTGCGGAAGCCATTCTTCGCATAGATAATCAGCTTGGCGTCGCCGATCGCATAGCCGATCAGACCGACGATCTTGAGGCGATGGCTGTGCCAGTTGTTGGTGGCGGTGGGTCGTTTCAGGACGCGCGAATCGATCTCGGCCTGTGCGATATTGCGCATCCATGTATCGATGCGTTCACGTATAGCAGGCGAAATATCAGCGCGAATGATCCGGTAGCCGAAGATGCCCGGCTCCAATCCGGTCTCGTCGATGGGCTGGCCGGTGGGCTGATTGCGTGTAGCCCAGGCGTCGAGGAATGCACCGGCGCGCGCTGCATAGCGAGCATCGCCTGTCATTTTGTAGGTCACGGCTAGAGCCTGGATCTTGTCCATGTCCTTGATGCTGGCGGCAGTTTTCCCCTTGACCGCATCGCCTTGCAGGCGACCGCCGCTGGACAGGGTGACAATCGGTTGCGGCTCAGCCGCGAGGGCTTCGTCGGCGATGCGATGCTGGGCCGTCATTGCCTGTTTGAACTTGGGATCACGACGTAGTTGCTCCCACTGTTGCGACGACGGCCACAAGGATTGCGAGGAAGCAAACGGCGCTGCGATGAGCAGGCACAGCAGCGCCAGAAGATGAACAAAAGGACGACGAAGAACGTGCTGGTCTGGCATGCAGTCACCGGAAAGAAAAATGGGATAAAAAACATTACACCCCATTCCTCCAACCGATGCCCTGCAATTTACGTTTCGTCACACGTGCGCCGATGACGCCGGGGTATTGAGTTTGCTACACACACTTAAGACTGAGGCCGCCATCCACAATCAGATCCACGCCGGTCACATAACGCGCCGCATCCGACGCCAGGAACAAGGCGGCATGCGCCACGTCCCACGCATCGCCCATGTGACCCATCGGGCATTGCGCGTGACGCTTGCGACGCATCTCTTCGATATCACCGCCATAAGAAGCTTTCAGCGGCTCGCGGATCATCGGCGTGTCCATCAAACCCGGCAAGACACAGTTGGCGCGGATGCCGAGGGGTGCGTACTGCATCGCGATGTTCTTGGTCAGCGCCAGCATTGCCGCCTTGGATGCCGAATACGCCACGTAAGGAAAGCCGACCCAGCGAATCGCCGCCAGAGATGAGATGTTGACGATGGCGCCCTTCTTCTGTTTTTCCATCACCGGCAACACGTGCTTGCAGGTCATGAAGACGCTGGTCTGGTTGATGGCGATGACGCGGTTCCAGCTTTCTTCGCTGGCCTCGACAGGCCCGCCGGTTTCGGCAATGCCAACGTTGTTGTGCAAGACATCGATACGGCCAAAGTGATCGAGCGCGGCTTGCACCATGGCTTCGATGTCGGCTGTTTTTGAAACGTCGGCGGCGACCACTTCGCAGACACCGCCTTCGCTGCGAATCAGATCTGCGGTGACCTGCGCCGCTTCCTGATTGCGATCGACGGCCAGTACGCGCGCGCCTTCACGCGCATACAGCACGGCTGCGGCCTTGCCGTTGCCCCAGCCTTCACCGACCGAACCTGCGCCGCTGACGATGACGACCTTATCTTCCATTGCACGTGCCATGATGCGCTCCGATCAGATATCGAGGATGCCGGCGGCCACAAAGCCGCCATCCACCGGCACCACGTGGCCGGTGATGTAGGACGAATCGTCAGCTGCCAGGAAGGACACTGCGGCGGCGATTTCATCGGTGCTGCCGTAGCGATGCATAGGCACGCCGGCGGTGAAGCTCTTGCGTGTTTCCGGCGAATGCACGGCTTGCGTCAATGGCGTGTCGACCGGTCCCGGTGCGACGCTGTTGACGGTAATACCGTGTCCGGCGAGTTCGATGGCCATCTGCTTGGTCAAGCCGATGACGGCAGCTTTCGATGTGCCGTAAGCGGTGCGTCCGGTGCCGGCACGGATGCCGGAGACAGACGAAATATTGACAATCCGCCCCCACTTCTTTTGCACCATCATGCGCGCTGCGTGCTGGCCGCAGAGCAGGACGCCGGTGACGTTGATGTTCATCGTCATCAGCCAGTTGTCGAGCGGGTAGTCAAGAAAAGGAAAAGTCTTGGCGACGCCGGCGTTATTGACCAGCACGTCACAGCGGCCATAGTCTTTTTCGACATTGGCAAAAGCGGCAGCAATGGAGTCGGCTTTGCTGACATCCATCGCCAGCGGTGCCGCTCTACCCCACCCCGTGCCGCCATCGGCATTGATCTTGTCGGCGGTGGCCTTGG
The DNA here is from genome assembly GCF_046025915.1 of Herbaspirillum rhizosphaerae. Classification (GTDB taxonomy): domain Bacteria; phylum Pseudomonadota; class Gammaproteobacteria; order Burkholderiales; family Burkholderiaceae_D; genus Herbaspirillum; species Herbaspirillum rhizosphaerae_A. The sequence continues at coordinate 81,889 of NZ_JAQQFR010000018.1, read as the reverse complement.
CCGCCTCCAGATTGATGTCCGAGACCAGTACGGTGTAGCCGTCGCGCGCCAGACGCTGGGAAATTGCGGCGCCGATACCCATGGCTCCGCCCGTCACGAGCGCCACGCGGGCGCCGCTATCATTTTGGTTCATGTTGTCTCCGTGAGGATGGCGGCTTGCGAGGGAAAGGTGCAAGCCGCCGTTTTTAGATTTTGTTGGTGTTGCTAATCAGTGTTCCAGGAAGCCGATGGAAATCCACGGCACCGCAGCCACGACCAGTAGTGCGACCACGAGCGCCGCCAGATAACTCCAGACCCGGTTGAAGACCTTGTCCGGCGATACCTTGCCGATCGCGCAGGCGGCATAGAAACCGACGCCAAACGGTGGCGCAAACAAGCCGATACCCATCGCCAGAATCACGACCATCGCGTAATGCACGTCATGGATGCCGAGTGAGCGGGCAACCGGGAACAGCAGCGGCCCGAACAGCACAATCGCCGGAATGCCTTCCAGGATGCTGCCCAGCACGATGAAGATCACGATGGTAATCAGCAGGAAGCCAAACCCGCCACCAGGTACGCCTTGCATCAACGCCACCAACTTGGCTGAGAAGCCCGACTGCGTCAGTGCCCACGCCATTGACGTCGCCATGCCGATGATCAGCAGAATCGCACCCGACAAGGTCGCCGCTTCCACCAGCATCGGATAGATGCGTTTGAAGTCGATGTGCTTCATGAAGGCATGCATGATCAGACCGACAATGATCGTGTAGGCCACACCGATGGTTGCCACTTCGGTTGCCGTTGCCACACCTTCAATCACCGCCACGCGAATCAGCATCGGCAAGGCCAGTGCAGGAATCGCCGCAATGAGGGTCTTACCGATCACGCCGATGGTGGCGCGTTTGACGTCCGGCATCGGTTCACGACGGGCGCGGAACCAGCAGATGGTGCCAATCGCAATCGTCGCAATCACCGCCGGCATCAGGCCGCCGATGAACAGCGCCGTAATCGATACGCTGCACACCGCGCCGATGGTAATCAACACCAGGCTGGGTGGAATGGTTTCCGTCATGGCGCCGGAGGACGACAGCAAGGCCACCAGTTCTTCCGGCTTGGAACCACGCTTCTTCATTTCCGGGAACAGCGCCGGGGCAATTGCCGCCATGTCAGCCGCCTTGGAGCCGGAGATACCGGACACCAGGAACATCGCGCCCAGCAGCACGTATTGGAGGCCGCCGCGTACGTGACCTAGCAAGGCCGCCATGAAATCAATCAAGGTACGGGCGAGGCCGCTGATTTCCAGCAAGGAACCCAGCAAGACGAACAACGGCACCGACAACAGGATCAGGCTGGACATGCCTTCATCCATCCGGCTCACGACAATCATCATCGGTGCACCGGTGGCAATCGTCAGATAGGCCATCGTCGCAGTCCCGAAGGCGAACGCAATCGGAATACCACCCGCTACACACACACCGATCAGCAGCACAAAGAACACGATCAGGTTGTAGTTACCCATGGCCAGCAAAGCAGGCTTGGCGATCCACAGCACGGCGCCGATCACTGCCACCACCGCCACGGCAGAAAGCACCTGCCTGACGCTGGAGCGACTGGCCATGCGTGCAATCGCCGCCAGGAACATCAGGATCGCGCCGACCGGCAAGGCCGCCGCACGCAAGCCGTCAGGAATTTCCAGTGCCGGCGTCGTGATCGCCATCTGTTCCGACGCATGATCAACGGCAGGATGAATGATCATCAGCACGAAGATACAGACGATCAATGCCGCTACGGTTTCCAGCCAGATACGCCATTTGTCCGAAAGCCGGTTGACGATGGCGGTCAGGCGCATATGTTCGCCACGGTCCAGCGCCAGCACCGCACCCAGCATCGACAGCCAGATGAACAATGTCGAGGCCAGTTCGTCCGACCAGATCAGCGGATCGTGCAATGCATAACGGTAGATCACGCCGGCCAGCAGCACCGCGGTTTCCACCACCACCAGTGCGGCGGCAACGGCGGCGACAACGTGCATCACGCCGCGATTGACGCCCGCCAGCAAACGCGCCAGCGGGTTGCTCGGCGCCGATGCAGAAGGCATTCTCACTTCGGTCATCGCCGCTTCCATTTACGCCAACTTCCCGGTGTATTTCTCCAACAGCGCCCAAGGTTCGTCGCCGAACTTCTTGTGCCACTCGGCGTAGAAACCAGCGCTGCGCAGCTTGGCGCGGAAGGCTTCATTGTCGGTGTCGTTGAAGGCCAGACCCTTGCCCTTCATTTCGGTCGCCAGCGAATCGTTCAGCGCCTTGACGTCGGCACGTTGCTTCATGCCGGCTTCATTGACGTTGCGGGTAACGATTTCTTGCAGGTCTTTCGGCAGACGCTCGAAGGACTTCTTGTTGGCGAGGAACCAGAAACCGTCCCACATGTGATTGGTCATTGAACAGAATTTCTGCACTTCGTACAGCTTGGCGGTCGAAATGATCGCCATCGGATTTTCCTGGCCTTCGACGATCTTGGTCTGCAGCGCGGAATACACTTCGGCGAAGTTGATGCTGGCCGGCGCCGCATCGAAGGCGCGGAACATCGATGTCCACAGCGGGCTTGGCGGCACGCGCAGCTTCATGCCCTTGAGGTCTTCCGGCTTGTTGATCGGACGGGTGCTGTTGGTGATCTGGCGGTAGCCGTTGTCCCAGATTTTTTCAAACGCGAAGACGGTCGACTTGGCGTCGATCTGCTTGCGCACATGCGCGCCCAGCTCGCCATCCATGGCAGCCCAGACCTGGTTGTAATCCTTGAAGGCGAAACCGACGCCGCTGATCTGCGCAGCCGGTACCAGTGTGCCGAGGATCAGCGGGGACAGCGTGAAGAAGTCAACCGCGCCCGCGCGCACCTGGCCCAGGGTGTCGGTATCGTTACCGAGCTGGTTGTTCGGATACACCTGGAAGTCGATGCGGCCCTTGGACTCGGTCGCGATCTTGGCGGCCATTTCCTTGGCGCGCAGATTCATCGGGTGAGTTGCCGGCAGGTTGTTGGCGTACTTCAGCGTGAACTCAGCGGCGGCAAATGCCTTGGTCGACATCATGCCGGTGGCGGCAGCGGCCGAGGCGACGGAAACGGTCTTCAAAAAACGACGGCGAGTGATGCTAGCAGTTGGGTTACCCATCTGTTTGTCTCCTGATTTTAGTTTTGGTTAATTTATGTTGCCTGTCTTGCCGATACGAATAACTAGTAACGACTAATTCAGCACTGCTTATGCGTCCTAGAGCAATTTGGATGCCAAGTCGTCAAAGTGTCTTCTTCAACTTGCACGCCCCTCCCTGAAGTCGGCATTGCAAGTACATTCTCTGCGATAAACGCCTGATTCGACAAGGGATGTAAGCGGTATATTGAGTGTTTATTTTCCTGCGACACCTGTCGCATGCCTTATACAGTTGGCATACAGTTGTCATCGGTTCAGGTAGCAAATCCATCCCGCAGCGCAGCAAATTCAAAGCTGCTCGCGACGTGCTATGTTTACCGCCATCACGGCCTGCAAACCGCGTCATCGCGGGCCAACCACGCCCGGCCGACACCATAAAAATCAACGCAAGCGAGACAGCGGCGGGCTAAAAAAATCGTGGCATCGTTTTTGCATATTGCTGTTCCAACACACTCTTTTCAGGAACCAAAATGACTGCATCTGCACCCTGCATCACCGGCTGGAACCATTCCCAATTCGGCAAACTCGACGGCATCGATCCGGAAGCACTGATCGGCCAGGTCGCCAAGGCCGCCATCGAACACGCAGGCCTGACGCCGGAAGACATCGGCTCCATCCATATCGGCACCTTCAACGGCGGTTTTCTGTATCAAGACTTTCCGTCGTCGCTGGTGTTCAACACCCTGCCCGCGCTACGCTTCAAGCCAGCCGTACGCGTCGAGAACGCCTGCGCCACCGGCTCCGCTGCGATCCACTCGGGCATGCAATCGATCCTGTCCGGCCAGGCCAAGCACGCGCTGGTGATCGGCTTTGAAAAGATGACCGAACTGGCCACGCCGCAAGTCGGCGAAGTGCTGCTCAAATGCTGCTACGCGAAGGAAGAGGCCGGCATCCCCGGTGGTTTTGCAGGCGTATTCGGCAAGATTGCCCAAGCCTACTTCGACCGTTACGGCGATCAGTCGGATGCGCTGGCCGCTATTGCCGCCAAGAATCATAAGAACGGCATGAGCAATCCTTACGCCCACATGCGCAAGGATTTTGGTTTTGACTTCTGCCGCACTGTGTCGGAAAAAAATCCCTTCGTCGCCGGTCCGCTGAAACGCACCGACTGCTCGCTGATCTCCGACGGCGCCGCCGCGCTGGTGCTGAGCGCGGCCGACGTCGCCAAGACCATGGAGCGCGCCGTGACCTTCCGCGCCGCCGTGCACGTCAACGATTTCCTGCCGCTGTCGCGCCGCGACCCGACACGCTTCGAAGCCGGCACGCTGGCCTGGCAGCAGGCATTGAAACAAGCTGATCTGAAACTGCTGGATCTGTCGCTGGTTGAAACACACGACTGCTTCACCATTGCCGAGTTGCTGGAATACGAAGCGATGGGCCTGGCGGAACCGGGTCAAGGCGCACGCGCGATTCTCGATGGCGTGACAGCCAAGAATGGCCGCCTGCCGATCAATCCATCCGGCGGCTTGAAATCCAAGGGCCATCCGGTCGGCGCGACCGGTGTGTCGATGCACGTGATGGCGGCGATGCAGGCCAGCCACGATGCGGGCGACATGCAGATTCCGAATGCGCGCTATGCCGGCGTATTCAACATGGGTGGCGCTGCAGTGGCAAATTACGTGAGCATTCTGGAACGCGTGCATTGATCAATCACGTCCCCAATTATCCCTGTCATTCCAGCGTTCGCTGGGACGACAGCAGTAGTGTAACGAGCACTGCCGGCAGCACTATCAGCAACACCGATTCACATAAAAAATACACACGAGCGAGACGATGTTAACCAAAGTAATGAACCTGGGGCGCCTGCTATCCGACGTCGCCCGCCGCTTTCCCGACGAACCCGGCCTGATCATCGGCGACGGCACGATGGACGGCAAAGGCGACAAAATCGCCACCTGGAAACAAATCAACGACCGCGTCGACACCCTCGCCCACTCGCTGCAAAAACTGGGCGTGAACAAGGGCGACAAGATGCTCGTCCATTCGCGCAACAACCTGCAGATTTTTGAAAGCGCTTGGGCGGCATTCAAACTGGGCATGGTCTGGGTCCCGACCAACGTCCGCATCACGCCGCCGGAAGCGGCCTACCTCGGTCAGTCCAGCGGTGCAAGCGTGATGCTGTACGACCGCGGTTTCGCCAACTACGTCGATGCCGTGAAAGAGGTTTCTCCTGCGCTGAAACACGTTATCGCGCTGCAGGATCCGCGCGCCGGCGAACTCGATTTCGAAACGCTGGCAACGGCAATCGGCGCACATCAGTCCTTCGATGAGGTGGAAGTCGATTACGAAGACCCGCTGTGGTTCTTCTACACCTCCGGCACCACCGGCCATCCGAAGGCCGGCATGCTGTCGCACGGGCAAATGGCTTTCGTCGTCACCAACCACCTGGCCGACCTGCTGCCCGGCCTGACGCATCAGTCACGCTCACTGGTGGTCGCACCGCTGTCGCATGGCGCGGGTATCCACGCCGTCGTCAACACCGCGCGCGGCGCCGCCAGCATCCTGCTGTCGACCGAACGCCTGGTGCCGGAAGAAGCCTGGCAACTGGTGCAGCGTCATCGCGTGGACAACATGTTCACCGTCCCGACCATCGTCAAGATCCTGACCGAAGACGAATCCGTCGACCGCTACGACCACAGCTCGCTTAAGCACGTCATCTACGCCGGTGCGCCGATGTACCGCGCCGATCAGGTCTATGCCCTGAAGAAACTCGGCAAGGTGCTGGTGCAGTATTACGGCCTCGGCGAAGTGACCGGCAACATCACCTTCCTGCCGCCTTACATGCACGAAGCAGATGATGCCCATCCGAAAGCGCGTGTCGGCTCATGCGGCATGCCGCGTACCGGCATGGAAATCGCGATCCTTGATGACAGCTGCAAGAAATTGAAGGCCTTCGAAACCGGCGAAATCTGCGTGCGCGGCCCGGCAGTTTTCATGGGTTATCACAACAATCCGGACGCCAACGCCAAAGCATTCAAGGGTGACTGGTTCCACACCGGCGACCTCGGCCATGTGGACGAAGATGGCTTCCTCTACATCACCGGCCGCTCGTCCGACATGTACATCTCGGGCGGCTCCAATGTCTATCCGCGCGAGATCGAAGAAGCGCTGCTGACCCACCCTTCAGTATCCGAAGTCGCCGTGCTCGGCGTGCCGGATCCGAAATGGGGCGAAAGCGGCATCGCCGTTATCGTCGCAAAATCGGGCCAGCAAGCCGACGGCGACGCGCTGTTGTCGCATCTGGAGAGTCGCATCGCCAAATACAAATGGCCGCGCCGCTTTGTGTTCTGGGAGACCATGCCGAAATCCGGTTATGGAAAGATCGTCAAAAAGCAGATCAAAAGTTTGCTTGAGGAGAAAGGTGACTATCGCTTATGAAAATTTCCAACAAGTCCGCCGAGGGCCATCCGGGATTTGTCGAGGTACGCAAGTTTCTTCACGCCGGCCAGCAGAGCTACCCGCGCACGCTGGATCTGGAAGCCAATCCGGCGGAAGAATTGCGCATCACGCTGCAACCCGGAACCAAAGTCGGCGAAGCCCTGCGTGAAGTCCTGAATCGCTACGGCCAACGCGGCGGCGTCGGCCGCATGTGCGGCGGCACCGCGCGCAAGCTGCACTACCACCGCATCGAAAACACCCGCGACGCCAACCGTCCGTACGACTATGGCCCACCGCATGTGCTGGAAGGCGTGATCACCTTCGTTACCGGAGCGATCACGGTTGGTCAGAATCAGGAAGGAAAGATATTGCTGCATTGCCACGCCGGCTTCCTTGACGGCGATGGTTCGATACACGGCGGGCATTTATTGCTCGACACGGTGGAAGTGGGCGACGATCCGCTCATCATCCGCCTGTGCTTGTTTTCCCAAGGCGCTTTCGTCGTCAACAGCGATGAAGAGACGCTATTCAGTCTATTGCATCCGACACCCATGGAATCATGATGACGACATCAACGCTCATAAAAAACACAGAGACACACACCAACGACAACGACATTCAGGTAGAAGAAGGCACACTGGGAAAACTGGTGATGGCACGACTCAAACCCAATCAGGACCTCACCGAGAGCGTGGAAGCGTTATGCCGTCAATACGGCATGCAGACCGCTATCGTGCGCGGCGCTATCGGCAGCCTGATCGATGCACATCTGGAATATGCCACGCCGACCGGTTGGCGCGAGATGGAAATCAACGGGCCGGGTGTGGAGATACTTAACGTCTTTGGCGAGATCGGCTTTGGTGGCGGCAAGCCGCATGCGAATCCTTTGCAGGGGGTAGTCGCTGACGTCGACGGGAAGATTTTTGCGGGGCGCTTTGTGCGAGGTGCGAATCTTTCGTTTATTACGATTGAAATTACGCTGCAGGAGTGGATTCCGAAACAGGTGCTGCAGGTTTTGCATGCTTGATATTTGGTTATTTAATTGATGAAGGCGGCTCTCTTTTGAGGCCGCTTTTTGTTTTGTGCGGCGCCTTCGAACCACCTGTTCAGGTTGTTTCTTCTTTCCCTTCTTTGGACGACCAAGCCGGGGGTAGCCCGGCAGCTACTCACTTTTCTTGGCGAAGCAAAGAAAGTAAGCGGCTGCCGGGCCGCCCCCGGCTTGGTCGTCCGAAGAAAGAAAAGAATCAGTTAAGCAGCAAGCAAGCAAGTAAGAACAAAAAGGCATAAAAATCTGCGACCAATGCATCCGACTACCGACGAAAGAAAAAAGCCCCACAAATGCAGGGCTCTCAAATGACCATTATTAGCGCTTAAGAAGCAGTCAGCGCCGCATCCAGCAACTCAATCCAATGCTTCACCGGCGTATCCGTCCCCGACTGCAAATGCGTCAAACACCCGATATTCCCCGACACAATCATGTCCGGCTGCGTCGCCTGCAAGTTATTAAGCTTGTTGTCGCGCAAGCGATAAGACAGCTCCGGCTGCAACACCGAATAGGTACCCGCAGAACCACAGCATAAATGGCTATCGGCACACAGCTTGACGTCAACACCTGCACTGCCAAGAATCTGCTCCACCTTACCGCGAATCTTCTGCCCATGCTGCAAAGTGCAAGGCGGATGATAGGCAACGCGCGCATTGAGCCTATCCTTGATCTTGCCCTTGAGCTTGCCGGCCAGTTCAGCTTCGAAGTCGGGCAGAATTTCACTGATGTCGCGCGTCAGCTGCGAGATGCGATGTGCCTTGGCGGCATAAGCAGCGTCTTGCTGTAACAGATGGCCATATTCTTTGACCGTGGCACCGCAACCGGAGGCGTTCATCACGATGGCTTCGACAGTGAATCCTGCCGAGCCGTCGACGTAGGGCCACCACGCGTCGACATTGCGACGCATATCGTCAAGGCCGCCGTCCTGGTCGTTGAGGTGGTAGCGGATCGCGCCGCAGCAGCCAGCTTTCGGCGGTACGATCAGTTCGACACCGAGCGCATCGAGCACGCGTGCAGTGGAACTGTTGATGTTGGGAGACATGGCCGGTTGCACACAGCCGTCGAGCATCAGCATCTTACGGACATGCGTGCGCGTCGGCCACAGGCCGGCATCCTGTTTTGGCGGGACTTTGTTCTGCAGTTTTTGCGGCAACAGCGGACGCACCAACTGCCCGGCCTTCATCGCCGGATTGAACAGCCATTTATTCGGCAGCAAGGTCTTGAGCGTCGTACGCACCACGCGCTGCGCGAGCGGACGCGGCACCTGATCTTCGACCACCTTGCGACCAATATCCACCAGGCGACCGTATTGCACGCCGGATGGACACGTCGACTCGCAGTTGCGGCAGGTCAGGCAGCGATCCAGATGCGATTGCGTGGCGGCAGTGGCTTGTTTGCCTTCCAACACCTGTTTGATCAGATAGATACGGCCGCGCGGACCGTCGAGTTCGTCGCCCAGCAATTGATAGGTCGGACACGTTGCCGTGCAGAACCCGCAGTGCACGCAGGAGCGCAGAATGGCGTCGGCTTCCTTGCCTTCGGGGGTGTCGCGGATGAAATCGGCCAGATTGGTTTGCATAGGATTTTAAAATTCCGAATACATGCGGCCGGGATTGAAAATGCCCGACGGGTCGAAGGAGGCTTTGAGATTACGGTGGATCTTGGCGACTGCGGGCGCAAGCGGATGGAACACGCCCACGCTCTTGTCGCCGCCGCGATACAGACTGGCATGGCCGCCTGCGGCAACCGCTGCAGCACGAATCGATTCCGCACTTGCATCGCCGCGATACCAGCGCTGTGCGCCACCCCACTCGATGAATTGCGTACCGGCCAACGGCAGCGGTTGCGCCACCGATGGCAGCGAGAGTCGCCACAACGGTGCCACCGTATCGGCGAAGAAGCTGTGGCTTTGCTCACGCAGGTCGCGCCAGAAATCGTCGCCGTTGGTCAGCTCGGTACCACCCAGTTTGTTCTGCGCTGCGTCGACGGCAGCCTGCGCACCCGACAGACGTATCGTCAACACGCCGTTGACCCAGGCACTGGCCGATACCGGCAGCGGCTGGCCGCCCCACTCGTTAAGCAGACGGATTGCGTTAGCCTCATCGACTTCGAACACACGCGTACTGCTCGCAAACGGCTGCGGCAATACTTTCAGTGAGACTTGCAGGATCAGGCCCAGCGTGCCGAGCGAACCGGTCAGCAGACGCGAGACGTCATAGCCGGCGACGTTCTTCATCACCTGTCCGCCGAAATGCAGCATCTGCCCCTGCGCATCCATCAGATCGGCGCCGAGTACGAAGTCGCGCACCGATCCGCTGAACTGACGGCCCGGCCCGGATAAACCCGCCGCCACCATGCCACCGACAGTTGACGTGCCGCCGAAGCGTGGCGGTTCAAATGCCAGCACCTGATTGTTGGCCGCCAGTGCGGCATCGATCTCGGACAGCGGTGTGCCGCAGCGCGCAGTGATCACCAGCTCGGTCGGCTCGTAATCGACGATGCCGCTGTAGGGACGCGTGTCGAGCACTTCGCCGCGCAGCTCCTGGCCATACCAGTCCTTGGTGCCGCCGCCGCGAATCTGCAGCGGCGTGGCGCTTGCCGTGGCCGCGACGATGCGCTCTTTGAATACGTGCAATGGTTCGGTCATCTTCAGAATCTCGGCAAATCGGGGAATTTGATCTGGCCGCGCTGCACGTGCATCTTGCCGTATTCGGCACAGCGATGCAGCGACGGGATCGCCTTGTCAGGGTTGAGCAGGAAAGCCGGGTCGAAGGCACGCTTGACCTTGAAGAAGGCTTCGCGCTCTTCCGGCGAAAACTGCACGCACATGGAGTTGATCTTTTCGATACCCACGCCATGTTCACCGGTGATTGTGCCGCCGACTTCGACGCACAGCTCCAGGATCTCAGCGCCGAACAGTTCGGCGCGGTGAAATTCATCCGCCAGGTTGGCGTCGAACAAGATCAGCGGATGCAGGTTACCGTCGCCCGCGTGGAACACATTGGCGCAGCGCAGGCCGTACTTGCCTTCCATCTTGGCGATGCCGAGCAAGACTTCCGCCAGCTTTTTGCGTGGAATGGTGCCGTCCATGCAGTAATAGTCCGGCGAGATGCGGCCTGCTGCCGGGAAGGCGTTTTTGCGTCCCGACCAGAAGCGCAGGCGCTCGGCTTCGGATTGCGATACGGCGATGGCGGTGGCACCACTGGCGTTGAGCACCTCGCTCATGCGGCCGATTTCTTCTTCGACTTCTTCGGTGGTGCCATCGGACTCGCACAGCAGGATCGCTTCGGCATCGATGTCGTAGCCGGCCTTGACGAAAGGCTCGACCATGCGCGAACTGGTTTTGTCCATCATCTCCAGTCCGGCCGGGATGATGCCCGCAGCGATGACGTTGGCGACGGCGTTGCCGCCCTTCACCACGTCGTCGAACGAGGCCATGATCACGCGCGCCTGCTGCGGCTTGGGCACCAGCTTGACGGTGACTTCCGTGACGATGCCGAGCATGCCTTCCGAGCCGATGAACACCGCCAGCAGATCAAGACCGGGCGCATCGAGGCCGGCGTTGCCGAGTTCAACGACGTCGCCTTCGATGGTGACCACGCGCACGCGCAAAACGTTGTGCACGGTCAGGCCGTATTTGAGGCAGTGCACGCCGCCGGAGTTTTCGGCAACGTTGCCGCCGATACTGCAGGCGATTTGCGAAGAAGGATCAGGGGCGTAGTACAAGCCGTAAGGTGCAGCCGCCTCCGAGATGGCCAGATTGCGCACGCCAGGCTGCACCACGGCGGTCCGTGAATACTTGTCCATGCTGACGATCTTGTTGAACTTGGCGGTCGACACTACGACGCCGTCGGCTATCGGCATCGCGCCGCCCGACAAACCGGTGCCGGCGCCACGCGGAACGATCTGGACTTTCAGGTCATGACAAGCCTTGAGAATAGCGACGACTTGCGCTTCGTTCTCGGGCAGCACAACGACCATCGGCAACTGGCGATAGGCGGCAAGGCCATCGCACTCGTAGGGACGGGTATCTTCTTCGTCGAACAGCACGCAATGCGGCGGCACCACCGCTTTCAGCGCGGCAACCACCTCGCGCTGACGCGCAGGCGAAAATAAGGGAGCAACTGGGGCGTTCATGCGTGACCTCGTTTGGCTTTGGGCTAGGACGTGGCGATGACCGATGAATTGTTGTTTCCGGCTTATGGCGCCGGTTTTGGACTGTCTGTCTCGCTATTGTCTTCGCAATGCCTGAAGTGTAGCGAATTTCAGCGTCAGATAGCGAAAAGCGTGGTCTGGGCGCACTGAAAAGAATTCACGCCGCGCTGTGAATAATTTTCAGGGACTTGGGCGTTCCCAGGCACGAAGAAGGCGTCGCTGGCAAGACGCAACGACACAGCCAGCGGCGGCTTATTCGCGACTCAGATGTTTTTGAAGGCGTTTTGCAGCCAGTCGATGAAGGCATCCACCTCCGGGCGCTCGCGAATCTGCTTCTCGTACACCACGTAGTAAGCATGCGGCGGCGTGCGCAGGCGGACGTCGAAGAGTTCGACGATTTCGCCGCGGGCCAGCAGTTCTTCGGCAAAATGCTGACGTGTCAGGCCAACGCCGTAGCCGTGGCGCACCGATTCCAGCAACAGGCCGAGGTCGTCGACGCGCAGGCCGGTTGAGGGTTCCGGCCAGTCTTTGAGGCCGGCGGCTTCGAACCATGGCTGCCAGGGTTCCAACGCTGAGCGCAGCAGGTTGGCCTGTTGCAGGTCTTGTGGTGTCTTCAGCGGTGGAATGGTCTTGAGGTAGGCCGGGCTGGCGACGGCAAAGGCCGGTTCTTCGAACAGTTTTTCAGTAACGAAGTTGGGATAGTTGCCGGCGCCAAAACGGATTTCAACGTCGCTCTCAGACAGGCTAAGGTCGTACAGCGGCACCGACAAATACATCTCAACGGTGATATCGGGAAAGCGCTGGGTGAACTCGGCGATGCGCGGCACCAGCAAGTGGCGGGCAAAGGTCGGCGGCAGCATGATCTTGACCTTGGGCTGCACCGTGGCGTTGCGATGCGGCATCGGGAAATCGGTCAGCGTGCGCAGCGCAGATCGTACGACGTCGAGATAGCGGCGGCCGAACTCGGACAGGCCGATGGAGCGGCCGTCGCGATAAAACAAGCGTTCACCGACGAAGTCCTCCAGCAGGCGAATTCTGTGCGACAGCGCCGAGGGCGTGATGCAGAGTTCTTCGGCCGCGACGGCGAATGAATTGTGGCGCGCCGCAGCTTCAAATGCTGAAAGGGCATGGACGGGTGGGAGGCGTGTTGCCATGTCTTGTTTTACCTGCTGTTGTGCTGTTGCGCTGTTGTAATGCGAGACGGCCATCGTGTCAGATGGCGCGTCCCGGTGTACTGCCTGACGATTTCTAAATGACGATGGAACTGGACGACGGATCTGCTTACCAACGAACGATCTTGCCGGGGTTCATGATGTTCTTCGGATCGAGTGCATGCTTGATCGCGCGCATGACGTCGATAGCGCCTTCGCCGTGCTCCTGCACGAGAAAATCCATCTTGTGCAAGCCGACGCCGTGCTCACCGGTGCAGGTGCCGTCCATTTCCAGCGCGCGTGCAACCATGCGCGCATTGACGCCTTCGGCGCGGGCGATGTCCGCCGGATCGTTGGGATCGACCATCATTTGCACGTGGAAATTGCCGTCGCCGACGTGGCCGATGATGGCGTGGATCAAGCCCTGTGATTCGCAATCGGCTTTGGTCTCCAGCACGCATTCGGCCAGACGGGAAATCGGCACGCAACAGTCGGTGGAAATCGCGCGTGCGCCGGGACGCATCTGCAGCAATGCAAAGTAGGCATTGTGACGCGCGGTCCACAGGCGCGTGCGGTCTTCGGGACGTGTGGCCCATTCGAAGCCGGTGGCATTATTGTCTTTGGCGAGTTCCTGCACCATCTCGGCCTGCTCCTTGACGCCGTTTTCGCTGCCGTGGAATTCAAACAGCAGCAATGGATTTTCGGGCAAGGTCATCTTGTCGTGGGCATTGATGGCCTTGACGCCGTTTTCGTCGAGCAGCTCGACACGCGCCAGCGGTACGCCCACCTGGATCGCCTGGATCACGGTATTGACGGCATCGGCCACGCTCGGGAAAGAGCAGATGGCCGCGGAGACAGCTTCCGGCTGCGGGTAGAGGCGCACGGTCACTTCTGTGATGATGCCGAGCGTGCCTTCGCTGCCGACATAGACACGGGTCAGGTCGTAGCCTGCCGAAGATTTCTTGGCGCGTGTGCCGGTCTTGATGATGTTGCCGTCGGCGGTGACGACTGTCAGCGCCAGCGTGTTCTCACGCATGGTTCCATAGCGTACGGCATTGGTGCCCGAAGCGCGGGTAGATGCCATGCCGCCGATGGAAGCGTCTGCACCCGGATCGATCGGGAAGAACAGACCGCTATCCTTGATTTCCTGATTCAGCTGTTTGCGTGTGACGCCGGCTTGCACGGTGGCGGTCAGGTCTTCGCCGTTGACGGCCAGCACCTGATTCATTTGCGACAGATCGATGGTGATGCCGCCTTGCAGCGCCAGCACGTGGCCTTCGAGCGAGGTGCCGGTGCCGTACGGAATCACCGGGACTTCGTAGCTGCTGCACAGCTTGATGAAGGCTGCGACTTCTTCGGTGGTGTGCGCGAAGACGACGGCATCGGGCAACATCGGATCGTAGGAGGATTCGTCGCGACCGTGGTGCTCGCGCATGGCCTGAGTGGTCGAAAAGCGATTGCCGAACAGGGCCTGCAAGGATGTCAGCAGCGCCTCGGGAACGGGCTTGCGCAGTTTCTGCGCATCAACGATATGGTTCATTGCTTGTCTCTCTGTCTGTTGGAATAGTGACGCAAGGGAATATTCTTCCATGCAGAATTACAGCGAAAAGCGTGCTGGAACTCCTGCGCAGTGGCCTTCTCTCTTGTCAAAACCTCTATGGGATTTTACTCTCTTGCTGCAGACATATTTTATATTTGTCTGACAACTTGAGCTTTAAACGCAATTTTTTAGCCTATCCTTGAGACTTTTGTTTGCAGAGAAAAGTATGGGCAATCGACTTTCCAAAATTGCAACGCGCACCGGCGACGATGGCAGCACCGGACTCGGCGATGGCAGCCGCACGGCGAAAGATCATCCGCGTATTCACGCCTTGGGCGATGTGGACGAACTCAATTCGCATGTCGGCCTGCTGCTGTGTGAAGACTTGCCGGCGACCTTGCGCGAGGAGTTGCTGACGATCCAGCATGACTTGTTCGATCTGGGCGGCGAGTTGTGCATCCCCGGCTACAGCCTGATTACCGAGACCCAGGTGGCGCGGCTTGATGCGTTGTTGGAGAAGTACAACGCCGACTTGCCGCCGCTTAAGGAGTTCATCCTGCCGGGCGGTTCGCGCGCAGCAGCGCAGATGCACATATGCCGCACCGTATGCCGTCGCGCCGAGCGCGCTGTGGTGACGCTGGCGCAAGCAGAAACTGTTAATCCGCAGCCGCGGCAATATCTGAACCGGCTGTCTGATTTATGCTTCGTGCTGTCGCGTATGCTCAATCGTTACGCGGGAGGCAGCGATGTGTTGTGGCATAAAGGCCGGACAGAGGACGAAAAACAATAAGGAATAAAAACTGAAATAAAAAAAGCGGCCATGGCCGCTTTTTTTACGTCGTCATCCTGACATTCAAGCGTTGTTGACCACCAGGCGAGGCTGATCTTTGCCGAAGCGTTGCACGATGGAAGCGGCAATGCCTTCGCCATCGAGACCGCAGCCGGCCAGCAACTGACCTGCGTCGCCGTGATCGATGAAGCGATCCGGCAAACCCAGATGCAGCAATGGCTTGACGATACCGGCTTCGGCCAGTGCCTCGGCCACGGCAGCGCCGGCGCCGCCCATGATGCAACCTTCTTCGACCGTTACCAGCGCATCGTGGCTGGCGGCGAGTTGCTTGACCAGCTCAATATCAAGCGGCTTGATGAAACGCATGTTAGCGACGGTCGCATTGAGTTTTTCACCCGCTGCCAGCGCCGGGGCAACCATGGTGCCGAAGGCGAGGATCGCGATACCTTTGCCTTCGCGGCGTACTTCTCCCTTGCCCATCGGGATGGTGCTCAAGATCTTTTCCACCACGGCACCTGTGCCGGAACCACGCGGATAGCGCACCGCTGCCGGGCCTTTGTGCTCGAAGGCAGTCGACAGCATCTGGCGGCATTCGTTTTCGTCGGACGCGGCCATGACAACCATGTTCGGGATACAGCGCAGGAAAGCCAGATCGTAATTACCCGCATGCGTGGCGCCGTCGGCACCGACCAGTCCAGCGCGATCCAGAGCAAAAGTCACGTCGAGGTTTTGCAACGCAACGTCGTGAATCAGTTGATCGTAAGCGCGTTGCAGGAAGGTCGAGTAAATCGCCACCACCGGCTTCAAACCTTCGCAGGCCATACCGGCAGCAAAGGTGACGGCATGTTGTTCTGCGATGCCGACGTCATAGTAGCGATCAGGGAATTTCTGTTCAAACTTGACCATACCCGAACCTTCGCGCATCGCCGGCGTGATGCCGACCAGGGTCTTGTCCTGTGCCGCCATGTCGCACAGCCATTCGCCGAAAACTTGCGTGTAGGTCAGTTTGCTCGCCGCCGCAGGTTTGATGCCTTCAGCCGGATTGAACTTGCCGGGACCGTGATACAGCACCGGATCGGCCTCGGCCAGCTTGTAGCCCTGGCCCTTCTTGGTGACCACGTGCAGGAACTGCGGGCCCTTGAGGTTCTTCAGGTTTTGCAGCGTTGGGATCAGCGAGTCGAGGTCGTGGCCGTCGATCGGACCAATGTAGTTGAAGCCGAATTCTTCGAACATGGTGGCCGGGACGATCATGCCTTTGGCGTGCTCTTCCAGGCGCTTGGCCAATTCCAGCATTGGCGCCGGCAACATGGACTTGCCGACGTTCTTGGCCTTGGCGTAGAACTGTCCGGACATCAGGCGCGCGAGATAGCGATTGAGCGCACCGACCGGCGGCGAAATCGACATGTCATTGTCGTTGAGGATCACCAGCAGGTTCACGTCTTCGCAAATACCGGCATTGTTCAGTGCTTCAAACGCCATGCCGGCCGTCATCGAGCCGTCGCCGATCACCGCGATGGCGTGACGATCTTCGCCCTTGGTTTTGGCTGCCAGCGCCATGCCCAGCGCGGCGGAAATGGAAGTCGAAGAATGCGCGGTACCAAATGTGTCGTACTCGCTCTCGGCTCGGCGCGGAAAACCGGAAATGCCATTGAACTGGCGCAGTGTCGACATCTGATCGCGACGTCCGGTGAGGATCTTGTGCGGATAAGTCTGATGGCCGACGTCCCAGACAATGCGGTCTTCCGGCGTGTTGAAGACGTAGTGCAAGGCAATCGTCAATTCCACCGTACCGAGATTGGACGAGAGATGTCCGCCGGTCTTCGATACCGAATCGAGCACGAAGGCGCGCAGCTCATCAGCCAATGGCTTCAACTGGGTGCGCGGGAGTTGCCGCAGATCGGCTGGGCTATTTATCGTATTAAGCATGCTGGGTTGTTCACCGTTAATTTGCTACTGCGGAGAAGCTGTGGCTGTGACTGCAAGTCAGACTGTTTTGCGGATGCCACTGCATTCTTCGTACACTTCGCTTAGTATTCTTCGCGTTCGTCTTATTCTTGCTCTCTTTATGCTTTGCGCTGAACGATAAGATCGGCCAGCTCATGCAGGCGGCGCGCCTTGTCGCCGAATTGCGCCAGCGCCTGATGCGCATCGCCGCGCAGCTTCTCTGCCAGCGCCTGTGATTCGCTCAAACCGAGGATCGATACATAAGTCGGCTTATTATCGGCGGCATCCTTGCCGGCAGTCTTGCCGAGGGTGGCGGAGTCCGCCGTCGCATCGAGAATATCGTCCACCACTTGAAACGCCAGACCAATCGCGCCGGCGTACGCTTCCAACGCGGCGGTTTCCGCCGTCGACAGCAACTTGCCGCTGTAGGCGCCGAGCAAAATCGATGCACGCAGCAGCGCTCCCGTTTTGAGTCTGTGCATCTGTTCCAGTTCCGCCAGCGACAAAGTCATGCCGACACTGGCCAGATCGATTGCCTGCCCGCCGCACATCCCTGCCGAGCCGGCAGCCTCGGCCAGCAGATGCACCATCTTCAACTGACGCGCAGCTTGCTGTTCGTCAACAATTTCTGCCAATACCGCAAACGCTTGCGCCTGCAAGGCATCGCCGACCAGCAAAGCAGTCGCTTCGTCGTATTTGACGTGCACGGTAGGCTTGCCACGGCGCAAGGCATCGTCGTCCATGCAGGGCATATCGTCATGCACCAGCGAATAGACGTGGATCATTTCTACTGCGGCAGCGGAACGCGCCAGCAATTGCTCAGGGGCATCAAATAATTCGCCGGCGGCATAGACCAGCAATGGCCGCACGCGTTTGCCGCCATCAAGTGCGGTGTAGCGCATGGCCTGATGCAGACGCGCGGGCATGTGGATTTCCGGCGGCAGGTAGGTGTCGAGCGTGGTTTCCATGCCCGACTGGATGTGTTGCATCCAGTCCAGGAAAGACGAAGTAGCCCCGATTCTGGCGTTCATTCGCGATCCTCATCATCGGCAGAACCGGCGGAGCCGGTGGCCAGTGGTTTGAGCATGTCGCCCTCAAGTACTTTGACCTGGCTGTCGACCTTGTCCAGCTGCGCAGCGCAGAACTTGACCAGTTCAGCGCCGCGCTTGTATGCCGCGACGGAAGCTTCCAGCGGCAGTTCGCCCGCTTCCATCTGGACGACCAGTTGTTCCAGCTCTTCCATGGCTTCTTCAAACGAGGCGGGTGAGCTGGCTTTGACAGGATTCTTTGGCATAGTGGCTGATTTCGAATATAGCCCGTTATTTTAGTGCAAACCGCCACAGATAGGCGCTCGAACGCGAACTTGATCGCGATTTACGCGGTCGAATGCCCCAGATACCCCGGTTTTATGGCATAATCCCCGGTTCTGTCCAAAATTTCCTCTTCATATTATTTGAACCCAGGTTTTTGCGGATTCTTTCTCTCTTAGGTTGGTGCAAATTAATTTGGGGGCGGGGATGTCCGATCTTGCTACTTTTGCCAAACTGGCGCGCTCAAACGCGCAATTGCCAGTAGACGTCTATTTTGACGCGGCGCTTTTCAAGCGCGAAATTCACCAATTGTTTCAGAAGGGCCCGCGTTACGCCGGCCATGAATTGATGGTGCCCAATGTCGGCGACTATGCGACGCTGCCATGGGAAAACGAAGGTCGTATGCTGGTGCGCAATGCGCAGGGCATCGATCTGCTTTCCAACGTCTGTCGCCACCGTCAAGCCAAAATGCTGGACGGCCGCGGCAATGCGCGCAATATCGTCTGCCCGCTGCATCGTTGGACCTATGATCTCAAGGGTGACCTGATCGGCGCGCCGCATTTCGGCGAAACGCCGTGCCTCAACTTGTCCAAAACGCCTTTGCAAGACTGGAACGGCCTGCTGTTCGAAAACAACGGCAAAGACGGTGTCGACGTTGCGGCGCAATTGCGGCAACTGGGTGTGAGCAAGGATCTGGATTTTTCCGGCTATCTGTTCGATCACGTCGAAGTGCACGAATGCGATTACAACTGGAAGACTTTCATCGAAGTCTATCTGGAGGATTATCACGTCGAGCCTTTCCACCCTGGTCTGGGCAGCTTCGTCAGCTGCGACGACCTGAAATGGGAATTCGGCAAGAACTACAGCGTGCAGACCGTGGGCGTGAATCACGGCCTGGCCAAGTCCGGCTCGCCAACCTACAAGAAGTGGCAGGAGCAGGTACTGCGCTTCGGCAACGGCCAGCCGCCGAAGTACGGCGCTATCTGGCTGACGCTGTATCCGAACATCATGGTCGAGTGGTATCCGCATGTGCTGGTGGTGTCGACACTGTGGCCGAGCGGTCCGCAAAAGACCACCAACGTCGTCGAGTTCTACTATCCGGAAGAAATCGCCCTGTTCGAACGCGAGATGGTCGAGGCCGAACGCGCCGCCTACATGGAGACCTGTGTCGAGGACGACGAGATCGCCCTGCGCATGGATGCCGGTCGGCGTATACTGATGGATCGCGGCACCAGTGAAGTGGGTCCTTACCAGTCGCCGATGGAAGACGGCATGCAGCACTTCCACGAGTGGTATCGGTCGCAGATCGCGGTGCAAGAAAACTGAATCTCCCAGGAGCAGACATGCAGAAGGCAGCGAAGATGCGATGGTCACGATGTAGCCCCACGACATTGGTAACATTGGCAACATCCGCAGCTTCAGACGAATTCTGCATCACCTCCGACTAACGCAATATCCGAAGGCAGCGCCGGCACCAGCTCGCGCTGCCTGTTTTTTTGGCATCGTTTTTGAATAGAGTTCCGTCATGCAATCCCTCTGGATGCTTGTTGCTTCCTTCCTGTTTTCGATCATGGGCGTCTGCGTCAAGCTGGCCGGCGATCATTACTCCACCGCTGAAATCGTACTCTGCCGCGGCATCGTCGGGGTCTGCTTCATCTACGGCCTGATCAGCATCAAGGGCGGAACATTGAAGACGCCCTACCCGCGCGACCACATCATTCGCGGCGGCGTCGGCGTGATCTCGCTGTGGCTGTGGTTCTACTCCTTCAACCTGCTGCCGGTAGCGACCGCCACGACGCTGAATTACATGTCATCCATCTGGATTGCCGCAATGCTGTTTGGCGTGGCCTGGTGGCAAGGCAAGAAGCGCTTCGAATGGGGCCTGGCCGGTACAGTGGTGCTGAGCTTCATCGGTGTGGCGCTGCTGCTTCGCCCGTCGATCAACTCGGACGAACTGCTCGGCGGCGTGATCGCCTTGTTCTCGGGCGTGCTATCGGCACTGGTCTACCTGCAGGTGCGCAAGCTCGGCCTGCTGGGCGAGCCGGAATATCGCGTGGTCTTCTATTTTTCTTTCACTGGCTTGCTGGCTGGGATCGTCGGCAGCATCGCCACCGGTCGCGTACCGTTCTGGCATGCACACAGCCTCAAAGGCGTTGCGCTGATCCTCACTATCGGCCTGACTGCGACCATCGCGCAAATCGCCATGACACGCGCCTATCGCCTGGGCAATACGCTGGTGACGGCCAATCTGCAGTACACCGGAATCGTGTTTGCCAGCATGTGGGGTATGCTGATCTGGAAAGACGCGCCGGGCTGGCTTGGTTTTGCCGGTATTGCCATCATTTTGATGAGCGGCATCGTCTCCACGTTCTACAATCAACGCTCGCAACAATCTTCCAAGAATCTACCGGCGATCGATCCGATTGCCACTGAAGTTTAGGAAAAATCATGACCTACGCCACCCTCATTTCCGCCGCCGATCTCGCTGCTCATGCAAGTGACGACAACCTGCTGATCGTTGACTGCCGTCACGACCTGACCAATCCGGAAGCCGGGCTCGATGCTTATCGCGCCGGCCACATCCCCAACGCGCGCTTTGCACATCTGGATCAGATCCTGTCCGGTGCCAAAACCGGCAGCGATGGCAAGTTCAAGGGCCGTCATCCGTTGCCGGAACGTCAGGATTTCGTCGACGCCATGCGCGTCATCGGTGTCAACGCCAACACGCAAGTCGTCGCTTACGATGCCCAGGGCGGCATGTATGCAGCGCGCTTGTGGTGGCTGCTGCGCTGGGTCGGCCATGTGCAAGTCGCCGTGCTGGACGGTGGTTTGCAAGCCTGGCAGGCACAAGGCGGCGCAGTGACGACGGAAATGCCGGTGGCTACGCGCGGCGATTTGCAGGAGCAGTCTTCATTGGTTACCGCCATTGATGCCGAAGGCGTGCTCGACAATATCACCAGCAAGGCCATGACTGTAGTCGATGCGCGCGCAGCAGACCGCTATCGCGGCGAGAACGAAACGATGGACGCCGTTGGCGGCCATATCCCTGGCGCGAAAAATCGCTTCTTCAAAGACAACCTCGCCGCCGACGGCAGCTTCAAATCGCCGGAAACCCTGCGCGCAGAATGGAACGCGCTGATCGACAATCCGCAAACCGCCATCATGCAGTGCGGCTCGGGCGTTACCGCCTGCCACAACTTGCTGGCCCTGGAAGTCGCCGGTTTGCCGGGTGCAAAACTGTATCCTGGTTCCTGGAGTGAGTGGAGTTCTGACTCGACGCGTCCGGTTGCTAGCGGTCCGCAGCCCTGACAGTGGGTTAGAGATCTACGTCGACGTCGCCAGCTGTGGCGATGTCGACGGTCTGGCAATCGCCGCAATGAAAGCCTGCACGAACTGATCGACCATCACCGAAGCCCCGCGCCGATGCATCAGCACCACGGCGGATTGAAAATCCTCTTCCTTCAGATCGATAAAATGCACGCCGGCGACAGCAATGGCGCGCATGCTGTCAGGCACGATGGCAATACCGAAGTTGGCATTGACCAGACTCAGCAGCGATGCTTTGCGTGAAGTAGCGCGTGCCGGTTTTGGGAAAAAACCGTGCGCAATGCAACGCTCCGCCACCAGATAACTCAGGCCGCCGCGATCGCGATGCGGCGTCGATACGAATAACTCGTCACGTAAGGCGGCAATGTCGATGACACTGTGCTGCGCCAGCGGATGCTGCAAAGAGACCGCGACGACCAGTTTCTCCTGAAACAAGGTGACGGTTTCCAGATGCGGATGCTTGCGCAGGATGGGGATGCGCGCGAGGCCGAGGTCAGCACGCCCTTCTTCGACTTCCAGCGCCTGATGTTCTGACGACGCTTGCGAAATCTCCAGCGTGACGCCGGGAAAGCCTTCCAATACCGTATTCAGACACGGCCCCAGCGGCGGCGACAGCGGCACAGAGCTGGAATGCAGCAAGCGGATCGCACCGCGTTCGCCCTTGTCGATGTAGCGCGCCTGCGAAATAGCGTGCTCCAGATCTTCCAGAATCTTGCGGGCCTTGTCGTAGAACTCCTGCCCGGCTAATGTCAGTTCAACCTGCTTGGCATCTCGCCGAAGCAGCACGACATCCATGTCCGACTCTAGCTCTTTGATCTGCCGGCTCAACGCCGATTGCGCGATGTACAAGCGCTCGGAAGCCCGCGTGTAGCTTCCGGCAGCGACTATCTCGACAAAGTATCTGAGCTGTTTGAATGAAATCATCGTGCCCGCATTGTGAACCGATACTGCCCCTGCCGCTATGCCGTTTTGAGATAACAGCACGGCGCATTTGATATTGGCGCGGACCGTCACGGCAGGACTACAGTAACGGCACGCCATCCCGGCAGCAGCTTAGAAAAAAGACAAGAAAGGGACTATCGTGTTTGAAACGCTACTTGTTACGCTCGGTTTCTTCGGCCTGGTCATCAGCGTGGTCGTCAAGCTGATGTGCCGTCCCATCAAACCCCGTTCGGATCCCGCTGCCAGATCTTAGTGCGCGTGAGCATGGCTGGTCAGCACCAGCACGATCGCCACGCCAAGTGCGATCAGGATGACTTGCGGAATGGTTTCGCGCAGCGTCGCGCGACGTTGCATTTGTGGCATCAGATCGCTGACGGCAATGTAGATGAAACCGGATGAAGCGAACACCAGCACGTAAGGAATCCATTCCATGCCGCGCTCCAGTGTGAAGTAGCCCAACACGCCACCCAATACCGCCATCAGGCTGCAGATCAGGTTGTAGACATAGGCGCGGGTGCGCGAGAAGCCGGCATTGAGCAGCACGATGAAGTCGCCGATTTCCTGCGGGATTTCATGCGCGATGATGGCCAGGCCCGTGACCAGTCCAAGATGCGGATCCGCCAAAAAAGCCGCA
Organism: Herbaspirillum rhizosphaerae; assembly: GCF_046025915.1. Lineage (GTDB taxonomy): Bacteria > Pseudomonadota > Gammaproteobacteria > Burkholderiales > Burkholderiaceae_D > Herbaspirillum > Herbaspirillum rhizosphaerae_A. Next base: position 58,492 of record NZ_JAQQFR010000018.1, on the reverse strand, counting down.
GCAATCAAAATACCGTCAGTGAAGTTATGCAAGCCGTCGCCGACAAGAATCATCCAGCCGGCCTTGCCCGCTTCACGCTTGTCATGGCCGTGATGATGGCCGTGACCGTCTTCTTCATGGTGATGCGAATGCCGCAGGATCGATAATTTTTCCAGCAAGAAAAACGCCAGCAGACCTCCCAGCAACACGGCAAACAGCTTGTGCGGCTCAGCGGAGGATTCGAAAGCTTCCGGCAAAGCATGCAGCAACGATGTCGACAGCATGATGCCGACCGACAGACTGACCAGGCGCTCGACCATCTTCGACAGCAAGGCAAACGAAAAAATCGCCGCAGCCGTAATACTGAATACCCCGGCAATGGCCGTGGCAAGCAGGATGGAAACAAGTGTGGAATTAATTTGTAGCCCCAATCGTCAGAGGTCGCAGCAGTCTAAACAGTCTATGCAGCAGGTGATCAAAGGAAGTGGCAGATTAGACCATAGCTGATTTTTTTCGGCAAATCGGCCTCAATCCGGCGCAGACAAGCCATCTTCTTGGGCCGATGGCACCCCGGACGGCTTAAACAACAACTCGTCAATGTCGTGTGCTGGTGGCTGCCTGCCTTGCTCACCGGTCAAGCGAACGATCATTTTCAGTAACACATCATCCTGATACGGCTTGCCCAGATATTCGTTGACACCGAGTTCCATCGCGCGCTCGCGATGCTTTGCGGCAGTCCGTGAGGTAATCATAATGATAGGCAGCGTGCCCGTACTGCTCATGTCGCGAATATTGCGCGTCAAATCGAAGCCGTCCATACGCGGCATTTCGATATCGACCAGCGCGATGTCGGGGCGAACACTCTGCAACTGGTGCAAGGCATCGACACCATCGGTGGCCAACACGACGTGATAGCCCTCACGCGTCAGGAGGCGTTGCATGACGCGCCTGACGGTCAGAGAATCATCGACCACAAGGATCGTCTTCTTGCCATGATCCCTGTTCGTCACAACAGGCTCAACATGGCGCAAGACTTTTTGGTAACCATGACGCTGCGCCAGCTGAATAGGATTGAGAATCAGAGCGATACTGCCACTACCCAGTACGGTGGCACCCACCACACCGACCATATGCGCCAGTTGCGGACCGATATTCTTGGTGACGACTTCACGATTGCCGATGATGCGATCGACCAGAATGGCCAGAAAGTCGTGGCCGCTTTTGACCACCAGGATCGACAAGGTTTGCTGCGCCGGGACACCTTTGTCCTCACCCAACAAGACAGGCAGATAGTGCATGGCTAACTTGCGCCCCTGCCAGTCAAGGCTGCCGTCTCGAAATACCTCGGCTTGTCTGTCGGCTTTGAGTTGCAAGACTTGTTCGACCAGAAGCGACGGGATGGCATAGGTCTGCTCGCCCAATTCCAGCAAGACCACCTGCGTAACCGCCAGCGACAAAGGCAAATGAATGATGAAAGTAGCGCCTTGCCCCGCGACGGTGTCGATGCTGATACGCCCGCCCAATGACGCCACCTCGGAACGCACCACATCCATGCCGACGCCACGTCCTGCAATCGCCGTCACGTCGGTACTCGTGGTAAAGCCAGGCTGAAATATGAGCCCCTTCAACTCGACATCCGACCATTGCCGGTCAACATCGATCAGGCCGAGGCGCAATGCTTTCTCGTGTATGCGCGCCAGATCAAGTCCCTGACCGTCATCAGACAGGCGAATCATGACTTCGTAACCCTCTTGCTTTACTTGCAGCGATAATTTCCCGATAGTCGGCTTGCCGGCATTGCGGCGCTGCTCGACGGTTTCGATACCATGGGCAGCCGCGTTTCTTAGCAAATGTTCGAAAGGGCCAACCATCTTTTCGAGGATGCTCCGATCCAGCTCGACCGTGCCTCCCTGAATATCCAGCTCAAGCTCCTTGCCGGTTTCCTTGGCCATCTGGCGCACCAACCGATGCAAACGCTCTTCCACGCCGCGAAACTGCACCATGCGCGCTTGCATCAGCTCTTGCTGCATTTCGCGCGTGAGCCTGGCTTGCTGCGTCAGGCTGTTTTGCGTGTGATCGACGGTTTCAAGCAGATTTTTTTGCAGGGAGGCGACATCGTTGACGCTCTCTGCCAGCATGCGCGTCATTTCCTGCAGATGGGTAAAGCGGTCGAATTCCAACGGATCAAAATGCTGATTCTGCGGTAACCTTTGATTCGAAGCCGCGATCTGGATCTCGGCCTGAATTTCCAGCTCACGCAACTGCGTCGTGAGCCGCGAGACGTTGCCGCCCAAATCGGCCAGATGTCTGCGCAGCACGTTGACTTCGGACTCCAGACCCGACCTTGATATTGACATCTCGCCAGCCTGATTCAGCAGATTGTCCAGGATGCCGGCACGGATGCGCACCAGCGGCGCAGCATTGACGCTTTTGCCGGTATCCGCCTCGATCGTTGCGCTGCTACCGGCGCCTATTTCAACTCCGGGCGCGACAATACGCGGCCCCGGCATCGCCTGCGGTTGTTCGTCGGAAACCAACAATTGTGGTGACGCGGGCGGTAGCATTGGAGACGGCTTCTGAAGCGCCTCAAACAACTGCAATCCGTGATCGTAGCGTGCCAGCAAATCATCGATCCGCAGGTTGGATGACACGCCGTCACGCACCATCTCATCAATGCTGGTTTCGAGTTCATGCATGTACTGTCCGAGGTGCATTGCACCGGCCATGCGTGCGCTGCCTTTAATGGTATGCAGTGGACGCAGGAGATGTTGAATCAAACGGCGATCATCCGGTGATTTCTGCAATTGGTGCAAGCTCTCGCCGATTTGCGGCAACAGGTCGCGCCCCTCTTCCAGAAAAATCTCAAGCAACTCTGGATCGATAAGATCAGTGCAAGTGTCATCGCACGAGTTCAAACCCAGGCCGAGGTCATCTTCATTCAACTCAGGGACGCTCACTTCGTCATGCCGATGCGATATCTCTTGTTCGCGACTGGAGGCCTCCTCGCGACGCACTTTCAGCGTCTCCAGCAGCGACAACAGTTGCTGTTGCAAATCCTCCCGCGCAGGCGGCATCCGACGAGATGCGAACAGCTGTTGCATGGATTGCAGTTGCTGCACAATCTGCACGAGAGAGCGACAGGCATCAGCGTCCAACACAGCTGGCGAATGCTCGACAAATTGCATCACGTCGTCCAAGGTATGCGCCAGCGTCTTCAGTGCAGCAAATTGCACCGACGCCGAACTACTTTTGAGTGAATGCGTAGCACGCAGCATTTCCGGATCAATTACCTCGGGCAACACGTGCCTCCATTGTTCAAGATGAGCAGCTACGACAGCAAGTAGGTTCTCCGATTCAGCACAGTAGATCTGGTGCAATTGCACCGAAATCTCCATATCGCCAACGCGAATGGATTCCTCTGAATCTTGCGAGGCAAGCGCAATACCTTCTGCTGCCTTCCTCGCGCCGTCCTGCAGATCGACAGTTACGTCTTGTCTGGCACTCTGTACCGCAACGATCATTGCATCGGGATGCCGATGGGATTTTCCGTGCTGACGGATCTCATCAATCCAGATCGCGACTTCACGCTTGGCATAGTCCAGCAGCGTGTAACCCGCCTCGGTTCCTGGAGATGCTTCTGCCAACCAGTCGTTCAAAAAACTTTCCACTGCCATGGCGCCGTCACTCATCGCGTGCAGTCCGACCATGCGACAACTGCCCTTCAGTGTATGAAAACATCGCCTCAAGACGGTGACATGCGCCATGTCTTCACGCGCACTACGGGAAGCGGTCAGAGCCTTGTCCATGGTGCAGAGAATGTCATCGGCTTCCATGAGAAATATCTCAAGCAATTCTTGGTCAAGGTCTTCCTCGGTCGGCTCTGCTGCTGTCGTACTCTCGATATTGATCGATGTTGCTCCTTCAGCTTGCTTGATCGCTTCGACCTCTTCATGCTGTTCAGATCGCGCAAGTAATTCTGGAGTGCCGGCGCTGCTCTCGATGAACTCTTCGTGCTTGCTGCGATAAAGGACAGGTGAACTATTCTGTGCCAGAGATAGCGACAAACTCAGTGCTGCGAGGTGATGAATGGAAGCTCTGAGCACCGTTGATTCCACGGTCAAAACTTCGCCAGCTTTAGCAGCCCTTTCAAGACTGATGGCATCGGCGCGCAACAGCTTTGCTGATGCGTCAAACTTCAGGCGCTCGGCAACGAGGGAAAAATCGTGTATCGCGTTGGCAATTTCTGACAAGTTGCAACTGCCGTTGACGTTGCTCTCGATTGACGACTCCAGCCGCGCCAATGCAGTAGCCAATTCTGCAGATTCAGCTTCACGGCTATCAGGAGCAGATGGGACGACACGCATTGTGTTAGAGGTTGTATCGAAAGGCTGTTGATAGTCGCGCTGATACAAATCAGGTAGGTCGTTGAGTTGCTTGAATGCTCGCACCTTATCGTTCGATGCCGGCCCCAGTGCAATGAAAAACAGACCTTCACGCAACAACCGTGTATCGCCTTCACAGGTACCGCTGACAAGGCGGCGCAACTGCAGATTGACCTGTCCGAGAAATTTTTTCGCATATTGATCAACGTCTACCTCACCAATGGCGAACAAGCCAACGGCGACATCGATGACGCGCCAAAAATTTATATGAGGAGACACAATCGGCATACGGACTATCTGTTGAACGATTTCCGCCATGCGTTGCAAAAACTGAGTGCCGACATCCGCATCCAATGCTCGCTGGTAGTTAAGCAGCGCCGCTTCGAATTCGCTTCGGCACGCCGACAGAGTCGCGTCAGATGATGTGACTGTTGCGACCTCGCACGGTGGAAATTGCAGTTCGTTCTCGCTGAAACGATCGGGGAGCGCCAACTCAACAGGATGAACCTTCTCCTGATTACTTACGGCCGCCACAGTCTTATAAGCAGCGAATAGCTGCAAGGGACACGGCCTCGGTAGCCGATCCACCGCATCGAGATAATGCCGCAGCGACAGGCACGCCCGCTTTGCGGCCGCCACAGCTTTTACACGGAGATCGCCGTCACCCCCGTCCCCAAGCATCTGTCCAATGGCATTGACAAAAAACGCCAGCAACGGCTCCTCGATGAAGAGTAGCGCCTTAACGATGGTTTGCATGACCACACCGATCCGGAGGATCTCTTCTGCTGTCTTGGCATTGTCCAATGCACTGCACGCGTCAACGACCATCTCTTGCAGACCGGGAGCAAGCAAGATCAGAGCCGCAGAGTTAACGGCAGCGGCAGCACCATCGTCGGGAGCGGGATACAAGAAGGTGTCTGACACCGGGTTGGTTGACATCGTAGCCACGATGTCAGGAGATGGTGACCCGGAAACGAGACACTGAATTTTTAAGCAATTCAGCGAGATCGTGCAGTTCGTTAAACAGCGAGATCACTTCCTCCCGACGTTCCTCAATGCTTTCATTCTCACTGAGGATGTTTTGAATATTTTGCGCCACGCTATTGGCCGATGTGGCTTGATTGCCAGTGGAAGAGGAAATGTCTTGAATCAATTCCGCCAGTTGATTGGAAACACGCCGGATATCCGACAGCGAAGCACCTGCCGCATCGGACAGCTTGGTGCCCTCCACCACACCGGCGGTCGATTTTTCCATTGCGGCGACGGCGTCATGTGTGTCTGCCTGAATCATGCGCACCAACGCGCCGATCTGGCGAGTCGCCGCACTGGAGCGCTCGGCCAGCCGCTGGACTTCTTCTGCGACGACAGAAAATCCGCGTCCGGCCTCACCCGCCGAGGCGGCCTGGATAGCGGCGTTGAGCGCCAGCACATTGGTCTGTTCGGTAATATCGGAAATCAACTCCGTGATCTCGCCGATTTCTTGCGACGACTCGCCGAGACGCTTGATGCGCTTCGATGTTTCCTGAATCTGTTCGCGAATTTCATTCATGCCCTTGACCGCGTCTTCCACTGCCTTGGCACCGCGTTCTGCCACCACCACCGAATGCCGCGCGACATCTGCAGACTTGTTCGCCGAGATCGAAACGTCGGTAATCTGAATCGACATCTCCAGCATGGATTGCCCGGTTTCCAGAATCCGACGAGCCTGGGTCTGGCCCGCAGTGGTGAGTTCGTCCGCGTTGTTGCGCACCTGATTGGAAGCCGCCGCTACCTGGGATGCCGTGCGTGTCACCTGACCGACCAGACCGCGCAAAGCCTCAACGGTGTAGTTGACGGAATCAGCAATGGCGCCGGTGATGTCTTCCGATACGGTCGTGTGCACTGTCAGGTCACCGTCCGCGACTTTTTGTAGCTCATTCATCAAGCGCAAAATAGCGGCCTGATTGATGGCGTTGGTGCGCATGGCGCGCTCTTCCTGCTGCTGCGCGTGCAATCGTTGCGCCTCGGCTTCCTGACGGCGCAATTCGGCTTCTTCGGCGTTGCGCCGGCTGCTCTGCAACTGTACCCAGGCGATACCGACTCCACAAATCAAGGCCGTCGCCATGGACAACAGCATGATCCAGAAAGTCCATGAGCGCGTCTCTTGCGCACGCCGGTAATCGTTCTGCAAGATGGTGAGACGCTGCTTGAGCGTTTCATTTTCAAGAAAAACCAGTTGCTCGGATTGCTTGGCAGCAATGAAATTCTGCAGATTGCCAAGAATGTTGGCGACCAGCGGCTGATATTCGCCGAATACCTTTTCCAACTCGCCCAACTTGTCGCGCAAGTCCTTGTCACGCACGGGGCTCAATCCAAGGATCTCGCTACCGTTCATGAAACCATCGATGATGTCGTGAAACGTGTTGACGTCCTTACCCAGCAGAAAGGCGGTCTCCGGGTTGACTCCTTCCGACGTCAGGAACTCATTGGCGCTGCGTCCAAGCCGCAAGGTCAGCAACACCAGTTGGCCGGCAGCGGCGACCTCGCGTGGAGCATTGCCGCTTTGCGATTGCAACATGGAAATCTGCTCGCTCAGGTCGAGCAGATTGGGGGACAACAAACGCAAGCGCGCCAGGGTGACACCAAATCCGGTGAGCTCAGGTTGCAGTTTGAGTATGGTGACTGCAGCCTTGTCGGTGTGATCCCATATTTTTTGCACATCTGTCAGCACCACACGCATATCCGGCTCGGGCCTGCGGATGGAATATCCCTGATACTCGCCTCCCTGCAGCAGCACACTCATCCCTTGATTGAATTCCCTGCGGCTCTCGCTCAGTTGGTTGAAAGCTTCACGATTACCTTGAATGGCATTGGGCACAGCCTTGCCGATACGCTGGGAATGCATCACCAGATCGCTGGTGATATGCGCCTGAAGACTGGCGTGGATATAGTGCTTGGAACCCAGCCAGAGGAAAAAGAACATGGAGATCAATGCGAAAATCAGCAGCATCAGCAAGATACGTGTTTGCGCGCGCAACGACTGCCGCCCGATGAAAGGCAAGCGCGTATGCTGATAACGCTGCATGTATTTCTCTGCTTTGGAACTGACGGCCGTTGCCATGCTTGCCGACTTCTCTGTCGCTGCTGTCGTTTTATGTTTTGATAACTGCGGCAACTTGAATGCCATAACTCAGACTCCTTATTACCTGCTCGCACCGGCAGGCCGGATACAACATGGATTTACCAGGCGGCCTTACAAAATTGCCCTACAACCCGACCTGCAAAAAACGTGCATCGCCGATGACTGCGGCCAGACTGATTTCCACCCACTCCTGCTGGTCGCGATCAAGATAGCGCTTTCCCGTAACGATTTCCGACGCATCCTCGGCATCTTCTTTCAAAGTCATTTCCTGAACATGACGCAGACCCAATACCTGCGTTACCATCAGCGCGCTGGTGCCGGACAAGGCTGCTGAGACGACAATAACGCGACTTTCCTTGCCTCGTACCTGCAGCGTACCGCCGAGGAAGCGCTGCAGATCGACCACGCCGACCAGATTGCCACGCACATTGGCAAGCCCCAGATACCAGTCTTTGGTCAACGGCACTTTGGTCACCGGCATGAGCCGGGTTATTTCGCTTGCCTCACGTGGATCCAGCAAACAGTGCAAATCACCCACGATAACGCCGAGGCGGCTGTCGCGCATACCAGAGCCGTCGCGCGCGGCTTCCATCCGTTCCAGCAGACGCGCCTGAAACTCACGCAGCCGGCTGCTTTTCCACTGTGCCTGCGGGACATTTACGGCCTCGTTCTGTGTCATCGCGTTTCTCCCCAATCTTTCGACCGGCCGCCGGCCGGCTTATCCTGCAATCGCACCTATTTTTGCCATCAGGTCGTCTGCGTTGACCGGCTTGACGATGTAGTCGCGTGCGCCTTGGCTTAACGCCCAGATACGATCCGTCTCCTGCGCCTTGATACTGCAGATCATCACGGGAATATGCTTCAGATCGGGATCACGCGCAATCTGACGCGTGATTTGAAAACCGTTTTTCCCCGGCATGACGATGTCCATCAAAATCAAATGAGGCTCGAACAGACGAATCTTGTTGAGCGCCATATCCCCATCCTCCGCGGTCTCGACCTCAAATCCTTTTTTCTTCAGAATATCCGCTAACAGATATCGATCAGTTGGAGAATCGTCGACAACGAGTATTTTCTTTATTTTCATTGAGCCCTTGCTCCATGCTTGAGAGATACGCTGATCAGGACTCGACGACGATGCTACGCCTTTCCGCATAAGTATTGACGGCCTCCAACAGGCCCTCTTCCGAAAACGGCTTCGTCATGAACGCGGTTGCACCCACGATTGTTGCTCGTGCGCGGTCAAACAGACCGTCCTTGGACGACAGCATAATGACTGGAGTTGCATGAAATCTTGCATTTTTTTTAACTAACCAACAAACCTGATAACCACTCAACCTCGGCATCAGGATGTCGCAAAAGATCAAATCAGGATTCATTTCTGTAATTGACCCGAGCGCGTCAAGACCATCGGTGGCCAAAAAGACACGGTGACCTGCCTGGCGCAGAAATTGGTCGGCCGAGCGTCGGATGGTGTAGCTGTCGTCAATGACAAGAATGTTCAGAGAAACCCGCGCTACGATCTCGGACATTGCGTTCCTTCCGGGTGCCGCCCGATAGGGCCTATCAGCCGACTATAGCAAAATGAACAACCGCCCATAAACGGAACAGGCCTGCCTTCCCCCCTTATTTGGCGGGAAAGCAGGCCTGCGATGCGGCAACACGAGTCTGCCGCCGGATGGCTTGCAGCGTTAGAGCGCGACCATCTCGAAATCTTCCTTACGGGCGCCGCATTCGGGACAGGTCCAGTTGATTGGCACATCTTCCCAACGCGTGCCGGGAGCAATGCCTTCATCCGGCAGGCCGGCCTCTTCGTCGTAGATCCAACCACAGATCAGGCACATCCAGGTCTTAAATTCTGTTTTGCTATCGCTCACGGCTGACTATCCCTCAAATCAATCAAGTAAAATGGTAAACCAGATATCTTAATCTACTCGTCGTGCAAAACCAAACTTCTCCTCTGATATTAACTTTTGGCGCAGCCGACCCTGTCGGGGCAACCGGCATCCAGGCCGACCTCGCGACCTTTGCCGCCATGGGCTGCCACGGCTTGTCCATCATCACATCCCTGCTGGTGAGCGATACGGCGCGCATCGAAGACATTCAGGTCATCGACGTCGACTGGATGGCAGATCAGGCACGGGTCATTCTTGAAGACATGCCGGTCGCCGCGTTCAAGGTCGGCGCGGTCGGCAGCATTGAGAATATTTCCGCGATTGCCGAAATTGTCTCAGATTACCCCGATATCCCGCTGATTCTGGATCCTTTCATCACCGCAATGCCGTCGCAGGACGGCGATGACGACGATAATCTGATCGCCATCCGCGAGTTGCTGATCCCGCAAACCACGCTGATGCTGGCTTCCGCAGTAGAACTCAACCGCCTGGCGGAAACCTGGCGCGAGCCGGTGCCGGGAGATGCTCTGCAGCTTGATGCCACGCGCATCGTCGAAATGGGTTGCGAATATCTCTTCGTGACCGGCATGCCCGGCGAGATGCATGAAGTCGTCAACGCGCTGTTCGACGATACCGGCATCATCCGCCGCGACAGCTGGCAACGCCTGCCGGGATCGTTTACGGGCGCGGGCACGACCTTGTCTGCCGCCATCTGCGCCATGCTGGCCAATGGACTGGAAATTCCAGAAGCCGTCTCCGAAGCCCAGGAATTCACTCTTGCCGCTCTTGCCCATGCACAACGCCTGGGCATGGGCAAACTGATTCCGGACCGCTATTTCTGGGCCCGCGAATCAGACGAAACCAATTGAACCAACTGACGACATCTCACATCCCCGTATGAACCAAAAAAGCTCCGGCACTACCAACGAATCCCTGTTCGCCCGCGCTCAGCAGACCACTCCCGGCGGCGTCAACTCGCCGGTGCGAGCCTTCCGCTCCGTCGGCGGCACACCACGCTTCATCACCAAGGCCCAGGGCCCGTATTTCTGGGATGCCGAAGACCGCCGTTATATCGACTACATTGGCTCGTGGGGGCCGGCAATTGTCGGCCATGCCCATCCTAAAGTCGTGCGGGCCGTACAGGAAGCCGCGGCACGCGGACTGAGCTTTGGTGCGCCGACCGAAGGCGAAATCGAGATGGCCGAGGAAATCTGCAAACTGGTGCCATCGATTGAACAAGTCCGCCTGGTTTCCAGCGGCACTGAAGCGACCATGAGCGCCCTGCGGCTTGCACGCGGCGCGACCAAGCGCGACAAGATCGTCAAATTTGAAGGCTGCTACCACGGTCACGCCGACTCTCTGCTGGTGAAAGCCGGTAGCGGCTTGTTAACCTTCGGCAATCCAACCTCTTCGGGCGTACCGGAAGATTTCGTCAAGCACACGCTTGTGCTGGATTACAACAACACGCAACAGCTGGAAGAGGCTTTCAAGGCTGCCGGCAACGACATCGCCTGCGTGATTGTGGAGCCTGTGGCCGGCAACATGAACCTGGTGCGTGCGACACCCGAATTCCTGCAAACCATGCGTCGTCTCTGTACCGAATACGGCGCCATCCTGATTTTCGACGAAGTCATGTCCGGCTTCCGCGTAGCATTGGGCGGCGCACAATCGCTCTACGACATCATTCCGGATCTGACTGCACTGGGCAAAGTGATCGGCGGTGGTTTGCCGGTTGCAGCCTTTGGCGGCCGCGCAGACATCATGAAGCATCTGGCGCCACTCGGCGGTGTGTACCAGGCAGGAACCCTGTCCGGTAACCCGGTGACCGTTGCGGCAGGCCTGACAACGTTGCAGATCGTCCAGGAAGCCGATTTCTACACCAAGCTGAGTGCACAGACGCGCAAGCTCACCGATCGCCTTTGCGAAGCTGCCAAGGCTGCTGACGTGGCGTTCTCGGCCGATACGGTGGGTGGCATGTTTGGCCTGTACTTCGCGCCGAGCGTACCAACCAGCTATGCCGAAGTCATGCAGGGCAACAAGGACAAGTTCAACGTGTTCTTCCACGCCATGCTGGACGCGGGCGTTTATCTGGCGCCGTCGGCATTTGAAGCAGGCTTTGTTTCGGCCCAGCACGATGATGCCGTGATTGAAGCAACCATTGCAGCTGCACGTACGGCGTTCGCTGCCATCAAATAAGCCAGCAGGAATCGGCAGAAAATGCAGAAAATAAAAAAGGACGCCGAGGCGTCCTTTTTTACGTCTTAGGAGACTGGTACTTCTAAATCTGCGCGCGCTCGGCAATTAAGCCGAGAACGACGAACCGCAACCGCAAGTCGTTGTTGCGTTTGGATTCTTGATCACGAATTGCGCACCTTCCAGATCGTCCTTGTAGTCGATCTCTGCGCCGACCAGATACTGATAGCTCATGGAGTCGATCAGCAGCTGCACGCCATTCTTGGTCATGGTCGTGTCGTCTTCGTTGACGATTTCATCAAAGGTGAAACCATACTGGAAGCCAGAGCAGCCGCCGCCTTGCACGAACACGCGCAGCTTCAGGTCTGGGTTGCCCTCTTCTTCGATCAGTTGTGCAACCTTGGCTGCGGCGCTGTCGGAAAAGATCATTGGCGATGGAATCGCGGTTTCTGGGATTTCTGCAACTGCATTCATATTAAGCTCCTGCTAATCAGCGGACAATGGAGTGATTATAAGGCTTATGGAAGAATCATGCATCGCCGCCGGCCGAAGCCGCCAGTTTGAGCACCGGCGCCTCTTCGGTCTGCCCGTGGCTGAGCTTGCCGGAGACCAACGCGCCGCCATGCATTTCCAGAGCCTTGTAATAGACATCTCCAGTTATGCGGGCTTTTGGCTGTAATTCAAGGAGCTCGACCGAATGCACATCGCCGATGATTTCGCCATTGACAATCAGATGCACGGCGCGGATCTCGCCGACGATCTTGGCATGCTCTGAAATGACCAGCACGCTGGGCTGACCAGCTTCAGCATTGATATTGCCCTTGATATGACCGTCAATACGCAGGCCGCCCTTGAAATGGACGTCACCGTGGATACTGGTGGAAATGCCGATAAGGCTGTCGATGGTGCTTTTGGATTTACGTCCCAACATGATTCACCTCACAAATTCACGGATTGCTGAGCTCGCATCTGGCCTCTTTCGAGAACGCGAGCCTGAATCGCCTTGATGGTTGCACCTTCGGGAAGCGTTAAGACTCCGTCAACCCGTTGATAGTACTTGAATGCGAGCTTGTAGCGCGCGAGATCCGTGGCGTTTTGCTCGGGGAAGTTGATAATAACACTTTTGCCGCCCTGCAACACTGTTACGCTGAACTGCAAATTACCGACGAACTGCCGCCCTTTTTCGCCCTGAATGGCGAGTAACTGGTAGCGCACCTGGTTCGGTGCAACAATCTCGGCTTTCAAACGCTGGATGGTGACGCCGTCGGCGCCAACGTTGGTCGGGAGCAAGCTTTGGAAGAATGAGAGATCTTCTTTCAGCTTAGCATTTTCCGCCTCCAGTGTCTTGATTTGTCCGGCCAGTTGCGCCTGCGCTGAACGCTCGATATTGAGCTGACTTTCTGCCGCATTCGCCGTCGTCGAGAATTGATCGCGCTCGGCATTGAGCTTTTTCACTTGCTCCGACAACGCCTCCACATGATCGCGCATGCCATCCGGATTCAAACCCGAGAAATTATTGCGCCCCAGATCGTAAGCCCACATCGCCATCGCCCCGCCGACCGCGATCACGATCACCAGGATCAGCGCACGCAGCGGCCACGGCATGTGGCGCTTGATGGTCATCTTCGGCGCAGAAATCGACATGCGCCGAACCCATAATTTATATTTCACGGTAATACTGGGACATGCATCAGACCGGTGGTTTCTTCCAGTCCGAACATCAGGTTCATACATTGCACCGCCTGACCGGATGCTCCCTTGACCAGGTTGTCCTGCACCACCAGTACGACCACCGTGTCGCCATTATCCGGGCGATGCAAGGCGATGCGCAGCATGTTGGAAGCACGCGTGGTACGTGTTTCCGGATGCGAACCGAATGGCATGACATCAACGAACGGCTCGTCCTTGTAAGCATCTTCGAACAAAGCCTGCAATGCAGCATTGTCGATATCTTTGGCCAGGCGCGCATACAGTGTGGAATGCATGCCGCGAATCATCGGCACCAGATGCGGCGTGAACAGCAGGCCGACTTTGTCGTCGGTCAGCTTGCCCAACTGCTCAAGGGTTTCCGGCGAATGGCGATGGCCCGACACGCCATAGGCTTTGAAGTTGTCCGATGCTTCCGAGAACAGGGTCGCGATTTCGGCCTTGCGACCGGCTCCCGAGACACCCGATTTGCAGTCGGCGATGAGATGCGACGCATCGATCACGCCGGCCTTCAACAGCGGCGCATAACCGAGTTGCATGGTGGTCGGATAGCAACCGGGATTGCCGATGAGGCGTGCCTTCTTGATGTTTTCGCGATTGAGCTCCGGCAAGCCGTAAGCAGCTTCTTTCAGCAACTCAGGGCAGCTGTGCGGCATCTTGTACCACTTCTCGAACGCGGCGATGTCCTGCAGACGGAAATCCGCCGCCAGATCGATGACCTTGACGCCGGCCGCCAGCAGTTCCGGCGCCTGCGCCATCGCAACACCGTGCGGCGTGGCAAAGAAAACGACGTCGCACTCGGTCAGTTTGGCATTATCAGGCGAGGAAAAAGCGATATCGACGCGACCGCGCAGCGACGGGTACATTTCGGCAACCGGCATGCCATCTTCTTTACGTGATGTCACTGCCTGCAGTTGCACTTGCGGATGCATGGCGAATATACGCAGCAACTCTACGCCTGTGTATCCTGTGCCGCCGACGATACCTACCTTGATCATGTTTTTTCCTTGCTGAAAGAGCGTGCCCGAGAGCGTTTTATTTTAACAGGAGAATATTTCTGTCAGATTACCCGAAACGGCACCGATTCAAAGCGCGAATAAGGCCGAAAAATGACTTCGATACTGAAATGAATTCCGAGCCGGCAAACCACTGAAAATGAACCGCGACGCCAGATCGCGCCCATCGATATGCATAAAACCAGCCCAAAAAATGCAAAAAGCCGCCAAGCTTGTCGCTGGCGGCTTTTCGGTGTGCTGAAAAAGCACGCGTCGTGATTAACGCTTCGAGAATTGCTTTGCGCGACGTGCTTTGCGCAGACCAACCTTTTTACGTTCAACTTCACGAGCATCACGTGTAACAAAACCTGCCTTGGACAGTTCTGGCTTCAGTGTTGCATCGTAGTCGATCAGAGCGCGGGTGATGCCGTGACGAACAGCACCAGCCTGGCCGGATTCACCACCGCCGTGGACGTTGACCATGATGTCAAAACGCTCGACATTGCTGGTCAGTTCCAGAGGTTGACGAATCACCATCAGACCGGTTTCGCGCGAAAAGTATTCATTCGCTGGCTTGCCGTTGACGACGATCTTGCCCGAGCCGGACTTGATGAAAACACGCGCCACTGCACTCTTGCGACGGCCGGTTCCGTAATTGTAGTTACCGATCATGTCTATTCCTTAGAGTTCGAGTGCTTTAGGTTGCTGAGCAGCGTGCGGATGGTTGCCATCTGCATAAACCTTCAGCTTCTTGATCATCGCGTAGCCGAGCGGGCCCTTAGGCAGCATGCCCTTGACCGCTTTTTCCAGCGCGCGACCTGGAAAACGCTGTTGCATTTTCAGGAAATTGGTTTCGTAGATGCCGCCTGGATAGCCGCTGTGACGGTAGTACGTCTTTTCAGTTGCTTTGGTGCCAGTGACACGCAGTTTGCCTGCATTGATAACAACGATGAAATCGCCGGTGTCAACGTGCGGAGTAAATTCTGGCTTGTGCTTGCCGCGCAGTCGGAGTGCCACTTCGCTGGCAACACGTCCGAGGACTTTGTCCGTCGCGTCAATCACCAACCACTCGCGCTTTACCTCGTGGGCTTTAGCGGAAAAGGTTTTCATGATGACTTCCTAATGTAAATAAATAAACGCTCAATTTGGCGGTTCTGCGACTACCGAAACGATGCTGATCCTATGCTTCGCGATGCTTCGTATTCGTCATACCAACGCAGACTCTTCCTTGTTGTCTTTCCAGAGCGCACGGAAAGCCGAGAATTATAGCCTTTTCAATGACTTAGCGTCAAACCCTTTGTTGGCTTAGCCGCGCGTCGTGGGCATTTCGGTACATTTGCCTATGAGGATGGATACGCGGAACCAATCGGCTTCGGACAAAAAAAACCCGAAACGAGGGTTTCGGGTTTAAATCCACACCAAAGGAGGAGGGTGGAGGAGACTCGGTTTGATTGCGTCGAAAACCTCAATCAGTGAATTCAATATAGCAAACGGAATTGTGCAGCGCAAGATTTAATTTCCCCTATATAGAGTATTTAAAAATTAAGGAAAAGTAAGTATTTTGCTGCTTTGCAATATGCATTTTTTTGCCTATTTCACTATGTCTCGCATCCATGAGATGCAAACCACATTTCCCGAAAAAGCTACAATAGCCGCCTCCCTCTAATTACCCTGCGAGAACGCACATGGAATGCACAGTACGCTGGACCGGCCTTTCCGGCATGACCTTCTTGGCTGAAACCGGCTCAGGCCACGTAGTGGCGATGGATGGCGCCCCGGATGGCGGCGGTCGCAACCTGGCACCGCGCCCGATGGAAGTGGTATTGCTCGGCACCGGCGGCTGCACGGCTTATGACGTGGTGGTGATTTTGCGCAAAAGTGGCCAGGATATTCGCGGCTGCGAAGTGACACTGAAGTCGGAACGCGCGGAACAGGATCCCAAAGTCTTTACCAAGATCCATTTCCACTTCACGGTACGCGGCCGCAATCTGAAGCCTAATGTTGTCGAACGCGCCATCAAGTTGTCGCACGACAAATATTGCTCGGCCTCGATCATGCTGGAAAAAACTGCTGAAATGACACACTCGTTTGAGATCGTGGATGATCTGAGCGATGAAGTACAGGTTCAGGCACAGCAATAACTGCCTGCGCCCTCGCCTTTTGCTGCAATTGTGCAATCTATGCAATTGCAGCAATGAGCGAAATGACGGACTCAAAACAAAACAGGGCTTCGCGCCCTGTTTTTTTATATGCGGTAAGCCACCGTTGTCATGACCTTGGACATTATTTTCATGACACCGCGAATTGGCGCCGGCATCTCAGCCGCCCCCAAAGCCTTTGCGGCCTTACCATGCTCCACTTCGTCCTTGCGCATCTGATCGACGATGGCGCGTGATTTGGCGTCTTGCGGCGGCAGCTTTTCCAGATGACTGATGAGATGCAGCTCGACCTGACGCTCGGTCTCGGCGACGAAGCCAAGATTGCGTGCATCGCCGACACGTGCAGCGATCGTACCGAGCACATACGAGCCCACGTACCACAAGGGATTGAGCAGACTGGTGTGCGAACCGAGCTCACGCAGGCGTTCGGCAGTCCAGGCCAGATGGTCTTCCTCTTCGATACCTGCATGCGCAAACTGCTGCTTCAGTGCCTGCGCCTGAGCAAAGCGACCTTGCGCATCATACAAAGCTTGCGCGCACACTTCCCCGACATGATTGACCCGCATCAGACCTGCACTGTGCAGTTTTTCTGCATCGCTCATGGCCGAGTCGCCGATCTGGGCCGCAGGATTCGGACGTGATGAAGCCACCACGCCGCTGACCACGCGCAAGGCCTTGTCCAGATCAGTAATCAGTTGGTCAACGAATTGCATGGATACAGATCCCAGTAAAAATTAATCCTGCGCAGACAAGAACAGCGGTGCCGTTCAGGCCATTTTCCAGCTGATTGTCTCACCGCCATTCAGCGGGACAACCGTTGCATCGCCCATCGGCAGTTCCGCCGGAATGGTCCAGTTCTCGCGGCGCAAGGTTACGGTTCCTTCATTGCGCGGCAGATTGTAGAAGGCAGGGCCGTTGAAGCTGGCAAAAGCTTCGAGCTTGTCCAACGCACCCGCCTGATCGAAGGCTTGCACATACAACTCCAATGCGTGCAGCGCAGTGTAGCAACCTGCGCAACCGCAGGCATGCTCTTTCAAACCCTTGGCGTGCGGCGCAGAATCCGTACCGAGGAAGAACTTGTCGCTGCCCGAAATTGCCGCGGCGACCAACGCCTGGCGATGTGTCTCGCGCTTCAGAACCGGCAGGCAGTAATAGTGAGGACGGATACCGCCTTTGAAAATTTCATTGCGGTTGTACAGCAAGTGATGTGCGGTAATCGTCGCCGCTGTAGGTCCCTCAGAAGCCATGACATAGTCAGCGGCATCCTTGGTGGTGATATGTTCGAAGACGACCTTCAACTCAGGCATATCCTTGCGCAATGGCGTCATGACGCGATCGATAAAAACAGCTTCGCGATCGAAAATGTCGATCGCCGGATCGGTGACTTCACCGTGCACCAGGAAAGGCATGCCGAGTTCCTGCAAGACTTCCAGCGTCTTGTAGCAGTTGCGAAGGTCTGTCACGCCTGCATCGGAATTGGTAGTGGCGCCGGCCGGATACAGCTTGACCGCCTTCACGAAACCGCTCGCCTTGGCCTTGCGGATTTCTTCCGGTGGCGTCTTGTCGGTGAGGTAGAGCACCATCAGCGGCTCGAACTTCACGCCGGCAGGCAGCGCGGCCAGAATGCGGTCGCGGTAGGCACTCGCCTGCTCGGTCGTGGTGACCGGCGGTTTCAGGTTCGGCATGATGATCGCGCGCGCGAATTGATGAGCGGTATGCGGCAATACGCTTGCCAGGGTCGCGCCGTCGCGCAAATGCAAATGCCAGTCGTCCGGACGGGTAATGGTCACTACGTCGCTCATCGCTCTTCTCTTCCTCTGAATTAATGCTCGTGCCAAGTGCACGCAATCCCGCTATTTTACCGCAAGGGCCGCCGCCTCCGAATTGCGGCACGTCAAATCCCTACCCTCAAACATAGGCCTTAAAAAACAAAAACCGCCGCGGCATGCGCCGGGCGGTTTTTGTTGAACGACTGAATTTGCCGGATCGAAGCGCAGAAAACCCGCTTCGGATGCGGCAGCATCGGCGTCTTAGTGCGTGATGATCTTGGCCAGGAAGTCGCGAGCGCGTTCCGAACGTGGCGAACCGAAGAAGTCGTCCTTCTTGCAATCTTCCACGATCAAACCCTTGTCCATGAAGATCACACGGTTGGCAACCTTGCGCGCAAAGCCCATTTCGTGAGTCACGACCATCATGGTCATGCCTTCTTGCGCCAGGCCAACCATAACGTCCAGCACTTCATTGATCATTTCCGGATCAAGCGCCGATGTCGGTTCATCGAACAGCATCGCGATCGGGTCCATCGACAGCGCGCGGGCAATCGCCACACGCTGTTGCTGACCACCTGACAATTGACCCGGGAACTTGTCTTTTTGCGCGATCAGGCCGACGCGGTCCAGATACTTCAGCCCCTTTTCAGTCGCTTCTGAAACACTGCGCCCCAGCACCTTAACTTGCCCGATGGTCAGGTTTTCGCGAATCGACAGATGCGGAAACAGTTCAAAGTTCTGAAACACCATGCCGATGCGCGCGCGCAGCTTCGACAGATTGGTCTTTGGATTGCCGACCGACACACCGTCGACGGTGATATCGCCCTTTTGGAACGGCTCCAGGCCGTTGACGGTCTTGATCAGCGTCGACTTGCCCGAACCCGAAGGACCGCAGACCACAACCACATCGCCCTTGGCGACGCTGGTGGTGCAATCGGTCAGAACCTGGAAGCTGCCGTACCACTTGCTGACGTTATTGAGTTCAATCATTTATTTCTCCTAATTCCTGAATACGGTATCAGCCGGCCACTCATCTGATAGGTGCTGGCCGGCCTGTGTCGGTTAGCGAATGATGGCGATCTTGTGCTGGAAGCGCTTCACAAATTGCGACAGCGCAAAACTGAGCACAAAGTAGACCACGGCGACGAACATGTACATTTCCACCAGACGACCGTCGCGCTGGGCGATCTTGGACGCACTCGTCACGAAGTCTGGCACCGAGCCCAGCACGTAGACGAGCGAAACGTCCTGAAACAGCACGATAGTCTGCGTCAGCAGAATCGGCGTCACGTTGCGGAAAGCCTGCGGCAACACCACGTTACCCATCATTTGCCAGTAGTTCATGCCGATTGCGTAGCCGGCAAAGACCTGGCCGCGCGGAATCGACTGAATACCCGAACGCATGATTTCACAGTAGTACGCAGCTTCAAACAAGATGAAGGTAATCAGCGCCGACTGAAACGCGCCGACCTGGATTGGTTCGCTGGCGCCGATTATCCAGGCGCCGATGAACGGCACCAGGAAATAGAACCAGAAAATCACCAGCACCAGCGGCACCGAACGGATCAGATTGACATAGGTCGTCGCAGCGAACGCCAGCGGCTTGTTACTGGACAAACGCATCATCGCCAGCAAGGTACCGATGATAACGCCGCCAACCATTGCCGACACCGTCAGCACCAGCGTGAACTTGAGGCCGGTCGTGATCAGGTAGAACCACGAACGCTGAATAATATCGAAGTCGAAATTAGAAAACATAGTTTAATGTCCTCCCGTACTGGAGCTGCCGGTCGTGATGTAGCCTGGCACGGCGGTAACTTTCTCCAGAATGCGCGCCATCAGCAGCGCAATAACGGAAATGATGATGTAAATGACAGTGGCCCCGGTCAGCGATTCAAACGTCTGAAATGTGAATTCGCGCATCGAGTACGTTGCCGCCGTCAGCTCCACCAGACCGATGGTCAACGCCACCGAACTGTTCTTGATGATCGCTGCGAACTCGTTGGTCAATGCCGGGATGATGATGCGGAATGCCATTGGCAGCAGCACGTAACGATACGTCTGTACGGGCGTCAGACCCAATGCGGCGCCGGCCATGCGCTGACCGCGCGGCAAGGCGTTGATACCGGTGCTGACTTGCACTGCGACGCGTGAGGAAGTAAAGAATCCCAACGCCAGGAACGCTGTAACAAACGATGCTTGCGGCAGACTCTTGAGCCAGTCGCCCAAGGCGGCAGGCACCACTTCCGGCATCACGAAGTACCAGAGAAACATCTGGACCAGCAGCGGAATATTGCGGAACAGCTCAACGTAGCCGTTGGCGATGCGAACGGCCCATGGTTTCTGAGTGGTACGGATAGTACCGACGATCGTGCCGAGAACCAGTGCCATGATCCAGGCCAGTACGGCCGTGGCGATGGTCCATTTCAGGCCGATCAGTAATGTATCGATGTAGGGGATGCCATCGGGAGACTGCTCCCAGAATATGCCCCAGTTCCAGTTGTAATGCATAGATGCCCTCGTCTTCTCGTCTCGACTCGTTTGCGATCAAGAATGCCGCATTGCCACGACATTCCCAGGCGGCCTGCGCCGGTTTTACATGAAGGTAAAAAACGGCTGTTCTGAGCAGGTCTTGCTTTCTTCGCCAACTTAAACAAAACGGGGGACAACTCCCCCGTTTCGTTTTTCATGCTACACAGCAATCAAATGCTGCGTTTTTGCCTTATTTCTTCTTCGAAGATTGCTTTTGCGCTTCTGGCACAGCTGCGTAAGCAGATGGTTCGCCGGAATCGGTAGGCTTGGCAAAAACAGCTTGCAGTTGCGGGCTCATCGGCACGTTCAGGTTGACGCCCTTCGGTGGGATAGGCGATTGGAACCACTTGGCATAGATCTTCTTGATGTCGTCGCCCTTGTAGACGTTGATCATCGCATCGTCGACCACCTTCTTGAAGGCTGTGTCGCCCAATGGCAGGATCAGGCCATATGGCTCAACCGACAGCGCTTCGCTGGAAACGACGTAGTCGCCAGGCGCCTTGGAGTTGGCAGCCAGCGAAGACAACAGAATATCGTCCATCACGAACGCGACTGCACGGCCGGTTTCAACCATCAGGAAAGCTTCGGCGTGGTCCTTGGCGGCCAGGATGTTCATACCCAGGTTGCGCTCAGTGTTCAGCGTAGTGATTTGCTTCAGGTTGGAAGTACCGGAGGTCGACACGATGGTCTTGCCCTTCAGGTCGTCCAGAGTCTTCAGGTTAGCGGCCTTCTTTGTCAGGAAGCGGTTAGCTGTAACGAACTCGGTGACGGCGAAAGCAACTTGCTTTTGACGTTCCATGTTGTTGGTAGCCGAATCGCAAGAGATGTCGGTTGTGCCGTTGGCGATCAGTGGAATACGGGTTGCCGAAGTCACAGGAACCATCTTCACGTTCAGCGAAGTCAGGCCTAGCTTCTTCTGGATCGCTGTTGCCGCCTTCAGGCACAGGTCGATCGAATAACCTTGATACGATTGCTTGTCATCGAGGTAGGAAAACGGGATCGATGCGTCGCGCACACCCAGTGTCAGCGTGCCGGTTTCTTTGATCTTCTTCAGACGACCGGTGAACTCTTCAGCGTGAACCGAGCCCATCAATACACTTGCCCCAACCAATACCCCTGCTAGCTTTAATAACTTCATGTGACCTCCTGGAAAAATTTTTACGTAGTGTACCAAAAGCCATTCTTCAAAAATAGTCTTCATTCCTGAAAAGAGGCTATTTTGCCTTTAAATTACCTTAGTTTTGAAAAACCTTCCTGCACTGCAGGATGCGGCTCAAAAAACATGATTTCATGCCGAAATTCCGCCAAATTCACTCATCAGCAACCTTGTCCGTCGGGTAGCGCAACGTATCGCGCAGCAGATACCCCATCGGCATGCCCATCGCGGGGATCGTGTCGCTGATCGGTTTGGTGAACCAGCGATCATAAATCTTGAAAATATCCCCGGACCGAATAATCTTCACCATCTGCAAATCCACGTACCGCTTGAACTCCGGATCCCCCTTATGCAACATGATGCCGTAGGGTTCCAGCGAGAGCGAATCGCCGACAACTGCGTAACGCTCAGGATGCGGCACCGACAACAGATACCTGCGCAACAACACGTCTTCCATCACGAAGGCATCCGCCATGCCCTTCTCGAGACTGTTGAAGGCCTCTTCGTTATAAGCCACCTCCACGATCTTGATGCCGAGAGAGCGGATATTGCTGCGCTCATCAATCTGCTTCACCATCGGTGTATTACGTGGCACCACTACGGTCTTGCCACGCAGGTCTTCCCAGTTGCGAATTCCCGAGCTGGCCTTCACCAACATGCGCACTGAAGCAAAAAAATGCGGCACGGTAAAGGTTGCAATCTTCCGGCGCTCAGCATTGTTCGTCGACGTGCTGCACTCCAGATCCGCCTTGCCCTGATCAAGTGCGATAAAACGCGTCACCGTATCCACTTCCATGAACTGCACCTGCAACTGCGGCAATTTGAAATCCTTTCGAATTCCTTCCGCAATTTTCCGACACAGATCAATCGTATAACCTGTCACCTGCTTGTCGTCATTCAAAAACGCAAACGGCATCGTTCCGTTCAAATAGGCAATGACAAACGTGTTGGTACGCTTTATTTTCTCAAGCGTTCCTTCCGCATGTGCCTGCGACGACATGCTGACACCGAAACTCCAAGCGATGACAGCCCAACAACGCAATACTTGCCTGATCGATCTGTTTGCCATTGACGACTCGCATGCCGGCCTTACGACCGGAGAAGTTTAATGAGCAAGTATCATGCCAGAAAACCAAGTAAGCAATCCTGCAATCAACAGCGTAATTCGCGGCCTTATCGTGCAGTTGAGGCCCGACAGGACGCATGCCACAACGCGATTGCGTGCACGTAACGATTTTCAAAAGGAATGTTTTTGCCGCTTTCGATAGACATTGCAAAAGCCTCCGCGCAATGGGTGCGCAGACCGCTTTGCAGCAAACGCAAAGGTGCTCGCGCCGACGACACCGTCATCGGCATGTTTCGAATGTTGGGCGTAGACGTCTCCTCCTTACGCACAAATCAAACGGTCACGGCATGCGCAAAAAATGCGATGAAAACGCAAGCGCGCTTTTCGCATTTTTCGTCAGACCGATGCAGGCACGCCTGCATACCGTCATTTATTCTTTCTATTTTCGTCGACAGAGAATGTTAATTTTTTATCTTCTCTGTCGACGCTTGTTGCGACTGCTTACTTCAACTACTTAGCTACTTATTTTTACTTGCCAGTTGCAGACTGCCGACTGCCGACTGCATCAAGGATAGAGACCGCGCATTTCACGCGCTTGCAACACACGAGTACATGCCACGATGAATGCAGCGGTACGCAGTGTTACCTTCTTATCTTCAGCCAGTTGCCAAACCGCTGCGAATGCTTCACGCATGATGCGCGTGAGGCGCAGATTGATTTCGTCTTCAGTCCAGAAGAAGCTCGAAAAATCCTGCACCCATTCAAAGTAACTGACGGTCACGCCGCCGGCATTGGCAATCACGTCAGGCACGATCAGCACACCCTTTTCAGTCAGGATGTCGTCGGCCGCCGGAGAGGTCGGGCCGTTAGCGCCTTCCAGAATGATCTTGGCGCGAATCGATGGCGCGTTGTTGACCGTGATTTGCTGTTCGAGTGCAGCAGGCACCAGAATGTCGCAATCGGTCGCCCAAAACTGGGCGCGGTCTTTGACTTCGTCACCGCCCGGAAAACCTTGAACGCTGCCATGTTGCGTAACATAGGCTTGCAGTGCAGGCACATCGAGACCGCTAGCGCGTACCACCGTCGTAATGTGATCTTGCACAGCAACGACCTTGGCGCCGGCCTCTGCAAACAAACGTGCAGCGATACCGCCAACGTTACCAAAACCTTGCACTGCAATGCGCGCCTCTTTGATATCAAGATTGCGCTTTGCAGCAGCTTCGCAACCGACCACAAATACACCGCGGCCCGTCGCTTCATGACGACCCAGACTACCGCCGAGCGAGATCGGCTTGCCGGTCACAACGCCCGATGACGTGCTGCCTTGGTTCATGGAATAGGTATCCATCATCCACGCCATGATCTGCGAATCGGTATTGACGTCTGGTGCGGGGATATCTTTGTTCGGTCCGATGATGATGCCGATTTCGCTGGTGTAGCGACGTGTCATGCGCTGCAGTTCGCCGCGCGACAACGTTTTCGGATCAACACGGATACCGCCTTTGGCACCGCCGTATGGCACGTTCACTGCCGCGTTCTTGACCGTCATCCAGGCCGACAGCGCCATCACTTCAGACAGTGTCACATCCTGGTGAAAACGCACACCACCCTTGCCGGGACCACGCGACGTATTGTGCTGCACGCGATAGCCTTCGAAGTGGGCGATGGTGCCGTCGTCGCGTTCGATAGGAACGTCCACGATCAGCATACGCTTCGGGCGCTTCAGGGTTTCCACCCAGCGCGCCAGCGAGCCCAGATAAGGGGTAACGCGGTCGATTTGTTCGAGATAATCACCCCATGGGCCGATGCCATGCGGAGTAAGGTAGGAAGGGACTTCGTGCTGCTTGACGGGTTCGTTCGACATGATGCAATCGCTCCTTGATGTTGCCACGCTTTAGCCATGCTGGCCGACGCTGCTGCAAAATTAATCAAACCGCGAAACTCAGGGTTACGTCATCCTACTCCTTCCGGAGTCGGAGTTGTCGCGCGATATTGCTTAATTTTTCAGCCACCGGCGAGGAGAAAGCCTCGCCAGGCGTGTGGACATCTCTGCACAGGAAAACCGTGCAAACCAGACTCCAGGGCACGCCATCGACAGCGACGCCATCGTAGGGCAATGCAATGCACCAACGCTAATGCTTTGTGCGCATGCAACTATGCAATCCATGCATAACCTGCAAACAGGCCTTGTACTACGTGCCTTTCGGCGGCTTTTTTGCCCGCGCAGCTGCATTCTTACGGTTCTCTTCCAGTTCCTGAAGGTAATCCCACAAGCGCGCCACCACCACTTTTCCGCTGCGCTGCGGTGTCGGCCGTTCACGATAAAGCCGGATCTCCATCTCGACTTCCCACTCGCCGTGAGCGCCATCGGCGCGCGCCAACTGCTTGTTGCGCACTTCACGCGTCACCGAAGACTCCGGCAGGAAAGCCACGCCATGACCTTCCAGCGCCATCATCTTGAGACTTTCGGACATGTCGGTCTCGTAGTGCTTTTCCAGATGCAGCGGCTTTTTGGCGTCGCTCATGATCAGTTCAACCATGCGCCCCAGATAGGCGTTAGGCGTATAGGACAGGAAAGGCAATGGCGACTTGGATGTTCCGGGAAGCACGTAGTCCGGCTTGCCGCTGCGATCACAACGCGAATAGGGACGCACGCTTTCATGCCCCATCGTCAGCATGTCGTAACGGCTGGAATCCAGTTGCACCGGCTGGCGCGGATGGTGATAGCACAACAGCAAATCGCAGCCGCCTTCGACGATGGTCATCACGGCGTCATGAACATTGAGCGCAATCAGACGCGTATTGAGCGCACCGAACCCCGATTCCAGAGAACTCAGCCATTTGGGAAAATAGGTCAGCGACAAGGTATGCGGCACCGCAAAATCGACCGTGGTCTGCTGGGCCGGCCGCTTGCCGCGCAACATGGCCCGCGTATTGTTGATCTGGCCGAGCATCTCCACCGCCTGCTCGTAGAACACTTCGCCTGCGGCAGTCAGTCGCGTCGGGTACGAAGTACGGTCAATCAGATCGGAGCCCAGCCATGCTTCCAGCGACTGGATACGCCGTGAAAAAGCCGGTTGCGTCACATGCCGCAATTCGGCCGAGCGACTGAAACTGCGCGTCTCAGCCAAGGAAATAAAATCTTCAAGCCATTTGGTTTCCATTCGTCCTACCCCACCTCAGGAGAGCATCATGCCGACATTGCGATACTGCGACATTGCTTCGTATTGTTTTAACTTACGCCAGTTGCAGCGATGGTGATGACTCTGACGCACCTTCATCTTCGTCATCATCCTTGGCTTGCTGCCTTGCCCACATCTGCGCATACGCACCGCCTGAAACCAGTAACTGCGTATGCGTGCCGCGCTCAATGATACGACCGTGTTCCAGTACCAGAATCTGATGTGCATCGACAATCGTCGACAGCCGATGTGCGATGACCAGTGTGGTGCGGTTCTGTGCGATCTCGCTCAACTGCTCCTGAATCGCCTGCTCCGATTTGGAATCAAGTGCGGATGTGGCCTCATCAAAAATCAGCACCGCAGGATTTTTCAACAGAGTGCGGGCGATCGCCACGCGCTGCTTTTCACCGCCCGACAATTTCAGACCACGTTCGCCGACTGTCGTCGCATAGCCGTCCGGCAGCGACTCGATGAAATCATGCACGTAGGCTGCCTTGGCGGCGGCAACAATTTCTTCCTTGCTGCTGCCGGGCTTGCCGTAGGCAATGTTGTACTCGATGGTGTCGTTGAACAGCACCGTATCCTGCGGCACGATGCCGATAGCCTGGCGCAACGACGCCTGCGTCACGTTGCGCAGATCCTGACCGTCAATGGTGATGCTGCCCGCGTCAACATCGTAGAAGCGGTACAGCAGCCGCGACAAGGTCGATTTTCCCGAGCCGCTGTGACCAACCACCGCCGTCGTGGTACCGGCAGCAATTTCAAAATCGACACCAAACAAAATCTGACGCTTGCTCTCGTAACTAAAATTGATATTGGAAAAACGCACCGCGGCGCCATCCGTCACGAGTGGTTTGGCGCTGGCCGTATCGGCGATTTCCTTGTTCTGCTCCAGCAGCGAAAACAAACGTTCCATATCGGCCAGGCTCTGCTTGATTTCTCGATAAATCACACCGAGGAAATTCAACGGAATGTACAACTGGATCATGAAGGCATTCACCAGCACCAGATCGCCCAGAGTCATTGTGCCGTTGATCACGCCCTGGGTTGCGCGCCACAGAATCAGCGTCACAGCGATGGCGATGATTGCCGATTGCCCCGAGTTCAGCAACGACAACGACGACTGCGATTTGATGGCAGCTGTTTCGTAACGTTGCAGTCCTTCGTCGTAACGCCGTGCTTCAAAATCTTCATTGCTAAAGTACTTTACCGTCTCGTAATTGAGCAGCGAATCGATTGCCTTGGAGTTTGCCCGCGAATCGAGATCGTTCATCGTGCGACGGAAATGCGTGCGCCACTCCGTCACCGTAATCGTGAAGATGATGTACAGCACCAGTGCGCCGCCCGTAATGACGGTGAACCAGATCTCGTAATGCAGCACCAGATAGACCATCACCAGACCGATCTCGATCAGCGTCGGCAGGATGCTGAACAACGCATACGACACGAGTGTCGATACGCCGCGCGTACCGCGTTCGATGTCGCGCGTCATGCCGCCGGTCTGACGATTCAGGTGAAAGCGCAGCGACAGCGAATGCAGATGGCGGAACACTTGCAAGGCAATCGTACGCACCGCGCGCTGCGTCACTTTCGCAAACACGAACTCGCGCAACTCGGTAAAGACGGTGGTTCCGAGTCGCAAGGCGCCGTAAGCCACCAGCAGCGACAGCGGCAACACCAGCAAAGCCTGAGGATTGTTCGGCCCGATCGTCATGCGGTCGACTAGTTGTTTTAGCAACAACGGCACGCCGATATTGGTCAGCTTGGCGCCGACCAGGAAGCCCAGTGCCAGCAGCACGCGCCATTTGTAGGTCCACAGGTAAGGCAACAGCGTGCCTAACGTTTGCCAGTCGCTATGAGCAGGAACAGAAGCGTCGCGCGCAGGCGGTGGAGACGAAGTCGAGTATTGACGCATGAAAGATAGTGATGAAAAAAATTTGTGCTTTTGTTTTATGGTGCGTGCGACGCAGGATGCGTGAGATGCGGTAGTCCTATAAACTAGGTCTTTTGCCATATCCACGCTTGTTCCACATTATAAGAGTCCGATGGACTTCACGCTTTTAAAAGGAAACGCAATGACAGCCCAGCATAACACCTCGCTGCCCGTAGGAAAGATGCCGCAGTTGCGCGTCATGCCGATGCCGGCCGACGCCAACGTCTATGGCGACGTCTTCGGCGGATGGATCATGGCGCAGGTTGATATCGCCGGTTCCCTGCCCGCCACCAAGCGCGCAAACGGCCGCGTCGCCACCATTGCGGTCAACTCATTCTTGTTTAAACACCCCGTCTTCGTCGGCGATTTGCTGTCGTTTTACGCCGATATCGTCAAAGTCGGCAATACCTCGATCACCGTGAACGTCGAAGTCTACGCCGAACGCAATCGACTCCAGACCGAAATCGTCAAGGTGACCGAAGCCACGCTGACCTACGTCGCCACCGATGAACACCGTCAACCGCGTGCCCTCCCGCCACTAGCGCCGGGCGACAGCATTCCGATCACCAGCGGTTTGCAGGAGCTGGGCGGTGGCTGGTCGGCAGCCTGATGCAGATTTGATGCCAAGCTAACTTCCCCGGGACAGGCCTGCCTGCTGCGGACCTGTCTTTTCATCCACCGTTAAGACATTCCCCATGACCTCCACTTCCGCACGTCCCGACGTCCTCATCGCCGCCAGCCTTCCTCCCCACCTGAGCCAGCGCCTGCATGAGCATTTCAATTGCCATGACATCAACACCCTGAGCGAAGCCCAACTGGCCGCCATTGCGCCATCCATCCGCGCCATTTCGTCCAAAGGCGAAACCAAGGTCACACGCGACTTCATCGCCCGCTTCCCGGCGCTGGAAGTCATCTCCGTCTTCGGTGTCGGCTATGACGGCGTCGATGCCGTCGCTGCGCGCGAACGCGGCATCGAAGTTACCAATACCCCCGATGTGCTGACCGACGACGTCGCCGATTTCGCCATGACGCTGTTGCTGTCCACCGCGCGCCAGGTCGTCCACGCCGACCGTTTCGCCCGCAGCGGCGAATGGAAAAAAGGTCCGCATGCACTGACCACCAAGGTCACCGGCTCGCGCCTGGGCATCGTCGGTCTGGGCCGCATCGGTAAAGCCATCGCCAAGCGCGCCGAGGCTTTCGACATGACGATTGCGTATCACAACCGCTCGCCGCAAAGTGACGTCAGCTACCGCTATGTGGCCGATCTGAAAACGCTGGCATCCGAAGTCGACTTCCTCGTGCTGTCGATGCCGGGCGGCGCAGGCACACGTGCATTGATCAATGCCGAGATCCTCGAAGCACTCGGCCCCAAGGGCTTTCTGATCAACGTGGCGCGCGGCTCGGTGGTCGATGAGACAGCGCTGATCAAGGCACTGCAGGAAGGCAAAATTGCCGGCGCCGGTCTCGATGTGTTCGAGAACGAACCCAATGTGCCGGAAGCATTGGCCAAGCTCGACAACGTCACGCTGACGCCGCACATGGCCAGCGGTACCGTGATCACACGCACCGCCATGGCGGATCTGGCGTTCGAGAATCTGCAGGCGCACTTCAGCGGCAAGCCGCTGCTGACGCCGGTACCTCGCTAAAAGACGTATCACAATGAGTACAACCCGACTGATCGCGCTCGACTGGGGCACAACGTCGCTGCGTGCCTATCGCCTCGGCGACGACGGCGTGGTGCTCGACAAGCGCGGGCTACCGTGGGGCATCATGAACTTGCCCACGATTGATACAACCGTGGGCGACGGCAACAACAATAGCAGCCGCGACGCAGGCTTCGTCAGAGCATTCGACGAAGCCTGCGGCGATTGGCTACGCGATGCGCCGGGCACACCGGTCATCGCCGCCGGCATGGTCGGCAGTGCACAAGGCTGGCGCGAAGCCGCCTATGTCGACATGCCGCTGGCAGTCGCCGACGTCGGCAAGCAACTGACGCGCGTCGAGATTGCCGCGGGACTGGTGCTGCACATCGTTCCCGGCTTGCTGCAACGCACAGGGTTACCCAACGTCCTCCGCGGTGAAGAAACGCAAGTCGTCGGCGTCCTGGAGTCGCTGGAAGGCGATGCCGAAGTCCTGATCGGCCTGCCCGGCACGCATTCGAAATGGGTGCGCGTACAAGCGCGGCGCATGACACATTTCGATACCTTCATGACCGGCGAGGTCTATGCCGTGCTGAGCCAGCACACCATCCTCGGCCGCACGATGGAACGTGGCGATGAACCCGATAATGCGGCCTTCGAACGCGGCTTGCGCGTGGCGCAAACCGAAGAAGGACGCGCCGGTGTGCTGTCCAATATTTTCAGCAGCCGTACTCTGAGCCTGGTAGGCGAACTGTCGCCGCGCAGTCAGCCTGATTATCTGTCCGGACTGTTGATCGGCCACGAAATCGCTGCCTTGAAATCCACGCGGGAAGCTGCCGGCTGTGCGCCCTCCCCGCACATCATCCTGATTGGCGACGACAAGCTGTGCGCCCGCTATCAGGCCGCCCTGAATCTGTACGGCCTGAATCTGAATGGCATCGACATCGCGGCGCAAGCCACCGAAACCGGCTTGTGGAAAATTGCCCTGCAAGCCGGACTGCTGAGCTAAGCTCAACTGAGTTCAACCGAGTTCAACCGAGTTTCAGCATCACTGGAGAAACACCATGTTAAAAGAAGCACTGAAACAATGCGGATTGATCGCGATCCTGCGCGGCATCCGTCCTGACGAAGTCGAGAGCATCGGCAAGGTTTTGTATGACGCGGGTTTTCGCATCATCGAAGTGCCGCTGAATTCCCCCGAACCCTTCGAAAGCATTCGCGTGCTGCGCAACGCACTGCCGGCCAGTTGCATGGTCGGCGCCGGTACGGTGCTGTCGCCGGCGCAGGTGCTGCAGGTCAAGGATGCAGAAGGGCAGTTGATCGTCATGCCGCACAGCGATCCCGAAGTGATCCGCGCTGCGACTGCCGCCGGGCTTGCCAGCGCACCGGGCGTGGCGACGGTGACCGAGGCATTCGCCGCACTGGCTGCAGGTGCGGACATCCTCAAGATGTTCCCCGCTGAGCAGCTCGGTCCGTTAGTGGTCAAAGCCTGGCGCGCGGTGATTCCGGCCAATGTCATGCTGGTGCCGGTCGGCGGCATCACACCTGCCAGTCTCAAGGAATTCGTTGCAGCCGGCGCATCGGCATTCGGCCTTGGTTCTGCGTTGTACAAACCCGGCATGAGCGCAGAACAGGTGAAGCAGAATGCAGAAGCCTTCGTCAGCGCGTGGAAGCAAACCCAGGCCTGATTCGATTGAGCCTGACTGGCTGCACGGCCATAAAAAAACGCGACCGGCAAGGTCGCGTTTTTTGTTTGTTCTGCTGAGAATACTCAAGCTGAAAATCAGGCAGCCTTCTTCTCTTCTTTTTTCTCATCGCGCAATTCGCGACGGAGAATCTTGCCAACGTTGGTCTTTGGCAGCTCATCCCGAAACTCAATGTACTTCGGTTTCTTGTAGCCGGTGAACTGCTCCTTGCAGTAAGCCATCAGTTGCTCAGCATTCAGCGACTTGTCCTTGCGGACCACGAACAACTTGACCGCTTCGCCGGTATGCTCATCCGGCACGCCGACGCAGGCGCATTCCAGTACGCCCGGATGCGCAGCCACCACGCCTTCGATTTCATTCGGATAGACGTTGAATCCGGACACCAGAATCATGTCCTTCTTGCGGTCAACGATGCGGGTGTAACCGCGTTCGTCCATGATGCCGATATCGCCGGATTTGAAGAAGCCGTCCGGCGTCATGACCTTCTCGGTTTCGTCGGGACGATTCCAGTAGCCGGCCATTACTTGCGGTCCGCGAATCGCGATTTCTCCGGGCTGGCCGAGGGCCACAGGCTTGCCGTCGTCATCGAGAATCGCGATGTCGGTCGACGGCAGCGGCAGGCCGATGGTGCCCGTGTATTCTTCGATGGTGCAAGGATTGGCGCTGGCAATCGGCGAAGTCTCCGACAGGCCGTAGCCTTCGATGATGGCGCAACCGGTGACCTTCTTCCACTTGTCAGCCACCGACTTCTGCACCGCCATGCCGCCGCCCACGCAGCAACGATAGCCGGAAAAATCCAGCTTGGTGAAATCAGGATGATTCAGTAGCGCGTTGTACAGCGTATTGACCGCCGGGAAAGTGTTGACCTTGTACTTGCCCAACTCTTTGATGAAGCCTGGAATATCGCGCGGATTGGGGATAAGCACGTTGAGCGCGCCTTCGCGGGTGCCGAGCATGTTGCAGACCGTCAGTGCGAAGATGTGATACAGCGGCAACGCACAGATGAAGACCAGTTGATCGAGTTTGGCGCCTTGCTTGAGCGCCGGCATCAGCCACTCTTCCGCCTGCAGCACATTGGCCACCAGGTTGCGATGCGTCAGCACCGCGCCCTTGGCGACGCCGGTAGTACCGCCGGTGTATTGCAGGAAAGCGATGTCGTCGTGACCAACATCAATCGGCGCAGGTGTTTTGCCTTCGCCCAGCGCGAGCGCCTTCTTGAAAGTAATCGACTGCGGCAACGAGAAAGGCGGCACCAGCTTCTTGACGTGGCGCACCACCAGATTCACGATCGCGCCCTTGAGACCGCCCAGCAGCTCGCCCATGCTGGCGACGACGACGTGTTTGACGTCGGTATTGGCGATTACCTTGGCCAGCGTGCAGGCGAAGTTTTCCAGCACGAAGATAGCTTCGGCGCCGGAGTCTTTCAACTGATGTTCGAGTTCGCGCGGGGTGTAGAGCGGATTGACGTTAACCACCGTGTAACCGGCGCGCAGGATGGCGGCAATGGCGACCGGATATTGCAGCACGTTGGGCATCATGATCGCTACGCGAGCGCCCTTTTTCAGGCCGGTACTTTGCAACCATGCGGTCAGTGTGTTGGACATCTTGTCCAGCTCGCCATAGGTCAGGTACTTGCCCATGCATGCATAGGCATTGCGGTCTGCGTATTTAACAAAGGCCTCGTCGATCAACTGAACCAGCGAGCGGTAGCGGCCTGGGTCGATGTCGGCTGGGACGCCTGCGGGGTACGATGCAAGCCAGAATTTATCCATATTGTTCCTTTTGTCTCCGATTCAGAGCGGCAGCCTGGCTGTATTCTCAGGACTTGGATGCACGCCGCAAAAAAAGCACGGTTGTGTTTTTATTTATTGCAGATGCTATCCACCAATCTCATTAAGGGCAAGTATTTTGAGAAAATTTAAGAAAATTTTCTTGTTTTGCCGACCAGCCGAACCTACCGGCTGATACCTTGCTCCATCTTTTCCAAACTGGCAACTTTTTCTGGCGATACCGGGCAATTTTCAAAAATAGTCAATGCAGCAACAACATTTTCACGTCCTCGCCCTACCGTACTTCACCGCCCTCACCACTTTAGCACCGGCGACATTTATTTTGCCGCTGTCGCGGATGTTGCCTGCAAACGATCCAGCTGCTCGTCGCGCTGCGGCTTGTCCAGCTTGGCCAAGGCCTTCACACGTTCGAAGAAATCGGCGAAATCGCGGCTCTGGCGGAATAAGGTGCGAAACGCCGGTACGCGGTCGTGATAAGTACCTACCAGCGCCAGATGTGCGTTTGACAACGGCATGGCGAACCAACGGTCATAGCCGCTGAATCCGCCCCAACGCACTTTGAGTTGCTGATACTCGGCGCGCAGGGCATCGAAGATCGCCGCCTTGCGCTGCAGCTTGTCGGCGTCGTCTGCATCGCTCTCATAGTTGGCATCCAATTGAGACCGGTATTTCAGCAGGAGTTCCAGAAAGTCTTCCTTGCGTGCGGCAAAGACGCGGTAGGCCTGCGCCAGCTTGTCGTCGTGCTGCGCCTGCAGCCAGCGATCAAGGCCAAGTTCCTCCACCGTCGTGGCATAGGATTCGTTGAATTGCGAGTCGCCTTTGACGTAGACCACCTGATGGCCAAGCTCATGAAAAATCAAACGCGCCAGTTCGCCATCGGGATAATTGATGAAAGTCGACATCACCGGATCGTTGAACCAACCCAGCGTCGAATACGCGGGTACGCCCAACACCTGTACGTCATAGCCTTGCTTGACCAGATCATCGGCGTAATCCTGGGCGTCCTGCCGGCTGTAGTAGCCGCGATAGTCGACGCAACCGGCAATCGGGAAGCACCACTGCTTCGCCTTCAAGGACAAGGCCGGCGCCGCCACCACGTTCCATACAACAAAGGGACGCTGCAGTTGTGCATAGTTCTTGTAGCTGCCATTGTCCGGCAGGGATAGTTGCTGCACCGCGAAGCGGCGGATCTCGCGCACGGTCTGCAACTTCGCGCGCAAACGTTCGGAGGTCGCCGGATCGGCCAGCCAGTCATCGATCGGCTTGGCCTGCGCCAGCAGCGAGAACTGCCCGTGCGCCGCCTGTGCGTAATACCCGAGCGACGAACAACCGGCCGCCAGCAGACACGCTGCTGCTGCGCCGGCCATCAAAACAATTTTTACTAAGCGCTTCCTGCGCATGCTTCCACCTGCACCAGGACGTCGTAGAACGTCGGTGCATTACCCATGTCGGTCAGACGCTGGCTGGTCACTTCGTTGGCGTTCTTGCCGTCGGCGGAAAATTTCTTCCACCAGATCGACAATCCGACCACCAGGCCGGGACGTGCTTTCGGCGTCACGCGCACCTTGGCCAGCATGCTGCCGCGATCGTTGAAAATGCGTACGGTTTCACCATTTGCAATGCCGCGCGCGGCAGCGTCATCGGGATGCATATCCAGATGCGGCTCGCCTTCGGTATCGCGCAGACTCTGTACGTTGACGAAAGACGAGTTGAGAAAATTGCGCGCCGGTGGAGAGATCATCGCCAGCGGATATTTTGCGGCCAGCGCCGCATTGCTGGCGACCGATTCATGCGGTGCGATGTACGTCGGCAAAGGATCAAAACCATCGGCCAGCATTCGCGCCGAATAGAACTCGCACTTGCCCGAAGGCGTGCCGAAGCCACCGTTGGCGAACGGCGCTGCCGGCATGTTCAAACGCTGCCAGCCCTTTTCCTTAAGACGCGTCCAGTCGTAATCGGCGGCACGCTCGTTGCTGCGATCAAACGCCTGTTCCGCAATCGCATTATCGCTGTCCTTGAAGCAGTCGTCGTCGAAACCCATGCGCGCTGCCAGCAGACGGAAGATTTCCGTATTCGGTTTCGACTCGCCCAAGGGTGCGATGGCAGCGTTGTTCGCCATCATGTAGACGTGGCCGTACGTGGCGTGAACGTCGACGTGTTCCAGTTGCGTTGTCGCCGGCAAGAGGATGTCCGCGTAGTCGGCGGTATCCGTCTGAAAATGCTCCAGTACCACCGTGAACAAGTCCTCGCGCGCAAAGCCTTGCACGACCTTGCCCGACTCGGGGGCGACTGCGACCGGGTTGGAGTTGTAGACGATCATGACTTCCACGCGCGGGCCGAAGTCCGCAGAACTCTCGCGCAGCAGATCGTCGCCGATGGTACTCATGTTGATCGTCCGTGTAGCGACGCCATGCTGATGCAAAAAATCGGGACGCTGAAGGAATGCACTGTTCTTTGGAAACGAATCCGACGTCGACAATTGCAAACCGCCGCCGGCATGCCGCCATGCGCCGACCAGCGCCGGCAGGCAAGCCAGATTGCGCACTGCCATGCCGCCGCCGTGCACGCGCTGCAAACCGTAGTTGGCGCGAATCATGGTGATCTCGCCACGTTGCGCTGCACCGCCGTATTCGCGTGCCAGCTGAATGACTTCGTCGGCGCTGATGCCGCAGACTTCTGCCACACGTTGCGGTGGCCATTCCTGCACGCGCTGCTTCAATTGATCAAAGCCCAGCGTATATTGCGCGATGTAATCGGTGTCGAGCAGGCCCTCGTTGATCAGCACATGCATCACGCCCAAAGCAAGCGCGGCATCGGTGCCCGGTAGCAGCGCAATGTGCTGATGACATTTGTCCGCGCTGAGCGAGCGATACGGATCGATGGCGATGAGTTTGGCGCCGCGTCGTTTTGCTTCTTGCACGCGCGTCCAGAAATGCAAATTGGAGGCAATCGGGTTGCCGCCCCAGATGATGATCAGCTTGGCGTCTTGCACGTGTTCGGTATCGGCGCCGATGCGCGTACCGATGGTGTATTTGTAGCCCACGCCACCGGCCGACGCGCAAATCGTGCGATCAAGCAGCGAAGCGCCGATCTTGTTGAAGAACCGCATCGACATCGATTCCCCCTGCACCAGGCCCATGGTGCCGGCATAGCTGTATGGAAGGATGGCTTGCGGATTGCGCGCAGCGATGTCTTTCAGTCGTGCGGCGATGGTGTCCAATGCTTCGTCCCAGCTGATGCGCTCAAACTTGCCCTCGCCCTTCTTGCCGACACGCTTCATCGGATGCAGCAGGCGTTCCTTGTGATAAGTGCGCTCGGTGTAACGCGATACTTTCGTGCACAGTACGCCTGCCGTGGTCGGATGGGCCGGGTCGCCACGGACTTCGGTCGCAACGCCATCCTTGACGGTGACGAGCAAGGCACAGGTATCAGGGCAGTCGTGCGGACAGGCGCCGCGGACGATAAGGGGATCAGAGTCTGGAGAAGCTGGGTTGGGTACGAAATTCATGACAATGTGGAAACTGAAGGCGAATGGAGCAGCAAGACGCTTACTTTATCTTAAAATGCAGCATCCCTTTCAGAAGCTTTCATCATGCAGGCTCACGACAACCTTGCTTCGGACAACACTCCTGCCGTCGAATTCTGGCGCGACCCGGCTTTGCCATTCTTTGAAGGCAGGCGCGCCGTCGGTAGCGTCAGCTGCTATACGCCGCACACGCATCCGACGTTTTCCATTGGCATCGTTGACGCCGGGACCAGCATGTTCTCGCTACCGGATCGGGAAACACCCATCCGGCCGGGCGATGTGGTGCTGATCGCCGCCAACGAAGTGCATTCCTGCAACCCGGCAGAACGGGCAAGCTGGAGCTACCGCATGTTTCATCTCGATCATGCATGGCTGTGCGCCTTGCTGGACGAAGCGGGTCTGTCGCCGCAGATGGCGCTGGTCTCGCGGGTGCTGCGTTCGCCGCGCGCCCGGGTTCTGATGGACAACGTCAGCGACGCCATGCGCGACGGCGAAGATGCCTTGCAAAAAGAAACGGTATTGATCGATGTACTGTGCGAATTGTTTGCTGCGTTTTGCACCTCGTCATCGGAGGTAACGAGCGATACCCATTCCGATGCAGCACGAGGAAATGCCGACCTGCAACCGGCACATGACCATCTTCAACATCATTGCTGCGACAAGATCGGACTCGACACGCTCGCGCAACTCGCCGGCACCGGCCGCTATCAGTTGATACGCCAGTTTCGCCGCCGCTACGGCATGACGCCACATGCCCTGCAACTGGATATGCGCATCAACCTGGCGCGGGACTTTCTGCGGCGCGGCGCATCCTTGGCCGATGTCGCTTACCGTACCGGCTTTGCCGACCAAAGCCATTTCCACCGCGCGTTCAAGGCGCGCGTGGCCGCGACGCCGGCGCAATATCAGCTAGGCGGCTAAGCGAAAAGCGTTGCGGCCACGATGCCCAGCGCAGCCACCAGCAACACCACGCCAGCCAGCCATTCAGCACGCGAAAAATAGCGCGCAATGCGTGCAGCGATGCGCTCATTGGACACTGCCAGCACCAGCGCCGCATCCCAGATAAAGACCGCTGCAAACATCCACGCACCGTACAATATTTTGATCTCCATACCGGTTGCGGCGCCGACCATCAGCGTGAACAAACCCAGATAGAACAAACCGTTTTTCGGATTCAGTCCCCCAGACAAGAATCCCGCCGCGAAGCCTTTGAAGAAGCCATAACGCTCTTTCCCCTCGCCCCCGGCATGCTGCCACGCCAGCGGCTGCGGGCTGCGGCTGACGCGGATGAAGGCCCAGCCGATATAGGCCAGGTAGCCGCCGGCCAGCAGTTTCATCGCCAGCAGCAAAGCCGGACTGTGTTGCAGCACGCTGAAGCCGGCCAACGCCATTACGATATACACGCCGTTGGCGCAGGCAATGCCAAGACTGGTGCCGATGCCGTTGCGCCGACCATGACGCAGGGCGTTGCGCAAGAGCAGAAGAAAGTCGGGGCCGGGGCTGACCAGCGCCAGCCAGTGCGCCACCGCCAGCATGAGGAATTCTTGCAAGACCATGTTTCGCCATCCAACAATATTGAATCGAACTGGCGATGCTAGACGTGCTCGCGTTGCGCGTATTGAACAAAATTGCGTGATGAAAAAAAGGCCGAAAGCCTCTTCAGTCCGAGGCCTTGTTATTGCTTGTCATTGCCCGTCGTTGAGATGGCATGCGGACATGTGTCCCGGCGCGATTTCCCTGAGCAGTGGTTTCTCTACCGAACACCGTGGCATTGCATGCGGACAGCGCGGATGAAAATGGCAACCCGAAGGTGGATTGAGCGGCGACGGGATTTCACCCTTGACCGCAAAGTAGGTCGCCTTGCCCACTTCCAGCTTCGGCGCCGACGCCAGCAAGGCTTG
Organism: Herbaspirillum rhizosphaerae; assembly: GCF_046025915.1. Taxonomy (GTDB): domain Bacteria; phylum Pseudomonadota; class Gammaproteobacteria; order Burkholderiales; family Burkholderiaceae_D; genus Herbaspirillum; species Herbaspirillum rhizosphaerae_A. The sequence continues at coordinate 19,860 of NZ_JAQQFR010000018.1, read as the reverse complement.
CGTGTAAGGATGGTTGGCGCGCGCAAAGACGGCGTCAGTCGGGGCCGATTCCACGATGCGGCCCAGATACATGATCAACACGCGGTCAGAAATATGCCGCACCACACCCAGGTCATGACTGATGAACAGATAGGTGAGATCCAGCTCATCGCGCAGCTTGATGAACAGATTCAACACCTGCGCCTGGATCGACACATCGAGCGCTGCCACGGCTTCATCGCAGACCAGGAATTTCGGCTTCACCGCCAATGCACGTGCGATACCTACACGGGCTCGTTGACCACCGGAAAACTGATGCGGGAAACGGCGCAACATGTCCCCGTTCAGGCCCACACGTTGCAACAACTCCGCCACGTATTCCTGCTGCTGGCCCTTGCTGATGATGCCGTGCACGACCGGCGCTTCACCGACGATGTCGACCACACGCAACCGCGGATTCAATGAAGCATACGGATCCTGGAAGATCATCTGGATCGCCAGTTGCCGCTCGCGTTTTTGGTGCGGCGACAGCTTGTCGAGATCCTCGCCCTGCCACAGCCTCTTTCCTTCCGTGAGGCTATGCAATCCCACGACCATGCGCCCCAGTGTCGATTTTCCACAACCTGACTCACCGACCAGACCGACGACTTCACCGGCGTTGATGTGAAGGCTGACATCATCAACGGCGTGCACGACTTCTTCCTTCAAGACGCGGCCGAATGGCTGGGTGAACAGATTGGCGGTTTTCGCGGCACTATCTAGCGGTTTGACGAAACGTTTGGCGACATGCTGCAGTTCCAGCAAAGGTTGCGAGGCTTGTGTATTCGCGTCGGTCTGCACGCTCGGCTCTTTCAATACATTCAATGTCATGACGTCACCTCCAGCGGTGCATCCGCCATCGGGTGGAAACAACGCAAGGCGCGATTGTCGACCATGCGCGTCTCCGGCGTCTGCGAGCATTCCACAGTGGCATGCGTGCAGCGGTCACGGAAGGCGCAGCCGGACGGCAGGTTCAACAACGACGGCGTGCTGCCGGGGATCTGACGCAACGGCTGGCCGCGCGGATTGCGTGATGGCGCCGAAGCGATCAGGCCGTAGGTGTAGGGATGGCGAGGTTGTGTCAGCACTTGCGAAACCGCGCCGCTTTCTACGATGCGCCCGGCGTACATGACACTGACGGTATCGGCCAGTCCGGCAACAACGGACAAATCGTGCGTAATCCAGATAAGGGCCGTGCCGGACTCGCGGCACAGCTTCTGCATCTCGAACAGGATTTGTCCCTGGATGGTGACGTCGAGCGCGGTGGTGGGCTCGTCGCAGATGATCAGATCCGGCTTGTTGAGCAAGGCAATCGCAATCGCCACGCGCTGGCGCATGCCACCGGAAAATTGATGCGGATAAGCATGCAGGCGCTCATCAGGTGCCGCGATACCGACACGCACCAGCGCATCGCGCGCCAATGCCAATGCGGCATCCTTACTGACGTCCTGATGCGCCAGCACGGCTTCAACCATTTGCGTATCGATACGCAGCACCGGATTCAGGGTCATCATCGGATCCTGAAAAATCATCGCAATGCGGTTGCCGCGGATTTCGCGCATCCGGTTTGCCGGTATGGTGCGCAGATCTTCGCCGTTGAGCAGGATGCGGCCGCCGACTACTTTTCCCGGCTCGTCAATCAGTCCCATGATGGAATAGCCGGTCATCGACTTGCCCGAACCGGACTCGCCGACCAGGCCCATCACCTGCCCCGGCGCGACCGAGAACGAGACGTCGTCAACCGCGCGCGCAACGCCGCCGCGCGAGAAGAAATGCGTCTGCAGGTTTTCTACTTGTAGTGTGGCCGTCATCGCATTGTCTCCCTACTGTCCTTGCAAACGTGGATTGAGCACATCGCGCAGTTGATCGGCAACAAGATTGATCGCCACCACCGTCGCCAGCAAGGCCAAGCCAGGGAAGAAACTGATCCAGTATTTGCCCGACAGCAGGTATTGGAAACCGTTGGAAATCAACAAGCCGAGCGAGGGTTCCGTTACCGGCAAACCCAGACCAAGGAAAGACAGGGTCGCTTCCAGCGAAATCGCCGACGCCACCTGCAAGGCCGCAATCACGATCAACGGCGGCAGACAATTAGGCAGCAGATGGCGGAACATGATGCGCAGCGGTGACAGGCCGAGCAGGCTGGCGGCTTCGATATATTCTTTCTTGCGCTCAACCAGTGCCGTACTTCTCGTCGTACGTGCGTAGTACGCCCACTGCACGGTCACCAACGCGATGATAATCTTGTCGACGCCACGCCCGGTCAGCGCCAGCAGGATCAACGCGACAAGGATGGGTGGAAATGCCAGCTGGATGTCGGCCACGCGCATGATCAGTGCTTCGATGCGGCCGCCGGCGTAGCCTGCCAGCAAACCCAGCGACAAGCCGATCGCCAGTGCGATCACGGTACTGGTGACGCCGACCATGACCGAGATACGCAGGCCGTAGAGGATGGCCGACAGCATGTCGCGGCCCTGATCGTCAGCGCCGAGCAGGAAGGTCAGGTTGCCCTCCATTGACGTTTTTCCCGGTTCCAGACGTGAATCCATGACATCGAGATGTTCAAGGTCATAGGGATTTTGCGGCGAGATGATCGGTGCAAAAATCGCCGCCAACAAAATCAGCAGCAACAGAATGAAACCGAAGGTCGCAATGCGGCTGCTGAAGAAGCCTTGCAGGAAACGTGTGAACGGCGTGTCGGCCTGTGCAATTTTTTGGGTTAATTTCGAATACATGTCAGCCCTTCGCTTCCGATAGCCGCACGCGCGGATCCAGCACTGAGTACAACACGTCGACGCACAGGTTGATCAGGATGAAAATCACCACGATCAGCGACAGGAAGGCGACAATCACCGGGCGATCAAGCACGCGGATGGAGTCAATCAACAGCTTGCCGACGCCGGGCCAGGCAAAGATCGATTCGGTAACGATGGAGAACGCGATGATGGAGCCGAACTGCAGCGCGACCACGGTGACAATCGGGATCATGATGTTTTTCAGTACATGTACACCGACGATGCGGCTGTTGCGCAAGCCCTTGGCGCGTGCAAACTTGATGTAGTCCTGCAGCAGCGCCTCTTGTGTGCCGGCCCGCGTGAGACGGATGATCAGCGCGATGTTGAAGAGCGAGAGATTCAGCGCCGGCATCAGCAGATGCTTGAGACCATCCCAGGTCAGAAATCCCATAGGAATCCCGAACAGCATGCCGGTCTGCCCGCGCCCGCTGGTCGGCAACCAACCGAGTTCAACGGCGAACACCATGATCAGCATCAGACCGACCCAGAACGTCGGCAGCGAAAACCCGAAGATGGATACCGTCATGATGGTCTTGCTGGCAATGCTCTTGGGTCGCAGACCTGCCCACAAACCCAGCGGCAGGCCGATCACGATGGCAATCAGGATGGCCGAAATCGCCAGCTCCAGCGTGGCGGGCAGGCGTTCCAGGATCAGGCCGAGCGCCGGCGTGGCATAGACGAAGGAACGTCCCATGTCGCCGGCCAACGCGTTTTTGATGAAGTAGAAGTATTGCACCCACAGCGGTTGATCGAGACCAAAAGCAGCGATCACGCGCGCCCGCTCGATCTGGTCGGCGTCGGCACTGATGAGGATATCGATGGGATTGCCGATGGCGTAGACGCTGACGAAAACCAGCAGCGACATCAGGAGCAGCACGGCAACGCTCTGTACGCAACGGCGGATGATGAAGACGAGCATTGGCTGTTTTGGCTAGGCTATAAAAAATGGCTGGGTGGCAATCTGCACACGAAGTTGTGATGGTGCATAAATCATGCCGGATAAGCAACTACATTTATCGAGATCTCTAAGGCCTGAGAGTAATATAAGGACGATATAAGCACGGCGCCAGCGCATGATCGGCGTCCGGGGTATGCTTCAGGTATCCCGTTCACGCCAAACTGGTTCGGTCAAATTCGAACCAGTTACCGTACATGGCGAAATGACAATATAGAAAACGCTCCACAAGATTGACCACAAGGTACGCATCATGAAACTCATCGACCCGATCACCCAATTCCATTCCGAACTGCAAAAAATCCGCCGCGACATTCACGCGCATCCCGAACTGAGCTATGAAGAACAGCGCACCTCCGACGTCGTCGCGCAGAAGCTGACCGAGTGGGGCATCCCTGTCGTGCGCGGCCTCGGTGTCACCGGCGTGGTCGGAATCATCAAGAACGGCAGCAGCACGCGCGCCATCGGTTTGCGCGCCGACATGGATGCACTGCCGATGCCGGAGCTGAACACCTTTCCGCATGCGTCCAAACACGAAGGCAAGATGCACGCCTGCGGCCATGACGGCCACACCACCATGCTGCTGGGCGCGGCGCATTATCTGTCGCAGCATCGCGATTTCGACGGCACCGTGTATGTGATTTTTCAGCCGGCGGAAGAAGGCGGACGCGGCGCCGAACGCATGATTCAGGACGGTCTTTTTGAAAAATATCCGATGGATGCCGTATTCGGCATGCATAACTGGCCGGGCATGAAGGCCGGCACGTTCGGCGTGACGCCGGGTCCGATGATGGCGTCAAGCAACGAGTTTTATGTCGACGTCAAAGGCAAGGGCTCGCACGCCGCGCAACCGCACAAGAGTATCGACCCCGTCATGACGGCGGTGCAGATCGCACAAAGCTGGCAAACCATTGTCTCGCGCAACACCAATCCCAACGATTCGGCTGTCGTATCGATCACGCAGATCCACGCCGGCAGTGCAACCAATGTGATTCCCGACAACGCCATGCTGATCGGCACGGTACGCACCTTCAGCACGGCGGTATTGGACATGATCGAACGCCGCATGAAGGAAATCGCCGAGCACACCTGCGCCGCCTTCGATGCTGAAGTCGATTTCACCTTCAACCGCAACTATCCGCCGCTGGTCAATCACGCCAAGGAAACCGCATTTGCGGTCGAGGTCATGCAAAGCATCGTCGGCGCCGACAATGTCAATGCCACCGTCGAACCGACCATGGGCGCGGAAGATTTTGCCTTCATGCTGCAACACAAACCCGGTTGCTACGTTTTCATCGGCAACGGCGAAGGCGGCCATCGCGACAGCGGCCACGGCCTGGGCCCGTGCAATCTGCACAATCCAAGCTATGACTTCAACGACGATTTGCTACCCATTGGTGCAACGTATTGGGTGCGATTGGCAGAGGCTTTCCTGAAGCCGCAATAAACACAGCGGCAACAACGACAGGGCAAGGAAAAATTGAACGGCGACGCTATCAAGCGTCGCCGTTTTTTATTGCCCATGCAACGAGCAATCCGCTTTATCAGTCTTATCGATCAGTCAGCAAGAATCGCCACTGCCTGCTTGCCGTAGGCAACGATGTAACCGCCGTTTTGCTGCTGCCATTCACGCGCAGTCTGCTCGTCGCTGAACCAGTTCTGCCGGAAGTCGCCAAACTGTCCTTGCTCAAAGCGGTATCGATCCAGTACCTCGGCTCCGCGACGGTCAATCTCGTGCTTGCATGCTTCCCGACCGGCAAAGCCAAGTTCCCGGCCCAGCATGTGCAGAACGTGTTTGAGTTGCAAGGTATCGCGCACCGCATAGAGATCGGTGACGCTCAGCTCCGGCATGACACCGGTATCGATGATCCTGCGCAATACCGGCAAGGCTTTGCTGGGTTGTGCGTCTCTGCCATTGCGCACCAGGCGGCGCGCGTGACGACGCAGGAATTCACTGTTGCAGCCGGGTTCGCCGTCAACATTGCCGGAGATGGCCGAGGTAGTACTGGAGGATTTAAAAAGAGGATGGGAGGTAGACCACATAACGTTCCTTTCATAGTGCCCGCTCTCGCAACGGTCATGATTAAGGTTGTACGTCAGGGTTTATCCGAAAAAGGAAGTACCGCTTCGACATCAACAGGTGCGTCAGCTTTCGCGAGAGCGGGCCTCCTGTCAGGCCCGGCGCTATTCTAGCTCTGGAGAGCGGCTCAAAGCAATGTCTGTTCAGAAACTGTTGTTTCGGGCATGATCAGCGCTTATTTGCCCTCTTGCTTAGCGGCTCAACGACAACATCAATGACAACATCAATGACAACAAGGAGAAACAATGAAACTGGTCGCCGATTTCTTGGTAGGACTGATCGCCGTTTTGCACGTCTGGATTCTGGTGTTGGAAATGTTCTTGTGGACCAAGCCTTTTGGCCTGAAAACCTTCGGACAGTCGCGTGAAGCCGCCGAAGCATCCAAGGTGCTGGCGGCGAATCAGGGCTTGTATAACGGCTTTCTTGCCGCCGGTCTGGCGTGGGGGCTAATCAGCGGCGACGGCGCCGTCAAACTGTTCTTCGTCGCTTGCGTGCTGGTTGCGGGGATCTACGGCGGCCTGACGGCCAAGCGCTCGATTCTGTATGTGCAGGCATTGCCGGCCTTGCTGGCGCTGATTGCGCTGCTGGCCAGCCGCTAAGTCAATCAGCGATTACTTCGCCGTCGGCTGCACTTCTGCTTGCGTTTGTGCTGCCACGGTGGCCTGGCGCAGCAGGCGGATGTCGCCGTACCAGGCTTCCACTTTCTCTTCGGTATTGTCGGTGTCGGTCAGTACGCCGACGCCGATCAGTCGTCCCGGTTGTTCACCGTAAACCTTCACGTAATCATCGACGATGTTGCGCTGGTAGCTGACCCATTTACCGACGTTGGCCGCACCGCTTTCAGCGACCAGCATCTGGATGCGGCCGGTACGCGTATTGGAGATGACGGTTTCTTTCGGTGCCTTGTTTTCCCAGATGTACATCAGCGTAGCATAGGGAAACTCGTGTCCCGACACCAGCTTGGCGGTGTCGAACAGGATGGTGTCCATGAAGGACAAATTGTTCTTGTCGCCGTCGAAGGCCAGCACAATGCGTACCGGAGAATCTTCGGTATCGCGATAGCGATTGTCGGCGGTTTTGATCAGGGCTGAAGTCTTCCAGCTCCAAGTCAGCCAAGGCTGCTTGACCGGGTCGATGTTGACCTCATGGCGCAAGCCTGAGGAGGCCTTGTCGGCATAGGCGCGCAACACTGTTTTATCTCCATCCTTGACCAACACGTAATCGGTGGTCTTCTTCTTGCGCATCAGGACCAGTGGTTCCCATTCATTGGGCAGCCCGCCGGCGGGATTGGTCGAGAACAGGGCCAATGCCTGATCAAGGCGAATCTGCTTGGCTACCGGATCGTGGATCTTTTGCGTGTTGGCGCATGCCGCGAGCAGCGCCACAATACTTGCCAATACAGCCAGACGCAACGAGGAAGGGACAGCACGAACTGAAGGTGGAACAACTGACTTCATGAGCTTCTTTGCAAGATTTAAGATGCGATGCGGACGCTGGCCGAAGCTCAGTTTTGCTGACGCAGGATATTGATGAACATCTTGCCGATTGAAGACAAGGTGGCATTTTTGCGGGTCACGATACCATAGTGCTCTATGCGGGTCTTCAAATGCACGGGCAGGATGCATAGCATCTGCTTGGCGGCAAAGAAGTGCGCAATGTCGAGCGGCATCACGGCCACCATGTTCGATTGCGCCAGCAAGGTGACAGTGACGAACGGCGATGCGGTCTCGATGACGTTGCCGGGCACCTTCAGGCCTTCCAGCTTGAACTCGTGCTCGATCCAGATGCGCATGGGCATATTGCTGGAGTACAGAATCCACGATGAACTCATCAATTCCTGCAAGCGCACCTTTTGCGCCGTCGCCAACGGATGATCAAGACCGGTGACGATGCACATCGGCTCGCCACGCAGCATTTCATAGTTGTACAACTGCGGCTGCGAGCTGACCGATGAACGCCCCACCATCAGATCGATGCGACCTTGATCCAGCAAGAGCAGCTGGCGCGCGCTGGTGTCTTCGGTGATTTCGATCGAAACTTCCGGCTGCACTTCGCGCAAGCGCGTCAATGCGCGCGTGACCATCGGTGCAGCGCCCATGATGGTGCCGATCGACAACCTGCCGCCCTGTCCGGTCAGCATGCCCTGCAACTCATCGCGCAAATTGCTGATGTCGCTCTGGATCAACCGGGCGTAACGGATCACACAGCGGCCCAGCTCGGTCGCTTCAATACCGCGGGGCGAGCGGTCGAACAAGGTGACGCCGAGCGCCGATTCCATCTCATGCAAGGCTTTGGTCGCGGCCGGCTGGGTCATATGCATGACTTCGGCGGCTTTGTGCAAAGACCCCTGCTCGTCGAGTGCGGTCAACAAGGCAACCTGCTTGAAGCGCAGGCGGCTGACGATGGCACTGACCGAGGGCAGCACGGATGGCGCATCCTGCGGTGTTTGTGCCAGTTGCGGCTCGTCCGCGTCGTCCTGTCCTAGCAGTTGGTTATCACCCGATGAATTAAGGTCATTAGACATCGTTGGGGAAGCCTCTTATATTCTGATCCAGCAAAAACACAATGCTAACGCATCCATCCCTAATACTCATAAGGATGCGAATAATTTCATCGAGACATTTGCGAAATTAATCTGAGTTTGACCTCAATCGATTGATTTCCTCCTTATGCAGGCGCGCCAGGATGCAGTTACCTGCAATTGGTCGCAATTGCTGCGCCACAGCATCAGATGCATTTTGCAAATTTCTCGCTAAAAAAATACGGAGACACCGTGAGACTGATTCAATTCGAAGACCGCCAGGGCGGCCGCAAAGTCGGCATCGTCAATGGCAAAGCCATCAACGTGGTTTCGCAAGTCAGCACCATGCGCGAGCTGGCACTGCTGGCGATTGCAGAAGGTAATTCGCTGGAACGCCAGGCGCAACTGCTCAATAGCAATTCACAGGACTCGCAAGAAGACTACGCCGCGATCCTGAAGGAAAACCGCATCCTGGCGCCGTTGGATCACGAAGATCCGGCGCACTGCCTGGTATCCGGCACCGGCCTGACCCATCTGGGCAGCGCGTCCACACGCGACAAGATGCATCAAAAGCTGGACGATGACGAAAGCGCCATGACCGATACGATGCGCATGTTCAAGTGGGGCCTGGAAGGCGGACGTCCGGGCCGCGGCAAGGTCGGCGCGCAGCCGGAATGGTTCTACAAGGGCGACGGCGACATCGTGGTCAATCCGGGCGCAGCCTTCCCGATGCCGGAGTTTGCCGAAGATGCCGGCGAAGAGCCGGAACTGACCGGCCTGTATATCATCGATAACGACGGCCAGCCGCATCGCCTCGGTTTCGCCATCGGCAATGAATTCTCCGACCACGTGGTCGAGCGCAAGAATTATCTCTACCTGGCGCATTCGAAGCTGCGTTACTGCTCTTTCGGCCCGGAACTGCTGGTAGGCGATCTGCCCACCAATCTGGTCGGCATGAGCCGTATCCGCCGCGATGGCCGCGTGATCTGGGAGAAAGAATTCCTCTCCGGCCAGGACAACATGTGCCACGCCATCGAGAATCTGGAGTATCACCACTTCAAGTACAACCAGTTCCTGCGTCCGGGCGATATCCACGTGCACTTCTTCGGCACCGCGACCTTGTCGTTTGCCGACGGTGTCCGTACGCAACTGGGCGATTGCTTTGAAATCAGCCTGCCCGATTTCGGCGAACCTCTGGTCAACGGCATTGCACGCGAACAATCGCGCATTGCCATCGACGGTATCAAAGTACTTTGATTCTCACGTAGCAAGTTTTAGGAATTTGGTTTAGGAATTTTGTTTTCACCGACAGAAAAGCGCCCACCAAGAGGCGATTGCCGATACGCTCTGCTGACCGGACATCCGATCCGTAGAGCGCATCACAATAATGAACGGTCCTGCGTAACGGACTTTCCCGGTCCAGTGCCAGGCCTCAGCAAGGAGACCCAGCAATGCAAAAACACTTCCATCCGAAGTGGGTGACAACCCACGCACAAGCGATATCCACTTCCAGTATTCCATCCATTCTGCCGCGGCCATCTGCCGCAAAGCGATAGCGCACGGCAGCGCAGGATGGGAGCCGGCGTTGTTTTGACAATGCACCGGCCTTAACGAATCAGCTGCTGTCCCGAAGACTTCTGGAGACTTCATGCATTACACCTTTGATTTCATGAGCGTGTTCGTCAACTGGCCCCGTTTGCTCGAAGGTGCCTGGCTGACGATACAGTTATCCGCGCTTTCCATCGTATTGGGTTTTGTCGTCGGCACCCTCTGCGCCATCGCTTTCAAGAGCAAAAGCTGGCTGCTGCAGGCGCTGGTCAAGACCTATGTCGAGATCATCCGCAATACGCCGCTGCTGGTGCAGGTGTTCCTGGTCTATTTCGGCCTGGCGAGCATCGGTCTGAAACTGACGGCAGAAACCTCCGCCGTGATCGCGCTGACCGTCAACGTCGGCGCCTACACGGCGGAGATCATGCGCGCCGGCATCAACTCTATCCATCCCGGCCAGATCGAAGCGGCCGAATGCCTGGGCATGTCGAAGTTCCATGTTTACTGGCATGTGGTGTTGCTGCCTGCAGTGGAACGTGTGTATCCCTCGCTGACCAGCCAGTTCATCCTGCTGATGCTGGCCTCGAGTATCACCTCGCAGATCTCCGCAGAAGAACTGACCGCCACCGCCAACCTGGTGCAGTCGGAAACCTTCCGTAGCTTTGAAGTGTATGTGGTGATCGCCGTTGCCTACCTGGCCTTGTCCTTCCTGTTCCGCGCCGCCTTCTGGCTGATCGCAAAGTCAGCGTTTGTGCGCAAGCGCAAGCTCGGCACCAACCTGTAAGGAAACAACGTGACCTCATTTACCTTTTTACACGTCGAATACCTGTTGCAGGCAGCGGTCTGGACCGTGGTCTTGTCGCTGGTGGCGTTCGTCTTTGGCGGCGTGGCCGGTTTCGTGATTGCGCTCTGGCGCGTATCCCCCAACAAGACGCTGCGCGCCATCGCCAGCTGGTATATCCAGATCGTCCAGGGCATCCCGCTGCTGGTGATCCTGTTCGTCGCCTACTTCGGTCTGGCGATTGCGGGCTTCAAGCTGTCGCCGCTGGTCGCTGCCGGGATTTCGTTTGCGGTGTATTGCGCCGCCTTCCTCGGCGAGATCTGGCGCGGTTGTATCGAAGCGGTACCGAAAACGCAATGGGAGGCCTCCGAATGCCTGGGCTTCAACCGTTTCGAACAATTGCACAAAGTGATCCTGCCGCAGGCGTTCAAGATCGCGATTCCACCAACCGTTGGTTTCATGGTGCAGATCGTCAAGAACACGTCGCTGGCATCGGTGATCGGTTTCGTCGATCTGTCGCGCGCCGGCCAGATCATCAACAACTCGACGTTCCAGCCGTTCACCGTGTTCGGCTGCGTGGCCCTGATTTATTTTTGTCTCTGCTATCCGCTGTCGGCGCTGAGCAAGCACTTTGAAAGGAAATTGAATGTCAGCAATCGTTAGCATCAACAATCTGCACAAGAGCTTCGGCACGAACAAGGTGTTGAATGGCGTCTCGCTGGATGTGCAGAAGGGCCAGATGGTCGCAATCATCGGCCGCAGCGGATCAGGCAAGAGCACGTTGCTGCGTTGCCTGAACGGACTGGAGCGCATCGACTCGGGCGACATCAACGTCTGCGGCCATGACATCCATCATCCGGACAAGCTCAATCTGCGCGAGCTGCGCAAACAGGTCGGCATCGTCTTCCAGAGCTACAACCTGTTTCCGCACGTGACCGTTGAACGCAACATCACACTGGCGCTGACGACCATCAAAAAGATGGCGACAGCAGAAGCAAAAAAAATCGCGCACAATGTCCTGACGCTGGTCGGTCTGGAAAACAAGAAGGATGCTTACCCGGAGCAACTCTCCGGCGGCCAGGCACAGCGTGTGGCGATTGCCCGCTCGCTGGCGATGGCGCCGGAACTGATGCTGTTCGATGAAGTGACGTCAGCGCTCGATCCGGAACTGACCGGCGAAGTACTGAAGGTCATGGAGGATTTGTCCAAGCAAGGCATGACCATGGTGCTGGTCACGCATGAAATGGCATTTGCGCGCAAACTGGCCGATATTCTGGTGTTCATGCATCAAGGAAAAGTCTGGGAAATCGGACCTCCGGATGAATTGTTCACCAATCCAAAAACCGCTGAACTGGCGAAGTTTGTCAGCAGCGATTTGTAATTACAGTAATACAGGCAACTTCGGCAACATCACCTAGTCGTAAAAATCTATACATCAGGAGACAACATGAAATCATTACTGAACTTCACCAAAAAAGCCGCTGTCGTCATGCTCGGTCTGGCGTGTTTCGCTCAGGTCGTCCATGCGGACACGCTGGCCGATATCAAAGCGCGCAAGAAGGTGTTGATCGCCGTCGACCTCGGTGCGCCACCGTTCGGCATGACCAACGCCAAGCTGGAACCGCAAGGTTCGGACGTGGAAACTGCACGCGCGCTGGCCAAGGATCTTGGTGTGGAACTGGAAATCGTGCAAGTCACCGGTCCAAACCGCGTACCCTTCCTGATGACAGGCAAAGCTGACATGGTGATCGCCACATTCAGCATCACGCCTGAACGCGCCAAGGTCATCACTTTCACCCATCCGTACGGCGCTTCGCAGTTCGTCGTTGCCGCACCGAAGGGTACCGCGATCAAGGGCCTGCCTGACCTGGCCGGCAAGCGCATCGCCGTCGTGCGCGGCAACATGCAGGATTCGCTGCTGACTCCGCTGGCACCGAAGGGGGCAACCATCGTGCGTTTTGACGATGATGCTACCGTGACTGCTGCTGTGGTCTCGGGCCAGGTTGACGGTCTGTGCACACCGAATGCGCTGGCTGCTGCGATCGCTCGTCAGAATCCAACCAAGGGACTTGAAACCAAATTTGCGATCAAGGACATTCCTTACGCAATCGGCATCCGCCAAAACGAACCTGAACTGCAAAAGTGGCTGAACGCCTGGATCGACACCAACACCAAAAATGGTCGTCTGGGTCAGATCTATCAACAATGGGTCGGCACACCAATGCCTGACCTGGCGCAATTTGCAACCAAGTAAGCACCAACGCATTACCTGAGCAGCAACGTGCACAGCATGGCCGGTGTTTCGGCATCCGGGTACACCGGCCGGCTTGCATGACATTCTCTTAGTTGTCGATACTTCGTTGCCAATATTTACCGAGATCATCATGAAACCAATTTCTCCCGTCATCCGATTGAATCCTGTCGATGATGTTGTCATTGCGCGCCGCCAACTGATCACCGGCACCATTCTCGAAGAAGAGAACGGCCTCCGGGTTGCGGCGCTGATCCCTGCCGGTCACAAGATGGCAACACGCGCCATCGCTGCTGGCCAGCCGATCAAACGCTATGGACAAATCATCGGTACCGCCAGCCAAGCCATCGAGCCAGGTCAGCACGTGCACACGCACAATCTGGCTATGGCGGAGTTTTCGCGCGAACACTCCTTTGGCGCCGATTTCAAGCCGGTCGATTATGTCGACACACCGGCAACCTTCATGGGCATCAAGCGCCCGGATGGACGCGTCGCCACGCGCAATTACATCGGCGTGCTGACTTCAGTGAACTGTTCGGCGACTGCCGCGCGCGCAATCGCGGATTACTTCCGCCGCGACATCCATCCTGAGGCGCTGGCGGATTTCCCCAACGTCGACGGCATCGTCGCACTGACCCACGGCCTTGGCTGCGCGGTTGACTCGGAAGGCGAACCGCTGGCAATGCTGCGCCGTACCCTGGCCGGTTATGCCAAGCATCCGAACTTCGCCGCCGTGCTGATCGTCGGCCTCGGTTGCGAAACCAATCAGATCTCAGGCCTGCTGGAAGCGCATAACCTGAAAGAGAACGAGTACTTCCACACTTTCACGATCCAAAGCACCGGTGGCACCGCCAAGACGGTTGCGCTGGGTATCGAGAAGATCAAGAAGATGCTGCCCAAGGCCAACGACATCAAGCGCGAACCTGTGCCGGCCAGCCATCTGACGCTGGGGCTGCAATGCGGTGGTTCCGATGGGTATTCGGGTATCACCGCCAACCCGGCGCTAGGCGCTGCAGTCGACATGCTGGTCAAGCACGGCGGCACCGCGATCTTGTCGGAAACACCGGAAATCTATGGCGCGGAACACTTGTTGACCCGTCGCGCGGTGTCGCCGGAAGTCGGTGAAAAACTGCTGGCGCGCATCGCGTGGTGGGAAGAGTACTGCGCCAAGAACGGCGCCGAGATGAACAACAATCCATCAGCAGGCAACAAGGCCGGCGGCCTGACAACCATTCTGGAAAAATCGTTGGGCGCGGTCGCCAAGGGCGGCACGTCGAATCTGGTGGATGTCTACAAGTACGCAGAGACGGTGACGGCCAAGGGTTTCGTCTTCATGGACACACCCGGCTACGATCCTATCTCTGCAACCGGACAAGTCGCCGGCGGCGCCAACATGATCTGCTTCACGACCGGTCGCGGTTCCGCTTATGGCTGCGCACCGTCGCCGTCGCTGAAACTGGCGACCAACACGGCACTGTGGCAGCGTCAGGAAGAAGACATGGACATCAACTGCGGCGAGATCGCCGACGGCATGGCCACGCCGCAGGAAATCGGTGCGAAATTCTTCCAGATGATTCTCGACACGGCTTCCGGCAAAAAAACCAAGAGCGAATTGCATGGCTATGGCCAGGATGAATTCGTGCCTTGGCATATCGGTGTCTATACCTGATCGTCTTTTCTCCTTGCTGCTGCCGGCGCTGTATTTGCCGGCGGCAGTTTTTCCTTCAGGGTGTTGCGACATGTTCCAAGAAGTTTTTCAGGAAACATCTCTCAGCATCTCATCCGGGCGGTTTCGTATTCTTCCCGGCGTTTCATTCTTCGACTGACCTTCATCTGGAGCAGGCATGGCACAAGCATTCACGATTCAGGCGCATCTGCCTGAAGATCATCAACAAGCAACGCTAATCGGCCGCATCTGGCAACCAAACGTCGGACCGGTGCTGGTCAAGGTGCAAGCCGACGGCGTGTACGACCTGAGCGCTGTCGCTGCGACATCCAGCCAATTGCTGGAGCTCGACAATCCTGCCGCAGCGGTCGCGCAAGCAAAGGCGCCACGCCTGGCTTCGCTGGAAGAACTGCTGGCCAACGCCGATGCTTCCACCCGCGATACTTCCCGCCCCTGGCTGCTGGCGCCGATCGACCTGCAAGCAGTCAAAGCCAGCGGAGTCACATTCGTCGCCAGCATGCTGGAGCGCGTGATCGAAGAACAAGCGCGCGGCGACGCCGGCAAGGCTGAATCCGTACGCAAGGCCATCACTGCAGTCATCGGCGACAACCTGTCGAGCGTGGTGCCGGGATCCGACGGCGCAGCCAAGCTCAAGGAAGTACTGCTGGAACAAGGCGTCTGGTCGCAATACCTGGAAGTCGGCATCGGCCCCGATGCAGAGATCTTCACCAAGGCACAGCCGCTGTCTTCCGTCGGTCTTGGTGATGAAGTCGGCATTCACCCCAAGTCGGTCTGGAACAATCCTGAACCGGAGATCGTCCTGGCCGTCAACAGCCGTGGCGAGACTGTCGGCGCGACACTGGGCAACGACGTCAACCTGCGCGATTTCGAAGGCCGCAGCGCTCTGCTGCTGGGCAAAGCCAAGGACAACAATGCTTCGTGCGCTGTCGGGCCTTTCATTCGTCTATTCGATGCAAACTTTTCAATTGACGATGTACGGCGCGCCGAACTTACAATGCGGGTAGACGGTACAGAAGGTTTCACACTCAAAGGCAGCAGCTCGATGTCGATGATCAGCCGCGATCCACTGAATCTGGTGGAACACGCGATTGGCCCGAACCACCAATACCCTGACGGACTGGTGCTCTTTCTCGGTACGATGTTTGCACCGACCCAGGATCGTTTCGGCCCGGGCCAAGGCTTCACGCATCAGGTCGCCGACATCGTGACGATCGCCACGCCGAAGCTGGGCGCGCTGGTGAACAAGGTCAACTTTACCGACAAGGTCTCGCCGTGGACATTTGGACTGACGGCGCTGATCAAGAATCTCGCACAACGAAAACTCATTTAAAGGAAATCCCCCATGTCGCAATCGCAATCTTCTGGACGCCTGGCCGGCAAGACCGTATTGATCACTGCCGCAGCTCAGGGCATCGGTCGCGCTTCCGTCGAACTGTTTGCACGTGAAGGCGCACGCGTGATCGCTACCGATATCAGCAAGCCGCACCTCGACGAACTATCCGGCATCACCGGTGTAGAGACTCATCTTCTGGACGTGACCGACGATGCCGCAATCAAGCAGTTGGTGGCGGACATCGGCACCGTCGACGTGCTGTTCAACTGCGCAGGCTACGTCGCTGCCGGCAATATCCTGGATTGCGACGACAAGGCCTGGGACTTCTCTTTCAATCTCAACGCCAAGGCAATGTTCCACACCATCCGTGCGGTGTTGCCGGGCATGCTAGCCAAGAAGTCGGGCTCCATCGTCAACATCGCTTCTGCCGCGTCGAGCGTCAAGGGCGTGGCAAATCGTTTTGCCTACGGCGCCAGCAAGGCTGCTGTAGTCGGCCTCACCAAATCGGTTGCGGCAGACTTCGTCGCCCAGGGCGTGCGTTGCAATGCCATCTGTCCAGGCACCATCGAGTCGCCCTCGCTGAATCAACGCATCACCACCCAAGCCAAGGAAAGCGGCAAGAGCGAAGCGGAAGTACGCCAGGCATTTGTGGCGCGTCAGCCAATGGGCCGTATTGGTAAAGCAGAAGAAGTCGCGCTGCTGGCGTTGTTCCTTGCGTCCGAAGAGTCAGCCTTCACTACTGGCGCGATTCACATGATTGACGGCGGCTGGTCCAACTGATTGTTTTAACGGACGACCTTGCTGCGATGTAGTTTGCTACATCGTTGCGATGTTTGAGTGGGTGGTTGTGCGGTGTGTTTCTCACACACCTTTTGCCACAAATCTTTCGCCGGCACTGAGTATTTTTTTACGGCCTCCCCCGATAGTGAGATCGGCGGAGGCCGTTGTACTTTGGGCGTACTGATCGCATTGCGTGCAGATTTTTTCTTTCTCTTTTCACGCTATTGACGTTGTAGCATTCCCAGCTCAGTGGGCATAATGCTGTTTCTTCTCACGGAATAGCTGCCCATGTCTCCAACTGAAATCCAGGTCGCCTTCGATTTTCCCATGCAACTCGGTGAGTGCCCGCTATGGCACATCGGCGAGAGCGCCTTATATTGGATCGACATTCCCGGCAAGGCCATTCATCGTTTGCACATCGCCAGCAATGTCCATCGCTCCTGGCCGATGCAGGAAGAACCGGGCTGCATCGCCATGCACGCCGATGGCGGTCTGCTCGTCGCTTTGCGCGATGGCCTGTTCCGGCTGGATACGGAAAGTGGTGAGATGACCCGTTTGCACGCTGCGCCTTATGACGAGAGCAAGCTGCGTTTCAATGACGGTCGCTGCGATGCCATGGGCCGCTTGTGGACCGGGACAATTTATGAACCGCGCGATCAGCAATTGGGTGGTCTGTTTTGTTTTGAGCGCGGTCAGCTGCGCGATGCCGCGCATCCGGTGACGACCTCCAATGGTGTTGCATTCAGCACGGACAAGCGCACGATGTTTCATTCGAACACACCGGCGCATCGTATCGACGCCTATGATTTCGATCTCGCCACCGGCAAGACCAGCAACAAGCGTTTGTTCAAACAGTTCGATATGGACAAGAGTGCACCTGGTTATGGCGGACGTCCGGACGGCGCTGCGGTCGACAGCGAGAATGCGTACTGGTGCGCGATGTTTGAAGGTGGACGTGTGTTGCGACTTTCCGCGAACGGCGACATTCTGCAGGAAATCAAAGTACCTGCGCGCTGCCCGACGATGGTTGCATTCGGCGGTGAAGATCTCCGTACGCTTTACATCACGACCGGCAGGAACGGTCGTAGCGAGGCAGAGCTTACACAATACCCACTATCCGGTTGTGTCCTATCTGTGCGCGTGGATGTAGCCGGCTTGCCAGAATTCGCCTATCAGGCTTGAGTGACGATCAGCTTCGCTATTACTAACTTTCAGATTCGCTGACATCACGACGTTGTTGCTTTTGTCGCGATGAGTCCTCATCAAGCAGAATGCATTGCCTATTTATCAATGAAACGACAGCATTCTGAGCAGCTATCAGCGAAGCTGTGCAATTTCAGCGACAATCACGGCTACGCTTGCTCCAAGACTTGCTTTTTTTTCTAGTTGTTATGAGAAAATACATCCAAGTGTTTGTGGATCGTATCCTATTCAGCACAACAGACTCTATTTCGATATTCAACAATATTTACTTTAGCGAAAATTCCATGTCGATGAAAAAATTTGCCCTCAAACTCACTGTCGCCGCCGTCGCCATGATCGGCCTGCAAACTTCCAGCTACGCTGTTGATTCCGTCTCGGTCGAAGCCGGCGCCGGCTCCAAAGTCCAGATGCTGCGCCTGGGTGCGCAATGGGACTGGAAGAACACAGCCTGGTGGCAATCCAACGGTACCCACATCGGCGGCTACTGGGATCTGACAGTCGCAGAGTGGCATGAAAAGCGTTACAACAACACCGACAGCAGCAAGAACTTCACCGACATTGGTTTTACACCTGTCTTCCGCTTCCAGCGCGATGACAAGAAGGGTTTCTACGGCGAAGCCGGCATCGGCGTTCACCTGTTCTCCTCGCTGTACAACAATGACACCAAGAAGCTGTCGACAGCATTCCAGTTCGGCGACCACCTCGGCACCGGCTACGTGTTCGCGAACGGCCTGGACGTCGGCCTGAAGCTGCAACATTTCTCGAACGGCGGTATCAAGCAGCCAAACGGCGGCGTGAATTTCGCAGTTCTCAAAGCTGCTTACCGCTTCTGATTGGTTGAAAGGCTGTCGATTTTGACAGCACAAATAAAAAACCGGTCATTGACCGGTTTTTTTTTCGTCTTGAGATCCGGGCAGGTCACCGGCAGGTATTGATGCGTTTAGCTGAGTACGACCGGTTGAGCGACGTTGAGATGAGAGATGTTTTGTGATGCAGGAGGCGAAATTCAAAGCGGGGATTTAAGTTACAACCTGCGTAAGCGTCGCCCCGCGGCCGTCTTGACGTATTCAAGAAGAGGAACTACCCCTTCAGTCGGCGGATGCGCAGATTTGCCGAATTGATATCGAATCCTTCTGGATCAAATGCCCCGCCGACCCATCGCAACATATCGATATGTTGCTTATGTTTGGGATTAGAGATGGCGCGAACAAATTCATCGTAGCCAGGAATTCCACCGACATCCTCTGGCGGGCAAGCGCGTTGACCCGCTGCACAAGCGAACCATTCCATGCAGGATTTGCCTCTTGTACATTTTCCACCACCACGCGGTGCCGCCAGTCATCGCCGAAATCATATTCGTAGACGAATTCGCGTATGTTCTCGGTGAGCAGGGACGATAGCTTGACGCCTTTTTCATCGAGCAGAGTCATACCGTCATATGGGTCAGGCTCTCCGTACTGTTCGTCGTCGATATGAAATTGATGCAAGTGAGAATTGGTCCAGCCCATGGCGCCTTGGATGGCGCGATGCAGTTTAGGCAAAGTGATCGTAGCCGGCACCAGCAAGCGGCGCCAGATCAAAGGCTCGATGCGCGTCAGTTCGAGGCGCAAACTGTAGTAGTTTGTGGGTAGGCTCATGCCAAAATTATAAAGCAATGTGACGATGCTCTGACCGGCAAGTCGATCTCAAAGTTTAAGTAATAGGAGGCATTTATACGGGCAGTGTTGATGTGACATTCCAAGGCAGGAAGTCGTCGATTGGAGCTGCTGCATGTCGAAGATAGAGTTGATACAGAAGAAGGTGACCTGAAGCGGAGCAGAGAAATAGCAGACAGATCTGTCTGCACTCAGACCGATGACGCGTATAGATGATGTGAGCGGTGTGACGTCGGTGAAACGGAGAGTAATG
>NZ_JAQQFR010000017.1:0-94239 GCF_046025915.1 Herbaspirillum rhizosphaerae | reverse complement strand
ATGACTTCAGCTTTGTTTATAGAAGTAATTTTTTAGATCAGACAAAAAAAATGAAATGCATTTGTTGTATTTTTTTATCGCAACAACACACCGTGTGCGTCAATGCGCCTTGTACTGATGACCGTCTCTTGCTGTCACGCACATCGATTTCCTTACAAAAAATAACGTTCTGCGGAAAAATAAAATCTCTAGCTAGCTCATGCGCAGGAAATCGATAGTGCACTCAATGACTCTCGGATAAACGCATCAGTTCTGAAACAAACTACCCTCCCAAATTGATTTCTTTCCATATACGGTCTATGGAGAACCAGATTTTCCATCGGTATAATCATTACTCAACCTGGGTGTAGCTCAATGGTAGAGCAGAAGTTTCACAGGCTTACGACGAGCAGTTGAATTACTTATTCCGCATAGGGAAGTGCCGGGCAGTTTCTGGTTTGTTACTAGCCGCCGTCAAATTCCTCTTTAGTGTCCACTTAAAGCATTTTTAGCATAGCGCTTTACTAACGCGAGCCACCGCCATCCTGACCCTCTTCATCACCGACGACGAAGTCGAACTCACCGCTATCCGCGCACAAGGTGCGGGCGGACAGAACGTCAACAAGGTATCGAGCGCCATTCACCTGCGGTTCGATATCCGCGCGTCGTCCTTGCCGGATGATGTGAAGCAGCGCCTGCTGGCATTGCGGGATCATCGCATCAGCAAGGAGGGCGTGGTGATTATCAAAGCCCAGGCGCATCGCAGCCAGGAAAAGAACAAGGCGGATGCCTTGTTACGCTTGCAGGAAATGTTGGCGATCGTCGCCCACGTGCCGGTGTTGCGCAGGCCGACTCGTCCCACACGCAGTTCGCAACGCAAACGCTTGCAGACCAAGACTCAACGCGGTGAGATCAAATCGATGCGGGGGAAAGTGCGTGATTGATGCAAACGGTCGCCGTCGGCAAAGCCCGGATATCTGATTGAGCACCTCTGCTGCCGTGTTCCTGCGCGGCACTGATGTCATAATATCGACCCTCAGGACTGCATTGTGCACTCCACGCTCCAATCACAGAAAGCACTACGATGACACGTGCGGCCAAAGAAACCAAAACAACGGCGACCAGCTTGCCCGACAGAAAGATCAGCGCGACCCGGATGAGCATTGCCTATGCGGGCGGCGTGGCAGTGTTGGCGCTGTTATTTCTGGCAGCGTATTTTCTATTTGGCAACATCGTCATTGAACAACGCAATGCTGCGCAGCGCATTCATCTCGTTGAACAGCAACGCATGCTGTCGCAACGCATTGCGCTGCTCAGCACCGATCTGTATGTCGGCGACACATCCACCAACGATGCCTTGCAGGATGCCGTCACGCAGATGGAGCGGGCGCAGGATATCGTCACCGGTAAAGGCGACCCCGCCGGCAGCCAACTCAATGCGGCCGAACATGAGCTGTATTTTGTCGGCAGCAACGCGCTCGATACGGAAGTGCGCAGTTTCCTGGATGACTCACGCCGTTTCATTGGTGCAACCACTATGAACGCCGGCAACGAGGCTTATCGGGCGTTGCAACACCATTCTCGCGATCTGCTGCTGCCTGCGCTCGATCGTGCGGCGGCTCTGTTCGCCGAGCAAGCGAACGCTCGCATTGAACAGGCTCGCACGGCGCAACTGCTTGTGCTGATCGCGTTTTTCATCGTACTGGCGCTGGAAGCGGTACTGATTTTCCGCCCCATGATCAAGAAAATCGCGCGCTACAATGCGCATCTCTATGAGATGGCGACGCGTGACCCGCTCACCGGGCTCGCCAATCGGCGCCAATTCGACGAATATGCCAACCGCGAATTCCGGCTGGCGCGGCGCACTGCGAAACCCTTGTCGATGGCGGTCTGCGATATCGATGGCTTTGAAAAAATCAATAAAACCCATGGACGCGCCGTCGGCGATGCCGTGCTAAATCGTTTCGGCGTATTGGCGGCGCGCATTCTGCGTGACACCGACATCATCAGCCGTGTCGGCCGCGAAGAATTTGCATTGGCACTGCCTGTCATGAATCTGCACGGAGCGATGATCATCGCTGAAAAACTGCGTCGCGGCATGGCGGATAATCAAAGCGATAACCTGCCACCCTTTACCATCAGCGTTGGCGTCGCCGTCAGCGAGCACGGCGACAAGACGATGGACGACCTCTTGCAGCGTGCCGACAGCGCGTTGCAGATGGCCAAGTCAGAGGGACAAAATCGTATTTCTTGTCTAAACAGACCGCTGAGAGAACAACAACAGGACAACGGCGCTGTTTCTCCAGCTGTTAGTTAAATACTGCTGTCACTTTCTGAGTCCCAACACAGTGTCGGGAAAGTGCGGGCTTGGTGTCGCCAGTGTGGCGTTAGGTCACTCCATGACAATAAAAAAAGAAACCCTGGGACTGATTCTTGCCGCATGCCTGTGGGCCGTGTATCTTCTTGCGGACGCAAAAAGGAACGCGGATGCGCAGCAATGTACGGAAGCAAATCTTCCCGGATATGTCAGGGATCTATGGCCGTCGGAAATGTCTGTCACAGGTGTCGCAGCGTGGAGACGAAAAGGTGGAAAAACCAGTTTCGATGGCCATGCCTGGTCTCCATCCGGAGGTGAGGATGCCATGCGCTTGCTGACGCAACGGTTGACACAGCGTCATTGGACTTACACACAATCTTCCACCCAGATCGTCTTCAACAACGAAACAACTTCTCTTGCGGTTGATTCGCCGTGCCCGTCATGCGGCAACATTCACTTCAGATTAAGCCGCCCGTCGTTGCTGCCTGTGTGTCAGTAATCTTGTTTTCATGCGGAAAATTTCAAGCGTATTCCGCGCAAGGCAATCCCCCCCAGCTCCATATCCCAAGCTTCTCCCGCGCTCACCGGAAATGCCGCCGTGAGCGTACCCGTCGTTACGATCTCATTGGCCTGAATCGGGCGTTGAATCACCTGCTTTGCAATCACAGCGATCAGGTGCGCCATCGCGGAGAGTGGGTTGCCGAGTGCATTTGATCCCTTGCCGGTTTCGCGTACCGCACCGTCGCAACGCAGTGTGACGTTGCACGTTGCCAGTTGTTCCAGGGCTGCGCTGCCGAGTGCGGCAAGCGAGGCGGGTTCTCCGACAAACAGCATGCCGTGCAGACCACCATCGGCTACAGCGTCGGCAGCTTTGAACTGCCAGCCAGGGTAATGGGACTGGACGATTTCGAAGGCGGGAGCGATCCAGTCAATGCAATCGACCAGTGCCGCGATGTCGGCATCTTCCGGTGGCGCCTTGTGGAAATGCAGGGCGATTTCCGGTTCGATCTTCGGTTCGGTGAAGCGGGCCAGGCTGCATTCGCCTTGTGAGTCCGACAGATAGACGATGCTGCTGTCGTACATGTGACCCCAGACCGGTTCTTCCACACCATATCGCGCCCACATCGCGGCGTTGGTAAAGCCGATCTTGCGGCCTGCTGCTGCAGCGCCTTGTGTCAGTCTTGTCTGATGCACAATATCCGCCACTTCGTATGCCGTAGCGACGTCGAATGCCGGCTCTTGCGATGTAATGGTGGCAACCTGATGTACCTTGTCTTGGGCATCTTTCAGATGCGCAGCAATGCGTTGAATATCGATGTAGCGTGTCATCTGTCGGCTCCACGGGTACGGGAAAAGAGAAGAAAAACGAGCATCCATTTTGCTGGTGCCGATGGCATGGCAACAAGAGACAAAATTTCAATGCACGGAGGTGAGAGCGGCAATTTATTTCATCAGTAGTACCGAGTCTGGTCAGTCGGAGCAACGTGGTTGCGCACGCATTTTGCGTTGGTTCCTTACCGTCTTCAGTCCTTTATGTAGAATCACGGCAGGGAATCCGGATCGACCGGTTCCAGATCAACTGGTCTATACCGGTGGTCACAAATAAGCGTCAAAAAAGACGAACACAACAATATGAAGCACTCTTTTCAAAAAATCGTCGTCCTGTCGGCTCTTGTCTCTCTGGCATGTGGTGCCACGGGACAGGGCCTTGATCTCAAAGAAACATCAAAAGACGCCCGCGAGGTAAAGGTCGCACCGGCGACTGTCATGACCGAAATGCACTCGCCGGAAGAAGCCGTCAATGGCGCATCGCAGGAGGCCGTCGTCAAATCAGTGACGCCGATCTACAGCCAGCTTCTCTACATGGGGTATCCAAGAGGATTCAAAGTGGCTTCCGAAAACACCAGCTCGCAGCGCTATATTCGGGAGGCGGTTCCGGAAGGTGAAGATCTTGGCGCCTGGACGCAAATGGTGACGATAAGCGGCGTGAGAGAGACCGCATCGGAGGCGACGATTTCACCCGCAAACTATGCCGAACATATTGCCGCCGGCTTTCGGCGTGCCTGCTCGGATTCCTTCAGTCAGAGAAAGATGTCTGAGGGTATCGTCAACGGCTACGAGCAGTACATCATGATCGTCAGTTGCGGCCAGTCGCCCGCTACGGCAGGACGCACCAGCGAAGCTGCATTGGTCATCGTGATCAAGGGCGAGCGCGATTACTACACCGTACAGTGGGCCGAAAGAGGCATGCCGTCAGCGCTGCCGATGCGCATCGATATGGCGAAATGGATAAGCCGATACCAGCAGCTCGCACCTGTGCGCTTGTGCGCGCGAGTTGCGGGAGAAAAAGAACCGTATCCGAGTTGCCTTAACCCGGGGTGAGTGCGTCACCCCATCATTCAATTACATAAAATCTGCACCGTGAATTGCAGGCCATTCTCGGCGATTTCATCCGTTTGCAGTCTCTTGCCCGGCTCTGCAATGATGAAGCTGATGTGATGTGCAGTCAGGAAACTTTGCGCTACTTCCCCGCGAATGGCGAAGTTCACGTTTTGCGGCACGGAGCCTATTGCCTGCGACATCGCCATCGCTACCGAAGAGACCACCACGCCGACGACGGCACCGCTGGCGTCGAGTACCGGGCCACCGCTGTTACCGGGTTGAATAGGGGCGGAAATTTGCAGATGGGCGCGATTGTTGTTGACGCCGGCGAGTGAATTGATTTGGCCGAATGTGGCTTTTGGTTCGCTCGACAAAATGCCCGGCAGCGGGTAGCCGATGACACCGATTTCTTCTCCCAGCCTGGCCGGTTTGGCCGGCATGCGGAAACTGGCGGCCTGGTTGAATGGCTGCAGGGATTTGATCAGCGCGAGATCGTTGGTTCGGTCAACGGCTTCCAGCTCTGCCAGTATTCTTATCGTGTCGCCACTGCTTCCTTTTACCGTCAGTGATTTGCAGCCATCAACGACATGGTTGTTGGTCAGAATATAGCCGTCACGGTTGACGATGATGCCGGTGCCGCTACTTGATTTCTGTCTTGGTGGTGGCGTGCTTGGGGCCTGAGGCTGCGATGGTTTGGGCGCCTGAGCTTGTACTGGGACGGTGCAAGCGAGCGCGAAAGACCGTTGCACGAACGGCGTCTCCGTCAGCGGTCTGAAGTTTTGCATCCAGTCGGTACGCACCGGGCTGAAGCCGACGCGCTGGCCATCGAGGTAGCCGACCGTGGAAATCAGGGAGATGGTTTTGTTGACGCAATCAAACGCCGTCCTCTGAATGTAGCGGTCCATCTTGATGTCGTGCGAATTGACGCGGGCCTTTTCGTAGACGGTCATGAACTGCGCCACGCGAATGTTTCCGTCTTGTCTGACGGAATCGATATCGATATAACTCTTGTCCAGCGAGGTTTCGTTTTCGCCGACTTCCTGCCAGCGGGCTGCATACACCGTCTGAGGCAAGCTGCTCAGACCGATTACGGCAGCTGTTGCTGCAATCAGGAGCGGCGAAGAACGGAAATCGAGAGGCGAAAGAGTGGGCATGTTCTTGGTTTTCTTATCTGGCATGGCGCTGCTTTCTTCTGTTTTTTATCAGCAATCATCATAACGAATGTAGCACCAGATGCTGTCAAAGTGCTGACGAAATATGCGCGCAAAGGCGCATGGATACACGCTGCGGGTACATTTTTTACATACGCAGAAGAATGCGCCATTCCAGCTTGACCTGTAAATTGACATCGGTGAGAATCGCCGCGGGATCCCTATCAACAGATAAGAAAAACACCAGATGTCACATCAGACAAAAATGGCCGGTTCACGACTGGCTCGTGTCTCTGCTCTTCTCTTTATTTCTGCCGTCGTATTGCTTTCAGGTTGTGCCCGTGCGCCACGCGCTGGTACGCCGCTGAAGCCGGTAGATGAGAGCAAGGGCGATGTTTATATCTATCGCAACAAATCGGAAATCGCCAGAGCGCAGCCTTTTTATACCTCGGCGGATGGCCACATCGGCCCAATGCTGGAAAACGGTACTTACGTTGTCTTGCACCTGGATCCTGGCAAGCACAACATTGTCGTGAGTCCTGGGCCATGGGGTTTCAATCGCGGCCTCACCATTCAGGTGAAGGCCGGCGAGCGCAGTTACTATCAGTTCGATTTCACGCCGGATCCGGAAGACAAGCTGCACTTTGAACAAACGATATTGCGCCCTCATTCGGTGGAAACTGGACGGGCAGATGTCGCTTTGCTGCCGGGAGTGGCGCAGCGCCTGAATGACCGCCGTAGCAGCTTCCGCCGCACTAGCTATGCACGATTGAACGATGAAATGTCATTGCCGGCGGTGAGTGAGAAGGGACGCGAGACCTACAGAAAATGGCTGGATCAAAAACTGCCTCGGGCCTTTGCCATCTCCAGCAATGGTGGGTGGACATCTACATGGGGATTGAGCGCAACCGATGCGCCGGGGATTTCTGATCCCGCTACACGGGTGATGCAACGTTGTGCAAAATGGCGTAATGTCGTATGCCAGATGTACGCCGTCAATACCAGCGTCGTCTGGACACCGCTACCGGCGAAGATGATTGCAGCGGAACGCAAACGACGTCTGGATGCTCGCCAAAACACCGGCGGGGAAGATGGCATGAGAGAGGGCACAGGACCCGCAGCAACCGGTGAAGACGAAAGCCAGGTCCAGTCCACGACGCAGCCGGTGTCATTGCCATCGGTCGAACCGATCATCATCGAGTAATTTTTTGCACCCGGGGTTTTGAGCGGTTCGCTGAGATTGATTTGCAGATTGAAAAATTGCAGAAATTTCAGAATGATCAGTGATCACTCAAAACCCTGCACGTCCTTCTCATTAAAGCGCGGCAGCATCCAGTGATAGCGGATCGCCAGCAGACGGAACACAAATCCCACACCCAGCGCACTGAGCGACGCCACATTGGCGTTGACGTCCAGCCATTGCAGTCCCACATACAGACCGCCCGTCACCAGCGACACGCTGGCATAGACTTCGCGTTGCAGCACCAGTGGAATCTGGTTGCACAGTACGTCGCGCAACAGGCCGCCGAACACGCCGGTGATCATGCCGAAGATGACGACAACGAAGGGATTGAATTCGGAAAACGCTCTCGCAATATCGCAGCCGATGATTGTGAAGGCCACCAGCCCCAGCGCATCGACAATCAAAAATGCCGATTTGAAATGATGCATTTTGCGTGCGGCAATCGCGGTGACGACAGCGGCGCAGATGGTGAAGGCGAGGTACTCCGGATGCGCGACCCAGCTCAGCGGATAGTGGCCGATCAGGATGTCGCGCACGGTACCGCCGCCGAGCGCCGTGACCGTGCCAATCAGACAGATGCCGAACAGATCCATCTCGCGGCGGATTCCCATGATGGCGCCGGACATGGCCTCAGCCGTGATGGCGATCAGATAGATGGTGTGCAGCAGCATGGTCTTGTCTCTTCCTGTAATCGACTGAATGGCCGGTCAGGCCAGTTGCGCTGGCAGATGATCAACTGGGAAACCTAACCGTTCCAGTACTGCGCGCAGTCGTGAGACGTAGTCGTAATCGATGGGGGAGTCGAGCGGCGGCTCGATGTGCACCATGCTGATGGCGCAAATTTCATGCTCGCCGTCATTGACCGGGAAAGCTTCGGCACGATAGCCGGTCTGGTGTTGGTAGAGGATATCGATCTCTGCGTGCGTCAGGTGATACAGCATGCCGTAGGCAAGTGCATCCTTCTCGCGCAGCAGCATCGCCTTTTCTCGCACGACCACACTATGGTGCAAGATCGTCGCCAGGCGCGGCTGACGGATAGCGATGCCTTTCTGTTGCAGCGATTCTGCATCCATGTGCAGGCCATAGAAAAAAATGGGTACGAGGCGATTGCTTGAGTTGTCCATGGTCGTCGGTCTGTGATGTCAATGCAAGAGAAGAATCAGGGCGTGCCGTTGTTGCCGTGCCGGATAAAGCCGGGATGGTCGTTGAGCCGTTGAAAATACGCTGCCACGGCCGGATAGTCTGGATGTTCCAGCGGTGTCGCGATCCAGCGATTGACCGACAAGCCAATGGGAATATCGGCCAGCGTGAAACGGTCGCCGGCAACATAGGCGCCGGTCGATTGCAGGCGCTGCTCAAGAATGCCGATGTGTTTGTTCCAGCCGGTGATAGACGCGGCCAGTTGCTGCGGATCCTGATGCGCCGGCGAGTTACGCACCAGCGACAGGAAGGCATAGCTCCAGGCATTGTTCAGATTGGTTGCCTGCCAGTCCATCCATTGATCGACGCAGGCGCGTGCCTGTGGATGGCGTGGATAGAAGTTGTCGTTGCCGTAGCGATTGGCGAGATAGCGGATGATGCTGTTCGACTCCCACAGGACGAAGCCGTCATCGTCGATCACCGGTACCAGTGCATTCGGATTGAGCGTGAGAAATTCCGGCACCTGGGTGGATTGAAATCCGCTGCCCCAGTCTTCACGCTGAAAAGGCAGGTTTAGTTCGTCGCAGCACCAGAGGACTTTGCGGACGTTGATGGAGGTGGCTTTTCCAAGGATCTTGATCATGGCAAAGAGGATGAGGATGGTCAGGAAGGTTCTGCGATCTCCAAAGCATAGCCTGAACCGTGATTTTTGGCAGAGACCGCCTGGTCAGGCGCAGTCCGGTACGCCACGTCAGTCCAACAATGCCGCTTGCTCCTGAATGATCTGCGCCAGCAACTCGGCAATACGCTGTACCCGCGGCGAGCGGCGTAGATCGGGATGGACGGTGAGCCAGATGTCGCGCTGCATGGGATCCAGTCCGCTGTCGAACTCGATCAGCGCTTCATCGTTGCGCGCAATGAAGTGCGGCAGGATGGTCAGTCCCAATCCCGAGCGGCAGGCCTGATGCAGGATAGCGAAGTCGCTGGCGGCCAGGACATACGGGGCGTCATCCGCGCACTGTGCCAGCCAGGCGCGATGCGGGCCGCCTTGCAGTGCCTCGCCATAGCCGATGTATTGCCGTTTTGCACGCGCCACGCGTTTCCAGCGGCTGCTGCCGTAGAGGCCGTACCCTGCGCTTCCCAGCCGACGTGCCATCAGGCCGGGTTCTTCCGGACGCGACAGGCGCAGCGCCAGGTCGGCATCGCGCCGGTGCAGATTGGCGGCGCGGATTTCGCCGACCAGATCGAGCTGTATGCCTTCCCACTCCTTGTGTTTTTGCGCCATCAGCGGCATCAGAAAATGACTGGTCAAAGCCGGCGGCGCCGATAGCCGTACGGTACCTTGCATCGCCGTCATGCCCTGTATGGCGCGGCCAAAAGCGTGCGCTTCCAGTTCGATGCGCTCGGCGGCTTCGAGCAGGGTCTTGCCTTCGTCTGTCAGCTGCCAGCCGCGTGGCAGACGATCGAACAAGCGCAACTGGATAGCGGCTTCCAGCGCGCCGATGCGCCTCGCCACGGTCGAGTGCTCCACCGCCAGCAAACGTGCCGCCGCCGACAGACTGCCGCTGCGTGCCAGGCACAGAAAGTACCGCACGTCATCCCAGGAGAGTTGATCGAGAGCGAGGGCAGTGACGGGATGTGTTGTCGATTTTTGCACAGCGGATGGGCATGAATGGGGAATTCCGTTTTATTTTGCACGAAGTTATTCTGGGCGTCCACTTCCTCCTCATCATCTTCACCATCTATCGGAGCACACTCATGAACGCAAGCACTCAGGCCATCAAGTTGTCCGCCTACGGCGACGCCGGCAATCTCGAACTCGTTACACACAGTCTGCCGCCTCTGGCAGCGGATGCCGTGCGTGTGCGCCAGCATGCTGCCGGTGTCAATTACGTCGACGTGTATCAACGTCTGGGCCGTTATCCATTGCCGTTGCCTGCGGTGCTCGGCGTTGAAGGCAGTGGGGTGATTGACGCCATCGGCGCTGCGGTATCCTCGTTGAAGGTGGGGCAGCGTGTGGCATGGTCGGCTATTTGCGGCGGGTATGCCGGGGTGGTCGATCTGCCGGCGGCACGTGTCATCGCTTTGCCGGACAGCGTGTCATTCGAGCAGGCGGGTACCGGTACCTTGCGCGGCATGACGGTTTATCTGTTGCTGAATCACTATGCGCGCTTGCAGCGCGGCCAGACGGTGCTGGTGCATGCTGCTGCAGGAGGATTGGGGCTGATGCTGACGCAATGGGCGAAGACTCTCGGTGCGATCGTCATCGGTACCGTCAGCAGCGACGAAAAGGCGGCATTGGCACAATCGCGAGGATTGGATCACGTCATCAACTATCGCCGCCAGGATTTTGTGAAAGAGGCAATGGACATCACCGGTGGCAAAGGTGTTGATCTGGTGGTGGACGGTATCGGCGGCGACAATCTGTTGCGCAGCATCCAGGCAACGCGCAGCGGCGGCATGGCGATCACGATCGGTTCCGTGTCGGGCGATGGAGCGACACCGGAATCGCTGAGCGCAGCGCAGGCGCGTGGTGTGTTGCTGGAGCGGCCAAGTATCCTTACCTTCATGAAAGAGCTGTCGCAATACCGGCTTGCCGCCGATGCGGCGGTGGCGCAATGGCAGGCTGGTCTGATGGTGGATATCGGCGGTCGCCTGCCACTCAGTCAAGCCGCTGAAGCGCATCGCCTGCTGGAATCCGGTGCGGTGCAAGGTTCCCTGGTGTTGACGTTTTAAGTGCCGGCTGAGAGGCTGCAGCGGTTGTCGATGCACGTTGGTCTTTTCAGGGTTTACACCTGATTTTTGCCTGATGGTGGCTTGTGGCCTATCATGCAAAAATGGTCGCGACAGGTTTGATCGCTGCGGAGAGTGTGCCGCACGATTTCTTTGTGTGAGGCCTGTGTGCGACGTATTTTTCGACAACCAGCCCTCTTTCGGGCGTTTATTCTGGCTCTGATGACCATCAAATCGACTCTCGCTGCAGTTCCTCCAACCCCACCGGTCGCAGCCAAACATCCCAGAGAGGAAACCCGTCACGGCGAGGTCGTCGTCGATGACTACTATTGGTTACGTGAAAAATCCAATCCGGAAGTCATCGCTTATCTGAAGGCGGAAAACGCGTATACCGAGGCAATGACCAAGTCGCTCGCGCCGTTGACGAAGATACTCTACGGCGAAATCAAAAGCCGCATGAAGGAAACCGATCTGTCGGTGCCGAAGCGGCGTGGGAAATACTACTATTACAGTCGTACCGAAGCCGGCGAGCAATACCCGATCATGTGTCGCCGTCCGGCTGGGACGGATGCGGATTTTTCCTATGACGCCGATGCTCCTGAAGAAGTTTTGCTCGACGAAAACCAACTGGCCGAAGGGATGGAGTTCTTTGAAATTGGCAGCTTCGCTGTCAGTCCGGACGACAACCATCTGGCCTATTCGACGGATACCACCGGCTATCGGCAATACACCTTGCACATCAAGGATCTGCGGACTGGAAAGTTGCTGGAAAATCAGATTGAACGGGTGACCAGTGTGGCGTGGGCGGCCGACAGCAAGACCGTGTTTCTGGTGCAGGAAGACGCCACCACCAAGCGTTCTGATCTGTTGCTGCGATGGACGCCGGGCAGCAAGCCGGTGGAGCTGTATCGCGAAGCCAGCGAGCAATTCAATATCTATGTCGGTAATAGCAGCGACCGAAAATTCATTGAACTGCAGGCGGAAAGCACCGATACCTCAGAGGTGAGTCTGTTGGAAGCGGATCAACCGGCGGGAAGTTTTCGTTCCATCCTGGGGCGTGAAACCGGTCATCGCTACTACGTCGATCATCGCGATGGCGAGTTGTTCATCAAGACGAACAAGGATGCCAAGAATTTTCGTTTGGTCGTCGCGCCGCTGGCCACACCTGCTGAGGCTCACTGGAAAGAACTGATTGCGCACGACCCACAGGTCTTGCTGGAGTCGATGGAGGTTTTTCGCGACTTTCTGGTCGTGGGAGAAAAGTCCGATGCGCAAGAGCGTTCGCGCATTTACGACTTCGCCAGCGGCAACTGGAAGACCTTGGAGTTCGATGAGCCTGTGTATCTGTCGTATGCGGGAGGCACGCCGGAATTCACTTCGCGCCAGTATCGACTGGTCTATACCTCGCCGGTTACGCCGTCGACGGTCTATGACGTCGACATGGCGAGCGGCACGCGCCGCCTGCTAAAGCAACAGGAGGTGCCTGGCTATGATCCCGCGCTATACGAGACCCGGCGCCTTTGGGCGACGGCACGTGACGGTGTCAAGGTGCCACTGTGGGCCGTCGCCAAGAAAAGCGTCAAACAAGATGGCAGTGCGCCGTTGCTGCTCACCGCTTATGGCGCTTACGGTATTCCGGCCGAGGCGACGTTTTCGAACAGCCGCGTCAGCTTGCTTGATCGTGGCGTGATCTTCGTCGAAGCCCATATCCGTGGTGGTAACGATATGGGCGAACATTGGCATGATGACGGCATGCTGATGAACAAGAAAAACACCTTCAACGATTTCATTGACAGTGCCGAATATCTGATCAAAGAAGGCTGGACCAGCCGGCAGCGCCTGATCATCGAAGGTGGCAGCGCCGGTGGGTTATTGATGGGCGCCGTGGTGAACATGCGTCCCGATCTGTTCCATGCCGTGCATGCCGCCGTACCCTTTGTCGATGTGATGAATACGATGCTGGATGCCAGTCTGCCGCTGACTACCGGCGAATATCTGGAATGGGGCGATCCGAACCAACGCGCCGCGTATGACTACATGCGCAGCTATTCACCCTATGACAATATCGCGGCAACAGCGTATCCATCGATGCTGGTGACGACCGGTCTGAATGACAGCCAGGTCATGTATTGGGAATCGGCGAAGTACACGGCGAAGTTACGTGCGCTTAAAACTGATCAGAATACGCTGCTGTTGAAGGTGAATATGGGGGCGGGTCACGGTGGCGCCTCAGGACGCTATGACGCCATCAAGGAGCGCGCTTTTGAAATGGCATGGATGTTGTCGCAATACGGGATCGACACCGTAGCGAAAAAGACAGCCAAGAAGAAGTAGCTGTCGGCCAGCCGCAGTGAGAAAGAAGAGCTTGTGCTTGTTTCAGGCAAGCTCCTCTTTAAGCTTCTCTTTCGCGGGACTGAAATGTCGCCCTTAAACGTAGCGCCTGCGTCGTTCTATTGTTGCAGCGCTGAACATGGTTGAAATATTTTAAGCTGCTCGCGTCAGCCGCTGCACCCCGCGCCATGTCGCTTGCGGCGACAGGCGAACCGGATGCTCGATCTGGGCAGCTTCAATGCACAGCATGCGCGTCCAGTCTTCTGCCGGCATATCGCCCAGTTGCGCCGCTTTGGCCGGACCGGGATTCCAGATCACGCTATCGGTAAAGCCTTGCTGCTCAAGTTGCAAGAAGGGCCGTGCATCTTGCTGCAAAGCCAGTGCCGCCGGGGCCGCAAAGTAAATATTGTCCGTTTCATCGCTGATGTGCAGCGGCGCTTTGCCATGCACCGCTTCGCTGCCATTGGCGATGGTGGTATCGAGTACGCGTGTGCCTTCGAGATGCTCGATGCTTGCCTGCCGTACGTCGGGTGTGGCCAGATAGGTATGCAGCGCAGCGGTGAAGTCGAAGGCGGCGTCACCGGTGTTGGTGGCGTTGAGTGCGACACTGACCCAGCCGGCGCCGAGTTCTACCTGCAATTGCAGCAAGAAGCTGTGTGGCCACAAGGCGCGCGTGCCGTCGGTATCGGTGGCGACGAGACGCACACAGGCGACGTCCTGATCGTCACCGCTCACGATGTCGCCGTCGACATGCCAGACCAGATTGCGTACCAGACCGTGCTTGGGCAGCGTGCCACGCCCTGAAAATTGCGGGAAGCAGACCGGCACGCCGCCGCGGATCGATGCTCCTGGTTTGACCGACGGCATGGGTGTGCAATACAGATGCTCGCATTCGTCGGCGGTTTTCCAGGAAAGCAGTTGCGCGCCGTACAAACTGATGGCGGCGTTGTCGCCATGGGTATTACGTAAATGCAGCAAGCCGGCGACATCGGGCAGGTGAGTAGTGGGCACTGGAAATCTCCGTTGTATTGAAACGATATTGCGACTGTAAAGAGGCGTATTTTTACACATGCCCGGTTGTGATGCGGCGGTGCTTGTCGTAGAGTGGCCGGGTTGTCACATTCATACCAAGTCATACCAAGGAGATTCGTTTCATGATGAAGTTGCGCCATCTGTCTTTCATCCTCTCTTTCTCCCTGCCGCTTGCTTTGTCGCTCCCGGCTGCCTTCGCGTCGTCGCTGCCGACTCCCACACGTCCTCAGCCGCTGCAGCAGATGCCGCAAGGGCCATCCCAGCAGACGCAATCGGCTTCGGCAACGGCATCGGCATCGGCATCGGCACCGTTGCCACTGGTCAACAAACAAATATTCACGCTGCCGTCCTACAAGACCGTCGCCGGCCAGGAAATCCGCGATGTACGCATCGGTTATGAAACCTACGGCAAGCTCAACGACACCGGCGACAACGCCATCTTTGTCGCGCATTTTTATTCCGGGACGTCGCACGCCGCAGGCAAGTATAAAGAGAGCGACGCCGCTCCCGGCTATTGGGACAGCATCATCGGCCCCGGCAAGGCAATCGATACCGACAAATTTTTTGTGATCAGCGCGGATACGCTGGTCAACATCAACGTCAAGGATCCCATGGTGACAACCACCGGGCCGGCGTCCATTGATCCCGCCACCGGCAAGCCGTACGGCATGCGTTTTCCGGTGGTGTCGATGCGCGACTCGGTGCGGGTGCATAAACAATTGCTCGACAAGCTCGGTGTGCATCAACTGGCTGCGGCCGTTGGCGCCTCGGGTGGATCGATCCAGGCGATGGAGTGGGCGGCGCTGTATCCTGATTTCGTCAAGCGGGTGGTGCATGTCATCGGGCCGGGTTTTGAAATCAGTCCTTACGTGATCGCTTTGCTGGATGTCTGGTCCCTGCCGGTGCGGCTCGATCCGAAATGGAAGCAGGGTGACTACTACGGCAGCGGCGATCCCGATGATGGCGTGGCCGAAGCGCTCAAGATCGTGACCGTACAAACGCGCCATTGGGACTGGGCACAGGCCACCTTCGGCTATGCGCCCGCTGATCCCGATAAACTGCCCGGCGCAGCCATGGGTAATCGTTTCAAGATCGAATCCGCGTTGGAAGCCGGTGCCCGAGCACGCGCCAAAGTTGCTGATGGCAACAGCATCATTTACATGTCCAAGGCGAACCAGTTGTATCGCCTCAGCGATGAAGAAGTGAAAGGCATCAAGGCCAAGATCCTGTTCATCCCGAGTTACAGCGATCTGGTATTTCCGCCCAAGCTGTCGATGGAAGCGCTGCAGCGTTTCAAGAAGCAGGGCGGACAGGGCATGCTCTATCTGCTGCAGGGGCCGGGCGGGCATTTGGAAGGCGTGCTTAACCTCGACAAGGCGGCTGGCGTGATTTCGCGGTTTTTGGCGACGCCATAGGGATCATGCGCAATCACCAGATCCTTACAAATCTTTAATTTGATTTACCCGAAATCGCGCTCTGGCCTGTTCTTGTTGTGGGGCGGAATGGCTATGATGAAGTCAGAACAATTCATCGACTTTTTCAAGGAGAATGCCATGAGCGTTTCATCCGTTTCCTCGTCTTATACCAATGCGCTGTACGACAACGTCTACGTCCCCGTGAAGAATGCCGTCGCCAAAGTCGGCGATGAAATCGGTGATGTCGTCGACGCTACTGTTGATACCGTGAAGTCGGCAGCACACACGGTGGCTGACGATGTCTCCGCCGGTTGGAAATCCATCGGCAACATCATCGATACATCGGCCTGATGCCGTTATCCCGGATGGCTCTCGTTACTCTTGACTGCCATCCGGGGCAGTTCGTAAGTCACAAATAATTTTCATCATTCGCACTGAGTGCGGGGGAGATGATTTCTGTATCATGGCCGTTCCATTGCCATGAGGAAATCGCATGAATATCATCTCCCGCCGCTCGCTTCGCGCCACCTGTATCGCTTCCAGCGTTGCCGTCGCAATGCTGGCGTCGTCATCTCTTTTTGCCGCCGACGCGCCGACCACTGCGCAAGCTGCCACCGCAGCCAAAGCCACTTTCAAAGAGTGGACGGAAGTGCTGGCAATCCCGAACGACTCTGTCGTGGCCGCCGATATCCAACGCAACACGGCGTGGTTTGAACAAGCGTTCCAGCGTCGCGGTTTCCGTACGCAGCAACTGGCCAATGATGGCCGTCCTATGCTGTTCGCCGAATTGCCGGGCAATAAGGCAGGCAGGCCGACCGTCCTGTTTTACGCGCATCTCGACGGCCAGGCAGTGACGCCGTCCGAATGGCAGCAGGAAAGCCCATGGAAGCCGACGCTCAAGCAACGCAACGCCGCCGGTCAGTGGGAGACGCTGCCGATTGATCAGCTTTACACCGCCAATCCAAATCCGGAATGGCGTCTGTTCGGCCGTGCGTCCGCAGACGACAAAGCGCCGATCATGATGATGCTGGCTGCCTTTGATGCGCTCAAGACCAATGGCGCTGCGCCGGCAGTGAACGTCAAGATCATCCTCGATTCGGAAGAAGAAAAAGGTTCTCCATCGCTGGGCAAGGTCATCAGCGAGCATCAGGCGCTGCTGAAGTCCGACCTGCTGGTTGTGCTTGACGGCCCGATGCATGCCAGCAATCTCCCCACGCTGGTGTTCGGTAACCGTGGCGTTGCGCAGGCGACATTGAAGGTCTTTGGCCCGCGTCAGGATAGCCACAGCGGACACTATGGTAACTACGCCGCCAACCCTGCGCAGACCATGGCGCGCCTGCTGGCCTCGATGAAGGACGACGACGGCCGCGTAACGGTCGCCGGCTACTATGATGCCGTTAAGCTGGATGACGAATCGCGCCGCATCATGCGCGCTGTACCGGACGACGAAGTTGCGCTGCGCAAGCGTCTCGGTATCGCCCAGGCGGAGAAGGTCGGACAGAACTATCAGGAAGCCATGCAGTATCCGACGCTGAACGTGCGCGGCATGCAGTCTGCCGATGTCGGCGCCAAAGCACGCACCATCGTGCCGGGTGTGGCGATTGCCGAACTCGATTTGCGCACCGTACCCGAGACCGATCCACAAGTCTTGCTGGGTTTGCTCAAGTCGCATATCGAAAAGCAGGGCTTTCATCTGGTCAAGGGCGAGCCGACCGATGACGATCGCGCGCGTTATGCCAAGCTCGCTTCGCTGGACTACGCTCAGGTGTCTGCTTCCAGCATGGCGGTGCGTACTGATCTGACTTCGCCGATCGGCAAATGGCTGCGCAGCTCCTTCAACAAGACCTACGGCAAGGATCCAGTGCAAATCCGCATGATGGGCGGCACCGTACCGACCGGCGCCATGGTCGGGGCATTGAAGATTCCTTTCGTGATCGTGCCGCTGGTGAACGCCGACAACAATCAGCACAGCGCCAACGAGAATATGCGTCTCGGAAATTACATCGACGGCGTACGTACTCTGACCGGTATTCTGACTGAGCCGTTTGAGCCGTTCCAAAGCAAGTAATTGATGTAGGTTTTAGTAAAGTTGCAACACGCCAGCGAAGATATGGCGTGTTGCGCTAGAATCCCCCTGAAGAACAAATAGTCGGATACACACTTCGGGGGGATTTAATTTTGCAGGTCGAAGCTCATATCGTTAATGCTTTCATTGATGGTGCCCTTGGCGGCAATCCCGCTGGCGTAGTGCTCGACGCGAATAATCTGACTGCCGACCAGAAGCTTTATATCGCCCGCAAACTGGGCCTTTCCGAGACGGCGTTTGTGTCGGCTTCGCAAAGCGCCACCATCAAACTCGAATTTTTCACCCCGACACGCCAGATCGCACATTGCGGCCATGCCACTATTGCCACGTTTTCCCTGCTGCGCAAGCTGGGCCTGGTTGGCGAAGGTATGCTGTCGAAAGAAACCATCGACGGCAACCGCAACATCCTGATCGACGGCGACATGGTCTACATGGAGCAACGCGCGCCGGAATATCGGGATATCCCTGCAGACTCACCTTTCTCTGAGCGTATCGCGGCGTCGCTGGGTGTGACGCCGGCACAGTTTCACAGCACGCTCGTACCGGCGCTGGTCAATACCAGCAACACCTTTCTGGTGTTGCCGTTCCCGGACGAACAGGCGGTATCCACACTGCGCCCTGACTTTAAACTCATCGAAGCCATCAGCAATGAGCTGGATGTGATTGGCTACTACGTCTTTTCCAACATGACGACGATCAGCGGACGGCATGCCGGCGTGCGCATGTTTGCACCGCGTTTCGGTATTCCGGAGGAATCGGCTACCGGCACCGCAGCCGGGCCGCTTGCGTGCTATCTGCGCGACTACGCAGGCGTCAGGGACGCTGAAATCATCATCGAGCAAGGCTATCTGATGCAGCCGCCATCGCCGAGTGTGATCAAGGTCAAGCTGTCCATTGCTGACGGCAGGATTCGCGATTTGATGGCAGGCGGCACCGCCAAGGCGACGCGTCTGATCAAACTGGACGTTTGATACCGGCGCTGATTCTGCGTGTGTTACGACGGCAATAAAAAAACGGGGCGACATGGTCGCCCCGTTTTTTTATTGCGGCAGTGCTTGATCTGCCTACGCGTTATTTTTACGTGTGTTCGACCTGAAACATCAATCCCTGCTGGATGATCTCCGCTGACATCAGCTTGTCGCCGATCACTTCGGTCATGCGCTGTCCGGGGTTGTTCAGGGCGTTGTTGACCAGGCGCTTGATCAGATCCGGCAGTTTTTGCTTGTCGCCATCCGTGACCAGCCGGCTGGTGGCTTCCGCGCAGAGGAAGAATTCCATACGCGCACCTTCACTGCGATTGCTGAGCAGGACGCCGATCGTTTTCAGATCGCCGTCCTTGGCAAGGCTACCCATCATGGAGGTCTGAGCCGGACCGACCTGGGTCTGGAAGGTGTGCTTTTCACCGCCGCTGTGCAACTGCGTGACGTCGATGGTGTAGAGCGGCGCCATGTGACCGGCGCCTTCATCCTTGCGGTCTTCCAGGACATCGGCAATAGCGCGGTTGAATTTGGTGGCGAACAGGCTCGGCGAAATACCCAGAGAGTGTTCGGCAGCCGCTTGCGCGGCCAGTTTGTCATCGACGGAACGGTCACAGGCCGTCAGGAGAAAAAAAGGAAACAGCAGCGACAGGGCTACGCGGATGACGTGTTTACTCATGATTTTCCCCTCATTTGTATGTATTTTTAACATGAAGTTATTTCTGATTTATGTCAATTATGTTGTAAAGATGCTGCGAAAAAGTTGTGAAAAAAAATAAGCGTACGCACCTGTATGTGATATCTTCGCACGGTCGTAAGCCAAGC
This sequence comes from Herbaspirillum rhizosphaerae, assembly GCF_046025915.1. Classification (GTDB taxonomy): domain Bacteria; phylum Pseudomonadota; class Gammaproteobacteria; order Burkholderiales; family Burkholderiaceae_D; genus Herbaspirillum; species Herbaspirillum rhizosphaerae_A. Next base: position 74,628 of record NZ_JAQQFR010000017.1, on the reverse strand, counting down.
TGGCAAAGACTTTCCGCCCAGCAAGCCAATACATAACGTCTGGCATCACCTGACGAGACCTCCAGCATACTCAAAAATACAGGACATTGTTTCCTGTAGTAAATATATTTGTCCCGATGGCATGGTAAGTGCTCATCCGTCGGGATAGCTTTTACATAAAGAATCTTCGGATATCCGGATAGGGAAACATGCGCGCGCTACATAAATTGAAAATCGGGGTACGCCTCGGCCTGGGTTTCGGGCTGCTGGTGTTGATGCTGTCGGCCATGGCAGCGTTTTCGCTGCTGCGTCTGGAAGGTATTCTGAGTACCGTTAAATATGGCGACAAGATACAGGCGGAGAAACTGCAACCTTTGTATGTCGCACGCGAAGCGCTCGATCAGACCGGCCTTGCGGCACGCAACGCCTTCATCTTTACCGACAATGCCGAGGCGATGAAGGAACTGGCGATTGTCGACGAGCAAAAGGACGCTTACCTCGCCACGCTTAAAGCCATGGCGCCGGCATTCAAGGGCGATGCAGACTTCGACAAGGTCAGCGCCGGCCTGCTGGCCATGGCAGAAGAACTGAAACGCCCGCGCAAATATCGCGAAGCGGGACAAATGCAGGAATACGGCGACTTCCTCGTCAAGGAATGCAGCCCCTTGCGCCGCCAGATCGTGCGCGACATCAACGTCGTCATCAAGCAGACCGAACAGCGCGTGGCCGAAGCGGGCGATGCCTCCAACAGCCTGTTTGACCGTTCGATCGCGTGGATCATCGGCATGACTATCGTCACCGTGCTGATCGGCATCGCTGTGGCTGTGGTGATCACGCGCGGCTTGCTCAAACAGCTTGGCGGTGAGCCGGACTACGCGGCGGAAATTGCCGACCACATCGCTAAGGGTGATCTCGCCATTGAGATCAGCATCAAGGATGGCGACAAAGGCAGTCTGCTGATGTCGATGAAGGAAATGCGCGACAATCTGGCACACATCGTCGGCCAGATCCGCGAAGGGGCACATACGATTGCTTCGGCATCGACCCAGATCGCGTCCGGCAACGCCGATCTGTCGGCACGCACCGAAGAACAAGCCGGTTCGCTGGAAGAAACCGCATCGGCCATGGAAGAGCTGACCGCGACGGTTCAGCGCAATGCCGACAACGCGCAGCAGGCCAATACGCTCGGTGCAACGGCATCGACAGTAGCGGTGAAGGGCGGCAGCGTGGTTGGTCAGGTGGTGGAAACCATGAGTTCCATCAACGAGTCCTCGCGCAAGATCGTCGACATTATCGCGGTGATTGACGGCATCGCTTTCCAGACCAACATCCTCGCGCTGAACGCAGCAGTCGAAGCAGCTCGCGCCGGTGAGCAGGGCCGCGGTTTTGCCGTGGTGGCGTCGGAAGTGCGCAGCCTCGCGCAGCGTTCGGCAACCGCCGCTAAAGAGATCAAAGAGCTCATCGCCGATTCCGTCAACAAGGTGGCAAGCGGCACCGAGCTGGTCGAGCTGGCCGGCAGCACCATGGATGAAGTGGTCTCCAGCGTCCAGCGCGTGACCGGCATTGTTGAAGAAATCAGCATCGCCAGTCAGGAGCAACGTCATGGCATCGTCCAGGTCAGCGGTGCGATCAGCCAGATGGACGAAGTCACCCAGCACAATGCCGCACTGGTCGAACAAGCGGCCGCCGCCGCGCGTTCCCTGCAGGAACAGGCGGAAAGCCTGACCCGTGCAGTCAGCCTGTTCAAGCTTTCGCATGGTCACGGCACGTCGATGGTGGTCAAAAGTGTTGACGGCACGGTACTCAATGCCGTTGAGCTGCCAATGATTCCGGGTCGTTCGCGTTTGGCCATTACGCATAATGAGGGAAAACGCAACGTCAAACGCAACGTCAAACTGCTGCCGCGCTGAAGCGTGTTGTGATGACGTAAAAAAGGAAAGCCGCCTTGCAGAGAACGAGGCGGCTTTTTTTGTTGCGTGTTGCGAGCCGATTCAGAGCACGTCGGTGGCAGCACAAACCTGATTGCGGCCCTGTCTTTTGGCCTGATAGAGCGCCTGATCCGCCTGGCGGATCAGGGTTTCAGGAAGGTCGTCCGCCCGTGCCGGCATGAGTGCATCGATGCCGGCGCTGACCGTGACATTGCCGACCGGATTGCCCGCATGGGCGATCTTGAGTGCGTCGATGGTGTGGCGCAGGCTTTCGGCAATTTCCAGTGCTGCGGCGAGATCGGTATTCGGTAATAAAACGGCCAGTTCTTCACCGCCGTAACGTGCCGCCAGATCGCCGCTGCGACGCGATACATTTTTCACGGCGCGCCCGATCTGACGCAGGCATTCGTCGCCGGCGGCGTGGCCGTAGATATCGTTGTATTGTTTGAAGCGGTCGACATCGATCATGATCAGCGCCAGCGAACTGGCGTTGCGGGTTGCGCGACTGAGCTCTTCCTGCAGCGCGAGATCGAAATGCCGGCGGTTGGCCAGCCCGGTCAGTCCGTCTTCCAACGCCAGCCGTTGCAAGGTGGCGTTGAGTTCATTGAGCGAATCGCGCGCCTCGCGCAATGACACTTCCGTGCGCGCACGCAATCGGATTTGCCGCACCAGACGCCATCCCAGCAAGGCCAGCGTCAGCACCAGTACGCCGATGCCGCAGGCGTGCATGATGGTGTCTTCCACCCATCCCGATAAGGCTTCCTGTTTTGACAGCGCCACGAAGACATACAAAGGATAGTGCTGCAGATGATCGTAGGCAGTGAGGCGGATTTTATTGTCCACCGTCGATCTGAACGTGACCAGCCCGGAGGCATTTTTGGCGATGTGATCGCGAAAGATCTGCGTATCGATCATGGTCTTGCCGACGTATTGTTCATAGAGTGGGCGCCGTACCAGCACCGTGCCTTTGTTCGTGCCGAGGAAGATCAGCCCCTCCTTGCCGATATCGAAGCTATCGTAGAAGGTCTTGAAGTATTCGAGGTCGAGCGCCGCCACGATGACGCCTGCAAAGCTGCCATCCGGATGATTGACGCGGCGCGACACGGTAATGATCCAGGAGCCGGTGGTGCGACTCTTGATCAGCGGTCCAACGTGTGCGTCGCGGCCGGGATTGTCGCGATGGAAGAGGAAGTAGTCGCGGTCGGAGACATCTTGTTGAACATAGAAAGGTGTTGAATCGACAAGCGAGCGGCCGCGTTCGTCGTAGGCGAAGTAGGCGTTGATCTGCGGCAGGGCATTGGCATTCTGCCCCATCAGCGCTGCCAGATGTCCTTGACCGCGCGGCCCCGTTCCTTCGGTTTCGACAAGTTTGATCATACCGATCAGCGACACATCGGCGGATTTGAGCGCATCGTCTGCGTGGCGTTGCAAGGCGTGTGCGATGTTGGTGACGGCGACGTTGGTGTCGTCGATCTGTTGCTTGCGCGCCAGGCCAAGTTGAATCAGGTCAACGACGATGAACAGTCCGCAGACCAGAAGAATGAAGCCAATCGCCAGGTTGGCGACCGACGCCGGCTTTCTTGCCACCTCTTCACGTGAAGAGACCACCGGAGTAGCAGTAACAGTACCAGGCCCGGTGCCGGTATCTGCCGTACTCATTGTCGCTGGCCGATCATTGTGCCCTCCGATTGCAACCGCAGGAATGGAATAGCTCTGAGAACTCGAAGTGAGTTTAGCGCACGGCGACGCAGAGTTCGCAGGAAAATAAACCGGTCTCAGGATCAGTGCGGGATCCCGGGACATAACGTTCAAAGCTGGGGCGTGCATCGAACTGCAATTGTTGAGCGGGAATCCACTTTCCGCACATGTTCATCCATGCCTCGCCAATATCGCGCGCATGGCCGCGAAAATCTGCGACGGCGTAGCGGCCGCCCGGCAGCGTGGTCAATTGCGCCGGGCCGTTGACGACAAAACTTTCCGGTACCTCCACGCAGGCGTCATAGCGGCATTGTTCCGGCGGCGTGGTGGCGGGATCGTCCAGTCCGACGCCATAGCAGGTCGGGCCATCGAGGTGATTGGCTTGCAGCCAGGGAATGAAGGTATCGCGCCAGAAGTCGCCCAGCGCGGGGCCGTAAGGGCCGGTGTAACGAAGAAAGGCAACTTTGGCCGGTGGCAAATCAATGATGCGCAAATTCATGTTTGACTCCCCAGACGAGATGGAGCGCACATCATACTAGAACTCGATGACGCGTTTGAAGATCAAATCCGGTGTATCCGTTGCAGGCATTGCAACTGCAACGACAACCTCAATGCCGGTATTTTCGCTGCGTCGGCAGCAGCAGATTGAGCAGCATCGTCAACGCGCCGGCGCTTTGCTGCGCATGGGCTTTTTTATTTTCGAACATGCGCGCATCCGCACGCTGCATCAGGTCGCCGATGGTGGGTGTTGCTTCTGTATGGCTGTCGGAAAAACCGACGCTGTAGTGCAATTTGTAGTCACGCTTGCTGGCGCGATTGTGCTGTCTGATCGCTTTGTCCAGGCAGCGCAGGGCGACTTCGGCTTGCTGTTGATTGGTATTGGGCAGCAACACGGCAAACTCGTCGCCGCCAAGGCGGCCGATGATGTCGGATTGACGGAAGCTGCGGGTGAGGATGGTGCTGAAATCCTGCAGGGCGCGATCGCCTTCGGCATGGCCGAAGCGGTCATTGATTTGCTTGAACAGGTCGAGATCGAAGTAGAACAGTGACACCGGTTTGTCGAGTCGCTTGCACAGGCTCAGCGCCTGTTCGGCCATCGCTTCGAAACCGCGGCGATTCGGCACGCGGGTCAGTTCATCGATGGTCGCCAGTTCCATGGCGAACAATTCCTGCTCGGCCATTTTTGCCAGATCGCGCAGCAGCGCCTGGTCATCGTCATTGAAGGCGCGCGGTTGATTGTCGAGCAGACATAGCGTGCCCAATTGATCGCCGTTACCGACGCGAATCGGACAACCGGCGTAGAAGCGCACGCTGGCGTCGCCAATCAGCGGATGATCCTGAAAACGTTCATCGAGCACGGTGTCCGGCACCACGAGCAGCTTGTCCGCTGCCGCTGCTTCGCTGAAAAAAGCGTGGCGTCCGTCGGCGGCATTGTCGTGTTTCGACGACAGCCATGGGCGATGGGCGTCCGCCAGACTGACGAAGGCAACAGGGACATTAAACAAGCGCTTGGCCAGACGTGTCAGACGCTCAAAACGCATTTCCGCGGACGATGCAAACAAGCTGAATGCATGCAATGCGTTCACTTGATAAAAATCACGCGGCGACATTTCAGGCATCTTCATGGCTTGGACTCGATTCATGGCAACAGGCTAATAAAACTTCTTCTCGGCAAGAATTTAGACAACATTCTGCGTCGGAGGTAATCCCGGTAACGACAGCTGCGCCGTTTTCTGAAGCGAGGCACGCCAAATTTACACTTGTGGTCCTGGTATGTCTTGAGGGAAATATTGGCAAACGGAAATAGCCCGCCATCTCGGCGAGCTATTTGGTGACGAAATAATCAAGGGGTTTATTGCGAGCGTCAGTCTGGTACAAACCGCGCCAGTACCGCACAGGCTTCGTCGGCCATCAGCGGTCCTTCGACGGTCATTGCCGGGCTGGTGTTGGCCAGCACGTCTGCACTGCGTGCTGGCAATTGGGGGCCGCCCAGAGCCGTTCCGATCTGTTCGGTCGAGGCGGCATACACCACGCGTTTGATCTCAGCCCAGAACATGGCGCCGCTGCACATGGCGCAAGGCTCGCCGCTGGCATACACGGTTGCACCGCGCAGCGCTCGCAAACCAAGTTGCTTTTGCGCGTTACGCACCAGCACCATTTCGGCATGGCCAGTGCAATCGGCCGAGCTGTTTTGATTGTTGGCGGCGACCAGCAAAATCTCTCCCTGGGGCGACACCAGTGTTGCACCAAAAGGCATATCGCCGTCAGCAAGAGCTTCAGCGGATGCTTCGATAGCCAGGCGCATGGCCTTATGGTCACTCTCGTTGAATGTCATTTTTTTATTCTCACATTTCGTCGATCGGAGTGGAACTGGCCTGCGCCTTCTCCAGCGAAAACCGCTCGCTGGTCTTGACGTAAAAACTGGCGCCGAAACGGCCCACCGGGTGGTAGTCCTGCAACCGCACGCGCCACAGTTCGGTATCCACCAGGCCGTCGCGCGCTGCGAGCCATTGTACCCGCCCGATAAAAATGTAGCGACTGGCGGTCTCCAGTTTTTCATGCAGGACACATTCAAAGGCCACCGGCGCCTCGGCGATACGCGGCGGCTTGACGCTTTGTGACGGCACCGCATGCAAGCCGGCGTGCGCCAGTTCGCTCACGTCGGAAGGCAGTCTGTCGCCGCAGGCATGCATCTGTTCGCACATGGCTTCGTCGGTCAGATGCACGACGAATTCTCCGGTCCTGAGAATGTTGGCGGCGGTATCTTTCAGATTGCCGTCGTGCAGGCGATTGATGCTGACCATCACGATCGGCGGATCTTCACCGAGCATGTTGAACATGCTGAACGGTGCGGCATTGATGGTGCCGTCTTCGCCCAGCGTGGTGATCAGTGCAATCGGCCGCGGCACGATCAGGCTCGCCATCAGTTTGTAGCGCTGATACACACCCAGTTCGGAGAAATCGATTTCAGTCATGGTGATGCCTTCTTAAGGTTGCTTGCCCTGTATGCCTTCGACGTACCACTTCATGGTCCACAGTTCGGATTCGGGCACGGACTTGCCGGCGGCCACCTGTACCTGGCCGGCCTGATTGTTGATCGGGCCGGCGAAGGGTTGCAGCGTGCCGGCGATGATGGCCTTGCGGCGCTGTTCGACCAGTGCGACGACGTCTTTGGGTAAGGCGGGATTCAATGGCGCCAGCTGCACGATGCCTTCTTTCATGCCCCATTTGGTGTCTTCCGATTTCCATTTTCCTTCCAGCACCTGGCGTACCTTGTGGACGTAGTACACGCCCCAGTTCAACACGTTGCCGGTGAGGTGCGCATTGGGGCCGAAGCGCGTCATGTCGGAATCCTGTCCAAAGGCGTACAGGTTGCGGCTTTGCGCCACTTGCACTGCGGCCGGCGAGTCGGTGTTCTGGTACAGCGTGTCGACACCCTGCGCGATCAGCGTCTGCGCCGCATCGCGTTCCAGGCCCGGGTCGTACCAGGCATTGATCCATACCACCTTGGCGGTGATTTTGGGATTGACGCTACGCGCACCGAGTACGAAGGCGTCCAGATTGCGGATCACTTCAGGGATCGGAATCGGCGCGACATAGCCCAGCGTGTTGGTCTTGGTCATGCGACCGGCAATGGTGCCGAGCAGATACGCGCCTTCATAGAAACGGGTCTGATAGATGCCGACGTTGCGCGCCGTCTTGTAGCCGGAGCAGTGCTCGAAGATGACGTCGGGATATTCCGCTGCCACCTTGATGACGGGATTCATGAAGCCGAACGAGGTGGCGAAGATCATCTTGCAGCCATCGTCGATCAGCTGGCGCATGACGCGTTCGGCTTCGGGCGATTCCGGCACGCGTTCCACGAAGACGGTTTCGATGCGGGCGCCGAATTCGCGCTCCAGCATGCGGCGGCCGAGGTCGTGCTGGAACGACCAGCCGATATCGGCTACCGGGCCGGGATAGATGAAGCCGATCTTCAGGCGCGGCGCAGGGCTGGTGGCAGCCATCACAGGCGTCGATAGCGCTGAAAGAGAAGAGAGGGCGGCAGCGCCCGAGGCAAAAAGAAAGTCACGGCGTTTCATGGCAACAAGGCTCCTTACATGGATGGACAAAGTTCAGGGCAGGATGCATCGTTGTTGCCCTTAAATTGTATACATGCAAGTTAAATGCCAGCCTTAAATATTAAATAAGTATTTGATTTATATATAAATAATACATTTATTTAAATTGTATACATTTGTTTGTTTTGGCGCAATCAAAGACGAGTTCGCACCACGCGCGGGCAAACGGCAAAATTTTGGTGCATAGGAAAGCGACCAAGAGGAAGGGAGAAAAAGAGGAGTATTGCGCGGGGGGAAACTCAAGCCGGGATTTGCAGACGCGCTTCCAGTGCCAGCAAATGCTTGTCCATTTCCTCAGCGGCACCGTTGCTGTCGCGCAAGGACAGCAGTTCGACGAGGCGGGCGTGTTCGTCGTGTTCACAACTGGCTTCGCCGGGGGCTTCGTACAAGGCGACGATGAGCGAGCAGCGCGTCATCAGTTCGGTCAGCATGCGTTGCAAAACCTGATTGCCGGACAACTCCGCTAGCGCCAGATGGAAGCCGCCGGCCAGCGCGACCCAGCGCGGATGATCCTGGTCGTGCAAGGCATCGTGTTCGGCGCGCAGCCGCTGCTTGAGTTTTTCGATATCGCCGTGTTCGATGCGGCGCGCCACTTCACGCACGATGGCGCCTTCGATAGCCCGACGCGCAGCGAAGACGTCGCGGGTTTCCTTGGGGCTCGGCGTGGCGACGGCCGCGCCCTTGTTGGCGACGATGTCGACGATCTGCACTTCCGACAAGCGGCGCAATGCTTGACGCACGACAGTACGGCTGACACTGAACTGTTCGCACAGAGCAGCTTCCTGCAAGCGCGTGCCCGGCTTCAGGCGGCCATGCATGACGCCGTTGAAGAGCGCGTCATAGACGGTCTGGTCAAGGCTTTCGGCAGTGTCGGCGCTGCGTTGAGGTTTCATGGAAATGCAAAGGTGGTCAGACGGGGTTCGATAAGTTCAGGCGGGCGGCTCAGAAAGCCGCCCAAGGTCGCCCGTATGATAACTGTAATGTTCCCGCAGTGTGAGTCGCCTGAGCAGTTCAGGAACGTACCTTGTAATAGGCGCCACCCATGCCGTCGACCGTGAACTGCATCTGTATTGTGCGTTCGGCGCCGCAGAAGAAGACGTGCCAGTCTTCGGTCCACGTCCCTTTGATCGGATAGGTTCCGGTCACCAAGGGTTGCGTGAGCGGCAGCCAGACGGCGTCGGCTACCTTGCTGACGTCTTTGATTGCCATCAGACGAAAGTCCTTGCACTGCGTTGAGTTCGGCGTGCCGGAGCGTTCCGACGCCAAGGCCGCTCCCGTCATGACGGTCGGGATCGCATCGGCTACGACCTTGGGTGCTGCGCGTGTGGGGCCCAGCGTATCCACCTGTTGCGCCAGCGCGAGATATTTTTGATAGTCCGCCGGCAGGTTGGGGATGCCGTCGAGCAGCGTGCGAATTTGCTTGGTGGTGCCCGCGCCACTTTGTTCCAGCAGCAACGTAGCCAGCATCAGTCGCGCCGGCAGATAGCCTGCGGCAGCCGAACCGGCGAGACCGTCGATGGCCTCAATCTGGTCACCGCGTTCACCGATACTGCGGCGGGCGATGGCGTTGTACTTGCGGTCGTCGGCCTTGCCGTTGACCATGAACTGGTTGGCAGGATCAAGCGTATAGGCTTGCCACAAGCCGTAACCGGCGCGCTGATCGCCACCGGCGATGGCCTTGCGCGTCCACGTGCGTGCTTCGGCGAAGTTGACCGGGAGACCATTGCCCGGCAGGTTGAGGTTGCCGTATATCGCGGCGCAGGTCGGCTCGCCGCCTTCAGCGCATTCACGCGCCAGTTTGGCTGCCTGCGGGACATCGCGGGCAGTGCCCTGGGCGCGCAGCGTCATCAGCACGAGAAACGATTTGGCGCGGTTGTCGCCTTGTGCGGACAACTGCGAAAATTCGCGATAGGCAGCATCGTATTTTTGCTCGCCATAGGCCTTCAGCGCGCTGTTGATGTCGGCCTGCGCCGACAGTGCGCAGACGCTTAACAGCATGCCGCAGGCGGCGGATATCTTGAGGGACGACTTCATTCTATTTCCTGAAAATGGTGTGGATCACGGAAAGTGCACTTTGCACTTTCCGGCAACGATGGCGGATTGGAGTGGTAACCGTTTGGAGTAGTGCTCATCGTGGGCGTTCAATCGGGAGCGTCAATATTCCATATTCAATATTCAATACTCGGTGTACTTGCGTGACTTGCCTTTGACTTTTTCGACCGGATATTTTTCGCGGTTGAGTTGCATCTTCTCGATCACGGCGTCGTACAGATCGACGTTGACGCGATCAGCCAGGCGGATCAGATACACCAGCGAGTCGGCCAGTTCATGACGGATACCGGTGCGTTGCTTGTCGTCGAGTTCGTGGTCTTCACCGGTGTTAAGCCATTGAAAATGCTCAACCAGTTCGGCCACTTCGACCGACAAGGCCATGGCTAGGTTTTTAGGCGTATGGAACTGCTGCCAGTCGCGCTCTTCGGCGAACTGGCGCACGATGTCGCGCAGGGCGGTGAGGTCGGAGGCGGAAGGGGTATCGCTCATGGGATAAGGGCAGGCTAAGACAAAAACAGACTATAGCCGATTGCCCGGTCGAGAGTGAATATGGCGGCTCGTTTCATAATGCCGGCAGATCGTGCCACCGGCAGTACTTCCGGTGCGCCATCGGGTGCGACGTTGATTGCCGACGACGAGGTGGTGCTGGAGATCGGCCGCTATCAGTAAGGTGGAGTCAGGCGTCAGACAAGAGAATAGGCAGGAATCTCCGGCGTATTCTTCAAAACGCCCCGGCCCGATTCTGCGACACTGCGTGTTGGTATTTTGAACGAACTCCCCGCAAACACAGACAGCATAGAACAAGGGATAGACGGCGCAATGAACTCCAACTGGACTGACGGCTACGTAACCGACATCGGCTACACCCATGGCTACTACCCGCAACTCAATCCCGCCCGGTTGCAACTGGGATTTGCCGCCGTCGGACTCGACAGCCCACTGGTGCGTACCGCCTGCGAACTCGGTTTTGGCCAGGGATTGAGTGTCAACATCCACGCTGCGGCCTCGCCGGTAGCGTGGTACGGCAACGACTTCAATGCGCAGCAGGCGACCAATGCGCAGACATTGGCTACCGCTGCTGGCAGCAATGCACAGCTCCAGCAGGCCAGTTTCGCCGAGTTCTGTGCACGCGATGATCTGCCGCAATTCGACTTCATCGCCATGCATGGCATCTGGAGCTGGGTCTCCGCCGAGAACCGCAACATCATCCGCGGCTTCGTCGAACGGCATCTCAAAATCGGCGGTGTTCTCTACGTCAGTTACAACACGCAACCCGGTTGGGCGGCATACATGCCGCTACGCGATTTGCTGTTGCGCCATTTCGACATGCCCTCCAACGAAGGCAAGGGCAGCGCGGAACGCATCGACGCCGCGCTGGCATTTGCCGATGGCTTGTTCGCGACCAATCCTGTTTATGCGCAAGCCAATCCCTTCATGCAAGAACGGCTTGAGCTGGTAAAAAAGCAGAGCCGCCACTATCTCGCGCACGAATACTTCAATCGCAACTGGCATGCCGAGTCGTTTGCCGACATGGCCGATATCTGGTCCGGAGCCGGATTGGAATTCGCCTGCTCGGCCGACTTCCGCGATTATCTGGACATGGCCAACCTGACACCGGAACAGCGCGCATTCAGCGCCGGCATTGAAGACCGTCATTTGCGCCAGAGCGTGCGCGACTTCATGGTCAATCAACAATTCCGGCGCGATTACTGGGTGCGTGGCGTACAGAAACTGGATCCGGCCACGCATCAGGCAACGCTGGCACAGCAGCGTGTGGTGTTACTGAATCATCCCGACAAGATCCCCATGATGCTGAAAACGGTCGCCACCGAGATCACATTGAATCCGCATATCTATGGGCCGATCATCGAAGAACTATCCGACCTGCAGCCGCACACGCTGGGGGAAATCACCGGTGTGGTTGGTTCGCGCAACCTCGGGCTGCAACAGGTGCTTGATGCAGTGATGATGCTGATCGGCGCCGGCAATGCCGCGCCGGTGCAACTTGATGCCGACATCGCGCATGGCCGTGACGGCAGCGCTGCACTCAACCGTCATCTCATCGGGCGCGCCGCTGAGGAAAGCGCCGACGGCGACATCGAACATCTTGCCAGTCCTCTCACTGGCGGTGGCGTACCGGCTGACCGTATCCAGCAACTGTTCATGCTCGCCGTGCTGGAAGAACAGCAGACGCCGGATGCCATCATTGCCTTTGCCTGGCGCCATATCTCAGCGCAGGGAAAAAAACTCGTGCGCGACGGCGTGCGACTGGAAAATGAGCAAGACAATCTGGATGAACTGAGCGTGCAGGCACAACGTTTTTTTGTGGAACGTTTGCCGGTGCTGCAGGCGCTGCTGGTGCTCTGAAGGGGAAATCGCAGCTAATGGCCCCTGCTTTGCCGTGGTTTTTGAGCACGCGTTGCATGCCGCCGCGCTATATAAGCCATATCAAAGTCGGGTAAGATGGCGTGCTTGTGAGAGAGAAATTTCTCACCTGCATCATGATTATTTCCGAAAAGAAAAACATTTTGAGCAACCTGTCGCAAGTAAAGTGGACGCTGAAGACCAAGGTCATCATGGTCGTGGTCGCCGCCGTGCTGGTGACGACCGCCGTGATCGTATCGGTCTCGCTTTACATCATGAAGCGCGACATCAAAGCATTGATCGGCGATCAGCAATACACAACCGTCCGGATGATTGCCACGGCTCTCGACGAGAGCTTTCACACCCGCCGCATCGCCTTGCGCGCCTTGTCTCAGGGCTTGCCGGCACCCGCATATCAAGATCATCAGTTGTTGCAGACGTATCTGGCCAGCCATACGAGCCTGACCGACATGTTCTTCAACTTTTCGGTATTCGCTGCCAACGGCGAGCTGATTGCCAATTTCATCGACAAGAGCGCCGTCGGAAAATTCAACGTTGCTGATCGGGAATATATGCGGCGCACCTTGTCGCAAAAAAAGGGTGTTATCTCCGAGCCGTTGCGCAGCCAGATTTCTCAGCGCGCGATCGTACTGATGACGGAACCGGTCTTCGACGACCGAGGCGAAGTAGTGATGGTGTTTGTCGCCAGCATCGATTTGCAGCAGGCTAATTTTCTCGGTCAGTTCACCAATACCAAGGTCGGCAAGAACGGTTTCATTTTTGTGCTGACATCCAAGGGCATCATTGTCGATCACGTCGACAAGGGCCGCATTCTGCAGCATGCCAACAGTTTTGGCGGCAATAGCGGCGGCACTGATCGCGCGCTGAGCGGGTTTGAAGGCAGCATGGAAGCTGTTAGCCGCAACAATCAGCCGGCGCTGTTTTCCTTCAAGCGGATGCAGACTACCGACTGGATCATCGGCTCCATCTATTTGCGCGACGAAGCCTTCATGCCGATTCGCGACATGCAGAAGAAGGCCTTGCTGGTGTCGTTGTCGCTTGCTCTGGTCGCTGGCTGGCTGGCCTGGCTGATCATGTCGGTACTGATCGATCCGCTGCACCGCCTGCACGGACATATCCAGAAAATCCGCGCCGCCAAGACCTACGACGAAGTACCGTTGTCTTATCGCGAAGACGAAATCGGCGACCTCGGCAGTGCTTTCAACTCGCTCATGCGCGAACGCAAGGACGCCGAAATCGAACTTGATCACGCTCGCGTAAATCTGGAAAGCATGAACAAGGCGCTTGAAAGGCTGGCATTGGAAGACGATCTCACAGGCCTGGCAAATCGCCGCCAGTTCGATCTCAGCCTGGAGGAAGAATTCAGCCGTGCCATGCGCAACGGCGATTCACTCGGATTGGTCATGGTCGACGTCGATCACTTCAAGCAATACAACGACATTTACGGCCATCTTGCAGGCGATCAGTGCCTGCGCAAAGTCGGCAGAGTGATCAAGGGCCAGCAGACGCGTCCTGGTGATCTGATGGCGCGCTACGGCGGGGAAGAAGTGGCGATCTTGTTGCCTGGTGCAGACGAAGCCGGCGCCATGGCGGTGGCCGAGCGTATCCGGATCTCAGTGCGTCAGCTGGGTTTGCTGCATGAAGGCAATGAAGCCGGCATCGTCACCATCAGCGCCGGTGTCAGCGCCTTAGTGCCAATCCGCGATGTCGACGCCGCAGACAAGTTGATGCGCGCCGCCGACAAGGCGCTGTACCTCGCCAAGAGCGAAGGTCGCGATCGTGTACGCAGCAGTTCCGATCTGCCGCCGTCAGTGGGGTGAGCTTTTTTCGTTTGTTATCGCGGCGCCGTCGTTGATCCGTCTGTTGCTGGTGATTACGCGACTACTTTGTCGCGAAGATTTTTTCCGCAGCGATATCCGAGCCGAACAAACCGCCGGCTTCGTGACCAGCGCCCGGGACTTCAAAGTCGGGATGGTGCACCGGTGTTTGCCATTTCTTGGCGAGGAATTGTTCGTAGCGCACGTAGTTGTCGTGGCGTTCAACGCGGTTGGAGCCCTGCAGACGGGCACCGCAGGCCTTGTCGAGGAAACGGTGATTGGGATTGTTGTCCTTGCTGCCGACCATGTAGGTGACGTCGCGCGCTGCATAGCGTTTGAACAGTGCTTCACCGTTCAGTCCTTGTCCGTAAGTCAGCATCTCGCCGAGGCCGTAGCGGTAGTTGTCGTAGCCGGGGCAGGTGATGCCGCCGGCCGGGGCAAAACCGTTATCTGTATTGCCGGTCGGACGGTTGTTGTCTAGATACAAGTAAGACGAAGGGCTGGAAATGACGTAGCGCACTTTGACGCCAGCTTGCCTGAGTTTTTCGTCGGTGTTGTTCAGCACGGCGTAGCGTTGCATCAACTGCGCACCGGCGGAATGGCCGATAAAGACGATTTCCTTCAATGCCGGGAAGCGTCCGGAGGTCAGGTACGCCGCGATGTCGTCAAACACACGGAATGAGCTGATGCCGGTTTTGCCATGCGTCGAATCCTGACCTTGCATCCAGTTGTCGCCGCGCCACAAGGCCATCTTGCTGTCCGACAAGCTATCGCCTTCGGTCAGAAAATTGGGTGTCAGCAGCAGGTTTTGCGCCGGATCGAGTTTTGCCTTGCGCAGAAACTCCAGGCCGGTTTCAAAGTAACGGTCGCCGTCGCGCTTGACGCCATGTTCCAGAATGATGGCGCGCGTGATGGAGCTGTTGGCCGGATTGGTTTCGCTCAATGAGCTGTTGGCATAGATGGCAAAAGCGTATTGCTGGGCGCCCGGTGCGAGTGTGATGATTTGCGGCGGCGGGATGTCTTCTGCGGATTTCTTTGCATGGCTCGCCAATGGCAGCAACAGTGCGGCTGCGAGCAACGAGGTACTTGTGATTTTGATCGCGGTAGCCATGGCCATGTTGATATCCCTGTTCATCTATTTCAATACTCTAAAAATATTTTGGTGTTATGCCGTAGCATCCGCGGCCTCGCGCGCTTCGCGGCGGTATTGGCCCGGGCCGATGTGGAAGTGGCGTTTGAAAACGCGGTTGAATGATGCCTCGGATTGGTAACCGACTGCTTCAGCGACGTCGGCCACGCTATGCTGCCGGTCGGCCAGCAGATAACCGGCCTGCGCCATGCGCGTGCGCGTGAGAACTTCGCCCGGTGTGGCGCCTGCAGTAGCGCGAAACAACCTTGCAAAAGTAGTGCGCGACAAGTGGCAGGCGTCGGCCAACTCATCCAGCGACCACGCGCGTCCGGGTTCGCTCAGCATGCATTGCAGCGCGCGCTGCAAACGCGGCGACGCCAGCAGCGCGAATAAGCCCGGGACTTTGCGTGCCTCTTCCTGATCCAGCCAGGCGCGCATAAGCAGGGCAAACAAAGCGGAAGACAATTGCGTTGTTACCGCGTGGGCGCCGGGGCGCGGCGTTTCTGTTTCGACGCTGAGCATGCTCATCAAGGTGCCTAGTCCGGCGAAGTCGGCGCGTCCTGCCGTGCGCACCAGCATCACCGGCGGCAGCGAGCGCAACAAGGCCGAGGCCGTTTCGGCAGCGAAGTGGAACTGGCCGCACAAAATGTCGGTATGCAGCTTCGTACCACTGTCGACGTTGGCGGTTTCCTTGCGGCTCAAAAAATCTTCGTCGTGGCGCGGCGCATCTCGCGGCAAAGCCTGTTTGCCACGTCCGTCGGTATGCAGGGTATGCGCGGATCCATGCGGAAAGAACACGATATCGCCGGGCTGCAACGCCGTGCCTTGCTGTCCTGCTGCATCGAGCAGGGCGGTTCCGCTCAGGATCATGTGGTAGCGGGCGACACCGGCTGCGGCTGGCTGCTCCTCCAGGCGCCATGGCGCGCCGAAATGGCAGTGAATATCCACCACGGTACGAACCGGGTACAGCGCCAGCAGGCGGCTGAGGGCATCTGAAGAGTTCATCTTAATCGGTATACATTGGATTGGTACGATTAATCAATTTATTGGCATATTTTGCCATTAAAAGTTTCATCTTGCCTCCCTATACTTCATTCCATACCGCGCTTGAACGCAAAAACGCAAACGCAGCGCCAGGCCGGTTGCCACGCTTCTCTTATTGAATATTCGCTGAACACGACTAACACTACTGAAAGGATTCATCATGTCTCGTCTTTACACTCAGGATATCGCCTCCGCAACCGGCCAGGCCGCACAATTGTTTGGTGTCATCAAGGCCGCCATCGGCAAAGTGCCGAATGCTTACGCAACCATCGGCAGCAACAGCCCGCTCGTGCTGGAAACTGTACTCAGCATGGATGCCGCTTTGCGCAAGAGCTCGCTCAAGGGTAAGCAAGTCGAAGCCATCAAGCTGGCCGTCAGTGAAGTAGCAGGTTGCGATTATTGCCTCGCCGCGCACAGCTTCGCTGCGAAACGTCTTGGTCTGAGCAGCGAAGCTGTCGTCGGCCTGCGCCACGCCGAAAGCTCGGGCGACGCCCAACTGGATGCCTTGTCGACTTTCGCCCACTATCTTGCGACCACCAAGGGCACCGTTCCGGTGGAAGTTGTTGATGCCGTCAAAGCTGCCGGTTATACCGATGCGCAAATCGTCGACACCTTGCTGGCGATGGCTGCGATCAACCTGACCAATCTGTTCAATCGCGTCAATGACACGGTGGTGGATTTCCCTGCTGCTGATTGATCAAGTTCGCTCAGAAACAAAACGGCCTCCGGAGGGATTTCCTTCGGAGGCCGTTTTATCGTGTGCGCGGACGAGTTATTGTTTGCCCGGCACCAGGTATTTGGATTTGGCGCAGTAGATTTTTGCCTTGGTGTCGGCATAGGCAATGATGCTGCCGGCCTGCGACTGGCGCTGCGAATACTTGCTGTTGTCTTCCAGCGAATAACGGATGCCGACGCTTTTACCGATGGCGTCGGACAGTGCCTGCGGCGTGCTGTTGACCACAGCGCCGATGAAGTCGGCCGGACTGCTGCTGTCGTTGACCAGCACGTCGGTGATTTCCATGCCCCAGATATTGCTGCCGGCAGCCTTGAACCAGTAGGCGCCGCCTTCGTTCTTGTACGGCTTGCCGAAGGCTTCGAAGAGGTAGTCGTAGAAGTATTTGCTGTTGAGCTGGTTCAGGCACAGCAGGGCGTTGCCGACTTCGATGCCGAAGGTCGCCGCCGGTGCTGCATTGGCGATACCGGTGAAGCCGGTAACACTCGGCGCCAGCAGCGCGCAGGCGAACGCGATGCGATGGATAATTTTCAAACAAACTCCCTGTTGCGCGCGGCGTCTTCTTGCAGACGCCGTCAGATAGTGAATGGTGCGATGCGCAGATTGTAGGGGGCTTTTCCTTTTTTTGCTAATGGCTGTCTGGCGTTGTTGCAGCTCCTTGCCGTACCTTCGTACTGTCTGCGTCGTGGCGCCTGGCCAGATGGCCCGCACCGCAGCCTTACGGCAGATGAATGATTTAAGCGTGCCGTCCCGATTTGAGAACGGTTTCTCCACGTTGCGAGGATGTTAACTTTCCGCTGAGGCTGCCGAGGCCGTCGATGAAGGAGGCGATGCCGGTGCCTTTGACCATGACGCAAGGTTTGCCCATTTTCTTGCAGAGCTGTTTGACCAGATGGTAGGCGTTGTGGCTGATGTTGCCGGAGGCGCAGACCACCATGTCGGCGCCGTTAAGCATCGGTTGCAAGCGGTGCAGGCTGTCTTCGCGGCCGCCGTCATGATGGATGAAGCGGCCCTGGCGTTCTTCGATAGCATGGCGGTAGTGGTTGCGTGCGCCGGTCAGGCCGCCCACGCACAGGACACATCGATCAGCCAGGCTGAAGCCGGAGACATCGATGGCAGCAGGGACGGTGGATGCTGCGGGGGCGTAGCTGTTCTTGTTCGTCGCGCGATGCATGGAGACCTCGGTTGTCGTGGGCACGCCTCGGAGGAGACGTGTCCACAGACTAAACCTTTCGTTCACCCGCGCGAACGAAGATATTGGCATCTGGATATGCGGATTTCTAATACTGCGTTTTTTTCACTGCCCGCACGAAATCAGCAAGACGGCGGCCGGTCTGGTCGGGATAGTTGTCGGCTTCAGCCATCTTGCTGACGCGATCGAGGCGGAACGAGCGAAAGTCGCTGCGGGTTTCACACCACGCCGCAATCGACCAGCCGCCGCCCCAGAAGTACAAGGCCAGCGGCCAGATCACGCGCTGGGTCGCCTGGCTGCGCGCATCGACGTAGTCGAGCTGCAGCTTGCAACGTCGGCCGATGGCTTGGCGAATTTCTTCCAATCGTTCGCCATGTGCGGCTTCGATATGGAAGCTGGGCGCAAACAGAGCCGTGTTCTCGACAAAGTCGCGTTTGTCCTTGGGTAGCGCCAGCACGATCTTGGCCAGCGATGCTGCAGCCGACGCAGCCAGTTGCGGGCCACCCCAGGCCTGCACCATACGCATGCCAATCACCAGCGCGTCGATTTCGTCAGGAGAGAACATGAGCGGAGGCAGATCGAAAGCCGATTTGTTGATGCGATAGCCGACACCCGCCTCACCCTCGACCGGCACGCCCGACAGGGACAGATCGCGTACGTCGCGATAGACAGTGCGTTCTGACACCGACAGCCATTCGGCCAGCTGGCGCGCCGTGGTGAGACGGCGTCCGCGCAGGTATTGGGTGATCTGAAACAGGCGGTCGGCTCGGCGCATGGTTTCTGCCAGAAAGGGGAAGGCTGCCATTCTGGCATGACT
Source organism: Herbaspirillum rhizosphaerae (assembly GCF_046025915.1). GTDB lineage: Bacteria > Pseudomonadota > Gammaproteobacteria > Burkholderiales > Burkholderiaceae_D > Herbaspirillum > Herbaspirillum rhizosphaerae_A. The sequence goes on along the minus strand of NZ_JAQQFR010000017.1, from coordinate 55,733 downwards.
CGGATGCGCTGCCGCCATTTCTTGTCTGCATTGCTTTTGCACATTGACGAGAGAAGGCCGGCAGGGCGCGCTGCTTATTTCATTTACTGCATCGCATGCAAGGCGACGCGGTTGCCTTCGGTGTCGATGAAGCGGGCGATGTACCCGAGCTGGTTCGGCAATTCCAGTTTGTCCAGCACGATCTTGCCCCCGGCCGGCACGATGCGGTCGATGGCATTCTGAATCGAGGGACCGGCGTACAGATAGACCAGCACGCCGTCGCTGGTAGGTTTGGCGGCGTCGGAGATGAGCAGGCAACCGGCAGATTGACCGGCGGCATTGTTGAAGATCGCCATCGAGGGTTCACTCGCAGCGGGGCCGACGCAAGTGATGTTGAGCTTTGCCGCCAGCACGGTTTCGTAGAATTTGGCGGCGCGCGGCAGATCGGTGACCGGGATTTCGAACCAGTTGATTTGGGTAGTCATGATGTTTTCCTTGTTGTCTTGGTTGGTATGCCGGTTGGCATGGAAGACATCATGACGGAGGGCTACTGACACCATTGTGTCAGTAGCTTTTCGTTGCTAGCGGGATGAACGGCGGACGAAAGCGGGAAAGCGCGGGAGAAAAAACTAAACGACCACGCTGGCTTCTGCAGCTTCCTTGGTGTCAGTACGCTCTGCATAGCGGCGCGCCAGCACGGCGCACAGCATCAGCTGCATCTGGTGGAACACCATGATCGGCAGCAGCACGATGCCTACGCCGGTGCTGCTGAACAGCACCGATGCCATCGGGATGCCCGAGGCCAGCGACTTCTTCGAACCGCAGAACACCAGCACGATTTCATCTTCGCGCGAGAAGCCCAGGGCGCGGCTGCCGAAAGTAGTCAGCACCAGCACGCCGCCCAGCAGAATCGCATTGACCAGCACCAGCAGCGCAAGCTGCTGCGGCGGGAACAAATGCCACACGCCTTGCACTACCGCCGCACTGAATGCCGCATACACCGCCAGCAGGATGCCGCCGCGATCGACTACGGCCAGCAGGCTCTTCTTGCGCAAGACCCAATCGCCAATCCATGGGCGAAGCACATTGCCGAGCACGAAAGGCAGCAGCAGTTGCAGCAGGATGCCGGTGACTTGTTCGATACCGCCGCCGTCATGATGGCGATGTAGCAGCAAGGTCACCAGAATCGGTGTGAAGACGATGCCAAGAAGGTTCGATGCGGTAGCACCACAGATCGCCGCCGGCACATTGCCGCGCGCAATCGAGGTGAAAGCAATCGACGATTGTACCGTCGACGACAAGGTACAGACGAACAGCACGCCCAGCCACAGATCCGGCGTCAGCAGGCCTGGAAACAAGGCTTGCAGCGCCAGCCCCAGCAACGGAAACAGAATGAAGGTGCTGGCCAGCGTCAGCAGATGCAGACGCGGTTGTTTGAAGCCGGACAACGCCGCTTCACGCGACAGGCGCGCGCCGTGCAGAAAAAACAGCAACGCGATGGCGGTATTGCTGGCCAGATGCATGAAGCTTTCGAAGGAGCCGGTCGCCGGCAGCAAGGTGGCGAGTAACACTGTGCTGAGCAGCATCAGCGTGAAGGTGTCTGGAAGGTAACGTTTCATGGCAGTAAGGAAGGGATAGGAAAAAGGCGGCGGGCGGGATGAAAACGATAATTCCGCCCTTTGTCACATGATAGAAAAAACGGCTATCATCGGGAACCCCTTTGATAGCGTTGACTGTGATCGGATATGCCGATGACAGTCAGCGTTGACGAGTTCAGGAGCTTCCATGTTCAATCCCGTCTGGCTGAAGACTTTCAGCACCGTTGCCGCCTCCAGCAGCTTTACCGAAGCGGGGCGACGGCTTGGCCTCACGCAATCGAGCGTGAGCGATCACATCCGTCGTCTGGAGGACAGCACCGGACGCCGCCTGTTCGTGCGTGATACGCATTCGCTGGCCCTGACTGCCGACGGCGAGAGCCTGCTGATCCACGCGCGCCTGATCCTGGAAGCGCACGCCCGCGCCGAGGCGCAGTTCAATGCACCGCGACTGCGCGGCCGGGTGCGTTTCGGTACCTCGGACGATCTGGCGATGGGGCCGCTGCCCGACATGCTGGCGCTGTTCCGCAACAAGCATCCTGAAGTGGAATTGGAAATCACCATCGGCCTGACCGGTGAGCTTTACCAGCACCTGGACAACGGCGAGCTCGATCTGATCGTCGGCAAGCGTCGTCCCGGCGAGCAGCGCGGTCAGGCCATGTTCCGCACGCCGCTGGTCTGGCTGGCACGGCCGGAGACGACGGTGGATCTCAACCAGCCGTTGCCGCTGATCCTGCTGCCCGAGCCCAGCGTCACGCGTGCGGCCATTCTCACTACCTTGGGAGCGTCAGGCCATCACTGGCGCATCGTCTGCACCAGCGGCAGCCACGCCGGCTGTATGGCGGCGGCGCGCGGCGGATTGGGATTGACGATCTTGCCGCAGCATCTCGCCACGCGTGAGCTGACCTTGCCGCTCAATCACGCCAGCCTGCCGGTATTTCCCGATGTTGAATACGTCGCGCTGACGGCAAAGCGCCTGAGTCGGCCGGCCGACACACTGTTCCAGATCCTCATGGAGAGCGAACTGCACGCGCTGCCGGGTAAGTAAGGTCTGCGGTAAGATCGCTGAAAACGATTAAAAGGAGATCAGGATGACGGGCAAGAGCATGCAGGCAGCGGATGCGCAATTCACCACGCGTGTGGAAGAAAGTTTTGCGCGGCAGCGCGCCTTGCAAACCATTGGTGCGCAACTGCAAACGGTCACACCGGGTTTGGTGGAAATCAGACTGGATTTTCGGCCGGAGCTTGGGCAGCAAAACGGTTTTCTGCATGCCGGCATGAGCGCCACGATTGCCGATACGGCGGGCGGTTATGCCGCGATGAGTTTGTTCGGCGAGGGCGAAGACGTGTTGACGACGGAGTTCAAACTCAATCTGCTGGCACCTGCGCAGGGCGAGTATTTCGTCGCGCGCGGCAAGGTCATCAAGAGTGGAAGGTCACTAAGTATTTGCCAGATTGAAGTGGCGGCGTTTCGCAGCGGTGTCGAATCCTTGTGCGCGTACGGCCTCATGACTGCCATGCGCATGCAGCCGCCAAAGTCGAAGTAAACTAAGCAGGAAGTAACCGCAATGAAAACAACCGCACATTACCCAGGCAATGCGGCGTCCACAATCAGTTCAGGCTGGTTCAGCGCGCGGATGCGGCGATCCACAAAATAGCCGCCGGCTTCGGTGTAGCGCAAATAACAGCGGCCGCACACCTCGCAGGCAGCGACATTACAGCGGTTATAAGGAAAGTAGAGCGGCGCAATCGGCGCATCGGCAGATTCGTAGCGCGTGCCGTTAGGGTGATACTCGGCGAAGCCGGGTTCATCGTAAGGATCGACGTACAACGTGCCGATGTCCTTCAATTGCGCCTCAGGGAAGGACAGCGGTGTGCTGGTCCATGCAGCGAGTGCAGGTTCAGTGCACGGGCAATTGGTGGTCACTGTAGCGCTGTGTTGCGCCAGTGCACGCAACCGCTGGCTGTCGAGCAAGGGTAAATCGGCCATGAAGCTGCTTACTTTCCGCCGAAAGAAATTTTCCCGCCTTGCAGTTGGGCAGTACCACCACCAAGATCGCTGAGCACTTGCCAGACCTGGCGGCCGATGCGCATCTCCACGCCTTCGTAGACGGTCTTGACGGCGACGATGCGGGCCGACTCGGCCGCGATCAGATCTTCTTTCATTTCTGTCTGTTCAGCGATCAGGTCTTTGACTTCCTGTGCCAGCAACTTGCGTTTCAGCTCAGCTTCTTCGCCGACGCCATTCTTGGCTTTTTCAGGATTTTGCTTGTAGTGGGCGAGCTGCTTGATGGTGCGGTCAAGTTCATCCAGCTTCTTCTGGAATTCCTGTTCCTTGGCGCGCAGCTTTTCTTCCAGATAGGGATCGAGACCAACCTGAATTTTGGTGGTGGCGGCGCTTGGTGAACCGAGTGCCACAGCCTTGACCATCATGGTGGCTTGCGCGCGGCCGCCGATGATCTGCCCCAGTTTTGGGTTGGTCTTGCCGACCAGAATTTCGTTACCTGCCATCATTTCGCACTGGCGCGCATTGCCGGCGATCATGATGTCCTGGCGTGCTTCAATCAGTGCGCTTTCCGCGAACAGGGCCTGCACCGAACCTTCCGCTTTGATACGCGCGGCGATCGAGGTAGTCACGCCTGGTTGGGTTTCCGAGTGGCCGATGATGCCGCCCTTGACGAACACATTGCCGCCGGCGATGATCTCGGCCGCTTCGACCGTGCCATGCACGAACACATCACCGGAGACATGCAGACGCATGCCGGTTTTGACGTCGCCTTTGATCTTGACCGTGCCGGAGAAGGTGACGTTGCCGGTGCTGAGGTCGACGTCTTCGATTTCGACGATAGGGTTGATCTTCACGCCGTTGGTGATGAGGGAAGGCTGACCTGCGATAGCGGCCACCAGCAGGTCGGGATTGTCTTCTTTGACTTCGGTGCCGACACAATCCTTGTTGAAAGTGATTTCAGTGATCGGCTTTGCCAGAACCGCCTGACCCTTGAGGTTGACGCCGTTGACGCCTTCGACTGTCGGGATGCGACGCATCAGTGGATCGCCGACATTGATGAGCAGCAAGTGGCCGAGGTCGGCATAGCTGACGACAGCATCTTCGTCAACTTCCGCGAGTTCTTCTTCTTTTTCTTCCAGCAGGCTTTCAAAGCGCGCTTGCTGGCCTTCGATGGGTTCGTCACCTTTAGCGACCAGTAACTTGGAGCAATGGCCTGCGCTCAATGCGCCACGCAACTTTTCGTGCATGATGCCGTGCGTGATGCCGCGTGCGCGGATTTCGTTGACGACTTCTACCGCGCGTGCACGGCCACCTTGTGGCGGCACCAGCGTCAGGTAGGCTTCCATGAAGTCTTCAGAAAGTTCGAGCAGGAATTCGCCGTCGCGGCGTTCGCCGATCTTTTGCGAAAATGCTTCTTTGGCAGTCGTGGCCTTGGCAGCAAAGTCGCTGACCTGCGCTTCGTCGATATAGAGTTTGGTAAAGCCGCCGTCAGTGAGCGCTTGTTTCAGAATCACGAGATTGGGGACTTGCACACCCTCAATCGGGGTGAACACTGCGACCAGTTCTCCGCTGACTCTGTCGAAGTTGAACGACAGCGATTGCGGCCTTGTTTGTTCCATGATATTTCTCGGAAGTCCTTGTGCTTAGCTAATCGGCAAGAATTCCGGTTCCTTTAAATGTGATTTTGTTGTGTGGCAAGATCATCCTGTAAATTGCCGTTAAGTACAAGGTCTGTTTAGGATGCCCTTGCTGAATTGTCAATATGTTAATTATAGAAAAAAACGGATCCACCGCTGCAGACCAACGCTACGAGGCCGGGCGCAAAAGCACGCTGGTCAGCATCCTCGTCAATCTGGTGTTGACCACGCTGCAGATCATCGTTGGGATATTTTCCGGTTCGCAGGCGCTGGTCGCCGACGGCGTACATTCGCTGTCCGATCTGGTGGCGGATTTTGTCGTCTTGTTTGCCGCATGGCAAAGCCGGAGTCCGGCCGACGACGATCATCAATATGGTCATCAGCGTTTTGAAACAGCTGCATCGCTGGCACTGGGCGGCACCTTGCTGGCAGTCGGTATCGGCATGCTGGTGTCGGCCTTCTTCAAACTGCAGACGCTCAATGTCCAGACTGTGCATCTGACGGCATTGTGGGTGGCGCTGGCGACATTGATCAGTAAAGAGATTCTGTTCCGCTATATGCTGCGTATCGCCGAGCGAGTGCGATCCAGCATGCTGGTCGCCAACGCATGGCATGCACGGTCGGATGCGGTGTCGTCGCTGGTGGTGGCGTTGGGGATTGCCGGCAACTTGCTCGGCTTTCCCTTGCTCGATCCGATCGCGGCGCTGATCGTCGGGTTGATGATCGTGCGCACCGGCGCCGTGTTTTTCTGGCGTGCACTGAATGATCTGATGGACAAGGCTGTGTCCGAAGAAGAGTCGCAGGCAATACGCGAGACGTTGCTGGCCACACCGGGCGTGTTTGGCGTGCATGACCTGCGTACACGCAAGATGGGTGACATGACCATCGTCGATGTGCATCTTGAACTGGACGGCAACCAGACCGTGACCGAAGGCCATGCCATCGCCACCCTTGCGCGCCAGCGGGTGATGGAGCAGCATCATGTGCTGGATGTGATGACGCACGTGGATCCGGTATAGCGAGACGATACGTTGCGATAAGTTTTCTTCAGCGAAAAGCCCGGCGATGCCGGGTTTTTTTCATGGCGAAATGTTTTTCATTCAGCTTCGCCAACCTACGTGGCCGCAGGTTTTTCGACACATTTATCATGGATAAAATTTCTGCGTAGTTACGCATCAAAAAGTGTAAAGATTTCTGAAACGCTGACGATAAACTGACTAGCCTGCAAAATATATATTCATAAAGAGCGACGGCAGAATTCTCATTCCGACGAGCCTTCCTACATGGCTCTGCATCTCCGATACGCTGCAGCAACCAGGAAGATAAAATGATCTCTGGACTCCCTGCCGGTCAGACGCCGCTGAACGATACGTCTTCCTCTTCATCTTCATCTGCGCCGAAGATCACAGAGCCAGCTGACACGCCGCTACCTGCCGTATCGACTCAGGATATCGACACCATCGTACAAATCTCGCCGCAGGCGCAACGCCTGGCGGAACTTGATGCTGCGAGTACAACACTGCACAACCAGAAAGAATGGAAGCAGCAAAAAAAGCCCAAGACCTTGCTCGACTACATTGAGGAGTTGGAGGTGCGCGGACGCGGTTCGCGCGCAGAAGCTGCCGAACGCAGACGGCAGCAGCTTGGTAACTGGATGCCGATGATTGCCGTCGGCGATGAGACAGGCGTGAGCATCAACGTTCTGGCGAAAAATCTGGCGGCTGCGGCAGCCTCCGATGTTGCCGATGTTGCCGACAATGATGGCACCGGGCTTCCGCTTCCTACCGTCAATGTGACAAGAGGCAAGCAGGGGGAAGAGCTGGCCACGACAACGCTGAAAAAGGAAGCACCTGCTGGCGACAAAAAATCCGACTATCTGTTGATGCTGCAGCGTTTGCTTTCTGCGTCGGATCCCGCTCTTCGGACTGCCTTGTCCCGAGGGCGGCATCAGGACATCGGGATTGTCTCGGCGGTGCAGTCGTCGGGGCAGGAAAAAACGTCGGCCACAGGCATTGCAAATCAGGGCAAAGATCTGAAAACACAATTGTTGTTGGCGATGAGCGACGTCGTCGTCGGCTCCGGCTTTATCAAGCGTCAACTCGAGATGTTGCACGTCGCGATACGTCGGCGTCAATGCAATTGCCACTCCGTCGGCGTGGCGCATATCAACACGTCGCAGATCGATGCACGATTTCTCGACGACAGCGGCAATCCGGATTTGTCCAAGATGCTGGGTGCTGTGCTCAACGAGCAGATCAAGGACAAGTCATCGGCTTGATTTCGCGTCTTTGCTTTCCAGACTTGGTGGCGCGCATGTCAGCGACATCTCAGTCATCACGCCATCGCTCTAGATGTGCGTGATGAACATCACATAGCCTTGCTCGACCCGGCCTCAGAGATTTCCGTAACTTAGCGCAGACCATTTATGAGTATTACTAATGGTTTCATGAGATCAAATCATTTTTATTCATTGATCGATCAGCATAAGATTCGCCTTAATTATCCACAGTGTAAAAACTGCTGAGTGAGAAAAAGCAAGAAATAGACGCAGGATTCATCTCACAAATTAGGACGCGGGATCACAATGAGTAAAGAATTTACATTTGCCATCAAGAGCATTTGTTTCGATGAAAACTATCGCCCATCGGACAATACGCGTATCACCACCAACTTTGCCAATTTGGCCAGAGGGGAGAGTCGCGAAGAAAATCTGCGCAACACCTTCAGGATGATCGACAACCGTTTCAACGCCTTGGCACATTGGGATAACCCAAAAGGCGATCGTTATACGGTCCAGCTTGAAATCATTTCCGTTGAGATGAATGTCGATGGTGCAAACAGTGGCAATGCGCTGCCTTTGATTGAAATATTGAAGACCAATATTGTTGATCGAAAAACCAACGAGCGCATTGAAGGCATCGTAGGGAATAATTTTTCCTCTTACGTGCGGGATTATGACTTTAGCGTGCTACTGCTGGAGCATTCCAAAAGCCAGCAAAATCAGCCAAATCAGTCCGGCTTCAGCACGCCAGATAATTTTGGGGATCTGCATGGCAAGCTGTTCAAGTGCTTCGTGAATTCAGACACTTACAAAAAGCATTTCACCAAGCCGCCCGTGATCTGTCTCAGCGTATCGAGCAGCAAGACCTATCATCGAACCGAAAATCAGCATCCCGTATTGGGCGTCGAATACCAGCAGGATGAATATTCCCTGACGGATGACTATTTCAAGAAGATGGGGTTGAAGGTTCGTTACTTCATGCCTTCGAATAGCGCCGCGCCGTTGGCTTTTTATTTTTCCGGCGATCTGCTTGGTGACTACACCAATCTTGAGTTGATCAGCACCATCAGCACGATGGACACTTTCCAAAAGATTTACCGGCCTGAGATTTACAACGCGAATTCTGCCGCAGGGAAATCCTATCAACCGAGTTTGAAGAATCAGGATTATTCATTAACCCGGATTGTCTATGATCGAGAAGAACGCAGCCGACTGGCGATCGAACAGGGCAGGTTTGTTGAGCAGAACTTTATCAAACCATACCAGGCGATTCTTGAGCAATGGTCCGCTAACTACGCTCTCTGACTAATCAAAAACATAAGGTCATCTATTGTGAAAAAATTGCTACCCACTTCCACCGCAGGCAGCCTGCCTAAACCCTCCTGGCTTGCAGAGCCCGAGAAACTTTGGTCACCTTGGAAATTGCAAGGTGACGAATTAAGTGACGGCAAACAAGACGCCTTGCGTTTGTCGCTGCAAGAGCAACTGCACGCAGGGATTGATATCGTCAGTGATGGTGAACAAACGCGCCAGCATTTTGTAACCACGTTTATTGAGCACCTCGACGGCGTCGATTTTGAGAAGCGTGAGACGGTTAGAATTCGTGATCGCTACGATGCGAGCGTACCCACGGTCGTTGGTGCTGTTTCTCGCCAAAAGCCGGTCTTTGTCGAGGATGCCAAGTTTTTGCGTCAGCAAACCAGGCAGCCCATCAAATGGGCGCTGCCAGGTCCCATGACAATGATCGATACCTTGTATGACAGCCACTATAAAAGTCGCGAAAAGCTGGCTTGGGAATTCGCCAAAATTCTCAATCAGGAAGCGAGAGAATTAGAGGCTGCCGGTGTCGATATCATCCAGTTTGATGAGCCCGCATTCAATGTGTTCTTTGATGAGGTGAATGAGTGGGGCGTTGCCACCTTGGAAAGGGCCATTGAGGGACTCAAGTGTGAGACTGCTGTCCACATTTGCTATGGCTATGGCATCAAGGCCAATACAGATTGGAAAAAGACGCTGGGATCCGAGTGGCGGCAATATGAAGAAGCGTTCCCCAAGCTGCAAAAATCCAGTATCGATATCGTCTCGCTGGAATGCCACAACTCTCATGTTCCGATGGATTTGATTGAACTTATTCGCGGCAAGAAAGTGATGGTCGGGGCCATTGATGTGGCATCCAATACCATCGAAACACCAGAGGAAGTCGCCAATACCTTGCGAAAAGCACTTCAGTTTGTCGATGCCGACAAGCTCTATCCCTGCACTAACTGTGGCATGGCTCCGCTGCCTCGCCACGTCGCAAGAGGCAAGCTGAATGCGTTAAGCGCAGGCGCAGAGATCATCCGAAGAGAACTCTCGAACTAGTCTGAGCCAAGGTCGGAAGTGCTGTGGGGAATTGAAGTGGTGGATTGAAAAATTACCGTTGTACTTCAGGCCTCCCCTGGCGCTTTCGAACCGCGCCCAATATTGAGGACTTAACATGTCAATCTCTGGTTTTTCGATCGAGCCATTGAGCTTGCGAGAGGCGCTTGGTCACTACGCGTCCGGTATCACGGTGATTACGTCACACATCGACGGCGAGCCGATTGGTTTCACTTGCCAGTCGTTCTATAGCGTGTCGATGAGTCCGCCGCTGGTGTCATTCAGCGTCATGTCCAGTTCGGCCAGCTATCCCAAAATTCGCCAGGCAGGTCGATTTGCCGTGAATATCCTGTCGGATGAGCAAGTCAAGATTTCCAACCAGTTCGCTCGGCGCGGCACGGACAAGTGGCATGGAATCGACTGGCAGGAATCGCCGCTGGGTAATCCCATCATCGCCGGCAGCCTGCACTGGCTTGACTGCAAAATTCACGCCGAGCACGCCGCAGGCGATCACCTGATCGTGATTGGTGAAGTGAAAGCGTTAAGCCTGCAAGAAGCTGCCGCTACGCAGCCATTGCTGTATTACAAAGGACAATATCGCAACATCGCTGCGCATAACGCGGTTTGAGCGTTTTCCTGCGCGGCCTTCTTTTACGTTTCCATCCTCTCCCGAGCACGGTGTGCAGCAGGAACGCAGCAGGAACGGAACGGGAATGCTACAGCACGCCAGTACGGATCAAGCGACGACCGGCCTCTTCGCCTGCTCGACGAAAGCCCGCAGATAATCGATACCCACATCTGCTTCGCGTGCACCCAGGTAGATGTTCTTGGCAATGCCATTCTTGCCGAGCCGTACCGGAACCACATCCATCTTGTCCGCGTATTCCTGCACCAGCCAGCGCGGCAGCGCTGCCACACCGCGTCCGCTGGCGACCATCTGCAACATGATGTCGGTGGTCTCGATGGCTTTGTGGCGCTTGGGTGTGATGCCGGCCGGCGCGAGGAACATGGTGTAGATGTCGAGGCGATCCACAGGCACCGGGTAAGTCACCAGCACTTCGTTGGTCAACTGCTTGGGCTTGACGTACTCTTCCTTGGCGAGCTTGTGGCTGCCGGCGACAACCAACACTTGTTCATAGTCGAACACCGGCTCGAACACCAGGCCGGGTTTGTCCAGCGGATCGGGTGTGACCAGTAAATCGATTTCATAGCCGAACAAGGCGCCGATGCCGCCAAACTGGAATTTCTGCTTCACGTCCACGTCCACATCCGGCCACGCCGCCAGATAAGGCGACACCACCTTCAGCAACCACTGGTAGCAAGGGTGGCACTCCATGCCAATACGCAGCGCGCCACGCTCGCCTTGGGCGAACTGTTGCAGACGTTCTTCCGCCAACGTCAGCTGCGGCAGCACCCGATTGGCCACGGCCAGCAGGTATTGCCCGGCTTGGGTCAGGCGCAGACTGCGGCCTTCGCGCAGCCAGATGTCGGTGCCCAACTGCAGCTCCAGCTTCTTCATGCTGTGGCTTAACGCCGACTGCGTCACATGGAGCACGCCGGCGGCTGCAGTCAGCGAACCTTGCTTTTCTACCTCTTGGACGGTGGATAAGTGGATACGATCAAGCATGATAAAAATTCATGGTTTATTAAGATAAGACCATTTTACGTCATAAGTCTTCGCGCTTACGATCTGCCAATTCAGGGATTTTTTTGGGAGATAGTCATGGCCACACTAGCCACAACTTTGACTTGCCTGCCTACCAGTCGCTATTGACCTCGACCCCAGCTGCGTTGGTCATTTCGTCATATTTTGATTAGATATTAATCAAGTTTGATGGATTCTCTTCAAAAGTGGCGAGATCTACTATTCGTTCCAAGCAAGGCATTCAACACAACAAGTTGACGAAGCGAGGTCATCGTCAGCCATTGCATTGCGATCCAACTTATCACTCAAAGGAAAAATCATGAAACTCAGCAACAAAGTGGCATTTATTACCGGCGGCACATCAGGCATCGGACTGGAAACTGCAAAGCTGTTCCAAGCGGAAGGCGCCAATGTCGTGCTGGTTGGCTCGAACGCCGAACGTCTGGCAGAAGCCGGCAAGGCGCTCAACGGCAACGCTCTGCTGATCCAGGCGGACATCCGCAAGGTAGCGGATATCGAACGTGCAGTCGAAAAAACCCGTGCGCAGTTCGGGCACATCGACGTCGTCTTTGCCAACGCCGGCGCTACCACAGTCGCTCCTCTCGCTTCCGTCACTGAGGACTACATCAACGACAACCTCGCGTTGAACTTCACGGGCACATTCTTCACGATCCAAAAGACGGCTCCGTTGATGAGCCGTGGCGGCAGCGTCATTGTGACGACCTCCTTCCTGAACACCATCGGTTATCCAGGCCTGTCGATTCTGGCAGCCACCAAGGCGGCAACGCGCTCCCTGGTTCGCACCCTGGGTGCCGAACTGGCGCCACTCGGCATCCGTGTCAACGCCATCAGCCCGGGCGCAATTGCAACCCCGTTCTACAGCAAGATCGGTTTGCCCGACAACGTGCTGTCCCAAGTCGCCGCCAACATTACAGACAAGGTGGCACTGAAGCGTTTCGGCAACCCTGAGGAACTGGCCAAGACAGCGTTGTTCCTGGCAAGCGACGATTCGTCGTACACCACTGGAACCGAAATGGTGGTCGATGGCGGCCTGACACAGTTCTAATGTGCAGCGACACTATGTCGCGACAAACTAGGTCCCGTCCCGGCGGATGGGGCCTGGTTTGAATCGGGCAACCTGGGGTTAGAATTGATTCTTCATATTTTTTCTAGGTGCATCAAGTGGACCGACTAGAAGCGATGGCGATGTTGGTGGCCTCGGTTGAGGAAGGCAGCTTGTCGGCCGCGGCCAGAAAATTGAATGTATCGGCTCCCACGCTCACAAGGAACGTCAGCGACCTTGAAGCGATGGTGGGGACGAGATTGATCATCAGGACAACAAGGAAGCTCGCGTTGACCGAAGCGGGCGTTGAGTATGTCGCAGCGGCAAAGCGAATCCTCGAAGACGTGGACGAATTGGAGCGGCGTGCCGCTGGTGAATTCACGACCCCACGAGGAGAGCTGGTTGTCACCTCGCCTGTGCAGGTTGCGCGTTTGCGGGTGCTGCCGGTCATCAATCAATTTCTCGGGTTGTATCCCGAGATTCGAATCCGGCTCGTGCAGTCCGATCGCATCATTGACTTGATCGACGTACACGCCGACGTAGCCATCCGTGTCGGGCATCTGCGTGACAGCAGTCTGGTCGCTACGAGGGTTGGGGCGTTGAGGGTGGTGACCGTAGCTAGCCCGGCGCTTCTGGATAAATATGGCCTGCCCGAGACGCCGGAGGATTTGAACAAGTTTCCTTGCGTCGTATTCGACAGCCCTAGCCTCTCCCCATGGCGTTACCGCAGCCAGGATACGGGGCAAACATACACGGTGCCCGATGTACCGCGCTTACTCGTTTCGTCGCCGGATGCCGCAGTTGATGCTGCTATCGCGAGCATCGGTGTGACCTTCATCCTTGAACACGATGTGCACGACGCGGTAAAGGCAGGGAAATTGAAATACGTCTTGCAAGAGTTTGAGGTTGAACCGATTCCGGTTCATGTGGTTTTTCTGTCCCGGGAAGCGATGCCGGCAAAGCTGCGTAGATTCATTGACTATGCTGTACCGCAACTTCGGGAGTTGCTGGCTGAATTCGGGCGCATTCCTTCTGATTGAATGCCCCCTCCCGTTCTGACGCACCTTATAGACACCGTTGCAGGCCATCTGAGCTCTGGTTCCCTCAGGTACTAGTGCGCCCCCCTGTCAAATATGGCGAAACGCGATCATGGCCCCTGCTTTGCCATTGCGAGGGCGAGCTCATGCGCCGTCTTCCTTGATTCCCAGGTGTCGCCAGGCCAAGAACGAATGAACTGGCTGCTCCCCTCTGCAGATCCCCACAATTTAGTCATTTTTTGAAGAAATGATTCTCATATTTGCATGATTCTGTTTTAAATCGATTCAGAGCATGATTCATTTCAGGCAAAGCGATCAACCGAAACAAGACGACCGATCAGCTTGGATGATCAGGAAGAAGCGTAATAGGCGTTTCGTGTATCGACTCTTTTGCCGCTCAAATCAACCCATGCGAGATAACTGAAATATGAAAATCATGAACAAAATTGTACGCGGCACCGGCAGCAGATCGGACAACCGATTTGACACTGCCAGCCTACAAGAAAAACTTGGCGTAGGGGTCACATCGTTGACCGTTATGGTGGCACTTATCGCCCTGATCTCTCAGGCGCCGGCTCAGGCACAGGTCTCGGTCAGCGGCAAGACGCTGCCGTTGAGCACGGCGATTATTGCAGCGCAGACGGCGGTGGACACATGCAAGGCAAACGGCTACGACGTGACTGCGACGGTTGTCGATGTGTCGGGAACGCCCCAAGTCGTTCTGCGCGGTGACCATGCGGTGATTCACACCAAGGACAGCAGTTTCCGCAAGGCCTATACGGTCGTGACGATGGGACCGATCTTCCATGTCGATACGACCAGCGGCTATATCGGTGTTCTGTCGAAGTATCCGCCTCTGCTGGCTCAGTCGCTGGCAAGCACACCCAATGTCACGGCGTTGCCTGGCGGGGTGGCATTCAAGGTGGGAGAAGAAACCATTGCCGGACTCGGTGTGGGTGGCTCGCCTGGAGGCGACAAGGACGAAGTCTGCGCCCAGGCAGGTGTAGCCAAAGTGGCCGGGCTTCTGAACAAGTAACGCGGAGTGGACTGATGGGTGGGTAGGTGGGTGGATATTCACCTTCATCAATCACGACGCCGATTGGCAATCATGATCCGTGACTGTCACGATCATTCAACATCACTTTTATATCAAAAACTATCATGAACATGAAAAAAGTAATCATTGCAATGGGGCTGGCTTTCGGTGTGTCTATAGCCGCAAGCGCTGCGGACAAGAAGCCTGTGCACGAAGGCCCGTCGGTGAGCGTTCCCGCCGGCGACATCAAGTTTGTTGATACCGGCGTGAAGTCGGATGGCAAGGAGCTCAAGGCAGGTCCGGCCTATGGCAATTTGGCAAATGGACGTCACGGTACTTTCGTTCGCGCACCGGCCGGCTTCAAGAGCGCTCCGCATACGCACACCGAGGACTACTATGCCGTGGTGCTGAAGGGTGTCGGCGCCAACTATCAAGCCGGTGGGAAAGCGGTTCCGCTTCCGGTAGGTTCCTACTGGTTTCAACGCGGTGAAGAGTCGCATGTGACGGAGTGCATCTCAGACACCGACTGCTTGTTCTTCCTCGTGCAACCGGGAAAATTTGATTATGTGCTGAGCAAATAATCAACGATGCGCAGTTGAGCGACCAAGTGTCGGAAGCAGACCTTAGCCAGAATGATCATCGATGTTTCAAAGCAAAAGCCAGCAGCTGGCTTTTGCTTTTGGAAAGTTTATCTTGCGACCAAAATATCAGCACGGTATCAAGTCTTTTTACAGATTTTGCGATTCCATACAGACTTTATTGTTAATTATCACTACCAACTGGTCTCCCGCTCAGCCGTCGATGAAATCTTGTGGATCGACAGATCCGCGCCTTCGAATTCCTGTTCCGGATCAAGGCGGATGCCGATGGCTTTCTTGAGCAGGCCGTAGACGATCCAGCCGCCGATGGAGGCGATGGCAATGCCCAGCACGGTGCCACAAAGCTGCGCCATGAAGGACACGCCACCGATGCCGCCGAGTGCCTTCAGACCGAAGATGCCCGCTGCCAGTCCACCCCATGCCCCGCACAGGCCATGCAGCGGCCAGACACCGAGGACGTCGTCGATCTTCCACTTGTTTTGTGTGCGCGTGAACATCCACACGAAGATGGCGCCGGCGATGCCGCCGGTGACCAGCGCGCCCAGCGGATGCATCAGGTCCGAGCCTGCACACACGGCAACCAGTCCGGCCAGCGGGCCGTTGTAGACGAAGCCGGGGTCGTTCTTGCCCATGATCAGCGCGACCAGCGTGCCGCCGGCCATGGCCATGAGTGAGTTCATGGCAACCAGGCCGTTCATCTTGTCGAGGGTTTGCGCGCTCATGACATTGAAGCCGAACCAGCCCACCGTGAGGATCCAGGCGCCGAGTGCGAGGAAGGGGATGTTCGACGGCGGATGCGCGGCGACGGCGCCTTCCTTGGTGTAGCGCCCGCGTCGTGCGCCCAGCAGCAGCACTGCAGGCAAGGCGATCCAGCCACCGACCGCGTGGACCACGATGGAGCCGGCAAAGTCGTGGAATTCCGCACCGAAGACGTTCTTGATCCATGCCTGCACGCCGAAGTGCTGGTTCCAGGCGATGCCTTCGAAGAAAGGGTAGACCAGACCGACCAGCACTGCGGTGGCGATCAGTTGCGGATGAAATTTGGAGCGTTCGGCGATGCCACCGGAAATAATGGCGGGAATCGCGGCTGCAAATGTCAGCAGAAAGAAGAACTTGACCAGCTCAAAGCCGCTGCGCGCGGCCAGCGTTTCCGCACCGCTGAAAAAGCTGACGCCGTAAGCAACATAGTAGCCGACGAAAAAGTAGGCGATGGTCGATACCGCAAAATCGGCAAGTATCTTGACCAGCGCGTTGACCTGGTTTTTGCGGCGTACCGTTCCCAGTTCCAGGAAGGCAAAGCCGGCATGCATCGCCAGGATCATGATTGCGCCGAGCAAAATGAAGAGCGCATCGGCACCATTTTTGTGATCGTCCACAGAAAAATCTCCCAATAACTGTGCAAAAAAGTTTAAAAAGCACCTAATAAAGCAAAAATCATTCCATTTCGGTGCAAAATTTTAAGCAACTGAATTTAAAGGGAAAATTGTTAGCACCTTCCGTGACTAATCAGCTGCCGCACGCAAACCGTGCAAAACGATGCGTCTGCTTGGTGCGTTCCAAAAAGACGAGCAGCCGGCGCACATTTTGTCGGGAAGCTTATTTTGCCGACGTGAAGTCGAAGTAATTCAGGGCTTTCTTTGGGAAATAGCGAAAATGTGAAGGCGAGTGCGAGAAGGTTGATTACGTCGGTATCTGTTCATGGGACGGTCACATTGCCTTGCTACATTGCAATTTTTATACCGCCAGCCAAGGAGCCTGCCATGTCCGACGATCAATCCTCTCCATCTTCATCCTCCTTCAGCAACACCAGTCATGCCGACAGCGCGGACGGCAATGGCCGTCGCAACTTCCTGCGCGATACGGCGCTTGGTACCGGAGCCTTGCTGACCGTCAGTACGCTTGCGCCGGCATTTGCCCAGCAGGCACCTGCCATCGTGACGTCGGAGCGGTTGCGGCCGCAAGTCGACAGCGGCGCCATGAGTGGCGACATCACGCGCGATACAGCGATGCTATGGAGCCGCACTGATCGCGCAGCGCGGATGGTGGTGGAGTATTCGGTGAACGAGAATTTCAAGGATGCGCTGACCATCGCCGGTCCGGCGGCACTGGCGCGCAACGATTACACCGCACGGGTGGATCTGCGCGGCTTGCCCGTGTCGCAGCGGCTGTTTTATCGCGTGCGCTTTCAGGACTTGCAGCACGAGTCGGCATGGAGTGCGCCGGTGACTGGCAGTCTCATCATTCCGGGAGGCGGAGAACGCGATATCAGCTTCGCGTTTTCCGGTGATGAAGCAGGGCAGGGCTGGGGGATCAATGAAGCCTGGGGCGGCTATCGCGTGTATGAAACCATGCGTCGTTTCAAGCCGGATTTTTTCATTCATTCCGGCGATCAGATTTACGCGGATGGTCCGATCCAGGCCGAGGTGACGCTGGACGACGGTAGCATCTGGCGCAATCTGGTGACACCGGCGAAGTCTAAAGTCGCGCAGACACTCGACGACTATCGCGGCAACTTTGCGTACAACCTGATGGATGCCAACAAGAAGCGCTTCATGGCCGAGGTACCTTTCCTCGTGCAATGGGATGACCATGAGGTGCGCAACAACTGGTATCCCGGTCAGGTCATTGGTGAGGCGGAGAAACGCTATCAGGAGCGTGAGCTGAACGTGCTGAAGCAACGCGCGCGGCAGGCGATGTTCGAGTACAACCCGTTTCGCATCGATGTCGCCGATCCGGAACGCATCTATCGTGCGTTCAATTACGGGCCGTTGCTGGAAGTCTTCATGCTCGATGAGCGCAGCTATCGCGGTGCCAATTCACCGAACCGTCAATCAGTGCAAGGACAAGATGCGGCCTTCCTCGGCGCGGCGCAGATGCGCTGGATCAAGCAGGCGCTGCTGCGTTCGCGATCGACCTGGAAGGTCATCGCCAGCGACATGCCGATTTCGATTGTTGTGCCCGATCTGAATCCGGATGTGCCGCAAGGCACCTTTGAAGCATGGGCCAATGCAGACAACGGCAAGCCGTCCGGGCGCGAACTGGAGGTCGCGGAGTTGTTGCGTTTTATCAAGCGTCACAATATCAAGAACGTGGTGTGGGTGACGGCTGACGTGCACTATGCATCAGCAACCTATTACATGCCGGAGAAGGCGCAATTCACCGACTTCAAACCGTTCTGGGAATTTGTCGGCGGGCCTTTGCATGCAGGTACTTTCGGTCCCGGCGAGATCGACCGGACATTCGGTCCGGACGTGCGCTATGTGAGTATTCCTGCCGACATGAAGCAGAACCGATCACCGGCGGATCTGTTTCAATTTTTCGGCATTGGCAAGATCGATGCGAAGACCAAGGTGATGACGGTGTCCTTGCATAACGTCGATGGCAAGAATCTGTTCACGGTGGATTTGCCGCCTGAGGTGTGAGCAAAGAAAGCGGCTTCCGCCATTGGTCGGAAGCTGCTTTGCTGTCTGCTTAACGGTACGCGACCGCACATCAGAATTGCGATCCACCGCTGGATCCACCCATGCCACCCATGCCGCCGGAACCTCCCATTCCGCCGCTGCTAGCACCTCCGCCACCGCGCTTGCCACCCATGCGTCCGCCTTCACTCTTTTCCGGAGCGCCGCCGCCATGTTCTGCCGCGCGCTGCAAACGGTCGGCGATGAAGGTTTGAACCGCCTGCCGTTGTGTATCGTCCAGGGCATCAGCGACGGTTAGCCACAGTTCGCGCAGTTGACGGTTGTCTTGTTCCGAGAGCGCTGACTCTTGTTCTACTGCGCGGCCAAGATCGCGCAACTCAAAACCGGGTTTGCTCATGTTGCGTGCAGTTTCTGCCTGCAATCGATCGCGCCGCAGTTGATGTTGCCGCACGATGGCAAGGGTCTTTTGCTCAGTCTGACGCCACAGTATTTGTTGGTTGGGGTTGAGGTTCAGCTCAGGTTTGAGCTGCTGCACCGTATTGATGATGTCTTCCGGGAACAGATCCATCAGTGGTGTCGCGTGTGCTGACAGCGGCGTTATCGCCAGTATGCTTAGCGACAGCACCGCAGCCTGCAGAAAAGTGGTGAAACGGGAAAGGAGTACCGCGTGTTTCATTGCGTGCTTTCGTCAAACGGAAAGCTGGATTTAACCAGTTCCCCGGCGTGTCATGCGCAGGGGAAGCAATTGGTAACACTTCGTTAAGCTGTGTAAGCGAGAGGCGTGATCGTGGAAGGTAACAAGCCGAGGTTTATCGTGGGCCGGCCAGCTTCAGCGAGATGGCTTTGCAGGTTGCCAACAGTGGATCGATGTAGGTGGCTTGCAGGTCTTCATGCTTGCGGAAGACCGGAATGCTGATGCTGATACAGGCGACCGGTGCGCCGTCGCTGCCACGGATGGCGGCGCCGAGGCAAAAGATCTGCGCTTCGTTCTCTTCGCGATCCTCTGCATAGCCGCGCTGTTCGGTCATGGCAAGTTCAGCACGCAGCGCTTCGGGTTCGGTGATGGTGTGCTCGGTGAACTTCTGCAGTTTGACGGCACGCAGCAGACTGCGGCGTTGTTCTTCACCCAGCGCAGCCAAGTAAGCCTTGCCGACCGAGCTGGAGTACAGCGTCACGCGTGTACCGACGCGCGAGGTCATGCGTACGGCTTGCGGGCTTTCCAGTTTTTCGATGTAGACCATACCGTTGTCGCTGGGCACGGCCAGATGAACGGTTTCACGCGTGGTGTCGCGCAGTGTGTGCAGGGCGTCGATGGCGGCGGTGCGAATGTCGGATTTGGACCACGACTTGCTGGCCAGATTGATCAGGCGCGGGCCGAGTTCAAAATTCTTGGTGCGGGCGTTCTCCACCACCATGCCTTCGGCCATCAGGGCAGCGAGGATGCGATAGACGGTAGGGCGCGGATAGCCGCTTTGCGCGCTCAGCTGGGCGATCGATAACGGCGTTTCCTGATCGGCGATCAGTTGCAGCACCGCCATGAATTTTGAGAACGCGGCGGTACCGGCGATCTTTGGATTCTCTTCGGCAGCGGTGTCGGAAGTCGGCATAGTCTCGGGCTGATAGGGCAGGTAAAACGCAAAGGACGGGAAGGCGAATACAGCAGTAGATACAGCAGAGGGGCATTATAGCCGAGGGATTTTCCGGCATCGCTAATGCGGACGATGCCGGAAAAAGACAGATCAGATACTAAGCAGTGACTTCGGATAAACCTTACGACACCAGATAGCCGCCATCGACCGGTACCACGGCGCCGGTCATGAAGGAAGCGGCCGGCGTGCACAGGAAGGCGGTGACGTTGCCGATATCTTCCGGCGTGCCCCAGCGATTGAGCGGCGTGCGTTGCAGGATGGGGCCGGAGCGTGCCGGGTCTTCCTGCAAAGCTTTCGTCAACGGCGTTGCGATCCATCCCGGCGCCACTGCGTTGACGCGGATGCCGTCGGCGGCATAGGCAATCGCCAGCGACTTGGTCAGTTGCGCTACGCCGCCTTTGCTGGCGCTGTATCCCGGCACTAGGCCGCCGCCGAAGAAGCTCAGCATCGATGCCAGGTTGACGATGCAGCCCTTGTTTTCTTTTAGCAAGGGACGCGCCGCCGAGCACACACGCATGGTGCCGGTCAGGTTGACGGCGATCACTTGTTCGAAGACATCGACTTCGTGTTCGGTGCCGCGCTTGATGATGCCGGCGCAGTTGATCACGATGTCGAGTTGCTTGATGCCGGCGAACAGGTTTTTGACGCTGTCTTCGGACGCCACGTTGAGTTCAGCCAGCGTGATGCCGGTGTCGCTGAACTCCTCCGTGGCGAACGGCGGCAAGCCTGCCGCGATGACCTTGGCGCCCATGGCGGCGAGCTGGCGCGCCACTGCGCCGCCGATGCCCTGGGTGCCGCCGGTGACCAGCGCGGTTTTACCCTGGAACAGATTGGGAGTGAATGTCATGTGCTTTCCTTCAGATCGAAATTAAAACTACGCTGCTACCCGGTCGCCTTCGATCGGCTTGTTCACGACGAACATGTACACCAGTGCGGCAGCGAATGCGACTGCGGCGCTGATCAACAGGGCGTTGACGAACGAATGGGTCTTGTCGACCACGATGCCGGTGATCAATGGAGCCAGCGATCCGCCGAGGTAGCCGCCGAAGTTCTGCAGGCTGCCCAGCGAAGCGACCAGACGACGTGGAATCGCCACGCTGACCAGTGCCCATGCGCCGCCGCTTGCCATGTTCACGAAGGCCATCGCCAGCGAGATGTAGACGATCGCCATGAAGGTGCTTGGGGTGTAGGCGGCAGGAATGGTGAACGCGCCCGCACCGATCAAACCAGCGCAGATCGGCCATTTGCGGCTGCGGATCGGCGCCATGCCGCGCTTCATCAGGCCATCAGCGATATAGCCCGAGGACAGCATGCCCAGCGTGCCGAAGATGTAAGGAATCACCACCACCCAGCCGGTGCGCGCAATGCTCAGGTGACGTTCATGTTCGAGGTAGGCAGGCAGCCATGTTAGGTACAGCCAGACCATGTAGATCACACCCATGAAGCCGAACAGCATGCCCCAGGTGGTGCGGTATTTGAACAGGCCTTTCCATTCGTGCCAGGTCAGTTTGGCATTGGCGTTTGGATCGTTGTCGGTGCCGTCGGCGAGGTACAGCATTTCGGATGGCGTCAGTTCGACTTCATTGCGGTTGCGATAGAAAATGTACCAGCCCACTGCGACGGCGATACCGGCAATACCCATGATGACGAACATCATGCGCCAGCCGAAGGACAGCATCAGCACGGTCAGGATCGGTGGTGCCAGCGCAGGGCCGATGGTCGAGGAGGCGACGAAGATACCCGTTGGGCCGCCGCGTTCACGCACGGCAAACCATTCGGAAACCACTTTCGCGCCAGCCGGGAACTGCGGCGCTTCGCCGAGGCCGAGGAACACGCGGGCTACCAGAAACTGATGCAGCGACCCAACGAAGCCGCCGGCCAGCTGCGCCACCGACCACACCATCATGCCGGCGCCGAGCATCACGCGAGCGCCGAATTTATCGAGCATTGCGCCGATCGGCAATTGCGAAAACGCGTAGGCGAGTGAGAATGCGGACAGCAGCAGACCCATTTCCGATGCGCTCAATCCCAGCTCCTGGCTGACGGAATGGTTGGCGATGGACAGCGTGCTGCGGTCGAGGTAATTGACGATACCGGCAAGCATCAGGAACGTCAGTGCAACCCACTGAATACGTTTGAGCTTGCTGCTCTTTTGGACTTCCATGTTATCTCCAAGGTAAATGTAAAGTGCTGCAGGCAAACAGCTTCTGAGCTACATCACCTGCTTGCGCCGTCTTTGCGGTGCTTGTTGCAGCGTTATGAAACGTCCGATGGCTCGTGACTACCGGACGGCTGTTACTGATACGACTTAATACGTTGCGCGTCCTCCGGACAAATCGAATACGGCGCCGGTATTGAACGTGCATGAACCCGAGCAAAGCCATGCCACCATTTCGGCCACTTCCTCGACATAGCCGAGGCGGCCCATCGGGCTCTTGCTGATCATGGTGGCGACGTGCGCAGGGCTCATCTGTTCCAGCAGCGTGGTCTTGACGGCGGCCGGCGCCAGCGCGTTGACGAGGATGCCGGCGTTGGCCAGTTCCTTGCCGAGGGACTTGGTCAGCGCCAGTACGCCTGCCTTGGAGGCGCTGTAGGCGGACGCGTTGGGCGTGCCTTCCTTGCCCGCCAGCGAGGCGATGTTGACGATGCGGCCTTGTCCGGCGGCGCGCATGGCAGGCACCACCGAACGACAGGTGTGGAACACGCCCATCAGATTGACTTCAACGATGCGGTGCCACTCGGCGACGTCATACTCATCCAGCGGCACGGTCGAACCGGCATAGCCCGCGTTGTTGACCAGAAAATCAATGCGGCCGCGCGAGGCCAGCAAGCGCTGTGTCGCCGCATCGACCGACGCCGGGTCGGTGACGTCAACGGTGTCTTGGGTGTAAAGCGAATCGACGGCGGGTTTCAGATCCCAGCAGACCACCTCTGCACCGGCCTGCGCCAGGCGGGCGCTGATGGCGGCGCCGATGCCGCCGGTACCGCCGGTGACCACGGCGACGGCGCCCTGGAAGTTGTAATCGGCTTGTGCGTAGCTCATGGTGTGTTCAATCCTTCACACAATCAGCGCACGAACTGCTGTACAAAATCGGCGCCCAGACCGACCTTCTCGTAATGCGCCTTGCACATTTCGAGCTTGGTGAAGACGTCTTCGTAGCCCTCGAACTTGCCGAACGGGTCGCAGTAGTACATCACGCCGGTGATGTGGAAGTAGGTGATCATTTCTTCCACATCTTCCGGCACGTACAGGGTGTGGGTTTCGCCTGGTGGTTCGAACACGTAGCTGCCTTGCTCGGCGATCCAGTTGTGTTCCAGATAGCGCCAGCGGCCCTTGAGCACCATGCCGTGTACCGGCGCCGGATGGCGATGGCGGCTCAGCACACCTGACTTGCGCACGCGCAGCAGGTTGGTCCAGTAGCCTTGCGAGACGTTCAGGCACAGCGGGCGGAACCAGACGTTCTCGGCTTGCGGCACCCAGACTTTTTCATCTTCGGGAATGGCCGAGTTGACCACGATTTCCAGTGGCGCTTCTTTCGGGTTCGGATACTGGTAGGGCATCATCTTTGATGCCTCGGGGGTAATGGGTTGCATGTGTCTTCTCCTCAGGTTTCAGCGATTTCGGTTGCTTCAGGCTATTTTTAATGTCTAATATATGGACATATAGTCTGTAATGTGGTCACTTTGAATTAATCCGAAGCGTATGTCAAGCCGTTCGCGCTGAGTCCGCACCGCGCAGATACGAGCAAAATCGCCGTATGCACTAAAAGAAAAAGAAATCGGTCCAATGGTCAGACCAATGACCGCGAGGCCGGATTGTGCGCCTTAAGCGAGCCGCTGAAAAGGGAGATGAAAAAAAATCCGCAAGGCTGCGGATTTTTTCACTTGGTCAGGAAATGGTCAGGAAATGAGGGCTTCAAACGGGAGCTTTTTATACGAGTCCATCGGTAGTTGGATGAGCAAAGAGTAACGCCCTATTTGTCGTCCCATTGCACTTCTTCAAATGCATGCACGAGAAAGTCGATGGTCGCGCGCACCTTGGCAGGTAAATGCGTGCGGCTCGGGTAGACCGCATAGATGCCCAGTTCGGCCGACATGTAGTCGGGCATGATCGGCACCAGCTTGCCGCTGCGGATGTATTCGCTCAGCATGAAGGTCGGCTGGCGTGTGATGCCGATGCCGGCCAGCGCAGCGGCGACGCAGGTGTCGCCGTTGTTGGCGTGCATGCGTACGTTGGTCTTGACGCTGACGGCGCCCTCGGGGCCTTCAAAATGCCACTCGTCCTTGTCGGCCGAATAGCTGTAGCCCATCACCATGTGATCCTTGAGATCATCCGGATGCTGCGGCGTGCCGTGCTTTTCCAGATAGTCGGGCGAGGCGCAGACGACGATGCGGGTCGACGCCAGCTTGCGGTAGATGAGTGAGGAGTTGGGCAGGCGCGCAATGCGGATTGCGAGGTCATAGCCTTCTTCGATGATATCGACGATGCGGTCTGACAGGGTAATGTCGAGCTTGATGCCGGGATAGCGGCGTAACAGGCAGGGCCAGACATTGACCAGATGCAGCACGCCGAAAGTCTGGGGCACGTTGATGCGCAAGAGGCCGGTCGGATCGGTGTTGCCGACGGTGAGCATCTGATCCGCGTCTTCGAGCGCCGAGACGATGTGTTTGCAGCGTTCCAGATACAAGGAGCCAGCTTCGGTCAGCGACAGCCGGCGCGTCGTGCGTTGCATCAGGCGCGCGCCGAGCCGGGCCTCCAGTTCAAGAATCGTGCGCGAAACCGCCGCCTTGGAAACGTTCAGGGCGTCAGCCGCCTTGACGAAGCTGCCCAGTTCGGCAACAGCGATGAAGCATTCGATTTCGCGCAGTTTGTTCAAGCGATTCTCTCAGGGCAGGTTCAGGCAGCAGCAGGTAAATCCGCGAGGATGGAGGACTGGCTGCCGAAAGCGAAGGCATCCATGCGCAGGCTATGATACGTCGAACCGCTGTCCAGATGCACCAGTTGGGTCCAGTCGTCGGCGGCACCCATGGCGAAGAACAAGGTCAGCAAATGTTCATCGGTCGGATGCGTACGCACCGAGTGCGGCGCGGAATGGCGATAGTCCAGCAGCGCTTCCAGATTACCCGCCTGCATCTGCGTCAGAAACCATTGCAGGAACTCGATCGTGTGCGGTGCATCTTCTGCATTCGGATCATTACGGCGCAGTTCGCGCAGGTTGTGCGTGAAGCTGCCCGAGCCGACCAGCAGGATGCCTTCCTTCGCCAGTGGCGCCAGCAACTGCCCTATCTTGTAGTGGTAGGCCGGCGGCTGATGAGGTTGCAGCGACAATTGCACGACAGGGATATCTGCCTGCGGATACATATAACGCAGCGGCACCCAGGTGCCGTGGTCAAGGCCCCAGCCGTCGTCGGTCTGCGCATGCAGGCCGGCGTCGCGCAGCAAGCCGGCGACACGTTCTGCCAGTTCCGGCGAACCGGCGGCAGGATAATCCAGCGCATACAATTCGCGCGGGAAGCCGCCGAAATCATGGATCACGCGCTGCTTGGCCAGATTGCCGACGCGCGGCGTCTGGGTTTCCCAGTGCGGCGATACGACAAGAATGGCTTTCGGTGCAGGCAGGCGCTCACCGATGCTGCGCAACAGCGGGCCGGTCTTGCCCGGCTCCACCGCCAGCATGGGCGAACCGTGGGAGACGAAAAGCGAAGGCAGTGCGATAGACATGATGTACTCCAATCCAGTCCAGAATTGGGGCCGCCGCCCCGTGGAAAACGTTTTGCTAACGATTATGCAGCGTTGTTCAGACTCTTGCGTTTGAGGGCGAAGGCACCGTTGCCGAGCAGATAGACGGCGATCAGCGCAACAATCCACATGACCAGATATTCCCAGCCGCCCTTGGGGTTGGTGAAGAAGAAGCCGTTCTTGCCGTGCACGGTGACGATGGCGCCGACCAGGTCGATGGCCAGGGGAATCGCCAGCAGATCGCCGTAGAAGCCGATGACGAGTGCGATGCCGCCAACCACTTCCAACAGGATGACCAGATAGGCGAGGAAGCCGGGCAGGCCCAGCGATTCAAAGAACGCAGCGGTACCGGGCAGGGTGAAGACAAAAATCTTCATCGCGGCGTGGGCGAGGAAAAACAAACCGGAAGTCACGCGCAGCAGGAAGGCGGCGTAGTCGGCTTTGGTATTGATGGTAGTGGTCATGTTAGCTCCCAGAGATGAATGAGGCCAGGATTGGCTTCGATGGGAGTAACTGTAAGGAAAAGCGAGCTTGGGATAAATAAGTCGCAGCGGGATGAATTGTCTCGATTGCATTGACAATCGCGACAATTCATCCCGTTGGCAATGCTTAAGCCTGATCTGGCTTGGGCTTGGCCGCCTCACGGCGATTGAAGCCTTCCACCATGTCAAAGCGGAACAGACGGCATTCCAGGGCGCCGTTGAAGAATGGCGTCTTGCGAGCTTCTTTCAGGCGCAACAATTTCGGCAGGCCGAGGTCGGCCGAAAACAGGAATACGCTCCAGCCTGCGAAACGCTGCTTGAGCGTGGTGCCGAAGGCGCTGAAGAAGGCCACAAACAGCTCGTCGGTCGGCACGGCGGCATCGCCGCGCACGCTCAGACGCTCGCCGTAGGGCGGGTTGGTCAGCATGATGCCGGTGGTCGGATTGCCGTTGCCATCCACAGGAGGCTTAACTTCTTGCGCCTCGATCTGCTTCAGCGGCACGTCGAACTGGATACCGGCCTTGCGCAGATTGTTGCGCGCGATGTTGACCATGTCACCGGAAATGTCGCTGCCGAAAATCGTCGGTACGGTCGGCAATGGATTAGGCTTGAAGTTACCTTTGATTGCCAGCCAGGCTTCGGCATCGAAGTTGTCGAACTTCTCAAACGCAAAACGGCGGCGCGCGCCCGGTGGAATGCCGGCCAGCATTTGCGCCGCTTCAGCCAGGATGGTGCCGGAGCCGCACATCGGGTCGAACAGCACCATGCCAGGCTTCCAGCCGCTGGTGCGCAGCAGGCCCGCAGCGAGGTTTTCGCGCAGCGGCGCTTCGCCGGTGTCATCGCGCCAGCCGCGCTTGAACAGCGCTTCGCCGGAGGTATCGAGATAAAGGGTGAAAGTGTGTGCGTCGAGGAAGCCCGAGATGCGCATGTCCGGTGTCTTGGTGTTGACCGATGGACGCTCGTCGAAACGTTCGCGGAAACGGTCGCAGATGGCATCCTTGATTTTCAGCGTGGCGAATTCGAGGCTGCGCAGCGGCGACTTGACCGCGGTCACGTCGACGCGGATCGTGTGCGACACCTCGAACCAGTTCTCCCACTCCTGCTCGAGTGCCATGTCGTAGATGTCGTTTTCGTTCTTGTAGGAGCCGTGGGCCAGGCGCAGCAGCACGCGGCTGGCGATGCGCGAGCGCAGGTTCAACTGGTAAGCGCCGATGATGCTGCCGGAGCAATGCACGCCGCCGGGAACCTGGGTATGTACTTTGAGATTGGCGTCGGGACCGGCCAGCAAGGCGATCTCGTTGAGTTCTTCTGCGAGTGCGATTTCGAGGCCGCGCGGGCAGGGGCAAAAATAGGAATAGTTGGTGCTCATAAGGGGTACCTTTTGTCCGTTGGGGAGAGTGATGCCTGTGTTGCAGCACGATCTGATATCGCGTTGCGGGTGTTTCTTCCGGCGACGTCGACGGCATCTTCCGATCAACGTCGCCGGATTCCCGCCTGGGCGGGAATGACGAATCTCTTACTGTTGTTACTGCCGTTACTGATCTGAAATCAGTTTCGGGAAATTACTTTTCTGCAAATGCACGTTCGACGAAATCGAGTCGATCCTGGCCCCAATAGCCTTCGCCGTCCACGACAAACCATGGTGCGCCGAACACATTGGCGGCGGTGGCTTCTTCGCTGAAACGATCAAACTCAGCTTGCACGCTGGCGGTCTCGGAAGACTTCAGCAGGCTCACGCCGTCATGACCCAGGCCGTTGGCGATTGCCAGCAGCGTATCGTTGTCGGCGATGTTCTTTTCTTCTTCCCAGATCGCACGCATGACGGCGCCGGTCAGCTCCAGCGCGGCGTTGGTGCCGTGCGCCAGTTGTGTGGCGATGATCAGGCGTGCGGCAGCGTCGCTCTGCACCGGGAAGTAAGTCGGTTGCAGGTTCATCGGCAGGCCGAGGAATTTGCTCCAGCGCGCCAGTTCCTTGAGGCGATACGCCTGGCGTTGCGGCGCACGCTTGGCCAGCGGCAAACCACCGGACTGGCCGAAAATCTTGCTCAGGTCGAAAGGCTTGAGCACGACCTGCACATCGTATTGCTTGGCCAAAGCGACAAAACGCGCGTGTCCCAGGTAAGCAAACGGGGAATGCGGCGCGAAGAAGTATTCACATACTTTGCCCATGAAGGACTCCGTAAAAGGTGGGTCGGGTGAATCGAAAGTGGAGCACCAAAAATCAGATAAAAATCAGATAAGAATCAGAACGGCTTGACGACGACCAGGATCACAATGGCCAACAGCAATAATACCGGGACTTCGTTGAACCAGCGGAACCAGGTGTGGCTGCGCTTGTTTTGACCGTTTTCGAACTTCTTGAGCAGCGAACCGCAGGCATGGTGATAACCGATCACCAGAATCACCAGCGCCAGCTTGGCGTGCATCCAGCCGTTGCCCGGACCTTTGCCGATACCGATGACCAGATACAGATACAAGCCCAGCGCGATCGCCGGAATCGCCAGTATGGTGGTAAAGCGATACAGGCGGCGCGCCATGCCGAGCAGGCGTTCTTTGACGACGATTTCGGTTTCCTGCGCCAGATTGACAAAGATGCGCGGCAGGTAGAACAGGCCGGCGAACCACGAGGCAATGAATACGATGTGCAGGGCTTTGATCCAGAGCATGTGACTTCCTTTTTGGCGATTGGCTGAGAGGTAAAACAGTAACGCTTACTGGCGCACTTGCCCTTGTCCCAGTACGACATATTTCAGCGAAGTCAGGCCTTCCAGTCCGACCGGGCCGCGTGCGTGCAGTTTGTCGTTGGAGATGCCGATTTCGGCGCCGAGACCGTATTCGAAACCGTCGGCGAAACGCGTCGAGGCATTGACCATCACCGAGGCCGAATCGACTTCGCGCAGGAAACGCATGGCGCGGGTGTAGTCTTCCGTGATGATGGCGTCCGTGTGCTGCGACGAGTAGGTATTGATGTGCTCGATTGCTTCGTCCATGTCGGCGACGATTTTCACCGCCAGGATCGGGGCCAGATATTCGGTGCTCCAGTCTTCTTCGACGGCTTCTTTCAGCAACGGATAACCAGCCAGGATCTGGCGGCTTTCGGCGTCGCCGCGCAGCTCGACTTCTTTGGCGCGATACAGCTCGGCCAGCTTCGGCAACACGTCGGCTGCGATGGCGCGCGCCACCAGCAGGGTTTCCATGGTGTTGCAGGTGCCGTAGCGGTGGCACTTGGCATTGAAGGCGATGTCCAGCGCCTTTTGCAGATCGGCCTTGTCGTCGATGTAGACGTGGCAGATACCGTCCAGATGTTTGATCATCGGCACTTTGGATTCTTTGATCAGGCGCTCGATTAGTCCTTTGCCGCCGCGCGGTACGATGACGTCAACATATTCGGTCATGGTGATCAGTGCGCCCACGGCAGCACGGTCGGTGGTCTCAACCACTTGGACGGCGTCTTGCGGCAGACCGGCCCCGGTCAGGCCTTCCTTGACCAGTTTCGCCAACGCCTGATTGCAATGAATTGCCTCGGAACCGCCGCGCAGTATCGTCGCGTTGCCGCTCTTGATACACAGGCCGGCAGCGTCGACGGTGACGTTGGGGCGTGCTTCGTAAATGATCCCGATGACGCCCAGCGGCACGCGCATCTGTCCGACCTGGATGCCGGTCGGGCGGTACTTCATGTTGGAAATTTCACCGATAGGATCGGGCAGGGCGACGATCTGTTCCAGGCCTTCGGCCATGGTGGCGATGGCTTTGTCGGACAGCGTCAGGCGGTCGAGCATGGCGTCCGACAAGCCGTTGGCGCGGGCGGCGGCCAGGTCTTGCTGGTTGGCGGCGCGCAAGGTGTCTGCATCACGGCGGATGGCGGCGGCGATCAGCATCAGCGCGCGGTTCTTGGCGGCGCTGTCTGCCTTGGCCATGGCGCGCGACGCCTTGCGGGCGCGCTGGCCGATGTCGGTCATGTATTGTTCGATGTTGAGCGTCATGATGTGTTCTCTAAACTAAATTCAGTAGCTGTCTCAATAGCCGCGTGCGAGCTTGAGGCCCAGCTGCGACAGCGCATCCCAGGCGTCGCCGGAAAATGCCTTCGCCCGCAAGCCCTTGACCATCTTGTCAATCTGCGCGGCTTCCTGCAATGCGGTCTGCAGCGTAGACAGGCTGATGCGGCGCAGTGCCGGTTCCATCAATTTTTCGCGCGGACCCCAGATGCGGTATTCCTTGAGCAGCATGCCCAGTTGCTTGCCTTGCGTAACGCCGGACTTCAGCTTGAGCAGCGTGCGGACTTCTTCGGCGACGGCCCACAGCACCAGCGGCAGGGCTTCGCCTTCGCCCTTCAAACCATCCATCATGCGCATCAGTCGTGCAGCGTCGCCCGACAGCATGGCTTCGTTGAGCTTGAAGACGTCATAGCGTGCCACGTTCAGCACGGCGTCATGCACTTGCTCAAACGTCAGCTTGCCGGTGGGGTAGAGCAGGCCGAGCTTTTGAATCTCCTGATGCGCGGCGAGCAGATTGCCTTCGACGCGGTCGGCGATGAAATCCATGCACTGGCGATCGGCGCTCTGTTGCTGGGCAGCGAGGCGGTTGCCGATCCAACCGGGCAGATGCGCGCGCTCGACCAGCGGAATGTCGATGTACACGCCGGCCTGTTGCAGCGTACCGACCCAGGCGGCTTTCGCGGTGGCCCAGTCCAGCTTGGGCAGGCTGATGATGGTCAGATTGTCGGGATTCAGGTTGGCAGCATATTCCTGCAGCGCCTGGCCACCATCCTTGCCGGGTTTGCCGGTGGGGATGCGCAGCTCGATCAGTTTTTTGTCGCCGAACAGCGATTGCGACTGGTTGGCGGCGAGCAGTTCACCCCATTTGAAGCTGCGTTCCACGACGAGCACGTCGCGTTCGGTATAGCCGTTGGCGCGTGCAGTCTTGCGGATTTTGTCGGCGGCTTCCAGCGCCAGCAGATGTTCGTCGCTGGCGATGACATACAGCGGCGACAGTGATTTCGCCAGGTGCGTCTCAAGCGCGTCTAGCCGCAGCTGCATCTCTTATTCCTCGACGGTTTCGTCGACGTTGGTCTTGGTCGCGGACAGGCGGCGCAGGATCTGTTGAACCAGGTCGCTTTGCATGTCGCGGTACAGCAATACCTCTTCTGCCTGCTTTGCAAGTTCCTGGTTTGGATCATAAGTCACATCGCGCTTCAAGACGATCTGGATGGGAGCGATTGTTACTTTCCCTGCCTGATCTTTCACCTGGAAACTGAAGCGTTGATACAAGCTGTACTCGCGAACCTGACCATTGCTGTTAAGGGTAAGTATCTTCTTCTCAGTTGTATTCGCGAGCACTTGCATTACTGCTTCCGCCTCGGTGGCCTGATCGGTGACTTCCACGCCGCTGGCGCGGATGTAACGCTTCAGCTCGGTACCCAGCGACGAGTTGCCGGAAAAGCCGAGGTAAATCGTCTTGAACGGCAACTGCGCCGGTCCGCGCATGTGAAAGCCGCAGGCGCTGAGCATGACCGCTGCCAGCAGCATCAGGAACCATTGCAGCGCTTTGCGTCGGTGAAGTTGAAATGGCATGTAGTGTGTGTCCGTGGTCAGGTTCGTGGGCGTGAGTTGTACGTATCGCGATGAATACCGATATCAGGCAACGATGTTGATCAGCTTGCCCGGCACGACGATCACTTTCTTCGGTGCGCCGGTCAGGAATTTCTGCACACTTTCGTTGGCCAGCGCCAGTGCTTCAATGGCAGCCTTGTCGGCGTTCTTGGCGACGGTGATGCTGCCGCGCAGTTTGCCGTTGACCTGAATCATCATTTCGATCTCGCTTTGCTCCAGCGCAGAGGCATCAACTTGCGGCCACTCGGCGTCGAGGATATCGCCTTGTTGCTTGGCGAAGCCCAGTTCCTGCCACAACGCGTGCGTAATGTGCGGCGTGATCGGATTGAGGATACGCAGGAAGATCGAGGTGCATTCTGCCAGCACGGCGTTGGCGACCGGGCTGTCTTCCAGCTTGGCGGCTTCGAGCGTGTTGAGCATTTTCATGCAGGCCGATACCACGGTGTTGTACTGAATGCGCTTCAGATCGTGATCGGCTTGCTGCAGGATCTTGTGCACTTCGCGGCGCAGCGTCTTGAGCGCGTCGGTCAGTTGTACAACATCTACAGCACCGGCGCCTTCGATGCGCGCAGCGTTGTTGTAAGCGAACGCCCAGACGCGGCGCAGGAAACGGTTGGCGCCTTCGACACCGGTACCCGACCATTCCAGCGTTTGTTCCGGAGGCGAAGCAAACATGGTGAACAGGCGCGCGGTATCGGCGCCGTATTGGTCGATCTGTGCTTGCGGATCGATACCGTTGTTCTTGGACTTCGACATCTTCTCGGTGCCGCCGATGATGACCGGCTGGCCATCTTCCTTGAGGATGGCCGTAACCGGACGGCCCTTGTCGTCATGCGTCAGTTCGACGTCGGCAGGATTGATCCAGGTCTTCTTGCCGGCGGCGTCTTCGCGATAGTAGGTCTCATTGAGCACCATGCCTTGCGTGAGCAGGTTGGTGAACGGCTCGTCGAACTTCACCAGACCGAAGTCGCGCATGACCTTGGTCCAGAAGCGCGCGTACAGCAAGTGCAACACGGCATGTTCGATACCGCCGATGTACTGATCCATCGGCATCCAATAATCGTTGCGGCTGTCGACCATCGCGTCGCTGCTCTGCGGCGAGGTATAGCGCATGTAGTACCACGACGAGTCGACGAAGGTATCCATCGTGTCGGTTTCGCGGCGCGCCGGTTTGCCGCACTTGGGACAATCGACGTGCAGGAATTTTTCATGCTTGTTGAGCGGGTTGCCGCTGCCGTCCGGCACGCAGTCTTCCGGCAGCACGACCGGCAGATCTTTTTCAGGTACGGGTACGTCACCGCAATCACCGCAGTGGATGATCGGGATCGGCGTGCCCCAGTAACGCTGACGCGAAATGCCCCAGTCACGCAGGCGGAAGGTGACTTTCTTCTCGCCCAGACCCTTGGCGGTCAGATCAGCAGCAACCGCATCGACCGCAGCCTGATAGCCGAGGCCGTCGTATTTGCCGGAGTCGACGGTCTTGCCGCTTTCCTTGTCGCCGTACCATTCTTCCCACGCGTCGGTGGAGTAAGTCTTGCCTTCAACGGCCACGACTTGCTTGATCGCCAGATTGTATTTCTTGGCGAAAGCGAAATCGCGTTCATCATGTGCAGGCACACCCATCACAGCGCCGTCGCCGTAGGTGATCAGCACGTAGTTGCCGACCCACACTTCGACTTGTGCTCCGGTCAGCGGATGCGTGACGAACAGACCGGTCGGCATGCCTTTCTTTTCCATCGTTGCCATGTCAGCTTCGATGACGCTGCCTTTTTTGCATTCGGCGATGAAGTCTTGCAGCGCAGGATTGTTCTTCGCGGCGAAGGTCGCCAGCGCGTGTTCCGGCGCTACAGCGCAGAAGGTCACGCCCATCACGGTGTCGGCACGCGTGGTGAAGACCCACAGCTTACCGTCATTGATGAGTTTATTTTCGTTGCCGTCGTCCTTGATATCGTGCGGGAAGGCGAACCGCACGCCGGTCGACTTGCCGATCCAGTTGGCCTGCATCAGGCGCACGCGCTCAGGCCAACCCGGCAGCTTGGTTTCGACGTGGTCCAGCAGCTCCTCGGCGTAGTCGGTGATCTTGGCGTAGTACATCGGGATTTCACGCTTCTCGATGACCGCGCCCGAGCGCCAGCCACGGCCGTCGATGACTTGTTCGTTGGCCAGCACGGTCTGGTCGATTGGATCCCAGTTCACGGTGCCGGTCTTCTTGTAGATGATGCCCTTCTCAAGCATCTTCAGGAACATCCACTGGTTCCACTTGTAGTATTCAGGCGAGCAGGCCGTCATCTCGCGCGACCAGTCGATCGCCAGACCCATGGAAGCCATCTGCTTCTTCATGTACTCGATGTTCGAGTAAGTCCATTGCGCCGGCGGAACGCCGTTGGCCATCGCTGCGTTTTCCGCAGGCATGCCGAACGCATCCCAGCCCATCGGCATGAGCACGTTGTAGCCGCTCATGCGCAGGTAGCGATACATCACGTCATTGATCGTGTAATTGCGCACGTGACCCATGTGCAGTTTGCCCGATGGGTAAGGCAGCATCGAACAGGCGTAGAACTTCTTCTTGTCGCGGCCGTTCTTGTCTTTCGCGTGTTCGACGGTTTTGTAAGCGTCGGTCGCGATCCAGTGCTGCTGCGCGGATTGTTCTACTTCTGCGGGGCTATATTTATCTTGCATGACGGGTTGAGGCAAAGGAAAGATCGAAACCCGACATTATACTGGCTCGCCTCTGTGTCGACCTAGTTTAGCGTTGATGTCAGTTTGGCCACAAAAAATGACTGTGCGGAAAGATTTTTAATTTCCATAGTGAAATAGTCGCAATTTTTCTCGAAAAAGTTTCAAGGTCATAAGCCCGTAACATTGCGCTGGCACGATGTAATCGTTTTCATAACAGTCATCACCCGACATCGTGCCACCATCCATCAAACAAGTTGCCCAGCAAGCCGGCGTTTCCACCGCGACGGTGTCACGCCTGCTCAACAAGCCGGAATCAGTGAGTTCGGATACGGCCGACAAGATCAATCAGGCCATCGCCGCGTTGGGCTTCCGGCCCAACTTCAACGGCCGCAACCTGCGTGCCGGACGCTCGCGCACTGTTGGCGTCGTCGTACCGACCCTGTCCAACACGGTCTTTGCACAGTGTTTGCAGGGTATCGAGCTGGCGGCGCGTTCGCTGGATTACTCGGTGATGTTCACCGCCACCGAATACCGCCAGGAAGATGAGGCCGCCGCAGTCGATCTGCTGCTGAGTCATCGCGTCGACGGCGTAATCCTGACGGTGGCCGACGCCAGCGCCAGCGCCACGCTGGACGTGCTCGACAGCGAACGTATTCCTTATGTCCTGACTTACAACCAACCGCAGCAGGCTTCTCGCCTGTCGGTCTCGGTTGACAATCGCGCTGCCGCGCGCGACGCAGTGGCACATTTGATTGCATTGGGACATACGCGTATCCAGATGCTGTCTGGTTATTTTCACGCTTCCGACCGCGCGATCCAGCGTTATCAAGGCTACGTCGACGCCATGCGCGAACACGGCCTGACGCCGCTGACGCCGATCGAAGTGCCGCGTCACACCGGTCTCGGTGTCGATTATCTGCAGTCCTTTGCAGACCCGCAGCAGCGCCCGAGCGCCTTGTTCTGTTCGAATGATTTGCTGGCATTTGCGGCCATGCGCGACTTGCGCGCGCTGGGTCTGCGCGTGCCGCAGGATATTTCCGTCATGGGTTTCGACGGCATCCCGCTGGGCGAAATGATGTCGCCCGTACTGGCCAGTGCGGTGCAGCCGTCGGAGCAGATTGGCGAAGTCGCGCTGCGTACGCTGGTGGCGGCAATCGAGCAGGGCAGTCCTGATGGTGCCGGTCAGCCCGCTTCCAGCATTCTCGCGCACGCGATCCGTCACGGCGGATCGGTGCAAATTTTTGTTCCCTGAGTTTTTCGTTTTACAAAATATCAACAGCAACAGAAAGGAATCCCCATGCGCTTATTTGCAAAATCGTCCAAAGTTCTTCAGACGCTCGTAGCTGGTGTAGCACTCGCGGCCTCGTTCAACGTCGCGGCGCAGAACGTCATCTGCTACAACTGTCCGCCGGAATGGGCTGACTGGGCTACCCAGATCAAGACCATCAAGGAAAAGACTGGCATCACCGTGCCGCCTGACAACAAGAACAGCGGTCAGGCGCTGGCGCAGATCATGGCAGAGAAGGCCAGTCCGGTTGCCGACTTCACCTATGTCGGCGTGACCTTCGGTATCGAAGCCAAGAAAAATGACATCATCACCCCGTACAAGCCAGCCGGCTGGAACGACGTGCCTGCCGGTCTGAAAGATCCGGAGGGTTACTGGACCACAATCCACTCGGGCACCATGGGCCTGATGGTCAATGTTGATGCATTGAAGGGCAAGCCGGTACCGCGCTCATGGGCGGATCTGCTCAAGCCTGAGTACAAGGGGCTGATCGGCTACCTGGATCCTGCCAGCGCCTTCGTCGGCTATGTCGGCGCCGTGGCGGTGAACCAGGCTTTGGGTGGCACGCTGGACAACTTCACACCCGGCATCAACTTCTTCAAGTCGCTGCAAAAGAATCAACCGATTGTGCCGAAGCAAACTTCCTACGCACGTCTGATCTCGGGTGAAATTCCTATCCTGTTCGGCTACGACTTCGACGCTTACCGCGCCAAGTACAAGGACAAAGCCAATGTCGCATTCGTGATCCCGGCAGAAGGCAGCGTCACCGTACCTTACGTCGTCAGTCTCGTGAAGAATGGTCCGAACCAGGCCAACGCCAAGAAGGTACTGGATTTCCTGCTGTCGAATGAAGGTCAGGCAATCTGGGCCAACGCTTACCTGCGCCCGGTGCGCGCCTCGGCCATTTCGAAAGAAGCCGAAGCACGTTTCCTGCCTGCCGCCGACTATGCGCGCGCCAAGTCGGTCGACTACGGCAAGATGGCTCAAGTGCAGCGTCAGTTCAGCGAACGTTACCTGGCTGAAGTGAAATAGCGATGTCGGTGCACGTGACTAATAAGTCCCACCGCAAACGCCCGGGCAGCAAAGTCTGGTTGTTTGCGGTGCCGGGCATGACGCTGTTCGCAGCGTTCTGGCTGCTGCCGATGCTGCGTCTGGTCGGCGTCGGCGCCAGCGGTCCGACGGGAGCGATGGCCTATCTGGCCGTCGTGACCAATCGCCACTACTTTTTGAGCCTGGTGTCGACGCTGGTGTTGTCCGGCGTTGTCACCGTGGCGACGCTGGCGATTTCGTCTTTCGTCGGTTTGTTTTTGCAACGTAATCGTTTTCCCGGCAAGCCGCTGCTGCTGGCGATGCTGACGTTTCCGCTGGCGTTCCCCGGTGTGGTGGTCGGTTTCATGGTCATCATGCTGGCCGGACGGCAGGGCCTGATCGGCGCGCTCACCGACAAGTTGTTCGGCGAGTCGCTGGTGTTTGCGTATTCGCTGGCGGGCTTGTTTCTGGGCTATCTGTATTTTTCGATTCCGCGCGTGATCCTCACGGTGATCGCCGCGGCGGAAAAGCTTGATCCTTCACTGGAAGAAGCCGCCCGTTCACTCGGTGCGAATCCGGTGCGCGTGTTCCTCGACGTCATGGTGCCGGCGCTCACGCCTGCGCTGATTTCGTCCGGGGCGATCTGCTTTGCCACCAGCGTCGGCGCCTTCGGCACCGCATTCACGCTGGCGACCAACATTGATGTCTTGCCGATGGCGATCTATAACGAATTCACCAGCTACGCCAATTTCGCGATGTCGGCGGCTTTGTCGATTGTGCTCGGCGTGATTACCTGGATCGCTCTGGCGCTGGCGCGTTCTCTTTCCGGCAGCACTGTGCCGGCAACGGCATAGGGAGGAAAAGACCGTGAAAAAGAGTATGAAGCAATCCTTTCGTTTCTATCTGCAACTGGCGTTCACCTTGTTGGTGTGCGCCTTCCTGATCGTGCCGGTGGTGCTGTCGATGCTGGCCGGCGTGACGGAGAATTTTTTCGTCGGCTTGTCCAGCGGTTTTACTTTGCGCTGGGTGGCGCAGGTGTGGGATACCTATCAGATGACCATCTGGCGTTCCATCGTCATCGCGCTGGCTTGCCTGGCGGTGACGCTGGTCGTTGGCGTGCCGCTGGCTTACATGCTGGCGCGCTACAAGGGTGGCAACAGCCGCCTGGCGCGCGTGTTTGAAGAACTGTTGATGATGCCGGTTGCGGTTCCCGGTCTGGCCACGGCATTGGCGCTGATCATGGCCTACGGCCAGTACCGCGCGTTTCGCAGTAGTTTGCTGTTCATCCTGGTGGGGCACGTATTGTTCACGCTGCCGTTCATGGTGCGGCCGGTGCTGGCGGTGATGCAATCGTCGCAATTGGCGGTGCTGGAAGAGGCCGCAGCTAGTCTCGGCGCGAGCATGTCGCAGCGGTTCTTTGGCGTGGTGGTGCCCAACGTGATGTCCGGTATTCTGGCCGGTGCGCTGATGGTGGTGACCTTGTCCGTCGGTGAGTTTAATATCACCTGGATGCTGCATACGCCGCTGACCATGACTTTGCCTGTGGGACTTGCCGATAGCTACGCGTCGATGCGGCTGGAGGTCGGTTCGGCTTATACGCTGATTTTTCTTTTCATGATTATTCCTCTGCTGATCGCCATGCAATGGGTGACGCAGACTACACGCACACGAGTACGGCTATGAGTATGTCCATGAGTTCTTCCACGAGTTTTTCCAACACTACAGCGCTGAAACCGCTGTCGATCAAATTGGTTCAGTGTTCCAAGACCTTCGGCAATGGTGCACCTGCACTGGAACCGATTGACCTGGAAATCCATCCCGGCGAAACGCTGGTTCTGCTCGGGCCGTCCGGCTGCGGCAAGACCACGACCTTACGCCTGATCGCGGGCCTGGAGTTTCCCGACGCCGGTGGCCGCGTACTCTTCGGCGATGAAGATGTCACCGACTTGCCGATCGAGAAGCGCGGCGTCGGCATGGTGTTCCAGAACTACGCTCTGTTCCCGAACATGACCGTCGGCGAGAACATCGCGTATGGTCTCAAGATCCGTAAGATGGCGCCCGCCGAGCGGTTGGCAAAGATCGATACCCTGCTGGAAATGGTACATCTGCAAGGGCTGAGTCATCGCCGCATCGACCAGTTGTCGGGCGGCCAAAAGCAGCGTGTCGCATTGGCGCGCGCACTGGCGGTCGAACCCAAGGTCTTGCTGCTGGACGAGCCGCTGACGGCACTTGATGCCAAGCTGCGCGAGACTCTGCGCGCCGACCTCAATCAATTACTGCGCAAGCTCGGCATTACGGCGATTTACGTCACCCATGATCAGGGCGAAGCCATGGCGCTGGGCGACCGGGTGGTGGTCATGGAGCGCGGCAAGATCGCACAGATCGGCAGTCCGCAAGACATCTACTATCGTCCGGTCAACAACTTCGTCGCCGACTTCATCGGCACGATGAATCGTGTCACCGGTGTGGGACGCGCAGGGCAGCTGTCATTCTCCGCCGGTGCGGTGCCAATGGCTGCGGTGAAGGATAACCAGACCATGACGGCGATGTTCCGTCCTGAGGATGTCGACATCGTGCCGCTGGAAACCGTCGGGGCGGAGATCTTCGGCGACGTCATGTCGACCTTCTTCATGGGCGACCGCACGCGCTTGCTGGTGGACATCGGCGGCGAGATGCCGATCATCGTGGAAACGCGCCGCCGCGGCGTCTGGCACGCCGGCGAGCGCATCGGCCTGCGCGTGCCTGAACAGGCGGTCATGCAGCTGCCGGGCAAGCCATGGGAAGGAGAGGAACGCGCATGATTCTCTGTCAAATTTCCGATCTGCACATCAAGGCGGCAGGCAAGAAATCCTACAAGGTGGTCGATACGGCCGAAAGCCTGCGTCGCTGTATCGCGCAAGTGAACCAGTTGAAACAGCGTCCCGACGCGGTGGTGTTCACGGGTGACCTGGTCGACTTCGGTTTGCCCGAAGAGTACGCGATGCTGCGCAGCTTGCTGGCACCGCTGAGCGTGCCTTACTACCTGTTGCCGGGCAATCATGATGAGCGCCAGGCGTTGCGTGAGGCGTTTCCGGAGCATGCCTATCTTCAGCAAGGTGGTGAGCGCATCGAATACGTCATCGACGAACATGCGTTGCGCATCGTTGCGCTGGACACGGTGATTCCACGTTCCAGCAACGGCGAGCTTGCACCCGCCAGCATGGTCTGGCTGGATCGCGTCCTGATTGAGCAAGCGCAGCGGCCGACGGTGATTGTGATGCATCATCCACCGTTCACGACCGGCATCGGTCACATGGACGATATCGGTCTGGCGAATCCGCAGTTGCTTGAAGAAGTGGTGCGGCGTCATCCTCAGGTGGAGCGCGTCTTGTGCGGCCACTTGCACCGCCCGATCACGACGCGTTTCGGCGGCACGATTGCCTCAACCTGCCCGGGTGTGTCGCATCAGGTGGTGCTGGATCTGGATCCGCAGGCGGCGTCGCAGTTTGTCATGGAACCGCCGGGATTTCAGTTGCATCTGTGGGATGAGCGGGCCGGACTGATCAGTCACACGGCCTACGTTGGTGAGTTCGACGGGCCGTATCCGTTTTATGACGGCGATAATCTTATTGACTGAGTGATCGACTGAGTGATCGACTGATCGAGCAGCTCTTCAGGAAAAAAGAGGATTACAGCAGCGCCAGCTTGAGCGTTGCTGTTTCTTCGTAGTCTTCGCAGCGCTCGTTGATCATGGCGACGCAGAATTGCAGGTCTTCCACGATGTCCGGCGCGGCGGCGCGCAGCTTTTCGCTGTGCTGGACTTCAATCGTCAGTACTTCATTTTCCTTCAGCACGAACTTGCTCATGCCGTCGTCATCGCGCAGATAGCTCAGGCAATCGACCCAGGCGTTCATGTTGCGGCCGTAGAAATCGGGAAAGCCGAATACTTTCTCGCATTCGGTGTGGAAGCTTTCCCAGTCGGTGATGAGTTCACCATTCAGGCGGGCGGTTGGCATGATTATTTTTTCTCCGCGCCCGCAGGCGAATCAGGTTTGGGATCGGTGACAAAACCGAGTTTGGTGAGACCGTTGCTTTGCGCCGCAGACATGACATCCGCAATCACTTCATAACGCGTCGCCTTGTCCGCACGCAGCTGGACTTCCGGCTGCGGTTGTTTGGCGGCGGCTGCGCTCATGCGGTTGGTCAGTTCGGCCAGCGTCACGGGCTGGTCCTGCCAGTACAGTTTGCCGGCAGCATCGATGGCGACGCTGATGGTTTGCGGCTTTTCCGGTGCCGGTGCGGATTTGGCGGTCGGCAGGTCGAGTTGCAAAGAGTGAGTAAACAGCGGTGCCGAGAGGATGAAAATCACCAGCAGCACCAGCATCACGTCGACCATCGGCGTGACGTTGATTTCGGCCATCGGGCCAGAATGCTGATTGTCGTTGAAGCCGCCGAAGCTCATGATTGCCTCTCGCCGACACGTTCGCCGGTCGTCAGATAAGCGTGCAGGTCGTGTGCAAAGCCGTCGAGTTCCGCCAAGGTCAGACGGTTGATGCGCGTGAAGGCGTTGTAGGCAAGCACCGCAGGAATCGCCACCACCAGACCGAGCGCGGTCATGATCAGCGCCTCGCCGACCGGGCCCGCGACCTTGTCGATTTGCACGGTGCCGCTGGCCGATACCGCCGCCAGCGCGTGATAGATGCCCCAGACCGTGCCGAACAGGCCGACGAAAGGCGCGGTCGAGCCGACTGACGCCAGCAGTGTCAGACCGCGCTCAAGCCGTGCTGAGACGCGGTTGATTTCACGGCGCAGCGTGCGCGTGATCAACTCGCCGGGGTCGGTGGCGGCGTTCAGCGACGGCGCGCCTTGCTGTTTGGAGGAAATACTGGCCGCTTCGGACGAGCGTAGCGCCAGAGGGACATAGATTTCTTCGCTGTCGACGTCTTGCATGGCAGCGATGGCGTCGGTCAGCGTCGGCGCTTTCCAGAAGCCGTCCAGTGCATTGCTGCTGCGGCGGATGCGCCACGAACTCCAGGTTTTGGAAAGGATGTAATACCAGCTGGCGATGGACATCACCAGCAATACATAAGCGACAGCATGTGAAACGGCGTCGCCCTGTGCCCAATAATGGGCGAATCCAACGGTTTGTTCCATGGTGTGATCTCTAGGTTAACGGCAATAGAAGAGCAAAGGAATGGCAATCCGTTGGAGCGGTCATCCGTGAAAAGATTCGATGCAGATTCAATCCGGCACGCGATGAAAGCAGGCGCACCGGATCGGGATGACTTACTTCAGTCCCAGCACGTCCTGCATGTCGTACAAGCCGGTCGACTTGTCAGCCAGGAAGCGCGCGGCGCGCAGGCTGCCATGAGCGTAGGTGACGCGGCTGGACGATTTGTGGGTGATCTCGATACGTTCGCCGATGCCGGCAAACAGCACGGTGTGGTCGCCGACGATGTCGCCGCCACGGATCGCGGAGAAGCCGATCGACGACGGATCGCGTTCGCCGGTAATGCCTTCGCGGGCGTAGACGGCAACGTCGTCAAGCTTGACGCCGATAGCGTCGGCAATGACTTCGCCCATTTTCAGCGCGGTACCGGACGGCGCATCGACCTTGTGACGATGATGCGCTTCGATGATTTCAATGTCATAGCCGTGCGTAAAACTTTTGGCCGCCATTTCCAGCAGCTTGAGCGTCACGTTGACGCCGATGCTCATATTGGGCGCCTGC
Organism: Herbaspirillum rhizosphaerae; assembly: GCF_046025915.1. Taxonomy (GTDB): domain Bacteria; phylum Pseudomonadota; class Gammaproteobacteria; order Burkholderiales; family Burkholderiaceae_D; genus Herbaspirillum; species Herbaspirillum rhizosphaerae_A. The sequence continues at coordinate 12,894 of NZ_JAQQFR010000017.1, read as the reverse complement.
ATGATGGCCGTCTTGGTCGCGGCGGCAGCGATGGCATCCTTGGCGTCTTGTTCCAGGCCGGTGGTGCCGATGACCATCTTGATGCCGTGAGCGGCGCAGTATTCTGCGTGCTTCAGCGTGCCTTCAGGGCGGGTGAAGTCGATCAGGACATCAACGTTGGCCAGGCCTTTGGCCAGGTCGGATTCGATGGCGACGCCGGCAGGCTTGCCGAGGAAAGAGGCTGCGTCAGTGCCCAGGCTCGGCGAGCCCGGCACATCCAGTGCGCCGGCCAATACCATGTCGTCGGCGTTCTGGATGGCTTCGATCAGCATGCGGCCCATACGGCCGGAAGCGCCGGCTACGGCGATTTTCAGTGCGCTCATAGTGCTAAAGTCTTACTTGTTCGTAATGGTCGGGGCGATCGGCGTATCGGACAGTTCAGGCATGGCGCCTTTTTTGGAACCGGCGATCAGTGACAGATATTCCTGCTCAGTCGGCAAGTCGTTGCCGCCTTCGTAGCGATCCATCAGGTTGTCCTTGAAGAACACCGAAACGCGGCTGCTCATGATTTCGCCGTTGCCTTTGGCCAGACGGAATTCATAATCCCAGCGATCTGTGTGGAAAACATCGGTCAGCAGCGGTGTGCCGAGGACGAAGCGCACTTGCTCGCGCGTCATGCCAGGCTTCAACTGAGCAACCATTTCCTTGGAAACGAAGTTGCCTTGCTGGATATCGATACGATAAGGTTTGAAGAAGCCGAACAGGCTGCCGTCCTTCTTGATCACATGTACGCCGCTTGCGTCAGCCGATGCTGCGCCTTCTGCCGGTTTGTTGGATGCACAGCCGGACAGCAGGGAGCCCAGCGCGATTAGCGTGAGGGCGGTAATACGGGTGGAAGGCAACATTCGCATAAAGATTTCAATTGGTTGAGCAATTGTGCTAAAACGCTATATGATAAAGCAGATAACCCGATTTTTACTGAAACATGCCTAATAATCCATCCGAACTGAAAGCCAGCGGCCTCAAAGCTACTCTGCCGCGTCTGAAAATCCTGGAAATCTTCCAAAACACTGAAGTGCGTCACCTCAGTGCCGAAGACGTCTACAAAATCCTGCTGGCCGATAATCTGGACGTGGGGCTGGCAACGGTCTACCGCGTGCTTACCCAATTCGAGCAGGCTGGCCTGTTGCAGCGTAATCACTTCGAAACCGGCAAGGCCGTGTTCGAACTGAACGAAGGCTCGCACCATGACCATCTGGTCTGCCTGGATTGCGGCAAGGTCGAAGAATTCTTCGACGCCGAAATCGAGAAGCGCCAGGTCAAGATTGCTCAGGAGCATGGTTTTGAGATCGCCGACCATGCGCTGGCGCTCTACGGACATTGCCGCGATTGCCAAAAAACCAAAAAGTAAGGCTTGGATTCAGCAGTCGTTCAGCAGTCGTTCAGCAGCGGTTCAGCATTACCTGTAAAAAAGCCATCCGGTAGTCATACTGGATGGCTTTTTTATTTTCTGTCCTGCGCCCGTAAAGTTGGGTAAGGAGTTTGCAACATTGTTGCTCGCTGCCTCAGAGATCAACTGTTGCTTAACGCGCTTGAGAGCAACTTGGCGGTAATGTCGACGATGGGAATTACCCGTTCATACGCCATGCGCGTCGGACCGATCACGCCCAGCGTGCCGACGATCTTGCCGTTGACTTCGTAGGGCGCGGTAACGATGCTCATGTCGTCCATCGGCACCAGTTGCGATTCGCCGCCGATGAAAATCTGTACACCGGTGGCCTTGCTCGATACATCCAGTAGTTGCATCAGGCTGGTCTTCTGTTCGAACATGTCGAACAGCTTGCGCAGGGACGTCATGTTCGACGACAGATCGGACACGCTCAACAGATTGCGCTCGCCGGAAATCACGACGTTGTCGGATTCATCCGTCATGGCGTCGCTGCCGGCTTCGACCGCCGCCTGCATCAGACTGGTCATGTCGTCGCGCAGTTGGCGTAGTTCGTTTTGCAGGCGCAGGCGCACTTCGTCGAAACCGAGGCCGCCGTAGTGTTGATTGATGTAGTTGGCTGCCTGCACCAGTTGCGATGGCGTGTAATCAACGTCGGTCAGCAGCAGGCGGTTTTGCACGTCGCCGCGCGGACCGACGATGACCAGCAGGATGCGTTTTTCGGACAGACGCAGAAATTCGATTTGCTGGAAGATCGACTCGCGCTTGGGCGTCATGACCACGCCGGCGAATTGCGACAGCGACGACAACACCTGGGCCGCATTGGAAATGATCTTTTGCGGCGAGTTGATCTGTGAGCGCGATTGCAGTTTTGTCTCTAGCGTCGCCTCATCGATGGCATCGATCGACTCGATGGTCAGCAAGGTGTCGACGAACACGCGATAACCGCGCGGCGTCGGAATCCGTCCGGCAGAGGTATGCGGGCTGGCGACGAAGCCCATGTCTTCCAGGTCGGCCATGACGTTGCGGATGGTCGCCGGCGACAGTTCGAGCCCCGAAATCTTGGAGAGCGCGCGCGAGCCGACCGGCTGGCCATCGGCGATATACCGTTCCACCAGTGCCTTGAGCAGGGTTTGAGCGCGATTGTCTAGTTGCATGTCTTCATTCTAACGACCCGGGGGCAGGCCTGCCAGCGTCTTCTGATTTATATGTGCATGGTTGTTCAGGTTGCCAGCCAGCTTGCCAGTTCGGTCAGGTCGGTACACACCGCATCAGGGCGCACATGATCGGGCAGCTCGCGTTTGAAACGATTCATCCAGACGGCCCGCAAGCCGGCCTGCTGAGCGCCCAGCACGTCCAGTGTCAGGTCGTCGCCGACATAGACGGTCTGTTCAGGTGCGACGTCCAGCGCCGTGCAGGCGGCATGAAAGATGGTCGGATCGGGTTTGGCCGTGCCGAATTGGTGCGCAGCAATGGAAATCTCGAAATGCTCCGCCAGCCCGATGCGGCCAAGGTCGGCAAAACCGTTGGAGACGGTGCCGAGCCTGACGCGCGGTTTCAACTGGAGCAGGCCCGGAACCACATCGTCGAATGGCGTGACGGCATTGCGACCGGTCGTGAAAATCTCCATGGCCGGATCGGCGAGCGCCGGGTCTTCGCCATGTTCGGTCAGCACAGCGATTAACGCGGTATGGCGCAACGCCCACAGGTTGATCTTGTACTTCGGATCGCTCTTTGCCAGCAGCATGCGGCGCGCGCGCAGGCTTTCGATCGTTTCCCGTTGGACTACGCCTGGTGCGTGTTGACGCAGCCAGTCGTAAAGCTGGCTTTCGGCGAGATGCAGCACCGGCTCGATGGCCCAGAGCGTATCGTCGAGGTCGAACAGGACGGCCTGTATGTTGGTTTTGTTCATGAAAATCGGTTCAGAATCGTCTAAATTATGCTTTAATCCGCAGCATGTGGCCCATCAAATTACCCGTACAGGCGGCAACGCCCAAAACCATCGCGATCGTCGGCAAATTTCATGCCGTCGGCATCGCGCAGTCTTTATCCGATATCGCAGCGTTTCTGGAGGCGCACGGTCACACGATCGTGTTTGAAGCCGAGACTGCGCAAAACGTCGCATTGGAAGGCTACGACGCCATGTCGCCGGAGCAGATCGGCCAGTTCGCCGATGCCGCCATCGTGGTCGGCGGCGACGGTACGATGCTTGGCATTGCCCGCCAGCTCGCACCTTTTAATGTACCGCTGATCGGCATTAACCAGGGGCGACTGGGTTTCATGACGGATATTTCCCTAGACCGCATGATACCGGTATTGGCCGACATGCTGGATGGAAAAGTCGACGTCGAGACGCGCTCCTTGCTGGAAGCGACGGTATATCGCGACGGCGAACAGATTTTCAATGCGCTGGCGTTCAATGACGTGGTGGTGGCGCGCGGCGCATCGTCCGGCATGGTCGAGCTGACCGTCGAAGTTGACGGTCGCTTCATGTACAACCAGCGTTCCGACGGCCTGATCGTGGCGACCCCGACCGGTTCGACGGCCTACGCCTTATCAGCGGGCGGCCCGATTCTGCATCCGAGTTTGCATGGCATCGTGCTGGTACCGATTGCGCCGCATGCCCTGTCGAACCGTCCGATTGTGATTCCAGATTCTTGCGAAATCTTGATCCGCGTCGTCAATGGCCGCGACATCAGCGCCAATTTCGATATGCAATCGTTGACCAGTCTCACTCATGGCGACCTGATTGTGATCAAGCGTTCAGCGCACAAGATCACCTTTTTGCATCCGGAAGGCTGGAGCTACTACGACACGCTGCGGCAAAAATTACATTGGAACGAATACCCTTCAGTCGAAGGCCGCTTACAATAACGGCCAATCTCCAAGTCCGCGGCCTGTCTGCGCGGACGCGGCAAGCGATATTTTAAAAACATCCATTCTCAACATCCCATGCTGCGTACCCTGTCGATTCGTGATTTCGTTATCGTCGATGCCATCGAACTTGAGTTCGCACCCGGATTTTCCGTCTTCACCGGCGAAACCGGCGCGGGCAAGTCGATTCTGATCGACGCGCTGGCGTTGGCCCTTGGTGGGCGTGGTGACGCCAGTGTGGTGCGCGAAGGCGCGGCCAAAGCAGATATTACGGCTGATTTCAGTGTGAGTGACGAGGCCGCTGCCTGGCTGGAAGCGCATGAGTTCGCCGACGAAGATGGTGCCGTGCTGTTGCGCCGCGTGATCGACAACGCCGGACGTTCCAAGGCCTTCATCAACGGCATTGCCGCCACTGCGACGCAGTTGCGGGAGCTGGGCGAAATGCTGGTTGATATTCACGGCCAGCATGCACATCAGTCCTTGCTCAAGGCGGATGCGCAGCGTCAGTTGCTGGACAGTCAGGCCGGGTTGCTGGATGAGGCAAAGGCCGTTGCCGCCGCCTACAAAACATGGCGGGCGCTTGCCAGGCAACGCGAAGAATTTGAAATCAACGCCAAAAACGTTCTGCTCGAACGCGAGCGTCTGGAATGGCAAGTCAGCGAGCTGGAAAAGCTGGCCGTCAAGCCGGGCGAGTGGAGCGATATCAGCAACGAACACAGCCGCCTGTCGCACGCTGCGAGTCTGATCGAAGGCGCGCAGGAAGCGCTCAGCGCGATTTCCGAATCGGAGTCGCCGATCCTGTCGCAACTCTCGTCCCTGACCCTGAAGCTTAGCAAGCTGACTGACGTTGATGCCGCTCTCAAGCCGGTCATGGATGCGCTGGAGCCGGCGCAGATTCAGTTGCAGGAAGCCGTTTACGCGCTCAATGATTACCTCGATCGCGTCGAGTTGGATCCGGCGCGTCTGCAGCAGGTAGAAGGGCGTCTTGAAGCGATTCATTCAACCGCGCGTAAATTCCGCGTCACGCCGGATGAGCTGCCGCAAGAGTACATCAAGCTGGCCGAAGAATTGAAGCAACTGGCCGACGCCAGCGACCTCGACGCTTTGCGCGCGCAGGAAGAAAAACTCAAGGCCGCTTACACCAGCGCCGCGCAGAAATTGTCCAGAGGCCGCACCAAAGCCGCCAAGGCCCTGAGCGAGGCGGTGACCGCAGCCATGCAGGATCTGAGCATGTCCGGCGGACGCTTTTCGATTGGACTCGAAGCATGCGAACCGGCGGCGTATGGTCTGGAGCAAGTCGAGTTTCTGGTTGCAGGTCATGCTGGCGTCGTACCGCGCCCGCTGGCGAAAGTTGCCTCCGGAGGTGAGTTGGCGCGCATAGCGCTGGCAATCTCCGTGATCGCATCCAGCTCGACGGCGACGCCGACCTTGATTTTCGACGAAGTCGACAGCGGCATCGGCGGCGGTGTGGCCGAAGTGGTGGGGCGCCTGCTCAAGCGCCTTGGGCAGGATCGCCAGGTGTTGTGCGTGACGCATTTGCCGCAGGTCGCCAGCCAAGGCAATCAGCACTTCCAGGTCAGCAAGCGCAATGACGGCGGCAAGACCGTGTCGCAGATCGAAGCGCTGGACGCCAAGTCGCGCGTGGAAGAAATCGCACGCATGCTGGGCGGCCTGGAAATCACAGCAACCACGCGCAAGCATGCTCGTGAATTGCTCGCCCTCTGACGTCGCTGCAGCTTCCATTTTCCCGCCATCGCCAGACCATCACGGACTTTCATGCCATTTCGTAAAGAACCCCCCTACACCCACGGCACGCCAGCCGGTACCGCGATCGTACTGGTCAATCTTGGCACGCCTGATGCGCCGACGACGCGTGCGGTGCGCCGCTATCTGAAGCAATTTTTGTCCGATCCGCGTGTAGTGGAAATCCCAAGGGCGGTGTGGTGGTTCATCTTGAATCTCATCATCCTGCCGTTTCGCTCCAGCAAATCCGCAGAAAAATACGCCTCGATCTGGACTGACGAAGGTTCGCCGCTCAAAGTGAATACTGAGCGTCAGGCAACGCTGTTGCGCGCGCGCATGCAAGAGCGCGGCCATCGGGTGCAAGTGACGTATGCGATGCGTTACGGGCAGCCGGCATTGCCCGACGTGCTGGACAGCCTCAAGGCGCAGGGTTGCGATCGTATCCTGATTCTGCCGGCCTATCCGCAGTATTCCGGTACGACGACAGCATCGATTTTCGATGCGGTGTTCAGCCATTTCTCCAAGGTGCGCAACGTCCCCGAGCTGCGCCTGATCAAGCATTATCACGACCACGACGCTTACATTCAGGCGCTCAAGGCTTCCGTACTGGCGCATTGGGCTGCCAACGGCCAGCCGGACAAGCTGGTGATGAGTTTTCACGGTGTGCCCAAGCGCACCTTGCTGCTCGGCGATCCCTATCATTGCGAATGCCACAAGACGGCACGGTTGCTGGCAACGGCGCTAGGTTTAAAGGAGACCGAGTATGTGGTGACTTTTCAGTCGCGCTTTGGCAAGGCCGAGTGGCTGCAACCTTATACGGCGCCGACCTTGCAGGAGCTGGCGCGCCAAGGTGTGCAGCGGGTGGATGTCATGTGTCCCGGTTTTACCAGTGATTGCCTGGAAACGCTGGAAGAAATCGCGATGGAAGCCAAGGCGGAGTTCCTGCATGCCGGCGGCAAGGAGTTCAACTTCATCCCGTGCCTGAATGGCGATGCAGCCTGGGTGCAAGGCATGATGGAAATTGCAGAGCTGCATATGGTCGGCTGGCCAACCATGGCCGGCGCCGCGCTGCGCGAAGAAGAAAAGAAGCAGGCCGAAATCTCTGCCGAACAAGCCCGCCGTCTGGGCGCGACTCAATAGACTAAAGTGGATGTAAGCGAGCGTCAGCCTGTTAAAATAACGGGCTGCGCAGTTATTGCGCTACGGAAATGCAAAAGTCTTGTGAAGTTATTGCCAAGACAATGCCGGGCTTGAAATATGGCCCCGCTGAAGCAGATTCAGTACAGCGCGATGAGCTGCGAATAGCTGATCCAGGCTGCTGCCAGCAAGGTGTAGGCAATGACGGTGGCGGAGATAAGCGGCAATTTCATGACGTCTCCTTGAAGGTTGTTAGGGGAAAAAGAGCGATGACATCATCATAAATGTTGCAACGCGATTCCCTATTTCAAGTGTAGTAAATTCTGTAACAAGACGTTAGATGCGGCTTAGAACGTTTAGTTTGATGCAGATGACTTTTTTGCGGCGATCGATTGATCGGCCGATGCTCGCTGAACAACTGAACATTTATCTATCCCGTGTCATACCCCTTGAAAAACAAGGGTTATAGCCTCATGTGCCTTGCCATGCACGGCGTGCGGTCAAAAAATGGCCGGTCTGAGGTGTAGACCCAGACTCAGCTCAGGTTCAGGCGCTGAAGATTAAATATGCGTTATCAGTTGGAGATTGTTAAATATGCAAGATACAGAAAAACAGACGGAAAACGAACAGGTGCAAACCGCACAAGCAGGGCAGGACGCTCAGGCTAATCAGTCCGACGCGGCTCCGGCTGCAACTGAGCCAACGGTGGAAGATCAATTGATCGCCGCCGAGGCGAAGATTGCCGAGATGCAGGATGCTTTCCTGCGCGCCAAAGCCGAAGCCGAAAATATTCGCCGCCGTGCTCAGGACGATATCAGCCGTGCCCACAAGTTTGCGATCGAAGGTTTTGCCGAGTCGCTGCTGGCGGTCAAGGACAGTCTGGAAATGGCGCTGAAGATCGAGACGCCATCGGTTGAATCGCTCAAGGAAGGCGTCGACATGACATTGAAGCAATTGTCGTCGGCTTTCGAAAAGAACAAGTTGCTGGAAATTCATCCGCAAGCCGGCGAAAAGCTGGATCCGATGAAGCACCAGGCTATTTCTGCCGTGCCGGCAGAGCAGGAAGCCAATACCGTCGTGGCAGTGTTGCAAAAGGGTTATACGATTTCCGAGCGCCTGCTGCGTCCGGCGTTGGTGACTGTGGCACAAGGTAAATAAGCTGTTGTAAGCATCAAATATAAGCAGCAAACAAGTAGCCTCGGCAGCAACGAAACAGAAAAAAGAGAACAAACGGCACAAAATTTGCTTTTAAGTGACATTCCACGCTTGAAAGCGCCAGTTTTCTCCACATATTAAAACTATCAAAACTATTGTTGTTCCCTATTCGGGGACTTAAGGATCGAAGGAAAAATCATGGGCAAAATCATTGGTATTGACTTGGGTACAACCAACTCGTGCGTCTCCGTCATGGAAGGCGGTCAGCCGAAAGTCATCGAAAACTCCGAAGGCGCGCGTACCACGCCTTCCATCATCGCGTATCAGGAAGACGGTGAAGTGCTGGTTGGCGCACCTGCCAAACGCCAGGCCGTCACCAATCCAAAGAACACCATCTACGCAGCGAAGCGTCTGATCGGCCGCAAGTTCGACGAGAAGGAAGTGCAAAAAGACATTTCCCTGATGCCTTACCAGATCGTCAAAGCCGACAACGGCGACGCCTGGATCGGCGTACGCGACAACAAGCTGGCGCCACCGCAAATCTCCGCAGAAGTGCTGCGCAAGATGAAGAAGACTGCTGAAGACTACCTTGGCGAAGAAGTGACGGAAGCGGTCATCACCGTTCCTGCCTACTTCAACGACGCGCAACGTCAGGCAACCAAGGATGCCGGTCGTATCGCCGGTCTGGAAGTCAAGCGCATCATCAACGAACCGACAGCTGCTGCGCTGGCGTTCGGCCTGGACAAGACTGAAAAGGGTGACCGCAAGATCGCGGTGTATGACTTGGGCGGCGGTACGTTTGACGTTTCCATCATCGAAATCGCAGATGTCGATGGCGAGAAGCAATTCGAAGTGTTGTCCACCAACGGCGATACTTTCCTCGGCGGTGAAGACTTCGACCAACGCATCATCGATTACATCATCGAAGAGTTCAAGAAGATCAACGGTCTGGATCTGTCGAAAGACGCGATCGCTCTGCAACGCATCAAGGCATCTGCTGAGCGCGCCAAGATCGAACTGTCGTCGTCGCAACAAACTGAAATCAACGAACCGTACATCGCCATGGCAAATGGCGCGCCGGTTCACTTGAACCTGAAAATCACCCGCGCCAAGCTGGAATCGCTGGTGGAAGAGCTGATCGCCAAGACGATCGAGCCATGCCGTATGGCGATCAAGGATGCAGGCGTCAAGGTCACCGACATCGACGACATCATTCTGGTCGGCGGTATGACCCGTATGCCTAAGGTGCAAGAGAAGGTGAAGGAGTTCTTCGGCAAGGATCCACGCAAGGACGTCAACCCTGACGAAGCAGTCGCCGTCGGCGCTGCGATTCAAGGTTCGGTTCTGTCGGGCGAACGCAAGGACTTGCTGCTGCTGGACGTCACACCACTGTCGCTGGGTATCGAAACCATGGGCGGCGTGATGACCAAGATGATCAAGAAGAACACGACCATCCCGACCAAGTTCAGCCAGGTGTTCTCGACTGCCGACGACAATCAGCCTGCCGTGACCATCAAGGTCTATCAGGGTGAGCGCGAAATGGCTGCCGGCAACAAGGGCCTGGGCGAATTCAATCTGGAAGGTATTCCACCATCGCCGCGCGGCACGCCGCAAATCGAAGTGACCTTCGACATCGACGCCAACGGTATTTTGCACGTCGGCGCCAAGGACAAGGCCACCGGCAAGGAAAACAAGGTCACCATCAAGGCCAACTCCGGCTTGAATGAAGAAGAGATCGAAAAGATGGTGCGCGACGCCGAGGCTAACGCCGACGAAGACAAGCGCCTGAAGGAGCTGGCCGAAACCCGCAATCAGGGCGACGCGCTGGTTCACTCCACACGCAAGGCACTGACTGAATACGGCGACAAGCTGGATGCCGGCGAGAAGGAAACCATCGAAGCTGCCGTCAAGGAACTGGAAGAAGTGTTGAAGGCGAACGACAAGGCCGCCATCGACGCCAAGACAGCAGCACTGTCCGTGGCAGCGCAAAAGCTGGGCGAAAAGATGTACGCTGACCAGCAGGCGCAACAGGCTGCGGCCGGTGGTGCAGCTGGCGCGGCAGGTGCAGGTGCTGCCGGTGCAGGCGAATCGCGTCCGAAGGACGACGACGTGGTCGATGCCGACTTCAAGGAAGTGAAGTAATTTCGATTGCCGGCGGTGGCGTTCTCGATTCTGAGTACGTTTCTCCGCCGGCAAGCGAAGCAGTCATTCAGGAACACGTCGACCGGCTTTACCGGGCGACACGCCGAGCAAGATGGTCGAAAGATCGTCTCTCGGCTTTTTCACATTGTTGGTTTCTTGTTGGTGTTGACCGCCCACAAGAAAAATCCAATAACAAGGTGTTATAAAACATGGCAAAACGTGACTTTTACGAAATTCTAGGTCTGGCGAAAAACGCCACTGACGACGAAATCAAGAAGGCTTATCGCAAACTGGCGATGAAGTACCATCCTGACCGCAACCCTGACAGCAAGGGCGCGGAAGACAAGTTCAAGGAGGTCAAGGAAGCCTACGAGATGTTGTCGGATGCGCAAAAACGCGATGCCTACGATCGTTATGGTCATGCCGGCGTCGACCCGAATATGGGTGGCGGCGGTGGCGGTGCGGGTGCAGGCGGTTTTGCCGATGCCTTCGGCGATATTTTCGGTGACATCTTTGGCGGTGGTGGTGGCGGTCGTGGTCGCAGCTCGGGGCCACAGGTCTATCGCGGCGCCGATTTGCGCTACAACCTGGAAATCACGCTCGAACAAGCGGCCCACGGTTTCGACACCACGATCCGCGTACCGTCCTGGGACGAGTGCGACACCTGCCATGGCTCCGGTGCCAAGCCAGGTACTTCGCCGACGACTTGCGGCACCTGCGGCGGCCACGGCCAGGTGCGCATGCAGCAAGGTTTCTTCAGCATTCAGCAGACTTGTCCGAAGTGTCACGGCAGCGGCAAGGTCATTCCTGAGCCATGCCCGACCTGCGCCGGCGCCGGCCGTCTGAAACGCAACAAGACGCTGGAAGTGAAGATCCCTGAAGGTATCGACGACGGCATGCGTATCCGTTCGTCCGGCAACGGCGAACCCGGCATGAACGGCGGTCCTCCAGGCGACCTGTATGTGGAAATCCACATCAAGCAACACGAAGTATTCCAGCGCGACGGCGACGACCTGCATTGCGAAATGCCGATCTCTTTTGCCAAGGCAGCACTGGGTGGCGAAATTGAAGCGCCAACCTTGAGCGGCAAGGCGTCCTTCACGATTCCTGAAGGCACGCAATCGGGCAAGACCTTCCGCTTGCGCGGCAAGGGCATCAAGGGTGTTCGTTCCGGTTACGCCGGTGATTTGTTCTGCCACGTTGTGGTGGAGACGCCGGTCAAATTGACCGAACGCCAGAAAGACCTGTTGCGCGAATTTGAGAAACTGACCATCGAAGGCGGCGCCAAGCATAGTCCGCAGACCAAGACCTGGAAAGACAAGGTCAAGGAATTCTTCGAGTAAGCTCCCTATAAAACCTGCGGCGCTTCGGCCATAAGTCAAAGCGTTGCAGGTTTTTTGCATGTATTTTCTATACAATGCAGTCGCGGCAGTCAGTGTTGTATCCTGATTGCCGAACATTTCCCGAAAGACATTTTTGCATGCGCCAAGGCTGATTGCTTCAGCCGATCGGGCCGGCAGGGCGGAAGCAGCGTCCGCCGCGATCGCGTGTGCACCGTTTTTCGTTCATTCACCACCATGCATGCCGTCACATCGTATCGTGTCATTTCATACGCTGTGCGACGGAAGTGTGACACTCGATCTTGCCGACTATGACCAAACCAAGCCAACAAGACCAGGTTCAGGAACTCCTCCTCCAGGGCAATCGCCGCTGGGCATCCGAAATTACGGCGCGTGATCCCGACTTCTTCTTGAAGCTGGGCTCGCAACGTTCTCCTGAATATTTCTGGATCGGCTGTTCCGACAATCGCGTACCTGCCAACGATTTGCTGGGTTTGTTGCCGGGCGAATTGTTCGTCCATCGCAACATCGCCAACGTGGTCGTGCACACCGACTTGAATTGCCTGTCGGTACTGCAATTTGCGGTCGACGTGCTGAAGGTCAAACACATCATCATCTGCGGTCACTACGGTTGCGCCGGCGTGCAAGCGGCATTGACCAAGCGTCGTGTCGGTCTGGCCGACAACTGGCTGCAACACGTGCAGGATGTGCATGAAAAGCACGTCGGTTGTTTCCATGAGCATATGTCCGAAGGTGATCAGCATGATCGCCTGTGCGAACTGAACGTCTTGGAGCAAGTCGCCAATATCTGCCGCACTACCATCGTCACCGACGCCTGGGAACGTGGTCAGGAGCTTAGCGTTCACGCGCTGGTATATGGCGTGCACGATGGTTTACTGGAAACGTTGTCGCCAACCATCGGCAATGCCGACGAATGCAGCCGCCATCTGGCACAAAGCCTCGGACGTTATCGCGATATCAGCGGCGACTGATCATTGATGATTGATCAGCGACGAGATGTTTGATCGCAAATAGAAAAAGCCTGCATGAACATCATGCAGGCTTTTTTTTGTCCGT
>NZ_JAQQFR010000016.1:0-110879 GCF_046025915.1 Herbaspirillum rhizosphaerae | reverse complement strand
CACAAAACAAAAAAGCCGCCGGTTGGATAAACCGGCGGCTTTTCTTATGGTGCCTGACGTGGGTTTGTCAGGCTGATCAGGCGGCTTTCGCTTTTGGCGAAGAAGGCTGATTGGCGCTTTGATCGATCGCGATCTGGCGATTGATGGCGCTGAGTACGGCTTTGAACGATGCGGTGACGATGTTGGCGTCGATACCGACACCGAAGCCGGTCGGCGCTTCGTTCAGACGCAGTTCGATGTAGCTGGCGGCTTGCGCGTTGGCGCCGGCACCGATGGCGTGCTCGTGGAAGTCCATCAGTTTGATGTCCAGACCCAGTGCATTGACGAAGGCGTCGATCGGACCGTTACCGGTGCCGCGCAGCGTGGCTTTTTCACCGTTGCGCTCGATGTCGATTTCAATCTTGATCGATTCCTGATGCGAGGAATCTTCCGACATGCGGTGCGCGCGATAGACGTACGGCGTGGTGCGATCCAGATACTCGCTCTTGAAAATCGTGTAGATGTCGCCGGCGACGATTTCCTTGCCGGTGGCATCGGCTTCGCGCTGGATGGCGCGGCTGAATTCGATCTGCAGACGGCGCGGCATCGACAGGCCGTATTCCTGTTCCAGCAGGTAGGCCATGCCGCCCTTGCCGGACTGGCTGTTGACGCGGATCACGGCGTCGTAGCTGCGGCCCAGATCGGCCGGGTCGATTGGCAGATAAGGCACTTCCCAGATGGCGTCCGCTTGCTGCTTGGCGAAGCCCTTCTTGATGGCATCCTGGTGCGAGCCGGAGAAAGCCGTGAAGACCAGGTCGCCGACATACGGGTGACGTGGGTGAACCGGGATCTGGTTGCACTCTTCAACGCACTGACGCACGGTGTCGATATCAGAGAAATCCAAGCCCGGGTTCACGCCTTGCGTGTACAGGTTCAGTGCGAGCGTGACCAGATCGACGTTGCCGGTGCGTTCGCCATTGCCGAACAGACAGCCTTCGACGCGATCGGCCCCTGCCATGACAGCCAGTTCAGCCGAAGCGACAGCAGTGCCGCGGTCGTTGTGCGGGTGCACCGAGATGATGGTGGAGGCGCGATGTTTCAGGTTGCGGCACATCCATTCGATTTGATCGGCGTAGACATTCGGCGTGCTGCATTCGACGGTCGATGGCAGATTCAGGATGACTTTGCGTTCTGGTGTGGCGCCCCAGGTTTCGCAGACGGCGTCGCAGATTTCCTTGGAGAAGTCGAGCTCGGTGGTGCTGAAGGACTCCGGCGAATATTCATAGCGCCATTGAGTTTCCGGACGGGCGTCGGTCAGTTCCTTGACGAGTTGAGTGCCGGTGACGGCGATGTTCTTGATCTCGTCGCGGGACATGTTGAAGACGATCTTGCGGAAAGCCGGTGCCACCGAGTTGTACAAGTGGACGATGGCTTGCTTGGCGCCAGCCAGCGAGTCGATGGTGCGGCGGATCAGTTCTTCGCGCGACTGCGTCAGCACGATGATGGTGACGTCGTCAGGGATACGGTTTTCTTCGATCAGTTTGCGAACGAAGTCGAAGTCGGTTTGCGATGCGGAGGGGAAGCCGACTTCGATTTCCTTCAGGCCGATTTGCAGGAGCATTTCAAAGAAGCGCAGTTTGCGTTCCGGGCTCATCGGCTCGATCAGCGCCTGATTACCGTCGCGCAGGTCGGTACTCATCCAGATCGGTGGCTTGGAAATGAACTGATTGGGCCAGGTACGATCAGACAACGGAATCGTTGGGAATGCACGGTACTTTGCTGCCGGGTTGCTTAACATCATGGTAAAACCTCTTTAATTTGTCACTGCAGTGAAATTGGGAAATCATCCGATGTGGCTGAAGGGCCGCCTGACTGCCACTAACGCGAGGCCAGGCAACCGATCGGTAGCGGTAGTAGCTTCAAGGCACGTGCAAAGATCATCGCGGCGATCAATGCGCCGGAAGTCGGAGTTGCAGCGATGGACTTGGTATGCAAGAGCGGCATAACTGGCTTTTCAGTAAAAATTTACAACTTTTTAATTTGTGCTGCGATGTGATTCTGAGGATCCGTTTCGGATGCTTTCAGATCAAGACGCCAGCGAGAAAACTGCAAAAACTAGGGAGAAACTTGGATTAGCGCGAAGCTGGTAGTAGCGTCACTAGTAGCAACGCTAGCAGGGCGCCAGCGAAGTGCGATAGTGATAGGGAGAATTGTGTTGCGGAGTTCATCTGTTCACTTTAGAAGATTGCCGTTTGGCTTGTCAAGCAATATCTGCCCGATCATGCCAAAAGCGAGCTGAAAGCGGGGTGGAACCGGTGCCTTTTGTTGTTAGAATCCAAGTTCCCCCCAGAATAATGAGGCGGCAAGCCATTGGTAGTTTGGCTACATGCGGTTTTTATTCGATCATTATTTGATCGTTATTAGGTTTTTATCTTCTTATTTAATCAACTCATGCATAGACGTCCGGATCTGATCGTTTGCGAAGAGTGTGATGCAGTGCATCGCAGGCCGGTACTCAGACGTGCTGAAATTGCGCAATGCCAGCGTTGCGGGGCAGAAATGGAGCGCGACACCGGCAGACGCCAGCAACGCTTGCTGCCGCTGACGGTTGCCAGCCTGATCATGTTTGTGATCGCCAACAGCTTTCCCATTGTACAAATCGAGCTGCAAGGATTGACCAGCCAGACCACGTTGATCGGCGCCGTCAAAGTGCTGGGCATGGAAGGCATGTCGCTGGTAGCCATGCTGGTGATGGCTACGACCATTTTGTTCCCGCTGGTGCAATTGTTGGTGCTGTTCTATTTATTGCTGCCGACGGCACACGGCGTGAACCGTCCCGGCGTCAAGACCCTGCTGCGGATCATGCAGATGGTACGTCCCTGGGGGATGGTGGAGGTCTTCCTGCTCGGCGTATTGGTCGCGGTGGTCAAGTTGTCCAATATGGCGACGGTGATTCCCGGTGTTGCTCTGTGGGCGTTCGGTGCGCTGACGGTCGTATTGACCGCAGTCGTGTCGTTCAACCCGCGCTATCTTTGGCGCTCGCTGGTGATCGCGCACATTGAAGAGGCCGATCCGGTCAAAGACGGGGAGCCGGTACGATGAGCGCCGATACCTATTCCGCACCTGACGCGTCTGCGACAAAGGCTCCAGAGGCTGCACATGCTGCTGCGCCTCTAATGAGCAGCGCCATCGCCTCCAAGCTTCGTCCCTGCCATCATTGCGGCACAGTCTGGGAAGATGCCCCCGACGACGCGCATTGCGAGGTCTGCCACAGCCCGCTGCATGTTCGCAAGGTCGATAGTCTCAATCGCACCTGGGCTTTTCTGATCGCGGCCTGCATCATGTACATCCCGGCCAATCTGATGCCGGTGATGACCACGACGACGCTGCTGGATGAACAGCAGGACACGATCATGAGCGGCATCATCTACTTCTGGGTCGATGGATCGTGGGAGTTGGCGATTGTGGTGTTCATTGCCAGCTTTCTGGTGCCGCTCTTCAAACTGGTGTCCCTGATCATCCTGACGGTGAGCGCGCGCCGACGCAGCAGCTGGCAGCGCCTGCAACGTGCCAAACTGTATCGCGTAGTGGAGTCGATAGGACGCTGGTCAATGCTGGATGTATTCGTGGTGTCATTGCTGACCGGCTTGGTTCAGATCGAAGGTTTTGCAAAAATCACCGCAGGTGTCGGTGTAGCGGCATTCGGCTCGGTCGTGGTGCTGACCATGCTGGCGTCGCTGAGTTTTGATCCTCGCTTGATCTGGGATCAGGATGAACCGGTTCCTGATGAAAATACCGTGCCGTCGCCACATGTCGACCTGCAAGAGCAACAAAAAAAGGATAGTGAATGACTGAACAAACGACGCCACCTAATCATTCCCCCGCGTTGCCGGAGCCTAAACGCGCCCGTCAGCGCAACTGGCTGCCGTCGCTGGTCTGGCTGATTCCTATCGTCGCCGCTGTGGTCGGCCTGACACTCGTTGCCAAGATACTGATCGAACGCGGCCCGGTGATCACGATCAGCTTCTCCTCTGCCGAAGGGCTGGAAGCCGGCAAGACCAAGGTGAAATACAAGGACGTCGATATCGGTCTGGTGCAGTCGATTACGCTGAGCAAAGACCGCTCGCATGTCTTGACCACCGTGCAATTGACCAAGGAAGCCGAGAGCTTTACCGCCGACGATACGCGTTTCTGGGTGGTGCGTCCGCGCGTCGCGGCATCCGGCATCTCCGGCCTGAACACCTTGCTGTCGGGTGCCTATATCGGCGCCGATGCCGGCAAGTCGGAGGAAACCAAAAAGGAATTCGCCGGTCTTGAACAGCCGCCGATCATCACACGCGACACCTCGGGCAAGCAGTTCGTGCTGCATGCCGCCGATCTCGGCTCGGTGGATATCGGCTCGCCCGTGTTTTATCGGCGCATCAAGGTCGGTCAGGTTGCCGCCTATGATCTCGATCAGGATGGCAAGGGCGTGACGCTGCGCATTTTCGTGAACGCGCCTTACGACAAATTCGTCGGTATCAATTCGCGCTTCTGGCATGCCAGCGGCTTCGACATGCAGATCAATGCCAGCGGTTTCAAGCTGCATACCCAATCACTGGCAACAGTGGTGTTGGGCGGTATCGCATTCAAGTCGATGGACGACTCCGATGCCAATGCCGCCGCCAAGGAGAACACCAGCTTCCGTCTGGCCGATGATGAAACTGCTGCATTGAAAGAGCCTGACGGTCGCTCGCAAACCGTGCTGCTTTATTTTAACCAGTCGCTACGCGGTCTTGAGCCGGGCGCGGCGGTGGATTTCCGTGGTGTGGTGCTGGGCGAGGTCAAATCGATTGGTATCGAATACGACGACAAGACGCGTCAGTTCCTGATGCCGGTGGTGGTGACACTGTATCCGGATCGTCTCGGCCGAAAGTTCAACGAGCAGCAGGAATCGCGCTACACGCCGCGCCAGCGTCTGCGTTACCTTGTTGCGCATGGCCTGCGTGCTCAATTGCGCAGCGGCAGCTTACTGACCGGCCAGGTCTATGTCGCGCTGGATTTCTTCCCGAAGGCGGAGCCGGCACAGATCGACATCGAGCGGACTCCGTTGATCTTCCCGACGATACCGAACAGTCTCGACGAGATCCAGAATCAGATTGCCGACGTCACGCGCAAACTGAGCAAGGTGCCGTTCGACAAGATCGGCGAAGATCTGCGCAAGACGTTGGCCACGCTCAACCGTACGCTGAGCAGTGCCGAGCAGACCATGAACAAGATCAACAACGACGTCGCACCGGAAATCACCGCTGCCATGCGCGATGCCCGCAAGACGCTCAACGCCGCCGAACGCACCTTGTCCGAGGACGCGCCGTTGCAGCAGGACGTGCGCCAGACCATGCAGGAGCTGTCGCGTGCGGCAGCATCCATCAAGGTGCTCACCGATTATTTGCAGCAACATCCGGAATCGTTGATTCGCGGCAAGCAGGAGGATAAATAATGCAGGGTAGATTCACACTTTTCTCGACGGCAGCGCTGATGCTGGCGTTGACGGCATGTTCCAGTACGCCGACACGGTTCTATACGTTAGCTGCAGCGGGTGGATCAAGTACTTCGCCGGCGACGGCCAAGGCAACAGCTGCAATGCCCGCCGTCGCGGCTGGGCAGACATTTATCGAGGTCTTGCCGGTCAGCGTGCCGGAGCGTCTGGCGCGTCCGCAGATTGTGGTGCGCACTGACGATACGCGTGTTGATATTCTTGAGCAGGATCGCTGGTCGGCGCCGTTCAACAACGAGCTGCGCGATGCATTGGCCAGCGGTATCGCCAATCGTCTCGGCGCAGTCGACGTGACGCGCGGTGGTCGTCCGGTCAATCAACCGGTCTATCGGATCATTGTCGAATTGCGCCAGCTCGATGCGGTCAAGGGCGGCAAGGTGGATGCATCCTTCGGATGGACGATTACGCGCAGCGACAATAGTGCCAGCAGTGTGTGCCGTCTGGCGGTGGTGGAACCTGCCAGTGGTGCTGGCGTTGATGGTGTCGTGCAGGGAATGCAACGCGCGGTAGCCAATGTCGCCGATGCGATTTCGGCCGACGTGACAGCGTTGCGGGCGGGGAAGGGCGGCGCTTGCAGTAGCTGAGAGCGATTGAAAAATTCTGTCGCCAATGAAATGACAAAGGCCGCTTCAATGAAGCGGCCTTTTGTTTTGTAGCATGCCTACTTGCTGCAGCGATCATCGCTGAACGATGATCGCTGTTTCAGCAGGTAGCGTCAGGACAGATTAACGATCGCCGTAAGAGCGACGTGCGCCGCCGTCAGAACGAGCGCCACCACCCTTGTAACCGCCGCCACCGCCGCCGCCTTCTTTACGTGGGCCGCCGCTGCCTGCCGGCTTGCCGCCGAAGCTGCGACCACCGCCATTGCCAGCACCGTTACCGGCCGAACGTGGCGGGCCGCTGCGGTTGTCGCCTGGACGCCAGCCGCCTGGCTTGCGTGCTGTGCGTGCAGGTGCTGCTGTTTTCTTTGGCTCGTAGCCTTCAACGACATCAACCGGAATCGGTTGCTTGGTGAAGCGCTCGATACGCTTGACGTGCATGCCTTCAGCATGATTGACCAGCGACACGGCAACGCCGTTACGGCCGGCACGACCGGTACGGCCGATACGGTGAACGTAATCTTCCGGGAATTTCGGCAGATCGTAGTTGAACACGTGGGTGATGCCAGGCACGTCGATACCGCGAGCGGCGACGTCGGTAGCGACCAGCACGCGAACCTGGCCGCGACGCATGCCATCCAGGGTGCGGTTACGTGCGCCTTGATGCATGTCGCCATGCAAAGCAGCTGCAGCGAAACCAGCGATGTTCAGACGGTCAGCGATGGTGTCGGCATCACGCTTGGTCGCAGTGAAGACAACAGCCTGATCCATGGTCACGTCGCGCAGCAGGAAGTCCAGCAGGCGATTCTTGTGCGACAGGTCGTCGACGAAGTGCACGCGCTGAGCGATGTTTTCATGCTTGGTGGCGGAACCGGCGATCTGGATGATCTGCGGTGCGTTGGTGATGCGCTTTGCCATGTTGCCGACGACGCCATCCAGCGTTGCCGAGAACAGCATGGTTTGGCGAGTTGCCGGTGTGGCAGCGACGATCTTTTCGATGTCTTCGATGAAGCCCATGTCCAGCATGCGGTCAGCTTCATCCAGCACCAGAATTTCCAGTTCGGAGAAATCGATCTTGCCCGAATCCATATGGTCGATCAGGCGGCCAGGTGTCGCCACCAGAATTTCAGGATTGCGCGACAGCAATTGCATTTGCTTCGGATAAGGCATGCCACCCAGGATGGACACGGCCTTCAGGCGACGCATGTGAGCGCAATACTTGTCGGTTGCGGTAGTAACTTGCAGGGCCAGTTCGCGTGTTGGCGTCAGCACCAGCATCTTTGGCTGTGCAGGACGGAAACGTGGACGGTCGCCGCGTGCCTTGGCGGCTTGCGCTTCCTGGTTTGGTGTCTTCGCGCCAGCAGCAGCAGGTGGCATGGAGGCAAACTTGTGCAGCGACGGCAGCATGAATGCTGCAGTCTTGCCGGAGCCTGTCTGCGACGATACCAGCAGATCCTTACCGGCGATGGCGGCAGGGATAGCTTGTTCCTGAACCGGAGTCGGCGCGGTGTAGCCGGAATCGGTCAAGGCTTTGATAATCGATGGGTGCAGGCCTAGTGTTTCAAAAGTCATGTTTTCTTTCGTTTTGTGTATGAGCGCCAGACAAATGCAATGCAGCGCAACGCTTGCGTCAGAGTGAACGGACGCAACGAGCGCACAACAAATGCGGTGAACGCAAAAAAGCAACGCCAACCAACGAAATGACTATGAAAAACAAAGAAATTTCGGCACAAAAGCTTTGCGCCGGGACGGTGTCGCTTAAAGACTAAGGACACTCAAGGCGGGAGGGCTTTTACTACGTACTGTCGACTGTCTAGCGCGACAGTTAGGGCTTGCGAAGCTGCTGAGTAACCCAGTGAGCCGGATTACGGTTTGTACGTCGTATTGCAACGCACAAACCGAATCATACAGGAAAATGTCGAAGTTAGCACTAAGGTTTGCTCGGAGATTTGCATCGACCAAGCCCCAAGTCTTCGATCATCTTACTCGGATATACCGCCAACGACGCGCGAGAAGCCGCCATCCACGTAGGTGATTTCACCAGTAATGCCGCTCGCCAGGTCAGACAGCAAGAAGGCCGAAGCATTGCCTACATCTTCAACAGTTACGTTGCGGCGCAGCGGGGCATGGTCGGCCACAAAGCCGAGGATCTTGCCGAAGCCCTTGATGCCGCTGGCTGCCAGTGTCTTGATCGGACCAGCGGACACGCCATTGACGCGCACGCCTTTAGGGCCCAGAGATTCCGCCAGGTAACGCACGCTGGCTTCCAGCGATGCCTTGGCCAGACCCATGGTGTTGTAGTTTGGAACCACACGTTCGGAGCCGAGGTAGGTCAATGTCAGCAGAGCCGAGTTGGGACGCAGCATTGGCAGCGCAGCCTTGGCCATTGCCGGGAAGCTATAGGCCGAGATGTCGTGCGCGATCTTGAAGCCTTCGCGCGAGAAGCCTTCCAGGAAGTCGCCTGCAATCGCTTCATTCGGCGCGAAGCCGATAGCGTGCACCAGGCCGTCCAGTTGATCCCAGGACTTGCCCAGATCGGCGAATAGGGCATTAATTTGCTCGTCGCTGCCGACGTCGCAATCGAAAATCAGCTTGCTGTCGAATTCTTCGGCGAACTTGGTGATACGGTCCTTGAAACGCTCGCCGACATAGGTGAACGCCAGTTCCGCGCCTTCGCGCTTGCACGCCGTGGCGATGCCATAAGCGATGGAACGATTGGATAACAGACCTGTGATCAGGATTTTCTTGCCTTGCAAAAATGCCATGTTGACTCCGAGTGATCGCCGCGACGACGCCAAAAGCGGCATCGGCCAGGACGAAATAAGGGGATTTCTATTCGATGCAGTATATTTGCGTCTGAACTGGGCAAGATTGTAGGGGCTTGCAGCGATGGGAGCAACCGATGGGGCGATTTTTCGCGGTCTGTAGATGGCGGTTGCACCGGATGCCGGCTTGCTATTTTGTCATCGGAAGCCTTGCCGTCGAGTGCCAGTGGGTAGAATAGGCATCAATTTTGCATCTCAACAACTTTGCAGGAATTTCACGGGAATTCGACTCCGACAGGACGCATGCGTAAATTCATTCTTTCTTCCTTGCTGCTGGGCGCGCTCAGTCATTTGAACATCGCCAACGCGGAACACGCTTTCTCGCTGTACGACACGCCCAAATATCCCGCCGGTTTTACCCACTTCGATTACGTCAATCCTGACGCCCCCAAGCGCGGTACGCTGTATCTGGCCAATCCGGACCGGCGCAGCAGCTTTGACAAATTCAATCCGTTTTCGCTCAAAGGCGTGGCTGCGGCAGGTGTGTCGACGCTGATGTTCGAGACGCTGGCAATCGGCTCATCTGACGAGGTCGCCACCATGTACGGCTTGCTGGCTGACGACATGACGCTCGCGCCGGATCGCATGGCGATGACCTTCCACTTGAACCCGAAGGCACGCTTCAACAACGGCGACCCGGTGACGGCTGCCGATGTGAAATATTCCTACGACACGTTGGTCTCCAAAGGTGCGCCGCAATTCAAATCGCTCTTCGCCGACGTCAAGCAATGCGTTGTGGTCGACGGGCAAACCGTACGTTTCGAATTCAAGACCAGGAATCATGAGCTGCCGCTGATCGTCGGCGGTGTGCCGGTATTCTCCAAAAAATGGGCGGCAGGCGTTGCCTTCGACAATATCCAACTGGTGCCGCCGATCACCAGCGGCCCCTACGTCATCGATACCTATGACGTCGGCCGCAGCATCACTTACAAACGCAATCCGGATTACTGGGGATCGACTATCCCATCGCGTAAAGGCACCTTCAATTTTGAGCGCATCGCCTATCGTTTTTACAAAGACGATGTTGCGCGGCTGGAAGCCTTCAAGGCCGGCGAGTTCGACGTCGTGGTGGAGTACAGCGCGAAGAACTGGGTACGCAGCTACAAAGGTCCCAAGTTCACCAGCGGCGAAATCGTCAAGCGCGAGCTGACGCATTCCAACGGCGCCGGCATGCAAGGCTTCGTCATGAACCTGCGCCGCGACCAGTTCAAGGATGCGCGCGTGCGTCAGGCGCTGGGTCTGGCGCTTGACTATGAATGGATGAACCGCCAGTTGTTCTATGGCCAGTACAAGCGCATCTACTCCTTCTTCAACAACAGCGAACTCGCGGCCACCGGCACACCGACAGGCGACGAGCTGAAGCTGCTGGAATCGATCAAGGCCGGCGGCGCGAAGATCGATCCGGCCGTGTTCGGTCCCGCGCCGGTGCCGCCCAATACCAATCCTCCCGGCTCCTTGCGCGTCAACCTCTTGCAGGCGCGTGAACTGCTGCGTCAGGCCGGTTGGGAATACCGCGACGGCGCCTTGCGCAATGCCAAGGGCGACGTGTTTTCGTTCGAGATTCTCGACGACCAGCCGGCGTTGTCACGTGTGATCAGCGTCTACGTGCGCAACCTGCAAAAACTGGGCATCCAGGTCACGCAGCGCACGGCGGATTTTGCCTTGGTCGCCAAGCGCATGGATGATTTTGATTACGACATGACGAGCATCCGTTTTCCTGATGTCAGTAGCCCAGGCAACGAGATGTTCGACATGTTCGGCTCCAAGGCCGCCGATGAAAAAGGTTCGAGCAATGTCTGGGGGCTCAAAGACAAAGCCATCGACAAACTGGTCGAAGCATTGGTCGCCGCCGATACCCGCAAGGATCTGGTCGCCGCTGCGCGCGGACTGGATCGCGTGCTGCTGCACAAATACATTGTGGTGCCGCAGTGGTATTCGTCAACCCACCGTGTGGCCTACCGCAATCGTTTTGGCATTCCCGCGACCGCGCCTTTGTATTACCAGGCCGATCCCTACGTGATTTCGACATGGTGGGAAAAGACGCCGCGATGATCGCTCAGGCTCCTAGAGACTTACGTGAATGTGCGTGGATGTGCAAGTGAGTCCGGTACTTCAGTTCTATTCCAGTTTTTATTTTTGCTACCTTTTTAATCTGACAGCGACACGATGAATATCTGGTTCTATATCCTCAAACGCATTTTGCTGATGCTGCCGACACTGTTCGGCGTCATCGCAATTACCTTCGCCGTGATTCAGTTCGTACCGGGCGGCCCGGTCGAGCAGGCGCTGATCGAAATGAAGGGACTCAACAGCGGCGGTGAAGCTTCCGGCGGCGGCGCTTCGCAGTATCGTGGACGGCAGGGTGTCGACATTGATCGTGTCAATGAGATCAAGGCGCTCTACGGTTTCGACAAACCGCCGGCGGAACGATTCTGGCAGATGCTCAAGGGCTTCCTCACCTTCGATCTGGGCAAGAGCTTTTATCATCACAGTGATGTCTGGCAACTGGTTAAATCCAAGATGCCGGTATCGATCACGATCGGTTTGTGGACATTCTTCCTGACGTACCTCATCTCGGTGCCGCTGGGTATCGCCAAGGCCGTGCGTGAGGGTAGCCGTTTCGATTCGCTGTCGAGCGCAGTGGTGCTGGTGGGCTATTCGATTCCCGGGTTTGTGCTGGGCGTGTTCCTGCTGGTGGTGTTCGGCGGCGGCAGTTTCCTGCAATGGTTCCCGCTGCGCGGACTGACCTCGGACGACTGGGCCACGCTGTCGCTGTTCGGCAAGATCAAGGATTACCTTTGGCATATCACCTTGCCGGTGCTGGCGTCGGTGGCCGGATCATTTGCGGTCATGACCATGCTGACGAAAAACACCTTCCTCGACGAAATTCGCAAGCAATACGTGCTGACTGCGCGGGCCAAAGGCCTCTCCGAAAACAAGGTGCTCTACAAGCACGTGTTCCGCAATGCACTGATTCCGCTGGTGACCGGATTTCCGGCAGCCTTCATCGGCGCCTTCTTTGCCGGCAGCCTGCTGATCGAGACGCTGTTCTCGCTAGACGGTCTCGGCCTGCTGTCGTATGAGTCGGTGATCCGCCGCGACTATCCTGTCGTTATGGGCACCCTGTATCTGTTCACGTTGATCGGCCTCGTGGTGAAACTGCTGGGTGATCTTTGCTACGTCTGGGCCGATCCGCGCGTCCAGTTTGAAAGTCTGGCCAAATGAGCGCGACGACCTTGACTGCTTCTCCTTCTTCTCCATTTCCTTCGCCTTCGATTTCTCCGGGCCGCCGCATCTGGTTGCGCTTCCGCCAGAACCGCAATGGTTATTGGAGCCTGATTATTTTTCTGGTGCTGTTCGTCATCAGTCTCGGCGCCGAACTGGTTTCCAATGACAAGCCGTTGGTGGCCAGCTATCACGGCAAGATTCTGTTCCCGATTGCGCATGACTATTCGGAAAAAGAGTTCGCTGGTGATTTTGCTTCTCCGGCGGATTATCTCGATCCCTTCATTCAGGATCAGTTCAAGAAAGACGGCAATTGGGCAATCTATCCGCTTAATCGTTATCGCTTCGACACGCTCAACTATTTCGCGACACAACCCAATCCGGCGCCTCCATCTTCGGAGAACTGGTTCGGCACCGATGACCGCGGGCGTGATGTGTTTGCGCGTTTGCTGTACGGCTTCCGTATTTCCATCCTGTTCGGCCTTGCATTGACAGCGACGGGTGTGGTGCTGGGTTTGCTGGCCGGCGCGGTGCAGGGTTACTTCGCCGGGCGTACCGATTTGTTCATGCAACGCATCCTGGAAATCTGGGGATCGATGCCTGAGCTGTATCTGTTGATCATTTTTTCCTCGATCTTCGAACCAAGCATTGGCCTGCTGCTGGTGTTGTTGTCGCTGTTCGGGTGGATGGGTTTGTCGGATTATGTGCGCGCAGATTTTTTACGTAACCGCAATCTGGAATACGTACAGGCTGCGCGCGCGCTCGGTCTGTCGAATTTGCAAATCATCTGGCGCCACGTGTTGCCCAACAGTCTGACGCCGGTGGTGACCTTTTTGCCATTCCGCATGAGCGCGTCGATTCTCGCATTGACCAGCCTCGACTTCCTCGGCCTCGGCGTGCCGCCTTCGACACCGAGCCTCGGTGAGTTGCTGGCGCAGGGCAAGAACAACCTCGATGCCTGGTGGATCGCCTTGTCGACCTTCATCGTGCTGACCGTGACTCTGTTGTTGCTGACCAATATCGGTGATGCCTTGCGCAATGCTCTCGATGTGCGGAGGAAGGCATGAGTCTGCTTGAACTCCGCAATCTGTCGGTGCGCTTCGGCAACGCGACCGTCGTCGATGACATCAGCTTCAAAGTCGAACCCGGCGAAAAGTTCGCTCTGGTCGGCGAGTCCGGTTCCGGCAAGACGGTCAGCGCCTTGTCGGTATTGCGTCTGAATCAGGACGCCAACTACGGTGGGAAAATCCTGTTCAACGGCGACGACATCCTGCAAAAGAGTGAAGCCGCCATGCGTGGTGTGCGCGGGTTGGATGCGGCGATGATTTTCCAGGAACCGATGACGGCCTTGAATCCATTGTTTACTATCGGCAACCAGATCGCTGAAGTGCTGATGCTGCACGAAAGCCTGAGCGCCAAGGCTGCGGCACAACGCACCATCGCCTTGCTGGAGAAAACCGGCATTCCCGAACCTGCGCGCCGCGCGCTGGCGTATCCGCATCAGTTGTCCGGCGGCCAGCGTCAGCGCGCCATGATCGCGATGGCTCTGGCTTGCCGCCCCAAGTTACTGATCGCGGATGAGCCGACCACGGCGCTGGATGTGACAATTCAGGTGCAGATCCTGGAACTGCTCAATCAGTTGCAGCGCGATGAAAACATGGCGGTGCTGCTGATCTCGCATGACCTTAACCTGGTTCGTCATTTTGCCGATCGTGTCGGCGTGATGGAAAAGGGCAAGCTGGTTGAGACCGGCGCCACGGCGGAATTGTTCGCAGCGCCGCAGCAGGCTTATACACGCAAGCTGCTGGCCAGCCAGCCCAAACGCAATGTCGATGAAATCGCGCCTGATGCACCGGTGCTGCTGACCGGAGAACGCGTGCGCTGCACCTTCTCGATCAAGCAAGGCTGGCTGCGTCGCAAGCAGTTCATCGCGGTTGACGATGTCGATCTCACGCTGCGCAAAGGTGAAACGCTGGGCATTGTCGGCGAATCCGGTTCGGGCAAGTCAACCCTCGGCATGGCCTTGCTGCGTCTGTCATCAGCGCAGGTAGAAGGCAAGATCCGCTTCGACGGTCAAGAGGTCAGCGCCATGTCATCGAGCGCCGTGCGTCCCTTGCGCGCACGCATGCAGGTGGTGTTTCAGGATCCGTTTGCTTCGCTGTCACCGCGCAGGACGGTTGAGCAGATTGTCGGTGAAGGACTTGCTCTGCATCATCCGAACTTGAATGCCGCCCAGCAGCGGGCCGAGGTCGTCGCCGCGTTACTGGAAGTCGGATTGTCCGAAGACATGCTGCAACGCTATCCGCATGAGTTTTCCGGCGGCCAGCGCCAGCGTATTGCGATTGCACGCGCAGTGGTGCTCAAACCTGAGCTGTTGCTGCTGGACGAGCCGACCTCGGCGCTCGATGTCACGGTGCAGCAGCAGGTATTGCAGTTGCTGGCGCAGTTGCAGCGCAAACATGGCCTGACCTATCTCTTCATCAGCCACGATCTCGCCGTGATCCGCGCCATGGCGCATCAGGTGGTGGTCATGAAAGACGGCAAAGTGGTGGAGAGCGGCGCCGTTGCCGATGTATTGCAGCAGCCGTCGCATGCCTATACCCAGCGCTTGCTGGCGGCGGCGACTTATGCGGCCGACAACATCAGAGATGGTGTTGACAATGATGAGGACTTTGCCGGCGGCTGACCTTGCCGGACGTAGTCATTTCATTCATCAGAAAACGACGCCCGAGATCAGAATGATGTTGGCGTAAGGCGTGAACTCGCCGGTGCGGATCACGGCGCGTGCCTGCTGGGTACGGCGTTTGAAGTCTTCATGCGGCATGGTTTGCTTGCCGGCCAGGCCAAGCAAACTGATTTGCTGCGCGAGCTGCGGGCTGCGCCCGGCCAGTTCGTCGGCCAGCACGTGGTGTTCTACATGCATCTCGGCAAGAATGGTTTGCAAGGTATCCATGAAACCGGGCACGCCGCGCGTCAACGCGAGGTCGATTAGTGGCACACCAGGCGGCACCGGCAGGCCGGCATCGCCGATGACGATGCTGTCGCCGTGACCCAGCGAGGCGATCAGTTGCGACAGCGCGATGTTGAGGAGCGGTGTTTTCTTCATGTCAGTCTCTCACTTCCCTTGTTCAGTTAGTCACTTCCTGACGCGTCGGAATAGACGTTTGCGCACCCACGCGCGCGACGCTGATCGCTGCGGCGCGCTGACCGAGCGCGATAGCATCGGCTTCACTGCAGCCTTCCGCCAGTGCAGCGACGAAGCCGCCGATGAACGTGTCGCCTGCGGCGGTGGTGTCGACTGCCTTGACGGCTTGCGCATCGAAGTGGGTGGATCCGGCGGCCAGCGCGGCGTAGACGCCTTTTTCGCCAAGCGTCACCAGAACGTTGCTGGAGCCGTTGGCGCGCAGCTTCGCGATGATGTCGGCGATCTGATCGTCGCTGTCTTTATCAATGTCGATGCCGTTGGCGGGCACGCCGGCCAGCATGGCCGCTTCGATTTCATTGGGCACCAGATAGTCGATTTGACCGAGCAATTCTGTTGGCAAAGCTTGTGCCGGTGCAGGATTGAGCACCACGGTCTTGCCCAGTACATGCGCCAGCTTGATGGCGTGGATCACAGTCGGCAGCGGCGACTCCAATTGCAGCACGACGATACGGGCTTGCTCGATCAGCGCGCGCGCAGCGTCGATATGTGCCGGGCTGAGTTCTGCATTGGCGCCGGACGCCAGCACGATGCTGTTCTGGCCGTTGTCGTCCACCAGAATGGAGGCGATGCCGGACGCGGTGTTCGGAATGGTAGTGACATGGCTGTCGTCGATGCCATCCGTGCGCAAGGCGGCGCGCAGTTCGGTACCGAAGGCATCGTCGCCGAGGCAGGCTACCATCGCGACTTTGACGCTATCGGCGCTCAGACGCGCACAGGCCACGGCCTGGTTGGCGCCCTTGCCGCCGGGAATGGTGCGGAACTGGCCGCCGGTGATGGTTTCGCCGGGAAGCGGCATGCGCGGCACGCGCAAAACCAGATCCATATTGATGCTGCCGATGATGACGATCATGTGTGTCTTAACGTGAAATAAATCAAAAACGAATCAAAAAATAAATCAGAAAACCGAGTCAAAATAACGCAGTCAGGCTCTGACCGTCGAACCGCGAACATGCAGCTGCGGCGTGATGGTTTGTCGTTGTACCGGCCGGCTTGGATCGGCAATCCGGTCGAGCAGGCATTGCGCGGTCAACTGGCCTAGGGTACGGGTGTTTTGCGACACGCTGGTCAATGGCGGATGCACGAACTGCGCCAGATCGATATCGTCGAAGCCGATGATCGACAAGGCGTCCGGCACGTCGATGCCGCGTTCGGCTGCGGCGCGCAAGGCGCCGATGGCCATCAGGTCGTTGCAGCAGAAAATGGCATCCGGTGCTTCACCCGAGGCCAGCAGATCGCGTGCCGCGGTGTAGCCGCCTGCGCTGGTGAAGTCGGCGTATTTCAACATGTCGTCCTGCACGGTGACGCCGGCATCCTGCAGCGTCCGGCGCAGTCCGGTAATGCGTTCGTACGAAATGTCCAGGCTCTCCGGCCCGCCGATGCAGGCAATGCGGCGACGTCCCAGCGACAACAGATGTTCGGCGGCCAGTGCGCCGCCGGCGGCGTTGTCGACGGCGACCAGATCGATGGCCATGTCTTTTGGCGCACGGTCGAGCAGCACGGTCGGCACCTTCATCTTGCGCAGCAGTTCACCGTCGGTCTGTGCCAGCGTTGCGACGATCAGGCCGTCGCAGCGTTTGGTCAGCAGCACGTTGAGATAGTCGCGCTGCTTGGCCGGGTCGTCGTCCGAGTTGCACAGGATGACGCTGTAGCCGGCGGCGTAGCAGCTGTCTTCGATGCCGCGCGCCACTTCCGAGAAGTAGGGGTTGGTGTTGTTGGGGATGATCAGCCCGATACTGCCGGTGGCATTGCTCTTGAGCGAACGCGCCAGGGCGCTGGGCACGTAGGCCAATGCTTCGACAGCGGCGATCACACGGTCGCGCGCGTCAACACTGACAGGACGTGTTTTGTTCAACACGTGCGATACCGTGGTGTAAGACACCCCGGCGTGGCGCGCTACGTCTTTGATGGTTGCCATGTTTTGTTATCGCTGATGTTGTTAGTGCGTATGTTCGTGCGCATCAATGTGTATTGCGTTCGCCACGGCGGCGGTAGGTATCCAGCACCACAGCGGCGACAATCACCAGGCCGGTGATGATGCGCTTCATCGGTTCGGAGACGCCGATCTGCGCCAGACCCGCTTCCAGCACCGAGATGATCAACACGCCGATGAAGGTGCTGATGACCGAGCCGCGGCCGCCCATCAGGCTGGTGCCACCGATGACGACCGCCGCGATCACTTGCAGTTCCATGCCGACGCCGCCGTTCGGATCGGCTGCTTCCAAGCGTGACACCTGAAACAGCGCACCGACGCCTGCCAGCAAGCCCATCAGTGCAAACACCAGAACTTTGCTCGGACGCGGATTGATACCGGCCAGGCGCACCGCTTCTTCATTGGTGCCGATGCCGATCCAGTGGCGGCCTAGCACGGTGCGTGTCAGCACCAGATGGCCGATGATGACAACCACGATAGCCGCGATGAACGCGGGCGACAGGCCGAAGATGATGGGCGAGCTGATGCTGTCGACGGCGCTGCCGATATATTCGGTGCGCGAATTGGTGACCTGATAGGCCATGCCGCGCGCCATTTCCAGCACACCCAGCGAGACGATGAAAGAGGGGATGCGCCAGCCGACCGAGATCAGGCCGGTCAGCATGCCGCACAGGCTGGCGACGAAGATGCCGAGCAAGCCGGCAGCAAACAGCGGCCAGCCCCAGCGCACCATCGCCATCGACAGGATCGAGGCCGCCAGCGCCATCACCGAGCCGACCGACAAATCGATGCCGCCGACGATCAGTACGAAGGTCATGCCGACCGACATCACGACCAGCGTCGGGATATCGTTGGATAAGGTGCTGAAGGTTGCCAGCGTGAGGAAGTTTTCGCTCAGGAAGGCGAACAGCACGCACATCGCGAGCAAGGCGCCGATCAGGCCGAGATAGTTCTTGACGGCGGACAAGCCGTACACAGAGAAGGTGCGGTTGGGATGGGTCATGATCTTTGTTTGTTTTGCTAGTGTGGGTGTCGTCACGGTCAGGCCGCCAGAGTAACGGTATCGGTATCGGCAGCGGCAGCGGCAGCAGGCGAGTTCATGTAGCCGCTGAACGCCGATGCAAGGATGGCTTCCTGGGTCCAGTGGCCGCGCTCAAAGGTATCGACGAGTTTGCCCGCGCTCATCACGGCGATGCGGTCGCAGATCAGCATGAGTTCGCGCAGGTCGCTGGAAACGATCAGCAAGCCTTTGCCCTGACGCGACAGATCGGCCAGCAGTTTGTAGATGTCGAATTTTGCGCCGATGTCGATGCCGCGTGTCGGTTCGTCGAACAACATGATCGGGCAGTCGCGATAGAGCCAGCGCGCGATGACGACCTTTTGCTGGTTACCGCCGGAGAGTTCTCCCGCAGCTTGCGAACCGTCGCGCGAGCGGATGCGCAGGCGCTTGATGTAGTCCTCGGCAACCGCGCTTTCCGCGTCGCCGTCGAGCATGCCCATCTTGCTCACGTCCCCGAGTTTGGCCAGTGTGGCGTTGACGGCGATCGATTGCGGCAACAGCAAGCCCTGGCTCTTGCGGTCTTCGGTGATCATGGCGATGCCGGAAGCGATCGCGTGTTTGGGCGAGCGGATGTCGGCGGCCTGGGTTTGATCGCCAATGAAAACTTCACCCTGATCTGCGCGATCGGCGCCGAAAATCAGGCGCAGCAATTCAGTACGGCCCGATCCGATCAAGCCGGCGATGCCGAGGATTTCTCCGGCACGCAGATCGAAGGACGCCGGTGCGACGACACTGCCTCGGCCCAGATTGCGCACGCGCAGCAGCGGTGCGCCAATATCGCGGTGACCGAGGTCGAGTTCCGCTTCCGCAGCACGGCCGACCATCAGTTGCACCAGTGCATCACTGTTGTAGCCGCCGATGTCGTCGTCGCAGACCAGCTTGCCGTCACGCAGCACAGCGATGCGGTCGGCCACCTGTTTCAATTCTTCCAGGCGATGCGAGATATAGATAATCGCCACGCCTTCGGATTGCAGGCGCGCGATCTGCGCGAAGAGCAATTCCACTTCGCGGCTGGTCAGCATCGCGGTTGGCTCATCCAGCACCAGCAGGCGACAGCTGCCGATCAGATTGCGCGCGATTTCCACCATTTGCTGATGACCCACGCCGAGGTCGCCGACCGGCGTCCAGGGATCGATATCAGTCAGGCCGACAGCCGCCATTTGTGCCTGCGCGAGTGTCGCCAGTTTGGTTTTGTCGATCCAGCCGAACCGTTGTGGGAGCTGGTTCAGAAACAGGTTTTCGGCAATGCTCAACGTCGGGATCAAATTCAGCTCTTGCATCACCATGCGGATGCCGAGCTGTTCCGCTTCGGTGCGCGAGCGCGGCTGGTAGGCCTGGCCGTCGAGCAGCATGGCGCCCGTGGTGGATTG
Organism: Herbaspirillum rhizosphaerae; assembly: GCF_046025915.1. Taxonomy (GTDB): domain Bacteria; phylum Pseudomonadota; class Gammaproteobacteria; order Burkholderiales; family Burkholderiaceae_D; genus Herbaspirillum; species Herbaspirillum rhizosphaerae_A. The sequence continues at coordinate 91,150 of NZ_JAQQFR010000016.1, read as the reverse complement.
CACCAGACCGCAGACGATCTTGGACAGCGTACTCTTGCCGGCACCGTTTTCACCGGTCAGCGCGAGGATCTGGCCGGGACGGATTTCCAGTGAGACGTCGCTGAGAACCGGTTCGACATAGGTCTTACCGATGCCGGTGAGCGAAAGTAGGGCCGGGGATGATGGATTGGACATTCAGCCTCCACCGCGAAGGTGTGGTTTGATGATTCAATATTACGGAGGAAAGGGCGGAGCACAGTATAAAGAACGATGCTTCCGCCCGGGACTTCATGTGCTTACTTGCTGTCTTTGGTCACCAGTTGGACCTTGGTCTCAACCGCACCGCCCAAACTGCTTTGCGGCTTCTTCTCGCTGAGTGCCTTGAGCACCGTTTCGATACCGAACACAGCTTGTTGCGAAGCAAACTGGTCAGCAGTCGCCAGTACGCGTCCGTCTTTGAGCATCGGCTTGATGGCGTTGATGTTGTCGTAACCAACCACCAGCACCTTACCGGTCTTGCCCGCTGCCTTGACGGCGGCAACCGCGCCCAGCGCCATGTTGTCGTTGCCGGCCAGGATTGCCTTGATGTCAGGATGCGCGTTCAGCATGGAGGAGGCAACCTTGTTGCCCGGATCGATTTCCCATTGACCGGATTGTACCGATACCACCTTGGCGCCGGCTGCACCCATTGCATCCTGGAAGCCCAGGGTGCGTTGTTGTGCATTGAAGGTAGTCGACACGCCTTCGATGATGGCAACCTTGTCGCCGCTCTTGATCTGCTTCGCCAGGAAGTCGCCGACCAGCTTGGCGCCCTTGCGGTTGTCCGGGCCGACGAACGGGACGGTGATGCCTTTTTCCTTCAGAGCTGCATCGTCGAACTTGTTGTCGATGTTGACCACGATGATGCCGGCGTCAATCGCCTTCTTGATCACAGGCACCAGCGCCTTGGAGTCAGCGGGTGCGATGACCAGGCCGCTGACTTTGGAAACGATCATCTGTTCGACGATCTTGATCTGGTTGGCGGTGTCTTGTTCGTCCTTGATGCCGTTGGCGATCAGATCGTATTGCGCAGCGTGGGCTTTCTGGTGTTCTTTGGCGCCGTTTTCCATGGTCAGGAAGAACTCGTTGGCGAGCGACTTCATCACCAGCGCAACCTTCGGTTTTGCCGCGGTCTGGGCCATGGCCGGCAATGTCGGCAGCGCGCAGGCGAGGACGGTGGCGGCAATCAGCTTGAGGCGGATACGTGTATTCATCAAAGTCTCCAGATGTGTTGTAAGCGGCAGGTTTCGTATGGGTCGAATGCCGGTATGAGCAGTAACAAGCAATGCGCAAACGTTTGCGCGACTGAATAATAGCACTGGAATTCGCAGAAATGAAGGTCGCCGACGAAACGATTTATGCGGCGGCGCGGCAGTTTCTGGTCATATTGATTAGAATTTTTACTGGAAAAAGTGTCGGCTTAATCTTGCTGCAGCGTTGAAAACATGCGAGATGCGTTCATTTTTGCGTTGCGGCAAAAACGGGGAAGATTTCACGAGGTTGCGGGGAATTGCGGGAGAGAGCGGAGAACTACCGTGGCTGATGCAATGAAGCGAACAGGCCGGAGCGATTCCGGCCTGTACAGAAGGACAATCAACGACGGCGGGTGCCGTTTTCGGAAGCCAGGGTGATCGGTGCGTTGGAGGCGGTCTTGCGCACCGGTGCTGCACGGACGTTGTTCTTGGCGACCACAGGGGCTTTGCGGATCGGTTTGGCCGGCGCATGGACAACCTGACGCACGCGGATCGGGCCGGCTGCAGGTGCTGGCGTGTGGGCCTGATACGGCACTTGCAATTGCAGGCTTTGACCGTTGGCCAGCACGTCGCGGTGCAGGCTGTTCCATTGCTTGATCTGCACCACGCTCACGCGGTAACGGCTGGCGATGGACGCCAATGTGTCGCGTTTGCCGGCCTTCACATAGATGCGCTTGAAGTCCGGAACATCCGGTGCAACCGCCAGGCGGGCGCTGTCTGCCATCTCTGGCGTGATTTCGGTTTCCACCGAAGTCTCGGTCTTCGGCACCAGAATCGTCGAACCGGCCTTCAATACCATCTTCGGCGGGATCTGATTCACGCTGCGGATGATGTCCGGTGTCGTCCCGAACTTGCTGGCGATGGTTTCGATGCGTTCACGGGCGCTGGAGACGGTATGTGCCGTCCACGAGGACAAAGCCTGCGTGAACTTGGACATGTTGGTCTTGAACTTCTCGGCATTGCTTTCCGGCAGAAGGATCTTGGTATCGTCGCCGCCGATGATGACCGGGCGATTGAATTGCGGGTTCAGCGCCTTGAATTCGTCGAGGGACAATTCAGCCAGCTGGGCGGCAACCTTGACGTCGATGTTGCGGGTCTTGCCGATGGTGACGAAGTAAGGCTGGTTGTCGACCTTCGGCAAATCAATGTTGTAGTCGCCCGGCATGGCGATGATGTTCTTGACGGCTTGCAGCTTCGGCACGTAGTTGCGCGTTTCATTTGGCATCTGCGCGGACAGCGTGTTGAAGTCGATCGGCAGGCCGGCTGCCAGGTTTCGGTTCACGGCGCGCTGCACCGAGCCTTCGCCCCAGTTATACGCCGCCAGCGCCAGTTGCCAGTCGCCGAACATGCCGTACAGTTTTTGCAGGTAGGTCAGTGCCGCATCGGTCGAGGCCAGCACATCGCGGCGCTCGTCGGTGAACATGTTCTGCTTCAGGTTGTAGTCGCGGCCGGTCGATGGAATGAACTGCCACATGCCGGCTGCTTTGGCCGTCGACAGCGCTTGCGGATTGAACGCGGACTCGATGAACGGCAGCAGCGCCAGTTCGGTCGGCATGCCACGCTTTTCAAGTTCTTGCACGACGTGGAACAGGTAGCGCGATGCGCGTACGGTGGTGCGCTGGATATAGTCAGGGCGCGAGCTGTACCACTGGGTCTGGTTGTCGACTAAAGGATTTTCCAGATTCGGAATGCCGAAACCCTTGCGAATACGCGCCCATATATCGATGTCTTCCATGCCCGGCAGAGCGGACGAAGGATCGTTGGGATTGATCGCGTTGAAGGGAGCGGGGTAGATCGAGATGTCGTTGGCGTGGACGAGGAGTGGAGTACCTAGAGAGAAAAGCGCGGCTATCGCTAATTTCTTGAATGTTCGCTGCATGGGTACAAGATCCTGTGCCTGAGGCTGAAGAAAGCGTTGTCTGTTCATCGGTCGTTTTAGATTCACTGCACCTCCTGCTAAGAAGTATGTGAGAAATGCAACAATGGGAGCGCAAGTGGATAACAACTGCGCTCTACCCGGTTCTGTTATTAAAAAACGACAAAACCGTGTGTTTATCTAAAAACGGCTTGCAAGCCGATGGGATTTGGAGATTAACGGAGTGTACGTAAGCCCCTTTTCACTCGTCAAGTAAAAATTGACTTATGTTACAAAGCTTAAGCCCTTGATTCGTTTGGTATTTGTCCGAAAAAAGGTGTTATCCGGGTCTATTTGTAGCTATTCTTCCATTCGCGCAGGGCGGCAAATGTTTCCACGGGGTCAATTTGTGGTGCTGCAGCGGGCAGGCGACCGGCTTCCTGCAGGCGCGCCACGACCGTTTTTTCCTTGTACCGGAGGAAAGGGTTGGTCTGTATCTCCAGCGCAATAGTCGACGGCACGGTGGGTTCGTGGCGGGCGCGTTTGGCCTGTTCGTTTTCGATGCGGGCGGTCAATAGGTCGTTGCCCGGCTCGATCTCGCGGGCAAAGCGCAGGTTGGACAAGGTATATTCGTGGGCACAATAGACTTTTGTGTCTCCCGGCAACGCAGTCAGCTTGGACAGCGAGTTCACCATCTGCGCCGCGGTGCCTTCAAACAGGCGACCACAGCCTCCGGCAAACAAGGTGTCGCCACAGAACAACCAGCCCTGGCGAGCGGCGTAGTAAGCGATGTGGCCCTTGGTATGGCCGGGTACGTCGATGACCTTCAGATCTAGCGACAGGTCGGCCAGATGCACCAGGGCGTCCTCCCACAAAGGCTGGGTAATCGTCGGAATCGCTTCACCGGCGGGGCCGTAGACCGGAACTTGGGTATGCTGCAACAGGCCGGGAACACCGCCGACATGGTCAGCATGGTGATGAGTCAGTAGAATAGCGACCAGTGTCAGACCATGCGCTTCGAGCGCCGTAATGACCGGTGCCGCATCGCCGGGGTCGACTACCGCAGCATGTACGCCGTCATGAATCAACCAGAGGTAATTATCGTCAAATGCGGGAACAGTTAAAACATTCAATGATGCGTTCGGGATGGCTAAGCTAGTGGCTGGCTGTACTGACATGGTCGGAAGAGGGCTCGCGTAATGGCTGGGATCGATACGGATCTGGACAAGTCGATTATAGCCCTCGACGCCTGGCTGCATACGCCGATGGGTAATTACGTCCGCGCCTGGGAGCAAAAGCATCTCGACGCGCTGACGGCGGACATCTTCGGCTTTAACGCTGTGCAGATCGGCATGCCGCAAATCAGTGCGCTGCAAGCCAATCGCATGCCGTATCGCTGGTTGACGGATAACTGCCTGCCCACGGAATCTCAGGAAGGGCGGGAGATTCCTCTGGTGGTGGCGCATGATTTCTCCGAATTGCCGTTCGCCACGCAAAGTCTTGATCTCGTGGTCTTGCCACATGTTCTCGAATTCAGCGCCGAGCCGCATCAAGTGTTGCGTGAAGTCGAGCGTGTGCTGATCCCCGAAGGGCAGGTCATCATCTGCGGATTCAATCCCACCAGCTTGTGGGGCGCGCGCCAGGCGGGCGGTCGTCTGACCGGTGCACATTTTCTGCCGCAGGATGGCGAGTTCATTCGCCTGCCGCGCCTGAAGGACTGGCTCAAGCTGCTCAACATGGAAGTCAATCGCGGTCACTTCGGCTGCTATGCGCCGCCCTGTGCCACACAAAAATGGCTGGACCGTTTCGACTTCATGGAAAAAGCCGGCGATCGCTGGTGGCCTTATTTCGGCGCGGTGTATATCGTGCAGGCGATCAAACGGGTCAAAGGCATGCGCCTGATCGGCCCGGCCTGGAGCAAGCAAAAAGTGAAGGTGCCGAAGGGTGTGCCTGCCACGAACAGGGTCCATCGCATCCATAAAGATTAGAATGCCGCCTTCGCGGATTGTCGGTGATGTCCGCGCAGTGAACAAAGATTAAGCAACAACTAAGCTATAACCCAGCAACTGAAGAAATGAACATGAGCAAAGAACAGATGGACAACGTAGAGATGGACAAAGTAGAGATCTATGCCGACGGCGCCTGCAAGGGCAATCCCGGCAAAGGTGGCTGGGGCGCCTTGCTGATCGCCGGCGGTCGCGAGAAGGAATTGTGCGGCGGTGAAAACAACACGACCAACAACCGCATGGAACTCAAAGCCGTCATCGAAGCGCTGGGCGCCTTGAATCGCCGCTGCGACGTGACCGTCTACACCGACAGCCAGTACGTACAAAAGGGCATCAGCGAGTGGATTCATGGCTGGAAAGCACGCGGCTGGAAAACCGCCTCGCGTGAGCCAGTCAAGAACGTCGACCTGTGGCAGGCGCTCGACGCCGCGCAGGCAGAGCACAAGATCGAATGGCGCTGGGTCAAGGGGCATGCCGGCCATCCCGGCAACGAACGCGCCGACCAGCTCGCCAATCGCGGCGTAGATACGATCCGCTGAAGCACTTCAGGAGCACACCATGCGACAAATTATTCTCGATACGGAAACCACCGGCCTGAACCCGCGCACCGGCGACCGCGTCATTGAAATCGGTTGTGTCGAAATGCTGAACCGCCAGCTCACCGGCAACAACCTGCATTTCTACATCAACCCTGAACGCGATTCCGACGAAGGCGCGCTGGCGGTGCACGGATTGACCACCGAGTTCCTCAGCGACAAACCGAAGTTCGCCGCAATCGCCGACGAGTTCCGCGACTACGTGCGCGGCGCCGAAATCATCATCCACAACGCTCCCTTCGACGTCGGCTTCCTCGACGCCGAGTTCAAGTTGCTGGGACTGGCGCCATTCAAGGAACACGTCAACAACATCGTCGACTCGCTGCAGATGGCCAAGGAGCAGCATCCGGGCCGCCGCAACTCGCTGGACGCCTTGTGCGACCGCTACGGCATCTCCAACGCGCACCGCACCCTGCACGGCGGCCTGCTCGATGCGGCCCTGCTGGCGGAAGTCTATCTGGCCATGACGCGCGGCCAGAACAGCCTGACCATGGATCTCGCCGACGGTGGCGACAATGAAGACGGCAGCCCTGTGCTTGAGCTGGCACCACTGGCCGACGTGATCGTGGTGGCCGCCAGCGAGGACGAGTTGGGTCTGCATGAAACTATGCTCAACACGCTGGACAAGGAAGTCAAAGGCACCTGCGTGTGGCGCAAAGTCCCTGAAGAAGCGCCACCAGCGTAAATTGTTTGGAAATAATTGCTTAAAATAAGAAGCGGCTTGCCCGGCAAGTCAATTCTGTGTCATAATTCGGGCCGCTTCACACCAAGCCTATTCGGCGGTGGCGACAGCAAAATGGAAGGTTAGCTCAGGGGTAGAGCACTGCATTCACACTGCAGGGGTCGCAAGTTCGAAACTTGCACTTTCCACCAGAATTTAAAAAAGCCAGCGTTCGCGTTGGCTTTTTTCGTTTCTGTTGACGATTTTTGTTGGTCGCATTTTATGTCTGCACATTGCCTGCACCGGCCACGGATGAGGCCGGCAATCTGACCGTCACTTTCAAACCTTTTCCTTCCGCATTCGTCCCCAGCACAATCGTCCCCTGCGACGCCTGCACAATCTCTTTCACAATCGCCATGCCGAGTCCCGCGCCGTGCTGGTCGGGCGCAGCATTGCGGTAGAAGCGTTCGAACACGCGCTCGCGTGCTTCTGCGGGGATGCCGGGGCCGTTGTCGGCGACGGTAATCACTACTTCCGATTTGTCTTCTCCGGGGTTTTCCATGGCCACGCCCACCGTCACTTTGCCGTGCTCCGGCGTATAGCGCAGCGCGTTGTCGATCAGGTTCATCAGCATGCCGGAGAACAGCGCCTGGCTGCCCATGGCCCAGGCTTCGTCGACGCCGGCTTCCATGCCGAGGTCGATATGCTTGCGTTGCGCCAGGCTGACCAGTTCTTCCAATACGGTGGCCGTCAATGCCACCAGTTCGATTGGATGGCGCGGGAAGGCTGTGCTGTTGGAGGCTTCCGCCTGCGACAGTTGCAGCAGCTTGTTGGTCAGGTCGGTCATGCTGCGGCTGCTGTCTTGTAAGGCTTGCAGCACTTGGGCCAGACGCTGCGGGTCTTCAATTTGGCGTGCGAACTGGATCTGTGAGTCGATGATGGTCAGCGGTGTCCGCAATTGATGCGCGGCGTCGGCGATGAAACGTTTCTGTACGGCGACCTGGGTGTTGAGGCGCTGGATGTACTGGTTGATGGCTTCGACGATGGGGCGCAATTCCATCTGCAGCTCACCGGCGCGCAATGGTGTGAGCGAGTTCGGCTCGCGTGTGGCGAGTTCATCCTTGACGCGCAGGATGGGGCGCAGTTCCATGGTCAGTCCGACCACGACCAGCGCGATGGCCAGCAGCAGCATGATGATCTGGCGATGCAGGGCAGGGCGCCAGAGTTCGTCCAGCAATTCCTGATGGCCGCGCATGGTCTGGCCGACGGACACGGCGACCATGCGCAGCGTGCCGTTGTCGTACAGTGCGCGTACATAGCTGACCACGCGCAGCGGCTGGTTGTTGAAATAGGTCGTGGCGTAGGCGGGCGCAATCAGCGAGAAGTCGACATCGACCGGGAAGTCGGGGCGGCCGGCCAGCAAGGTTTCGTCGTCCATCAACACTTGGTAATAAACCTCGTCGTGGCTCGGCGACGCGAACATTTCCAGCGCCGCGGGCGGGATGTTGACGACCGGCGCACCGTCTTCCCACGTGACTTGTCCGGCCATCATGCGGGCGGAGGCAACCAACGCACGATCCTGGATCAGATTGGCGCTGGTGACCGCGCTGTCATAGGTGTAACTGGTGCTGATGCCGACGTAGACGGTGAGCGGGATCAGCAGCCAGAGCAGCAACCGCAGGCGCAGACTAACGATCATCTTTAACGATCATCTTTTTGTTTGAGCAGATAGCCTAGACCGCGCAAGGTCATGATGGCGGCTTGCGAAGCGTCGAGTTTTTTGCGCAGGCGCGAGATATAGATCTCGATGGCGTCGGCGCTGGGTTCTTCCGAGAGATTGAAGATGCCACTGACCAGCGCGTTTTTGGAGACGGTCTTGCCTTGCTTGAGCATGAGGATTTCAAGCACGTCATGTTCGCGCGCGGGCAGCGCCAGTGTCTTGCCGGCGATGGCGAACTGGCGCGTGTTGCTGTCGTAGGCCAGATCGCCGCAATGGATTTCAGCCGCCTTATCGGGTGTCTGGCGGCGGATCAACACCTTGATGCGGGCCACCAGTTCGCGTACTTCAAAAGGTTTGACCAGATAGTCATCGGCGCCGGCACCGAGGCATTCGACCTTCTCATCGATGGAGCCGCTGGCGGTCAAGATCATCACCGGCACCGAATTGTGCCGTTCGCGCAGGCGGCGCAAGACATTCTTTCCACTCATTTTTGGCAGCATCAGATCGAGCAGCACGACGTCGTAGTTCTCGGTGTGCAGGACGTGGTCAGCCATTTCGCCGTCGCTGGCGACGTCGACACTGAATTTGTTCTCTTTGAGGATCTGCGTGAGCCAATGCGCCAGAGGCGGGTTGTCTTCAATCAGCAGCAATTTCATGCAAAAGACCTATATTTTTTTGTTGCACTGCAGGAAAAAAACAGCAAATTTGGAAAGCTGGATGAAGGTTTGCGGTTCTTAGAATACCGGCAAGTATATTAATAATAAGTAGAGTTAGCTGAGCAGACTTGATCTGCCGGTCTTTTTCTCATCCAGGAGACATCATAATGCGTCAACGCTTCAATGTGTTTGCCAGCGTCTTTACCCGCGGCAGAGGTATATCTGCAATGTCTGCAAGCTTCGCGGCTGCCCTGCTGGTCAATGTAGCCGCAGTGCCGACAGCGCAGGCTGCGGACAAGATCACCATCATGGTCGGCGGCATCAACAAGCTGATCTACCTCCCGCCGAAGCTGGCGGAAAACCTCGGTTACTTCAAGGCGGAAGGCCTGGACGTCGAGCTGCAATCGCAGCAAGCCGGTGTCGATGCCGAGAATGAATTGCTGGCCGGTGCGGTGCAGGCCGTGGTCGGCTATTACGATCACTCCATCGATCTGCAGAGCAAGGGCAAGGAAGTGCAGTCCATTACCCAGTTGCTGGTGGTGCCGGGCGGCATGGAGATGGTGCGCAGCGACCTGGCGACGCAAGTGCGCAGCATGGCCGATCTCAAGGGCCGTACGCTCGGCGTGACCGGCCTGGGTTCTTCTTCCAGCTTCCTGGCGCAATATCTGGCTAGCCGCAATGGCCTCAAGACCAGTGACTATTCGATGTTGCCGGTCGGTGCGGGTAATACCCTGATCGCCGCGCTCAAGCAAAAACGCGTTGACGTCGTCTGGACCACCGAGCCGACCACGTCGATGTTGCTGGCCAGCGGTGAAGCCAAGGTACTCGTCGACATGAGCAGTGCTGACGGTACGCGCGCCGCGTTGGGCGGCCTGTATCCGGCTTCAGCCGTCTATGTGCAGCGCGCCTGGTTGCAGACGCACAAGGCCGAAGCCACCAAGCTGGCGCGTGCCTTCGTGAATACGCTCAAGTACATCCAGACCCACAGCGCGGAAGAGATCGCCGACAAGATGCCGGCTGACTATTACGGCGGCAACAAGAAGCTGTATGTGCAGGCGCTGAAGGCTTCGCTGCCAATGTATTCGCCGGATGGCAAAATGCCGCCTGAAGGCGCTGAGGTGGTGCTCAAGGTCATGGCGGGGTTCAATCCCAACATCAAGGGCAAGAAGATTGACTTGTCGAAGACCTACACCAACGAATTCGTCAATCAGGTGAAGTAGGGCTTCACACCGAATTTGCATTACGCATACAAATACCTACAAGGAGACTTCATGAACAAGAACATTCGCCGCACACTGATTTCACTGGCCGTTGCCGGTGCCACGATGATGGCTTTGCCGGGTACGGCATCTGCCGCAGGCAAGATCACCATCATGGTCGGCGGTATCACCAAGATGGTTTATCTGCCGGCCAAACTGGCTGAGCAACTGGGATACTTCAAGGAAGAAGGTCTGGACGTCGAGCTGCAATCGCAACCGGCCGGCGTGGATGCCGAGAATGAATTGCTGGCAGGTGCTGTGCAGGCAGTGGTTGGCTTTTACGATCACTCCATCGATCTGCAAAGCAAGGGAAAGGAAATCACCGCCATCGTGATCTTCGGCCAGGTACCGGGTGAAGTGGAGCTGGTCTCGACCAAGGCTTCTGCATCGATCAAAAACATGGGCGATGTCAAAGGCAAGACATTGGGTGTGACCGGTCTGGGTTCGTCGACCAACTTCCTGACGCAGTATCTGGCATCGCGTTACGGCATCACGTCGAAAGAATACTCAGTGCTGCCGGTCGGCGCCGACAACACCTTCATCGCCGCGATGAAGCAAGGCCGTATCGATGCCGGCATGACGACCGAGCCGACTGTATCGCAAATGCTCAAGACCGGTGAAGCCAAGGTGCTGGTCGACATGCGTTCGGTAGAAGGCACGGTCAAGGCACTGGGCGGTTTGTATCCTGCCTCGAGCTTGTATGTGCAACGCAACTGGCTCAATGGCCACAAGGATGACGCTGCCAAGCTGGCGCGTGCTTTCGTCAAGACGCTGAAGTTCATCAAGACTCATAGCGCCACCGAGATCGCCGACAAGATGCCGAAGGACTACTACGGCAACAACAAGGCCTTGTACGTTCAGGCGCTGGAAAACTCGCTGCCGATGTATTCGGCTGACGGCAAGATGCCGGTTGGCGGTCCTGAAACAGTGCTGTCGGTACTGTCGGGCTTCAATCCGAACGTCAAGGGCAAGCACATCGATTTGTCCAAGACCTACACCAACGAGTTTGTGAATCTGGTCAAGTAATCAGCTTGAGCAAGACTTAAGAAAACCGTTTCAACAATGATGTGAACCGACGTATCCGTTCAGCCGGACGGATACGAAGGGATCGCTCGTACGCAGCACGCAGAAATTTTGCAGCAATTGACGTTATTACGATGAAAGAGTCCTCCATGAACCAAACTGCCACCGCCAAGCCAGCTGCAGCAGCGAAACTCGACACGCCGGCCATCGAGCTGGATAACGTGTCGTGCCGCTTCATCACCGCTGACGGCAATGTCACCGTTGCCTTGCGCGACTTTTCCATGAGCGTCGCCCGCGGCGAGTTCGTCGCCGTGGTTGGTCCGACCGGTTGCGGCAAGTCCACCACGCTGAGCCTGATCACCGGTTTGCTGAAACCGACCATCGGCGAAGTGCGTGTGATGGGTGAACCGGTCAACGGCATCGACCCGCGCATCGGTTTCGTGTTCCAGAATGACGCCGTGTTCCCATGGCGCAGCGTGCGCGACAACGTCGCCGCCGGCCCGCTGTTCCGCGGCAAACCGAAGGATCAGGCCTATGAACTGGCCAACGAATGGATCCGTCGCGTCGGCCTCGACAAGTTCGGCGATCACTATCCGCACCAATTGTCGGGCGGTATGCGCAAGCGCGTGGCGCTGGCACAGACCTTCATCAACAGCCCTGAAATCCTGCTGATGGATGAGCCCTTCAGCGCGCTCGACATGCAGACCCGTACCTTGATGCAAGATGAGCTGCTGCAACTGTGGTCGGCACATTCCGGCTCGGTGGTGTTCGTCACCCATGATCTGGAGGAGGCGATTGCGCTGGCCGACAAGGTCTATGTGCTGACCGCACGTCCGGCGACGTTGAAGAGCACTTACCAAATCGATTTGCCGCGCCCACGCGTGATGGAAGAAGTGCGCTACGAGCAACGCTTCATCGATATCTCCAGAAAAATCTGGTCGGATCTGCGTGAAGAAGTGCAGATCAAGTAAGCGCCTTCTACAGAAATATCTTCTGCTCCTTACACCACACCAACGACAAGACAGGTGAGCAACATGACACAAGTAAATACAAGCCGCGCCATGAGCCCGGAGGCAATCGCGGAAGTCGAGCGCGAAGCGCAACGCAAGATCAAACAACGCTACTGGCTGGTGATTTCGCTGCGCCTGGCGATTCTGGTCATCATCCTCGGTGGCTGGGAACTGTCCGCCACGATGCAATGGATCGATCCCTTCTTCTTTTCGCAACCATCGCTGATCGTGATCCAGATTTATGACTGGATCATGGAAGGAACCTCGCAAGGCCCCTTGTGGGTGCAGGTCATGGTGACGCTGGAAGAAACCGTGCTGGGCTTCCTGATCGGTTCCATCGCGGGCATCATTGCCGGCATCGCGCTGGGTCGCAACAAGCTGATGTCGGATGTGTTCAGTCTGTACATCCAGATCGCCAATTCGATTCCGCGTGTGGTGCTGGGTTCGATTTTCGTGATCGCACTGGGCCTGGGCATGGCGTCCAAGGTGGCGCTGGCGGTGGTGATGGTGTTCTTCGTGGTGTTCGGCAATGCCTTTCAGGGCGTGCGTGAAGCCGACCGTTACATGATTGCCAATGCGCAGATCCTTGGTGCTTCGCGTCGTCAGGTGACAATGGCGGTGGTGATTCCATCGGCATTGAGCTGGATTCTGGCGAGCTTGCACGTGAGCTTCGGCTTCGCACTGGTCGGCGCCGTGGTGGGTGAGTTCCTCGGCTCCAAGCAAGGTATCGGTCTGCTGATCTCCACGGCGCAAGGTGCGTTCAACGCGAGCGGCGTGTTTGCAGCGATGATCGTGCTGGCGGTGGTGGCGCTGTTGGCGGACTATCTGCTGACCTCGCTGGAAAAGCGCTTGCTGAAATGGCGTCCTGCCGCATTCTGATGGTGTCTTTCCGGGCCTGCCGACAGTAAATCTCCGGATAGTTGTGCAGGCCCCGGGCAGGGACGATAAAATTCTTCTCCATGCCTCTTACTTCTTCCCGTTCTCAAAAAGCCCTGTTGTGGATCGTCGCATCGGGCTTTTTCATGCAGACGCTGGACACCACCATCGTCAACACCGCATTGCCGTCCATGGCCGCCAGTCTCGGCGAGCCGGTACTGGCGATGCACCCGGTGGTGGTTTCTTATACGTTGACGATGGCCTCGCTCACACCGGCCTCCGGTTGGCTGGCTGACCGCTTCGGCACGCGCCGTGTCTACTTCCTCGCTATTCTGATTTTTGTACTCGGCTCGCTGCTGTGCGCTAATGCGCATTCCTTGCCGCAGTTGCTGCTGGCGCGTGTGGTGCAGGGCGTCGGCGGTTCCATGCTGCTGCCTATCGGTCGCCTGGCAGTACTGCGCAGTGTGCCGGGGGCGCAGTATATTTCGGCGTTGGCTTTCATCTCGATTGCAGGGCAGCTTGGCCCGGTGGTGGGGCCGGTGACGGGAGGCTGGCTATCGCAGACCATCGGCTGGCATTGGATTTTTCTGATTAACGTGCCGGTGGGCGTGATCGGCATGTTCGCCGTGCATCACTTTTTGCCTGCTGAAGAAATCACTTCGCCGCCGCGCTTTGATCTGCTTGGATGCGCGCTGCTGTCGACTTGCATGGTGACGTTTTCGCTGGCGCTGGATGTGCCCATGACCGAATATCGCGAATGGTGGAGCGCCGGATTATTGGGCGTATCGGTGCTGACGGTGTGGCTGTATGTGCTGCATGCGCGCCGCGACGAGCAACCCTTGTTTCGTCTGGGTTTGTTCAACGAACCCAATTTCAGTGTCGGGCTGATCGGCAATCTGGTGTGCCGTATCGGTTCATCGGCCGTGCCGTTCTTGCTGCCTCTGCTGCTCCAGGTCAAGCTTGGCTTTTCACCTTTGCATGCCGGCCTGGTGCTGCTGCCGGCGGCAATTTCCGGCACTATCGCCAAGCCTTGGATTGCGCCGCTGGTGCGTCGCTTCGGCTACGAGAACTTCTTGCTGGTGAACACGATTCTTGTCGGCGGCTCTATTGTCTCGTTCGCATTGATCACACCGACGTGGCCGATCTGGATTGGCATCTTGCAGCTAGCGGTTTTCGGTGTGAGCAACTCGATGCAGTTCGCAGCGATGAACAGTGTGACGCTCAAGGGGCTCAACAGCAAAGATGCCGGCAGTGGCAACAGTCTGTTCTCGATGGTGCAGATGCTGGCGCTGGGGCTGGGTGTCACCATTGCCGGATCGATGCTGAGCGGACTCGACGGCGTGGCGTGGGCGAGGGAGTGGACGTTTACGCTGACCTTCGTTTGCGTCGGCGTGGTGACCTTGTTGTCGGCGCTGGTGTTTCGCCGGATGGATGCGCAGTATTTCAACTGAGTTCAATTGAACGATAGTGCTGCGATCAGGTGTCGCTCCATTGGCGCATGAGGTTGTGATAGCAGCCGACTAACGTGCGTCGCGCGATCTCATCAGCATTAGTTTGATTCAGTGTCTGAATGGCGTTGTCCATGTCAAACAGCATGCTGCGCTGACCATCGTCGCGCACCAGACTTTGTACCCAGAAAAAACACGCCGTGCGCACACCGCGTGTGACCGGCGTTACCTGATGCAGGCTTGTGGCAGGATAGACCAACACGTCGCCGGCTTCCAGCTTGGCAGAATGAACGCCATAGGTATCGTGGATTTGCAGCTCGCCGCCATCGTAGTTGGCAGGATCAGACAAAAATAGTGTCGCCGAAAGATCGGTACGCAGTTTGCGTCCGGTATGCGGGTCGATGCGGACACTGCCGTCGACATGCGCACCGAAGGTCATGCCCTCGCTGTAGCGATTGAACATCGGCGGATACACCATGTTCGGCAAGGCGGCGCTGATGAAGCGCGGATTGCGTTCGAGTGCGGAGAGGATAATGCGCTGGCATTGCGCCGCGACTTCCGAGCGCTCGTCGATTTGCTGGTTGTACTTGACCGGTGCGCCTTGATAGCCTGCAGTCACACGGCCATCCACCCATGCCGGTCCCGCCTGATTCAAGAGCTGACGTACAGCGTTGAGTTGTTGCGCGTCGAGCAGCTTGGGAATGGCGATCAGCATGGATGGATTTCTTTCTACTTCAAATTACATACGATAGTTGACCGAGATCATGCCGGTACGGCCGGTGCCAGGCACCGAACGCCCGCCGTCGGACTGGATCAGCGCATCGTAATACATTTTGTTGGTCAGGTTGAACAGGTTGAAACGAATATCGTATTGTTTTTGCGTATAGGCGACGGTGGCGTCCCAGCGTGTGTAGCCGCCGACTTGTACCGTATCGGTCGCGGTGGCATAGCGTTGCGACATGTAAGTCGCACCACCGCCAACTTGCCAGTGCGGCATGACGTCGTAGGTAGTCCAGGTGGTCAGGGTGTGCTTCGGCGTGTTGACGGGGATCTTGCCTACGGCGGTGTCGCCGGCAGCACCGCTGAGAACCTGAGCATCCAGATAGGTGTAGCCAGCAGCGACTTGCCATTGCTTGTTGATGCGGCCTGTTGCACCCAGGCGTGCGCCTTTGACGCGGACGGTACCTTGCAGCTCGTAGACGCCGGTGGTGACAAGGCTGCGTGCGTTTTCTTTCTTGATCTGGAAGATTGCTGCATTGGTCGACAGGTTTTCCGCCAGATCCCACTTGCCGCCCAGCTCATACGACTTGTTTTTCTCCGGATCGAGATTGGTCTGGCCCGCAGTACCGGTCAACTGTTCCAGCGACGGATTAAACGACGTGCCGTAAGACAGGTAGTAAGACTGTGCCGCACTCGGCTGCCAGATACCGCCTGCACGCACGCTAAGGAAGTTGACGGTCTGATTGGCGCTGGCCAGCGCGGTATTCTTTGCAGCGGCCGGCGTATTGCTTGAGTTCAGCGTGTTGGTGATGCTGGCGACATAGCGGTCAAAGCGCAAACCACCGACCAGCTTGAACTGTTTGCTCAGTTCCATCGTGTCGTTGAAGTAGGTCGCGATGGTGTTGGCGCTGCCACCTTGACGATTGCCTGCCTGACTGACGACGTTGGCGCCGGCGGCGCTGTAGGTCGGGCTGACGACGGAGATACAGTCGGCATAGCCGCTCGTCGGTGTCGTCGCATCCGTCAGCGCTACGCCGTTGCAGGAACCGTTGCGGTAGTAAGCCTGATTGTCGTAACCATCATGGCCGACTTCCAGACCGACGAGGAAATCATGTTTGATGCCCAGGCCGGTGAACTTGGCCGACAGTTCGGTCTGGTTGTAGATCGAGTAATCCTGAATGTTGCGGTCGTGGCTTTGTGCGCGGACGTACAAGCTCGACAGTGGCAGGCTGCTGGCGGCACCGGTCAGCGCGGTGAAGCCGGCACCGGAGACAGTACCGATCGTGTTCGGTGCAGTTTCGACCGCGTTGGTATGAACCCAGTTGAATTGGGTCTGATTGCGAATGGTGACATCCGGAGTGATCTTGTGTTTGATGCCGGCGTTCAACGACACCACGTCCTGATCGGTGCGGTCGCTGTTGAGACCGTAAGACGTGTTGCGGTCAACATTGACCGGATGGCCGTTCAGTGGCGGCAGGCCATAATCGGGCTGGTCATGGTTATGTTGGATCAGCGCGGACAGCGTGATTTCAGTAGAGGTGCCGATGCCGTTGACATACGAGGCTGCCAGGCCGAAGTCCTGCACATTGGTCTGGTTGCGCGTCGATGCCGCGCCGTCCTGCACCATCGCCGACATACGGAAGGCGGAGGTATCGGTCAGCGGCTGGTTGTGGTCAACAGTCGTGCGCACCAGGCCGTTGCTGGTGACGGAAGCGGAGACTTCGGTCGATTCTTTCAGGTTGGCTTTCTTGGTGACCTGATTGATCACGCCACCGGTTGAACCGCGACCGAACAGCATGGAGGAAGGTCCCATCAGGACTTCGATTTCATCCATGGCGAAGGTGTCGCGATAGTACTGGCCGCGGTCGCGGAAACCATCCAGATAGATATCCGTACGCGCCGAGAAGCCGTTCAGGTTGATGTTGTTGCCAATCTGACCACCTTCCGCTCCGCCCAACGTGATGCCAGCGACATTGCGCAGCGCGTCAGACAGTGAGCTCGCACCTTGCGACTGCATCAGCGCCTTATTCACAACGACAACTGATTGCGGCACGTCATGCAGATCTGCCGGCAATTTGGTGATGGCGGTGCTATTCGTGTTGAAGTCGTCACGCTGGCCTTCGACCACGACTTCCTTCAGGGAAGAGGATGGGGCGGCAGGGGAAGTCTGTTGTGCATGCAGGGAGATGGGTGCTGCAAACAGCGCGACAAGCGCGGCAGCGATCGGCGTGAGACGGTTCATGTGGTCGTTATCGTTAGGTTAGTCACAGAATGGAGTGGCTGGCTACGACGGACAAAGTCCCGTTTGGCTGGCTAAAATGCGTCTGGAAAGGAGAGTGGCCTCATCATTTGTAGATGATTTCGATTCTCATTTCGTATCGATGAGCGCTAGACTAAAGCGCTGTCCTTTCTAAGTACTGACGAAAAGCTGACTATTTGCTGACTGTCGTCAAAATGGCACAAATAAAGGGCTGCCTATCCGATAGAGTGGCAATTTAGGCATGCTGCAGAGCGCTACAATACTTAGCCTTGCCGGTTTCGGGCAGGGGATAATTTCTTGCTGCATATTGCAGTTTGCAGTTTGCAGTTTTACTTTCAATCTGGTCCTGATATATGAATGTTCTGCTGGTGGAAGATGACCTGGTCTTGGCGGATGGTCTGTCGCGCATGCTCAAATCGCATGGCCTGAGTGTCAACACAGTCAATAACGGCACTGACGCCGATGCGCTGTTGCAACGCTATACGGCCACGGTGCTGGTGCTCGACATCGGCCTGCCAGGGTTGGATGGTTTTGAAGTGGTGCGCCGGCTGCGCGCCCGTGGCAGCAACATGCCGGTGCTGCTGCTGACCGCGCGCGATACGATTCCTGACCGTGTGCACGGACTGGAACTGGGTGCAGATGACTACCTGGTCAAGCCTTTCGCGACACCCGAGCTGGTCGCACGCATCAAGGCGCTGATCCGTCGCAGCAGCCCGCAGCCGACGCAGCTCACTATCGGCGGTCTGTCGCTCGACACCTCGTCCAAGCGCGCTACGATCGACGGCAAAAAAGTTGATTTCTCGGTCCGTGAATGGACTGTGCTGGAATACCTCATGCAGCAAGCTTCGCGTGTGGTATCCAAGCAGCAGATCATCGATGCCGTACTGCCTTGGGGTGAAGACGTGACCCTCAATGCGGTGGAGGTCTATGTCTCCCGCATCCGCACCAAGACCGCCGGCTCCGGCGTGGCGATTCGTACTATCCGCGGCTTCGGCTACATGCTGGAAAAAAGCGACGCCTGATTTTGATGCGCCGGTCGCCAGCCTCCGATACGACTCGCAAGGTCGTGCGTCACAGCATTAAATTCAATCTGCTGAAATGGCTGATTGCGCCGCTGCTCGCGGTCAATCTGATCGGCGCCGGGCTGACGTACTGGCTGGCGTGGCTGCCGGCACAAGATGCATTCGACCAGAGTATTACCGACGCGGCCTGGGCGCTGACTTCGCAGATCAAGCGGGTGCGCGGCAAGACGTCTCTTGAACTCACCAAGCAAGCCGAGCAGATGCTGCGTTCGGATCATTTCGATACGATGTATTTCGTGGTGCGAGATGCCAACGGCGAAACACTGGCAGGTGATCACAACTTCCCTCCGGTCAACCAGATTGACGAACCCAATGAGCCGGTGACCTACGACGGCGTCATGAATGGCGAACAGGTTCGCATTGCCGCTCTGTATGTGAGCATCGAACGTACTCCCATCTATATCGGCATCGCCGAGACGTTCCGCAAACGTAACCAGACCCACTACGTCATCCTGATTTCGCTGTTGCTGCTCGACGGGGTGCTCACGGCATTCTCCATCGTCATCGTGCTGGTGGCGGTGAACAAAGGTCTGCATCCGCTGCGTGAACTGCAACAGAATCTGGATCAGCGCAATCGCGATAACCTGACGCCGATCGACGTGGAACAGACCACCGAAGAACTGACGCCGGTGGTCAAGGCGATCAACAGCCTGCTCGACAATATCCGCAAGGGCGCGACGGCGCAGCAGAACTTCCTGGCCAATGTGGCGCATCAGATCCGCACGCCATTGACCGGTTTGCGCTTGCAACTGGAATGGTTGCAGCAGCGTCACGCCAACGAGCCGGAAACGGCGCATTCGACCGAGCTGATGACCTCTTCAGTCGAGCGCATGGTGCGCCAGAGTAACCAGTTGCTGGCGCTGGCGCGCGCCGAACCGAGCCGCTTCAAGCCGACCCATCTGGAAGAACTTTCTCTCGATAAATTGGTGGAAGAATCGGTGCAGCATTTCATCGAGCAGGCCGACAAGAAACAGATCGACCTCGGCTTTGACCTGCAGCCGGCGCGCGTGAAGGGCGACCGTTTCATGTTGCGTGACCTGATCGATAATCTGGTCGACAACGCCATACGTTATTCGCCAGCACAAAGCACGGTGACGGTCAGTTGCCGCGAACAGGAAGATGCGACGCTGTTGTCCATCGAAGACTCCGGCCCCGGTATCGCGCCGGAACACCGCGAACTGATCTTCGATCGTTTTTATCGCGTCAATGACAAGATTTCCGGCAGCGGTCTCGGTCTGGCCATCGTGCGCGATATCGCCAAGGATCATGGTGGCGAAATCACCCTGACATCGGGCGAGGAAGACTGCGGCACGATTTTTACCGTACGTTTTCCGCACGGCGCCAAGGCAGACACATAGCAGGCGTATAGCGGCCTCACGCTATATCATCGTTTTCCCTGTTTCCCGTTTGAAATAATTATCCAGAACCAGTTGGATATGCCTCTGTCCAATCCCTGTATCGACATCGATGGAGGTTTTATGACAGAGCAAGTCCTACAAAGCGGCACGCATATCGCACGTTTCGACGCAGTAAAAAAAGAAGAGGATGTGTTTGAAGCACAAGTCTTCGTGCGCCTGACGCGTGAACCCGAAGTTGCCGAAACCTATATCCCTGCCGGCTTGTTCGGTTCCCTGCAGGAAGCGCTGGACAACGCCAAACAACGCGCCGAACGCGCCTTGAAGGAGCATGAGTTCTGATGGCGGTTGTTTCTCATGTGAAAAAAATCCTCGCGGTCTCCATGTTGTGCAGCGGTCTTACGGCGTGCGCAACGGGCTATTCGCAATCGCAATCCGCCCGGTTTGAAATCCATGCAGCCAGTCTGACGGAGAGTCCGGATTGGCAAAAAGCCAACTTGCTTGACGATCCTGGCACGACGGTCTATGTCGCGCCGGAGGTGCTGCTGGACAATTCAGACGTGGCGCTGGCCAATGCCAAGAAAGATCTTGGTGGACAGGTGCTGATCATCATCCAGATGACGCCTGCCGGCACGATCCGCCTGGGTTCGGCTTCGCGTGTCCTGTTGCGGCAGCGCATGGCGGTGATGATCAACGGCGAGGTGTTGACCGCGCCGGTGGTGTCGGCACCGCTCAGCGGTAATCGCTTCGCCATCACCGGCTTCAAATCGTTTGAAGAGGCGCAGCAGGTAGCAGAAGGTATTGCGCCGAAACGATAAGGCAGCAATCTATGGACTGTTCTTGTCTGTCGTCCTGACGAAAGTCAGGATCCAGTGTCGTGTTCAACCGTAGCCACGACACTGGATCCCAGCGTTCGCTGGGACGACGGTAATAAATGTGCCGGTTATGAACTGAATGGCAGTTGAGCGCTAGCCAAGGTCTCCGTAAGAAACGCACCTCGCAGTCATGGTAAGGTGACGGCAACTTAACTACTCGCCCCCACCATGTCCGTTGCTCGTCATATTGTCCAGGTTCATCCGCGTCTGCTGGTTGCCGTCGTTATCGGTGTATTGGGTTTTGTCTTGTGGCCTGCAGGCGAAACCATCACGCGCTTGCTGGTCGGCTGGAACGCGGGGGTCTTGTGTTATCTGCTGTCGATCTGGTTCATGATGCTGGGCGCCAAAGCGGCCGACGTCAAACGCCTGGCTGAAACCGAGGACGAGAGTGCGCAACTGGTGCTGGTCATGGTGTGCATTGCGGCAATCGCCAGCCTTGCCGCTATCATCGTCGAGCTGGCCGGCGCGTCGCATCTGGGCGAGCACAAGTTGCTGCGCTATGTCTTTACCGGCGGTACGGTGTTGGGATCGTGGTTTTTGATCGGTACCATGTTCACCTTGCATTACGCGCGCCTGTTCTATGGCGAAGACGATGATGCCGAACCGCCTCTGCGTTTCGCCGACGGTGAAAAAAATCCTGACTATTGGGACTTCCTGTACTTCTCTTTCACCATCAGCGTGGCGGTGCAGACCTCCGATGTCTGTGTCGGCACACGCGCTTTACGTAAAACCGTGCTGGCCCATTCGGTGATCGGCTTTCTCTTCAATGCGGCGATTCTGGGGTTGTCGATCAATATTGCGGCGAGCCTCACTAGCTGATCATCAGCAACACTCATATCAGGTCCAATATTTGCTCGCTAAAAAGTAAAAAGGGATGTGTTTGCACACATCCCTTTTTTACGTCCTCAACTGCTTAGCGGGCTATTGCCAGTTATTGCCAGCCGTAGCGGTTGGTATACCACTTCTTCATCAACTGAATCAGCGCGCCGTAAGCAATCAGTATCGCCAACAGCCACGGGAAGTAGCTCAGCGGCAGTGCCTGCAGCTTGAAGTAGCTGGCCAGCGGCGACATCGGCAGAATGATCCCGATGCACATGATGATCAGCGTCATGCCCATCAGCGGCCACGAAGCACGGCTCTGGATGAACGGGATGCGCTTGGTGCGGATCATGTGCACGATCAGCGTTTGCGACAGTAAGCCTTCGATAAACCAGCCCGATTGGAACAGGGTTTGATGATCCGGCGAGTTGGCGCCGAAGATGTACCACATCAGCGCAAAGGTGCTGATATCAAAGATCGAGCTGATCGGACCGAAGAACACCATGAAGCGGCCGATTTCACCCGGGTTCCAGCGTTGCGGCTTCTCGAGGAATTCCTTGTCGACATTGTCGAATGGGATGGAAATCTGCGAGACGTCGTACAGCAGGTTCTGCACCAGCAGATGCAAAGGCAGCATCGGCAGGAAGGGCAGGAAGGCGCTCGCCACCAGCACCGAGAAGACGTTGCCGAAGTTGGAACTGGCGGTCATCTTGATGTACTTGAGCATGTTGGCGAAGGTCTTGCGGCCTTCCAGCACGCCTTCTTCCAGCACCATCAGGCTCTTTTCCAGCAGGATCAGATCGGCGGCTTCTTTCGCGATATCGACGGCGGTATCGACTGAGATGCCGATGTCGGCCGCACGCAATGCCGGTGCATCGTTGATGCCGTCGCCCATGAAACCGACCACGTGACCCTTGTCGTGCAGCACGCGCACGATGCGCTCTTTGTGCGTCGGGCTGAGCTTGGCGAAGACGGTGGTCGTCTCAACGGCGACGGACAACTCTTCATCGCTCATCTTTTCCACGTGTGAACCGAGCAGCATGCCTTCGACTTCGAGGCCGACTTCGCGGCAGATCTTGGCGGTGACGAGTTCATTGTCACCGGTCAGGATCTTGACCGTGACGCCATGGGCGCGCAAGGCGGCCAGCGCAGGTTCGGTCGACTCCTTCGGTGGATCGAGGAAGGCGATGTAACCGATCAGCACCAGATCGGATTCATCGGCGACGCTGTAGGTTTCCTTGGTTGGCGGTAGATCCTTGGCGGCCACGGCCACCACGCGCAGACCTTCGGAGTTCAGACTGGCCGTGGTTCGCTTGATCTCTGCCAGCAGTTCCGGCGTGAACGGCACGATCTCACCGTTGTTACGTGCGTGGGTGCAGATCGAGACGATTTCTTCGACGGCACCTTTACAGATCAGCTCATGGTGATCTTCGCGTTCGCTGACGACCACCGACATGCGGCGGCGCTGGAAGTCGAACGGGATTTCATCAACCTTGCGATAGGCCGAGGCGATTGCCATCTCGCGTTGCAATTCGGCGTGTTCCAGCACGGCGACGTCGAGCAGGTTCTTCAGGCCGGTCTGATAGTAGCTGTTCAGATAGGCGTATTGCAGCACTTCGTCGTTCGGTTCGCCGAGGATGCCGGTGTGGCGCTCCAGGAAGATCTTGTCCTGCGTCAGCGTGCCGGTTTTGTCGGTACACAGCACGTCCATTGCGCCGAAGTTCTGGATCGCGTCGAGACGCTTGACGATGACCTTCTTGCGCGACAGCGCGACCGCACCTTTGGCCAGCGTCGATGTGACGATCATCGGCAGCATTTCCGGGGTCAGGCCGACCGCAATCGACAGGCCGAACAGGAAGGCTTCAACCCAGTCGCCCTTGGTGAAGCCGTTGATGAAGAACACGATCGGCGTCATCACCAGCATGAAGCGGATCAGCAGCCAGCTGACCTTGTTCACGCCCGACTGGAATGCTGTCGGGGTGCGGTCAGTGGCGGTGACGCGTTCCGCCAGCGCGCCGAAGTAGGTGCGCTTGCCGGTGGTCAGCACAACCGCGGTCGCCGAGCCGCTGACCACGTTGGTGCCCATGAAGCAGAGGTTATCCAGTTCCAGCGGGTTGCTGGCATCGACGCCGCGATGCTCGGCAAACTTTTCCACTGGCAGCGATTCGCCGGTCATGGCTGCCTGGCTGATGAACAAGTCTTTGGCAGCAATCAGGCGCAGGTCAGCAGGGATCATGTCGCCGGCAGACAACTGCACGATGTCGCCTGGCACCAGCTTCTTGATCGGCAGTTCGATGCGCTTGGCGCCCTTGGGATGCAAGGTGACATCGAAGTAACGCTGCGCTTCTTCGGCGATGTCGGCGACGATGTCATGGCGGATCACGGTCGCAGTGTTGCTGACCATTTCCTTGAGCTTGTCGGCGGCGGTGTTGGAGCGCGACTCCTGCACGAAGCGCATCAGCGTCGACACGACCACCATGGTGCCGATCACGATGGCGGCCTTCATGTCTTCGGTGTAGTACGAGACGGCGGCGAGCACGGTCAGCAGCAGGTTGAACGGGTTTTTGTAGCAATGCCACAGATGGACCCACCAGGTCAGTGGTTTTTCGTGTTCGACTTCGTTCGGCCCGACTTCGGCACGGATAGCGTCGGCTTCCTGTTCGGTCAGGCCGTCGGTGCGGGAACCCAGGTTTTTCAGCAGTTCGGACAGGTCGGTCTGGGAGGCGCTCACCAGGCTTTGCGCCACGGTTTGCGGGACTTCCTTGGTGGTCGGCGAGCTGCGGAACATGTCCACGCCGAGACGGCGGAAATGGCGATCCATGCCGCGTGCACGGATGAAGCTAGCGAAGGTTTCTTTCAACAGATCCAGATTCATGATGAAGCTCTTTTTCTTTGCAACAGTTTGCAGTACTGGGCCGGATAGCGCGCGGCAGTCCGGTTCGTGCAGTCATCGAAGGGGAAAAATCAGAAGGCGTCAAACTGTAACGAATCCTCCTGACATATCGATGACATACAGGCGATCAATGTGAAGGTAAATCGGGCATAAGGACTCCGCAGGTTGAGGTTGCGAAGACCCTTTCGTCGACATCTGGTTCTGCTGACGGCATGGCTGGTCCGGCCGGCAAAAGCCGGTCGCGAACGCATTCTCTCCGGTATGCGCAGGGATGCTAAGCGCGCAATGCCGGTAGAGGTGCGCCACGGGATCGGCAAGGGCGGAAAACGCCAATGCCGCACCCGCATAGCGGCGCGTCAGTCTGTGTTGTCTGTTGGTAAGGACATGCGCCTGAAGCGGCGAATGCCGGATGCCATCATCTGCTCGAGCAAGATGACGGCAGGGAGAAGTCCTGCGTTATCTTGCCGAGGTGAGCCGGGACGTTTCCCGGCAACAACTGTCACTCGAACAAGTGCCCATGAAAGGGACTCCATAAAAATAAGAACGGGCGGATTCTACCCCCGGGCTTTCTGCATGGTCAAGGCCATTTAACAACAGCGGGATGCGTCTGAGCGCTGCGATCACCGGGCCAAATGACGCGCGGATGGTGCACTGCGGGACATGTCCTCTCGAAACTATCCTTGTTTTATGTAGTAAGCGACCTATACTCAAATCATAAAGAAAACATGTAGGAGACAAAAATCATGCCGAATATCGTCACGAATAATCTCATGTTCTTTTTGCCCATGGCGTTTGCCGGATTGGTGTTGTTTGGCGAAGTGCCGGTAGCGTCGAAATTGGTGAGGACGGTATTGCGTGGAATCGGTGCCCTAGGTGGAGCACTGATTGCGCTTTTAGTGCTGGAGGTACTGCCAGTGCTAATTTAACGAGCTTTCTTGCTCGT
The DNA here is from genome assembly GCF_046025915.1 of Herbaspirillum rhizosphaerae. Taxonomy (GTDB): domain Bacteria; phylum Pseudomonadota; class Gammaproteobacteria; order Burkholderiales; family Burkholderiaceae_D; genus Herbaspirillum; species Herbaspirillum rhizosphaerae_A. Next base: position 65,822 of record NZ_JAQQFR010000016.1, on the reverse strand, counting down.
TCGCTGCGGATCAAACTTCGATTTGTGGCGGTGGCTGGAACGCCGGAGGGAGTGCGTATTTGTATAAATCGACTCCAAAGACTCGTCGGGCGTTCCACCTTTGATTGCGAGGCCGTTGCGTCTTCCCCTAAGATGACGCGGCGGCCTTTTTATTTGTTCAGCGTCCTTCTACAACGAGGCAATCGCGTCCGCGATCTTTCGCCTGATACATCGCATGATCGGCGCGTTGGAGCCAGGAATAATGCGCTTCCATATCGCTGTGAAAACTCACGAGTCCGGCACTGATGGTGCAACCCCAGAGCATGTTGTCTGAGCTGCGATGCTGGCGCACTTGCTCAATGAGGCGGGCTGCCAGCGTTTCTGCCTCGCGCAGGCTGATGTCTTGCAGGATGACGACAAACTCTTCGCCGCCATAACGGCCGATCAGGTCATCGGTACGCAGGTTCTCTTTCAGCAACTGCGAAAAATTCTTCAGCACTTCATCGCCGACCAGATGGCCGTGCGTGTCGTTGATATTCTTGAAGTGATCGATGTCGAGCAATAGCAGGCAGGAACTACGTTTTTTCTCATGGCAGGCATCGAATTCTTCAATCAGCAGCGACTCCCAATAACGACGGTTAAGTAGACCAGTGAGGCCGTCGCGTTGGCTGACGGTTTCAAATTCACGCGAACGTTCGGCGAGTTTTTTAGACATGTCGTAGGTCGACTTGCCCAGCGCCAGCGGGTAAAGCGCTAGCATCGGCAGGCAGGCAACCACGGTGTATAGATCAGCCTCCGGTGCGAACCGGAAGTCGAGCAGCAACAGACCGATCAATGCCCCGAACACGCTGCCGAGTAAGCCGCGCAGGAATAGCCTGGTGCCGCCTGCCGCAATATTATCCATCGATAGCATGGCGAGAATGACTGCGCTCGGCACCAGACTGCCGTGCATTGCGATGATCCAGAAGCCGCCGAAACCGGTATCGGCGACCAGGTTCATGCGCTCGGTGCGATACGGAATTTTGCTGCTGAGCGCAACACGATAAGCAACGTGCGGCCAGATGTAGCCATGGAAAATCAGCAGCGCCCACAGCGGCCAGCCGACTGGATTTTGCAGGAAAGCAGCGGCAACGCAGAAAAATCCGATCGACAAACCGATGACGCGCAGTGCGTAAATGCGTTTGACGAAGCGCACGCCCTTGCCGATGAGTTCTTCAGGCGACGGAGAATCGCCGAAAGCCCGTTGCGCCCGTTTGAAAGAAAAAAACGATGCCGGTCGCGCACGCGATTTTTCGCTTCTGGAACGGGGTTTGGGTGAGGGCATGGTGAGCAAGGCTTTTCGGCGGCAATAAAGGAATCAAGGGCAGGGTGAAGTCGGTGCCACGGCGTAACAAATAATGAATAAGTTACGTAACTTGCATTGAACCAATGTAGCTAGGTTACAACATAAGTCGGCGCTTCACCATCATGGGGCGGCGGAATGTACACATAAATATGCCGATAGACGGACATATAATGCCGATTCCTTCCTGATTGGCGTGTTATGCAGATTTTTAAAGAATTCCGGACCCTGGCATTTCTCATCACAGCTTTTTGTAGCGTAGCAACGATCTCTCCGGTGACGGCGCAAGCACAGGAGTTGCCGCTGGTGGTGACCACCACACTCAAGCAAGCAAAAATTCCCGTAAAAAATGTCGGCGTCTTTGTGCAGGAAGTCGATGCCGCACGCCCCATGCTCAGCTTCAATGCTGCGGCACCGTTCAATCCCGCATCGGTGATGAAACTGATCACGACCGACGCTGCGCTGGAGTTGTTGGGGCCGACCTTCAACTGGAAGACCCAGGCCTACGTCGAAGGCGCGCTCAGTGGCGGCGTTCTGACGGGAGACCTCGCCATCAAAGGCAGCGGCGATCCCAAGCTGGTGATGGAAAATTTCTGGATGTTTTTGCGCCAGATCCGCGCCAAGGGCGTGCGCGATATTCGTGGCAACGTCGTGCTTGACCGCAGTGCATTCGAAGAGAACGTGTATGACCCTGCGCAGTTTGACGGCGATCCGCAAAAGCCCTACAACGTCGGCCCCGACGCGTTGCTGCTGAATTACAAAACGATCGCTTTGCGTTTTATTCCCGATGAAGCTACGGGGCAAATCAGTGTGACGATGGAGCCGCCCTTGGTTGGCTATAACCTGGTCGCGCCGCGCTTGTCGAAAGAAGCCGTCTGCGGCGACTGGCAGAGCAAATTGCAAGCCGACGTCGGTGTCAGCACTGCGGCTTTTAACGGCAGCTACCCCGCTGCCTGCGGCGAGAAGGTTTGGTATATCCACCCTTATCGCATGAACTCGACGCAATACTTCGGCGGTGTGCTGCGTCAGATGTGGAGCGATCTTGGCGGCACGATTTCCGGCAAGGTCGTACCGGGTAATGTAGCGTCTTCTGCGAGTGTGTTCGCTGAGTGGCAATCGCCTGCCGTCCCGGAAGTCATTCGCGATATCAACAAGTACAGCAATAACGTGATGGCGCGCCAGGTTCTGTTGACCATCGGTGCGCAAATGTCGCAGGCACCCGGCAGCACCCAACGCGGAGCAAGTGCGATCCGCAACTGGTTGTCCGGAAAAGGCATCGGCGCGGATGAACTGGTGATCGAAAACGGCGCGGGCTTGTCGCGCAATGAGCGTGTGGCGCCGAATACGCTGGGTCAGGTCTTGGTGGCAGCCTTCCATTCACCGGTGATGCCGGAATACATCGCGTCCATGCCGCTGGTCGGTTATGACGGCACCATGCGTAAACGCTTGCGCAGTGAAAGCGTGGCAGGACAGGCGCATATCAAAACCGGCTCGCTCAACGATGTGCGTTCGGTCGCCGGCTTTGTGCAGGCGTCATCAGGAAAGATGTATGTCGTGGTGTGCCTGATCAATCACCCCAATGCGCCGTTCGGCCAGGCCGCGCAGGATGCCTTGTTGCAGTGGGTATTTGATAAGGGCTGATGTAGAACGCAGTGATCTGTCTTGCCGCCCTCATTCGCGATGGAGGAGGGCGGCAATTTTATGATCAGGTTTTGAAGTATTTTCAGAGTATCAACGGCCGGTCCGACAGCTGATTCTTGTGTTTGTCCTGATCGGGGAAATGCACCGCCAGCAGCTCGTTGAGTTGTGTCAGCGCCAGCAGCAGGCTGTCGTGATAATTTTTCCCCGCAAAACCAAGCGTCATGGTTTGGCACACCGCATGCCAGTCGTCGCGTTTGAGTGCTTTGCCGACGGTGCGATCAGGCAAAATCTCCACCTTGTGATCCGCAACGTTGATGTAGATCAGAATGCCGCAGTTTTCTTCTGTATCCCATATCCGATAGTGCGAGAACAACTCGTGTGCACGTGCGCGCGAAGACTCACCGCGCAACACGGTATTGAGCGGTAATGCCGCTTCAACGATCAGGCGGATTTCTGCGCGATGCTGTTTTTCTCCGGCTGCGATGCAGGCTTGTACTGCTTGCAGCGTTGAACGTGGAAACAGATTGCGCGCCTGGCTGCGCGTGGCGGTAAGATGTTTGAACAGGCGATTGAGTTTAGCCATTACCAGTCTCCCGAGGCGCCGCCGCCGTCAAAGCCGCCGCCACCGCCCGAAAATCCACCACCCGAGCTGCTGCCTGATCCGCCGCCAAAACCACCGCTGCTGAATCCACCGCTACGACTGCCACGATTCTGAACAGCATCGCTCAGAATGCTGCCGATGATGACGCCTGCCGTGTGTCCCCAGTCATTGTTGTTGAGGTTATTGCGAGGACGGCGGCGTACGAACAGGATGACGCCGAAAAAGACAGCTAGGAATAGAACGACGGCAATCAGCTCAATCCAGCCGCCATCCTCTTGCGCGGAAGCCTGTTTTGCTTTTTCTGCGGCCGGCAGATGTTCTTCATCCAACAAACTGGTCAGCGCTGATACGCCTGCTGCGAGGCCGCCGTAATAGTCGTTCTGGCGGAAATGTGGGGCGATGACGTCTTCCAGGATGCGTTTCGATTTCGCATCCGTCAGGCTGCCTTGCACACCGCGACCAGCTTCGATACGCAGGCGGCGCAGCGCCTTGGGGTTGGCCTTGGCGACGATGAGGATGACGCCGTCGTCAATGCCTTTGCGTCCGAGCTTCCAGGCATCGGCGACGCGGATGCCGTATTGCTCGATGGCTTCCGGCGCGGTACTGGAAATCAGCAGGACCGCGATCTGGCTGCCGGTGCGAATCTCGTAATCGACCAGCACCTGATCGAGTGCGCGGCGCTGCTGTTCTTCCAACATCTGCGCCTGATCGATCACATGTGAACTCAACGCCGGAACGGCAACGAAATCCTGCGCACCGGCAAGTTGCAGAAAGCCGGCGAGCAGGATGCTCAGGAAGAACGCCGGAAGGGCGCGAAAAGACGGCATAGTGAAACTTACTTACCGAAATTGACGGCAGGCGCGGTGGAGATTGCCTTCTCGTTGTCAACCGTGAAGGACGGCTTGACCGGATAGCTGAAAATCTTGGCGGTGATATTGGTCGGGAAGCTGCGCGCCAGCACGTTGTATTCCTGTACCGAGACGATATAGCGTTGGCGTGCCACGGTGATACGGTTTTCGGTGCCTTCCAGTTGCGATTGCAGATCTCGGAAGCTGGTGTCCGCCTTGAGTTGCGGATAGTTTTCCGATACGGCCATCAGACGCGACAGCGCGGACGATAACTGGCCTTGCACCTGCTGGAACTTATTGAAGGCTTCAGGGTTGGTCAACACTTCCGGTGTGATCTGAAAACTGGTCGCGGCGGCGCGCGCCTTGGTGACGGCTTCCAGCGTATCTTTTTCATGCGCGGCATAACCCTTGACGGTATTGACGAGATTGGGAATCAGGTCGGCGCGGCGCTGGTATTGGTTGACGACTTCACTCCAGGCGGCCTTGGTGGCTTCATCCTTGGCTTGGAAATCGTTGTAGCCGCAGCTGCTCAGGGTCAATACGGAAGCGGCGATAGCCAGCCATGCGAACCATTTTTTCATTGTATTTCTCTCGAAAATTAAAACATTCGCTACTGTGATCAGTCCTTGGATGGCCGTCAAGTACTGCTTTAAAACACGATGCTAATGCTCTCAAGACGCCCCAAATGGTGCCTCAAATGCAGGGTTTCTGGCCCGGTCGCGTTACAATGTCGTACCTGTATATATTAAAGCGCTAAGGTTTACCGTGACATTTATCGACAAATTATCCGCTGCGTGGAAGGCCAACAATTCTCTGCTATGTGTCGGCCTGGACCCGGATATCGCCAAATTTCCGGCGGAATGGAAGAACCAGCCGGATGCGATTCTGGCGTTCTGCAAGGGCATCATCGATGCCACCGCCGACGTGGCATGCTCCTTCAAGCCGCAGATTGCCTACTTTGCCGCTTTGCGTGCCGAAGATCAACTGGAAGAAATCTGCAGCTACATCCGTACCCGCTATCCGCATATTCCGATCGTGCTGGATGCCAAGCGCGGCGATATCGGTGCTACCGCCGAGCAGTACGCGCGTGAAGCCTTTGAGCGCTATGGCGCACATGCGGTGACGGTGAGCCCGTATATGGGATTTGATTCGGTCGCGCCCTATCTGGAATGGAAAGATCGTGGCGCCATCGTGTTGTGCCGTACGTCCAACGCCGGCGGTTCCGATTTGCAATTCCTGAATATTGACGGCGTGCCTCTGTATCAGCACGTGGCGCGTCTGGTGGCAGACAAGTGGAACACCAACGGTCAGTGTGGCCTTGTCGTGGGCGCGACTTTCCCGGAAGAGCTGGCACAAGTGCGCAGCATCATCGGCGACATGCCTTTGCTGGTGCCGGGTGTCGGTGCGCAGGGCGGCGACGTGGCTGCGACGGTCAAGTCCGGTAAAACGGCGGATGGAGCGGGGATGATGATCAATTCGTCGCGCGCCATCTTGTACGCCAAGCCGGAAGACGGCGAAGACTACGCCGCGGCAGCACGCCGTGTGGCGCTGGAAACGCGTGATGCGATCAATCAGTATCGTTGAGATGCTTGCACTTTGCATGCACTAGAGCACTAAGCCTCATCAAGAAAAAAGAGCCGCTGCGATCTGAACGCAGCGGCTCTTTTTACATCTGGCATGTGTAAGCGTCAGGCATTGATGATACTGATGACGCTGTTTCTATCTCGTTCAGGTCAGCATGCGCAACAGGCCTTGGAGGGAATGCACGACAGCCTGTTCGCGCACAGCCTGACGGTCGCCGGCGAACACCAGGCGTTCGGTGAAGGTCTGATCGCCGACTTTCCAACCGAAGCAGACCGTGCCGACGGGTTTGCCGGGGACTGCGCCGCCAGGACCGGCGATGCCGGTCGTGGAGACGGCGACATCCGAACTGCTGTTGGCAATCGCGCCTTCGGCCATGGCGGCGGCGATTTCTTCGCTCACGGCGCCGTGCTGGGCGATCAGCGCTTCCGAAATATCCAGCAGTTCATTTTTCGATACGTTGGAATAGGTCACGAAACCGCAGTCGAACCATTCCGAGGAGCCGGCGATTTCCGTGATGGCTTGTGCAACGCCGCCGCCAGTGCAGGACTCGGCGGTCGAGAGCAACAACTTCCTGGCTTTGAGCGCTTGGCCGACGCGTGCGGCGAGGTCTGTCGAGGTGTCCATGTTGATGTCATCCTTCGTTGTTTGCGGGTGGTGGTCAACGTGTGATGAGAGGCAACTCCCATGCGACAAGCATACTCTTGTTGGACGCTCTTTAAAACCTGTTCACGATCTTACATCGAGCGCCAGAACGCAAATACGAGCAGCGTATAAAACGCTGCAACGATGTCGTCCCACATCACGCCAAACCCACCTTTGAAGCGGCGATCGAAATAAGCAATCGGCGGCGGTTTGACCATATCGAAAAAACGGAACCAGACGAAAGCCCAGCATTGCGTCTTGAGATCTGCTGGCGTCAGCAACACCAGCACCAGCCAGAAAGCGATGATTTCGTCCCACACCATGCTGCCATGGTCCGGCGCACCAAGATCGCGGCCGGTACGATGGCAGGCCCAGACACCGACGAAAAAGCCCACGCCGATAATGATCAGCCAGGTCAGCGGCGTAAAGACGGCCGGCCAGCGCACGCTCAGCACGGCATAGGCCAGCCAGGCGAACAAGGTGCCGGAGGTGCCCGGCATGATTGGCGACAAGCCGCTGCCGAAACCTTGCGCCAGCCAATGCGCCGGATGCGCCAGCATGAAGCGCGCGGTCGGGCGTACCGATTTATTGAGTTGCGCCTTCCGGCCCGGTTCTATTGTTGTTGTCATGAAGTGAAATGGTCGAAAGAAGTCAGTGCAAGATCCAGTGGCTCACCGCCCGCATCCACTAGGCGCAGTCCCGGCATGGATTCGATGACGCCGACGCGAGTGACCTCGGTACCTGTCTTTTCGGCAGCGGCGAGGACTTGTTCGCGACGGCTTTGTGGTGCGGTGAAACAGAGTTCGTAATCATCCCCGCCGGACAGCGTGAAGCGGCGCCGCAGTTCTTGCGTTTGTTGCTTGAGGATGCTGCCGGGCGGTAAGGCGTCGGCATCGAGACGCGCACCGACATGAGAGCGCTCAAGGATGTGGCCGAGGTCGCCTGCAAGGCCGTCCGACACATCGATAGCAGCATGAGCGATGCCGCGCAGCGCCAAACCGAGCTCCACACGGGGTGTGGGCTGGTGCATGCGTTGTGCCGCAACGTGGTGCGCTTCAGTCGCCAACGACAGTTCGTGGCGATAGGCTGCCAATGCCAGCCGCGCATCGCCGAGCGTGCCGGACACCCAGATGTCGTCGCCGTCTTTTGCCGCATCGCGGCGCAGTGCTTGCGTGAACGGAATTTCTCCGAACACGGTGATACTGATGTTGAGTGGGCCCTTGGTGGTATCGCCGCCGACCAGTTCGCAGCCGTGTTCATCTGCGAGTTTCAGCAGCCCGCGTGCGAATGGTTCCAGCCAGTCTTCGCGTGCTTCCGGCAGCGAGAACGCCAGTGTGAACGCGATCGGCTGCGCACCCATGGCTGCCAGATCCGATAGGTTGACGGCCAGGCATTTATGCCCAAGCGCATACGGATCAGCATGTGGAAAGAAGTGGCGGCCCTCGACCAGCATGTCGGTCGACACCGCCAATTGCATGCCGGGTGCAGGTGTGAGCAAGGCGCAGTCATCGCCAACGCCGAGCGCGGTACGGCTGCCCGGTACCGGTGGACGTGTGAAATAGCGGGAGATGAGTTCAAATTCGGAGAGCATGGGCGTGATTGTAACGAATGCGTCATCAAATCCTTGTAATTAATCCTGGTAATTCTTCGCAGGATGTTCAGAAGAGTAATTGGTATGACCATTTTGGTGAAGGTTTTACCTGTGAACCGGGCGCACCAAGTTGCGCCCGAAGCCGCACCAGTATTGGGTCTTGGAATGCTGCGCTGCGCCATGAATCAGTAGTTTCCACCCTATGAGAGTGAGCCGACCTCTGCTAAAATCGCAGGTCTTCGACAAGTCTAAAAGAGAACGCAGAGTATGGATTCGATGATCAGCAAGAAAGAAGAATTGCGTCAGCAACTTCGCCAGGCAGCGCTGGAGTACCATGAATTTCCAACGCCGGGCAAGATCAGCGTCACGCCCACCAAGCTACTAACCAATCAACGAGACCTGTCTCTGGCGTACTCGCCGGGTGTCGCTGCAGCCTGCGAAGAAATCGTTGCGGATCCCGCCAACGCATTCAAGTACACCGCGCGCGGCAATCTGGTTGCAGTCATCAGTAACGGCACCGCCGTGCTCGGTCTGGGCAACATCGGCCCGCTGGCTTCCAAGCCGGTGATGGAAGGCAAGGGCGTGCTGTTCAAGAAGTTCGCCGGCATCGACGTCTTCGACATCGAAATCAACGAAACTGATCCGGACAAACTGTGCGACATCATCGCCTCGCTGGAACCAACTTTCGGCGGTATCAACCTGGAAGACATCAAGGCGCCTGAGTGCTTCTACATTGAACGCAAACTGCGCGATCGCATGAAGATCCCGGTCTTCCATGACGATCAGCACGGCACCGCGATCATCGTTGGCGCAGCGATCCTGAACGGCCTGAAGGTCGTCGGCAAGAGCATTAAAGAAGTGAAGCTGGTTGTCTCCGGTGCGGGCGCAGCAGCGCTGGCTTGCCTGGATCTGATCGTCGATCTCGGCTTCCCGATCGAGAACATTTACGTCACCGACCTGGCCGGCGTGGTCTACAAGGGCCGCGTCGAACTGATGGATCCGGACAAGGAACGCTTCGCACGCGAAACCGATGCACGTACCCTGGCTGACGTCATCCCTGACGCTGATATTTTCCTCGGCGTGTCCGCCGGCGGCGTGCTGAAGCAAGACATGGTCAAGAAGATGGCGCCGCGTCCGCTGGTGCTGGCACTGGCCAACCCGACACCGGAAATCCTGCCGGAAGAAGTGATGGCAGTGCGCGACGACGCGATCATCGCCACCGGCCGCTCCGACTATCCGAACCAGGTTAATAACGTCCTGTGCTTCCCGTACATCTTCCGCGGTGCGCTGGATTCCGGCGCCACGACGATCACACGTGAAATGGAAATCGCTGCCGTACACGCGATTGCCGAACTGGCGCAAGCCGAGCAATCCGATATCGTGGCAGCGACCTACGGCGTGACCAATCTGTCGTTCGGCCCCGAATACATCATCCCGAAGCCGTTCGATCCGCGTCTGATGATCAAGATCGCGACTGCGGTTGCGCGCGCTGCCGAGACTTCCGGCGTGGCCGCACGTCCGATTCCGGACATGAACGCCTACGCGGAAAAGCTGGAACAGTTCGTCTACCACAGCGGCACCTTCATGCGTCCGATCTTCCAGGCGGCGAAGAAAGCCCCGGAAGCCAAGAAGCGTATCGTCTTTGCCGAAGGCGAAGAAGAGCGCATTCTGCGTGCGGTGCAAGTCATCGTCGACGAATGCCTGGCCAAGCCGATTCTGGTCGGCCGTCCGGAAGTGCTGGAACAGCGTATCAAGAAGTTTGGTCTCCGTCTGCGTCCGAACGTCGACTTCGAAGTCATCAATCCTAACTTCGACGAACGCTATCGCGACTACTGGCAGACTTTCCTGGAGATGACCAAGCGTCGTGGCGTCACCGAACAATACGCGAAGCTGGAAATGCGCCGCCGTCACACGCTGATCGGTTCCATGGCCATCCACAAGGGTCACGCCGACGGCATGATCTGCGGTACCTACGGCACCACGCAGCTGCATTTGCACTATATCGATCAGGTATTGGGCAAGCGCGAAGGCGTCAACGTCTACGCGGCCATGAACGGCGTCATTCTGCCGAGCCGCCAATTGGTGCTGGTTGACACGCACGTCAATGAAAACCCGACCGCAGAACAGCTGGCGGAAATCACCATCATGGCAGCAGAAGAAATGCGCCGCTTTGGTCTGCATCCACGAGCAGCATTGCTGTCGCATTCGAATTTCGGTTCCAGCAACAGTGAATCGGCAATCAAGATGCGTACCGCACTGAAGCTGATTCAAGAGCAGGCTCCAGAGCTGGAAGCCGACGGCGAAATGCATGGCGACACGGCACTTGATCCGAAACTGCTGGCGCAAATCATGCCGGATTCGCCACTGAAGGGCGATGCCAACCTGTTGGTGATGCCAAACATCGACGCTGCCAATATCGCTTACAACCTGCTCAAGACAGCGTCCGGCAACGGCGTGGCAATCGGTCCTATCCTGTTGGGTTGCGCCAAGCCGGTGCACATCCTGACCGCATCGGCTACAGTGCGCCGTATCGTCAACATGACGGCACTGTGTGTCATGGACGCGATGTCGGAGCGTTAATCCGGAGAGTCTTAATCGACTGATTCAAGCTTCAAAACAAAGCGGCGCATTTCGAAAGAAGTGCGCCGCTTTTGTATTTGCCGCTATGTATCTTCAGCAGGAGAGATCGTTTTTTTTGAGGGGAGGGCAGAATTTTGGGTCAGTTCCTGGTCAATAAATTCGTGTTGAGCGCTTGCTGCGACGATCTATTTTTTGCTGCATAAGTACAACATACTCGATCCAATTTCATAAAAATCAGCATTTTGTAAGAATATCTTTACAACCGGTTACATTTAAAAGTTAATATAAATAGGAATTATTACTATTAACATTTAAATTGGGTGTCTACATGCAGTTCCGCATCAAGCCGAGCTATCTGGCTGTCCTGACAACATTGTCGCTTACCTCCATTGCAATAAATAACGCCTTTGCTCAGACAGCCGGCAGCCTGCCTGAAGTCCAGGTCAGCGGTGCCCGTGACGGTTACGTTGCGCCCACTTCCGTCAGCGCCACGAAGAGCGAAGCGCCGCTGCGTGATATTCCCCAAACCATCAATGTGATCTCCGCTGAAGTGATCCGCGATCAGCATGCGACGTCCTTGCAAGACATCCTGAGAAACGTCCCAGGCGTCGGCTTGTCCACCGGTGATGGTCAGCGCGATCAGGTTTTCATTCGTGGCTTTACAGCGATTGGCGACCAGTTTGTTGACGGCTTCCGTGACGATGCGCTGTATTTCCGTGATCTGTCCAACGTTGAGCGTCTGGAAGTCATCAAGGGCCCAGCGGCGGTTTTATACGGCCGCGGCTCCTCGGGTGGCCTGATTAATCGGGTTTCGAAGAAGCCGGGCGTTGACATCGCTGATGTCAGCGTCAGTTTGACCAGCACTGCCGGCCGTCGCGGAGAAATTGATCTGGGACGTAGCGGCGAGACGGTGTCGTGGCGTCTGACCGGCGCGCGCGAGCAATCGGACAGCTATCGTGCACAGCAATTCATCGATCGCACCGCGATCGCGCCTTCGGTGGAGTTCAAGTTTTCTTCCGATACCAAATTGCTGCTGCAAGCCGACTATCTGGAAGATCGTCGTCTGACTGACTTTGGTATTCCGTCTTATCAGGGTCGCCCGGTCAGCGTCGATCCTGGCTCCTACTATGGAGCGGCCAATGCGCGCGACGCTGACTTCAGCCAGTCGCGTGTAGCGTCGACAGCAGCAACATTGACTCATCGTTTCAATGACAGCCTGTCGCTGCGCAATGCGTTCCGTTATTACCAATACAAGCTGAACCGCAACAACACCAACATCAGCGGCAACGTCAATGAAGTTGCCCGCACCATGCAGTTTGGGCATGCAGCCTTGTATCGTGACGAAAGCGGTTGGTTCAACCAGACTGAACTGACACAAAAACTGACGATTGCCGGTACCAAACATGAAATCCTTTATGGCGTGGAAGTTGGCCAGCAAAGCAAGGATTCGGTAAGCTCCAGCGGCCCGACGTCGGCGGCGACCTCGATCTTCAATCCGGTTTTGCCCACGATTAATCCAAGCGCGGTGACTGTGACCAACCGTACCTTCGGCACCTATGACACGCTGGCCGGTTATGTGCAAGACACGATCGCGTTCAGCGACCAATGGAAAGCACTGCTCGGTATCCGCTACGACAGCTTCAAGCAACAATCGCGCGTCGTCACGACCAGTACAGCCAATTTGTCGCGTACCGACAATGCTTATAGCCCACGCGCCGGCTTAGTTTGGCAGCCAAGCGAAACACAGTCGTATTACTTGTCGTGGAGCCGCTCGTTCCAGCCGTCGGGCGAAACCTTGCCGCTGGCGACGAACAATGCGGACCTCGCACCAGAAAATACGCGCAATACCGAAATCGGCGCGAAGTATGATTTCTGGGAAGGCCGTGCTAATGCGACCGTGTCGATTTTCCGCCTCGAACGTGACAACATGAAGGCGACGATTCCGGGCACAACGACCATCATCCCGGTCGGGAAACAACGTACAGACGGCGCTGAAGTGACATTCGCGGCCGACCTGAAGCAAGGTTGGAAGGTATTGGCTGGCTATGCCTACCTGGACGCTAAGGTGATTGAATCCGTAGCTGTAGACGCAAGCGTGAACAGCCCGGCGAACGTTCCATTTAAGGGTAAGGCGGCAACGCTGACGCCAAAGCATAGTGCGAACTTATGGCTGACCAAAGACATCGGTAACGGCTTCACGGTCGGTGGCGGTGCCAACGCTGTCGGCAGCCGTTTTGCCAATCCGGGCAATACCGTCACTTTGCCGGGCTACCTTACTGCCGATGCGATGGCCGTCTACAAGGCAGAAAAATATTCGGTGCAGTTGAACGTCAACAACATCTTCAACACCGGTTATATCGTCTCCGGTCACGGCACCAGCCCGAATCTGAGCTTGCCGGGCGCACTGCGTAACGTTGCACTGACCCTGCGTTATTCGATGTAAGCAACAATCGTTGTTTCAGTTAAAAAGCCTCGGATGCGTTTTGCATCGGAGGCTTTTTTCATGGCGCTGTCTGATCGACGGTGGTGCGCTTACTTCGGCAATACCCGCGCCAGCCATTGGCCGACATCTTCGATTTCTTCCTGACAGACCGAGTGCTGCATCTGGTATTCATGCCATTCAATCTGATAGCCGAAGGTGTTGAGCAAATCGCGTGATTCCTCAGCACGTTGCATGACCACCACCGGATCCTGGCGGCCATGGGCCATGAAGATCGGCGTAGTCTGATTGGCGGAGCTGGACTCCACCGCAATGGTCCCTGCCAGCGGCAAATAGCCGGACAGGCACATCAGGCCTGCCAGTTTCTCGGGATGGCGCAAACCGGTTTGGAGGGTCATCGCACAGCCCTGTGAGAAACCCGCAAGCACGATGCGCTCAGCCGGAATGCCGCGCGCCTTTTCCTTGGCGATCAGCGCCTCTACCATCGCTTGCGACGCGCGCAGTCCTGGCTCGTCTTCGCGACGCACCAGATCCGGGCCGAAGATGTCGTACCAGGCGCGCATCACATAGCCCCCATTGACCGTCACCGGCATGGTAGGCGCCGTCGGAAAGATGAAGCGGATCGGCTGGGACCCCGACAGATCGAGTTCGCGCACAATCGGTACGAAGTCATTGCCGTCGGCACCGAGGCCGTGCAGCCAGATGACGGCAGCAGCAGGATTGGGCGCAGTTTCGATTTCGATGGTTTGGAGGAGAGCGGCTGGTGAGGACATGGAAGTTTTCTTCGATTCGGGATTGTGCAGCTTTGGTGCACAATACGGGTTTGCAGTAGAGATACTTCTTGGGCTTTGAAAGCGCCATGATACGACGATATCACCAGAAAATGTCTGCGCCGAATCTCTGCACAGTTTCAATGGAGAACCCTGATGAAAAAAATGCTGGCCTTGTTACTGCTCCAGGCAAGTCTGCTTGTTTCTGCGTCGTCGAATGCGGCGCTGCTCGAAGGTAATGTGTTTCAGCCCAGCGGCGAAAATCTGGTGGTGCAGCCGCCTTCCGGCTGGCGGCTCGCGTACATGAACGGCAGTCCGACCGGCGACTATGTCGTTGAATTCATGCCGCAAAACGAAAGCCACGAGAACTGGCGCGAAGGCTATATGTCGGTGCAGCGCGGCACCGCGGATCTCAGCGCCGGTACGCATCTTTCGACGCAAATCGTCCAGCGTGTGCTGCAAGGTGCGCAGCGCAACTGCGCAGGTCATTTCACGCCGATGAAGCAAAAAGACAGCATGACCAACGGTGCTTACACGTCCATCAGCGGTGGTTTTTGCGACCGTCTGGGAAGTACGGCGCCATTTGGAGAAGGCAGCCTCATTGCCGTCTTTGAAGGCACAAGAAATCTGTTTCTGGTGCAGTTCGGCTGGCGTCCGGCAACCGAAAACGAACTCAAGGGAAATCCTTTACGCATTACGCCGCAGAAGCTGCAGCAATATCTCGACCTGCTGAATCGTGCAACGATCTGTGGCGGCCAGGATCAACTGACTTGTCCGCGTTAGGCAATCTCAGCCAACCTGCAGTAGCTTGAATCGGCCATGGCGAGGCGTCAGTGTATGAGTAGAAGGGTGAGCTGACCGCTCACCCGAGCCATCAGCCCTCAATCATCGAACCTTCAAGCATCGACACTTCAAGAATTCGAAACACGTAAATTATTTCGCCGGGCGAATTGCCGACTTGGGACGGAAAGCCTTGCACACGGCTTCGTTGGTCTCGACGTAGGGGCCGCCGATGAGGTCAATGCAGTACGGCACGGCAGCAAAAATGCCGGGCACAAGTTGCTTGCCTTCCCCATCCTTGACGCCTTCCAGCGTTTCCTTGATGGACTTGGGCTGGCCGGGCAGATTCATGATCAGGGCGGCGTGATCTGAGGTTTCACGGATCACCGCGACCTGGCGCGACAAAATGGCAGTAGGAACGAATTGCAGGCTGATCTGGCGCATTTGCTCGCCGAAGCCGGGCATTTCCTTGGTGGCAACTGCCAGTGTGGCTTCCGGCGTCACATCGCGGCGCGAAGGGCCGGTGCCGCCGGTAGTCAGCACCAGATCGCAACCGATGTCATCCACCAGCTCGATCAGGGTTTTCTCGATTTGTGCGCGCTCGTCGGGGATCAGGCGGGTTTCCATGCGCCACGGGCTGGTCAGCGCAGCGCCGAACCAGTCTTGCAGCGCCGGAATGCCTTTGTCTTCATAGACGCCACCGGAAGCACGGTCAGAGATCGACACCAGGCCGATCAGCAGTTCGTCCGGATCAGTCTTCTTGCTCATCTTCCAACTCATCCGCACCATCTTCAGCGCCTTCTGTGGCATTGGCGCCACGCGAAGCGACTTGCAGCTGCTTGAGAATCTGGAAAAGTTCGCGATATGCCTTGGGCGGCTTGTTTTCCGCTTGTTCCTTGCGGGCATTACGAATCAGCGTGCGCAAGTGTTGCACGTCGAGATCGGGATGCTGGGCAAGCAACTCAGTGAGGGCATTGTCGTCTTTCAACAACTTTTCGCGACGGCGCTCAAGAGCGTGCATCGAGGCAGTGTCTGCTTTGGACAGACCGCGCCAGCTGTCGAGCGTACGCTGGATGGCGGCGATTTCGTCTTCATCCAGGGTGCGCATCTTCTTGCCGACGTATTGCATTTGGCGGCGACGCCCTTCGTGGTCCTTGATTTGCTGGCATTCAAGGATGACGTCACGTACGTCTTCGGGCATAGGCACGCGTTTGACACGGTCGCGTGGCTCGGCAACCAGTTCTTCGCCCAGTTTCTGCAACGCAGTCATTTCGCGTTTCAGTTGGGATTTGGAGGGACGGTCGTATTCCTGCTCGAATTCGTTGGATTGGAAGCCGCAGGACCCGCGATTGGGATTTGGCATGATTCAGATAAATAAGCTAAACGACTGCTATGATACCCGTTTTATACGCATTTCGAAGAAAACAGGCCAATGAGCGATACCGTATTTACCCACAGTCAAGACCAATTGAAGCAGCTTGCACAAGATGTGTTGCGTTATGCCAAGGAAAAAGGCGCATCCGATGCGGCGGTAGACATCAGCGAGGGTAGCGGGCTGTCGGTAGCGGTGCGCAAGGGCAAGATCGAGACCATTGAGCAGAATAAGGACAAGGGCATCGGCGTCACCGTCTACATGGGCGAAGGTCGCAATGTTCGCCGCGGCAATGCCAGTACGTCCGATTTCTCGCAGCAGGCGCTGAAAGAAACCGTCGAAGCGGCCTACAACATCGCCCGCTTCACCGCGATCGACGATTGCGCCGGCTTGCCGGATGTCGAAAATCTCGAAATGAATCCGCGCGATCTCAAGCTGTGCACGCCATGGCTGATCACAGCGGAAGAGGCCGTCGAACTGGCGCAACGCTGCGAAGCGGCAGCGCTGTCGGTCGATAAGCGCATCACCAATAGCGAAGGCGCAAGCGTCTACGCGCAGCAATCGCATTTTGTCGCCGCTAACTCGCGCGGCTTCATCGGTGGTTATCCCTTCTCGCGCCATACGATTTCAGTTGCACCGATCGCCGGCAAAGGCGGCAACATGCAGCGCGACGACTGGTATTCGTCAATGCGCGATCCGAAGAAGCTGGCCAAGCCGGAAGCCATCGGCCGCTACGCCGCTGAACGTGCTTTGGCGCGTCTGAATGCTTGCAAGCTGTCCACACGCAAATGCCCGGTGCTGTTCGAAGCACCGCTGGCGGCCGGATTGCTGGGCGCCTTCGTGCAAGCTGTTTCGGGTGGTGCTCTGTATCGCAAATCCACTTTCCTGCTCGATTCGCTGGGCAAGCAAGTTCTGCCGGATCACATCCAGATTCTGGAAGATCCGCACGTCATCGGTGGCGTCGGCTCTGCACCCTTCGATGAAGAAGGCGTCAAGACGCATCGCCGTGAGGTGGTCAAAGACGGTGTGGTGCAAGGTTACTTCCTCTCCACGTATTCGGCGCGCAAGTTGGGCATGGAAACCACCGGCAACTCGGGTGGTTCGCACAACTTGTCGATAACCTCGTCGCTGACCACTGCAGCCGACACCTTCAAGGGCATGCTGAAAAAGCTCGATACCGGTTTGCTAGTGACCGAACTGATGGGGCAGGGCGTGAATTACGTGACCGGCGACTACTCGCGCGGCGCCTCAGGCTATTGGGTTGAAAAGGGCGTGATCCAATACCCTGTGGAAGAAATCACGATCGCCGGCAACATGAAAGACATGCTGCGCCAGATCGTCGCCATCGGTAACGACACGCTGATCCGCGGCACCAAGGAAACTGGCTCCATCCTGCTGGAAAACATGACCATCGCGGGCGACTGATATCGACTCCGTTCTTCTGTAGTTCCTCTCATACAGCTGCCTGATTTTTTCGTCAGGCAGCTGTTCAAGCATAGCGCTTATCAGGTTCCTGATAGCGGTTCATCCTCCTCCGTTTTTCGATTGCGATCACGACGATAAAAAGGTCGTTCGATTTCGAATAGACCGTTGTATCTCTGAAAATTCCCTCTGTGCGATGTGATCCCGGCAACTGCGCGACTAAAATCCGGCCTCAGCTTTGCCCGGCAACAGCACGTGTCTGTCTGTTTGGGATGGAGCTTGATGAACCACACTGCGACGGAGGATTTTGATGAAATCTACGATGTATTTTTTTTGCGGCAAGGCGCTGCACGCGACGCTGTTATCCACGATCATGCTGGCTGGTACCGGATCTGCTGCAATGGCTGAAAGTACGCATTTTGACTACGCGCATCAGGCAGAGTGGAACCAAGTGCATGGCGATCGTCAATCACCGATTGCGCTCGATGTGAACAAGGCGACGCCCGATCTCGACGACGATGCAGACGACAGCATCAGGATCTCGGGCAGGACCAGCGACGCCGTCGTGGTGGACAACACTAATACGATACAAGTTAACGTCTTACCAGGAAATTTTGCGACTATTCGCGGGCGCCGTTTTCAACTGCAGCAATTCCACTTTCATACCCCTAGCGAACATGTAGTCAACGGCAAGCGATATCCGCTCGAATTGCACCTCGTCTACAAGGCCAAAAACGGTCGTCTGGCGGTGATCGGCGTCCTGTTTCAGGAGGGCGCCGTTAATCCGGCATTTGACGCCATCATGCGACGTGTCATACGTGCAGGGCGGGCGGAACCGATGCGCGAGTTTGATATCAGCCAATTGTTGCCGGCAAACTTGAGTTACTTCCACTATCTCGGCTCGTTGACGACACCGCCGCTGAGCCAAAATGTCGAGTGGCATGTTCTGCCGCAGCCGATCACATTGTCGTCTGCTCAGTTAGACGATTTTCATCGTTACTACACGGCCAACAGCCGAGCTTTGCAGCCGCGGAATGATCGTGAAGTGTTGTATCACCAAGAGACAAAACCTTAACGCCGGCACTCGTGTCGCCGGTGGTACCCAAACATCCGGCGACCGATGAAACACGGTCGTCGGCATTCCCACCGTGACATTCTGCAGAGTACGGCCGCAATTGATAGAATAGCGGTTCAGTCACTTCAGGCTGGCGCCTGTGATGAATGTGGTCGTGCACGACAAGTAGTCATCTGCAGGTGCTTGTCGTTTCGCCAACACAGACGTCTGCAAGCTTCGGCCAAACGATTTTCCCAACATGTCTCCACATAAAGAAGCCGCGCATTCGAGCGGTCAAGTCTTGCCTTTCCGCGAATCCCTGATGGCCACTCTTGGCATCTGCTTCGTCATCATGCTGGTGGCGCTGGATCAGACAATTGTGGGAACCGCCTTGCCGACCATCGTCGCTGAGCTCAAGGGCTTTGATCTTTATGCATGGGTCGCAACCTCGTATCTCCTGACCTCGGTCATTACCGTGCCGATTTTTGGCCGGCTCGGTGACTATTTCGGTCGCAAGCCTTTTCTGATTGCATCAATCATCATCTTCGTCATCGCTTCCATGCTGTGCGGGATGGCCAACAGCATGCTGTTTCTGGTGCTGGCGCGCGGCCTCCAGGGTATCGGCGGCGGCATGCTGGTCGGGACGGCATTTGCCTCGGCTGCAGACTTGTTTCCGGATCCGCATATTCGTCTGCGCTGGCAGATCATTCTGAGCGCGGCGTACGGTATTGCGACCTCGATCGGGCCTTCGCTGGGCGGCTTTCTGACCCAATCGCTGGGCTGGCGCTGGACCTTTTACGTCAACCTGCCGGTCGGATTGATCTCCTTGTTTTTTGCCATGCGCTACATCCCGCATATTCGCCATATCAAGCACGAAGGCAAGATTCGTCTCGACTGGTTTGGCGCGGTGCTGATCACCATCGCACTGGGTAGCCTGCAATTGCTGGTGGAGATGTTGCCCAAGCGCGGCCTGACTACCGGCATGGCCGTTTTGCTGGTCGCCAGTGTTGCCGCGTTCTACGCCCTGTGGAAGTGGGAGCGTCACGTCGAGCAGCCCATCCTGCCATTTGAAATGGTGAAGGATCCTGCGCTGTCGAGCCTGTTCCTGTTGTCGATCCTTGCCGGTTTCTCGATGTTCTCGATGCTCATGTATTCGCCGCTGTTGTTCCAGGGCGGATTCGGCATGTCGCCGCGCGAGGCCGGTTTATTGATCACCCCGCTGGTGGCCTGTATTACCGTGGCGAGTATCGTCAACGGACGCGTCGTCACACGCATTCCCAATCCCAACATGATGATGTACGTCGGCTTTGCGCTGATTGCGATTTCTTGTCTCGGCATCGTGCTGTCGCAGCGCGGCACCTCGACTTCCTTCATGCTGGCTGCGATGCTGGCAGGTGGTTTTGGTCTCGGTCTGGTGTTGCCGAATCTGACGGTCTTTGCGCAGCAGGCTGCCAGCCGCGAACATCTCGGCATCGCCACTGCCTTGCTGCAATCCTTGCGCATGATCGGCGGCATGCTCGGTACGGCGGTCACCGGTACGCTGGTGACACAGATGTACGGCAGCGGCGTTCAGCGCGCGCTGGAAAGCGATCATGCGGCACAATGGATGGCTGAATTCAAGGACCCGGAAATCCTCGTCAATCACGACATCCAGTCGACACTGCTGGCGCAAATGCTGCAGGCCGGCCACAACGGTTCAGCCTTGCTCGACGCGGCGCGCGATGCGCTGGTCGGAGCGATTCACATGGGCATTGCGCTGGCGATCGTGTCGGCGTTGATCGGTTTGTGGATGGTGCGCCGGGTGCCTTTGATCCGTTTTTCCAACAAGGCAAAAGTGGAACCGGTGATGTCCGAATAAGAAGTGTGTAATAACCAAAAATGGCGCGCCGCTGATATCAGTTGGCGCGCCATTTTTCATTGAGCTTCCGTGTTTGATTCAGGCTGTCAGTCCGACCACAGTTTTCCTGCAGTCGCCCAGTTCTCTTTCTTGACGTCCTGGATGATGATGTCGACCGACTCCGGGCCGCATTGTAAGGTCTTGCAGGTGACCTCGGTAATTGCCTTCACGAGTTCACGTTTTTGTTCGATGCTACGGCCTTCAAACAGCTGGATGTTGAATGTGGGCATGTTCTCTCCTTGGGTAAAATCAATTTTTGTAAGACGCATCCAGTGCATCCAGTTTGCGCAGCAGCGCGGGCCATTCGAGCACACCTTCCGGGCTGCCGTCGCCGAGCAATTGCTGATGCGTCTTTCGGCAGATATCGGCAGCAGGCATCTGCGGCGTTTGTTCGCTGTTTTGCGTTAGTAGCTGAATACGGCAAGCCTTGTCGAGCGTATCCATCAGGACATAGGCCTCAGCGATGGTACGGCCGCAGATCAGGCTGCCGTGGTTGCGCAGGAGCAGTGCGGGATAGTCGCCGAGACGTTCGATCAGCCGTGTCTGTTCACCGGGCGTCAATGCCAGCCCTTCGTAATCATGATAAGCAATCTGTTCATAAAAGCGCAACGCATGTTGCGACAGCGGCAGCAATCCCTGCGGCAGTGCACTGACGGCAACCGCATGGTCGTTGTGCAGATGCATGACGCAATGCGCGTCGGCACGCGCCGCATGCACCGCGCCATGGATCGCGAAACCGCTGACATTGATGCGGTAGGGGCTGTCGCCGACAATTTGGCCGTGCTGGTCGATTTTGACCAGATTCGATGCGCAGATCTCATCGAAACGATAGCCAAATGGGTTCAGCAAAAAATGTCCCGGCTCATCCGGCACGGTGGCCGAGATGTGCGTGTAGATGACATCGTCCCAGGCTTGCAATGCGCATAGCCGGTAGCAGGCGGCGAGATCGATACGGGTTTGCCATTCGGCGTGGCTGATAGGGGCTGGCTTGGCAGAAGCGATCATGGCAGTCGTGGCAACGTGGAGAGCATGAATAAAGAATGAAGAATAAAAAAAGGGGACGCAACAGCGTCCCCCGGCATCTTACACCCGGACTTAGAAGTGGTATTCGGCGCGGATCATCGGTGTCTTGGCGAAGGAGCCTGGCACCTTGGATTGGTTACCGAACTTGTTGCGCCAGTACTGATATTCCAGGCCGATGCGGAAGGTATTCTTGCCTAGCCCCATTGGCGTGCCGACGTCGTACATGATCTGGCCGTCGAAGTTCAGTTCCGGGCTGGTCGGGCTGCCGAACTCATCCTTACCCTTGGCGGCGATGTAGTTCACATAGCCTTCAAATGCAAAGCCGCTGGTGCCGAACGGTATCCCCCATGCAGCGGTCAACATCGGGTGCACGTCGTATGAATAGCGGCTGGAGATGCCAACCGGCTGGTTGCTTTCCCACAGCGCCAACAGACTGATGTTGAGGAAGCCGGGCACATCCATCATCAGCGTCGGGCCTGCGACGATCATGCGTTTCTTGGAGCCGTATCCCGGATCGTTTTTGGTGTTCCAGTCGAAGCCCGCGGTAAAGCCGACGCCGCGCGCAGGGCCGAAGGACAAGTCCTTGCCGCTGATCTTGCCGATGTCCAGCGTATGGCGATAGGTGATGTACGCTTCCTGCGCATTGCTGTCCTTCTTGTCGGACATCAGCAGGTCGACGTTCAGGAAATTGGTACCGTACTTGTAACCGCTGGCGTGCGTGAAGTTGATGATGTTCTTGCTGATGTCCTGCGTGTTGTAGGGCTCGGCGAACTTGGTGCCGTAGCGGTAACCGATGGAATTGTCGCTCCAGTCGGCAGCATGCGCCTGCTGTATTGCCGCCATTGCGGACAGCCCGATGAGGCCCGCCGCTGCGAGATGTGTGCTGACTGGCTTGCGCAGGATTGCGTTTGCTTGTTGCATGGTGTCTCCTCCATTAAATGGTATGTCGAACTGCTTTTTTATAGTGTTCCGTGGATCCGCCACGGCGGTAGATCAAACCTTGCTGAATGGGTGCGGGTGTGGATGTGGATGTGTTTTGCGCCAGTGATCGGCGATATCGATGCGGCGCGTGATCCAGACCTTGTCGTGTTGTTGTACGTAGTCGAGGAAACGCGCCAGCGCCGCTGCACGTGCAGGACGGCCGACAATGCGGCAGTGCAGACCGACCGACAGCATCTTGGGGCGATCGAGTCCGGCCGGATCACCTTCGGCGTAGAGCAGGTCGAAGGCGTCTTTCAGATAATCGAAGAACTGCGTGCCCGAGTTGAATCCCTGCGGCGCGGCGAAGCGCATGTCGTTGCTGTCGAGCGTATAAGGAACGATCAGTTGCGGCGCGGAAGCCGTTGAACCGTCGGCATTGCGCACGTTGACGTTCTCCCAGTAGGGCAGGTCGTCGGCATAGCTGTCGGCGTCGTAGGCGATGCCGCCGTGCTCAGCGACCAGGCGGCGCGTATTGGGTGAATCGCGCCCGGTGTACCAGCCGAGCGGCGCGTTGTTGGTGATGTCCTTGATGATGGCGATGGCTTCGGCGATGTGTTTGCGCTCGGTTGCTTCATCGGTGTTTTGGTAGCTGATCCAGCGCAGGCCGTGGCAGGCGATCTCGTGGCCCAGTTCGATGAAGGCTGCGGTTGCATCCGGATTGCGCTGCAATGCACGCGCCACGCCGAAGATGGTCAGCGGCAGTTTGCGGTCTTCAAACATGCGCAGCAAGCGCCACAAACCGGCGCGCGAGCCGTACTCGTAGATCGATTCCATGCTCATGTGGCGTGCAGGGAAACTCTGTGCGCCGATGATTTCAGACAGAAAAACCTCCGAGCCAGCGTCGCCGTCGAGTACGCAATTCTCCGCGCCTTCTTCATAGTTCAGCACGAACTGCAACGCGATGCGCGCGCCACCCGGCCATTGCGCGTGTGGTGGCGTACGGCCGTAACCGGCCAGGTCGCGTGGGTAATTGGAATCTTTCATGTCTCCTGCCTTCTGCTCGTTCTTTTGATTTGTTTCATGTGATCGCCGAATTATGTCTTTAGAATTGATTGTGGATATAAGCTGGAACGTATATAGACCTTAAAACTGCGGTATATCATTTGCCGGTCAAAGAATGGTCAAAAATTTGCTAAAGAGAGGAAGCACAATGGGAAAACTGAGCACCCACGTCCTGGACGTGACCCAAGGCAAGCCGGGCGCAGGCGTCAAACTGGCCCTGTATGTCATCAAGGGAAATGAAAAAGTGTTGCTGAAAAACGCCGTTACCAACAGCGATGGCCGTTGCGACGCGCCGTTGTTGCAAGGCGACGAATTTGTGACCGGACGTTATGAGCTGGTGTTTGGCGCAGGCGATTATTTCGCCGGGCAGGGTGTAGAGTTGCCGGCGCCACGTTTTGTGGATGAAGTCGTCATCGCCTTCGGCATCGCCGATGCGGCTCAGAACTATCACGTGCCGTTGGTCGTTTCGCCTTGGTCGTATTCGACGTATCGCGGTAGCTGACTGCTCAGCGCAGAACATAAAAAATCCGGCCCTCCCGAAAGGAGTGGTCGGATTTTTTTTATGGGCTTCAGAAAGACAAAAACACAGAACCGCCGGATCGCAGACACAGAATTCGATCCTTGCACCAGTTCGTTGTTGGTGCGCGCCAGGTCTTTGAAGAATTCGGATGCCTGTGCCAACACGCGCGGTAAGTCTAAAAAAGACGCGGCCATTGCATGAGTTTGTTTGCTCAGGTTTTTGTCAGGAAGTGATTGTCTCCGTTGGAATCAATCACTATAATGATAATCATTCTCGATAATTAAAAAGCGCCGTTTGTTGAGCAAAACAACAAGCCAAAAAGACGCCTCCATGTCCGGATCCATCGGACGAATCCTTATTTATCCAGATCCCGCCAAGCCTCAAGCCAGGCCAGATGTGCGTTGCAACGATGCGGTTTCGATGTTTCATATCGCCGCTGCGAACGCGCCAGAGAGTCATTCAGCAATGTCCGGTATGCCCGATGTTTCCAGTCCCGTGAAAACGGTGACGCGGGACGGAAGCATTTTGCGTCCTCTCTGTTTGTCTTGTTGCGTCACTATTTCATCGACCCTGAAAGGAAGTACTACATGAAACGTCTTGTCATTCCCGCCTTGTTGTCCACCATGTTGTTCGCTGCATCGGCGCAAGCCCACCACGTCTGGCTGCAACAGGATGCGAAGTCCGCCAATTTCTACTTCGGCGAATTCGCTGAAAACCTGCGCGAAGCGTCGCCGGGCCGTCTCGACAAGTTCGAGCAGCCGACCGCCGTTTTGTTGGGCAGCAATGGCGACAAGACACTGGATCTGAAGAAGGGCAAGAACGGCTTTACGTTGTCCGCACGCGCTGGCAAGAACGAATCCATCATCGCCGAAGAAGCGCATTACCCGGTGATGGAGCGCAAGACCGGCGACACCGTCGTACGCACCGCATGGACACCTGCAGCACGTCTGGTCACCTCCGATGCAGAGCAGGCTCCACGTCTGACGCTGGATGTTGTGCCGACCGGCAAGCGCGGCGAGTTCAAGCTGTT
Organism: Herbaspirillum rhizosphaerae; assembly: GCF_046025915.1. Taxonomy (GTDB): domain Bacteria; phylum Pseudomonadota; class Gammaproteobacteria; order Burkholderiales; family Burkholderiaceae_D; genus Herbaspirillum; species Herbaspirillum rhizosphaerae_A. The sequence continues at coordinate 40,723 of NZ_JAQQFR010000016.1, read as the reverse complement.
CTACAAGGGCCAGCCGCTGCCAAAGACCAAGATCAACATTCAGGTGCCGGCCGGCTGGAGCAAGGAAAGCCACACGGATGAACAAGGCGTCGTGAAATTTGATTTGCCGTGGCAAGGCACCTACGTTGTCGAAGCGCATCACACCGACAAGACTGCCGGTGAACGTGACGGCAAGCCTTACGACATCGCCAGCTTCGTCACCAGCCTGACACTGACGCAAACCAAGGGTATCAAGGCAGTTCCTGCTGCCGCTGTGACTGAGCCAAGCCCGGTCAAGTAAGATAGTCGCAGCTTGCTGCAAGCAGTCTTGGCGATTGCTCGCAGGCACTGGTTTCTGCAGGGTGCGGCAATTTGTCGCACCCTCTGCATTTTTGTTTTCTTAGCCCGTTTTTCTGAACGTCGATATCTCGCAAATCCTTTTCTGTAAAGGCTTTTGGCCGATCGAGATAATTTCATCCCTCGTACTTTTCTCCGCCAGCGCCACCTTCGCGGCAGTACGCTGCGCTACCCCTGCGTGCTAAAGTCGCCGGATGGGGAAGAGATCAACAATCAAACAAAAAATCACCGCTTGGACCGCTATTTTTGCGGTGCTGCTGATGGTGCTTGCTCCGACCTTGTCGCGCGCCTTTTCGCCGGAACCTTCTTCACCTGCGTTCTGGATGGAAATCTGCAGCGCCTTTGGCGTCAACAAAAGCGATGCACCGGTTTCGGGGAAAGAACAGCTTGCCGCATCGGCCCATTGCCCGTATTGCCTGATGCATGCGGACGTCCTGACGCCGCCACCTCATGTCGCCGTCGGTGAGACCGTCTTCACCATTTCTCACTTGTTGCCGCGCCTGTTTTATCGCGCGCCGCAGCCGTTGTTTGCGTGGATCGTTGCGCCTTCTCGTGGGCCGCCCGTAGTTGCTTGAAGCTAGTCCGCCGCTCAGCTGAGTTTTTCGCGAGCGGATCCAGACACACTCCATTCACACGCTGTTGCGCCGGTGTTGCCGTGTCGCACAGAAGTCGCAAATTGATATCACATGAAAACATCCACACCATTTCCGGGAACCCTGCGTCCTTTGCTGCTGGCGCTGATTGCTGCCTGGAGTCCGCTGAGCCAAGCTGAAAACAGCGACCCCGCCTTGCCCGAGGTCGTCGTCAAAGAATCGCAATCGGTCAGCGAAAAGAACAAGCTGCCGACCACCACCGAAAGTGTCACCGCCGCAAAAATCGCCGACACCGTCAACGCGATGAACGTTGAAGATACCCTCAAGTACATGCCCAGCGTGCTGATCCGCAAGCGCTTTATCGGCGACACGCAGGCCCCGATGTCCACACGCACTACGGGTATCAACGCCAGCGCGCGCAGTCTGATCTATGCCGATGGCACGCTGTTGTCGGCGTTGATCGCCAACAATAACGGCAATGGTTCACCGCGCTGGTTCCTCGTCGCGCCGGAAGAAATCGAACGTATTGACGTGCTGTACGGCCCCTTTGCTGCACAATATCCCGGCAATTCCTACGGCGCCGTCACCGAGATCACCACGCGCATGCCTGATCATTTCGAAGCCAGCGTCAAGGCCAATACCGCGTTTCAGGACTTTAGCCAATACGGCACCAGCAACACTTATCGCTCGCAAGAATTCGCCGCCACGCTCGGCAATCGCAGCGGCGACTGGTCATGGTGGTTCAGCGCCAATCATTTGGACGGTTATAGCCAGCCGTTGAGCTATGTACCGGGCACAGCGCCTGGAGGCAGTATCGGCGGCTATACCACGCAAGACCGTAACGGCAAGAGCAGCTTCTTGGTCGGTGCGAACGGCCTGACGCATACCGTGCAAGACAATGCCAAGCTCAAACTGTCCTATGATTTCTCCCCAACGCTGACCGCAACTTATATCTTGGGCTACTGGCAGAACCGGGCAGATTCGCATGGGCAGTCCTATCTCACCAATGCCGCCGGCGCGACGGTCTATCCGAGCGGCCTCGTTAGCAACAGCACCGATCAGGAACAGTGGATACAAAGCCTGGCCGTCAGGAGCAAGACGCAGGGCGTGTTCGATTGGGAAGCCATCGCCAGCAACTTCTACACCGCCAAGGATTCCACGCGGACGTCAACCGGCACTTATCCCGCTGCCCAAACCGGCGGCAGCGGTACCATCGCCGATGCCAGCGGCACCGGCTGGTCAACCCTGGATCTCAAAGGCATCTGGCGGCCGGATGGCGTAAAAGGGGCGCATATCGTCAGCTTCGGTGGTCACTACGATCAATACAAACTGGTCAGCCCGACCTATTCGACCAGCAACTGGGTTTCCGGCAGCAACGGCGCCTTGTCGACCGACTCGCGCGGCAAGACCGAAACCAGCGCTGTGTGGGCACAGGATGTCTGGCGTCTGGCACCGGACTGGAAAGCCACGTTGGGTGGACGCTATGAATGGTGGCGCGCTTTTGGTGGTTACAACTATGCGGTGGCAAGTGGCGGCATCAATCAGCCAGAAGTGCGCAATTCAGGCTTCTCTCCCAAACTGTCGGTGGCATGGGCGCCTGGTGATCTGTGGCAGTTCACCGGCTCGTTCGGCAAGGCTTTGCGCTTTCCGACGGTCGGCGAGTTGTACCAGAACGTACTCGGCAGCGACAACATCTATCGCCAGCCCAATCCCAATCTGAAGCCCGAGCGCGTGCTATCGAGTGAGCTGGCCATCGAGCGCGCACTCGACAAAGGCAAGCTGCGTCTGTCCTTGTTCCAGGAAGAAGTTTCCGATGCCTTGATTTCGCAGACGTCGACACTGGGGACGGTGGTGTCGTCCTTCACGCAGAACGTCGACAAGACACGCCAGCGTGGCGTTGAGTTCGTCGTGCAAAAAGACGATGTGCTGATCCGGGGATTAGAGATCAACGGCAGCGTGACCTATGTCGACGCGCGCATCCTTGCCAACAGCAGCTTTGTGTCGAGCACCACAACATCCGTCGGCAAGCGCACACCCTATGTGCCCGAATGGCGCGCCACGCTGGTGGGAACGTATCGCCCTGATGACAAGTGGGCGTATACGCTGGCAGGGCGCTACAGCGGACGTCTCTATTCGACGGTCGACAACAGCGACATCAACACGCATACCTATCAAGGCTTTGACGGCTTCATGGTGTTCGATGCGCGCGTACGCTACAAGATCGACAAGCATTGGAGCACCGCAGTCGGCATCGACAATCTCACCAACAAGAACTACTTCCTGTTCCATCCGTTCCCGGAGAGAACCTTGTTTGCAGAGTTGAAATACGACTTCTGATTTACCGTTTCGGAAAAAAAAGCCGCCGTGCAATGGACTGCGCGGCGGTTTTTTTGTGCCCTGAAAATCAGGCGGCGATGCTGCTGCGCGGTGCCGCCAGTCCCATCTCCTTGCGGAACAATCCTTCCATTTCACGACGGATGCGGATCGACTCCAGGCTGCTGTCGATGGCGACGTCGCTCCAACGTACGGTCTGTCCTGCAGCGACGGGACGTTGCAACACGATGTGATGCGCCAGCCCGATCGGCAGCGCTTCTGCATTGAGCGAATCCACTGCAGGCATCAGCTTGCCATAGACCATGTGGCCACCTTCTCCGTCGAGTTTTTCTCCCGGTTTGAGGTCGCGCTTGGCGGTGGCAACGGTGTCGCCGCTGAAAGCTAATGTGTTGCCGGTCGGCTGGCCGCGCACGGCGATGTTGGCGACCGAGATGCCCAGCTCCAGGCCGATCAGGTGGTAGGGTTTGTACATGGTAGCGTAGCGACCGCTGGCGTCGGTCTTGAGACCGTACTGGGCGAAGCAGTCGCGGACGTAATCGCTCGGCGCTTCGAAGGTGACGTACACGCCCCAGCGCAGATCGCGGAACACCGGACGGCCATCGCGCTCCAGCGATGACACGACTTCCACCGTACCAGAATGTGACAGGATGCCGCCCGCCGATGCGGGTTTCAGAATGTTTGGCAGATCATCGACCCCGCACGGTGGGAAGGCCAATCCGCTTGCGCCCGGCGTGAGGCCGCAGGCGTTGGCGACCGCGCCCATTTCCAGTGCTGATTTGGTGCCGTCGAGGAAGGAGTTGAACATCTGCGCATTGAAGTCGCCCGAGGCCACTTGCGCTTCGCTGAAGCCGTAGTGTCCCCACACCGTATCCGGCGTCGACTGGTGATAGATCGGCAGATATTTGGTGCCCTTGCCGGCGCACACGACGTCGAAGCCGGAGGTGCGCGCCCAGTCGACCATCTCGGCGATCAGCGCAGGCTGGTCGCCGTAGGCCATCGAATAAATGATCCCGGCTTCGGCGGCGCGGCGCGCCAGCAGCGGACCGGCGAGGGCATCCGCCTCGACGTTGACCATGATGATGTGTTTGCGATGCTTGCAGCACAGCAGAGCGTGACGAATACCGGCGGCAGGGCTGCCGGTGGCGTCGATGACGATATCCAGTTGCGGATGCGAAATCATCGCCTCGGCATCGTCCTGCACAAAGGTGCTGCCGTCGCGTAGCGCCTCATCCCAGGAACGTGCAGCATGCATGTCGTCTTTCCAGCCGACACGCGTCAACGCCTGCTTCGCGCGTGTGGGCGACAGGTCAGCAATGCCCAGCAGATGCACACCGGGTGTGCGCGGCACCTGCGAGAGGAACATCGAGCCAAATTTGCCTGCACCGATGAGGCCGACGCGCACCGGTTTGCCGGCTTCGGCCAGCGCCTTCAATTGTTGGAACATGGTTGCCATGCTGTCTCCTAGCTTTGTCATTGTCTTTATGGGGCTTGCGGGTCGCAGCCTGGAAAAAGAGTAGCATTGGGATTTTTCGTGGTAAATGCCGAATATCACAAACTTCATGTGCAAAAATTCTTATGCAAAAGACCATGCGTAAATTCGACTGGAACGATCTGCAAGCCTTTCTCGCCGTGGTGCGGGCCGGTCGTCTGACTGTGGCCGCCCGCCAGCTCGGTATCGATCATTCGACCTTGAGCCGTCGCATCGCCGGGCTGGAGGCATCGCTCGGGGCAGTGCTGTTTGACCGTCGGTCTGCTGGTTATGCCTTGACGGTGGAAGGTGAGCGCCTGATCGCCGATGCCGAAGCCATGGAAAGTCTGGCCGTCCGCATCCATGCTCGCCAGGACGACGCCAAGCAAGGGTTGACCGGCTCGATCCGCATTGGCACGCCGGAAGCCTGGGGCACCTACTTTCTGGCGCCGCAACTGAACTTGCTGGCCCAGCAACATCCTGAGCTGGAAGTGGAACTCATCGCCAACCCGCGCATGTTCAGCCTGTCCAAGCGCGAAGCCGACATCGCCATCAGCATGACGCGTCCGGAGCAGGGACGTCTTTATGCACGTCGTCTGAATGACTACGAACTGGGGATTTATGCGTCCAGCGATTATCTGCAGCGACACGGCCATATCGACAACAAGGCGCAACTGGAAGCGCATACCTGGGTCGGTTATGTGGAAGACCTGATGTGGTCGCGCGAGCTGGACTATCTGTCGGAAATATCGCCCTTGTTACGCCCGCGCATCCGGATATCGAACATCATTAGTCAGATGGCGGCGGTGGTCGGCGGTGCAGGTCTGGGCGTGTTGCCATGCTTCATGGCGCGTGAGGAGGAGAGAGCGGAAGGCCTGGTGCGTTTGTTGCCGGATATCCGGCTTTACCGTTCTTACTGGCTCATCACGCATGCGGACGCACGTGACATTTTGCGGGTCAATGTGGTTGCGGATTTTATTGCGGAACGTGTACAGGCAGAAGGCGAAGAGTTCTGGATCGATCAGACGATCACGTAATGATATTTTGTCAGGCCGGATTACGGATTAATGCATTCCGATATGATGAATCTAGAACCGGCTTAACTGCTTTTGGCTTTCTCTATCGTTGAGCGCGCCGCTTCCATCAAGGCAACCGGCTCTTCGGCGTCGGAATCGAGATACTGATTTTCCAGATTGATTGCCAGATTGCTCATCTTTTCGGCAAGGTCGGCAAGTGCGACGCTGAGTTCGCACATCAGGCTGGAGATATTTTTAGGTGAGTTCGCCATGTCTCTTTCCCTTAAACGGACTCGACAGGCTAACCTGTCAAACACACTTCTGGACTTCACAGACGGCCGGGCAAGATGCACGGCCAGAGGCTTACGACGACTTATTTTAAGCCTATTCTGGATTTGACTGTGACTTGTGTAAAAAGTGCGAGCAAGAAATGTGCTTGCTGCGAGACAGAGATAAAGGAAAGATGACAAAGGAGAGATGACAATAAAAAAGGGCCTGCATGTGCAGACCCTTTTTGTTTCTTGTTTGCTATTTTTTATTCCGCGGCAAATTGCTATCCGGTAATCGCAATCTCCGCTTCAGAATGTTTCCCAGTCCGAATCCGAGTCAGGCGTTGCTGCTTTCGATGCACTGGCCGGTTTGGCGCCGGCGCTGCCGAGGCGTGGCGCTGACGCCGGGGCCGGTTTGGCTTTGGCAATCGCCGCAGGTTTGGCCGTTGTCGTCGGTGCTGCTGCTTTCACGGGCGCCTTGAACGATTGTGGTGCGCTGCGACGAATCGCTGCGGCTGCAACGTGCTGCGTTTGTGTTGCATCCAGCTTGAAGCGACCAACCAGATCGGCCAATGTAGCCGCCTGATCCTGCAACGATTGCGCAGCAGCAGCAGCTTGTTCCACCAGCGCGGCATTTTGCTGCGTGCCTTCGTCCATTTGCGTGATCGCCTGGCCGACTTCGCCGATACCGGCGCTTTGCTCTTGGCTGGCCGAGCTGATTTCACCAACGATGTCGGTCACGCGCTTGACGCTGGCGACGACCTCGTTCATGGTTTCACCCGCTTGCTGTACCAGCTTGCTGCCGACGTCGACCTTGGCGACGGAGTCGTCAATCAGCGTCTTGATTTCCTTGGCGGCTGCGGACGAGCGTTGCGCCAGACTGCGCACTTCAGAGGCCACCACAGCAAAGCCGCGGCCCTGTTCACCGGCACGTGCAGCTTCCACCGCAGCGTTGAGCGCCAGGATGTTGGTCTGGAAGGCGATGCCGTCAATTACGCTGATGATGTCGACAATCTTGCGCGACGAGTCATTGATGGAGCCCATCGTATCAACGACCTGACTGACGACTGCGCCACCCTGAACCGCGACTTCCGAGGCCGATACTGCAAGCTGATTTGCCTGGCGTGCATTGTCGGCGTTCTGCTTGACGGTCGAGGTCAGCTCTTCCATCGCTGAAGCGGTTTCTTCGATTGAGCCGGCTTGCTGTTCAGTCCGGCTGGACAGATCAAGGTTGCCGCTGGCGATTTCGCTTGAGGCTGTAGCGATGGTGTCAGCGGATGACTTGATGTTGGAGATGGTGTGTGTCAGTGAATCGCGCATGCGTTTGAAGGCATACACCAGACTCGACGTATCGCCCGGCACCGTGTTGATCACCAGCGTCAGATCGCCGTCGGAAATCTTGTTTGCGATTTCAGCAGCGTCGCCAGGATCACCGCCGATGGTGCGCAGAATGCCGCGGTTGTTCACTACCACCAGGCCGATCAGGATGATTGCAAAGCCGAAGAAAATAGCCGCTGCCTGATAGATTGAACGCATGAAAGCGCTGTTGATATCGTCGACATAGACACCGGTCGTGATGATCCAATCCCAAGGTTCATAGCGGAAAGCGTAAGAAGTTTTTGGCACCGGATCTTGCGAGCCGACCTTGGGCCAGACGTAGTGGATGAAGTCGCCTTCCGGTTTGGCGCCGGCCTTGGAAATGTTTACGAACACCAGTGTGCCGTTGGGATCCTTGAAGGTCGACAAATCCTTGCCGTTGAGCTCAGGTTTGATCGGATGCATCACCGTCACGGCCTGCGAGTTGGAGACCGAGAAATAGCCATCGGTGCCATAGCGCATGTTTTTCACACGCAACAAGGCTGCCTTTTGCGCGTCTTCTTTGCTCATTGCGCCACTTTTCGCCAGTTCACCATATTCCTTGATGGTGCTCATGGCGACTTGCGCGACGTTGATCAGATCTTTCTTGCGCTCTTCGACACGAATGTCGCGCGCCTGAAATATGTTGAAGATTGAAATGGCCAGCAACGCAATCAGACTGATGACGAGCGGCGTCCACAACCGTTGTTTGAATGAGAGTTTCATCCGATGATCTCCAAAGTTTTCCTAGATTAATAGTTGTGGTGTCCTGCGAGTCTTTGCTCGCCTTGGAAACTTGGATAGCGATACCCGAGTTGTTGTCGTTTTTTTAGTTATTAACGGCGCGGCAACAGAGTAACTTTAAACGTGCTAGAAAAAAAGAAAGCCGCGATTAGTGCGGCTTTCACAGGCTTTATCTGACCTTGCTCGTGACCTTGTCCCTGAGCGTGTACCAAAGCAAGCCTATCCACTCATGCAAGGCGTAGTTGCTGCGGCGCAAACCTTCCGAGCTAGGAAGGTAGTCGTACAGACTGAAAAGCTCTCGGTGCAAAAACACGGTGGGCGCGGGAGTAACCTCCAGGCCTGTTCTCCGGAAACTCTCCAATGCCCTTGGCATGTGTATCGCATCTGTAACCAATAAGACGTGCTGTATGCCTGCCTGACGGAGAATTGCTGCCGACAGAGATGCATTTTGCGCTGTGTCCATCGCCTCGTTTTCCAGCCATCGTGAGGGCACACCGAAGTCATCACGCAAACTGCGCGCCATGACTTCGGCTTCGCTTTCAGCTGTGTTGTCGCTTTTTCCGCCAGTAAGGAGTAACGGTAAATGGCTGAGCCGGTGAAGTCGGGCGGCGTATTGTAGTCGAGGCAGCTCCATGTAGTTGGGTACATCTTGATTACTATATTCAGGAGCGTGCGACTGCCTGCCCGCGCTTAGGACGACAATCGCTTGTATCGTCGACGGCAGGCTCGCGATGTTGATGATGGCAGGCGATTGTGCTTCCAGTGGCTCGACAAGAAGGAGCGCGCCGGCGTGTGAGCTGAATAACCAGAGCAAGATTAATGCGCTCCAAGTCAACCAGATTGAACGGCGCCAACGATGACGTAAAAACAGGCCGAGCGCTGCGGGTAAAAGCAGATTGGCTGGAAAGAGCAGGAAGGTGGAGGCAAGCTTGATGGGCAGCGACATGGGGAATTTGATGAGAGAGATTCATTATCGCCGTGCTTCGGTATGAATGTCTTGTGGCGGGCGATTTGAGAAAAAAGTGCGGTCAACGATAGAATGACATCAGGAAATGGTAACAGGCATGTATATTAAAAAACAGACTAATAATTTCGTACATCAGATTGCCAAGTTCGGTGGTTGGAGCTGCATGATACCTTTCCGATAAAATTTTAAAATGGAGAAGGAAGTGATACGTCTGGTCTTGCTATTGTTGGGTGCCGATTTCATTCGCCGTTATTGGCATGTGCTGGCGTTGATCGGTCTGGCATGGGGCGTGATCGGTGTCAGTCTGTGCATCGATGCGCTCGATGGCGTATTGGTGTTTCCTCTTACCGTGTTCGGCTATTTGTTGTTGGCGGAAAGCCTGGCAACGCTCTTCCTTGCATCCAGCGGCATCGGCGCGCAAAAATCGCTGCGTTATCTGAAGGGTGGTTTGTTCTTGCTCATTTCCCTTTTGGTGATCTCGCTGCATCCGACCAGCGACATGGTGCTGGCCATGTTGTTCGGGACAGCGTTCACGATAGGTGGCGGCTTGCAGATTGCCTCGGCGCTGGTGGTGCGCTTTCCGCGCTGGCGCATGGCGCTGGCCGGCGGCATCGGGCAAATTCTGATCGCCATCATTATCTTCCAACCGTATCCGACGCATTACAAGGGGACGCTGCCTTATTGCCTCGGAATGGGGCTGATCTTCAGTGGCTGGAGTCTTATCTGGCTGGCCAGCCGTACACGTCGATTGCCGAAGACCACGTCGATTTCTCAGTTGTCTTTTCGGAATGCGGATTCCGATCGCCCGCTCGATGCAGGCAGCCATGATCGCGATACCTCTGCTGTCGACGATACGCTGCCTGAGCTCGATAGCGCGGCGCCTTTGACGGTGCATGTATGGACGCCGGTCGGTTCGGCCAAAGAGCAGACTTTGAATCGGCCCATCGTCAATCGCTACATCGCAGCGGTGGATGCCAGCGGCAGAATTTCAACCGGCCATGCGGCGCTGGAGGTTGCGCCGAGCTTGTACATCAGCCTGTATCCGGCCGAGGAAATCGACCGCTCACCGGATGAGTTCGCGCGTCTGCTGCGCGCTACGCCGGACAACAATGTGCGCGGCCGTTATTTGACCGACTATCCATCGGAAGCGGCATCATGGTGTCCGTCAACAGAGAAAATTTCGTTTCGCGATTACGATTCGCGGCGGCTTCTGCGGTTCTGGCAGCAATACCGTCAGGAAGAGATTTACAACCTGACCTACCGCAATTGCTCCAGCACCGTTGCGTACGCACTGGAGGCGGCATTGGAGGGTGTCATTGGTCGGCGTGCCGATCACTGGCTGGGTTTCGTCAAGGTGCTTTTTACGCCGGAGGTCTGGGTCGCCAGCCAGATCCAGAAGCGCGCCGCGACCATGGCGTGGACGCCGGGATTGACGCTCGACTATGCACGCGCCTTGCGTGCCGTGGTGCATCCACGGCCTTTGTCATGGATGGCCAGCGTGCAACTGGCGATCCGCCGCAGCAAACGTTTTCGACGCGCCGATGCGGCGAGTCGCGTGCTGCCTGCATCGGTTAATCAGAGAGAAGATTCAGCGCCCGGCCGGTAAACGACAGCGGGATATTGTCCTACACGCCAATCCGGCGTCGTCCGATTGGTGGGTTATGAGGGCGACCGTATTATCTGGTCTCCACACCGGAGTTGGCGGTTAAAAAATATACCAACACCAATTCTCAGGGGACGCGTTCTGCGTACTCCTTACTGATCCGGCGGATTCATTTGCTGTCATTTACGCATGAATCTCGCCGCGATCTTTTCAGATCTGCTATTGACCTGCCTCCTGTCGCTATTTTCAGACGTCATGCTGCGTGGCTTTATTTGTTGTTCAGAAGCAGCTTGGTGTGACGATCCAGAATCACTTTGGTTGCTCCGTTGTTTTGCATGATCTCCAATTGCTGATTGATGCTCTTCAGATATTTGATACAGGGACTCTTTTGCGCGATGGCAATATAGTTTTTTGATTCGGTGACGAAGGGCATTTGTGCGATGAACAGTTCGGTCTGCTTACTCTCTGCAAGATACGCCAGACCGTTGTAATAGCCGGTGATCAGATAGTCGATACTGCCACGCTCGAGCTTGGAAAAGTTCATGTACGTCTTCTGTTCGGTTTCGACCTTCAATTTTTCCTTGAGGAAGTCATCAAAGCCATCGCCAAACTGATAGCCAAGAGTGACGCCGCCTTTTTTGCCGATCAAGTCGTTCCATGCGCGGTACTGGAGCGGCCGGCTGCGCAGCGTGAATACAGCAATTGGACTGGTGAACGGAGAGGGCGTTGCGAAGCTCAGAAAGTCGCGTCGCTCAAGGGTATCCTTGAGCGTAGCCAACATGTCGATCTCTCCGTTTCTGGCTCCTTCCAGTGCGCGATAGAACGGTCCCGCATAGCGCACCTCGTAAGGTATTTTTAACGCTTTCAATGCGGTGGTTGCCACCTCAATACTTGCTCCGGTCAATTTCGAGCCGTCGTACCAATGCAGCGGGGGATAATCCGAACCTCCCGATATAATGACTTTGCTGCATTCTGCCGAATGCGCAAGAGAGCCGGTTGTCGCGCCTGCCAAAAACAGGAGTCGGACGAGGAACTTTGTTGTTTTGTCTAGTTGCTCCATATCCCCCTCGATCGTACCAGTGCTGTTTGCATGACTGTGCCAGGTGATGGCATGTCAACGATGCATGTTATTGCCAGGATTGTCTACGAGGATGGGCATATAAGACACTGTGTTTACATACATGTCGCGATGCGGGCGGGCCCACATTTAACTTCACACTTCCATGCAGCTCAACAACGAAAATACCGGAACTGTTCAGGCCAGCGATGGCACCACGCTGTTTTATCGAGAATGGCGACACGCAGAACCGCGCGGCGCCATTGTTCTTGTCCATGGGCTAGGGGAGCACGGCGGACGATATGCGGAGTTGGCCGGGCTGTTTCATGACGCAGGATTGTCGGTGCGAATTCACGACCATCGCGGTCACGGGAAATCAGGCGGCGCGCGCGGGAGTTTGCGCAGCGATGCCGATTTTCTGACCGATCTGAAATTGGTGTTTGATGATTTTGCGCAGCAGTGCAATACCACGCCTTTTATTTTTGGTCACAGCCTTGGGGGATTGGTGGCGGCGCGCTTTGCCACTGGCGGCTTGTCGAAGGTGCGGGGCTTGCTCTTGTCGTCGCCGGCGTTGGCGATTCGCATGAGCGGCTTCCAGAAAATATTGCTTGCCCTGACGACGCGCCTTGCTCCGGGTTTTGCCGTGCCGACCAGTTTGCCGGCAGAGTTGGTATCGCACGATACGGCAGTGGTGCAGAGATATCGCAACGATCCGCTCAATCACGGCAAGGTCGCCGCGCGCGTGGTCAATTTCATGCTGTCGGCGATGGCACAGGTGCAGCGCGACGCGGGCACGTTTACCCTGCCGCTGTTATTGCAGATCGCGGGCGACGATGCGTTTGTGGATCCGCAGGGAAGCCGTTCTTTCTTTTCGCGCGTGCCGCAAGTCGACAAATGCCTGTATTGCTATGACGACGCTTACCACGAGATTTTTAATGAATCGAAGGAGCGTCGCTTGCGCGTTCAGGGCGATTTGCAAAGCTGGCTTGCGTTGCATCTGGCGTGAAGTGGTAGGGGAGCGGAAACAGATCGCTGATTTTTGCTGCAATGCACACGGTGTTTCCCGGTTTGCGATAGGTGATCTGAATTGATGGAAATGTGTGAGTAAAAATTAACCTGTATTTACAAGTGAAAAGGCGCGTCAGGGTTGTCCACTCGGGAAGTTGAGAAAGCTGCAGCGACTGTCAAAGCCCACGAATCCAGGAGCACATGCGCAGCCGTTGAGCGCGAGCGCCAGTGCTGTAGAGAGGATGATGGTCATGATGCGCCGCATGAGCAATCTTTCAAAATAAATAAAAAGCAGGGAGAGTAACAGCAAGTAAAGGCAACGGACGACAACGCCCCACCAGCATATCGACGCGGCAGGTTTTTTCTTGAATGTGGGGAAACAATTGTAAAGACGATTTTGCGGGAGTGACGTACCGTCATGCAGGAGATGAGCGGCCCGGAAAAAGCAAAAGGGCAGATGAACTCTGCCCTTTTATATTTCTTGGTTAACCGTGCCAGATCCGCATCATAGCGGATTCAGGCTTTAACGGTCGATACCGTCAGCCGTATTAACGTGTCGATGCGAAGTAGCGCGCGACCATTGCAGCGATCAGCAGGGTGTAAGGCAGGATGTCGATCAGAATACGCATGGCAGGCTCCGCAAAAGTGATTTATGTTGCGTTGCAGTATGCGTGTTTCAATCCGTTTTTTCCAATTTTGATTACCAATACCAGTTATTGGTTTGTTGAATATCTGCTGAAATCGGTTGAATAGACCAAATCAGCCCAATCAGTTTCGGTGAAGTTTCAGTCAACTTAGCAGGAAGGCCGGCGGCATGGGAGCGATACTCTCCGGAGCGGCAGTACGGATCTGGTTACGGCCGTGTTCCTTGGCTTCATAAAGAGCCTTGTCGGCAGCGAGGGCCAGCATTGTCGTATTGCTGCCTGCCCCGGGAACCATGGCCGACACGCCAATACTCAGCGTCACCAGTCCGGATGGCAGGTTCTGCGCGTGGGGGATGGCGGTTTGCGAGAGGTTATAGAGCAGGCGTTCGCCAACCAGCCGCGCACCGCTGGCGTCGGTATTGGGCAATATCACCACAAATTCTTCGCCGCCGTAGCGTGCGGCGACGTCGCCGGGGCGGTTGATCACTGCCAGCATATGGTTGGCAATCTTGCGCAGACAGTCGTCGCCTGCCAGATGACCATAGGAGTCGTTGTATTTTTTGAAAAAGTCGACGTCAATCATCAGCAGCGCCAATGACCGCTTGTCGCGGCGCGCGCGATTCCATTCGATCTCCAGCACCTGGTCAAAGCAGCGACGGTTTGACAATGCCGTCAACCCGTCCTGATTGGCCTGTGTCATGAGGATTTTATTGGCACCAGCGATGCTGTTATAGAGCCGGGTGATGCCGTAGAGCTGTGAGATCAGCACCACCAGCGACGTGAACAGGCTGGTTATCTTGGCGAAATACCAGCCCAGCGAAAAGCGCGAGCCGCCATACAGCGTCAGCCAGATGTCGATACAGGCGGCGAACATGCCGACCATCACCCACAACTGCTCGGGCTTGCTGTCACGCATGCGCATGACGCAGAGCAGGGCAATCAGATTGACGCCGAATACCAGTGCAGGGATGACCAGGGTTGAATCGTCGAAAAAGTTTTTGCCGTTGCTAAACACCGCAGGCATATAAGGCAGACCGATCGTCGCGCTCAGGGTCAGCAGTACGACCACGGCGATCGTCGCAATGATGGAAGTCCGCACACTGGTGGCGGTGCCGGCAACGTCGTCCGAACTCAGTGCATAGCGAATGATCAGCAGGCCGAAACCGGTGTGCCAGTAGCACCACAGCCAGACTGCGCTGCTCGTCGTCCCGATAATGGGGGCTGTCATCAGACCGCCGGGAAACGCCGCAATCAGCGGAATGAAAATGACCGTGACGAAGAAGTACGCGGTGCCCAGTCGTATCGTGCGTTCTTTGCTCTCGATCAGGCCCTTGGCAAAAAGCAGCGCGCCAAGAATGATGTTGATGATGATCATCGCAATGCCAAACGCACTCATATAGCCAGGTATCGGCACCAGCGGCACCATGGCCAGCGGTGTGGCGATGGCAGCAGACAGCAACAACAGCGTGACGACGACCTTGGCCAGGCCGATCTGGCGACTGCCTACTTCTGCTTCCTTGATGAGATAAAGTTCGTCTTGCATGTCACTCGTCTTCTAGTTCATTTTTCCCACATATTAGTGCGGAAGAAGTCAACCGACTGAGAAGAATCATGCCCGATTGATAATTTATTTGGGAGTGTTGTAATTTGGCTGAGATAGTTTTTTGGGGGCAATGAAAGTGTTCAAAAAATGCCGGAAAGTCGCTCCTGATGAGCGTTCGCGTGTTGCGTGCAGGCATTCATTGCTGATTGGCAATGGCGTTTCGGGCTTCAGAAAAATAACGTGAACTGCATGGGGATGAGAAGGCCAACGCGAAAGGCCGAGAAAGCAGTAAGCGTAAAAAAGCGCGGACTTGCCGCGCTTTTTTGTTGTGCCTGACGTATTGTGCTGTCGCGTTTGCAAACTCAGTTTTGCGATTGCAGCGTGAGTCCTTTTTTATCAAAGCCGATGCGTACTTTGTAGACGCTTGGTGCTTTGAGATCGAGTGTCAGGGTCGCCGGCGGAATCGTGTAGTTGGTATTGAGCGAGCGCATGGGTTTGACACTGAAGGTGTAGCTGGTACCCGGCTTGAGCCAGATGCTCAGGCGTTCGCCTTCCCAGATCTCTGCCAGAACAACATCATTGATTGCCAGTTCCTCAGGTGAGCTGCCAATGAAAAATCCGGACTCGCGCGAGAACTGTACTTCAGCCAGATCAGGCATTTGCGTCGTCATGCTCTTGATATAGATGCGTGCCAGTGGGACTTGTCCGGTCGGCGTTGTCTGTTGGTTCGGCGGCGTGGTGCTGCATGCCGCCAACGTCAATGCCAGCAGGCAGGCGGTGATCGGTGTCTTCATTGCTGCTTCCTTATAGGATAAATGAGGGTTCTGGATGCTTCTTTTTTATCTGTATTCCAGATTCGTGACGGTGATTTTGACACGAAGCGACCATGACGTGGGGCAATACGGCAATGAGGGCTAGCTCTCGGGGTGGATGCGATAGACGCAGCGCCGTGCGCCAGCCAGCAAATGTTCTTCGCGCGTCACCGACGCTTCAGCGCCGATCACTTCCTGAAATAGTTGCAGCTCGGAGCGGCAGAAGCCCTGACAGCTTTGTGCAGCAGCGCAGATCGGACAATGGTCTTCGATCAGCAACCAGTCCTTGCCTTGTTTTTCGACGCGCGCCATATAACCCTCGGCAGCGCGCAGGCCGGCCAGCGTTTCCAGTTTCTTGGGGATGCCGCTTTGGCTCTGGCAGGCGCGCAGATAGTCGCTGCGCATTTCCCCTTCACGTTGCGCAATGAGGCGGTCAAGTCCTTCTTCTCCAAACAATTGCCGGATCGATCCGATCAGTTGCACCGTCAGGTAGGCGTGTGAGTCGGGGAAGCGGGCATGGCCTGCCGCGCTGAGCTCCCAGTTCTGCTTCGGCCGGCCGGCGCCGGAGGAGACCTCCTGAGCGCCTTTGATCAGATCTTCCGCCAACAGCTTTTGCACTTGCAGCCGCGCCGCTTCCGCGGTCATCGCCAATTCCTGCGCCAGCAGGGCGGTCGAGGCCGGTCCCTTGGTCTTCAGGCGAAACAGAATGCGTTCGGCCGTCGGCATGGTCTCAGTGTTTTCCAAGTGTTTACTTGTATATTTCATTGGGCTGGCTTAGTATGCGTTTGAATAAATATCCAATTAAACACTTGCATATTATGCTTTCCCCATTCGAATGTCGAGGTGCGCGATGACTGACACAAGCAATATTGAAGACGCAATCCAAGCAAGCAAACGCATCCGCAACGACGTTGCCTCTGCTAGCTGGGGCGAACTGCTCTCCGGCGGCAACGCCTGGCGTGCCGTGGCGTTGACCGGCGGCGTTGCGCTGCATGCCATCAACGTCCACATCGTCACCACCATCCTGCCTTCGGTTGTGCGCGATATCGGCGGTCTGGCCTATTACGCGTGGAACATCACATTATTTGTCGCGGCGTCGATTTTCGGTTCGACGCTGACCAGCAAACTGCTGGATGTGCTTGGCCCGCGTCGCACCTATTTGTTCGCGCTGGCTGTTTTCTCCGCCGGATCCATCTTGTGCGCGACGGCGCAAGACATGTTCTGGATGCTGGGAGGGCGCAGCGTGCAAGGCGTCGGCGGCGGCTTGCTGGCCGCGTTGAGCTACGCCTTGATTCGTATCGTATTTGAGCAACGGCTTTGGTCGCGTGCGGTGTCGCTGGTATCAGGCATGTGGGGCATCGCCACACTGCTCGGACCCGCGGTCGGCGGAATATTTGCGGAAAGCGGCGCGTGGAGGTTGGCGTTCTGGTGCCTGCTGCCGATATCGCTGGCGCAAGCGTTGATTGTCGCCGCCCAGTTGCGCGGCAAACAAGGTGCAGGCAAGTCGACTGTACGCATGCCATTGCTGAAAATCGCCTTGCTCACAGCGTCTGTATTGCTGGTGGCGCTGGCTGGGCAAGCACCGGATGACGCCGGCAAGTTGCTTGGCGTGACTGCCGGACTGGTATTGGGGGTGCTGGTTGCGCGGCTCGATCTTCGTCCTGGTGTTGCCTTGTTGCCTGCCGACGCCTACACCCTGAAGAGTGCGATGGGCAAAGTCTTCGCCAGTTTGTCCTTGCTGATGATTGCCGGCATGACGGAAATTTTCGTACCGTATTTTTTGCAAACGCTGCATGCCTACTCGCCGTTGCAGGCCGGTTACATGACGGCCGCCATGGCCGGTGGCTGGAGCCTGGCGTCCTTGCTCAGTTCGTCGAGCAGCGATACGGGTGCCGATCGGATGGTGCGGGCAGGGCCGGTGATCATGGCGCTGTCCCTGATAGCGCTGGCCTTGCTGTTGCCGGGGGATCTGTTAAATGGTATCGATGGCATCGCCCCTGCCATCGAAGGCGCGTGTATCGCGGTAGCGTTGGCCGGTGTCGGACTAGGCATCGGCATGGGCTGGCCGCATCTGGTGACACGTGTGATGAAGTCGGCGAAGGCCGGTGAGGAAAATCTGGCCTCGGCCGGTATCAGCACAGTCCAGCTGTATGCAATGGCGATCGGCGCAGCGTTGGCAGGGTTGACGGTCAACGCAGCCGGTTTAAGCCAGCCGGGAGGCCCGGATGGTGCGCGTATGGCAGCCTATTGCCTGTTTGGATTGTTTGCGCTGGGGCCGATGGCTGCGATTGTTCTGGTACGCAGATTGACGGCGCAGTAAGTAGAAACAGGAAGGAGGCCATCATGTCAGCAAGCCTGCAGGAAGCCGCTCTGCCATCGGACATCAGCGAGATTGAATATCACCTGATCGTCGCTGAATTCGATGCACTTTGGGGGCGCACCCGGCGACTTAACCCTGCCGAGTCCGCCAGAATGGATTACATGATTTGTCTGATCGAAGCGTTTGAAGCCAGTCGCGGCAAGGATTCTTTCAACTGATCGAGATCTGCGGCGGGCAGTCGTACATGCAGCCGCGCCAGTGTGTCGTGGCTGCTGCCGACCAATGCGTACTGTTTCTGTTGCAGCCAGTAGCGCAGATGCGATTCATCCGCGTAGGCGATGGCGATTTCCACTTCGGCGTAGGCGATGCGTTCGATACGTTGCGCCTGCTTCAAGGCCGTTGCGACGGCATCGGTGTAGGCGCGCACGAGTCCGCCCGAGCCCAGCTTGATACCGCCGTAGTAGCGCACCACCGCAGCCAGCACGCCATCGAGTTCATGGTGGCGCAAGACTTCCAGCATCGGACGCCCGGCAGTGCCGGAGGGTTCGCCGTCATCCGACATGCCCGACTGACCGCCGGCCATCAAGGCCCAGCACACATGTGTTGCGGCCCGATGTTGTGCGCGCAGGCGTTCCAGTTCAGCTTGTGCCGCCTCGCGGCTGTCGACCGGCATGACGATGCCGATGAAGCGGCTCTTACGGATTTCCGTTTCGGCTTCGACGGCGGCGGCGAGCGTATAGGTCGGCAAAATGCTTGGCGGCTATCGGACTCAGGCGGCTACGCCGCGCAGTGCGTCGATTTCAGCTTGCAAGGCCTGATTCTCTGCGGTCAGTGTTGCGATGCGCGCATTCAATGCTGCGATTTCCGAGCGCAAGGCGACGGGGTCATTGCTGCCGACCGGGGACGAACCGGAGAAGGGGGCACCGTTATCCGAATCATTATTTCCTGATTCGCCATCTTCCGATTGCGCGTGCGGTGCGCGTGGTGTGCGTGGTGTACGATTTGCCGCTTGCTGCTCGCGCACCATCTTGGCGGCCTGGCGCAATTCCTTCTTGCCGCCGGCAACGGCGTTGACTTGTTCATCGCTGGGCAAAGACGCGACGGCTGCCGCCGCGTTGATGGAGATCGTACCGGCACGCACGGCTTCAACCAGTTCCGGTGCAGCGGTCTTGCGGATTTTTTCGATCTGGCCGACGGTGTTGCTGCTGATGCCGGCGACGCGTGCAATGTCTTCGCGCGTCTTGATGGACGCGCTCGGGATAGCGGGATTTGCTGCGGAATCCTCAGCAGGCTTGGCAGCGCCGTCGCCGACAGGTTCATAGGCAGACGCGTCCTTCGACTCGATGGACGCATCCATTTCCGCCTTGACGCGGGCCGAGATGATGTCGCGCTTGCGCAGCGCCAGCACGCCGCGTTGGAAGTCAGTGACACTGCGGCGGCCGAGCTGGTTATCGATCATCCACAGCATGACGTCGTCAATCGACGTGAAACTGGTGTTCTGTACGGTCTTGAATTCGATGCCGTTCTTGCGGCAGATTTCATAGCGGTTGTGGCCGTCGACCAGCACTTCGCCCCATAGCACCAGCGCGTCGCGGCAACCTTCTGCCAGCAGACTGCGCTCAAGAGCAGCGTATTCGTTGGCGGTGAGCGGATCGATGTATTGGAGGAGTTCGTTATTGATGGTGATGTTCATGGCTTCCCTGGTCCGCCCCGGCGAGTCGGTGGCGGCCCGGAATTTTACACTACCTGCGACACCGGACTCCTTGCGGATTGGTTCAGTTGTAGCGCAGTGCCATCATCAGTTCTTTTAGGCGATCACGGCGGGTTTCCCAAAACTTACGATACTGGTCAACCCAGGCATGCGCGCCAAGACGGTCAAGCGGCATGCTATTCGCCTAAATGATCGGCAAGGTAACGCTTCGGTAATGCTATTGGAAGGCGGTTTGCTGATCGTCGCAAGGATGCGCATCAGGGCACTTGCTGCGCAAGACGGCAACGAAAAACCGGGGTGGCTGTTAAAATCAGAGTCTTCCCACGCTTCATACGGAATCGCAATGGACGCTTTTTTCTTCATCCCTGTCGCCATCATGCTGGCGCTGGTGCCTGGTCCGAATAATTTTTGCGCGCTCAATAACGGCATTCGCCGCGGTGTCGGTGTGGCCTTGCTGGCGACCTTCGGACGAGTGACGGCGTTTGCGATTTTTTTGACGATTTCCGCCGTTGGGCTCGGCGCCATGTTGCTGGCTTCCGAAACCGCGTTTACGGCGGTGAAGTGGGTGGGAGCGGTCTATCTGTTTTATCTCGGCTATCGCGCCTGGCGCAGCCGCGAATTCCATGGTCTGGAACTGGCCGACGGCGTGGAAAAAGCCGGTGCAAGTGCACCATTACAAAAGAGCGTGCGCGCGCTGGTGATGCAGGAGTTTCTGCTTGGTATCACCAACCCGAAAGCCATCATGCTGTTCGCAGCGATCTTCCCGCAGTTCATCGACGCTGCACGTCCGGCGCCACATCAGTTTTTGGTACTGGGATCGATTTATCTGTGCGCTGAATTCGTGTCGAGCACGGTCTATTCTCTCTGCGGCAAGCAGATCCGCCGCTTCATCCGCACGTCGCGCGGCGTTGCACGTCTGAACAAGGCGACCGGCGGTTTCTTTATCGGCGCCGGTGCGCTGTTGCTGGCGGCGCGTCAGTAGTCCGCCATAGCAGTCAAAAGGCTGGCGGCTATTCAGCGTCCTGATTGATGGCATTGAGCAGTTGCAGATGCCGTTCGATTTCAAACACGTGGGCATCCTCTTTGCCCAGTTCGCGTAAAGCGACGGCGAGGCCGAGCAGGTAGTCGGCATTGCGTCCGCTGGGGCCTTCTGCCTTGGCGATTTGGCGTGCAATGTCGCGCTCCGGGGCCGGGCCGAGGAAGGCCGCGTTCTCTTCGGTCGCGATATAGATCAATCCTTCTGCGCTGCTGTGATCCTCAAAAATGATGTCGGTCGACAGACGCAGATAGCCGTTCTTTTCGCGGTAATCCAGATGGTCGAACACTTCCGGCGTAATCAGATACGCCATGCCCGCGCAGGTCGCGCCTTCATCCTGGATCAATGTCACTACGCGCCCCGGCGCCTGTACCGTGCCGCGATGGTCATGCGAGCCTTGCCAGAAGCGACGGCTCCAGCCCACGATATGGGCGGGGCGACGCTCGATGAAAGGAAAGTCTGCCTTGAAGATCAGTGAGCCATAGCCAAACAGCCACACGCTGTCATGCTGGTCGAACTTGGTCATGGCTTTGTTGCGGGAGATGGTGTTGTCGGACATGAGCTGGTTTCGTGACTGGGCAGGCGCGCGCCGTGTAGTGGGAAATTATAAGGGCAAGCCTGTTTTGCTTCAGTCGGCATTGATATTTGGTGCAGGACGATATGGATAACGTACGCAATGCGGAGGTTATGGAGCTGTCTGGAGGAGTGTGCCGGTTGTTGCTATGCATCATCGCTGACAGATCTGAAGATGAGATCAGGGCGCGCTTGTTGGCAGGCTAAAGACGAGGGCTTGCCGGTGGAATTGGTGAGAGGTGTACTGCGGTGAGGGCGTTTGGAGGAGGGCAAGCAGGATGGCGCAACACCGTTCCGCGCACCGATGGCGTGTGCGGAACGGAAAAAGGAGGTTCAGCTCTTGTCGTGGGTCTGGTCCATATTGGAGAGGCCGGAGTACATGCCGCAGCAATGCGGCTCGCCGCGATGGGAACCGGTCGTCAGGGCACTGGAGTCGTTCAGATAGTCGACCAGTTTTCTGTAGAGTGTCGCGAAGTACTTTTTCATGATGTCCCCCTTTTCTTTGTTGAGACATTGTTGCCAACCGCACGCCATTACGTAACCAACCATATAATCGTTTTCATTTTTCACGACAACCGTAAAAACCGTGCGACCTGTAAATAGTTTATATCATTTATTCTACGAGGGGCGGTCTTTCGCGTCTATCGGGGTTTTCCTGAGGGATTTGTCGCTTTTTTGCCTTACGTCGGGTCACATGCCGGGCATCGCATCGCGTTGTCTTCATCCTTATCCAGACTGTGCTTCGACCTCTGCGGCGTGCGCCAGAAGCCAATTTTGAAACGCCAGCATTGCCGGTGTCGGCTGTTTTGACTTCAGCCGCGTGAGCCAATAGGCGCCGTGAGTGATGGAAATGTCGAAGGGGCAGGCCAGCCGTCCTTCGCGCAATTCACGCTCGAACATGTTGACCGGTAGCAAGGCCACACCCGCCTGCTGCGCCACAGCTTCCGCCATCGTCAGCGAAGAGTCGAACACAAAACCGCGTATCGGCGGGCAGGGCGCAGCGGCAGCGGCAAACCAGCTGTTCCATTCGTCAGTTCGGTAAGAGCGCAGCAGCGTTTCGCTTGCAAGATCCTGTGGGCGCCGCAGACGCGGAGCGATCGCCGGCGCGCACATGGGCGACAGCGGTGCGGCAAACAGGCGGTCGGCGTCGGTGCCGTGCCACGCGCCATCACCGAAGCGAATGGCGTAGTCGAGTCCTTCTCCGGCTAGGTCAACGCGGTTGTTGTTGGTCAGCAAGCGCAGATCAACGAAAGGATTGGTCTTCTGAAATTCGCGCAGACGCGGCATCAGCCAGCCGACGGCAAAAGTGCCGACCACGCCCAGCGTCAGCACTTCACGCATCTGCCCGTTCTCGAATTGGCCGAGTACGTTGCCGATGCGTTCGAAGGATTCCGCCAGTACCGGCAGCAGCGCCAGGCCTTCATCCGTGAGCGCCAGGCCGCGCGGCAAGCGGCGAAACAAGGCCACGCCCATGCGCTCTTCCAGATTTTTTACCTGCATGCTGACGGCAGTCTGAGTCACGTTGAGTTCGTCTGCGGCGTGAGTAAAGCTCAGATGGCGGGCCGCCACTTCGAAGGCGCGTAGAGCATTGAGGGGTAAGTGCATAGAATTTATTTGATATCAGTTTTTCTGTGGTCTGATGCCAATTATCGTGAATTGCGAGGGCATCCGTTGCTGCCTATCATTTCGCTTCATCTCCATTTTTGCAAGGAAAAATTATGATTGCGAGAAGACAATTTCTTACGCTGACCGGGCTGGCATTGAGTGGCGCTGCCACGGGCGTTTTTGCCGCAGGCAATAAAGAGCTAAAAAAAACTATGGGCTCGTCCTCGTTGGTTTCCGAGCTGGCGAAGCTCGAAGCAAGCGTCGGTGGCCGTCTTGGCGTGGAGATCATCGATAGCGCCACGCAGCGGCGCTGGGGCTATCGGGCGGATGAACGCTTTCCGATGTGCAGCACCTTCAAGTTCCTGGCATCTGCCGCCGTCCTCAAGCGTGTCGACGCCGGACAAGAGCAGCTTGACCGCCGCATCATTTACGGCAATGACGTACTCGTGTCGTATTCGCCAACGACCAGCAAGCATGTCGGTGGCGATGGCCTGACGCTGGGGCAATTGTGCGAGGCCGCGCTGACGCTGAGCGACAATACCGCAGCCAATCTGATTCTCAAAAGCCTCGGCGGGCTGGAGCCGTTCAACAAGTTCATCAAATCGCTGGGTGACAAGCAGACCCGGCTGGATCGCTTCGAGACCGAGCTTAATACCGCCATTCCCGGCGATCCGCGCGACACCACCACACCTGCTGCCATGAGCGACAACCTGCAACATGTCTTGCTGGGCAACGTGCTGTCGCCGTCGTCGCGCGAGCAACTGATCGCCTGGATGCGTAGCAACAAGACCGGGGACCGCCGTGTGCGTGCCGGCATGCAGCCTGGATGGTCAGTGGGCGACAAGACCGGTTCGGGCGACTATGGCACGACTAACACCATCGCCATCATCTGGCCGCCGCAAGGCAAGCCCTTGCTGGCGTCGATCTACCTGACCAGAACCAAGGCGCCTGAGGATCAGCGCAATGCCGTGTTGGCCGAAGTCGGCAAGATCATCGTCGGTCTTGATCGCTGATGCGGTGCTTCGCAGATTGGCGGGGCAGCTTGTTGTTGAAAGATAAATTATTCGCTGATTTTTCCTGAAAAAGGCGTTTGGAAACACCAAAGCCCCGATTTACGGGGCTTTTCGGCTGATGTTGCTGTAAATCAAATCACTGGTTTCGATGTGTAATAGCGGTCTTTGCCGGTACCTCGGCAGGGCAGGTGTGCAGTGCACACAGGAACATCGAAAACAAGCCGCAGCAGCGGCGGAAACCAGGGATGGAAACAAGCAATGAACATTATCGGAAACATGAAGATCGGCAAGCGCCTCACGTTGGGCTTTGCCCTCATTCTGGCCTTTTCCATCGTGATTACCGGCATCGGCATCTGGCGTTTGCAGGCAGTGTCGGACGCGACGCGCGACATGATGAGCCAGCCGCTGCTGAAGGAACGGCTGATCGGCGACTGGTACGCCAATCTCGCCAGCGGCATCCGTCGCACCATCGCCATCGCCAAGAGCAGTGATCCGGCGCTCGGCCCTTACTTTGCGGCAGAGGCCGCAGCATCTTCCAAGAGCTCCGGCGAATATCAGAAGAAGGTGGAAGCCTTGCTGGAAACGGACGAAGAAAAGAAGCTGTTCCAGCAGATCGGCGAGCAGCGCAAGATCTACCTGGTTTCACGCGACGACATCAACAAGGCCAAGGCTGCAGGCAATATCGAAGAAGCTGAGCGCGTGCTTGAGAAGGTCTTCGTTCCGGCGTCGACGGCGTATCAGGACACCATGCGCAAGCTGGTTGAACTGCAGCGCAAGGATATCGATGAAACCGCCCAGCATATCGACGTCATCGCCAATGAAAGCCGCGTTCTGCTGCTGGTGCTGGAAGGCCTGATCTTGGCGCTTGGCGTGCTGTGCGCCTGGTATCTGACCGTTGGTATCACGCGCCCCATCAATACCGCCGTCGTCCTCTCGCGCCGTGTTGCCGAGGGTGACCTGACTGCCGACGTCAAGGTCAACAGCAAGGACGAAACCGGCCAATTGTTGCAAGCTCTGCAAGACATGAGCAACAGCCTGCGCGGCATCGTCACCAACGTGCGCAGCGGCACCGACACCATTGCCACGGCATCAAGCGAAATTGCTGCCGGTAATCTGGATCTCTCTTCGCGTACAGAACAGCAAGCCAGCGCGCTGGAAGAAACCGCATCCTCGATGGAAGAGCTGATCTCCACCGTCAAGCAAAACGCCGATAACGCGCGCCAAGCCAACCAGCTGGCGGTATCCGCCTCCGAGATCGCTACTCAGGGTGGCGGTGTAGTGGGGCAAGTGGTCGATACCATGGGCTCCATCAACGAGTCGTCGCGCAAGATCGTCGACATCATCAGCGTGATTGACGGCATCGCCTTTCAGACCAATATCCTCGCATTGAACGCCGCGGTCGAAGCCGCGCGTGCCGGTGAACAAGGCCGCGGCTTTGCGGTGGTTGCCTCGGAGGTTCGTAGTTTGGCGCAACGTTCTGCCGCAGCAGCCAAAGAGATCAAGGTGCTGATCAACGATTCCGTCGAAAAAGTCGGCAACGGCAGCAAGCTGGTCGAGCAAGCCGGTGCGACCATGCAAGAAGTGGTCGACAGCGTCAAGCGCGTCACCGACATCGTCGGCGAGATCAGCTCCGCCAGCCAGGAACAGACCACCGGTATTGAACAGATCAATCACGCGATCACGCAGATGGATCAGGTCACCCAGCAAAATGCGGCATTGGTGGAAGAGGCTGCCGCGGCGGCTGCATCGATGCAGACCCAGGCCGACAGTCTGGCGCAACTGGTCAGCGTCTTTACGATCAGCGCCAGCAATGGCAAACCGGCACTGCCGCAGGCGCGCCGCACCATCGACATCACGCCGAAGGAGCCGCGTTTGCCTTGATCCTGCAAGATGCTGCTCTCCGCCATGAAGCCCGGCCCTGCAAAGGTCCGGGCTTTTTTATCGGCGTCAGGATGGATATCCGGAAAGTGGTTGTCCGGGATTCCGGATATCCGCAAATTCAAGCCTCCGCCTCCGCCACCTTGATTTTTAAATATTCTTTTGAATCAAGGGCTTGGTGTTTTTTTGCTGTTGTATCTCCGATTGGCACGAAGCCTGCATTAGGAATCTGAAAAATAAAAATCAGGAGACAGATGTGACGCCAACTTCCTCGCAGTAAATCAACGTCCTTTTCTTGCTCTTGTCGTGCCGCTTTCTGATGCGGATTACGATTGCAGGCGCTTTTTGCCCCTTTTCGGCAGCATACGGACTGAAGCAAACATGTGGAACGCACCGGTAGGTTCGTCAACCGGGTCGTCAACCGGGTCGTCAACATGCTCTGCATGCACCGTGTACTGCCTTTTAATAAATACAGGGATACATCCGGAGATAACGATGATCAAGCAAGACCTTTCAAAAGCAGCAGATACGCGGCAGCGTATTTTCGCCATTTTTGGCGCCTCGTCCGGCAATCTGGTGGAGTGGTTCGACTTTTACGTCTACTCCTTCTGTGCCATTTATTTCGCACCCGCGTTCTTCCCCAAGGGCGACACCACGACGCAATTGCTCAATACTGCCGGCGTCTTCGCGGCCGGCTTCCTGATGCGTCCTATCGGCGGCTGGCTATTTGGCCGTATCGCCGACAAGCACGGCCGTCGCCGTTCGATGATGATTTCCGTATTGATGATGTGCGGCGGTTCGCTGATGATCGCCTTCATGCCGACCTACGCTACGATTGGCGCCGCAGCGCCTTTCCTGCTGCTGGTGGCGCGTCTGTTTCAGGGCTTGTCGGTTGGCGGCGAGTACGGCACCAGCGCCACCTACATGAGTGAAGTCGCGCCGAAGAACAATCGCGGCTTCTTCGCCTCTTTCCAATACGTCACGCTGATCGGCGGCCAGTTGCTGGCGGTGCTGGTATTAGTCGTGATGCAGCAGACACTGAGCACCGAAGAACTGCGTGCCTGGGGCTGGCGCGTGCCGTTCGTGCTGGGTGCCGCCGGTGCATTGGTCGCGCTGTACCTGCGCAGCTCGCTGACTGAAACCGCCAGCGACGAAACCCGCAAGAAGAAAGAAGCCGGCACCTTCGCCGGTTTGTGGAAACACAAGGGCGCGTTTTTCACCGTCGTCGGTTTTACTGCCGGTGGTTCGCTGATGTTCTACACCTTCACCACCTACATGCAGAAATACCTGGTCAACACAGCCGGGATGAATGCCAAGACCGCCAGCGCTGTCATGACGGGTGCGCTGTTCGTCTACATGGTGTTGCAACCGCTGTTTGGCGCGCTGTCCGACAGGATCGGCCGTCGCAACATGATGCTGTGCTTCGGCGTGCTTGGCACCTTGTGCACCGTGCCCATCCTGCATTTGCTGAAAGACGTCACTGATCCGTATGCCGCTTTCGGCTTGGCGATTCTGGCGCTGGCGATCGTCAGCTTCTACACCTCGATCAGCGGCCTGATCAAGGCGGAAATGTTCCCGCCGGAAGTGCGCGCGCTGTGCGTCGGCCTGTCGTACGCGGTTGGGAATGCGCTGTTCGGTGGTTCGGCTGAATTCGTCGCGCTGTCGTTCAAGGCGGCGGGCATGGAGTCCAGCTTCTACTGGTACGTCTCGATCATGTGCGCGATTGCCTTGCTGATTTCCTTCCGCATGAAGGATCCAACCAAGGTCGGCTACCTCAAAGACGAGGACTGATGATTCTGCGGGGACGGGTCTCCAGCCGGTTTGTCCGGCTGCGATTCATCCGGCTGTGATTCGGTGGAGGCGAGTATCATGGCGGGCACTGCTGCCGCGCTTCTACTCTCACCATCATTTTATTCAGACCGGATCGATTTGCCTGACATGACTTCCCGCAAGACTCCAATATTGATCACCGTCGTCGCGCTGTGCGCGGTGGCGGTTTTTTTTGCGACTTATTTTATCGCTGCAGGCAAGGCGCGCAATGACTTGCGTGCCGCCGGTCAGCGTCAGTTGCAGATCGTCGCACTGGACTTGCAGTCGATACTCGACAAGTTCGAGACCATGCCTTTTGCGCTCGGCGCTCTGGCTGACGTGGATCAGGTGCTGCACCATCCCGACGACGCCGAAGCCGTCGCGCGCCTTAACCAAACCTTGCAATCGATCCAGCGCCAGTCGCGTGTGCTGGCGATTTACATGATGGACGACAAGGGCATGACCCTGGCGGCCAGCAACTGGAACGAAGACACCAGCTTTGTCGGCCGTGATTTCGGCTTCCGGCCTTACTTCAGCGAAGCGCTGGCCGGCCGCATCGGCCGCTTCTACGGCA
Source organism: Herbaspirillum rhizosphaerae (assembly GCF_046025915.1). Lineage (GTDB taxonomy): Bacteria > Pseudomonadota > Gammaproteobacteria > Burkholderiales > Burkholderiaceae_D > Herbaspirillum > Herbaspirillum rhizosphaerae_A. The sequence continues at coordinate 12,454 of NZ_JAQQFR010000016.1, read as the reverse complement.
TCGGCAATGTTTCGAGTGAGCCGGGCTATTTCATGGCGCAGCCGATTTATCCGGCGGGTGTACCGCGCGGTCAGGGCGCGCCGATCGGTGTCATGACCGTCAAAGTTGATTTGTCTGAATTCGAACACACCTGGCGCAGCAGCGATGATCCGATCACGCTGGTGGATAGCAGTGGCGTGGTGTTCCTGAGTAATCGCCCTCTGTGGAAATATCACAGCCTGCGCCCGCTCGACAGCCGCAGGCAGCAAGAACTGGCCGGCACGCATCAGTACGCCGACCAGCCGATCGCATCGGTCGGCTCCATGCGCAGGGAACAGCGGCGCGGTTTTGGCGAGCACATCATGCAGGCCATCCCCAAGCAAGGATGGCAGTTGATGCTGTTTCCCTCGCAGGCACGCATCGCTCGCGTGGCCATGCTGTGGGCAATGTGGGTGGCGCTGGTGATGGCGATTGCAGCGATTTCCTTATGGGCGCTTTATCAGCGCAGGCGGCGTTTGCAAGAACGGCTGGAGTCGCGCGATGCCTTGCGTCGCGCCGCACAAGAACTGGATGCCACCATCGCCGTGCGCACTCAGGAGCTGCGTGTCGCCAATCAGGCGCTCGGAGGCCGTTACGCCAAGCTGCAGCAGACCGAAAGCTTGTTGCGCTCGACACAGAACGAACTGGTACAGGCCGGCAAACTTGCCATGCTGGGGCAGATGGCAGCGGGCATGACGCATGAGCTGAACCAGCCGCTGGCGGCTATTCGCGCCTTTGCCGATAACGCCGTGCAGTTCATGCGGCGCGGTCAGTTGCCGCAGGTTGAAGAAAACCTCGAACACATCAGCAGCGCCAGCGCCCACATGGGCAAGATCATCGGTCAGCTCAAAGGTTTTGCGCGCAAGAGCGGCGATGCCATCGCGGTAGTGGATCTGCCGCAGACGGTGGAAGCTGCGGTACTGTTGCTACGCAATGAATTTCAGCAACAGGCGATCGCCATTGAAATTGACGTGCGTCATCCGGTACAAGTCATGGGGGATGCCGTACGCACCGAGCAGGTGCTGATCAATCTGCTGCGCAATGCCATTGATGCCGTCGATTCGGTAGAGTTGGTGGCGAACAAGCGTGTGACGGTGATTCTTGATCGCGAAGGTATAGGTGCAGATGCAGAAGTCGTGATCCGTATCCGCGATACCGGACCGGGTATCCCCGACGAGGTCGTGCCGCATCTGTTCGAACCTTTCTTCACCACCAAGTCGACCGGCAAGGGGCTGGGCCTCGGACTGGCGATTTCATCATCCATCGTGCAGGCGATGAACGGGCAGTTGTCGGCGCATAATCTTCCGGAAGGCGGGGCCGAATTTATCGTGCGCTTGCCTGACATCTCAGAGCAAGAACGAACGAGCTAAAAATAAGCGAAACATAAGCGAAACATAAGCGAGAACGGACAATGAACAAGCAATCACCGGCGCCGGCTGCGCTGGCAATACTGATCGAGGACGAGCAAAGCGTGCGCAAGGCCACGGCACAGACGCTGGAGCTGGGTGGTTTCTCCGTACAGGCTTGCGCTGACGCCGAGCAAGCCTTGCCGCTGTTGCATGCGGGATTTGCCGGCATCGTCGTCACCGATGTGCGGCTGCCGGGCCGTTCCGGTTTGGAGGTGCTGGCCCACGTGGTCGCAGCGGATGCCGATCTGCCGGTGATCGTGGTGACCGGCCACGGCGACGTCGGCATGGCGGTGGAGGCGATGCGCGCCGGTGCCTACGATTTCATTGAGAAGCCCTTTGCGGCGGAACGTCTGGTCGAGACCGCAAAACGCGCGCAGGAAAAGCGCAATCTGGTTCTCGAAAACCGCCGTCTCAAAGAAGCCTGGCAAGCCGATCCCGATACACCGCCACTGGTAGGGCAATCCGCCGCCATTGAGCGCGTGCGTACGCTGATCCGCAGCGTCGGCCCGACCGCCGTGGATATCCTCATCAACGGTCAGACCGGCACCGGCAAGGAGGTCGTAGCGCGTCAGCTGCATGCCGCCAGTGAGCGCAAGGGACCGTTCGTCGCGATCAATTGCGGCGCACTGCCGGAGAGTGTGTTCGAAAGCGAAATCTTCGGTCACGAGGCCGGTGCTTTTACCGGCGCGCAAAAACGCCGTATCGGCAAACTCGAATATGCCAACGGCGGCACGCTGTTTCTCGATGAGATCGAAAGCATGCCCATGGCCTTGCAGGTCAAGCTGCTGCGCGTGTTGCAGGAACGCCGGTTGGAACGTCTGGGCGGCAATGAATCGATCGTCATCGATTGCCGTGTGGTTGCCGCCAGTAAGGTGGACTTGCTGCAATTGAGCGGGCAGGGCGCGTTTCGCGAAGACCTGTATTACCGCATCGGCGTGGTCAGTATCGACCTGCCGCGCCTGCGCGAACGGCGTGAAGACATCCCGCTGCTGCTGGCGCACTTTATCCACGCTGCAGCGATCCGCTATGGTCGCGAAGCACCTGCATGGACGGCTGCGCAGATGGCGCAATGGCAGCAGCGCGACTGGCCCGGCAATGTGCGTGAGCTGCGTAATTTTGCCGATCGCTGGGTATTGGGGGTGGCAGATGGCATTGTTCTTGATACGTCAGTGAGCGGAGCAGCGTTGCCGCAGCAGCTCGACGTCTACGAACGCAGCCTGATCGAGGCAGCGTTGGCAACTGCCGAGGGTAATGTAGCGTTGGCTGCGGAGCACTTGGGCATTCCCAAAAAGACGCTTTATGACAAGATCAAGAAATACGATCTGGCGACCACACGCGGATCTGTTGTGTGAGTGGTGCAGTTAGCACGGGTGGCATAAGCCGCTGTTCGCGCTATATTTAACGTATGTCCTTTGTTTTTGACAGGGGCTGGGTTAGACTTTTGGCCTAGGGAAACATCGGGTGCGATTTCAAGCTGCGTCATCACCGCCAAGCAGCATCGGATCCGTCAATTTGGGGAATGTCATGAAGCGCTTTATCGCCTTGTCGCTGGCCGCCTGCATCGCTTTTATCCTGTGCGCCTGCGAACGAACAGAATTCGAAAAAAAATCCGAGCGTGACGCTGATGCGCGCCGCGCCGTCAATACCAAACCAAAACCACAGTACTGATTTGCGCTGAGTCTGCTTCTTGTGCGACTCAGCATTGACTCAATAACGCTGCGGCCAGGATTTCGGTGTCTTGAACGTGTGGCTGACCACGATGCGTGTGGCCACAATCAAGCCGCTCAGCCCCAGCACCAGTTGCGTCAGCGTGTCGCCAGGCAAGCCCCACACCGATGATCCCGGCGCAGCGATACCTGTTGCGGCCGTGATCACCGGCGCTACCCATTCAGCCTCTTCGGTGACATCAAGCAAAATGTCGCCTTCCGATGTCGTGTGCATATAGACTTCGCCGCCCAGTTCCAGGCAAAAGCAGATGCCGTAGCCCTTGGTGTTGTCCTTCTTGACCGCCTGTTGCAAATCCCGGTTGTAGTTGTCTATCCACGCTTCCACGTCATAGGTGGTTGTGAGGACAATCCACGGGCGGGTAGGCTGGACGTCACCGAGGCCTTGCTCCGGATCTTGCTCGGGATTTTGTGGAGAATCTTGCTCTGGATCGTGCATGTGATTAGTTCTTGGTTGTTATTGCTTGCGTATGCCTACTTGCAACACTGGCTCCCCTTCGGAGACCTGCATTATCGGCTCTTTTGCATGCGGCGGCACCGTGATGACGCGTCTTGCGGATGAAGTTTGCGTTTGTTGCCATTCATGCAATGAGTGGCGTCGCTCTGCCGGATTTGAAATCCACAGGTAAGATGCTGGCGGAATCCGACATCATGATCCGTCACGCTCCGTCATTCACCTCCAGAAGAAAGCGACCATGAAGCACACTGCCGTCAGCCGTCACGCCACTGTTTTCCTGCGACTCATTCTGTGCTTGCTGTTGTTTGTCGCCGCCTCGGCATGGCGATCACCAGCGTACGCCCAGCAAAAGATCGCTTTCCCCTCGGCGGAATACGCCAACAAATTCGAGATGGCCAGGAAGCCTGGCAAGCCCATTGAAATCTTTGGTTATCTCTCTCTACCCACGATCCCTGTCAGCGGCAAAATTCCGGTCGTGATCATCGCCCACGGCAGCGCCGGGATTGAAGCTAAGGACACCGCATTCTGGGCACCGTATTTCAACAAGCTGGGCTTTGCCAGCTTCGTTGTGGATTCATTTACACCGCGTGGCGTAAAGAGTACGGTTGATGACCAGGCGCTGGTCAGCAATGCGGCAGACACCGCAGATGCATTTTTCGCGTTGAAATTTATCGCGGCGGATCCGCGTTTTGACGCCAACAGAGTCGGCATCATCGGTTTCAGTCGCGGCGGTCTGGCTGCCAATGAAACGTCGACCAAGACTTTCCGCGACAATGTTTTACGTGCGGACAAGAACCTGCAATTTGCTTTCCATATTCCTGTCTACGCAGGATGTCAGAATTCGCGTTATCGCAAGAACGGCAGCTTTGATCGCACCGGCGCGCCGATGCTGTTTTTGATGGGCAGCAAGGATGACTATACGCCAGCCCGGTTCTGTCTCGATCAGATCAAAGGCATGCAGCAAGAGTATCCGGACGTGATCGACTATCGCGTCTATGAAGGCGCCAACCACAGTTTCGACAACAATCAGGGCGCGCATTATCTCCCGACAGGTACCTCAACACGCGACTGCCCGATGGTGGAAACCGACATCCCGTCCTGGGCCAGATCTGTCGTCCCGACCGGCCAACGCCTCTCGCTCGCGGAAGAAAATCAGATGTACAAAGATTGCGTGAAGCGAGGCGTGACGGTCGGGTCCTACGACAGCAAATACCGCAACATGGCGGCAAAAGATATCGAGGATTTTCTGCGCAAGATCAAGATGATCGATTGATTATGAAAGATCATCAACAATCGTCAATGGAAGGCCGCTTCGCGTTGTAACGCGGCCTGCACCGAAGGGCGCAGGCGAATGCGCTCCAGATAGGCAGCGATAGCCGGCCAGCCATTGAGATCGATCGCAAAGAAACGAGTCCATTGCAGCACCGTGAAAAGATAAGCATCCGCTACGGTGAAGGCATCGCCGAGCAGATAGTCGCGTCGCTGCAGCGTGTTCTCGATCTGGTCAAAGCGTTTGTTCAGTTTGGTTTTGAACAGTAGTTTCACTTCCTCCGGAATCTCCGCATTGAAGAGCGGACTCAGGCCGGCGTGTATCTCGCTGGTGATGAAGTTCAGCATCTCCTGCAAGCGCACGCGTTCCCATGAGCCATTGATCGGCGCCAGACCCGCTTCGGGTTTCAAGTCTGCGAGGTATTGCAGGATGGCGACGCCTTCGGTCAGTACTTCACCATTGGCTAGCTGCAGCGCTGCGACGTATCCCTTGGGATTGATCGTCAAGAAATCCTTGCCGTCCGAGGTCTGCTTGGTCTGGTTATTGACCTTGACCAGATCGAAAGGCAGGCCGAGTTCATGCAAGACAATGTGCGGTGAAAAAGAGCAGGTCTCAGGTGCAAAATAAAGTTTCAGGGCGGGCTTCATACGATCTCCGTGGTGACAAGGAGAGGTATTATCTCGATGGTGGTTACCGTTGTATAGAAGGCAGTTTTTTGTGGTGTAGGTACAAAAACTATACCGCTATATTTTTGATCGCCGCTGTTTGATCACCGCTATATAAGCGCGTTAGGGAAAGTGCATGAAAGAGAACGTATCCGGCTGTCCGGTTGAAGAAGCGATGAGTCTTGTCGGCGGTCGCTGGCGCATGTTGATTGCACACTTCCTGCTCGACGGTCCGAAGCGATTCAATCAATTGCGCAGGGATATTCCCAATATCTCGCAGCGCATGCTCACGCTGGAGTTGCGGGCCTTGGAGGAAACCGGAATGGTCTTGCGCACCGTCTACCCGGAGGTGCCGGTGCGCGTGGAATATGCACTGACTGGCGATGGAGAACGACTCAAGCCCTTGCTCGAGATGCTGCATACCTTCGGTCGCTGGCTCAAGGCCCGGCCGCCGCGAGAAGAGAGCGAGCAGGGCGCAGAAAGCGACGACGCGGCGCGCAAGGGCATGACCACGATACGGATACAGAAAATGACTAAAGGTACAGCCAAAAACATGGCGAAAAAAACCGCAAAGTAAGCGGTCTTTTCAGCATTACCAGCGAGGCGTCAAGCCCGACGCTGCAGCTTGTACACCACCGTATCCAGCCGGCTTACGCCGCGTTCCAGGAACTTCGGTTCCTTGTCCAGAATATCGCGCCGGTCGATGATGGCCGCCTCGGAGTGCGCAGAATAGATCGATTGCACTTCCTCATCCTGCACCGAAAAAGGCGGGCCATCCATCTGCTCTTGCGGATAATCGAGCGTAATCAGGACACCGCGATAATCATTCGCCAACTGGCCATAGACGTGCTGCGCATACTGAGCACGCATGGCCGTCGGCAAGGCCACCAGCGCAGCGCGGTCGTACACGCCGGAACAGGTCGACAAGATCGCCGCATCGAGTTTGAAGATATCGCCGCAGATGATTTCAATGTTACCGGCGACGTAGTGACTGCCGTATACAGAGTTTTGGATGGCCGGCTGCAGATTGTTCTCACTGAAAAACTGTTCCACCGCCAGTTGCGACAACTCGGCTCCCAACACGCGATGTCCTTGTTCCGCCAGCCACAGCATATCCAGCGACTTGCCCGCCAGCGGCACCAGGACACGGCTGTCTTTCGGCAGGCCAAGCGTGGGCCAGTATTTCTGCAATAGTGGCGTCACGCGATGTTGATGAAAATGCGTGCGCCCATCGCGCCAGCGCTCCAGCCAGAATTCTGCTTCCATGGTGTTGTCCCGTTGAATTGTTGAGTGCAAAGGTGATGCGTATTGTACCGCCGGTGATGCGCAAGCCATGATGCAGAGAAGCAAGAGGGCGTGCTCTTTCATGTTAGGATTCTGCGATCTCATGGAGGAAAAAATGGAAACACCAGAAACGCCGGCAACACCAGAAACTCCCGCAGCACCAGACGCATGGGCGGAACAAGCCAGTGAGCTGATGGGAAAGATCGAAATCTTGCTTGAGGTGCAGCTTGGCGAATATGAGTTGCTCAATTCGAAGCTGGAAGAATGGAAAAAGAATCCAGGCCAGGAGTGGTTGACCATGGCCGACTACGAACCGTGGCAAAACGCGCTCAAGGCGCTTGAAGAAGCGCAGCGCGAGTTTGATGCGCATATCGCGACGCGCGCGGCATAACTGCATGATGTGCAAGCATGGCCGCCGATGTTCTATTTATGCGCGGTCATGCTGCAGTTCAAAAAATACTGATCAAAATTTGCGCTGAGAAAACGCGCACATCTCTGATGCGTGCGTGAGAGGATTTCGAGCTGGAATCCCAGTCACTTTCCTCGTCGTCATTTCTTCGTACAAAAAGAAAAGGACCTGAATCTTTCGATTCAAGTCCTTTGTATTCTTTGGTGGGGCGTGAGTGACTCGAACACTCGACCTACGGATTAAGAGTCCATCGCCAATTTAAACATAATCAAATACTTACGTTGTTATTTTGTTCCGCAATTTAGTAAACTTAGCCTTCTTGAAAGTCAGTATGGTGGCGGGTTGCAATATTTTTGCGGAACGAGAATCCGCTCATTTCGTAGGAGTCACCAGCTTCCCTTTTCGGTGTCTGACGTAGTGTGACGTCATCGTCGCCGTCGTATGCCCAAGCTGATCCTGAGCAGCCCCCATGCCTTCCGACTCTTCCTTGTCCGTTCCTGCCTTTGCGCGCAGGTCACGGAACTGATATGCCTTGATCTGAGCTGCGAGTTTAGGGTGGCTGTTTGCCGCTGCAGTGCGCGCCCGTCCAAATGCCCCGCGCAGCATATAGGCCGTCATCGGCTGGCCGGCAGAGGTGCATATCAGCGTCGTTCCTACAACCTTCCGCTCGCTGATCCGCTTGATCACCGCGGCGAGTTGCCCCTCGATCGCTACACGAAGAAGTTTTCCGGTTTTGTTCTGGCGCACAACGAGGGCGCCATCCTTGATATCGGCATGCGACAACTTGAGGACGTCAGCAGGGCGCTGGCCGGTCAAGTAGGCGAGGTCAATCGCATCGCGCAGCGTGTCGCCGGCGGCGTCCCATACGGCGCGATAGACGGCATCCTCGACGTATATGTCGCGCCCAGTCTCAGCATTGCCCTTGATGCCGGCGCAGGGATTGGCCTTGTTGGTCAGTCCCTTGCCGCGCGCATAGTTCCAGATATGGCTGAACAGCGCCTTTTCGCGGTTGGCTCGTACCTTGGCTTCGCGCCAGTCAAGATATTGCCGGATGTGCTTCGGCTCAATGTCGTCAAGAATTGCGGCGCCGTCATCGAAAAATTTGTATAGCCAGTCCAATTCCTTGAGGTTGTCGATCTGCGTGCGACGTGCCTTGGTCGGGATTACGTCCTTGACGTAGCGGCCTGCGACGTAACGAAACGTGATTGAGTTCGTCGTTGCCGCCTTGGACACCGTCAGTTCAGCCCACTTCATGACAGCCAGGTGGTAATCGCTGCCCAGCGGGATCTCGCGGCGCGGCTTCTCGCCAGTATCCAGAAAGTAATAAGTCTTGGTCGCCCGGTGGCGCGCGCGCATCCCTGCCGGCAGACTCATGTTTCGCGTCGGCTTGCGGCCCATCTCAACCAGCCTTCAATACGCGCGGCGTCCACGCTGGCCGCGCTGCAGCTTCTTCTTTGCGCCCCTCGATGGCCGCACGCGTGACGATAGCATGCCCGGTCGCATTGATCCGGAACGGCACGCCCATCTGACGCAACGCCTCGATCTGGCGCCCCTTCATCTTGCGACCGGTCAGGATCGCTACTTCTTCTTCGGTCAGAAACACTTCACTCTCCCTCAGCGCCTGGCACCGACACGTTGATTGCAAATACATGCTGCGGCATATTGCCGAAGAACTCATGTGTGATGGTGCGCATGACGTAGCCGCGCCATGGCCGGATAACGCGGCGTGATGTATCGCCGGCCTTCGGATAGCCCAGCGTCACGATTACGCGGTCAAACGTCTTACCAACCAGCCGCTTGCGCCAGTATTCATTGTCTAGCCGAAACTCTTCCGGCTTCGATCCTTCGCGGATCTGGTGAAAGTAAATCGCCTTCACCGGCAGTATCAAGTCAGCCATTACGATTCCTCAGTGCCTGGTGCTGGTGGCGTTATCTCGGATTGATACTTCTCGAATGCCATGATTCTCGTGAAAACCATAATGCAATTCTGCGGACTTGCGAGCGCATATTGCTTCGAAATAATGTTCAAAGCTACCGAGATGCTTTGATTTTCCGTCGGCCTTAATACATGCTCGCCACTTGCTACCGCTCTCGTGCCAATGTACGCCTGTAATCCCGCTGATATTATTTTTACTCTTTGAACGATTTCGGTTATTTTCTTGATTCGACGCCTCGCGCAGGTTTTCGACACGATTGTCGTCTTTGCAGTGGTTGATGTGGTCAAGTTGATCTTCAGGCATCACACCATAGACGTAGAGCCAAACAAGGCGATGCTCTTGGTAGGATTTGCCGTCTATCAGAATACTGCGATAGCCAGTCTTTTTAAGGCCGCCGGCCATACTTCCAAAGGCCCCCATCCTTCCGCGAGCAACAATCCTAAAGAATCGCCCCAACTCTGGATCGTAATGAAGTAGAGATTTGAGATAATCCTGGGTAAGAATAGATTTCATTTTTGCTCTGGGTCCTTGACGGTTGCGCCGATGCCGTGGGCCTGCTCGATGGCACGAGCACCTCTTTCGAAATCAGTCTCTTGCATGACACTCATGCCGTCATAGTCCCAGCCGCTCAGTTTATATTTATGCGATTCCCAAATCGCTTCAATCTGCTCATCGCTCAGCGGCTCCCGCTTCACGCTGGCAATGGCGAGTTCGGCGTAGGCGCGCATTTGGTCGGCGGTGTATAAGCGCACTAAATTTTGTCTTCCCCATGGAAGAAGTTTCACATCACTGAATTTAAAATGTTCAGCATGAAAGGGATTCATTGGCGTAGCTTCTTCCCTCCAAAAAGTGAGGTAGGGCGTTTCTGGCAACTCCGGTAACTGGTGGCTCATGGGGATTCCTTCTTTGCGATAACATTCATGCTTGTTGAAATTCCTGCAAGAGCCGTCACGATGTCGTCTTTATCGGTCTTGTGCTGTCGTTGCAACAGTTCGGACAAGGCGTGTGCCGCCACTCGGTATTCCTCGCGCCAGTATTCTGCATTGCCTATGGCCTCATCACGCTCTTTTTTGTGGCCGTCTGCAATCCTATGGCCTAGCGTTCTGTGCGCATGTTCTGTTGTGATTTCGTCCGCATCGGACTGGCTAAATTCACCGTACATCACGCCCCCTTAGCCGCGATAGCTGCGTAAGCTCTTTCAAGCGGCGCGCGGGGGAACGACTCCCACGAATCAACTTTCTCAGCCACAGCGACCAATTCTTCCAAGGCTTTCAAAAGCTCGCTGTCCTTCGTATCTGTGAATGGCGGGGCGCTTTTGTTGTGCGACTCAACTACGGCCCGCGCTTCTTTCCCATACATAGTGGCAATGTAATTGCCCTCTGAATCATAAATATCGGCAAGGTCATACTTATACTTCGCAATCCACACCCTTACCGGCTCCGCACTTACAGGCGCTGGAGGGGCGTGTAGATAAAGAGGGATGCCGTCGCTGCTGCCATCACTGAATTCGTTTGTTTTGCTGTACTCAGGCCAGCCTTTGAACGGTGCTTTGTAATAAGTGAACGGCTCCGCGCTCCCCACGGCGGCGCGCTTGGCGGCAAGCCAACCGTCAAAGAAAGCACAATTAGCTTTCCCGTCGTTATATGCCCACTCACCCTCGGCATAGAAGCCGGTCAGATCGTAGGATTCTTTGATTCCTGGTTGCGCCTCAAAATCCCGGCGCTCACGTTTTATGTCTAAGGTCATGGCTTACTTTCTGAAAGGTGTGCTGAGAATGGTGAATGCTGCTGCTGCCTTTGCGTTAAGCGCACCTGTCACAACTGAATTTGCGTTAAGTGGAACTGCTGGAGTCTTCTCACCAGTCCCACCGCAGCGCACGCAATCACGGCTTCCATCCAGCGATGCGCCATGACCCGCGCAGGCAATGCAATGCGTCTCTGCTGCCGGCGGTGCTGAGAGAAGGGCGCGGGCAGATGCGATCAGACCTGCCATGTCGCAGTCAAGGTCGTCATGAGGGCAGACACCACATTCGTCGGCGCAGTCGCGGCACATTGGACGAGGCCGTGCATTCAGAATTTCCAAGCAGTCAATGACACGCGTCAATTTCATGATCTGCTCATCCGTTACTTGCGGCGATGCCAGGCGCGCTTGCTCGGTGTAATGCGCGACAGCCTTGGATTTGCTCATCTCCGGCGACAGCGCGGCAATTCGCTCAGCAGCCTCGCGGCACACTTCAACTTGACCGATTGGGCCTTGATGCCGGTTCAGCAGGTTGCACAGGTCTTGGTCTTTCATGTCATCCTCACTAAGTGTTTGTTTCCGGCGTTTTGTCGCGCTGACCAACTGAGGCGCAGATTTCAACGACTTGCTTGCATTCCTCGACGCTCATGTACCCGATGTGCGTCTTCTTCAAATCAATTCCCAATTTCTCGGAAAGCCATTTGTATCCGGCGCGCCTAGCTTTTGACTTGGTGCAGCCATCCCGCCGAATCTTTGCCTGCCACAGAGGATCAAAAGCGGCGTGAGCCTTTATCTTCCAGTCGCGCAGCTCGGCATTCGCAAGGCCGCCAAGGGCGTTCGTTGTTCCTTCGTGGCACCCGACCCAGGCGCCGCAGGGAACGCACGTCCAAGTTGGCCCATAGTCGCGCCAGTACGGATATCCTTGGTCGCCTTTGCGAAGCAGTTGAGCTGGCTGTTGGCAATAGCGGCATGTCTTCTGCTTTTTCATGCTTTCCTGCGCATGTCACGCTGGCTAAGCGCGTCTTCATGGCTAAATCCACGGCGCAACCGCTCGATCACTGTCGAAGGATTCAAGCCAAGTTCACGCGCCCACTCGGTTGCCGTCCTTGTGATGCCGTCGCGAGTAATCAGGATGCAGCTTGATCGGTTCGCGTTTTGCTGCGCCATCGTGGCCCACCGGCAATTACCGGGCTCATAGTTGCCCTCAGCATTTGGAAACCGATCCAGCGTGTGGCCGGCCGGGCATTCGCCCATGTCTTCCGCAAACGCCTCGTAGCTGGACCAGCGATCGCAGCACGAAACACCTGCGTAGTGCTCCGCATGATGTTGGTCGCGCTTGCCGCTGGTGCGCTGACGCATTGCCTTCCAGCGGCTATAAGTCAGCGTGCCATGACCGCCATGCTTAATATTCCCGATCTTGTTCATGAAATACTCCGCGACATGTTCTTGACGATATTAGTCACAACATCGAGCAGGTCATAAGCAACCTTGTAGATTGGAAGTTGGGTATGGATAGCCATTTGACTAAATCACTAAATTAC
>NZ_JAQQFR010000015.1:0-151240 GCF_046025915.1 Herbaspirillum rhizosphaerae | reverse complement strand
GAGAGTCACGGCTCGTACGCGCAAAAACCTGTTGCCACATTAGCGCAAGTGGAGTTCGGCAATGAATTTTTGCAATTTCCAGGTGCTCCGAACGTAGACATCAGTCGTTTCTCCAAAGGCAATACAGTCACGCCGGGAGTTTATCGCTCGGATATTTACGCAAACGGTGCATGGCTGGGGCGTGCGGAAGTCACGTTCCGCAACACGACAGGGGATGATTCCGGAGCTACCCCCTGTTTTGACCGGGCGCTATTTGAAATGGCCGGCGTCGATTTCGAAAAGTTGTCGGAAGCCACAATTGCTGCGCTTCAGGATAAAACACCGGGCGCATGTCGGCAGTTGGACAAGTTGATCCCAGCGGCAACAGCAGTCTACGATAGTGCGGATTTGCGTCTGGATATCAGCATTCCTCAGATCGCCTTGCGTCGCAATGCGCGGGGTTATATCAGTCCTGAACTTTGGGACAAGGGGGTCAACGCCGGTATCCTGGGCTACAACTTCAATGCATTCCGGAGCAGCAGCAGTGGTGCCGCGGCCAATACATCTTACTATCTCGGGCTCAATGGCGGCGTTAACTTGGGCGATTGGCATTTACGTAATTCTTCGTCGGTGTCCAAGCAAAGCGGTGGCACTCTGGAATATCAAAATGTGTCGACCTATTTGCAGCGCGATATCGTGCCGCTGAAAAGCCAACTTGTTATTGGTGATTCCTTTACACCGGGGCAGCTCTTTGACAGCGTCGGATTTCGGGGCGTCAGTCTGGCTTCTGACGATCGCATGCTGCCGGATTCGCAAAACGGTTATGCACCTACAGTGCGCGGCGTTGCCAAAACTAATGCCAAGGTACGTGTCACGCAAAATGGCAACATCATTTACGAAACCACGGTTGCCCCAGGGCAGTTTGAAATCAACGATCTGTATCCGACAGGTTTCGGCGGTGACCTGCGGGTCGAAGTGACGGAAGCGGACGGCAGTCGCAGCAGCTTTACCGTTCCCTACGCCTCGATTGCACAATTGCTGCGTCCGGGCGTCGGACGCTATAACGTCACGGCAGGTCGGACACGCAATGTCGGACTCAGTAATCCTATCAGTTTTGTGCAAGGTACCTATGAGCGCGGTATCAGCAATGATCTGACCTTGTTCACCGGTGGTATTGCTGCTGCGGATTACCTGGCGTTCCTGGGTGGTTCGGCGTTTAATACGCCGCTTGGTGCGCTCTCCTTGAGTGTTACGCATTCTCACGCCAAGGTTTCCGACAGTGACGTACGCGACGGTCAGAGTGCCAAGATCGATTTCAGCAAGTTCATCAAAGACACCGGCACCAATTTTTCGTTGGCAGCCTATCGTTATTCCAGTAGCGGTTATTTGCGATTATCCGATTTGCAAGCTGCAAAAAGTCTGATCGCGCAGAATATCAACACCTCTCAGCAAGATCGTCAGCGCAGTCAGTTGCAATTAATTATTAATCAGACCTTGGGCAACAATTACGGCGCGCTCTATTTGTCAGGCGCAACACAAAATTACTGGAATCGTCCAGGCTCGAATACGCAATTCAATTTTGGCTATAGCAATATCTGGGGCCCTGCTGCGTACAATATTTCCATCCAGCGTCAAAAAGATCTGACGAGTGGCTCGACCAATACTTTATTCTTTGCCAGTGTTTCTTTCCCGCTGGGACGTGAAGTGCATTCACCGCGTATCAGCAGCAGTGTCAGCAGGGATCAGCGTAGCGGTACCAGTTTGCAAACATCCATCAACGGTACGGCGGGAAGCGACAACGCGTTCGCGTATGGCGCAACCATGTCGAAAGATGGTTCCGGTTCAAAAACCGGTTCACTCAACGGCCAGTACAACGCGCCTTACGCCAATCTGGGTGCTACCTATACGCAAGGCAGTTTTGGTTCTTCGCAGTCGTTCCAGGCATCGGGCGGTTTGGTTGCACACGCAGGCGGCGTCACACTGTCGCAATCGCTAGGCGAAACAATCGGCATCATTCAGGCGCAAGGAGCCGAGAATGCACAGGTCAATACCTCAGGCGTGCGTATCGATGGACGCGGCTATGCCGTTGTCCCTTATCTGACGCCATACCGTATCAATGAGATTGCGATCGACCCCAAGGGAACCTCAACCGATGTCGAGCTCAGCGTCACCAGCCAACGCGTCGCACCACATGCCGGCGCGGTGGTATTGCTGAAATACGCCACGGTCACAGGTCGTTCCGTGCTGATTCAGGCCAAGCTGCCGAACGGCGAGCAGATCCCATTCGGTGCAGAGGCGTTTGACGATCAGGGTAACTCTGTCGGTCTGTCGGGACAGGGCGGCCGGATTTTTGTCCGCACGGCATTGGCCGACCAAGGCAAACTGGTTGTGAAGTGGGGCAGCAAGAAAGACGAGCGATGCACGTTGACTTATCAGTTGCCTCCGCGTGATAAAGATGCCAAGGGTATCTCTTACGATTCAACCAGCGCAGTGTGCCAGCCAGTGGTGGAAGTGCAGGCGAAGAAGGACGATGCGATTGCAGCAGTTCCAGCAAAGATGGACGTAAAGGTAGAATAAGCCGGAGCGATTCTGCTCCGTCTTCAGGACGTGACAGCGACCGGATAGTCTGAGTGCACAGCACGAAGGACATCCGGTCGTTTCTTATTTTTCTTTTCGTTTCTTGTTCTTGTTCTTGCCCTGCGATGTGGCAGACGCACTTTGTCACATCATCCTATATCGATGCCAGAGAAATCAGCGCCCGTTGGGCAGGACTATCAGCATCCCATGCCGGTATCCACAGTCTTGCGTACGCATCGGCATCAAGGCGGCGCGAGGCGTCATCTCTTGCATGCTCATCCTTATCCGTATAGCCGCGCTGTTCTTTGGCAACGCTGTCGATTGCTATCGCAACCTGAGCGGCCACGCGTGGCCCCAGCACCGGATCCCTCAGCAGGGTTTCGAGTTGCTGCAGCAGAGCTATGGCGGGACTGACTGCCTGATTCATGAGAGTGCTCCCCTGCACGCGTGTGCAGATATCCCGGCTTGAACGGACGGCGTCCATCGTAACGAATCTCAATGGACGCCGCGCACGACAACAATTGCAACAGATACTAGTGAAGCAAGAATGAAGCCTGGCGATCAGCCGTTGCGGAAGATGAAGCTGTACGCATTGAGTGCAGGCACACCGCCGAGATGCGCGTACAGCACCTTGGAGCCTTCAGGGAATTCACCGAGACGGACTTTTTCAATCATGCCGTGCATCGACTTGCCCTCATACACCGGATCGGTGAGGATGCCTTCGGTGCGTGCGCAAAGACGAATTGCCTCCAGCGTGCCTTCATTCGGCAAACCGTATTCCGGGCCGCCGAAGCGTGTGTCGAGGACGACGTCTTTTTCCGTAATATCGTAGTTCAGCTCCACCAGTCCGGCCGTGTTCTTGGCGATACGCAGGATCTGGTCGAAAGTTTGTTGTGGTTTGGCGGAAGCGTCGATGCCGATCACGCGGTCGGCGCGGCCATCTGCAGCAAAGCCAACTACCATGCCCGCCTGTGTACTGCCGGTCACGGCACAGGTAACAATGTAATCGAACTTGAAGCCGAGTTCTTCTTCCTGCTGGCGTACTTCTTCGGCAAAGGCGACGAAGCCCAGACCGCCCTTGGGATGCTCCGAGCAACCGGCAGGAATCGGATATGGCTTGCCGCCGCTCTGGCGCACGCTCTCCATCGCATCTTCCCAGCTCTTGCGGATACCGATATCGAAACCGGCCGCATCCAGACGCACGTCGGCGCCCATGATGCGCGACATTTCGATATTGCCGACACGGTCATACACAGCGTCGGAATAGTTCACCCAGTTCTCTTGCACCAGCACGCACTTCAGTCCCAGATGAGCCGCCACCGCTGCAACCTGGCGTGTCTGGTTCGACTGGATACCGCCGATCGATACCAGCGTGTCGTAGCCGCCTTCCAGCGCTTCAGGAATCAGGTACTCCAGCTTGCGTGTCTTGTTGCCGCCGAAGGCCAGGCCGCTGTTGCAATCTTCGCGCTTCATGTAGAGATCAACTTTGCCGCCGAGATGCGCGCTCAGGCGCTTGAGCGGTTGAATTGGCGTCGGGCCGAAGGTCAGCGGATAGCGGGCGAATTTTTTCAGATTCATGCGTGATGCTCCTGGAGAGTGAAGGGATATCCACGCATCGGCACTGGCGAACAAGGACGGCATGGACTGCTCCTCCGATATCGGGGTGATGTGCGATGACGTGTCATGGTGTAGCGATATGCGCTGGATTTCATTGTAGAAATGAATGCGCGAATCAGGGTTGCAAACTTGCGCTACTATTTGATGATTAAACCTTCAAGAATCAATTTATGTTTATTTTTATTCTGAAAAATACACTATGAAAGCAATGAAATTGCGTAGCAAGAGCGTTGAAACGGAATCCTTCAACGACACCCTCGATCGCACCGACCGCGCCATCCTCAAGCTGCTGCAACGCGACGCCTCGATTTCCAATGTGGCATTGGCGGCCAAGGTCAATCTCAGCGCGCCGGCCTGCCTGCGCCGGGTAGAGCGTCTCAAGGAATTGGGATTGATCAAAGGTATCGTGGCATTGCTCAATCCTCGTGCGCTGGATGCGGGCACGCTGGTGATGATCGGCGTCGTGCTGGATCGCTCCACGCCGGAGTCGTTCACTGCCTTTGAGAAGGCGGTGCAGAAGGTGTCAGGCTGTCTGGAATGCCACGTCGTCACGGGTGAGTTCGACTACTTCATGCTGGTGCGCACCAAGGATAACGACAGCTTCAATCGCCTGCATGCCGAGCAGTTGTTGTATCTGCCGGGCGTGCGACAGGTGCGCACCTTCATGGTGATCAAGGAAGTGCTGTCGACTACGCAGCTGCATTTATAAGCTGCATCACGAGTTGTACTCGTGAGCTGCAGCAAGCTCAGATGTCCTTGTTCAGCTCGCCCAGCAGATAGTCGAGGAAGATTTCCACGATACGCGGCAAGGTGCGTCCCGATAGCGTCTGCACCTCAACGTAGCGTCCGTCAAGCGCGCGGTCGCGAATCGGCACCATCGTGAACTCACCCTTGGCGATGCGGTAGCGCACCGTCACCTCGCCGGTGATCGACAAGGCGTCGCCCTCCAGCAGATAGTTGTGCAGCGTCTGGATGTAATTGCTGGTGAGGACTGGTTCAAACACCAGTTGCTGGCGACTGCACGCCAGATCGAACAGCTGCCGCAGCGTGGTATCCGGGTCGGGCAGCGCCAGCGGATAGGGCCGCAGCTGCGACAGTGTCACGCTCTTGAACTTGCTCAGTGGATGGCCGTTGCGCATCAGCAGCAGCACCGGCGCAGGTTGCTGGTGCACGATCTTGATATCCGGCTCGGGCAGGCGGTTGAAGGTCACGCCGATGTCGGCATTGCCGTCGCGCACCTGGCGCGAGACCATGGTCGGCGGCCCCACATACACCTGAAACTGGATTGCCGGATACTTTTGCTGAAACGAGCGGATCAGCCGCGGCATGAAGTCGATGCCGAATCCCTCCGACGCCGCCACCCGGATACGTCCGCTGCGCAAGCCCTTCAGCGCCAGCAGGTCAGCCACCACGCGATCCGCTTCCAGCGTCACCTTTTGCGCATGTGCGGCCAGCATTTCTCCGCCCGCGCTCAGCACCATGCCGCGTGGGCGGCGCTCGAACAGGACGGTGTCGAGCAACTCTTCCAGGCTGCTGATCTGGCGGCTGATTGCCGAACTGGCCACATTCAGGCGCTGCGACGCTTCAGCGATGGAGCCGCAACGCACCACTTCGAGGAAGTAGCGCAGCGCAGTGTCTTGCAGATATTGAGATTTCATGTCGGCCTTTGCGAACGCGATGCAGATGTCATCGCCACCGTTCACAAGTAAGCAAAAAGCCTGCCTTCTCATTTCGGCAACGCAGGCATAGGAATTCTCTAATTGTTGCAGCGCCTCAATCGACCTAGTATCCACTTCACGTTGTTGCTCAAATGGTTGCTCAATTTGTTGCAGAGTTTCATGTCGTTGTTTTTCAAACAATTCTGAATGGAAGGTTGGGAATGAACGCGAAGAAGAATGTGATTAAAGGATCCGGAACTGCGTGGATGCGTAATGCACGATATGCATTGCTGTTGGCGGGGGCTGCAGCGACGCTGTCGATATCTACTTCGGCGTTGGCCAACAAGGCCAACGACACGCTGGTATACGCCTCCGATAGCGAGGTCGAAAACATCAGCCAGTATCACAACAATCTGCGCGAAGGCGTCATTCTGGCTCACCTGATCTGGGACACATTGATCTTTCGCGATCCCAAGACCGGCGAGTACAAACCACAGCTGGCCACCACCTGGAAATGGGAATCGCCAACCGCGCTCGTGATGGATCTGCGTCAGGGGGTGCAATTCCAGAACGGCGACAAGTTCAGCGCCGATGACGTCGTGTTCACCTTCAACTACGCCGTCTCCAACGAATCCAAGGCTGTCACGCGTCAGAACACCGACTGGATCAAGGACGTCGAAAAGCTCGGCGACTATAAAGTACGCATCAACCTCAAGCGTCCTTTCCCGGCCGCGCTGGAATATCTTGCCGGCCCGCTGCCGATTTATCCCGGCGTCTATTTCAAGAAACTCGGTCTGGAGGGATTCAGCAAGGCGCCGATCGGCACCGGCCCCTACAAAGCCACCAGCGTGGTACCGGGACAGGGCGTGACACTGGTCAAGAACACGAACTATTTCAAGGACAGCCCACAAGGCCAGCCGAAGATCGGCAACATCAAATTCGTCGTGATTCCTGATCCGGAAACCCGCTCGGCACAACTGATGACCGGCGCCATCGACTGGATCTGGCGCGTGCCTGCTGACCAGGCCGAGTCGCTCAAGACCACGCCCAAGATCACCGTGCAAAGCGGTGAAACCATGCGCGTCGGCTTCCTGACCATCGATGCCACCGGCACCTCGGGACCGAACTCGCCGTTCAAGGATTTGCGCGTGCGTCAGGCCGTCAACTATGCGATCAACCGTAAAGGCATCGCTGACAACCTGGTGCGCGGCGGCAGCCAGCCGGTTTATACAGCCTGTTTCCGCACGCAGTTCGGTTGCGATGCCAAGGCCGTCATCAACTATGACTACAACCCCGCCAAAGCCAAAGAATTGCTGGCCGCAGCAGGCTATCCGAACGGCTTTGACACCGAGATCTACGCCTACCGCGAGCGCGAATTCGCCGAAGCCATCATTGGCGATCTGCACAAGGTCGGTATCCGCGCACGCCTGCATTACATGAAGTTCGCCGCCTTGCTGACGGAATACCGCGCCGGCAAGACACCGTTGACCTTCCAGACCTGGGCGTCGTTCTCGATCAACGATGCATCGGCGTTCACCGGCGTCTACTTCAAGGGCAGTGCGGATGACATCACCAAGGATCCACAATTGCGCCAGTGGCTGGAAACCGCCGACAACTCGGTCGACCCGGCCGTGCGCAAGACCAACTATTCGAAGTCGCTGGAATCGATTTCCAAGCAAGCCTTCATGGCGCCGATGTTCTCTTACTCGACCTTCTACGCCTACAACTCGCAGCTGAAGTTCCAGGGCTATCCGGATGAACTGCCGCGTTTTTATGAAGCGAGCTGGAAGTAAATCAAGACGCAAATCATGAAGCAAGTTGAACCTTAAGTCTTAGCGTTGCACCGCGCGGCAGAGATCACAAAAAATCCCTGCCGCGCAAGCTATTCGGTTCTTGTGCCATACCGTATTCAAGCTTTAGCCAACTGTGATGAAGGACAGTCGCCATGCTGATCTACATTTTGCGTCGCTTCGGTATCGCCCTGTGCGTTGCCGTGACGGTCTCCATCGTCAGTTTTTCATTGCTGCATATGTCGGGCGACCTGGCCACGGCGATTGCCGGACCTGAAGCCAGCGCCACGCAAGTGGAAACCATCCGCGTGCAGTTTGGTCTCGACCGGCCGATGATGTCGCAGTACTTCGACTGGCTCGGCAAAGCGGTACAGCTGGATTTCGGCAAGTCCTTTTATTTTCAGGGGCCGGTCATGGAAATGGTGGCCGAACGCCTGCCGATCACCATGAAGCTGGGCGGTATCGCCTTGCTGCTCGCGGTCTCCATCGCCATTCCACTTGGCGTGCTGGCGGCGATCTATCGCGACACCTGGCTGGACCGCGTTGCACTCCTTATCGCGGTGGTAGGGCAGGCGATGCCCAGCTTTTGGTTCGGTCTCAGCCTCATCCTGATTTTTTCAGTGACCTTGCATTGGCTACCGGTCGCCGGTAACGAAGGCTGGGAAAACTTCGTGTTACCCGCCATTGCTCTTGGTTATTACGCCATGCCCGCGATGATGCGCCTGACGCGTGCCGGCATGCTGGAAGTGCTCGGCTCCGACTACATCCGTACGGCACGCGCCAAGGGCCTCAGTAAAGGCAAGGTCATCTTCAAGCATGCACTGCGCAACGCCGTGATTCCGGTTGTCGCACTCGCTGCGGTCGAGCTCGGTTTCATGCTCGGAGGTTCGGTGGTGATCGAGTCGGTGTACTCCATGCAAGGCCTCGGCCAACTGGCCTGGGATGCCATCTCTCGCAACGACTATCCGGTGGTGCAGGCGGTAGTGCTGATCATCGCCATGTTTTATATCGGCCTGACTTTCCTGGCCGACGTCATCAACGCGCTGCTCGACCCGCGCATCCGCACCCGCTGAGGAATCGCCATGACGACTATTTCCACTTCCTCCATGCCGACCAGTCCGACAAATCAGACAAGCGGCTTTCTGCAGGCCACGCTCAAACCGGTTCCGCTATGGCGGCGCAAGCTCAACCGTATGCTTGGTCATCGCGGTCTGGTGCTGGGCGCAGCCATTCTCGCGGTGATCGTCTTGGCGGCATTGTTCGCGCCCTTGCTGGCACCGCACGATCCGTTTGAGCAGAATGTCTCGCAGCGCCTCATTCCACCGATCTGGAACGCGCTCGGCAGTTGGGATCATGTACTCGGTACCGACAAGCTCGGCCGCGATTATCTGAGCCGCCTGATTTACGGTGCGCGCGTGTCACTGATCATCGGTTGCGCGGCAGCGTTGATCTCCGGCGTGATCGGTACCACGCTGGGCGTATTGGCCGGCTACTTCGGCGGCCGCGTTGATGCCCTGATCAGCTACATCATCACCACGCGCTTATCAATGCCGGTGGTATTGGTTGCGCTGGCGATGGCTTCACTGGTCGGTGGTTCATTGAAGGTCGTGATCATCCTGCTCGGCTTGCTGCTGTGGGATCGGTTCGCGGTGGTCACACGTTCGGCAACGCAACAGCTGCGCGACGCCGAATTCATCGCCGCCGCCAAAGCCATCGGCGCATCGACGCCCTACATCCTGGTGCGTGAGATTCTACCCAACATCATGAGCGCGCTGATCGTCGTCATCACGCTGGAAATGGCGCATGCGATTCTACTGGAGGCAACCTTGTCCTTCCTCGGACTCGGCGTGCAGCCGCCGACACCGTCGTGGGGCCTGATGGTCTCGGAAGGCAAGTCCTACATGTTCTTCAAGCCCTGGGTCATTGTGATTCCCGGTGTGGCGCTGGCGATCCTGGTGCTGGCAATCAATCTGGTCGGCGACGGGCTACGCGACGTCAACGCGCCTGACGGTCGCAACTGAAAAGGGGAAGAGGATGAGCGTCTTACTCGATGTAAAAAATCTGCGCGTCGATCTGCCGACAGAAAACGGCATGCTGCACGCCGTGCGCGGCATCGACTTCCAGGTCAAGCGCGGCGAGATGCTGTGCCTGGTCGGCGAATCCGGATGCGGCAAGTCGATGACTTCGCTGGCACTGATGGGACTGTTGCCACGCAAAGCCATCTGCACCGCCGATCGCATGGCATTTGACGGTGTCGAATTGATTGGCTTGCCGGATAAAGAGCTGAATCAGCTGCGCGGTCAGCGCATGTCGATGATTTTTCAGGAGCCGATGACTTCGCTCAATCCGGCTTACACGCTGGGCAATCAGCTGTGCGAAGCCATGCTGGAAAAGCCCGGTGTCACCCGCGCCGAAGCCCGTGAGCGCGCCATTTATCTGCTGCACCGCACCGGCATCAGCAATGCCGAAGACCGTCTGCGTCAATATCCGCACCAACTCTCCGGCGGCCTGCGCCAGCGCGTCATGATCGCCATGGCGCTGATGTGCGGGCCTGACCTGATCATCGCCGACGAGCCCACAACCGCATTGGACGTCACCATACAGGCGCAGATTTTGCGCATGATCCGCGAGCTGCAGCGCGAGTTCGGCACGGCCGTGGTCTTCATCACCCACGACCTCGGCGTGGTGTCGCGCATCGCCGATCGCGTCGCCGTGATGTATGCGGGGCAAGTGGTGGAAACTACCGACGTCGCACAACTCTTCGCCTCGCCCCAGCATCCCTACACGCGCGGTTTGCTCAACTGCATTCCCGTGCGCGGCAAAACACTGCCGGGCAGCAAACTGCAAGCGATTCCCGGTGTGGTGCCTAGCCTTGTGGGCGACGTCAGTGGTTGCGTCTTCCGTAATCGCTGCTCGATCGCTGACGCCACCTGTGAGCAGGATCCACCGATGGTCAATACCGCCGCCGGCGATAAGATTCACACTGCACGCTGCCACAAAGTGACGGCGGCAGACGCAATGCAACTGAGCGAGGCGGCAGCATGAACATGAATGCATTCGTGGATGACATCGTGCAAGCCGAAATCCCGGCCAACTCGTCAGGTACTGACATCGCACTGGAACTCTGCGCACTGAGCAAGGTGTATGCGCTCAAGCGCGGCATGTTCAAGGCGCCCGGCGAGATCAAGGCCGTCAACGACGTATCGCTGCGTTTGTATCGCGGCGAAACGCTGGGTCTGGTCGGCGAATCCGGCTGCGGCAAGAGCACGCTGGCCAAGATGCTGCTGGGCTTGCTGGAGCCGACTGCCGGAAATGTTCTGATCAACGGCCAGGAAGTCGATCCGACGCTGCGCAAGGACAACGCGCGCCACATCCAGCCGATTTTTCAGGATCCGTATTCTTCGCTCAATCCGCGCAAGACGGTTGCCGAAATCGTCGGCCTGCCATTGAAGTTGCACCGCATCGGCAGCTCCACCGAACAGCAAAAATCGGTGCGCAAGATCCTCGATCTGGTCGGCATGCCGGAGCGCACCTATGCCCAGTATCCGAATCAGTTGTCCGGCGGCCAGCGGCAACGCGTGGCGATTGCGCGTGCGCTGATCCTGCAGCCTGACATTCTGATTTGCGATGAGCCGACGTCGGCGCTGGATGTTTCGGTGCAGGCGCAAATTCTCAATCTGTTGCTGGATCTCAAAGCCGAGTTCGGCCTCACGTATCTTTTCATCAGCCATGACCTCGGCGTGGTCGAGCATCTGGTCGACCGTGTCGCGGTCATGCACAAGGGCAGCATCGTGGAGCTGGAAACACGTGAAAAGATTTTCTCCGATGCGCAGCACCCTTATACGCGCATGTTGCTGGCCTCGGCGCTGACGCCCGAGCCGGGGCTGGGCATTCCGGAACTTGCCGTGAACGGATAACACGCGTCGGCTGCGCAACATCCACGGCAACCAAACAAAACATGTCGACGCGACAGCTGCTGTCACGTCAATTTCAAGAATGATCGATTGACTATAAACCGAGGAGAAACAACATGAGCAGAGCACAAGCCATCGCGCAGGTCAGCGCCTATTTCGACGACGGCCGTTTCATGACGTCCTTGCAAAAGCGCGTTGCCATCCGCACCGAGAGCCAGGAAGCGGCGAGCCGGCCGATTCTGTATGACTACCTGCTGCAGGAGATTCAACCCGAGCTGGAAGGCCTCGGTTTCACCTGCGAAGTGATCGACAATCCGCTGCCGGGCGGCACGCCGTTCCTGCTGGCTGAACGCCTGGAAGCCGATGCTGCCTTCACCTTGCTGACCTACGGCCACGGCGACGTCGTGCGCGGCTATGACAAGCAATGGCGCGAAGGCCTCAAGCCCTGGGAAATCGTTGTCGAAGGTGACCGCTGGTACGGTCGCGGTATCGCCGACAACAAGGCGCAGCACACCATCAACTTCGCGGCACTGACTGAAGTGCTCAAACTACGCGGTGGCAAGCTCGGCTACAACGTAAAAGTAATCCTCGAAATGGGCGAAGAAGCCGGCTCACCAGGACTCAAGGAAGTCGCCGAGAAATACGCCGACAAGCTGAAGTCCGATCTCTTCATCGCTTCCGACGGGCCGCGTGTGAACGCGCCGACGCCAACCATGTTCCTCGGTTCACGCGGCGGCTGCAATTTTGATCTGCGTGTCAATTCGCGCGACGGCGGTCATCACTCCGGCAACTGGGGCGGCTTGCTGCGCAACCCAGGCGTGCGTCTGGCCAATGCCATTGCTTGTCTGGTCGACGGCAAGGGACGCATTCGCGTGCCGAGCTTGTTGCCGGATGCCTTGCCGCAGAGCGTGCGTAACGCATTGCGTGATGTCGAAGTCGGCGGCGGCCCTAATGACCCTGAGGTTGATGTCGACTGGGGCGAGCCGGGCCTGACACCGGCCGAGCGCGTATTCGGCTGGAACACGCTGGAAGTCCTGGCCTTCAAGACCGGCAATCCGGAAGCGCCGGTCAATGCAATTCCCGGTCACGCATCAGCGCATTGTCAGATCCGTTTCGTGGTCGGCAGCGATGACAAGAACTTCATCGCCAACATGCGCGCGCATCTCGACGCGCATGGCTACACCGACGTCGAAGTCACGTTGTCCGGTATCCAGTTCACGGCAACTCGCCTCAATCCGGATGACGAATGGGTGCGCTGGGGTCTGGCGTCGATGCAGGAAACCAGCGGCAAGCAGCCGACCTTGTTGCCTAACCTGGGCGGGTCCTTGCCCAACGACGTGTTCTCGGATGTGCTTGGCCTGCCGACACTGTGGGTGCCGCACTCGTATCCGGCCTGCTCGCAGCATGCGCCCAACGAGCATATACTTGCCAGCGTATCGCGCGAGTCACTGCAAGTCATGGCCGGTCTGTTCTGGGATTTGTCGGAGCAGGGTGAGCAAGTGCTGGCGCGGAGAACAGAGAAAACAGTCGCAGCCTAAGGTCGTGGCCTGAAAACCGATTTCCGGAGTGAACACATGAGTACAGAGTTTTGCCAGATCGCCGATCTGGACGACGTCAAGGATGAGCTGGTCGGCATTCGCCGTCACATCCACCAGCATCCCGAATTGTCGTATGAAGAAGTGGACACCGCCGCATTGGTGGCAGCGCGTCTGGAAGGCTGGGGCTACGCCGTCACACGCAACATCGGCGGCAACGGCCTGGTTGCCACCCTGCGTGCCGGCAGCAGTACGCGCAGCATCGGCGTGCGCGCCGACATGGATGCCTTGCCGATCAACGAAATGACCGGTTTACCTTACGCCAGCGAACGACAGGGCAAGATGCACGCCTGCGGTCACGACGGCCACACCGCGATGCTGCTCGGTGCGGCGTTGCAATTGTCACGCACACGCAAGTTCGACGGCATCGTCAACCTGATCTTTCAACCGGCGGAAGAAGCAGGCTTCAACAGCGGTGCCGAACAGATGATCAAGGACGGTTTGTTCGAACGCTTCCCTTGCGACGCAATTTTCGGCATGCATAATCATCCGGGTGTGGCGACGGGGACGTTCATGTTCCGCGCCGGCCCCTTCATGGCGGCCTGCGATACGGTAAAGATCAAGGTCATCGGCAAGGGCAGCCATGCGGCACGTCCGCATCAATCGATCGATCCGCTGGTCACCGCCAGCAGTCTGGTGATGGCTCTGCAGACCGTGGTGGCGCGCAATATTGATCCGATGGAAGCTGCTGTGGTGACAGTCGGCTCATTGCATGCGGGTCATGCCGCCAATGTGATTCCGGAACATGCCAAGATGGAACTGAGCGTGCGTTCCTTCAAGCAAGAGGTGCGTGAGTTGCTGGAACAGCGTATCCGCGCGCTGGTGCAGTCCCATGTCGAAGGCTACGGCGCCAAGGCGGAAGTCGAGTACATCTGCGGCTATCCCGTGCTGGTCAATTCAGAGGCTGAGACCGAGTTCGCAAAGCAGATCGCGGTGGAGCTGGTGGGCGAAGACAAGATCATTCCATCGTTCTCGCCGATTGCCGGCAGCGAAGATTTTGCCTACTTCCTGCAACAGCGTCCGGGTTGCTTTCTGCGCGTCGGCAACGGTGCGGGCAAGCCGATGCTGCATAACGCTCACTACGACTTCAATGATGACAACGTGACAGTGGGCGCTGCCTACTGGACGCGTCTGGTCGAACGCTTCCTGCAAGCTTAGTTTGCATCGGGGCCGGTCTACGATTGACCGGCCCTGATTGCGACATTACTCGCTCTTCTCTTCCCTCTGCGGAATTCCCATCGCCTGGAACAAGGTTGCCGTATCCGCCAGTCGCGTGGCGACGGCGCGAATCTCCGTCAGCCGCGCATTCTGGAACTGTTTCTCGCCGGCCCGCGTTACGCTGGGCGCGATGGCACCGAGTGCCGCGCGTCGCTCCGCATCACGCCAGTACTGTTCGCTATGCTTGCGCGCGTTGCTCGCCGCGGTCAGCGTATCGGCATCGTGGGTCAGGGCGCTCAGGCTGTCGGCAACGTTCTGGAAGGCGTTGAGCACGGTCTGGCGATAGTTGTCCTGCGACGCCAGATACTCGTCCTGTGCCGCCCGGCGCCGTGCTTGCAGCGCGCCGCCATGGAACAGCGGCTGCGTCAGCGATGCACCGATGCCCCACACTGCGCCCGCGCCGCTGGTAGCCTTGGGCCAGGAGAAACCGGCGCGGCCGAAGGAGCCGGTGATCGACAGACTGGGGAACATCTCCGCTGTGGCCAGTGCTTCCTGCGCAGCGGCCACCTTCAATGCCGCATCGGCGGCGAGGATATCGGGGCGCTGTTTCAGCAGATCGGACGGCACTGCCACCGGCACACGTTCCGGCAGCGTCAATGCTGCCAACTCCAGATCGGGTGGTGCGGCATCAGGTGTACGTCCCATCAAGACCGCCAGTGCATGACGCGCAGCCTGCCATTGCGTGCGCAATCCCGGTAATCCCGCTCGCAAGGATTCCGCACCCGCCTGCGCATTCAGCAAATCGCTGTTCGACGCAGAACCGAGTTCCACGCGGCGCCGTACTTCCGCCGTGTCGGCATCCGCCAGTTGCACCAGCCGTTCCGTCGCCTCCACTTGTGCACGCAAGGCTGCACCGTTGACTGCTGCGATCACCACATTGGCAGCCAGTGCGCGGCGAGCAGCGTCGAGTTGATAGGACTGCGCGTCGACCTGCGCCGCCAGTGCGGAGTTTGCATAGCGTTCCACACCAAACAAGTCGAAGGTGTAGCTGACGTTGAGTTCGCCGGCAAAGACGTTGTACAGATTAGTCGGCGCACCGATGTTCGGCAGGCCAAGTGCGCGCTGGCGATTCGATTGCAGCACCGCATCGACAGTCGGGAACAGCGATTCGTTGATCTGTGCGCGAAGTTGCTCTTTGGCCGCGGTCAGACTATGCGAAGCCTGCGACAGCGAATAATTCTTCGCCAGCGCTTCTTCCACCCAGGCCGACAATTGCGGCGAACGATAGGCTTCCCACCAGGTCGGTACCGGGCGTTCGCCCAAAGCGAATTTCTGGGAAGCATCGGCCGAACCGATTTCGCCGGGTGTGGCTTCGACGCCGTAGTGTGCCGGTTGCGGCATATCGGGCGCGATGCCTTTCGGGCCGAGCGCGCAGCCGGACAAGGTCAGCGCAAGCAGATAGAGAGCGTAACGTGGAGGGGGTAAATGAACGGCACGCATTAGCGGCTCCCTTCAGATGCAGTGTCGGAATCGGCATAGGCGGTCTCGCTCGGCTTGACCTTGTAGCACAAGGCATACAGTGCCGGCAGATAGAACAGAGTCAGCACAGTGGCGACGGTGATGCCGCCCATGAGTGCGGTCGCCATCGGGCCGAAGAAGTTGCTGCGCAACAGCGGGATCAGCGCCAGCACCGCAGCAGCGGCAGTCAGCGTGATCGGACGGAAGCGTCGCACCGTGGCGCCGACGATGGCGTCGAAACGCTTGCGGCCGGCGCTGATGTCCTGCTCGATCTGATCGACCAGAATCACCGAGTTACGCATGATGATGCCGAGCATGGCGATCGTACCCAGCATCGCGACGAAGCCGAACGGCTGGTGGAACAGCAGCAGTGCGCCGACCACGCCGATCATGCCCAGCGGTGCCGTCATCACCACCATCATGGTGCGGCCGAAACTTTGCAACTGCACCATCAGTAATACCAACACCGCAATCACCATCAGCGGCATCTGCGCCGAGATCGAGGATTGCGCCTTGGCGTTTTCTTCGACCGGTCCGCCGACGGCGATGCGATAGCCGACCGGAAGTTCCTTGCGCAAGCTTGCCAGTTTTTCATCCAATGCATTGCTCACGTCGATACCTTGCACGCCGGCGCGTACATCGGCCAGCACCGTGATGGTGGGCTGACGATCGCGTTCCCAGATGATGCCGTATTCCAGCTCATTGCGGATGTGGCCCAGCGTGCTCAACGGCACCGAACCGGAAGCGGTCGGTATCGCCAGCGAACTAAGGCGTGCAGGATCGACGCGTTCGCTGCGCGGTGCGCGCAGATCAACGCTGATCAGCTTGTCGCGTTCACGATACTGAGTGACGGTGTAGCCCGACAGATTCATCGCCAAGAAGCTGGACACTTGTTGCGTGGTCAGACCCATTTCAGCGACGCGCTTCTGATCGAGTTCGAAAGTGACCGAGCGTTGCGCCGGCTCGTCCCAGTCGAACTGGACGTTAGTGGCGCGCGACTCCTTGCGGATTTCTGCTGCGACTTTTTCAGCGATGGCGCGGACTTCAGGGATCTTTTCGCCACTGACGCGGAACTGTACCGGGAAGCCGACCGGCGGGCCGTTTTCCAGACGTGTCAGGCGTGTACGCAGGCCGCTGAATTGCTCACGCAATGGTTGCTCCAGTGCCTTAGCCAGTTTTTCGCGATCCTCAACCGATTTGGCGGTCACGACGAATTGCGCAAAGTTGGTGCTTGGCAGTTGCTGATCCAGCGGCAGATAGAAGCGCGGCGCGCCGGTGCCGACGAAGTTGACGACGTGGTCGATTTCAGGACGACCCTTCAATACCGCCTCCATGCGCAAGGCTTCGCGCTGGGTTGCTTCAAACGAGGCACGTTCCGGCAGGCGCAGGTCGATCAATAGTTCCGGACGGTCAGAACTCGGGAAGAATTGCTGCGGCACCAGGCCGAATGCGGCGAGCGAACCGACGAACAGCAGCGCTGTGAGGATCACCACGCGGCCGCGAAATGCCACGCACCACGCCACCATGCTGCGCAGGCGGGTGTAGACGCGGGTCTTGTAAATGGCGTGATCGTGATCTTCTTCGTGGGCTTCGTGTGAATGATCCGTTTCATCGTCTTGCGCAGCGCCTTCAGGCTGCGGCTTTTCCTTCAGCATGTGATAGCCCAGCAGCGGAATCAGAACCACCGCTGCAAGCCACGACAGCAGCAGCGCGATTGCCGACACTTCAAAGATCGAACGCGTGTATTCGCCGGTGCCGGACTTCGCCAGTGCAATCGGGAGGAAGCCGGATACCGTCACCAGCGTGCCGGTCAGCATCGGGAAGGCGGTGCTGGTATAGGCGAATGCAGCGGCACGACGTCGGTTCCAGCCTTGTTCGAGTTTCACGGCCATCATTTCCACTGCGATGATGGCATCGTCCACCAGCAAGCCCAGCGCCAGCACCAGCGTACCAAGCGACACCTTGTGCAGACCGATGTCGAACATATACATGAACAGTGCGGTCACTGCCAGCACGATAGGGATCGAGATCACCACCACCATGCCGGTACGGATCCCCAGTGACAGCAGGCTGACCACCAGCACGATCGCAATCGCTTCGGCGACGGCTTCCAGGAAATCGTCGACTGATTTTTCCACTGCATGCGGCATGCTGGAAACGGCGGTCAGTTTCAGACCGGCCGGCAGGCGTGTGCGCAATGCTTCAGTGCTTTCATCAAGCGCCTTGCCGAGTTTGATGACATCGCCACCGGGTTGCATGGTGACGCCGATGCCGAGTACCGGCTTACCGTCGGAACGCATCTGCTGCTCTTGCGGATCATCATAGCCACGCGTGACTGTGGCAATGTCGCCGAGACGGAAGTTGCGATTGTTGATGCGAATGATTTTGTCGCTGATCGCTTTGACGTCGTTGAACTGTCCGCTTGGGCGCACATACAAACGGTCATTGCCGGTGGTGATCAGGCCGCCCGGCGCCACCGCATTCTGTGCGCCAATCAGGTCGCCCAGTTGTTGCGGATTGATGCCCAGCCGCGACATCTGTGCGTTGGAAATATCGATGTAGATATGCTGATTGCGATCGCCGAAATAATCGATCTTGCCCACACCCGGCACGCGCAGCAATTCACCGCGCAGCTGGTCGGCGTAGTCGCGCAATTGCGCGGGCGAGAAACCGTCGCCTTCCAGTGCGTAGATGTTGGTATAGACGTCGCCGAATTCATCGTTGAAGTAGGGACCCTTGACGCCGCTGGGCAAAGTCGCGGCGATGTCGCCGACTTTTTTGCGGACTTCGTACCAGGTCTTCGGCACTTGTGCGGCAGGCGCGGTGTCCTTGATCGTGAAGAACAACTGTGACTGGCCCGGGCGCGAATAGCTGCGCAAGAAGTCGACGTCAGGCGTCTCCTGCAATTTGCGCGCGATGCGGTCGGTGACCTGCTCCTGCACCTGGCGCGCGGTGGCGCCCGGCCAGTCGGTCTGGATCACCATGACCTTGAAGGTGAACGGCGGGTCTTCCGATTGCGACAGCTTGGAATAGGAGCCGATGCCCAGCAACGTGATCAGCGCCAGGATGAAGGTGACCAGCGCCTGATGCTGCAAAGTCCACGACGACAGGTTGAAACGTCCGGGTGCGCTCATAGTGCGAAGTCCTCAGCATGCAGCGGCGCGATCGGTTTCACTTTCTCGCCGGCGGTCAGCGTATGCACACCCTGAACCACGATCTTTTCACCGCCGGTGACGCCGTCGCTCAGTGTGACACTGCGCTCACCGTAAGCGCTGACGATAACCGGACGCAATTCCAGCTTGCCGTCGGCAGGCCGCACGATCCACACCGCCGGACGATTGCCTTGATGGAACAGCGCGGTGGCGGGGATGACAGTAGTGGTGGTAGTGGTCGAGGTTGTGGATACGGTCTTTTCTTGCGCAGATGTATTGATGGAGACTTCGCCGCTCATACCCAGACGCAGGGAAGGATTCTGTGTCTCCAGTGTCACCTTGACGCGGAAGGTGCGGCTTTGCGGATCGGCGGCGGGACTGACTTCGCGCACGCGGCCGGTCAATTTCTGATCTGGCAGCGCTGTCAGTTTGACAGTGGCCGGAGCACCCACGCGGATCTTGGCTACCTGGCTTTCGGAGACTTCGGTCGTGACATCCGTGGCCCCCGACCATGCCAGCGAAAACACCGGTTGTCCGGCTGCCAGCACTTCGCCGGTATTTGCTTGTTCTGCGCTGATGACGCCATCGTGTTCCGCGATCAGGCGGGTGTAATTGCGCTGGTTGCCGGCCACCGCAGCGCGTGCCGTTGCGCCTTTAAGCTGCGCCTTGGCGGCGGCATAGGCATCCTGGGTTTGTTCAAGTTGCAGCGTGCTGATCAGTTTGTCGCGGGCTTGCAGGGTGTCGCGTTGCAACTGCTTTTCGGCAGCGTCGAAATGCTCACGCGCAGAGGCCAGGTCGGCTTCCGCGCTGGCGGCGTTGTGTTCGGCATCGACAGGATCAAGACGCGCCACAACATCACCCTTGCGCACGGTATCGCCCAGATGCACGCGGCGTTCGATGACTTGCCCGGCAATGCGGAACGACATCGGTGTCGAGAAGCGCGACTGCACTTCGCCGGGCAAGGTCAGCATTTGTCTTCCACTGTCGGTTTGTGCCGGGAGGACGACGACTTCACGCGGTGCATCGGCGACCGGGGCCGGTTTCTGACACGCGGCCAGGGCCAGCGTGACGGCCAGCACCAACGGCAGCAACACCGGAGAGCGGGTAGGGAGGGGGGACGTGGTACGGCGATGATGAGTAAACTTCACGGCATTCCTTTCTGGAAATGTGATGTCCGGATCGTCAGCCGTTCCGAACCCTGCAACCTGATTAATTTTTTAAGCGCATGCGGGAATTTTTTGGCATTCTAATACACTAATGAATTCAGATGCAATGATGTATTTGAATGCATCGATGCTAAAATCACGCCATGAGCAAAGCCATGACCACCGCCAACGCCAAATTAGTTGCCAAAACGGAAATCCCGTCCGCAGGACGTCAGCGCCTGAGCCGCGAGCAAAGCCGCGAGCAGACGCGCCAACGCCTGCTCGAGGCGTCGCATGCCGTGTTCGTTCAAAAGGGATTCACGCTGGCCAGCGTGGAAGACATTACCGCCGCCGCAGGTTATACGCGGGGTGCGTTCTATTCCAACTTCGGCGACAAGACCGAGTTGTTTTTTGAATTACTGCGTCGGGAGAGCGCGGACATCGATCTGGAATTTCACCGCCTGTTCCAGTCGCCGGTGATCGATCCGACCGCGTTGATGGAAAAGATTTCCGGTTACTACAGCACACTGTACCGCGACGACATGTGCAGCCAGCTGTGGATGGAAGCCAAGATCGTCGCCATGCGCGATGAAAAATTCCGCGCCACACTGAGCATCTTCCTGCGTGAGCGCCACCAACAGATCGCCGAGTTTGTCGAGATCTTCGCGCGTCTGACCAATACCCCGTCGATCGCACCGGCTCACCAGATCGCAATCGGTCTGATGGCCTTGTGTGAAGGCGTGTGCTTCGCCCATCGCTGTGATCCGGAACGCATTAACGACAAGACCGCCGAGGCAGTCTTGTCATTGTTTCTCAAAGCGACGATTGCGATGCCGCATGCGTCTGCTGCCATGGCTGCAGCAGTCGCGCCGGCATCGGCGAAAAAAGCCAAAGCGCCGGCCGTCGCTAAAAAGAAAACGAAATAAGAGCGCCGGTAGCAGAAAAGTACGGCGCGCTCGGGCCTGCTCCCGCAGGAGCAAGCCGGGCGAGCTTGGCGCTGCGGCTTACTTCACACTATTCAGATATGCAATCAGATCAGCGCGTTGCTTGGCGTCGGCGATGCCCGAGAACGGCATGACGTTGCCCGGCAACAGCTTCTGCGGATCGGCGATGTAAGCGTCCAGTTTTTTTTCATCCCAGGTCAGGTTGGCGCGCTTGAGCGCCGGGCTGTAGCGAAAGCCCGGCGACGATGCCGACTTGCGGCCGACGATGCCCAGCAAGCCGGGACCGATGCCGTTGGCGGCGGTAACGGTGTGGCAGGCGGCGCATTGCGCGAAAACCAGTTTGCCGGCGTTGACGTCCTGCGCCATGGCCGGCAGCGACGCCGCCGACAACACGATTGCGGCAGCCAGCGCTGCGCGGTGGAAATATTTCATTGATTGCTCCTCAAAATGTTGAATACCCGTCGCGCATCACAGCATGCGCGGACGTTGCACGTAGCGCACCAGATCGTCACCCAGACGGACTGCCAGCGCCGCCAGCGGACCGGTCGGGTTGTAGCCCGAGTTGTGCTGGAACACCGAAGCGCCGACCACGAACAGATTCTGCGCGTCCCAGTGCTGCAGGCGCGGAGAAACAACGCTATGCGCCGGATCCGTACCCATCGGGGTGCCGCCGGTGATGTGCGTGGTCTGGTAGGCGCGGATGTCGAACGGACTCTTGCGCGGCACCGCCGGCCCGACGATGTCGGCACCCATCGCCTTGGCGATGTCTTCCATTTTCTTGGTGACGTAGGCCGACATCTTGGTCTCGTTTTCACGCCAGTCGAAAGTCATGCGCACCAGCGGCTGGCCGTAGGCATCCTTGTATACGGGATCGAGGTCGAGGAAGTTTTCCGTGTTCGGATAGCAGCTGCCCTGGATCGACATGCCGAAGGAATGCGCATACCAGTCCACGTTGGCCTGCTTCCACTTGGTGCCCCAACGTGGCGTACCCGGTGGCAGGCGACGTGCGACGATAGGGCGGCCGCTGAACATGTTGGCGCTGATCATGCCGCCGCCAAGGAAGCCCAGACCCGTGTGGTCGAAGTTGTCGTTGTTGAAGTCGTCGATCACGGTGCCGGTGCTGCCGGTAGACAAGAAAGGATTGGTCCAGCGGTCCTTCATGAACACGTTCACGGCAGAGGTAGTCTGGTAGCAGAAGTTCTTGCCGACCACGCCCTTGCCGGTGACCGGATCATACGGCGTGCCGATCTTGTCGAGCAGCAGCAGTTTGGTGTTGGTCATGGTGAATGCGCCCAGCACGACGACGTCAGCCGGCTGTTCATACTCCTGGCCGCTGCGCAGATCGAGGTAGCGCACGCCGGTCACGCGCTTGGTCTGCGCGTCGTAGTTGACGCCGAGCACATGACTGTTCAGGCGTATTTCAAAACCTTTGCGTTCCTTCAGCATCGGATACAGCAGCACTTCCGGAGAAGCCTTGGCTTGCGCTTCGCAGATGAAGCGTTCGCAGTGACCGCAATATTGGCATTGGCCGAGTTTCTGTCCGTCCGGATTGGTGTAGACGCCGGAGGAATTTGCCGCCGGTGTCGGGAACGGGTGATAACCCATTTTCTCTGCAGTCTGTCTGAAGACGGTGCCGGCTTCAGTGATTTCCAGCGGCTTCTGCGGATACTCGCCGCGCCGTGGCGCTTCGAACGGATTGCCGCCGGCCTGCTTTTTGCCGTTGATGTTGCCCGCTTTACCAGAGATGCCGAACAGTTTCTCAAACAGGTCGTGGTAAGGCTCCATCTCCTTGTAAGTGACGCCCCAGTCCTGCAGCGGCATGTTGGCGGGGATTGCCTTGGCGCCGTAACGATTGGTGTAATGCGTGCGCAAGGTCGGGTCATATTCGGCCCAACGCCAAGTGTGGCCGTTCCAGTGATTGGCGGCGCCGCCCATGCCTTCGCCGGGCAGAAAGGCTTCCATCCAGCGCACCGGCAGCGAGGTGTCGCTGCGCGAATGACGCAGCGTGTACGTCTGCACGTTCCATTTTTGCACCAGGCCCTGGCGCACGTCCCAGCGCAACTCATCGCGTTGCGACGGCAGCTTGGCTTCGGCGCCGTTGCTGTGATCGCCGCCGCGTTCCAGCACCAGCACGTCAATCCCTTGTGCCGTCAGCTGACGCGAAACCAGGCCCGCAGTGAGCCCGCCGCCGACGATTACGACCGTCCGCTTTTCCAGTTTTTTTATCATGTTGTGTCCTTAGCTGAAGTCGAGGATGGACTTGGGATCTTTTGCGCCGGGGAAGGGTTTGCCGCGGTAGTTCACCATGTCCAGCGTGTGCGTCGCCGGCAAGCCGGGATAGCCGAGCATCTTCCAGAACACCTTGTTGTTATTGCCGCCGTATAGCGGATCGGCGTAACAGGCTTGCGTGAACAAGGGATACATCAGCTCGTTGAACCAGGATCCCAGCGGGGTGTCTTCGTCGACCACTTTGCCGTCGGCGATGGCGGCGAGGAAAGCATCGGCATCTGCCGGCGCCAACTGGTCGAAGGCTTTGCCGAACTTCTTGATCGCCTGGCGGTTGGCGGCTTCCACGCCAGCCTTGAAGAACTGTTCGGGCGTCAGCGGCAATTGCAGGCCGAGTTGCGGCTTGCCTTGCAGCCACGGGCCGCTCATGTAGCGACCGGCGCCTTTGCCGTAAGCGCCGCTCAATTGGCGGTCGATGAAAATCGCCAGGCCGCAGTCGACGCCGTTGGGCGTGAACTGATCGGCCGGGCACATGATGTTGACCATGGTTTCGACGAAAGCGGCTTCATCGGCGCTGAAGCTTTCGTAGCCGATCAGGCCCGGGGAGGCTGCCGGAGTTGCAGCTGCGGCCGGTGCATCGGCAGCGCTTGCGGCGGAGGCCGCGATCGCTGCACCGGCTCCGGCGCCAACAGCCAGTGGAGAAGAGAGCGATGCAGTGCCTGCAACAGTAATGACCTGTCGCAGAAAATGCCGCCGTGGTGGTGGTTGGGTGTTGTCGTCACTCATCTGTGCCTCCTTGTGTAAGTGGGTGAGATTGTGGTGTGCGGTCGCAAGCGGATTCTACTCATCGGATGTCTCTGCCGACGTGATGTCACACGTGGAAAACATCATCAAAACAGAAACGAAAAAGGGAATGCGATCACCGACCGGAAAGACTGTTTCATCTCTCCGGTCATGATTAAGGTGTTGCGCGATCAGACATGATTGGCTGTTCGATTGAGATATCGGATCAGAAAGTTTCCCAATCGTCGTTCGACGAAGCCGCGGGTGGCTTGCCGATGGCGGGTTTGGCGGACGCCAACGCCGGTGTCGCCGAGGAAGACATCTTCAGTGGCGTGATGGATTTTG
Source organism: Herbaspirillum rhizosphaerae (assembly GCF_046025915.1). Lineage (GTDB taxonomy): Bacteria > Pseudomonadota > Gammaproteobacteria > Burkholderiales > Burkholderiaceae_D > Herbaspirillum > Herbaspirillum rhizosphaerae_A. Next base: position 126,839 of record NZ_JAQQFR010000015.1, on the reverse strand, counting down.
TGCTGCGTGCCTTGACCGGCGTACGGGAAGGAGCTGTCGAGTAAGTCGGTTTGGCGTACGCTTGATGGCTGCGCTGTTCTTCGATGATCTTGAAAATGGAGACGGCGTCTTTCAGCGACAAGGCCTGCTGCTCCAGCGACTTCGCTGCTGCACTGGCTTGTTCGACCAGTGCAGCATTTTGCTGTGTGGCTTCATCCATTTGGGAGACTGCTCGCGAGACCTGATCGATACCCGAGCTTTGTTCGCTCGAGGCGGAAGAGATCTCCCCCATGATGTCGGTTACACGTTGCACTGCACCGATGATTTCACTCATGGTTTGACCTGCCTGGCCTGCCAGCGCCGAACCGGTTTGCACGCGGTCGACCGACAGCATGATCAGATCCTTGATTTCCTTGGCGGCGCTGGAGGAACGCTGCGCCAGGGCACGTACCTCGCTGGCGACCACCGCGAAGCCGCGGCCCTGTTCGCCCGCGCGGGCGGCTTCCACCGCTGCGTTCAACGCGAGAATGTTGGTCTGGAAGGCGATGCCGTCGATGATGCCGACGATTTCGGTGATCTTGGTGGAGCTATCGCGGATTTCATCCATGGTGGTCACGACGCGGCTGACAACGTCGTTGCCGGCGCTGGCGATTTGCGAGGCATTGACGGCTAGCGTGGATGCCTGGCGCGCGTTGTCGGCGTTGTGCTTCACGGTGCTGGTCAGCTCTTCCATGCTGGAAGCAGTTTCTTCCAGCGAGGCAGCTTGTTGCTCGGTGCGGGAGGACAAGTCGAGATTGCCGGCGCTGATTTCCTTGGTCGCGGTGGCGATGGCATCGCTGCCGGTGCGGACCGTGGAAACGGTCTTGGTCAGGTTGTCCTGCATCTTCGACAAACCGGTCAGCAACTGGCCCATTTCATCGGTCGAATGCACGTGTACGCGGTGAGTGAGGTCGCCTTCAGCGATGTCGTCGAAATGCTTGAGGGCTTGCTCGATCGGACGCGAAATCGCACGACGCAGCGAGAACCAGCTATAGCCGGCGAGCAGCAAACCGATCGCCACTGCGGCGATCGAAATCATGCGGAAATTTTCGTAGCGGTTCAGCGAGTCTTCATAGTTCTGGCGCGCTGCGTCGGTTTCATATTCGTTGAGCAGCGTGCCGCTCTTTTGCATCGCGGTATAAACCGTGCCGACTACACGCGCCTTGTCGGAAATCTGCTGACGGTCGCCGCCCTTGATGGCGTCACGGAATTCATCAATGGCCTTCTCAGTCTTGGTGAGGCCTTCTGTCACATCCTGCACCAGCTTCTTGGCCTGTTCGCTTTGCGGCAGCGCTGCGTATTTGGCCCACCATTCCAGTGCCTGCTTGCCGACGTCCGCTTCTGTCTTATACATTTGCTGCGCCCAGGCCGGGTCTGTCGTCAATGCAGCCTGGTCCAGCGAGGTGCGCTGGCGGCCGACCCACAGCAGGGTATTGTCAGCGGCAACGGTCTTTGGCATGCGCACCTGATACAGCTCGCGATTGATCTTCACGACGGTCGACATGCCGAACAGACCGGTCATGCCAATGGCGAGAAGCAGGACGGACAGAATCGCCATGGCGAGTGCAAGGCGGGACTTGATGGTGAGTCTGAGGGTTTTCATGTTGAGATCTTTTTTCTTTTGAATTGAGAGCGGCAATGTTGCTGGTATTGCTGGCTGGGGATGTTTTCCGGGCAAGCGTTCATCAATAAAGAAAATGCAGCAAGCTCAAACCACCTTGTCTCTGTCGTCGATATGTTTTTTATCAATATCGTCTGTGCACCATCAAGAGGAAGCGGCGATTTCTCGTCAGGCATTTGCAGGCCAACGCATTTTCACAAGGTATTAACGGCGGGGGTGATGATGTTCTGAAGCAATTTCTCTGAAAAATGCAGAGAATTTACAATTAAAAGAAGCGCTCTTTATTTAAAGACAATGAATGAGGATTTGCGCAAATACTCTGGGATATTTTTGCTGACAAAATGCTGACGCAATGACGAAATTTTCCCTCACGATTCCTCAGTTATTGCTCTGCGATGAGCTTGCCGTCGCAGAGCAAAAACAAGGTGACAACACGACGCATCAATGACGTCGTTGATTTGCGCCCGACCAGGCGGCCGACTATGCCGCCAACAACACCGGATCGTAGTCGAGACTGTAGCGAGTGAACACGCGATTCAATGCCGGTAGCGGCGCCACTTCCATCTCGCGCACTGCCGGTTCCATGATTACCATCGCTACGGTGGCTGAGAGATTGTCATGGCTGCCCGGACGCGGTGGACGGCAGACCGAATAGGGCAGACCGAAGTTGTCGAAGAAGGCATCCTTCATCTGTTGGCGGCCGAGCTTGGCGCCGGCGCCGTTGAGCAATTTGCGCACGCGCCAGTCGCGGTAGTGACTGTCGGGTGAATTGGCGATGCCGAGATCGACCAGCTTGCTCAGTGCTACTTGCGACATCCAGTGATTCGCATGCACGATAAGATTGTCTTCGCCGGGATAGATCGGGAAGGATTCATTCGTCGTGCATTCGAAGTCGATGCCGAAGCCTTCGGCCATGCCCAGCATGATGTTGTTGGAGCAGGACTTCGGCGTGGTCGCGACGGTCTTCATTGCCAGCGAAAAAATCTCCTGTTCCAGTACCTTGCGACGAATCAGCGACAACGGTACGCCCAGCTGCGTGAAGTCACGGTTCGATTCCAGATAGTTGGCCGTGATGGATACGCCGGCGCTGTTGAAGCCGCTGCGCGCTAGTCCGCCTGCTTCGACGAAGGTCAGGAAATCGGGGCCGTTGTCGTTGCGTACGCGTAGCACGATGGAGGTGTCGGCGCATTCGGCGCGCCAGTCCCAGTTTTGTCCGTGGATCAGATTGCCGGTGGCTGAACGTTCCGGCAGGATCAGTGCGCCGGTGCAGCCGTCGCCGGGTTCGTTGTCGACGGCGGCGACTTTTTCAGCGCGAGCTTTGGCGAGTACTTCGGTACGCGCATTAATCATCACGATGTCGGCGAAGTCCACATTGGCACCTTTGGCGATGCCGCGCATTTCGTCGATGCAATGCGGCGCGTAGTCGCCGATCTGCCTGGCAAAAAAATCGATCAGCTTGTTGCGCGCCTGTTCGCCGTAACCGATGTTGACGAGCGTCTGTCCGTACAGCGCAATGCTGCCGCGCACGCGATCGGCAGCCTGCTGGCCGTATTGCACGCCGCGCTCGTGCGGTGTGCCGGAGACGGAGACAAAAGGAAATTGCTGAATGGTAGTCATGATGTCGGGTACTCCTCAAAGGAAACAGGCAATGCAGCAGCCTGGCGAGGTGGCGGAAGGCGCTCGCAAAAAATGGTCAACAAGAAAAAGGCGGGATGTTCATCTGCTTGCTGTGAGCAACCCGCCGCAGAGGGTTCGGCCGCTTCTTACCTGGCCAGGCTGCTGGTCCACATCAGGGGTTTGCTTTCCCAGACGGTGTAACCGGAGACGCGTTTACGAATAGCCCAGGAGTCGGTTACGTTGTACAGCAGGATCAGCGGCGTCTTGGTGATCAGCATGTTGTGCAGTTGATCGAACAGCACCTGACGTTTCTTGGTGTCGGATTCGATAAAGCTCTGATCGATCAGTTTTTGCGCAGCAGGATCGTCCCACACCTTGCGTGACTGTTTGGTCTTGTTGCCGGAGAACTGCTCATAGCTCAGCGCCGGATCCAGGCGTGACGAATACGTGAAGGAACTCATCTGGTAATTGCCGCTGTTGTAGCGGTCCAGTTGCGTGGCCCATTCCAGCACTTCGATCTGGGCATTGATACCGACCGCCTGCATCATCGCCTGGCTCAATACCGCCACCGTGTAGCTCGGCACGTGCGCGCGCTTGTTGGCCTGAATCACGATAGGCTGTCCACGGTAACCGGCTTGTTGCAGCAACAGCTTGGCCTTGGTCGGGTTGTAGACATAACCCTTCTTTTGCTCTGCGCTGTAGAACAATGACTTGTCGTAAATCGCGGAGTTGTTGACGTGCGCCAGACCTTCAGAAGCGGCTTCGACGATCTGCTTCATGTCCAGCGACAAGGCAATCGCCTGACGGATCCTTTCATCTTTCAGCACCGGATCGTTGGTTTGCATCAGCAAGGTGTTCTTGCCGGCTTCGCTTGGGATGATGACGTTCAGATTGCGGTTGGCCTTCAGCTCCTTGACGTCGGATGAGGTGATCTGGCCGGCATCGATGGCGCCGGATTGCAAACCTGCCTTGGAGGTTGACATATCGGGCACGTCGAGAAACTTGACCTGCGGAATTTGCGGCTTCTTCAGGCCGAGATAGCCGTCCGGCTTGTTACCCGGTGGCGATTGATAATCGGCGAAGGCGCTCAGGGTGACATATTCGCCGCGCTTCCATTCGTCAAACTTGTACGGGCCGGTGCCGATCGGCTTGTCCCAGCTGCCGTCTGCCTTGACGGATTTTTTGCTGATGACCGCAGCCATGGCGCAATCGGTGCGCGCCAGGTTGTCGAGGAAAATGGCCGATGGCTTGTCGATCTTCAGCACAAAGGTTTGTGCGTCGGGCACCGTTGCCGACAAGACCTTGGTGCCGGAACGGCCGTCGAAATCGCTCAAGCAGCGCCAGTCGGTCTTGGGATTCATGTAACGGTTCCAGCTCCACAGCACGTCGGCTGAGGTCATCGGATCGCCGTTGTGAAACTTGACGCCGGTGCGCAGCTTGAAGGTATAGGTCAGCCCGTCGGGGCTGACGTTGATGGACTTCGCCAGCAGCGGACCGACCGAACCGTTTTCGTGATAGCCGACCAGACCTTCGACAATGTTGAGCACCACACCGTCCGTCGTGTTGTCGCGATTGACGCCGGGATTGGTGGAGCGGATATCCGCCGGTTGCGCGACGACGATTTGCGCCGGATTCTGTGCAAAAGCAGAAGTCGCGCTCAACGCTGCGATGGTACTCATGGCACTCATTACGCTCATTTTCAGCAGCAGGCGTGCTGGAGACTGTGAAGAAGACATGGCTGATTTCCTTGAGAGCTGTGCGTGAATAAAGATCGACGAAGATGTTATACGGTTAAGCATGGATTGGTGTGGCGATGGCTGTTGCAGATGCCACCGGTTCGTCAAAACGCCATTTGAGCTGCATGCCGCCACCGGGTGTCGGGATCAATGCGGGGATCGCTGACAGTAGTGTACGTGTATAGGCATGCTGAGGCTGATCGAAGACGGCATCGCGACTGCCTTGCTCAATGATGCGGCCACCTTGCATGACCAATACCCGGTCGGCAACTTGTTCGACCACGCCGAGATCGTGGCTGATGAACAGGCAGGAGAAGCCGTGGCGATCTTGCAGCTCTGCGAACAATTCCAGCACCTGTGCGCGTACCGTCACATCCAGCGCCGATACCGGTTCATCAGCAATCACGAACGAAGGATGGCGCACTAGTGCACGTGCAATCGCAACACGCTGGCGCTGACCGCCAGAGAGTTCATGCGGATGGCGGTCGTCGTATTTGCCGTCGAGGCCGACTTCCTGCAGCATCTTCGCCACGCGGGCGCGCTTGTCAGCGGTCGACATGCCGTCGACTTGACGCAGGCCTTCGCCGACCAGTTGTGCAATCGTCATGCGCGGATTGAGCGAGGAGTAGGGATCCTGAAACACCATCTGGCAATTGAGACGATAGTCGCGCCAGCCCGGATCGCTGCGATGGATGGCATGGCCCTTGAACAGGATGTCGCCTTCGGTCGGTTTGATCAGTCCGGCGATGGTGCGGCCCAGCGTGGTTTTACCGGAGCCGGAGCCGCCGACGACGGCGACGATTTCCTTCGGCTGGATGGCCAGATCGATGCTGTGCAAAACACGCTTGGAAACGGTCTTTGAAAACAGGCGCTGATGACCGCCGTATTCGACCACCAGATTGCGGACTTCGACCACTGGTTCGGCCGCCGGCAAGGTGCGTGTCGGCTGGCGGCGTGGAATCGCTTCCAGCAGCTTGCGCGTGTAGTCTTGAGCAGGCGCCGCCAGCATGGCGGCGGTGTTGCCGGATTCGACGACTTCGCCCTGCTTCATCACGATGACGCGTTCTGTGTAGCGCGCGACCATCGGCAGGTCATGGCTGATCAGCAGCACCGCGGTGTTGCGTTCGCGGGTCAGGTTGACCATCAGTTCCAGCACGTCGCGCTGCACGACGGCATCGAGTGCGGTAGTGGGTTCGTCGGCAATCAGCAGCGCAGGCTCCAGCAGCATGACGGAGGCCAGCATCATGCGTTGACGCATGCCGCCGGAGAACTCATGTGGCCATGCCGACAGCGCTGCCCTGGGATCGGCAATGCCGACGCGGGCCAGCATATCCAGCGTCAGTTCGCGGCGCATGGTCTTGGTCAGTTGCGGGCGATGCAGCGCCAGGCCTTCATCCAGTTGCGAGCCGATGGTCGAGGACGGATTGAGCGAGGTCATCGGCTCCTGAAACACCATGCCGATGCGTGCGCCGCGCAATGAGCGCAGGCGTTTTTCACCTGCTTGGGCGATGTCTTCGCCTTCGAACACGATGCTGCCCGCTGTACGCAGCAACGGCAATGGTGTCAGTCCCATGATGGCACGCGCGGCCTGCGTCTTGCCGCTGCCGGATTCCCCCACCAGACCGACGAATTCGCCGGGAGAAACCGAGAACGATACGTCGCGTACGATCTGCCGTCCTTTGGCGCCGATGGACAGGGTCAGGCCGGAGACGTCAACGAGTTTGCTGGCGACGGGTGTGGAAGCCATGTTCATTCCAGACCTTTCATGCGTGGATCGAGCAGGTCGCGCACAGCGTCGCCTAGGAAGTTGATGCCCAGCAGCGTGAGTGCGATGCACAGACCAGGAAAGATCGACAGGTAAGTCGCCTGTTCCATGTAAGGCCGCGCCGAGGCCAGCATGTTGCCCCAGGTCGGTGCCGGTGGCGGTACGCCCAGCCCGAGGAAGGACAAGGCGCTCTCAGCCAGAATCACCCAGCCGAACATCGACGTCGCCAGCACGGTCAATGGCGCAATACAGTTAGGCAGGATATGGCGCACCATGGTGTAGAGCTCGGAGTTGCCCAGCACGCGCGAGGATTCGATGAATTCTTTCTCTCGCAGCGACAGCACCGTGCCGCGCACGATCCGTGTGACTGAGGGTGTATACGCCAGGCCTAGCGCGAGGATGATGCCATATTGATTTGCTCCGAATACTGCCAGCAAGGCCAGCGCCAGCAGCAGGCCGGGGAAGGCCAGCAAGGCATTGATGAAGGCCATCACGATGCGATCCACCCAGCCGCGCACGAAGCCGGTGACCACGCCGATACAGGTGCCGACCACGATGGCGAACAGCACCGTCAGGAAGCTGATCCACACGCTGTTGGAGGCACCGGCCATCAGGCGCGACAGTTCATCGCGGCCGAATTCATCAGTGCCAAGCAACCATGCCGCGCCAGGTGGCTGGAAGCGTGCGGAGAAGCTGATTTTCAGCGGATCGTGCGGTGTCCATACTAGCGCCAGCAATGCAGCGCCGAGGATGAACGCGATGACCAGCAGACCGATCAGCGCTTGCGGAGTACGGAATTTTTTCATTCGGCCAGCACCCGTGGATCGAAGAGGGGATAGCAGAGATCGACGACCAGATTGGTCAGCACATAGATCACCGCCACGAACAGCAGACATCCCTGAATCACCGGATAGTCGCGCGCAAAGATCGCATCCACCAGCAGACGGCCGAGGCCGGGCACGGTGAACACGGTTTCCACCACGGCCACGCCGCCGAGCAGATTGCCCAGCACCAGGCCGATCAGTGTCCAGGTCGGGCCGAAGGAATTGCGGAAGGCGTGGCGCATCATCACCGCGCGCTCGGATAGACCCTTGGCGCGCGCGTGGGTGATGTAATCGAGGCGCAATACTTCCAGCGTGCTGGCGCGCGCCATGCGGATGAGCACGCCGATTTCATGCAGGAACAAGGTCATGATCGGCATCACCAGATACAACAGGCCGGTTTTCCAATCCGTCATGACCGAGACGTAACCCACCACCGGTAGCCAGTCCAGCTTCAGCCCGAAGAACAGCAACAACAGCAAGCCCAGCCAGAAGGTCGGCAAGGACACCAGCAAGGTGGCGGCACCGACCAGCGCGAGGTCAGGCAGGCGGTTTTGCTTCCATGCCGCAATCATGCCGGCCGGAACCGCCACGATCACCGCGAGGATCACGGCAACGACCACGATCTGTGCGCTCACCATGAAGCGGCTCAACACCAGTTGCAATACCGGTTCGCCGGTCGTGATCGACACGCCGAGATCGCCGCGCAAGGCATGGCCGCCCCACACGCCGAACTGCACCAGCCAGCTCTTGTCGAGTCCCAGATGCGTGCGCAACTCCAGCAGGCGTGCCGGATCGGCGAGATCGCCCAGCAGCAGCTGTGCCGGGTCGCCTGGGATCAGTCGGATCAGCACAAACACCGCGACTGCGACGATGAACAAGGTCGGCAGCGCCATGGCCAGTCGATTCAGCGTGAAACGAAACATGTGGTGTGTTCTCCGCGCGGAAAATTAAGTCGGCTAGTCTAGCTTGCCGCCGATGTGCTGCGCATAGTGCGCAGCGTCGCTGCGAAAAAATCCTGCACCTTGTCGACGCAGGCCATGCCGTTGTGCGGGACGTTGTCGACCACATCGAGCTTGACCTTGACGCCTGCGGCTTCAAACGATTTGCGCAGGCTTCCCAGGCGTTCAGGGCGGTTTTTGCCGGCGTCATTGGCACCGGGCATGAAGAACTTGCCGCCTTCCTTGTGCGTGATTTCCCAGGTTTCGATATCGGCTTTGCCGACGATCATATGGACCGGCAGTGTCTTCAGTGCATCCAGGTTGAGGGGTTTTCCGAAGCGTGTCGCAAAGTCGCGCACACCGACCCACCAGTCCTGACTGAAGTCGAGCAGCGTGACTGAACCCGGCGCGCCGACCGACAGCGCCCACAGGCGTTCCGGATGCAGATAGCCGAAGCGGTTGACGAACTGGCCGCCGCCGGAATAGCCGAATAGGGCGAATTTCGAAAAGTCACAGCCGAACTTGGTCGCTACTTCATCGACCATGTCGAGCAGGACTTCGTCGTAATGGATGTCGCCTTCGCGCAATTGCTTGAAGCCGTCACGGTTGCCGTCGCCTTTCGGGCCGGCGGGGAAAAGCGGGCACAGCACGATGCAGTCGTTCCATTTGGCGAACTCGGCAAAGGCATCGCGGTATTCGGTAAAGGCGCGGCCGGTGCCGTGCATGACCACCACCAGTTGCATCGGGCGCGAACCGGCGCTGCCGATGTGCGGCGGTACGTAAGTGCAGTAGGAGAAACGTGGATCGCTGCGCGAGGCGTAGATGGTGCTGTTGCCCAGATCGTAAATGGCACGGGCGCGCAGGTCGAATTCGGCGGCGGTCGCCGTCACGGTGTCAGACATGGAAAATCCTTGATGAATACAAACGGGAGGGATGCGCGGTACAGCTTGTAACGGCGTCGGTGACGATGTAGTCCGCATTTGGCGCATTTTTCGCATAAGCGGACGGCGTACAGGGAATCGGAACGGAAGGCATCGAAGCAGTCATGGCCTGGTTTGTAGGACGGTTTGCCGGCAAATGGTCAACTTATGTTTCGATTATGTGACAAACAAAAGAAAATAAAAATGTAGAAATCGTTTAGCATAGATAAAGAATTTATTTACTATTTACCTTTCACCATTTCCCTCGCGCGCTCCCATCCACCTATGAGCACCATCCGTTTTCTTCGCACCTTCGTCGCTGCCGCCCATGGTGGATCCTTTGCTGCCGCAGCCGATCAGGTCTCACTGACGCAGGCTGCCGTCGGCCAGCAGATGCGCGCACTGGAAGCGGAGCTGAAAACCACGCTGTTCGACAAGACCGGACGCAGCATGGTGCTGGCACCGGCCGGGCATTTGCTGTTGCCACGCGCCGTGGATCTGCTGGCGCAATACGAGGCCCTGCGCCGCGATCTGCAAAATCAGGAACCGATTGCCGGCAATCTCAAGCTGGGTTCGCTGATTACCGGTATGGGTTTGCTATCGTCGACGCTGACTGAACTCAAATTCCTGCATCCGAGTCTGGAAGTCGAGCTGCGCGTGCAGGATCAATCCAAACTGATGGAAGACGTCATCAGCGGTGAACTCGATGCGGCCTTGGTGGTGGAGCGCCAGTGGCCTGAAAAACCGGGTTTGCTGTGGACGCAATGCTACGTCGAGACGCTTACCGTGATTGCCAATTCCAGTATCGCCAGCGCCGACTCGACGATCAGCAGCTTGTTTGCCGGCTTTCCTTTCATCCGTTTCGACCGCCGCACACCGACCGGCGCGCATATCGACAAGATCATGCGCGGCATGCAGTTGGTGCCGCAGGATTTTCTGGAGCTGAACTCGATCTTGTCCATCGTCGAGCTGGTGCGCAAGAATGTCGGCTTCACCATGGTGCCGTTGCTGAAGAACTTCGACTGGGAAAGCGATCCCAGCCTGTGCGTACTGCATCTGCCGGGCAGGCCGGTTGCGCGCCGGCTCGGTATTCTGGAAAGCGGCCGTCGCAGTCACATTACCAGTGTGGTGCGGGAAGAATTGCTGGAGCAGTTGCAGCGTATGCGCCCGGGCGGCCGCCTGCAGAATGGCGTGTCGTCGTAGGAAGTCTGTGGCGCAGTTGTATTTGCCGACGATGGCTGTCGCAGGTTAAATGATTGGCTAGGTGATCCGCAGCGACATCCCTGATTTCGCGGGTGGCAGCGAGGCTTCAAATCCATAGCGCTTGTAAAACTCCGGCGTACCGTGATCGGCCATCAGGCTGACGTAGGCTGTGGGCAAGGCTGTCTCGTGAATATATCGCATGAGGCGCTGCATGATCAGATGGCCCAGGCCCTTTTTCTGATGTGCCGGAAGCACCGCGATATCGACGATTTCAAAGAAGCAACCACCGTCGCCGATGACGCGTCCGATACCGACTGGTGTTGAATCAGCATAGACAATCACGCTGAACAAGCCATGCTTCAGGCCGACCGTCGCGGCTTCAGGGGATTTGCGGCTCAATCCGGCTGCCAGCCGTATGTTGATGTAGTCGTTGACCGAGGGGACTTCGTCTTTGAGTTCGTATTGCATGTTGTGGCATGTTGTACGTTGCGTTGAAATCCAGTTGCCCATTTGCCGAGCTGTAAAGCAATCAAATCAAGTATTACCGGTTGCTGGAATCGGATGATGAACCTGGATGCGATCACGTCCCGACGCTTTGGCGCCATAGAGCGCAGCATCTGCAGCGCTGACAAAACTGGCTGCCGAATCTTTTTCCGTAATGGAGGTGAGCACGTCGATGCCGGCGCTGACGGTGACGATGCCGGGAGTGTTGCCGACGTGTTCTATCTTCAAGGCATGTAAGGCTTTGCGAATCGACTCTGCGACGATGAGTGCGCCATCGAGGTTGGTGTCGGGCAGCAGTACCGCAAATTCTTCACCGCCATACCGCGCGGCCAGATCGTTACTGCGTTTTTCACTGGCCTTGATGACCGCAGCGACTTGCCTGAGACATTCGTCACCGGCAACATGGCCGTAAAGGTCGTTGAATTTCTTGAAGTAGTCGACATCAATCAGAATCATCGCCAGCGGCATCGCCGACTGTTTGGCGCGCGACAGCGCATGATCGATGGCCTGGTCGAATTTGCGACGGTTCGCGAGGCCGGTCAGGCCATCTTGCTGTGCCAGTTTTTCCAGCGTGGCGTTCAGGCCTTGCAGCGCGTCCCTGGCGTTTCTGGCTTCCTGCTCAGCGTGAATCCGCATCTTGATCTGGCGAACCAGACGCATGCCGAGCAAGGCGATAACGGCCACGATACACAGCGTCAGCACGGCTCTGACAATGGCAAGCCGCTGCCAGCTTGCCAGGATCTCGTCCTTCGACAAGGCGGTGGTGACAAAAATCGGATAGTAGTTCAATCGTCGATAGCCATTCAGCCGCTCGACACCGTCCTGCGTCGATTTGATCATTGCCGAACCGTTGCCATTGCCATGTTTGTACAAGGCGTAAAGCGGGCCCTTGGACAAGTTCCTGCCGAGCGAATCCGGCAGCAGTGGCCGACGCGCGATCTGAATACCATTATCCAGAATCAGGGCGATGGCACCCTGTTGTCCGATGTCGAAGGTTTCGTAAAAACTGACAAAGTATTTGACGTGGATGGTCGCCAGGACAACACCGGCGAATTGTCCGTCGGCACTGTCGAGCCGGCGCGACAGGGGAATCACCCAGTCGCCCGAAGAACGCGCCTGGAAAGGAGTGCCGATGTGAGGGCCCGGATTGCTGTTGATCCTGTGAAAGAGAAAGTATTCTCTATCCGCACTGGAGCCGTATTCATCCTTGTTCGCGAGGGAATTGACAATACGCAGGCCGTCTTTGTCGAAAATGGCGAGACCCTGGAGCTGTGGTAACTCTTTGACACGTAGCATCAGCAGCCTGTGCAGCCGTTCCAGCGCCGCAGGCGAAGTACCGTCGACGAGGACGCGCTCGGACAGGCCGAGCAAAGACGTATCGGCGGCTTTGAAAGTGTCGTCGGCGTGGCGGGCCAGTGAGCGCGACATGTTGTCGGAGGTGACTTCCGACTCACTGAGCTGGTCGGCGCGTTCTTCCCAGATGGTCCAGGCGATCAGGCTGGTGAGCGAGATGCACACAAGGAGCAGGAAACTGATGGCTGTGGACGCGACCGTCGCATTTTGTGTCGGTGTCAGAACAGTTGGTGTGGGACGCATTGCCTGTGCTCAATAGAGGGAGTTTTCGGCCGGGTGATTCGTCGGGCTCATTATGTTTATTCTGTCGTATGCCGGTGTTGCGACGCAGTGTTGTGACTCTATCATGCCAATCTGCCACGTCGAACGATGAAAATAGACGGTAAATCTCCGTCTCCAGCCGCGAATCGGCAGATCTGTGGCGAAAATAGCTGTGACAATTTGCCACATTCGCTTTTCGATCGAGTATTTATATACTTGGAGGCTCATTCTGGCTGGCTGTGCATACTGTTTAGCCTCTCTATCTCTGACACCGCTCTTAGGCATTCCCCCATGCAACACAACCCGACCAAAAAAGCACGACCCTCATTCAGCTTGTCGAATTTACAGGTAACGCTGCTTCTGTTGATCGCCGGCGTTTGTCTGATTTCGGCAACGTGGGTGTTTGCCGTCGACATCGGTCGTGTTCCTGTTTCGCTTTGGGATATCTGCACCACCGCACTCTCTTCCACGCCGACGGAAGCTGTGCCATCCAGCACGAGCGCACCGACGAAATAGTGGTCGGTTTGTCTCTCGTGGTATATCCCCTCGCAATGTATTAACCCTCTCTTCCCAGCTGTACTCCCCTTCAGGCTCGTCTTCCGGCGAGCTTTTTTATTGCCTGATTGCATTTCGTTGTCTGCCCGCAATCCTTTGTGCACACTGGGATACGCAGGAGTTCACGCTAAATATTCGTATCATTTTCCCTACTCAGGAAAACCCCGATATTCGCGCTTGAAGATTTGGCAGAAGATTCGTTCACCCACTAGACGTACCCAAAGAAGTACCCACTGAAGTACCTCACTTACCCCACAGGGAGAACAACATGAAAAACTGGAAAATTGGCTTACGTCTCAGTCTTGGTTTCGGTGCAATCCTGGCGCTGCTGGTTGCAGGCGCGGGCTTCGGTCTGAGCCAGGTGTCGAAGTTGAATGATCGGGTGGAATTTCTGACTTCCGTTGATGAAGGCAAGTTGTTGGCATTGAGCAAGGTGCAGTTCGCCATCGGCCTGCGTGCCATCGCAGCACGCAACCTGGTGTTGGTTTCTGATCCTGCAGCACAGAAGGGTGACATCGAATTGGTCACCAAGGCACAAAAAGATATCGATAGCGGGCTGGCGGAATTGTCCAGTCTGATGAAGAACCCTGCGGACTCCAATGAACAAGAACGCAGCATGCTGGCGCAACTGACAGCGCTGGAAGCGAAGTATTTACCGATTGCCAACAACATCGGAAACTTGGCAACAACACGTCAGAATGAAGCGGCTAAAGCTGCGTTGATCGCAGACTGCATGCCGCTGCTCAAGCAAGTCATTGCTCATATCGCTGAATTCAACAGCATGATGCGCGCCAACAGCAAAGCGAATCTGGTTAGTGCACAGGCTGCGTATGAAGTCTCCAAATGGACCATGTTCGCCATCACAGCGCTGTCGCTGGTACTCGGTTCGCTGATTGCCTGGATGCTGACCCGCTCGATTTCCCGTCCGCTGAAAGAAGCTGTTGCCATCGCTCAAAACGTGAGTGCCGGTGACCTGACCAGCGACATCAAGGTGCAAAGCAAGGATGAACTCGGTCAACTGATGCTGGCACTGAAAGACATGAACGACAATCTGCTGCGCATCGTCGGCGATGTTCGCCACGGTACCGACACCATCGCCGCCGCATCGACTGAAATCGCTTCGGGCAATCTGGACCTGTCGTCCCGTACCGAACAACAAGCCGGCTCGCTGCAAGAAACTGCTTCGGCGATGGAAGAACTGACTGCCACTGTCAAGCAAAACGCCGAGAATGCCAAGGAAGCGAATCAACTGGCAGAAACTGCATCGAACATCGCCATCAAGGGGGGCGCCGTAGTGTCCCGAGTAGTTGACACCATGGCTTCGATCAACGAATCGTCGAAGAAGGTTGTAGACATCATCGGCGTGATCGACGGCATCGCATTCCAAACCAACATCCTGGCATTGAACGCCGCTGTTGAAGCAGCCCGAGCTGGTGAACAAGGCCGCGGTTTTGCGGTGGTCGCATCGGAAGTCCGCAGCCTGGCACAGCGTTCTGCTTCGGCTGCAAAGGAAATCAAGGAACTGATCGGCAATTCTGTTGCGAAGGTCGATGCAGGCACCGCACTGGTGGACGAAGCAGGGTCGACCATGGGTGAGATCTTGGAAAGTGTGAAGCGCGTCACCGGCATCATGGGTGAAATCAGCTCGGCCAGCGACGAACAGACTCGCGGCATCGAACAGATCAATCAAGCGATCGCTCAGATGGATCAGGTCACACAGCAAAACGCTGCACTGGTTGAAGAAGCTGCTGCTGCTGCCGCATCGATGCAACAACAAGCCGGCAACCTGGCTGACGTGGTCGCAGTCTTCAAGCTGGATGAGCAACATCAGCACGCTGTCGAAACCAATGTCGTCAACGCAGTGAGCCCGGCACGTGTGAGCAAGACATCGACAGCACAAGTGCATCGTCTGCCGAAGCCAGTCAGCGCACCGGCTCTGGGAATGGAAGAGTTCAGCTATGCAGCCTGATCAGATCCGATCAGAACCATTAACGAATTTGTTGTGGGGGTAGTAAGTAGTGGGGGTGAGGGGATGAGGTGCAGCATGCGCAAGCAAGGCCTCATCAGTTAATGCGAAAGCATTGACGTACAGGCGGTTCACAGCAATGTGAATCGCCTTTTTTATTTTTGTGAAATTTGTGGATGATAGGTGGCGGATTTGATTTAGCGCGGCAACGAATCGCCGATGGGCAGCGCCGTTTTATATTTGACCTGCTTGAGCGCGAAGCTGGAGCGGATATTCTTGATGCCGGGGATTTTGGTCAGGTGATCAAGGATGAAATGTTCCAGCGCCTGCAAGTCGGCCACGACAATGCGCAACAGATAATCTTCGTCGCCGGTCATGAGGTACACCTCCATGACTTCGTCGAAAGCACTGACGGCCGCCTCGAAATTTGCCAGCGCAATCGACTCTTGTTTTTCCAGGCTGACTTTAACGAAGACGTTGACCTTCAAGCCCAGCAGGTGAGGATTGCCGAGTGCGACATAGCGCGAGATGATGCCCTCATTTTCCAGCCGCTTGACACGCGCAAGCGTGGGCGACGGCGACAGGTTAATCTTGGAGGCGAGCTCCAGATTGCTGAGGGCGCTGTTTTCCTGAAGGATGCTCAGGATGCGCAAATCAATGGTGTCCAGTTCCATATGTGGAATTTATCTCCGTTAATTTTTAATTGGCGGCATATTGTGCTGAATATTGTATGTTAAACCATCTATTTCAGTGACTCATTTTGTTTCATCCGGCGTACATTGGTCGTATTGATCAAGGAGATAGAACGTGGAAATGTCATCAGCAAGCGGATTCGCCAAAGACATCGATATCGACGCAGAAGAAACCCAGGAATGGTTGCAGGCGTTGCAAGGCGTACTACAGGAAGTCGGTCCCGATCGTGCGCGCTTCTTGCTGTCGCGTTTGTCGGCGGCCGCGCAGCAATGGGGCATCAACTGGCGTGATGCGCGCAATACGCCCTACATCAATACCATCCGGCCCGAGCAGGAGCCGCCTTTCCCTGGTGGATCGGACGCGCAAGCCATCGAAGAACATCTTGCCACCGTCATGCGCTGGAACGC
Source organism: Herbaspirillum rhizosphaerae (assembly GCF_046025915.1). Classification (GTDB taxonomy): domain Bacteria; phylum Pseudomonadota; class Gammaproteobacteria; order Burkholderiales; family Burkholderiaceae_D; genus Herbaspirillum; species Herbaspirillum rhizosphaerae_A. The sequence continues at coordinate 110,458 of NZ_JAQQFR010000015.1, read as the reverse complement.
GCTGGCGATGGTGGTGCGGGCTAATCGCGCCTACGGCGAGCTGGGCGGCCACATCGCCAGCTACGCTTCGGCAGCGGATTTGTTCGAAGTCGGTTTCAACCATTTCTTCCGCGCGCGTGATGCGCAGTTTGCGGGCGATCTGGTGTACTTCCAGCCGCATTCGGCGCCTGGTATCTATGCGCGGGCGTTCCTGGAAGGTGCGCTGAGCGAAGACGACCTCAGTTTTTATCGTCGCGAAATCGAAGCCAAGAAGCACGGCAAGCAGGGTTTGTCGTCGTACCCGCATCCTTGGCTGATGCCGAACTTCTGGCAATTTCCGACAGGTTCGATGGGCATCGGCCCGATCAATGCGATTTATCAGGCGCGCTTTTTGCGCTATATGGAGCACCGCGGTTTGCTGCAGGATCAGGGGCGCAAGGTGTGGGGCGTGTTCGGCGACGGTGAGATGGACGAGCCGGAATCGCTGGCCGCATTGAGCCTGGCCTCGCGCGAGAAACTCGATAACCTGATCTTCGTCGTCAACTGTAATCTGCAGCGTCTGGATGGCCCGGTGCGCGGCAACGGTCACATCGTCGACGAGCTGGAAACACTGTTCGCCGGAGCCGGCTGGAACGTCATTAAACTGCTGTGGGGCTCGGACTGGGATGGCCTGTTTGCGCGCGATAAGGACGGCGAGCTGATCGATGCGCTCAATCGCACCGTCGACGGGCAGTTGCAAACTTTTGCCGCCAACGATGGCGCATTCAACCGTGAGCATTTCTTCGGCCAGACCGCAGGCACGCGCAAGATTGCCGAGACGCTGACCGACGAAGAAATCAATCGCCTGCGTCGTGGCGGTCACGACATGAAGAAGATCCACTCGGCTTATCACGCGGCGGCCAACCATCGCGGCCAGCCTACGGTGATTCTGGCGCAGACCAAGAAGGGCTACGGCATGGGCGCGGCCGGTGAAGGCAAGATGACCACGCACCAGCAAAAGAAGCTGGATGAAGAGGTGTTGATCGCTTTCCGCAATCGCTTCAAACTGCCGATCAGCGATGAGCAGTGCAAGAACCTGGCATTCTACAAACCGGCCGCCGACAGCGCCGAAATGAAGCATCTGCTGGGCCGTCGAGCTACACTCGGTGGTCATATGCCACGTCGTGTCGCCGGCGACGCCAAGCGCACTGTTCCTTCGATCGAAACGCATGCCAAGTTTGCGCTGGATGCCGAAGGTAAGGAAATGTCCAGCACCATGGCGCTGGTGCGTATGCTGAGCAGCATGCTCAAGGATGCCGATTTCGGCAAATACGTGGTGCCGATCGTGGCCGATGAGGCGCGTACTTTCGGCATGGCAAATCTGTTCCGCCAGGTCGGTATCTATTCTTCACAAGGCCAGTTGTACGAGCCGGAAGACATCGGTTCCATCTTGTCCTACCGCGAAGCCAAGGACGGCCAGATTCTGGAAGAAGGCATTACCGAAGCGGGCGCGATCTCATCGTGGACTGCTGCGGCGACCAGCTATTCGGTGCATGGTTTGCCGATGCTGCCGTTTTATATCTACTACTCGATGTTCGGCTTCCAGCGTATCGGTGATCTGATCTGGGCGGCTGCCGATCAACGTGCGCGCGGCTTCCTGATTGGTGCCACATCCGGCCGTACGACGCTGGGCGGCGAAGGTTTGCAGCATCAGGACGGCAGCAGCCACGTGACCGCTGCGGGCATTCCGAACTGCGTGTCTTACGACCCGGCGTACGCTTATGAAATGGCGGTGATCGTTGACGAAGGCATGCGTCGCATGCTGGAACGCAACGAGGACGTGTTCTATTACGTTACCGTCACCAACGAAAACGAAGCACAGCCGAGCATACCGCAAGACGTCGGCCTCAAAGGCGGCATCAGGGACGGTATCCTGCGCGGCATGTATTGTCTCGACGCGAAAGCCGATGCTCAGGTACGTTTGCTGGCGGCAGGTCCGATGCTGAAGGAGGCGTTGTCGGCGGCGCGCATGCTGCTGGATCAATTTGGTGTCATCGCAGAAGTCTGGAGCGTTACCAGTTTCACCGAGCTGGCGCGTGATGGTATCGCCGTCGAGCGTCAGAACCGCCTGACGCCATCGGCACGCACGCAACCCTATGTAACGCAACAGCTGCAAGCCGGCAAGGCGCCTGTCATTGCCGTCAGTGATTACGTGCGCACCTTGTCGGAGAGTATTCGTGCGTATGTGCCTGCACGTTACGTCACGCTGGGCACTGACGGCTTTGGCCGTAGCGATACGCGCGCCAATCTGCGCGACTTCTTTGAAGTCGATGCCCGCTGGATCGCCTATACGGCATTGACTGAAGTATTCGGCGACGATGCCGGGAAATTGCAGGCCGCTGCCGAAAAGCTGGGTATCGACCTGACCAAGCCGCTGTCGACATCGGTCTGATGTAAAGAATCCACTGTTGAGGTCGCCGCCGGACACTGATTGTGCAGCGATAAAAAAGCGCCATCTCCCGTCACAAGCGGGGATGGCGTTTTTGTTTGTTTTGTTTGTTTTGTTTTACTTGATGTGAGGGAATGCATCGTCGCGAAAGTCGGGGAAGAATCCGCTTGCTTGAAAATATCTCATCCGCAGCCGACATCTCAACTGCTATATTGATGATCCGCAAGATGTAGGCGCTATGCGTGCATTTTGCATAAGCACAATCATAAGAATTGAAATACAGACGTTCATCCCGAGCGCATCGAATTCATCAAGTTACTAAATAAAGGAGCGACACAGATGGCAGCACCGAAAAGAATCGCCTTGGTCACCGGCGCAGGTTCCGGTATCGGCAGACAGATCTCGTTAGCGCTCTTGCGTGAAGGCTATGCGGTTGTGCTGGCAGGACGTCGCGCAGAGCCCTTGCAAGAGACCGTGAAGGCGGCCGGCGAATTTGGCGGCAATGCGCTGGTTGTTCCCGCCGATGTGAGCGACCCGACTTCAGTGAAAAATCTGTTCGCAAAGACGAAGGAAAAATTCGGTCGCCTCGATCTGCTATTCAACAACGCCGGTATTTTTGCACCACCGATGTCGATTGAAGAACTGAGCTATGAACAGTGGAAGTCTGCTGTGGATATCAATCTGACCGGTGTATTCCTGTGCACGCAGGAAGCGTTCAAGATCATGAAGGATCAATCCCCGCGCGGCGGTCGCATCATCAACAACGGCTCGATCTCGGCGCACGCGCCACGTCCGTTTTCGGCGTCTTACACCGCGACCAAGCATGCGATTACCGGACTGACCAAGTCGACATCACTCGACGGCCGTCGCTACGACATTGCCTGCGGCCAAATCGATATTGGCAATGCGTCAACCGACATGACCGAGTTGATGAAGAAAGGTACGCTGCAAGCCGATGGTTCGACGCAGGTGGAGCCGACCATGGATGCCGGCCATGTGGCGAAGGCAATTCTTTATATGGATAGTCTGCCGCTGGATGCCAATGTGCAGTTCATGACCGTGATGGCGACCAAGATGCCATTTATCGGTCGTGGTTAAAGACGATTAAGTCACTGAGTACAAAGCAGAACGCGCTACCTGTAACGGAAGCGCGTTTTTTTATGTCTGCGGATTCTTGAGACCATTCCAGCGCGGCGTCAGCGTATGCTGAATGGCGAACAGATCCAGCACGCGACCCAGAGTGTGATCGATCATTTCATCGATGGATTGCGGGCGGTGATAAAAACCGGGCAGCGGGGGGAAGACGATACCGCCCATTTCGGTGACGCTGGTCATGTTGCGCAGATGCGCAAGATTGAACGGCGTTTCGCGCACCATCAGCACCAAGCGGCGGCGTTCTTTCAACACTACATCAGCGGCGCGGCTGATGAGATTGTCGGACAGGCCGTTGGCGATGGCTGCCAGCGTTTTCATGGAGCAGGGGGCGACGATCATCCCGGTGGAGGTGAACGAGCCGCTGGCGATCGATGCGCCGACGTCGCGTACGGGATGCACGACATCTGCCAGCGCTTCAACGTCTTTACGGGTCATGTCGAGCTCCTGGTGCAGATTGAGCACACCAGCTTCCGACACCAGCAGATGGGTTTCGATCTCCGTGTCGCGCAGCACGCGCAACAGGCGCACACCGTAGGCAACGCCGGTGGCGCCGGTGATGGCGACGATCAGACGTTGTGGTTCCGATGCCTTGGGTGCGGCTGTCGTCGCGGCGGACAGAGGATCAGCCCTTGAACAGGGTTTGCAGTTCGCCGGCTTCGTACATTTCGTTCATGATGTCGGAGCCGCCGACGAATTCGCCGTTGACATACAGTTGCGGGATGGTCGGCCAGTTCGAATATTCCTTGATGCCCTGACGGACGTCCGCGCTTTCCAGTACGTTGACGGTGACGATGTTTTCAGCGCCGCTGGCCTTGAGCAGTTGAATCGCTTTGCCGGAGAAGCCGCATTGCGGAAATTGCGCCGTGCCCTTCATGAAAAGGACGACAGAGTTTTGGGTAACGGTTTCTTTGATCCAGGATTGCACTTCGCTCATGACTACACCTTCAAAAAGTTCTCAATGCCGACATTATATGAAAAAGCGAGCCATCGCGTTGAGGTCTGCTGATTCTGCGGATGGAGTGTTGTGAAACGGAAAGCTGTTTTTTAGGCAACTTGAAAAATAAGAAGAAAGATACAAGGAAGAAAAGTAGGTAAATTATTTATCGTTGTCTTGCCGGCAAGAAAAGAAGGGCTGGAGAGAAGCAGAAGCCGCGGCCGCAGAAGGCCGGGAAAGACGTAAATAATATAAAAACAAGAAAGGGCGCTGATGCGCCCTTTTTTTGTTGCCGGTCCAATCCGCCGGCTAGTTGGATATCACGAGGCAGCTGCGGGCGTTGGTTCTTCCGGCAGGCGCTTTGCCATCGAGTGATGGTTCTGTACGCGATCCTTATGCTTGATGACCTGGCGATCCAGTTTGTCGATCAGCATGTCAATGGCGGCATACAGGTCATGTGCAATGCTCTCGGCATGCAAGTCCTTACCCTTAATGTGGACGTTTATTTCTGCTTTCTGGCGTTTTTCTTTTTCTGTCAGCTTATCGACGCTGAGGATCACACTGATGTCGATGACGTGATCGAAATGGCGCTTAATACGCGTCAGTTTGTTTTGCACGTATTCGCGGATTGCAGGGGTCAAATCGAGGTGATGGCCACTAATGGTCAGATTCATACAGCACTCCTATCGTGAGATTGCTGGAGGTTCTTACGCATTGTCCGGTTGTTTGTGGAGCATTACGCCGGAACACAGCAACAGGTGCTACTACAGAAAAACTTACAGAGATTTGCGGAGATTAACTGGCGGTATCTTGAGCACTTCGCGGTATTTGGCGACTGTACGTCGCGCTACCACCATGCCCTGTTCCGCCAACATGTCTGCAATCTTGCTATCAGAGAGTGGGTTCTTAGGGTCTTCTGCTCCTATCAGTTGTTTGATGAGAGCCCGTATCGCGGTGGAGGATGCTTCACCTCCTGCTTCCGTTGCGACGTGGCTGCCAAAGAAGTATTTCAACTCAAACATGCCATGCGGGGTCAGCATGTACTTCTGAGTCGTTACACGAGAAATAGTGCTCTCGTGTAGACCCAGTGTATCAGCTATTTCACGCAACACAAGGGGTCTCATGGCAACTGCGCCATGAGAAAAAAAGTTGCGTTGCCGTTCAACAATTGCCTGAGCGACACGCAAAATTGTGTCGAAGCGTTGTCGCATATTTTTGATAAGCCACTTGGCTTCCTGCAACTGCGAACCCAGCGAACCGTCGCCCTTGGTTTGCTTCATTGCATTGGCGTACATTGCATTGACGCGCAGGCGCGGCATGACGTCGTGATTGAGCAAAACCTGCCAGCCGTCTTTGGTCGCTTTGACAATGACGTCGGGGACGACATAGTCAGAAGTTTCCGACGCGAAAGCGGAACCGGGATGCGGGTTGCACTGACGGATGACGGCTTGTGCTTCTCGCAAGTCTTCATCGTCGCAGCCGAGTGCCTTCTTGATTTTATTGAAATCTCTTTGGGCAAACAGAGGCAGGCATTCTTCCACAATTGTCAGCGCGAGGCGGCGTGTGACAAAGGCAACTTTGGGCAGGCGTTTGATTTGCAAGGCGAGACATTCCGATGCGCTGCGCGCACCGATGCCGGCAGGGTCAAAACTTTGCAGCAGCTTCAGCGCAATGGAAAGTTCTTCCAGCTCGATTTCAAGTTCTTCCGGCAGGCGCGCGAGAATATCCTCCAGCGGCTCTTCCAGATAGCCGTGATCGTCCAGCGCATCGATGATCAGTTCCACCAGCGCGCGGTCGCGCAGCATGCGTACGGTCAGGCGTGCCTGCTCCGCCAGATGTTCACGCAGCGTGACGGTATGCGCTTCCAGTTGGGGGCGCGCATCTTCATCGTCCGGCGTTTTTCCGGTGCGTGCAACGTCGTCGAAACTCCATTCGGCGTCGCCGCTGACATTGTTGTCGTCGCCACCGAGACTGTCGGTGTGTTCAGTCGCCTCTGCTTCGGTCGGTGCGCTGCTGACGACGTTCTCAGCCGGATTGGCCTGCTCGGCGGGCGTCGAACTGATGGCGCCATCGGCCAGCAGACGCACCGAATTGTCGAGCGCGTCGTCGAGGCGTTCCAGCAATGGATTGTCAGAGAGGATCTGCTCCAGTTCCTGATGCAATTCCAGCGTCGACAATTGCAGCAGACGGATCGACTGCTGCAACTGCGGCGTCAATGCCAGATGCTGGGATGTGCGTAACTGGAGAGATTGTTTCATTCAGGTGGCCTGGGGCACTACATGCGGAAGTGTTCGCCGAGATAAACGCGGCGGACGGATTCATTGGCAATGATGTCATCAGGGCTGCCGCTGGCCAGCACGGTGCCCTGATTGATGATGTAAGCGCGGTCGCAGATACCGAGCGTTTCGCGCACGTTATGGTCGGTGATCAACACGCCGATGCCGCGTTCCTTGAGGAAGCGCACGATGCGTTGAATTTCGATGACCGCGATCGGATCGATACCGGCGAAGGGTTCGTCCAGCAGGACGAAGCGTGGGTCGGTCGCCAATGCGCGGGCAATTTCAACACGGCGGCGTTCACCACCGGACAGCGACAACGCCTGGCTCTCGCGAAGCTTTTCGATTTGCAGTTCATGCAGCAAATTGTTGAGGCGGCCTTCGATCTCGTCGCGGCTCAGCGGCTTGCCGTTTTCCCGGCGCAATTCCAGCACGGCGCGGATATTGTCTTCCACGGTCAGCTTGCGAAATACCGATGCTTCCTGTGGCAGATAGGACAAGCCCATCGACGCACGCTGGTGAATCGGCAGGCGCGAAATGTCAGCGCCGTCCAGATCGATTTCACCGCCGTCCGAAGGCACCAGGCCGACGATCATGTAAAACGACGTCGTCTTGCCCGCACCGTTGGGGCCGAGCAAACCGACCACTTCGCCGCTTTCCACTTCAAGCGAAACGTCGCGCACGACCTGGCGCGCACCGTAGCTTTTTTGCAGTCCGCGGACGACCAGAGAACTTGTCGCCATCTTATGGTCCCTTCGGAGAATCAACGCGTGGCTGAATGATCGCAGTGATGCGACCGCCACCTGGTTTGCTTTCGCCGGTGTTGGTGTTGTTGACCGAGTAGAACTCGGCACGGCTGTCATAGGAGATGAACTCGCCGTTGACTTCATCCGTGACGCGGGGGCCGTCCATGCGCTGCATGTGCGCGCGTGTAAACAATTTGGAGATTTCGGTCTTTTCGCTGTACTCGATGCGTTCGGCCTGGCCTTCGATCCATAGGTTCGGGCCACCGTCACGCTTTTGGCGGAAGCTGGCAAGCTGCCCCGGCGCCGCGTACAGGATTGCAAATTCATAGCCGGCCGGATCGGTCGTCAGCACAACCTTGCCGGCTTTGATCAGCAGCGTGCCGCGCGTGAGGATGACGTTGCCGGTGAAGGTCTTCACTTGTTTGACATCGTCGTAGACCATCTGCTCGGCTTCGATGCGTGTCGGCTTCTCGGTGTCCGCTTTTTCAGCGCGGACGATGCCGCTCGCGGTCATCAGAACCAGAGTCAACAGAGGCAATAAAAGATTCGTTTTCATATCATCCTGCGCAAGTATCTCGCTTGGTTATGCCAGCTGGCGGTGAGGCTAGCGTGGACGCGGCTGGTAGGTGCCGCGCACATTGTGTAGTAACTGGAATTCTTGTATTGCATTGTTGGCGATCATGCCGGTGCCGGTCATGATTGATGAACCCATAGTCAGCTCTACCGGTTTGTCCGTCTTTGCAATATCGTCGTCCGGCAGCAGTAGCAGGTATTCGGTTTTCAGATGCATGTTTTCGGACTTGGCGGTAGCGGCGCGATTGCCGTTGACGTCGCCGTACATGTGAATCTTGCTGTTGTCGTCTTCGATTCTTGCCCGTTGTGAATACAGCTTCATCGGGGGCTTATCTTCCGACAGGGTCGTGATGACGGGCAACGTCACCTCGAACGAATCGTCGTCCGGGAAGTGGACCATCTTGGTGCCGGTAATGTCATAACGCGGCTGGCCGGTTTCCGACATTTTGACGTAGCTGAATTGTTCGACGTAATAGTCGGGCTTGCTGTGCGGACGCGGCGCGAGCGAACCGTCGCTATTGCTGCGCAGGACTTGCAACACCCAGAAGCTGGCCAACGCCAGCGCCGCGAGGACGGCGACGATGATGGCCAACCGGATGCGCTGCGCTGCGCGTTCGCCGCTGTGATTGCTCATGCAAGATAACCGGCCAGCGCCGTCTCGTAGTGGCCTTGCGCCGTCAGGATGAAGTCGCACAGTTCGCGTGCCGCGCCATTGCCGCCGAAACCTTCGGTAATGTAGTCAACGCGTTGCTTGACGTCATGGTGACCGTTAGCCACGCAGGCAGTGAAGCCGACTTTGGTCAACACCGGTAAATCGATGACATCGTCGCCGAGATAGCCGCAGGCGGATGCCGGGATGCCGGTCTGCTCCAGCAACTGCGCAAAGGCGATGCGCTTGTCGTGCACGCCCTGGAACACATGAGCGATGCCCAGATCCTTGGCGCGGCGTAATACGATCGGGGACTGGCGGGCAGTGATGATCGCGGTGGCGATGCCGCCAAACTGCTGCAGCATCTTGATCCCGTGGCCGTCGAGCGCGTTGAAGCGCTTGACAGGTTCGCCGTCCGGCCCGTAATACAAGCCGCCATCCGTCAATACGCCATCGACGTCAAAAATCATCAGCCGTACTTGCTTGGCTTTGGCAATGGCGGCGGCGCTGGCCGTACTGAATCGGTCGGCCATCAGATCACCTTGGCGCGAGTCAGATCATGGATATGCAGCGCGCCGACCAGCTTGCCGGCGGCATCTGCCACCAGCACCTGGTTGATACGGAATTCTTCCATCAGTTGCACAGCGTCTACTGCCAGTTGATCCGGCGTGATGGTGCGTGGACCGCGATGCATGACGTCGGCAATCGACGACTTGGTGAAATCGTCACCGCGTTCCAGCAAACGGCGCAGATCGCCATCGGTGAACACACCGATCGGGCGGTAGTCGTCATCGACCACGGCCGTCATCGCCATGCCCTTGCGGGTAATTTCCATCAGCGCGGCCGACAGCGATACATCGGACGTGACCGCCGGGATGGCGTCGCCGGTGCGCATCACGTCGCGCACATGCGTGAGCAGGCGGCGACCGAGGGCACCACCGGGGTGGGAGCGGGCGAAGTCTTCTTCCATGAAGCCGCGCGCATCCAGCAGCGACACCGCCAGTGCGTCGCCCATGGCCAGCGTGGCCGTAGTGCTTGCGGTAGGCGCCAGATTCAGGGTGCAGGCCTCTTTATCTACACCGACGTTCAGATGAATCGCCGACAGTAATGCCAGGCTGGAGTCGTCGTTGCCGGTCATTGCGATCAGATAGGCGCCCATGCGTTTGATGATCGGTACGATCGCCATCAATTCCGCGGTTTCGCCCGAGTTGGAGATGGCAATGAAAACGTCATTCGGCGTGACCATGCCCAGGTCGCCGTGCGCGGCTTCCGCTGGATGCATGAACAGCGCCGGCGTGCCGGTCGAGGCGAAGGTCGCGGCAATCTTGCGGCCGATATGGCCGGATTTGCCGATGCCCGACACCACAACGCGTCCTTTGCATTCCAGCAAGACGCCTACGGCGCGAGCCAATGGTTCATCAGCGTTATCCGACATCCGGGCCTTCATCGCCAGGATGGCGTCGGCTTCGATCTGCAGGGTTTGACGGGCGAGACTCAGCGCGCGCTGTGCGCTTTCGGTAGAAAAAGCTTTTGGCAAGATTTTATGTTCGGTTACACTCATAACCGAAGTATAAACGAATTACGAAAGCAAAAAACTTGCCAGATGTAACCTCGTGTAGCGCCATGGATGAATTTGGTGAACACAACGGTCCAAATCGGCCCTTCCGGTAACCGGATATGAGGCTGAAACGCAGGCGGGACAGGCGTGTCGCGATTATGCACCAAATCAGATCAGTGGCCGCAAGGCAGGCATGGTTCTGGCTTAATGGGTCGTATGGCCTCCACCTATAAAAATTGCTTCGTTTTCTAATCCATGTTTTCTGGTCTAGAGCTCACACTATTTTTACTCGGCGCCGCTGTGCTTGGCGTCGTTGTTTTTCGAATGTTTCACCTGCCGCCGATGCTGGGCTATCTGGTCGTCGGCATCGTCATCGGCCCGCACGGCCTCGGTTTTGCTGAAGATAACGAAACCACTCATGCCCTGGCCGAGTTCGGCGTGGTCTTCCTGATGTTCTCCATCGGGCTGGAATTTTCCCTGCCCAAGCTATCGTCGATGCGGCATATCGTCTTCGGGCTGGGTGTGGCGCAGGTATTGGCGACCATTGCGGTGGCCATGGTGTTCGGCTGGAGCACCGCTTACATTCTTCCGCAACTGCACAATATCAGCTGGCCCGCCGCCTTTGCCCTGGGTGGTGCGCTGGCCATGTCGTCCACCGCCATCGTCTCCAAACTGCTGACTGAACGCCTGGAATTGGAAACCGAACACGGCCGCCGCATCCTCGGCATCCTGCTGTTCCAGGATCTGGCGCTGGTGCCGCTGCTGATCATCGTGCCGGCGCTGGCCAAGAACACCGGCAATCTCGCAGTCACCCTGGCTTGGGCAACCACCAAAGCGGTGGTGGTGCTGGCCTTGCTGTTGTTCTTTGGACAAAAGCTGATGCGCAGTTGGTTCCAGATCGTCGTCAAGCGGCGTTCGCAGGAACTGTTCATGCTCAACCTGCTGATGATCACCTTGGGTGCTGCCTGGATTACCGAAAAAGCCGGCCTGTCGCTGGCACTGGGCGCTTTCATCGCCGGCATGTTGATTTCCGAAACCGAGTACAAGCATCAGGTGGAAGAAGACATCAAGTCCTTCCGCGATGTCTTGCTGGGCTTGTTCTTCATCACCATCGGCATGCTGCTCAACGTGCATCTGGTACTGGAACACTGGTGGCTGGTCCTGTTGCTGCTGATCGGCCCGGTGCTGCTCAAATTCGTGCTGATTGCGGGACTCGCCAAGTTGTTCGGATCAACCACCGGCGTCGCCTTGCGGACAGGCCTCGCGCTGGCGCAGGCCGGCGAATTCGGCTTTGTGTTGCTGAATCAGGCCGGAGGTCTGCAATTGATGGATCCGCTGCTGATTCAAGTGATTCTGGCGTCGATGGTGTTGTCGATGCTGGCGGCGCCCTTCATCCTCGCCAAGTCCGACGCCATCGTCATGAAGTTGTCTGCCAATGAATGGATGCTGCAATCGCTGGCGCTGACGCAGCTCGCCACGCGCACCATGTCGAGCCGCAAGCACGTCATCATTGCCGGCTTCGGCCGTAGCGGCCAGAGTCTGGCCAAGCTGCTCGACGAAGAAGGCATCCCCTATCATGCGCTGGAGATGGATCCGGATCTGGTGCACGACACGCAGGTTGCCGGTGCCAACGTCTCGTATGGCGACGCCGCCCGCCGCGAAAGCCTGGTTGCCGCCGGTATCCACCGTGCCGCCGCGCTCGTGGTGACCTATGCCAGCACGCCGTCAGCGTTGAAAGTCTTGCATCATGCCAACGAGCTGGTGCCGACCTTGCCCGTGATCGTGCGTAGCCACGACGATGCCGATCTCGACAAACTGCTCGCCGCCGGCGCGACCGAAGTTGTTCCCGAAGCGCTGGAGGGCAGTCTGATGCTGGCATCGCACGCGCTGGTGATGCTGGGTGTTCCGCTGCGCCGTGTGGTGCATCGCGTGCAACGAGCCCGCGACGAGCGCTACACCTCATTGCGCGGCTACTTCCATGGCGCATCCGATGTGCCTGAAGACAATGACAACCTTCATGTGCGGCTTGAGTCAGTGGTGCTTGGCGAAGGCGCCAGCGCCATCGGCAAGACCTTGTATCAGGTCGCGCTGGAACAATTCGATACGGAAGTCACCATGCTCCGGCGCGGCAAGTTGCGTGTCGAGTTCGCGCCGGATACGCAGTTGCAGACGGATGACATCCTGGTGTTGCGCGGCACGGCGGAAAATATCCTGAAAGCGGAAAAGCGCTTGCTGAAGAAATAAACAATGGAAATCAATGGAAATTATTGATCGCATCACCGGCATTATCCTTCCCGTTTTCGCCATCATCGCCATCGGGTATGGCTATGCGCGCTGGCGAGGTGAAGTGGTGCGTTCCGACATGGCATCGGTCAACCGCGTATCGATGGAAGTACTGGCGCCGCTGATGGTTTTCAGCGCGCTGGCCGCCAAGGATTTCGACATGGTGCACAACGCCTGGCTGATCCTCGCCAGCGTTTTGATTTCTTTGGGATCGGGTTTGCTGGCATGGCCGGTCGCGCGGCTGTTCGGCTATGACAAGCGCACCTTTCTGCCACCGATGATGTACAACAACGGCGGCAATATGGGCGTGCCGCTGATGCTGCTGGCCTTCGGGCCGGAGAGCCTGTCGGCGGCGGTCGCGTTGTTCACGGCGGCGACCTTCGTCTATTTTTCGTTGGGCATCAAAATGCTGCAGCATGGGCGCGATACCCGGCCCGGCTCATTGCTGCGTTTGTTCAAGAGTCCGATCATGATCGCCATGGTGTTGGGCGTGCTGTTTGCGGCGTTTCATGTGCCTCTGCCTTCGCCGGTTTTTTCTGCAATGAAACTGCTGGGTGAGGCCAGCATCCCCATCATGCTGTTTGCGCTGGGCGTGCGGATGATGGACATCAGCTTCAAGAGTTGGCATATCGGGTTGGTCGGCGCGGCGACGTGTCCGCTGGTTGGTTTGATCGTTGCGTTGTTGTTGGATCAGATCCTTCCGTTGACAGCCGGACAACGTGGCCAGATGTATTTGTTCGCTGCCTTGCCGCCGGCGGTTTTGTGTTTCATGGTGGCCGAACAATATCGTCAGGAGCCGGACAAAGTTGCCTCGATCGTGCTCATTGGAAATCTCGCTGCATTGATTTTTGTGCCGCTTGGTTTATGGATGGGACTGCCACCGTCGATTCGTTGAATTGCGCCCCGAGGAGGGCTTTATTCCGCGCACCTTGGTATGAGAAATGCTTAGAAACTAATAGGGCGCTCTGTGTGCTCAAAAAAGTTATCCTAAGGATGTTTCCATGCTAAAAAATCTCTCCATCAAAGCGCGCCTGATCTTTGTTGTCAGCTTTCTTTCAGTCTTGCTAGCCATCTTTGGCATGGTCGGCCTGGTCAGTTTGCAAAAAACCAATACTGATCTCAAGTCCCTTTATGAAGATCGCGTCATCGCATTAATCCAGCTCGGGCAGGTGACCGATGCGGTGGACGCAGGCCGCTATACGATTTCGACTGCGATCGTCGGCGATTCCGGCGAAATCGACAAGAGCATGGATAACCTTGAAAAGGTTCTGAAGGAAGGCGATGCGGTATGGAAAGCCTATCTGGCGACCTACATGACGCCGTCAGAAACCAAGCTCGCAGAGCAATTCACCGCGCAGCAAAAGAAATTCATCGCCGACGGCGTCAAGCCGGCTATTGAAGCTTTGCACAATCGCGATTTTCAGGGCGCCACCGATCTTTACAACGGACCGTTGCTAGAGCTGTTCAAGCAGATCAACGTCACGATGAAGCAACTGGTGACCTTGCAGCAGAATGTCAGCAAGGATTTGTACGACCAGTCGCAGGCCCGTTATCAAACTTTTCTGACGATTACCATTGCTGCGATCGTTGTCGGCATTGCGGTCGCTATCGTCATGGGCATCTGGCTGGTGCGCGCGATCTCAGGCCCGCTCAATGAAGCCGTCAAGGTCGCCCGCGGCGTTGCTGAGGGCGACCTCACTCAGACGATTGAAGTACATTCGCGCGATGAAGCCGGCCAGTTGATGGAAGCATTGCAAACCATGAATGGACGTCTCCAACAGATCGTCGGCGAAGTGCGTGTCAGCACCGACACCATCACGACGGCATCGAGCGAAATCGCCACCGGCAATCTCGATCTTTCTGCGCGCACCGAGAGCCAGGCAGGCTCGTTGGAAGAGACCGCATCGGCGATGGAAGAACTGACCTCCACCGTCAAGCAAAATGCCGACAACGCACGCCAGGCCAATCAACTGGCGGCCTCTGCATCACAGATCGCCGAAGAGGGCGGCAACGTCGTGAGCAAGGTGGTGGTCACCATGAACAACATTAATGATTCGTCGAAGAAGATCGTCGACATCATCAGCGTGATCGACGGTATCGCTTTCCAGACCAATATTCTCGCCTTGAATGCCGCAGTGGAAGCCGCGCGGGCCGGTGAACAAGGACGTGGTTTTGCCGTCGTCGCCAGCGAAGTGCGCAGTCTGGCGCAACGCAGTGCCGCCGCCGCCAAGGAAATCAAAACGCTTATCGACGACTCCGTACAAAAAGTCGGCGAAGGCAGCAAGCTGGTCGAGCAAGCCGGCGTTACGATGGACGAAGTAGTTGCCAGCGTCAAACGCGTGACCGACGTCATGGGCGAGATCACTGCTGCGAGCCAGGAGCAGAGTTCGGGCATTGAAGAAGTGAACCGTGCGATCACGCAAATGGATGAAACCACGCAGCAAAATGCCGCCTTGGTTGAGCAGGCCGCCGCTGCCGCGCAATCGCTGCAGGATCAGGCGCAGCGTCTGACGCAGGTGGTGAGCGTGTTCAAGCTGGATGGTGCGCAACAGCTGGCCGTTGCTCCGGCGAGAACGGTCAATATCACACCGCGTCCTGCGGCTGTTTCTTCCGCGTCGACGACTGCCGCAACAAAGAAAGTGGTCGCCATTAAACCGGCCAAGTCGACTGCTCCGGCCTTGACAACAAGTAGCGTGAGCCAGGGCGGCAAGCCCAGCGATGACGACTGGGAGCAGTTCTGAGCGTTGCAAGCCCGTCACCGACATGGCGGAAATGAGGACGTAAAAAAGGGGATTGCCGTAACGGTGATCCCCTTTTTCATTTTGCGTCGAAGCAAGCTTCAGATCAACACTTGGTTCAGCACTCAGTCCAGCAAGACATCTTCCGAAGCCGCCGAGCGCGAGCCGGGCACTGGTGGATTGCTTTGACCGTGATAGGCGAACACCACCGATGATTTGATCTGCGCCGAATTGTTCTTGCCTGCGGCATGGAACAAGCCGCTGTGGAATAGCACCACATCGCCTTTTTCCAGCGGTACCGAAATACCTTGTTCGAACAATGCCTGATTGGCCGCGACTTCCGGACGCAGGAAGTCGAGTTCATCCATCTGCTCCGGCTGCAATTGCAACAGATGCGATCCAGGGATGAACTTGAGACCGCCGTTGTCTGCATTTTCCGGACCCAGCGCCAGCCAGACCGAAATCAATTCATTGCGGGGGAACGACCAATAGCGAATATCGCGATGCCAGCCGGTCGCCGTGCCGAAGGTCGGATGCTTGGTCATCACGCAGTTGTGATGCGACAGCGTGATGCATACAGGCTCTTTAAACAACTGATGCAGTGCTGCCACCAGACGCGGATTCGACGCCCACGCGCGAAAGTGATCGTCGCGTTGCCACGCCGCACGCAAGCGGCGGGCAGTGCGGCCGCCCGGCGCATCCAGCGACGACGGTGCGCCGGCATAACCGACGTCGGCTTCGTACTCCAGCGGCGCAACGGCTTGCTGTACATGCTCGCGCGTGACAGCGAGCATGTCGTCACATGCGTCGGCTGGGACAAAGCCCTTCAGCAGCAGATAACCGTCTTTGCGGAAATCCTCAATCTGGGCTGAGGAAAGCAGCGTTTCCATGGCAATCAATCCTAATTTCTAATTCGTTCTATTTTTTCTTTTTGAGCAACGGCGCCAGATAATGCCCGGTGATGCTTTCCGGATTCTTGGCCACCTCTTCCGGCGTACCGGTCGCGATGATCTTGCCGCCGCCTGCACCGCCTTCAGGGCCGAGATCGATGACCCAGTCGGCGGTCTTGATGACGTCGAGATTGTGTTCGATGATGGCCAGCGTATTGCCCTGGTCACGCAGACGATGGATCACCTTCAGCAGCAGGTCGATATCGTGGAAATGCAGACCAGTGGTCGGCTCGTCCAGGATATACAGTGTACGCCCGGTGTCGCGCTTGGACAGTTCCAGCGACAGCTTGACGCGCTGTGCTTCGCCGCCCGACAGCGTGGTCGCGCTCTGGCCCAGCTTGATGTAGCCGAGACCGACGTCGAGCAGGGTTTGCAGCTTGCGCGCGATCAGTGGCACCGGCAGGAAGAAGGTGTGTGCGTCCTCCACCGTCATCTCGAGGATCTCGGTGATGTTTTTGCCCTTGTATTGCACTTCCAGCGTCTCGCGGTTGTAGCGCTTGCCGTGGCAGACATCGCACGGCACGTAGACGTCCGGCAAGAAGTGCATCTCTACCTTGATCACGCCATCGCCCTGGCATGATTCGCAGCGGCCGCCCTTGACGTTGAACGAGAAGCGTCCGGCGCTGTAGCCGCGTTCCTTGGCGGCAGGCACGGTCGCGAACAAGTCGCGGATCGGCGTGAACAGGCCGGTATAGGTCGCCGGGTTGGAGCGCGGTGTGCGGCCGATCGGCGCCTGGTCGACCGAGATAACTTTGTCGAAATGTTCCAGACCGCTGATCGATTCATGCTCGGCCGGTTCGGTTTGCGAACCATACAGATGGCGCGAAGCAGCGAGGTACAGCGTGTCGTTGACCAGCGTCGACTTACCCGAACCTGATACGCCGGTTACGCAGGTCAGCAAGCCGACCGGCAGGTCGAAGCTGACATTCTTCAGGTTGTTGCCGGTGGCGCCGGTGATGGTCAACTGACGCTCAGGATCGGACGGCGTGCGCTTCTTCGGTACGCTGATTTCCAGCGAGCCGTTGAGGTATTTTGCGGTCAGCGATTTCTTGCTCTTGAGGATGTCCTCCAGCGTGCCCTGGGCGATGATGTCGCCGCCGTGCACGCCTGCGCCCAGACCCATGTCGACCACGTAGTCGGCGGTACGGATCGCATCTTCGTCATGTTCCACCACCAGCACGCTGTTGCCGATGTCGCGCAGATGCTTGAGTGTGCCGATCAGGCGATCGTTGTCGCGTTGATGCAGGCCGATCGACGGTTCGTCGAGCACGTACATCACGCCGGTCAGGCCGGAGCCGATTTGCGATGCCAGGCGAATACGTTGCGCTTCTCCACCGGACAGCGTATCGGCGCTGCGTTCCAGCGACAGATAATCCAGGCCGACGTTGTTGAGGAAGGTCAGGCGCGAGATGATTTCCTTGATGATGCGGTCGGCGATTTCTTTCTTGGATCCGGTCAGCTTCAGGTTCTCAAAGAAGGACAAGGTTTCGCGCAGTGGCGTGGCGGCGACTTCATAAATCGCGCGTTGCTGGCGGCCGGTGCCAATCTTGACGAAGCGCGCTTCCACGCGCAGACGCGCACCCTGGCAGGATGGGCATTCTTTTTCGTTGATGAACTTGGCCAGCTCTTCCTTGACCGCCATCGAATCGGTTTCGCGATAACGGCGTTGCAGGTTGACGACCACGCCTTCGAAGGTATGCTCCTTGATCACGGTGCGGCCACGCTCGTTCACGTAAGTGAATGGCACGGTCTGACGGCCGGAACCGTACAAGATCACTTGCTGCGCTTTTTCGGGCAACTGTTCAAACGGGATATCGATGTCGAACTCATAGAACGCCGCCAGATTCGACAGCATCTGGAAGTAGAACTGATTACGGCGATCCCAGCCCTTGATCGCGCCGCTGGCCAGCGACAGATTGGGGAAGGCGACGATGCGCTTTGGATCGAAGAATTCGATATGGCCCAGACCGTCGCATTCCGGGCAGGCGCCCATCGGATTGTTGAACGAGAACAGGCGCGGCTCCAGTTCTTGCAGCGAATAGCCGCAGACCGGGCAGGCGAATTTGTTGGAATACAGATGTTCCTTGGCGGTATCCATCTCCAGCGCAATGGCGCGGCCTTCGGCGATGCGCAGTGCGGTTTCGAAACTTTCCGCCAGACGTTGCTTGATCTCGTCCTTCACCTTGACGCGGTCAATGACGACGTCGATGGTGTGCTTCTCGGTTTTCTTCAGCTTGGGCAGGTCATCGATTTCGTAGACCTTGGCGGTACCCGTACCGCTCTGGATGCGAAAGCGCACAAAGCCGTGCGCTTGCATCTGTTCGAACAGATCAACGTGTTCGCCCTTGCGATTGGCAACCACGGGTGCCAGGATCATGAGCTTGGTGTCTTCCGGCATGGCCAGGACGGCGTCGACCATTTGCGACACCGATTGCGCCGCCAGTGGGTTTTCCGGATGGTCGGGGCAGTACGGCGTACCGACGCGTGCGTACAGCAGACGCAGGTAGTCGTGGATTTCGGTGACGGTGCCGACGGTCGAGCGCGGATTGTGCGAGGTGGCCTTTTGCTCGATCGAGATCGCCGGCGACAAGCCTTCGATCATGTCGACATCAGGTTTTTCCATCAACTGCAAGAACTGACGCGCATAGGAAGACAGCGACTCGACATAGCGTCGCTGGCCTTCTGCGTACAGCGTATCGAATGCCAGCGACGATTTTCCCGATCCCGAGAGGCCGGTGATCACGATCAGTTTGTTGCGTGGTAAGTCGAGGCTGATGTTCTTCAGATTGTGCGTGCGTGCGCCGCGAATGCGAATTTCTTCCATGGATGCCTTCAGCGTAAGTTTTCCATTCCAGGTTCATATGAACATGGAATGGAGGATCAACCTATTACTATATCAGGACTCACCATTTGCGGCTGATGTCGTCAGGCTGGAAGAGATCCCTCCCTATGCAGCGCGTGAGCGGCAAGACTAGTTTGTTGCGGCGGAGGACACAGTTGCAGGCGCAGCTGCCGGCAATTGACGCTCGTAGACGGTGAAGGTTTGTTCATCGCCGTCGCGTGAGCCTTTCCAGAACTGCGTCCATTCGCCTTCCGGCGTGCCTGTGCCGAACGGATGCTGGACGATGACCCAGCGGCAATCGGTCTTTCGCGTCTTGTCGATGGGTTGATGCAGAATCCCGGTGTAATAGAGCAGCATAGGCGCTTCTGTCTCACCCAGGCTGATGCTTGCCATGCAATCGCCCTGACGCCACGCCGGTGTCAGCTCGGCTTGCAGGTCTTCATAGACATATTCATAACTCTTGGCGTAGTCGCCCCACGGCAGGATGAGCGTGAAAGCGATGCCCCACATCATCGTGATGCCCGCAAACCAGCTGAAAGCGCCGCGCCATTTTCCGCAAAGCCGGATCTTTGGCAGGCAGGCCAGCCAGGTCAGTGTGATGACGATGGCGCCGGCCAGCGCGAAGGGTTGCATCGGTGTTACGTAGGCCAGTGGCAGCCATTTGCCGAGATAGGTGAGGTGGTAGTGATATTCCGGCGGCCCGATCGAAATCAGATAGATGGCCCATAGCAAGCCCGTCACGATGCCGAAGAACAAGCGCGAGAACCAGTCCCAGGTCAGGGAAATCCAGAACGGCAGGCGCTCGACGACACCCGAACCCAGCAGGCAAAGCGGCAAGACCAGCGGCAGCAGATATAGTTGGCGAGCCGTCGCGGAAGCTAGCAGGATCGCGATGCAGATGGCGCAAAAGATCACTGGAATGGCAATGCGTGGCTGCCGAACAAGACGCCAGTCGCCAGCGAGCAGCGCCAGGATGGCCAGCGGCGTACCTGGCATGGCGAAGCCGGATAACGCCCGGAAAATCACCGTCGAATCGTTGTCCGATCCCAGCTTGCGGACGGAGAAGCCGAAAAAGCGGCCGACATTGTTGTCCCAGAACCATTCCATGAACAGCGGCATCGCGTGATGCGCCAGCAGCGCCGGCCAGATCAGCAAAAACGGCAGCGCTACCAGAACGGCCAGGCCGACCATGCGCAGATACGACCACGAACGGCATTCGCGCACCAGGATGGCGACCCAGAACGCCGAGGCGGCGTAAATGATCGGTACAAACAGTCCCTTGGACATTTCCGCAATGCCGACACCCAGGCCGAACCAGAGCGCTGCAGACAGCCGGGGCGTGCGCGTCTGTTCGTTGAGTGCAATCCGCAGCAGGCCATACATGGCGATCACGCCGCCGCATACCAGCGATACGTCGGTAAACATATCGTGTGCGTGTTTGACCATGCCAGCTGTCCCCGCAAACAGAGTCAGGGTGCCGAGTACGCGCAAGTTGAAGAAACTGTCTTCGCGCCATGCGGTTTTGGCGATCAAGGCCACGAAGTGAAACGTGACCAGCATGTAAAACACGCTGGTCATGCGTGCGCCATCGGCATAGCTCAGCCACGGATAGAGCGCTTTGGCGAAGATGACTGCCGTCCAGTAATACAGCGGCGGCTTTTCCATGAACGGCTGACCGGCATTGGTCGGGACGAGGTACTCGCCCGTCATCAGCATATGGTGAATCACGCCAAAGCTGTATCCCTCGTCCTGTTTCCAGGGACCGTGACCGACAATGCCGGGAAGCAAGTAAATGCAGGTGATCAGGGCCAGTAGTGACCAGGCGGACCAGGCTGTGCGCGACGCCAGTCTGGTCTGATAGGGCTGTTGATAGGGAGCGCGAACTGGCGAAAGCATAAATGGAAAAACGAGTAAAAACGGAATCAGACCGCGTGGATTAACCCGATATTGTTACATAAACGGCATCTTTGATACATATTGTTACAAATCAAAATGTCTATAAAAGTGCCGAAAACAGTCTTATCTTGCGTGAATAGTTGCCCTGAAGATATGACTTAAAACGCGGTCGGGAGTTTGATTGCTGATACCATATCGGGTTTGGATATTTGCCAAAGCAAGCTGACATCCTTGCTTCGCCCGCTTGCCCAGCCGTCATCTCAAACTCATGAACTCCACCGCTTCCGAATCCATCCAGAAAGCCGGCATGTCCGGCGCTGAAGTCCGCGCCAGTGCGTCGCTGGCGTCGATCTTCGCTTTGCGCATGCTGGGCTTGTTCCTGATCCTGCCGGTCTTTGCCGTACACGCAAAAGGTTTGTCCGGCGGTGAAAACGCGGCGATGGTCGGCCTGGCCATGGGGATCTACGGATTGGCGCAATCCTTTGGCCAGATTCCGTTCGGTATTGCCTCCGATAAATACGGACGCAAGCGCATCATCGTTATCGGACTGATTTTGTTTGCACTTGGATCTTTTGTCGCGGCAGGAGCCAATGATATCGCCTGGGTGATTGCCGGCCGTGCGATTCAGGGCGCGGGCGCCATTTCTGCTGCGGTCACGGCGTTCATCGCCGATTCGACACGGGAAGAGCACCGTACCAAGGCCATGGCCATGGTGGGCGCCTCGATCGGTTTGACGTTCGCGGTATCGCTGGTGGCTTCACCGGTACTGTATAAGCTGATCGGCATGGGCGGCATTTTTTCGCTCACTGGCGTACTGGCATTGGCGGCAATCGGCGTGGTCTTGTTTGTGGTGCCGGATGCGCCCATGGTCAAGGCCAAAAGAGTGCCATTCGGCGAAGTGCTGCGCCATGCCGAACTGATGCGGCTGAACTTCGGCGTGTTTGCGCTGCATATGACGCAGATGGCGATGTTTGTGGTGTTGCCCGCTGCGCTGGTGCAATACGCAGGCCTGCCGGTCGCCGAGCATTGGAAGATCTACCTGCCGGTCGTCCTGGCGTCCTTTGTCTTCATGCTGCCGCCGGTATTCATCGGTGAAAAGCGCGGCATGATGAAGCAAGTTTTTGTGGCCGCCATCTCGCTGCTTTTGATCGTTCAGATCGGCATGTGGGCAACACTGTCGCATTTTGCCGCCCACTGGGGTGTTCTGGTGTTCCTGTTGTTCGCGTTTTTCATCGCCTTCAACATCCTGGAAGCCTGCCAACCGTCGCTGGTGTCGCGCATCGCACCGGCCGCCGCCAAAGGCACGGCATTGGGCGTCTACAACACGCTGCAAGCGCTGGGCTTGTTCTGTGGCGGTGCTCTGGGTGGATGGTTGAAGCAAAACGTAGGCGCATCGTCGGTGTTCGTCATGTGTGCGGTGGCGACCCTGACCTGGCTTATAATCGCGTCTAACATGAAAAATCTGCCGCGCCGTGGAATGCAACCGGCGAGTGCAACTGCTTAGTATTATTTAGTGAAATTATTTAGTGAAATCCAGGAGAAACAATGGCATCGGTCAATAAAGTCATCATCGTCGGCAACCTCGGACGTGACCCGGAAACGCGTTACATGCCCAATGGCGAAGCCGTCACCAACGTCGCCGTCGCTACGACCGAGAGCTGGAAAGACAAGAACAGCGGTGAGAAGAAAGAACTCACCGAATGGCACCGCATCACCTTCTATCGCAAGCTGGCAGAAATCGCCGGTCAATACCTGAAAAAGGGTTCGCAAGTCTACGTCGAAGGCCGTCTGCAAACACGCAAATGGACCGACAAAGACGGCGTTGAAAAGTACACAACTGAAATCATCGCTGACACCATGCAAATGCTCGGTAGCCGTCAAGGCATGGGCGGTGGCGCATCGATGGATGATGGCGGCGGTAGCTACGGCGGCGGTGGTGCGCCGGCACGTCAAAGCAGCGGTGGTGGCGGAGGCGGTGCAGCGCGCCCCCCGGCAGCAGCGCGCCCGGCGCCTAACTTCTCGGATATGGATGACGATATTCCGTTCTAAAACCCGAGTGATCGGATGTTTTAGAAATAGATAAGTAAGACAAGAAGCCCGTAGTCGAAAGATTGCAGGCTTTTTTATTGTTGCCTTTATGTCGATTTGAACGCATTTTGTCGCCAGACATCCAGCGCTCAAGAAATCATCGAATTTCAGCGCGAAGTTCACGCACTCCACGACCCAGCCTGCGACGCAGCAAGGTGCGAAGTGTCGCCGTGTCCGCATAACCTACCTCGCTCGCAATTTTCTCCATACCGACGCCAACGGAAACCAACTGTTGTGCGCGCTCGATTCGCAGGTCTTGAAAAAAGGTCAGTGGAGATTTGCCAAGCACTGCCTCGGTGCGACGCTGCAGCGTTCGTGTGCCAACTGACAATGCTTCGGACGCACCCTTTAAAGAGAATCCCTTTGAAAGATTATCGCGAGCCCAGCGTTCGAATCGTTCAATCAAGGGATCTGCATGCGCGAGATAATCCGGGATGATGTAATGCGCTTGCGAGGCACGCGTATCAATCAACATGAATCGCGCAACCAGTGTCGCCAGCTCTGGGCTGGTTTGCTTCAGCAGCCAAAGTGCAAGGTCAAGATGACCCATGGCGGCACCGGCTGTCACTACACCGTGCGAGGCGACGATCATACGTGAATCGTCCAGCTTGACGGTCGGATAGCGTTGACGGAAAAAAGGCGCCAGCGACCAGGTAGTCGTTGCTTCGCCATGATCGAGAACACCGGCCTCGGCAAGCAAGAACGTCCCAATGCACGCAGCCGCCATACCGATGCCTTCCGCACGCCAGGTCTGCAGATGCGTAATGGCCTTGCGCACGTCACGCCTCGCCAGCGCTTCGGTCAACGGTTCTGGTTGTTTGGCGTTCAGCGCCGGCACGATCACCCAATCAGATCGATGCACTGTATCCGCTGATTCGACCTCAATAGAGAATCCCTGCGCGGTGCGGATGCGCTTGCGTACACCAACAAGTTTGACCTCAAAAGGAGGTGGGGCAGAAGTTTGGGTCGCAGCCAGTTCGTTTGCCGTCGAAAATGTATCCAGCAGAACGGTGAGACCCGTATCAAAAACGCCATCAAGTACGAGAACAGATAGTTTCATGTCACAAATGCCTCTATTAATGTCGTTTGCGACTATAGCGCGCTGAAGATGCGGCGTCTACACTGCGCAGCAATGCAGCCGTGTCGAGACATCGGCCAAGCATTCAATTCACCTGGGCGACTACCGATGAAACTTACCTCCGAACTCTACTATCTGACATTGATATCTCTCATGACGGCCGTGATGTGGATGCCTTATACGGTCGCAAGAATCCTGACCAGAGGCCTGCGTCTGTCATTGGCCAATCCTGATCCATCGCATCCGCCGGATCCCGCCTGGGCGCAACGGGCACAGCGCGCACACGCCAACGCAATCGAGAATCTTGCCGTCTTCGCGCCCTTGGTGTTGATCGCAGCGGCTATGGGGATAAGTACGCCATCGACCGTTTTCGCGGCCAAACTTTATTTGTTCGCAAGGTTGGTGCACTACTGTGTCTATGCCGCGGGAATCCCTGTTGCCAGAACCTTGGCCTTTGTCACCGGATCAGGCGCAACATTGGTGTTTGCGTTTGTTATTCTGGGATTCATTGCGTAGCTCCATCGACGGCAAGTGCTGGAGTCGAGTGCTTGCCGTCAATGCTCCGATACCAATCTCATTGCTATCATCGTTGCCGGACATAACATCTGGGGGGGCGAAATTTTCTACCAGGCTGGAAACTCTTTCAATCCCAGTAGACAGTTTTTAACCAGAAAATCGATCACTTGACCCATCGTTTCAGCCACTGCCGAATAATAAATAGAGGTTCCCTCCCGACGAGGAGAGATCAGGCATGCCCGTGACATTTCTTTAAGATGAAATGAAAGGCTGGACGGCGCAATCTTCAACTGATCGGAGATATCACCGGCGGAAAGTCCGCTTGGTCCCGCCGCTACGAGCACCTGAAAAATGGCAAGCCGCGATTTATGCGCAATCGCGATCAAAGCCACCATCGTGGTGTCCGTATTCATATTGTGGTTCGTCATGATCAATCAGAAGAGCGAAAAAATTCCTGGGCGCCGTGTTCCCTGGGGTATACGGCGCCGTGGCAGAACAGACGAACTTACGCGTTCCAGCCGCCGTCGACGGTCAGATTTTCACCGTTGATAAACGAAGAATCAGGGCGAACCAGGAAGGCAATGGCTGCTGCAATTTCTTCCGGTTTGCCAAAACGTCCAACGCTGGTCAGCTTCTTCATCACATCAGCACCAGGTGCATCTTCAGGGCTTAGTTCCGTGTTGATGGGGCCTGGCTGTACGCCATTGACCGTAACGCCGGTACTGCCGAGTTCACGTGACAGACCTCGAGTGAAGCCGTGCAGCGCAAATTTCGTTGCGATGTACATGGTTACGCCGGCCAGAGGTGCGGCCTCGCCAAACGCAGAACTAATGTTGACGATGCGACCCGAACTGGCTTTCACCATGCGCTTGGCAATCAGTTTGGTCAGTTCGATCGGGGAGCGTACATTCAGGTTGAAATGCTTATCGTAGGATTCGTCAGACGATTCCAGAAACGGGCCAAACTCCACCACACCCGCATTGTTGACCAGGATATCGATACGACCACCGAATTCGCCACCAAAGGCTTGGTCGATCGCTGCATTGAGCGTTTTGACACCTTCAGGCGAGCTCAGGTCTGCGCTAACAGCTTCAGCGCGGCCGCCGGCTTTTTTGATTTCATCAACGACGGCTTTGGCGCGATCAGGGCTGGCCGCATAGTTCACGATGACGGAAGCGCCGTCGGCAGCCAGACGGATAGCTGTCGCCGCGCCAATACCGCGAGACGATCCTGTTACCAGTGCAAGTTTGTTTTCGAGTGGTTTAGACATGTGATTACCTTTAAGTGAGAGTAAGTGCCGACGCCGAACGCGTCGTGGCTCAAACAAGGTAATGGCGAGACATGATCTGCGGTAGACAAGAAAAATGCATACTGACTATTCCAAAATGGAATGTCATGATGCAGAATCAGTATCAGATAATGTCGATACGGGAATTCCCCTCACTACAAAGAGAAGGTTATGGGACGACTTGTTGCCATGGAGGTATTTGTACGCGTGATAGAAACCGGCACTTTTTCTGGTGCGGCCCGTCAGTTGCGCATTGGGCAGCCGGCGGTTTCAAAAATCATCGCGCAGTTGGAAGAACGACTCGGCGTGCATTTGCTTTTGCGTTCGAATCGGGGATTGACGCCGACATTGGCCGGACAGAATTTTTATGAGCGGGCCAAGCGCGTGGTGGAAGATGCCAACGAGGCCGAACTGGTTGCGCGTGGCACAGGTACTGCGCTCTCTGGCCGTCTGAGAGTGTGTGCAACGGTATCTTTTGCGAGACTGCACATCATTCCGCATTTGCCTGCTTTTCTTGCAGAGCATCCTGAGCTGGACATCGAAGTGGTCATGGATGACCGTGCCGTCGACCTGGTCGAGGAAGGTATCGACATCGCGCTGCGCATGGGGCCACTCAGTGACTCCACCTTGACTGCGCGCAAGATCGGGCAGTGCAAACGATTGGTGCTCGGCACCCCGGCGTATTTCAGTCGTGCGGGAATTCCCCTGACGCCTGCCGATCTTGTCACGCATCAGGCTATTGTGTTGGCGCAACCGGCGTTGACATCAGTGTGGAACTTCAAACAGGGAACAACCGAAACATCCGTTACCGCGCAAGGCCGTGTAAGGGTCACCGCAGGAGAAGGAGTTCGCGCAGCCGTGCTGGCGGATATCGGATTGTCCGTGACGTCGGAATGGCTCTTTGCGACGGAGTTAAAAGAGGGCATCGTTGTACCTGTTCTTCAAGACTGGGAATTGGCACCCTTGGATCTCTGGTCGATTTTTCCTACCGGAAGACGTGCAACCGCAAAGGCCAGAGTTTTTGCCGCCTTTGTTGACGAGCTGGTTTCGAACGGAAAAATTATCACCACCCAATCTGCAAGATAAAACACAGAAGTTCCACGCAATACCCATGTGCCGCATCGTTTCAACTGATGACGCGACCGCGGGATATTGCGATGCCGTAGTGTGGATGGATTCCACATAGGGCAAATCGTTCGAGTGGCTATTCCGATCAGGAATTATCACTATCACTTCCAGCTACCTTCTTAATCTGTGCATTTTTCGCCAAGATGACGGCTTGTTCATCGTCGGCGAAATGGCAGAGCAGCCTTGCCTGCATCCCATCTCCGTATTCATCAACGAATTTGCAATAGATGCATTAAATGCACTAATGCAATTCGGCTTTTCTATCACCAGGAAATCATCATGCTGGAAGTTTATGCATTTGCAACACCCAACAGTG
Source organism: Herbaspirillum rhizosphaerae (assembly GCF_046025915.1). GTDB lineage: Bacteria > Pseudomonadota > Gammaproteobacteria > Burkholderiales > Burkholderiaceae_D > Herbaspirillum > Herbaspirillum rhizosphaerae_A. Next base: position 83,037 of record NZ_JAQQFR010000015.1, on the reverse strand, counting down.
TGCGCATTCCCATCGCTCTTGAAGAGCTTGGTCTGCCCTATGAACTGAAATCTGTGAACGTCCGAAAGGGCGAACAAAAGACGGCGGCATTTCTCGCGCTGAATCCAAATTCAAAGGTGCCGGTACTTGTCGACACCGAAGGGGCGAATGGAAGACCATTCGTGCTGACGGAATCCGGTGCAATCCTGATTTATCTTGCTGAAAAAACCGGCAAGCTTTTACCTGCGCATGGCGCAGGGCGCTATCGCGTCTTTGAGCAGATTCTGTTTCACGGTACCGGCATTGGTCCCTCCTTTGGGCAAGCGGGGTACTTCCAGCGCCAGGCTCCCGAGGTGGTTCCTTTTGCGATTGAGCGTTTTCGTAACGAGGCTGCACGCACGATGCGTGTGCTGGATGGCGTTCTGGGAAGTTCAGCGTATGTTGCCGGAGACGAATACACCATTGCGGATATTGCTCACTTCGGTTGGATGTGGCGTCGCGAATTCGCAAATGTCGAGTTCACCGAAACGCCCAACATTGCACGTTGGTATGAGCGAATGATGGCAAGACCGGCCGTGATCCGCGCAATCGAACGTGTGACTGCCCTTGCAGAATGAGTGAGCATCCCATGCGTTCAATCAATCAATCGAGCGCAGAAGCAGCGTTGCAGCTCGCTGTCACAATGGCAAACAAGATCGCCGCATGTGCACCGTTGTCGATCAAAAATACACTCGTATCGGCGCATCTGGCGATCAATGAAAGCGAGGAGAAAGCCTTTGCGCAATTGCCGTTGCAGCGGGCCACGTTATACGCAACCGAGGATTTTAAAGAAGCCTTGATGGCGGAAAAGGAGCGCAGAGTGCCGAAATACCGTGGCCGGTGAGACGCAACGCAGAGTGTGCCAAAAAGCGAAACTGACAATTTTGTCATTTAAATGTCATGCAGATGTCTCCTCCATCTGCGCAGAATATTCGTCTCCCCACTCTCCGGTATCGAATCCATGAACGCCCCCATTCAGAAATTCATTCGTAACACCGTTGTCTCGGCCATTCTCGCAAGTGGCTTCATCGGTTCTGCTGTCCTCGCGCAGACACCAAAGGCACCTGCTTTAGTCGGTATCCGCGGCGCCATCGTCTCCGTCAGCAGCGACAAGCTGGTTGTCAAAAATAATCGTGGTGCTGAGCAGACAGTTGCGCTCGACAAGGACACGCGTGTAGCAGCCATCTCCATCGCCAAGATCGAGGACATCAAACCTGGCAGCTATATCGGCACGGCGGCGATTCCGCAACCGGACGGTTCGCAGAAGGCGCTTGAAGTGCATGTGTTCCCTCCAGCCATGGCCGGTACCGGCGACGGCCACCGACCTTTTGACCTCGCACCCAACAGCACCATGACCAACGGTACCGTCGGTGATATGGTTGCCAGCAACGGTCGCACGCTCACTCTGAAATACAAAGGCGGCGAAAAGAAGATCATCGTTCCTGAAGACGTACCTATCGTCAATATTGAAGCTGGGGAACGTTCCATGCTGGTTGCCGGTGCCAAGATCGTACTGCGCGCCCGCAAGAACGCGGATGAGAGCCTGACGGCCGTGTCGGTCAGCGTGGGCAAGAACGGCATCACGCCGCCGATGTAAAAAGGTCTGCCATGCCCAAGAAGATTCTTCTCCATCCGCTGGCCGTTCGCATTGCCCATTGGATCAATGCTTTGGCCATCGGCGTCATGCTGATGAGCGGTTGGGCTATCTACAACGCGTCGCCGATTTTCGGTTTCAAATTTCCCATCTGGGCGACGCTGGGCGGATGGTTGGGCGGCGCGATTGCATGGCATTTTGCAGCGATGTGGCTGGTGGCGGTCAACGGTCTTTTCTATCTGATTTATGGCCTCGCCAGCGGCCACTTTCGCCGACACTTTTTACCCTTGCGTGCACGCGATGTGGTGTCCGACGCCTATCAGGCCATGCGTTTTAAATTGCCTCATCAGCCAGGTATCTATAACGCTGTGCAAAAACTGTTGTACTGGGGCGTGATGTTCCTCGGTGTCATCGTCGTGCTGTCTGGATTGTCGATCTGGAAACCGGTGCAATTAGATTGGCTTAGCGACTTGTTCGGCGGGTTTGATTTCTCACGCAAGGTGCATTTCGCCGCCATGGCCGGCATTGCTGCGTTTGTCGTGGTGCATCTGCTGCTGGTCGCCATCGTGCCGAAAACCTTGGTGCCCATGGTGACAGGGCGGGGAAATGCGAAAGAGAGCGCATCATGAGCGAGCAAGACGAAATGCCTGTCCGCAAGCCGGAGAAGATCAAGCTTGCTGATCACCGTACCGCGCTGGTGAAAGTCGAGCGGCGACTTGTGTTGCGTTCGGCACTCTCGCTGGGTGCGTTATCGATGCTTGCCGGTTGCGATTTGCAAGACAATGACAGCGTCGATAAAGTGCTGTGGTCCATGTCGCGCTGGAATGACCGTGTGCAGGCTCTGCTGTTTCGCGGAGACAAGCTTGCGCCAACTTATGCGGCGAGTCAGATCACCAATCCGTTTCCTTTCAATGCTTTCTATGATGAAGTCAATGCACCGGACATCGATGTCAGCGATTGGCGTCTCGAAGTATCGGGTTTGGTGCGAGACAAGCAGCCATGGACCATCGAGCGCTTGCGCGCACTACCGCAGGCCGAGCAAATTACCCGGCACATTTGCATTGAAGGCTGGAGTGCGATCGGGCAATGGTCTGGCGTTCCTCTGAAAAAATTCCTCCAGGCCGTCGGTGCCGACACGTCCGCGAAGTATGTCGGCTTCAAGTGTGCAGACCGTTATTACTCCAGTCTGGACATGCCGACGGCATTGCACCCGCAGACGATTCTGGCGCTGGACTTTCGCAAGGAACCGCTGCCGACATCCTACGGTTTTCCACTCAAGGTACGCGTACCTACCAAGCTCGGGTTCAAGAATCCCAAGCACGTCGTTGCCATCTACGTGACCAATGAAAATCCGGGCGGATATTGGGAAGATCAGGGCTACAACTGGTTCAGCGGTGTTTGATTTAATTGTGGGACAGATCTTCGCTCAGAGTGAGAACGTGTCTGTATCACGGATGTTCATCAATCACCTGTAACTCGCCGTCATCTCTGTCCGGCCGGTCGCCGATGAGCAGGAGAAGCCGCTGAAGATAGCGTACGTCTTCCTGCTCGCTTCTCTCTTCTTCATATTCCATCAGCGCCAGATGCTTGCGGATCATCCAGCATGCCCATAGCATGAGCGCGTCGAGAAGGATGAGGCCGACGCCGGCAAAACTTATTTCGTATTCCATGATGGGCCTCATCTTCTGTTTAATTGCGATGCTGATACCGGTCAGCGGGTATCAAGGCGTTGGCGCTTTCCAACCGCCACCAAGTACCTTGTAGAGCGTGATCCGATTTTGCAGCTCGGCGAGTTGCACCTGGATGGATTGCTGCTGCACCGAGAACAAGGAACGCTGTGCATCCAGATACTCCAGATAGCTGGAATAACCGGCTTCGTAGCGGCTCTTGGCGAAGCCGTAGCGGGCGGTCTCGGCGTTCTCCTGTGCCTTCACGGAACTGACTTCTTCCGCCAGCGTGGCGCGCCCGGCCAGCGCATCGGCAACTTCACGGAAGGCAACTTGCACCGTTTTTTCGTACTGGGCGATGGCGATCTTTTTGTCGGTTTCCGCGACTTTCAGATTGGCTACATTCCTTCCTCCCTCAAAGATCGGTATGGAAATTTGCGGGAGGAATGCCCACGAGCGCGAACCGGAATCGAAGAGGCCGGACAGCTCGTTGCTCGCCGATCCAAAATTTCCTGTCAGCGAAATACGTGGGAAGAACGCCGCCCGTGCCGCGCCGATATTGGCGTTCTGAGCCCGCAGGATGGCTTCCTGCTGGAGAATGTCCGGTCGGGCGGTGATGAGTTCCGACGGCAGTCCTGTCGGCAGATCCGGCAAGCTGCGCGCGCCAGAGGTCGAGCCCGATACACCGATGCCGGACGGCAGCGGTTGGCCCACCAGCACCGTCAACGCATTTTCATCCTGCGATTTGCGTCGCTCTTGCTGCGCACGCGCTGCCCTGGCTGCTTCAAAAAGAGACTCCGATTGCCTGAGATCGTATTCGGCGCTGGCGCCTTCGGCATACAGCTTCTTCTGCCGGTCATAGGAATCGACACGGCTGGCCAGCGTTTGTTCGGTGAGGCGCAGCAGCCGCTGATCCGCCACCAGTGTTTCGTAGGTGGTGGCGACTGCGGCGATCAGGCTGATCTGAGCACTGCGCTGTGCCTGCTCGGTGGCGAGATAGCGTTGCAGCGCAGCGTCGCTCAGGTTTCTGACGCGGCCGAACAGATCGATTTCAAAGGCGGCCATGCCGACACCGGCGAAGTAGCTGGTGTTGACACCGGTCTTGCCGGTCGGGTTGACGTCCGCCGGCAAGCGTTGGCGCGAGCCGTTGCCGATGGCGGCGATGTTGGGAGCCTGATCGGCTGTCTGGATGTTGTACATCGCCCGCGCACGTTCGATATTGAGCGTGGCCATGCGCAGGTCGCGGTTGTTGTCCAAAGCGATGGCGATCAGCGACTTCAGTTGTGGATCCTGAAAGAAGTCGTTCCAGGCAATGGCTGATGCACGTGGCGCATCGGATTGTTCATCGACACCGCTGCCCGCATTCCAGTGCGCGGCAACCGGCAGCACGGGCTGTTCGTAGGATGGTGCCAGAGAACAGGCGGACAGCAATGCGCTGATCACGGAGATACCGGCCAGTGTCCGCAGGGATGAGAAAGTCGTTTTCATTTTTTTCCTCAGATAGGGGAGTGACTGATTGCGACCGTCGGTGTTACTGGCGCAGCAGGCGTCGTTGGACGCTTCACCTTGAACCAGATGGCATACAGCGCCGGCAGGAACAGCAGCGTGAGCACGGTACCGACACCAACGCCGCCGATAAGCACGTAAGCGAGTGGGCCCCAGAAAGCAGAGTGGGTCAGCGGGATGAATGCCAGCATCGCTGCCACCGCCGTCAGGATGACCGGGCGTGCACGTCGCACGGTCGATTCGATGATCGCCTGATAAGGCGTCAATCCGGATTGCAGGTCGCTGCGAATCTGATCGACCAGGATCAGCGTGTTGCGGATCAGGATGCCGGCCAGACCGATCAGGCCGAGGATGGCGTTGAAGCCGAACGGCTGGTTGAAGATCAGCAACGTCGGCACCGCACCGACCAGACCCAGTGGCGCGGTAGCGAACACCATCCACATCGTCGCGAAGGAACGTACCTGGAACATGATCACGGCCAGCATCAGAATGATCATCAGCGGGAACATCGCCGCCAGCGCAACGTCGGCCTTGGCGCTTTCTTCCACCGAGCCGCCGGTGTCGATGTGATAGCCGGCTGGCAAGGCGGCCTTGAGCGCCTCAAGTTTCGGCAGCAGCGCATGCGTGACATCCGGTGGCTGCACGCCGTCGCGCACGTCGCCCTGAACCGCAATATAGAGTTCGCGGTTGTAGCGCTTCAGTACGGCATCTTCCACACTCGCCGACAGCTTGCTGACCTGCGACAGCGGAACGGCGACGCCGTCTTGCGTGGTCAGCGTCAGGTTGCCGATGTCGGCCAGGCTCTTGCGGTCGTGCTTCACGCCACGGACGATGACGTCCACTACGCGCAGGCCTTCACGCACTTGTGTCGTCGAGGCACCGTTGAGCAGTGTCTGCAATTGCAAGGCCGCATCCTTGGGATTGAGGCCGACCTGGCGCAGACGTTCCTGATCCAGCTCGAGGCGCATGGTCGGTGTTCTGTCGCCCCAATCCAGATGCACGTCGCGCATGTTCGGATTGGCTTGCATTACGTCCCTGACTTTGAAGGCGATGTCGCGTGCGGTATTGAGGTCGGGACCAACCACGCGGAACAGGACGGGGAAAGGCACCGGCGGGCCAAACAGGAACTGGCTGACGCGTACGCGTGCATTGGAAAATTTGCCGCTCTCGATCATTTTTCTGACTTTGATCTTGAGCGCGTCACGGTCTTTGGAGTTGTCGGTCAGGATAATCAACTGGCCGAATGCCGGGTTCGGCAATTCAGGATTCACCGAGAGGAAGAAGCGTGGTGCGCCCTGGCCGATGTAGCTCGAGACGATCTTGGCTTCCGGTTCCTTGCGCAGTGCGTCTTCGATCGTCTTGATGGTGGTGTCGGTGGTGCTGAAGGCGCTGCCTGGCGGCAGGTTGACTTCAATGGTCAGTTCCGGACGTTCGGAGTTGGGGAAGAACTGCTTCTGCACGAAGCCCATGCCAAAGATCGACAAGGCAAACATGCCGATGGTGATGGCCGCGGTGATCCATTTGCGGTCGACGCACCAGCGCACCAGTGCGCGGAAGCGTTGATAGTTCTTGGTTGAATAGATGGCATCCTGGCCGCCTGCGTGTACCGGGATATTCGGCAGCATCTTGACGCCGAGATAGGGAATGAACAGCACCGCCACGAACCACGAAGTGATCAGCGAAAAGGCGACCACCCAGAAGATGTTGCCGGCATATTCTCCCGCAGTGGAGCGGGCGAAGCCGACCGGCAGAAAGCCGATGATGGTCACCAGCGTGCCGGACGCCATCGGCGCAGCGGTGGCGCCCCAGGCGAAGGTGGCGGCCGAGATGCGATCCATGCCTTCTTCCATCTTCACGACCATCATTTCAATCGCGATGATGGCGTCGTCGACCAGCAAGCCCAGAGAGAGGATGAGCGCACCCAGCGTAATGCGATCGAAGTCGCGGCCGGTCGCCATCATGATCAGGAAGACCGCCGACAAGGTCAGTGGAACCGCTGCCGCGACGACGATACCGACACGGAAGCCGAGGGTTAGCAGACTGACGACAATCACTACAGCCAGCGCCATGACGAACTTGATCATGAACTCATCGATCGCCGCTTCAATCGCTTCCGCCTGATCCGATACCTTGGTCAGGGCCATGCCCAGCGGCAGAGACTTCTGGATGTTTTCCCGTTCTGCTGCCAACGACTTGCCCAGCGTCAGACCGTTGAAACCCTTTTTCATCACGACTGCCAACATCAGCGACGGTTCGCCTTGGGTGCGGATCAGGAAGGATTTTGGATCTTCGTAACCGCGCTTGATATCGGCGATGTCGCCCAGCTTGAAGCTGCGGCCGCCGGCGGCAATCGGGATCGCCTTGACGACGTCGATGTTGTCGATGGCGCCATCCAGTCGCAGATAGACGCGTGGACCGGCGGTTTCGATGAAGCCTGATGGCGTGACGTCGTTCTGACGGTTCAGTACGTCGAAAATGGTCTGCGCCTTTACGCCCAATGTTGCCAGGCGTTGGTGAGAAATTTCGACGAAGATCTTTTGCTGTTGCTCGCCGAGGATGTTGATCTTCTGTACGCCATGGACGTGCAGCAAGCGCTGGCGCAGGGTTTCTGCTTCGGCGACCAATGTCCGGTGCGGCAGGCCTGGTGCGTTGAGTGCCAGCAGGCTGAAGTAGACATCGGAATATTCGTCATTGATGACCGGGCCGATGACGCCGCGTGGAAGATTGATGACTTCGTCACCCAGCTTCTTGCGAACCTGATAGAACTGTTCCGGCACGAGTTCTGGCGGCGTCGAATCCTTGAAGAACAGCTTCATCGTGATCAGACCGGGGCGGGCTGCGGTTTCGACCCGGTCGTAGTACTCGAGTTCTTGCAGCCGCTTTTCCAGGCGATCACCGACTTGCTGTTGCATTTCCTTCGCTGTCGCGCCCGGCCACAGCGCGGTAACGGTCATGATCTTCACGGTGAAGCTGGGATCTTCTGCGCGCCCCAGTTTGAAAAAGGCGAAGACGCCGGCCACCGCAATCGCAATGATCAGGAACAGTGTGACCGCACGCTCTCGCACGCCAAAGGCGGAAAGGTTGAAGCCGCTCATGATGCACCGCCATCTTGGGTAGCAGACGCGGTAGCTGATTCAGTAGCCGATACCAGCGAGACCTTGTCGCCTGCCTTGAGCAGATGCACGCCGTAGGCAACGATGACATCACCGGCTTTCAATCCTGCACTGATGGTTGCGAACTCTTCACCCAACTGAGAGACCTTGACGGGGACAAGCTTGACGGTCTGGTTCTGGATCATCCAGACGCTGGCGCCATGTCCCTTGTCGATCAGCGCGCCAACGGGAACCTGTGTCTGCGATGAGGATGCATCACCAGTGAGTCTGACGGTAACCGTGGCGCCCAGCGGTGCTTGCTCGCCCTTGCCGGACAAGACATAACGCGCCTGATAAGTGCGGGTCAGTGGATCTGCCATCGCGGATAACTCACGCAGTTTGGCCGAAAACTTTTCGCTGTCGTCGGTATAGAGATTGGCCGTGGCCTGGCGGCGCGCCTGATTCAGTGCATTTTCAGGAATGCTGACCACGGCTTCGCGTGCGCCTTTTTGCGCCAGTCGCACAATGGTTTGACCGGCATTGACGACTTGTCCGGCATCGGCAAGCACGTCCATGACAACACCATCGGCATCCGCGCGCAGCAGGGAGTAATCGGCTTGATGTTCAACCTGATTGGCGCGGGCGCGTTCGGCGTCGAGTTGCGCTTTGGAAGAGTCGGCAAGTGCCTTGCTTTGTTCGTAGGCTTGTTTGGAGACAGCGCCCGAGCTCAGCAGATTGCGCAGGCGAACTTCGTCCGCGCGCGCCTGAACATCGCGTGCCTCGGCGGCGATCACGGCGGCGCGTGCGGCATTTTGCGCCAGGGTGTAGTCGATGGCATCGAGCTTGAACAGCGGCTGCCCGCGTTTTACCTGTTCACCTGGATCGACCAGTCTTTCCACGATCTTGCCTGGCACCCGGAACCCCAGATTGCTCTCCGTACGTGCATGCACCACGCCGGTATAGCTGGCGGAATCGTGCTCTGCGGTCTGGACGGTAAAGGAGGCGACTTTCGGTGTAGCGGATGGCACCGGTGCCGGCTTGCTGCATGCCGCCAGTGCTGTGAGTGCGGTAAGAGCAGCACCAGACAGTGCAACTCTCAGGTATTTCTTGTTCAAGCCCATGATAACCCCTCGTTAAAGTATAGTTAAGGCATATTGTGCATATGCACTATTTAAGTTTTAAAAATAGCGAGGACCAGCCTCGCTACGACAAAATAAGCCCAATAAACCCTGTAAAAATCAGCGCTGTGTAATCGCCATCAGCTCGTGCCGCAACATCCTGGCGCGTTCTTCGCCGATCATGGCTTCATATTCCTTCTGCGCTGCATCCCAGTGGGGCAGAGCATCGCGATACTTCTGTGTGCCGGACTTCGACAAATACAAAGTGATCTTCTTGGATCCGGGCTCCGACTTCTGCAGCACATATCCATCACGGTTCAAGGGCTGGATGGCACGGACAAGACTGGTTCTGTCCATCACAACCGCTTTTGCCAGCTCGGTCATAGTTATGCCGGGCAGATTGTCGATCACTGCAAAAATCGTCACTTGCGAGCTGGTGACATTGACTGCTGCCAGATGACGCTCATAAAGCTGCGTGACAAACCGCGCAGCTTGTTTGGTCGCGAATAAATTGCAGTCCACAAGTTTTGGAATAGTGTCCATGGATTCAACCTTAGCATGTGCATATGCACTCGTCAAGGCGTCGATAGATTAAATTTGACGAAAAGCGAGCAGGAGGGGTTGGGTGTGCTCCGGTCGAACTCGGCCAGCAAGAAATTGTCGGGAAGATCGACGATGTCCTCGGCCGCAAGGTCACCTAATTTCTTGAGCGATGTCTATCGCCTTATCCAAGGTCACCCCAGAGGCGTAAAGCCATCAAATGAGACCTGCAGCATGTGGCGCACGATGTCGTCGTTCTTCATCTTGCTGAACCGTTGCAAATATTCCACTGCCGGGTCGCAGGTGCGGGCGTAGTAGCTGAACAGGATGACGTCGCTTGGCATCGTCGCATTCAGTTCGCCGTTCTTTTGCGCGGCGAGCACCAGCTTTTCTATCTGGCCGTTGAGCTTGAGCACGCGCGTGACATATTTGAGGTTACGCATCAGCATCTCGCGCACATGTGCGCTGGTCGACGGCAGAAAGGGCAGGCCGCCATCCAGGCGCACGCGCAAGGCCCATTCCAGCAATGCTTTCAGTTTTCCTACGGGCGTCAGGCTCTCATCGATCTGCGCCAGATAGTCGACGGCGCCGTCAATCAGGCGGATCAGCGCTTCACCGACCAATTCTTCCTTGGATTTGAAGTGCTTATAAAGGCTCGGCTTGGAGATGCCGACCGCGCCCGCAACATCATCCATCGTCATCAAGTCATAGCCCTTGCTGCCCAATATGGAGGTGGCAGCATCCAGGATCGCGTTCTCGCGCAGCTTGAAGGCTTGGTCTTTAAAGCTTAATTTGCCAAAGATACTCATTGGTAGCTTTCGATACTAACTAGTAGATTTTATTTTAGATTGGTAGTAATCTTAGCACTGAAGCGGATAAATCAATAGTTATCGATAGTGAATCGACAGCAAACCGCTAATAAATCTCGTCGGCCGATGTTGCAACAGATGTTGGACGCAAAGCAGATACGATAGACGCAGACGCGCGCAGAGCGCTCACCCTGGGATAGCAGACAATGGCGCAACAACGGCAAAAGATCGCGGTAATCGGGGCTGGTATCTCAGGCCTGGCCAGCGCCTACTTTCTTGCGCGAGAGCACGATGTCGTCTTGTTCGAGGCGGGAGCATACGCAGGGGGGCATACCAATACGGTCGATGTGACGCTCGAAGGCAAAACGTTTCCGGTCGACACCGGATTCCTGGTGTTCAACGAAGCAACGTATCCCAATCTGATTGCCTTGCTGGACGAACTCGGCGTTGCCAGCTACGCGACGGATATGTCGTTTGGCGTATCACTCGACGAGGGACGTTTTGAATGGGCCGGTACCAATCTGGATACCGTCTTCGCGCAGCGCGCACGATTGATGTCGCCTTCCTTTTTAGGCATGCTCAAAGACATCTTGCGGTTCAATCGGGCGGCGCAAAGCAATCTGAAGTCTAGTCTTGCGACGCCGACGACATTGGGAAAGTTGCTGGCTGTCGGCGGTTATGGCGCCATGTTTCGCGACTCCTATCTGTTACCCATGGCTGCGGCGATCTGGTCAAGTTCTCCCACCGATATCCTGCAATTTCCGGCAAGTACTTTTTTACGCTTCTGCCTCAACCACGGTCTTTTGCAAATCAGCAATCGTCCGAAGTGGCGCACAGTGCAAGGTGGCGCGCGCGAGTACGTGAAGAAGATTCTCTGCACCTTGCCCGATGTTCGTCTCAACACCGGTGTTCAACAAGTCTTCAAGCGCGGCAAGACAATCTGCCTACGCACGGAAAAAGTTGAAGAGGAATACGACGCCGTCGTCTTCGCCACTCACGCCCCGCAAACCTTGCGCATGCTGGCCGATGCGACCCTCGAAGAGCGACGCTTGCTAAGCGCCGCGCGCTATCAGGCCAATACCGCCTACTTGCATACCGACCTTCAACTGATGCCGCGCCAACGCAAGGTGTGGTCTTCCTGGAACTATCTGGGCGGCCTCTCCGCCAGCGGCGAGCGTTCCGTATGTGTGAGCTACTGGCTCAATCAACTGCAGGCGCTGCCATGCCGTACGGATGTCATGGTGACGCTCAACCCGGATACACCACCGGCTGCCGGCAGCGTGATAGCAGAGTTCGATTACGAGCATCCGGTATTCGACCAGGCGGCAATCTCTGCACAGCAAAAACTCAAGGACGTACAAGGCAAGCGCGGTATCTGGTTTGCCGGTGCATGGACTGGTTATGGATTTCATGAAGACGGTTTGAAGTCGGCTTTGCGCGTAGCGACGGACTTCGCTGTGGCCCCTGCGTGGGCCAGGGTGACATCGTGAATGTGCCCGCCTACCTGATTCGGGGGCAGGTGATGCATGAGCGCCTGCGTCCCGTGCATCATCGCTTCGTGTACCCGGTGTTTTGTCTTCGCTTGAATCTGGCACGCTTGCAGGAAACCGGAAGTCTTTGGTTCGGCGTAAACCGATTTCGTCTGATGTCGCTGCGCACGCGCGACTATGGCCCGCGTGATGGCAGCGATCTGGATAGCTGGATGCGGGCGCAACTCAAGGCTGCCGATTTACCGCACGATGGCGAGATCTGGTTGCAAACTTTTCCACGCCTGTTCGGTTTCGTATTCAATCCGGTGAGCTTCTGGTATTGCCATGACAGCAGCGGTGCGCTGCGGGCGGTGATGGCCGAAGTCAACAATACCTTTGGCGAAACGCATCGATATTTATTGGCTGAACACAGCAACAAGGAAATCACTGCCGACTCCCGCCTTGTCTGCGCCAAGGCCATGCATGTCTCACCGTTTTGTGAGGTGCGGGGCAGCTACCGTTTTCGGTTTCGTGACACGAATGTGACGACGTTGGTCGGCATCGACTATTACGACGCGCCTGCATCCGGAGATAAAAAAATAGAAAAAGACGGTGTTTTGATGCACACCACCGTCGGAGGCCGTCTGCAGGCGCTGACTGCGCGCTCGGCTTTGCGTGCCTTGCTGACGCAGCCACTGCTGACCTTCGGAATTGTCGCAAAAATTCACTGGCAGGCCTGGAAGCTTTGGCGCAAGCGCGTGCCGTTCTTTCGCAAACCTGATCGTGCAACGGATAGCGCGGCCGCGACCGCCAATTTCAAGAAGGAGATTTCATCGTGAACCAGTCCGAGATGAACCATTCGCCCGGAGCGTCCGCTACGGCCTCGCCCCCAGCCGGTGCCCCGCCTGCGACACGCCTGTTTCTGCGTCTGCTCAATTGCCTGGCGCATGGGCATCTGCAACTGACGACGCCGCATGGCAACACGCTGACTTTCGGCGACCTGCATCAGCCGCCGAGTGCACAAATCCACATCAACGACTGGCGTGCCTGCGCGCGCATCCTGCAAGCCGGCGACATCGGTTTTGCTGAAAGCTATGCCGCGGGATGGATCGATACGCCGGATCTGGCCGCGCTGTTGCGCCTGTGTCTGCGCAATCAGGCAGAGCTGGATCGCGTGATGTTCGGCGGCAAGCTGGTCGGACTGTGGTACCGCCTGCGTCACTGGATGCGTTCCAACACACGCGAGGGCAGCCGCAAGAATATCCATGCGCACTACGACATCGGCAATGATTTCTATCGTCTGTGGTTGGACAATAGCTGGACTTACTCAAGTGCGATCTTCGACGGTGACCATACGCAAAGCCTGGAGGCAGCGCAAGCGTGCAAGTACCAACGTATCGTAGATCAACTGGGGCTGAAGGCCGGTGATCGCGTACTCGAAATCGGTTGTGGTTGGGGCGGTTTTGCAGAACACGCGGCGCAGCAAGGTATCCACGTACACGGCGTGACGATCTCGCCGTCGCAGCTGCAGATTGCACAGCAGCGCATCGCCGGACGCGGACTCGACCAGCTCGCAACGCTGGAATTGTGTGACTACCGTGATCTGGGCGGCAGTTATGACGCGGTGGTCTCGATCGAAATGTTCGAGGCCGTCGGCGAACGCTACTGGCCGGAGTATTTCAATACCGTGTCGGCGCGGCTCAAGCGCGGCGGCAAAGCGTTGATTCAGTCGATCACGATCGACGAGCAGTATTTTGAGCGCTATCGCAGCAGCTCGGATTTCATCCGCCAATACATTTTCCCCGGAGGCATGTTGCCGAGCCCGGAACGTTTCTGCGACAAAGCGTCCAAGGCCGGTCTTGTGACGCTGGATCAATATCGCTTCGGTGCCGATTATGCCGAAACGCTGCGGCGCTGGAACAGCACCTTCCAGGAGCAGCGCGAGGCGGTCACCGCGCAAGGATTCGACGAGCGCTTCATGCGTTTGTGGCAGTTGTATTTCGCCTATTGTGAAGTCGGCTTCGATGAGGAGCGTACTGATGTCATCCAGTTCCTGCTGCGAAAAGACTAAGAAGGCAAGGTACGCGCAGGCGCTGCGCGTCACGGTTGGAGTCTGCTGCCTGCTGGCCGGACTGTCGCTGACGCAATTCGCCGATGCAGCAGGATGGCGCGCGGATGTGCCGCAGGCGCGTCTGCGGGGCGAGGCCGACTTTCGCTTGTTCGGGTTCAAGGTTTACCACGCGGCGCTATGGAGTACAGGCGCAACCTTCGATCCTGCGCAGCCATTTGCGCTGGAGTTGACCTATCAACGCAGTATCGGCCGCGCGCGCATTGTACGCAGCAGCATCGATGAAATACGCCGTTTGTTTGGTGAGCGTTACAGCGAGCAGCAATTGCAGCGCTGGGAAGCCGAGATGAATGCCGCTTTCACCGATGTCGAAGAAGGCGACCAGCTCACCGGTGTCTATCTGCCCGGCATCGGCTGCCGCTTCTACAACAGCAAACAATTGCTGGCGGAAGTGCGTGATGTGGAATTTGCACAGGCATTTTTCGCCATCTGGCTTGATCCGCGCAGCAGGGATGCGCAACTGCGCCGACGTTTGCTTGGCGCATCGCCATGAGCGGCGCAACGCGTGGCGCCACGCGCCTGAGCTATGCGGCATACGGCTTGCTGGGTTTGCCGCTGGCGATGTCGGCGTTGCCGATTTACATACAGGCACCGGCCTATTACACCGGTCATCTTGGGCTGGCGTTGGCAGGTACTGGTTGGGTGCTGTTTCTCTCGCGCCTGGTCGACACGCTGCAGGATCCGTGGCTGGGACGCTGCATTGATCGTCTCCATGGCCTGCGTCTGAAGGTGTGGCTGATGGCTGCGGCGCTATTGCTGGCGCTGGCGTTCTTTGGACTGTGGTTGCCGCCGACAGCGGTGCGTGGTTCGGGCACCGCTTTGCTGGCATGGCTTGGCGCGATGCTGATTGTGACTTACACGGCGCACAGCATGCTTAACATTGCTTACCTGGCATGGGGTGCGCGTTTGTCACAACGTGACGAGGGCTTGCTTGGTGCATCGGCGCTGCGTGAGTTGGCGGGGTTGGTTGGAGCGGTGATCGCCAGCGTGGCTCCCGCCTATATTTTCGCCGGCGGCGGTTCGGGCGCATCAAATCTTGAATCATCGCTGAGTATTTATGCGCTCGGATTTGCGATCTGCCTGGTCATCGCACTGGCGGCATTGCTGTTGCTGGCGCCGCCGTGGAACAGGGCCGGCGATGTCGCACTCGGATGGCGTGAGGTGTTGACGCGCATGCAATCGAACCGCAGCTTTCGCCGCTTGCTGCTGCCATATTTCTTCAATGCAGTTTCGGTGGCGATTCCGGCCACGCTGGCCTTGTTTTTTATTAACGACCGCTTGCAGTCATCGCAGTACGCCGGCGCTTTTCTGGCGTTGTACTTTCTGTCGACTGCCTTCGGCTTGCCGCTCTGGGTTGCGCTTGCAAAACGCCTGGGTGTGCTGCAGGCGTGGCGTTTGGGCATGCTGCTGGCGATCGTGGCGTTCGGCGGTGCGGCGTTGCTACAGGCCGGTGATGTCTGGCTGTACGCAAGCATCTGTATCGCCGCCGGCCTGGCGCTCGGTGCGGACCTGGCTCTGCCACCCGTGTTGCTTGCCGGTGTGATCGGCAAGAACGAAAGTCCGGCCGCTTACTACGGCGTGTGGACCTTGCTGGCCAAGCTGGCGCTGGCGGTCTCGGGTCTTGCTTTACCGTTGCTGGCGGTGCTCGGCTATCAGCCAGGCATGGGTGACACTGGCGGGATCGCTGCGCTGGGCTGGGTATATGCCGCGGTGCCTTGCCTTTTCAAATTGCTTGCGTTGTTGCTGCTGAGGTCGATGCAGACATTCGCCCCGGATCATTCTTTGCTGGAGACACCGTCATGAAATCCTTTGTCGCGCTTTTATTCGTTGCTCTGCTGGCCGCATGCTCTTCGCCGGATGTATCGCGCTATGCCGCGAATCAGCCGGTGTTCGATCCAGCGCAATTTTTCCTCGGCAAGACTGACGCGTGGGGCATGTTTCAGAAACGTGGAGGCGAAGTGGTCAAACGCTTTCATGTGGAAATCACCGGCAGTAATAGCGACGGCAAACTGATTCTCGATGAACGTTTTCGTTACGACGATGGCACCACACAGCAACGCGTATGGACGCTGGTGCGGCAAGCTGATGGCAGCTGGCGCGGTACCGCCGGGGACGTTGTAGGAGACGCAGTCGGCGAGGCGGCAGGCAATGCGCTGAACTGGCGCTATACCTTGCTGTTGCCCGTGGACGGCAAGACCTATGAAATGAAAATGGACGATTGGATGTACCAGATGGATGACCGCACCATGATCAATCGGACTGCGATGAGCAAATTCGGATTTGAAGTCGGACAGGTGACGCTGTTCTTTCGCAAGCGGGACTAACGTAGCAAATGGAGCACGGAGAATCATCATGTTCGGTCCAATGAATACCCCCGTCGGCAGCTGGAAAGACAAGCGCATCTGGCTTATCGGCGCCTCCAGCGGCATCGGCGCCGCGTTGGCGAAACAGGCGTTGGCGATGGGGGCCAAAGTGGCCTTGTCGGCACGCCGGCTCGACGCACTGGAGGAGGTTGCCGGCGAGGCGAGCAACGCGTTGATCGTGCCGTTCGATGTGCTTGACCATGCTGCATGGCGTACCCGCCACGCGGAGATCTGCGCAGCGTTTGGCGGCGTCGACCTGCTGTTGTTCTGCGCAGCCGACTACCGTCCGGAACGTAGCTGGGAAGTCAGCGACGACGTGGCGGAACAGACCTTGAAGACCAACCTCGTCAGCGTGTACTCCGCCTTGTCCAGCGTGCTGCCCACCATGCTGGCCGAAGGCAGTGGCGGCATTGCGCTGGTCGCCAGCGTGGCGGGCTACATGGGTTTGCCCAACGCCAGCGTCTATGGCCCCGGCAAGGCGGCATTGATCAATCTGGCGGAGATTCTCTACAGCGATCTCCATGCCAAAGGACTCAGCGTGTACCTGATCAATCCGGGTTTTGTCAAAACCGGGCTTACTGCCAAGAACGACTTCGCCATGCCCGGCTTGCAGACCCCGGATGCGGCTGCGGAAAAGATCTGGAAAGGCATCGCCGAAGGCAAGTTCGAGATCCACTTTCCCTATCGCTTTACGCGTATCCTGAAGCTGATTCAGATGTTGCCTTATCGTTGGCGCTTTGCGCTGTTTCAACGCTTTCTCCATCCCACATGACAACAACTGCACAGACCAAAGAACGACTCGATTTGCTGATGGACTGGTATTGCACGCTGACGCGACAAAGCGTGCGCCACATCGGCCAATTTTATGCGCCGGAGGTGCACTTCAAGGATCCCTTCAACGACGTGCAGGGTGTTCCCGCGATGATGGCCATTTACGAGCATATGTTCGATACCACTGATGATCCGCGCTTTGTCATCGAGGATCGCGTGGTCGACGGTGATCAGGCTTTCATTACCTGGGCTTTTCAGTTCGGGCTCAAGGGTAAGCCGTATGTGATTATCGGGAGCACGCATCTGAAGTTCAACGCCGACGGACTGGTCGTCCTGCATCGTGATTACTGGGATGCTGCCGAAGAGCTTCTGCAGAAGCTCCCGGTAGTCGGCGGATTGATTCGTTGGCTTTGCAGCCTGTTCAAGACACGGGTTTAAGAGGCTTAAGGAAGGTCGCGAATGATGTTGTAGTTCTTGTCCACAGCAGGAACGAATTCCTTGGCATGAATAGCGCTCAGCGTGCTTTGCACGTTGGCGCTTTTTTTATTGAAGAACACCGCGCGGATCTTCTTCTTGATGTCCTCGCACAGCTGCCCCCGATAGACGAAGGGATCAAAAGGAATCGGCGCCGATTTCCACAGCACGCGGATATCGGAGCGTTTGACCTTGCCTGCGGCGATCAGCGAACCGAGATTGGCGCTGGCGATAAAGGCCGCGTCAACTTCTTTGTTCAAGACTGCGGCAACCGACTGTTCATGGTTGCCGGAGTAGCCAATGCGCGAGAAATACTTGTCCAGCGACGTGCCGAGCTGGCGTGAGAATACGTGCAATGGAATCAGTGCGCCCGACGTGCTATCGGGATCCGCCAGCGCAAGGCGCTTTCCTTTGAGTCCGGAGATTGAGGTGATTGGACCGTGTTGAAGGACGATCAGCATGGAGTAATACGCGGCGGTGTTGCCGTCGCTGAAGCCGTCTGCCATGCGCAGCAAGGTGGCGAACGGCGTAATTTGCGGGTCGTTCTTGTGCGCAGAAACATACGTCGCAGGGCCAAGACGGGCGACGTCCAGCGCACCTGCCAGCAAACCTTCCGTCACCGCACCGTAAGAGGCCGGGGTGATGATCTCCACGGGCATACGCAAGACGTGCTCCAGATCGTCGAACAAGGGTTTCATTGCAGCGCCATCGTCTTGCAATTCGCCTTGAGGGACAAATGCAATGCGCAGTCGCGCAGGGCGCTCACATTCTGCCGCTTTGGCTGCAGTCGTGCTGGAGATGACGGCGGTGGACGCGATTGCGAACGACATCGCCACAGTGATCAGCCATCGCAGCAGCCTGCGCTTCTTGTATCCGGCTTTTTTCAATTTTCCATGAGCTGTCATAGCGGGTCGAATTTCCCTTTTTGGAGTATCGTCTCGATCTGTTCCGCCGAGACGGGGCGTTGCAAATAAAAACCTTGTACTTCATCGCAGCCGATGACCTTGAGATGCATCAACTGCTCTTTGCTTTCCACGCCTTCCGCGATGACCTTCAGTCCCAGGTTACGTGCCAGCGAGACAGTGGAAGCAACGATCATGGCGTCGCTGTTGTCATTGCGGATATCACGGATGAATGAACGATCGATCTTGAGCGCATAGACCGGCAAGGTCTTAATATGGCTCAGGCTGGAATAGCCGGTGCCGTAGTCGTCGAGCGAAATGCGCAGGCCTTCATCACGCAGCTTTTCAAGTACGCTCTTGGCGCTGTCGATGTCACCGATGAAGCAGCTTTCCGTGACTTCGATTTCCAGCAGGAAGGGAGGCAATTTGTATTTCTTGAGTGCGCTGAGTATGGTTTCAAGCAGCAATTCGTCTTGCAATTGCTTGACCGAGACGTTGATCGCGACCGGCACCGGGGTGATGCCGCGTTTGCGCCATTCAGCCAGTTGGCGACACACTTCCTTGATGATCCAGTGGCCGAGCGGGATGATCAGGTCGTGATCTTCTGCAAGCGGGATGAAGTCATTCGGGAAGATCAGGCCGTGTTCGGGATGTTCCCAGCGGATGAGCGCCTCGAGGCCGACGATTTCAAAATTCTGCAGCGCCACCTTGGGCTGGTAATGCAGGCGGAACTCATCCGCCTTGATCGCTTGCCGGAACCGCGCCAGCAATTCCAGCCCGCGCGCCGCGGAGGCGTTCAACGACGCATCGTAGAAGCGATAAGTGCCGCTGCCGGCCTTTTTGGCGGTATACATCGCCGCATCGGCGCTGGTCAGCAACTCATCGACACTCTGGCCGTCGCGTGGATATAGCGCGATGCCGATGCTCGGGGTGGTCTGGACTTCATGCCCTTCCAGATCGGGATACGGCTCGCTGATCGCCGTGAGCAGCGTGCGGGCGATCTCGGCGATGCGTTCTTCAGCGGCAATCTCGGAAACCAATACGACGAATTCGTCGCCGCCCAGCCGTGCTACCAGATCGTATTCACGCAGCACGCTACGCAGGCGTTTGGCGACGTTTTGCAGCAGAGCGTCACCGACGGCGTGGCCGAGCGTGTCGTTGATGACCTTGAATTTGTCGAGGTCGAGGAAGAACAGGGCATACAGTTTGCGGCTACGGCGCGCACGCGACAACTCGGTTGCTGCGATCTCGTGAAACAGCATGCGGTTAGGGATGCCGGTCAGGTAGTCGTGCGAGGCCAGCTGGTAGGCCCGTGATTTTTCCATCTCCAGCTGATCGATCAGGCCGCTCTTCTCGCGTTCGGAATAGAGCAGCTTTTCATACAAGCGCTTGCGCCGATGCGCGATGTGGACCAGCGCGTAGCAGAACAACAGCACGATGACGGAGATTATGACGGCCTGGTAGCGGTATTCGCGATGGGGTTCCGTCAATTTGCCGAGTACGTAGTCCGGATCGCGGCTGACGATCACGGCCAGCGGATAGCGCTCCAATTTGCGCGATACGCCGATCTGTTGTTCCCGTTCGCCAGGACGCACGGCATGAATTTCTCCATCGGTTTTATTGTCGACGAGGAAAAGCGCATACTCTTCGCCGGCAAAATTGCTGCCACCCGACAAGGTGCTGCCGCTCAGTTCGGCCAGTTGAAAGCCGGTGGCGTTGAGGATCTCGATCCGGCTGCCGCTGCTGATGCTGACGTCTTTGTAGGTGCGTAAAAAATAGCCGAGATCGAGGATCGCAGTGAAGAAACCTTGCAATTCATCCTTCTTGTTTTTAATCGGAATCAGCAAGGGCACGCGCCAGGTGTAGCCATCTTTCTTGAGCGGCGGGCTGATGATCATGCCGCCCTGACGCTGTGAATACATCAGTGACGACACGTAGGCCGCATTGATGAGTTGAGCGAATTCGGGTTCGTCTTTCTGGCGGGCGGAGGAATACACCAGTCTGGCGTTGGCGTCGAAGATGGCGACGCGCAAATAGGCGGAGTCGCCCAAAAATAATGGCGACAGATAGCTGGAAGCATGGGCGTCGCCATCCAGTACCGATTGGCCGATGCGGGAATACAGCAAGGCCTTGCTGAGCACTTCTTCCAGATTGGAGGAAATGATGGCGGCGACGTTCTTGCTGTCGGCAACCGAACTTTCGACGGCGAGCGCCTTTTCGTTGTGGATGCGTGTGAAGGTGATGGTCCAGATCACGATCAGCAAGAAGCACGACAGCAACACGTAGGCCAGCGACAGGCCCCGGCCATTTTGAAATGCCGTATTCAGCCAGGTCGGCCGCATCGATAATCGTAACTGCAACGTTGTGCCTCAATTCGGGATATCTCTGCGCTGTTCGCAAAGCTTTTTTGAAGAGTAAGCGGAAAATGTGTCGAATTGATGACAAGGCCGCATTTGTCGCGGCTGTGTTGCATCGGGGACAAGGCATTGCGCCGGCACGATGGCCGGCGCAATGGAGAGGGAGCAGAGAGGGCAGAGAGCCAGCGCCAGCTTATCGGGACGTAGCGAAGCGCGTTGCTCTATCAGTAGACGTTGCGAGTCTTGAATGGTTGGTATTGGTAAAGCCAGGTTTCCGACAGCGTCTGGTTCTTGTGGCGCAGATAGAGGCGCAGGTCAACCGGATCGTCGCCGTCGACGGTGAGATCGAACTGGGCTCGCCAGTGGCCCGCAACGCCGTTCGGCACTGCTTCGGTGAATACATACGAGAAAGTTCCGCGCGAACTCGACAGCACGGCTTCCGGTAACTCGCCGAAGGCCAGTTTTTCCAGCGGAGCACCTTTGAACTCGACCATGAACTTGCGCACATTGGGCGGACGTGGCTGACCAGGTTGGCCGCCGTTGCCAAGACGCGTGGCGACGCAGCGCGCCAGCGGTGACGGATAAGGCTCATCCTTGAGCCAATGCAAGCGATAACGCAGGCGATAGCTGCTGCCTGCGGCGGCCTTGGCTTTGGGGACCCACATAGCGACGATGTTGTCGTGGATTTCATCGTCGGTTGGGATTTCGATCAGTTGCACCGATCCTTCGCCCCAGCCTTCCAATGGCTCGACCCAGAGACTTGGGCGGCGCTCGTAATGCACGCCATCCTGATAATGGTCGAAGTTGCGGTCACGCTGCAACAGGCCGAAGCCGCGTGGATTGTTGTCGCCGAAAGCCGAGGCGGTGATGCGGGCCGGGTTGTTGAGCGGACGCCAGATGTGTTCGCCGTTGCCGTTCCAGATTGCCAGGCCGTCGGAGTCGTGGACTTCCGGACGCCAGTCGGCGCCGGTGCCTTTGACCGCTTCAGAGAACCACAGCATCGAGGTCGCCGGCGCAATGCCGAGGCGGCCTACGTCCTTGCGCAGGAACAGCGCGCAGTCGACATCCATGATCACTCCGGGCACGCCGCCCGCACCGCGCCGCATGATGAACTTGTAGGCGCCGACGATGCTCGGGCCGTCCAGCACGGCATACACCACGACGGTGTCGCTTTTATCGACAGGTGCTTCGAAGTAGAAGTGGGTGAAGTTCGGGAATTCTTCCGACTTGCCGGCCTGGGCAACGTCGATGGCGATGCCGCGTGCCGACAAGCCGTATTGATATAAATCCCCGATGGCGCGGAAATAGGAGGCGCCGAGGAAGGCGACCCAGTCGTTCTTGCGCCAGTCGAGCTTGGCCTGATCGCCGGTACGGCTTTCCTGGAAGCGGAAGCCGGCGAAACCGCTGCCGCGCGGCAGCTTGCGTGCCGGGCTGTCGGCAGGCATGTCGAAGTAGCTTTCGTCATACAGGATCTCGCGCGCTTTGGCGTTGCTGCCGGCACCTTCGAGCGTGTACATGTGCACCGGCGCCTGGAAGAAGCGGCCGAGATGGAAGAAGGTTACGGGGAATTGTCCCGGGCCATCGGCAAACAAGGATGAATCGGTATTGAATTTGATCTTGCCGTGCGCCTCATAGTCGATTTTGTCGAGGATATCGGCAGGCGGCTTGTTCTGGGCTTTATAAGGCGACTGCGCGGCAGTGCGCACTTGTGCAATCAGGGTGTCGAACGAGAAGGGCGCGGGATTGCCGAGTTTGATGCGGTTGGCGGCGAGCGCTTCGGGAGGAATGCCGAGGGCGGCGAGAGCGGCGGTCGCGGTGGCAGAGCTCAGGAAGGTGCGTCGATTGATCATAGGCGAGATGTCGAATGATTAATGCTGTGCAAAAACAGCAACGGTTGGTCGGGAGTGCGGCCGGATTCAGGTCGAGGTTGGTGTCACCTGCATCATTGGCTCCATTCTTGTCATCGATGAATGAAGGCGCGGCTGCAAAGGCGGAAATCCTAGCATGACAGAGGCTTGCCGGCGCAAGTACCTGGCGCCGGAGTCGTAAAGCTTGCCGTGCGTCTACTAGCTAGTTAGTAAAGAGTCTCGTTACCGCGCTTGGTTCCTGTCTCCTTGTGTATTTTCTATGGACGCCTAAAAACTAATTGAGTAAAATGCGCGGGTCATTGGGGAGTAGTCGCCTTCCACCCTGAGGAGGGGCTTATGTCAACATACTTGATCCACACGATCATGGCATAAGCGGTCCTAAGCGCTTGACAAGACCTTTGACCACGTTGCCCTCCGGAATGGCCGGGGAGAGGCGTGGTCATTGTTTTCTGTCCGGCCATGGAGAACCCAATTGGATGCATTTCTCATTTCTACCGGCGTAGTCGCCTTAGCTGAAATCGGCGACAAGACGCAACTGCTGGCCTTTATCCTCGCTGCAAAATTCCGTAAACCGATTCCCATTATTCTGGGCGTTCTGGTGTCGACCATTGCCAATCACGCTTTTGCCGGCGCGCTGGGCGCATGGATCACTTCACTGGTTTCGCCTGAAACCATGCGCTGGATTCTTGGCGTGTCCTTCATCGGCATGGCGATCTGGACGCTTATTCCCGATAAGTTTGATGAGAGCGAAGCCAAGTTCGCGCGTTTCGGCGTATTTGGCACCACCGTGATCGCCTTCTTCCTCGCGGAGATGGGCGACAAGACGCAGGTGGCGACGGTCGCGCTGGCGGCGCAGTATCACGCTTTTGTGCCGGTGGTTGCCGGAACGACGCTGGGCATGATGATCGCCAACGTTCCTGCCGTGTTGCTGGGTGACCGTATCGCCGGTAAGATCCCGGTGCGCATCGTGCATGCTATCGCCGCACTGATCTTCGCGATCATTGGCGTAGCGACGTTGCTGGGAGCGGGCAAGTCGCTCGGTATCTGAGTCTGGCGGCAGCGTTTCAAGGCACCAGGAACCTTGAACTTGCTCATCGCTTCGCAATAAAAAACGGCCCGCGTACTAATGCCGTTCAGTTAAGAGCAATCAAGCCCGATTTTTGGTATTGATGTAGCTGCAAAATCAAGAAAAATGCCGCTTCGAATGACTTCGGAGCGGCATTTTTTTTGCTTAACTGAACGGCACATTACCGCGTACGGGCGTTTTTTTCACTGCACATCAAGAATTAAGAAATAGATTTCATTTTTTGCGATGTGTGCCGGAACACTAATTTCGTCAACCGCCACGATCATTAGCAACCGGAGTACATCCGATCATCTTTACTACGGCCCTAATTGCAGCAGCAGTCTTTGCTTTTTTCTGTTGAAGAAGTTCGTTGATTGAGTCGTCTTGCTTGCACTTATAAAATCCGTCTTTTGTAATTTTCACCAATTGATAGGACGAAGTGAAAACTTTCTTAGGATCTTCAACGTCATATCTGTACGTAGCATAATAATCATTACCAATTTTGGCGATAATCGGCTTCCAGATTTTATTGCAGTTGGGGTATTCCATTTCCTCCGGCGACATTATTTCCAATAGGTTACTTTGGTTTTTTCTGTCAACAAGTGAGCATGTCGGGGTGCTTTGGTCTTTCTTTATGAAGTGATAAGCGTTAGGCGTGTAAATATTGTTCGTGATTTTTTCCGCATCTATTTTGTGAATCACTTCATCGGCAATATTTTCATTTATCTTTAGGCCGGCAGAAATAGCAAAATTTGACGCGAAACATAGGAGAAATAAAACAAAGAATTTCATACACCTGCCTTTAATAAAAATTTTATCGTAATTCGCTTACACGCTTCTCCGCGTGCTTCTTCATATTGATTCGTGTTATGCCAAATCTTCCCAATTTCGACTTTGATGGGTGTATTTCGAGCAACTCCAAGTATCGACTGTAGCCAATCTTTGCCTGTGTCGAGTCCTTCTTTACACCTTCCATCGTCGACTTCGGGTCGTGCCAATATCCCCAAGCAAATGACATGTCATGCACGTAATACGCATTACTCTTTTCCAAGGGATAAGAACCATAGTCGAATTTCTCAGCCTCAGGGAATGCCGTAAACAACGCGTCAAGTTGTGGGCAAGCTTTAACATGCAGCGCAGCGACAGCGTTTTTCAACAACTTAAGCCTAGAAGTTGATTTACCTTCGTATCCGTTAAATCCACCATTGATCGCAGCCGATATATAAACAATATCGTTCTGGTCACCAAAAGGATTTAAATCGATATCATGAGCACTTCCTGCGTGTCTCCAATACCAACCCGCGGAGTCTGTTGCCCACTTCACTTCCTCAAGCTTTACCTTGTTTGCATCGAGAAAATCAGTTTTAACAGCAGCCCCGTAGGCGGTATAGTTTTTTTTCCACGTCAATTGGACTAAACCTCGGCCTTTATAGCCATCGTATACGTCCTTTTCATCAACACCTTTCTTCAGTATTTCCGCCGTGAACAAAAATTCTGAAGATTCGTGTCCTACCTGTGCCAGAAAATGTGCCTTCTTCAAACAGCTAGTAATTTCATAATTCGAAAATGTCGCATTCAAATCAGGAAGAAATTTTTCCAGAATTTCTTTCTTTCTCTCTGGATACGCTTCGCGTAATTCATCCAGTGTGATATCTCGATTACATGCACAAACGATTACTACTTCCTCAACTTTTGTATGATCTTTGTCTGCCGTGGTTGTGCCTAGCGGTTTATTCGTCGAATTCATCATGGTCCCGCTCTGCTCTTTCAGGTGTTTGTGTATCGTTGTTCGCTATTTTTAGATTTTTCTTCACGGTAAATTTGACCGCTTGCGGCGTCTAGGCACGCTCAGTTTTTCCATCCTTGTCTGTGAAACCCTCAAGGCGGTGACCGTCGGCAGACTCCATGACATAGGGATAATTTGTCAGCGGACGCCCTTTTTTTGACCTAAGAATGAATTGCACACTGTGTTCGCGCATCTCCGCTGCTGGCGTTGCAGCGTCTTGAACTGTGCCGAAGCCTTGGGCAGCCATTTCTTCCACAGTCATCATTTGCCAATCGTTATCCTGATAAGCGATCAGTTTTGGCGCCGGCCTGCAACCACAGACACATATATCGTCATTGAGGGCGGGACGCTTTCCCATCCAGTTGTCATTCAGACGCGCGCCTTGTCCAACGACAGTGCCGGTCTTCTTACACGCTGGGCAGTAGACCTTATCGTTCAGCATGATGTACTTGCGACCATGCCAGGTAGAGTGGTCTTGCGACGCTATCGGTGTCCCGCCAGATGAGGTCTTGTCACCTTCGAAAATGTAGAAGCGCCTCATGCCAGCGAGGCTTCCAAAGGAGGCGGTACGTATCCCTCTTCGAGAAAACCGGGGATGGGTGGCATGCCTGCTCGAATAACGATACCGTGACCTTTCTGGTCACTGGTTTCGATTACGTCGCCATTGCTGACATGGCTACCCTCAACGGCAAGGGACTTTCCGTCATATATCGACGCAGCGCCCGCGCCTGAGGTGATATAGGCAATTTCCCCATTCGGATAGCGCACCTCATCGCCAACTAACGCCACTGAAATACCATTAATGGTTCGGCCTGAGGTGGCTGTGTGAACTACGCCGCCATTCTTGGTTTTTGAACCTAAAGTGATGAAATCATGCTTACTAATGATGGGTAACGCTTTTATTCGCTGATTTTCTTCTATCCACCAAATCGCGTTTAGATCAGTTACTTCGATTCCGTCGTACAGCATGCATGCCCCTCAGTCTTGAGTTATCAAATTGGCATGTTAGTCATATAAAAGTTTCCGGCAACCCCCAATGCTGTCCGGTTAAAACAAAAAAGCGCCGCTGCGAAGTTATTCGCAGCGGCGCCCCTTATTTTTACGACTCTTTCGCTTCAAAAATCGAAGCTGATTGAGCTTAACTGAACAGCATTATCGGCAAGCCCCTATTTCCTGTGGGCTGCGCCACAGGCCAGGGTGAGGGGAGCGGTAAAACGGAGGACAGGCGGAGCCAGCGATCAATACGAGTAGAAAATCTTTTGGATTTCTTTGGTATCGGATGTCTTGGTCAGTGCCAGCATCAGCAGGATGCGTGCTTTTTGCGCGTTCAGCGTATCCGAGACAACGAAGTCCAGCTTGTCGTCATCCGCTTCGCCGTTACGCGCCACGATGCCTTGGCCGACGCGGCTGGCACGAACGATCACAACGCCTTTCTTACGTGCTTCAGTCAGCGATGGCGCAACCATGTTGTTCAGGCTGCCGTCACCCACACCAGCGTGGATGATGCCCTTGGCGCCAGCGGCGACGAAGGCGTTCAGCGCGATCGGGTTCATGTTGGCATAGCCGTAGACGATGTCGACTTGCGGCAGGACGTCCAGTTTCGAGATGTCGAATTCCGAATCAACAGTGTGTTTGCGTGTCGACTGACGATAGAAGAATGGCTTGCTGCCTTGGATGTAGCCCAGGAAACCCAGTTCAGGTGTCTTGAAAGTATCCAGTGTGGATGTGTTTGTCTTGGTCACTTCGCGAGCAGCATTGATCTGGTCGTTCAGTGTCACCAGCACGCCCTTGCCGATGGCTTCCTGGCTGCCTGCCAGCAACACGGCGTTGTACAGGTTGATCGGGCCGTCGGCGCTGATCGCTGTCGATGGGCGCATTGCGCCGACGATCACCACCGGCTTCTTGCTGTGCACGGTCAGGTCGAGGAAGTAAGCTGTTTCTTCGATCGTGTCGGTGCCGTGGGTGATCACGATACCGTCAACATCGCTTTGCGCCAGCAGTGTATTCACGCGTTTGGACAGCTTCAGCCAGTAATCGTTGTTCATGTTTTCGCTGGCGATCTGGAACACTTGCTCGCCCTTGACGTTCGCGACTTTCTTCAGTTCAGGCACGGCATCGATCAGTGCTTCAACGCCAATTTTTGCTGCGGTGTAGCCGACGGTTGTCGTGCTGGTGGCGCCGGTGCCTGCGATAGTGCCGCCGGTTGCCAGGATCATCACGTTAGGGAGTTTTTGTGCGTGTGCGACGGATACCAGAGCAGCACAGGCCAGGATCAAAAACTGGCCGAAGATCTTTTTCGAATACATGTCGTTCCTCTTGGTGAAAGTATGTTTTTTAGTCTCTTCCCCGTTTGTACCGACGCGAGCAGAACTCGTCGGAAGCAGCCCTCGTGAGGCGCGGAGAGCAGCCACGATAGCACTCATTAACGCTTCTTAGAAGATCTCTTGAATAAAATCGGGAACTATTTTTTCGCGCAAATAATCGCTTGTCATATTTGCCCGCAAGGAGTGCATGCGCAGCGCTTTTTAAGGGCACGAAAGCGAGGGATTTGCACTCAAATTGCTCGTGCGGAGCAATATGGAAACGGCGTCAGGGTGACGCAAATTACATACTCAAAAGAATGGCGAATACAGATGTTTTGGATTTGCGAGTATTTTGAATTTTTGATGTTTCTTTATTTTGCTAAATCCAAAAAAACAATGTCGAATTCTTAATTCTATTCAAGAATTTAGCTGTCCGGGGAATTGAATGAAATACCGTTGTTGCCCACAGTCAGTTTTCCTTTCCGCGTTCGGAATTGAATTGGCCTTTTTGTTTATATAGGTACAATGAAATCGGACGTTGCCACTCTATGTGAATCGAGAAAATCAGTGAAGTCACACAGACGGCAGCGCGTCGAGAACTGGAATTGATTGGAGAAAAGTTGTTGACCGAAAAATTTACCGATCCGCAAGCGGCGGTCGATCGCGTGATCGAGATCTATGAGCACAACACCGCCATCCTTCGCGATGCCTTCAAACAATTCGCCAAAGGCGAAGTGTTGCAGGAGCGTGTGCGAGCGTGCTATCCCTTTGTGCGCATTACAACCGAAAAGGTGACCCACACTGACACGCGCCAGTCATTTGGTTTTGTCGCCGGGCCGGGAACGTACCAGACGACGTTGACGCGTCCGACGCTGTTCAAGAATTATCTGCTGAGTCAGTTCAAGCTCTTGCTGGCCAATCATCAGGAGCCGCTGGAAATCGGCGTCAGCGATTTGCCGATTCCGGTTCACTTCGCGTTTGCCGAGGGCATTCACGTTGAGGGGGATCTGGATCCGGACCATTTGCGTCTGTTGCCGGACGTGTTTGATTTGCCCGATCTGGCCGAGATGGATGATCGCATCGTCAACGGTACCTATGAAGTTGACAACGGCGGCTGGCGCGATGGCGTTCATCCGCTGGCATTGTTCACCGGGCCACGCATTGATTACTCGCTGCATCGTCTGCGTCATTACACGGCGACGGCGCCGCAGCAGTTCCAGCGCTATGTGCTGTTCACGAATTACGCGTTCTATGTCGATGAGTTCGTGCGCATGGGGCGCGAGCTGATGCAGGCGACCGACGATCCTGAGCTGCGCACTTATCGTCAGCAGTACACGGCCTTCGTTGAGCCGGGCAACGTGACGACACCGAATGCCAATGTCGAAGGAATGAAGGGCATGCCGAGTACCGGTACGCCGCCGGTGCGTCAGCCGCAGATGCCGGCTTATCACTTGCAACGCGCAGACGGCACCGGTATCACGCTGGTCAATATCGGCGTGGGCCCGTCAAATGCAAAGACGATTACAGATCACATTGCCGTGCTGCGTCCGCATGGCTGGATCATGCTTGGCCATTGCGCAGGTTTGTCGTCGTCGCAACGTATGGGCGATTACGTTTTGGCCCATGCTTACGTCCGCGACGATCATGTGCTGGATGATGACTTGCCGCTGTGGGTGCCGATTCCGGCGTTGGCGGAAGTGCAACTTGCGTTGCAGGATGCCGTTGCCGGCATCACGCAACTGGAAGGATATGAGTTGAAGCGCATCATGCGCACCGGTACCGTGGCCTCGGTAGATGATCGTAACTGGGAACTGCGCGATCATCGCACGCCCTTGCTGCGCTTCAGTCAGAGTCGGGCAATTGCGCTGGATATGGAAAGCGCGACGGTAGCCGCCAACGGTTTCCGTTTCCGCGTTCCGTACGGCACCTTGCTGTGCGTGTCCGACAAGCCTTTGCATGGTGAGATCAAGTTGCCGGGTATGGCGAATCGCTTTTATGAGCAACGCGTCGCTCAGCATTTAAAGATCGGTATCCGCGCGCTGGAGTTGCTGCGTAATCACGGCATCGAGCAATTGCACAGCCGCAAGCTGCGCAGTTTCGGCGAACCGGCATTCCGTTAACTCTGCAGTCTTAGCTGTTGTCGTTGTTATAAGCGAGCCGATACTGATGATTCAGCATCGGCTCGTTGCATTTCAAGGCCGTTTATTTAACGTCAGGTTGCGGTTGTTGTCTGATCCGGGCGTGAGCGCAGGCTCAGCCACACATACAAGGCGGCACCGGCGAGCAATGCAAGCGCGGCGATACTTAGCGAAGGCGTGAACGAGCCGGTCGCATGCACTAGTCGTGTCGCCAGCGGCGGTCCGGCAATCTGGCCGATGCCGTAGGATGCCGTCATCAATCCCATCAGTCCCGCCGCGTAATGGCTGCGCAGGCGGCGTGCTTCGCGCATGGCAAATAGCGTGATGGCGGTGAACGGTAAACCGAGCAAAATACTGCCGAGTGCGAATCCGACTTCATTAGGGAAAATCGCGCTGCTGACCACGCCGATTGCCTGCATCACATAACTGATCGCCAGCAGCAAGCGCTGATCAAAGTGCACAGGAATCCGTGTCGCACCAAGCGCACCGAGCGCTACGCACAAACCAAACAACGGCCAGAAAAAATCCGGCCACGCCGAACCGGGCGGCAATGCCTGGCGTGCAATGACAGGGAGGAAGGTGGCGGTGATGATGTAGCCGAATCCTGCCATGCCGTAGGCCAGCACTTGCCAGCGGACTTCCTGACTGATCGCTGCGGGTTCGGCACTCTCTGTTCCCGCTTGGGTGGTATTGCCTGCGCGCAAATCAAGATTGCCGCTGAAGGTGCTCCACACTGCCGCCGTCAACACGGCCGCCAACAAGCCGAATGCGATCCAGCCGGTATCGGCATGCCAGCCGTTGCTGACCATGCCGCTGCTGGACAAGCCGGTGAGCATGATGCCGATGCCGGGACCGCAATAGATGATGCCGCCCAGAGCAGGCAATTGCAGTTGCGCCAGACGTTGCAGACACCATCCCGAGCTGTAGACGAATACCAGTGCGCTGGCGATGCCGGATAGCAGGCGCAACGCCAGCCAGATCGCTTGTGCATGCAACAAGCCCATGCCGAGCGTCAGCAACACCGTGGCAATCAGCCCGGCGCGAATCGTGCGCGTCGGCGGCAAGCCTCGCCAGAACGCGCATAACATGGCGCCGATGAAATAACCGAGATAGTTCGATGTCGCCAGCCAGCCGCCGCTGTTGAGGTCGATGGTCTGGTCATGCAGCATCATCGGCAGCAGCGGGGTGAAGGCGAAGCGGCCGATGCCCATGGCTGCAGCGAGCGCAATCAGGCCGGCGAAGGCGATGCGCAGGGCGCTTTTACGGTTGTGACTTGCGTCCGGAGTAGTCATTGCTTCCTGTTCTTGAGGCGCTGTCGGGGATTGATCGCCGGGCGTCATTATTATTGAGTGGTGTCTGTTGCGACCTTGCTAACTTAGCTGAGGTTGTCGCGAATGTTGCAATGTTAGCTTGTCTTTATCATTCTAAAAAATGAATAATTAGAATGTAATCATCTTTTTATGAGATGGTGGGTGAGGATTTTTAATCGGAGTCAGCATGGAACTTGCCGAACTTGAAATTTTTCGCGCGGTCGTGGCCGAGGGTGGCGTCACGCGCGCTGCCGAGCGTCTGCATCGTGTGCAGTCGAATGTGACCACGCGCCTGCGGCAGTTGGAGGAGTCAGTGGGTGTTTCGCTGTTTATCCGCGATCGCAAACGTCTGGTGTTGACGCCTGCCGGTGAAATATTGCTCGACTATTCCGAACGCATCCTCGGTCTCGTGCAAGAAGCCAGGCATGCGATGGTGCCGCAAGAGCCGCGCGGCAGGCTGCGCGTTGGGGCGATGGAGAGTACTTCCGCAAGTCGTTTGCCAGGACCGCTGGCAGCATTCCATCAGCGCTGGCCGGAAGTGCAACTGGAGTTGACCACGGGAGCAACGAAACATCTGATCGATCAGGTGCGCAGCTTCAAGCTTGATGCTGCACTGGTGGCAGGGCCGATTCCGGAAGATGTTTTTTTCTCAACGCCGTTATACCAGGAAGAACTGATGATCACCGTGCCGCGTGGTCATGGGCGGGTGAAGACACCGGATGATTTGAAGGTGGAGACATTGATTGTCTTTGAACAAGGTTGCACCTATCGCAGCTTCGCAGAACAATGGTTTGCTTCCGGCAGCATCAAGGACCGTCGTCCTCTGCGGATTCTGGAGCTTGGCTCATATCACGCGATGCTTGCTTGCATCGCGGCGGGCATCGGTATGGCTTTTGTTCCGCGTTCGATATTAAATATGCATGGACAACAGAATTTTTCCGCCTATTCTTTAGGTAAGGACGGGCGGATTACGACCTCCCTGATTTGTCGCCGTGAGCAACAGACCATGGTCTTCAATGCGTTGCGAACCCTTTTGCTGACTGAGTCCTGACGGAATATGTTACGAAGCGGAGGGTGGCGTAACAATTTGTAAAAAACACTGCGACGCTACTCTGCTTTTCTTATAGTTGGTTTTCCCCCTCCATTCTCTCCCCCGAGAATGGGATTTACCCCACGATCCGCAAGGAGCGTGGGGTTTTTTCTTTGTGCTTCCGCTTTGTTTGGATATTGCCGCAATGGCATGTTGGTAGATGACGTCCGCGTTTCCCTGCGTTTACTTTCCCTTTGGAATGATCAGACTCTCACGCGCTGCCGACTGTATCGCCAGCACGGCAGGATGTGTCAGTCGCCGCTCAACCGAGATGGCGTAGAACTGTTCAGTGATCTGCTCGGTTTGTCCGATCTGCACGACGCCGAGTTGTTGCTTCAATTGCATGGTCACCGCCGAGGGAGCCGCGAAGATACCGGTACCGGCTTCCCCGAAAGCATTCAGCAGCGCGCCATCATCGAACTCACCGGCGATTCGCGGGCGTATCTTTTCCTTTTCAAACCAGCGCAGCAATTTTGGCCGAACCGCAGCATCTTCTCCCGGCATCAGGAATGGCGCGTCATCAAGGCTCTGCGGGAAATTCTTCTTGTAGTGTTTAGCCAGTGCTGGCGTGGCGAAAAAACTGGTATTGCACTCACCCAGCAGATGGCTGTAACCGCGCACGTCAATATTGGCAGGCATGGGGCTGTCGGCGATGACGATATCCAGACGATGGATCGCCAGATCGCCGAGAAGGCTGTTGAGCTTGCCTTCACGGCAAACGATGCGTACCGGGTCATCAAGTTTCAGCGCCGTCTCCAGCAGCAGATACGCGATCGTTTTGGGGACCGCATCAGCGACGCCGACTCTGAATTGCAAAGGACTGCCGCCCGGGCGAAAGCGCATGACTTCCTCCAGCTCTTCGCCGAGCGTGAAGATTTGATCGGCATAGGCGAACACGGTGCGGCCGACATCGTTGAGTTCCAGTTTGCGACCGATACGGTTGAACAACTTGTAGCCCAGGCTGTCTTCGAAGAGCGTAATCTGACCGCTGATGGTCTGTGCCGTCAGATGCAGGCGCTCGCCGGCACGCGCAATGCCCCCGGTTTTGGCGACGACCCAGAAATAGTGAAGATGTTTGTAATTGAGCGCGGCCATGGCTTGTCCTATTCATCGTTTTTTCCGAAGATAAATGAAAGTATATTCGAATTTTCAATAGGCTAGGATCCAGCTACAGTACGGCTTGTCTATTGCAAAGCCATGGAGGCCGTCATGAAGTGTCCTGTCTGTACTACCGTCAATCTGAACATGAGCGATCGTCAGGGCGTCGAGATCGACTATTGCCCGCAATGCCGTGGCGTCTGGCTGGATCGCGGTGAATTGGATAAGCTGATTGAGCGTTCACAGGCTGCCGCGGCGCCGATGCAACAAGCGATTCCGCAGCCGCATCATCAACCAGCTCAGCAGCGCGCACCGGCACCGCAATACGCGCCGCAACAGCAGCGAGGCTACGACGATGGTCATCGTTACAACAAGGATTATCAGTCGCGCAAGAAGAAGGGATTTTTGGGCGAATTTTTCGACTTCGATTAATCAACTAATCAGTCGTTATAAATAAAGGGGAATACCGTGAACGGTGTAGAAAGTTTTGCAAGTCCGCTGATGTGGGGCGGATTTATCGTGTTTGTACTTGGGATGCTGGCGTTCGATATGCTGGTGCTCGGTGGCCGTCATTCGCATAAGGTGACGGTCAAGGAGGCACTGGGCTGGTCGATCGCATGGGTGATGCTGGCATTGCTCTTCAGTGGCTTGCTGTGGTGGTATCTGGATCACAGCATCGGCCGCGAATTCGCCAATCAGAAGAGCCTGGAGTTTCTCTCCGGTTATCTGATTGAAAAGTCGCTGTCGGTGGATAACATCTTCGTCTTCCTGGTGATCTTCGGCTACTTCGCCGTGCCGGCCGAGATGCAGCGCCGTGTGTTGTTGTACGGCGTGGTCGGTGCGATTGTCATGCGTGCCGTCATGATTTTGCTGGGTGCCTGGCTGATCGCGCAGTTCAGCTGGATCATGTATCTGTTCGGCGCTTTCCTGATCATCACCGGCATCAAGATGCTGATCTTTGCGGACAAGGAGAGTGATCTCAACGACAATCCTTTGCTGAAGTTCTTGCGCAAACATATGCGTATCAGCAATGAGTACGACGGCGAGAAGTTCTTTACGATGCGCAACGGCGTACGCTATTTCACGCCGCTGATGCTGGTGCTGATCCTGATTGAAGTGACGGACCTGATTTTTGCAGTCGACAGCATTCCGGCGATTTTCGCGATCACGACTGACCCGTTCATCGTGTTCACGTCGAACATGTTTGCGATCATGGGTTTGCGGGCGCTGTACTTCTTGCTGGCTGATGTGGCAGATCGCTTCCACTATCTCAAATACGGTTTGGCGCTTGTGCTGGTATTTGTGGGTGGCAAGATGCTGCTGGCGTACTGGTTCCACATTCCAGTGATGATTTCGCTGCTGGTGGTTGGCCTGATCCTGCTGGCGTCTGTGTTGATCAGTCTGGTGCTCTCACGCAAGAAGGTTGTGGCTTAAGTTGTAAGTTGTCGCTTGAACCGATAGATCCACAAAGGATCGGGCGAAACGAGCAAAAATTG
Organism: Herbaspirillum rhizosphaerae; assembly: GCF_046025915.1. Taxonomy (GTDB): domain Bacteria; phylum Pseudomonadota; class Gammaproteobacteria; order Burkholderiales; family Burkholderiaceae_D; genus Herbaspirillum; species Herbaspirillum rhizosphaerae_A. The sequence goes on along the minus strand of NZ_JAQQFR010000015.1, from coordinate 48,074 downwards.
GGGTCGGAGTTGATTTACAATCGTGAATCGCCTCCGGCCTTTTTTGTTTTAGTCGTCATCTATGGCTCGCTTACCCCGCCTCGTCGTCCCGAATCAACCGCATCACATCATTCAGCGTGGACATGACAAACAATCAATATTTCGCGATTCTGCGGATCATGCGGCGTTCCTGGACTGGCTGAAAGAAGGGGCCAAGCGCTTCAAGGTCGCCGTACACGCTTATGTACTCATGCCCGACCACATCCATGTGCTGGCGACACCTGTCGATGCCGACGGGCTGGCACGAATGATGCAATGGGTTGGGCGGTATTACGTTCCTTATTACAACCAGAAATATGAAAGAGGCGGCACCCTGTGGCAGGGGCGTTACCGAGCCACGGTGCTGGACGCCGAGCGTTACCTGCTGTTGTGCAGTCGCTACATCGAGCTGAATCCGGTCCGTAACGCACTTGTCGCAGGGCCGGCGGATTATCCATGGTCGAGTTACATGCATCACATTGGCGCAAAGTCGGATCCGCTGATCACCGACCACCGCTTGTATTGGGCTTTGGGCAATACGCCGTTCGACCGCGAGATCGCCTACAAACTGTTGGCCGAGCAGTCGCTGGCCAGTCAGGAAGTGGAGGCGATCACGCAGGCGACCTTGAAGGGCTGGGCCTTGGGTGCCGACGACTTTAAATCAGGCCTGGAAAAACAGGTCAGCCGCCGTGTTAGTCCTGCCAAGCGGGGGCGTCCAGCTAAGAAAGTGGATATTGCACCGGTGCAAGATGATGATGCCGATGAACTGAAAGTCGAATAAAAGTCTTTTAATACAAAGAGTTAACGCGGTTGTTAATTTACTCTGTCCCCAATTAAAAAATATTAAAAATTCTGAGGTTTTTAATTTTACTCTGACCCCTTTTGTTCTTATTGAAGATTTGGGTGCAGTGCACTATCCTTAAATCCTTACTCTCAAAGTGGTGGAGCACCGTTATGCATGCGCAAGGCCTATACGACCCAGCTAATGAACACGACGCCTGTGGTGTCGGTTTTATCGCCCATATCAAGGGGAAGAAAAACCATTCTATCGTTGAGCAAGGCTTGCTCATTCTGAAGAATCTCGACCACCGGGGTGCTGTCGGCGCTGATCCGCTCATGGGCGATGGTGCCGGTATCCTGATCCAGATTCCGGATCAGTACTACCGCGAAGAAATGTCCAAGCAAGGCGTCGAACTGCCGCCACCAGGTGAATACGGCGTCGGCATGATCTTTCTGCCTAAGGAAAACGCTTCCCGCATCGCCTGTGAGCAGGAAATCGAGCGGTCGGTATTGGCTGAAGGCCAGGTTGTGCTGGGCTGGCGCGATGTGCCGGTCGACATGGACATGCCGATGTCGCCGACCGTGCGTGAAAAAGAGCCGGTCATCCGTCAGATCTTCATCGGTCGCGGCCCGGACATCATGGTGACTGACGCACTGGAGCGTAAGTTATATGTGATTCGCAAATCATCCGGTCACGCCATTCAGGCCCTGAACCTGATCCACGGCAAGGAATTCTTCGTGCCGTCTATGTCGGCGCGCACCGTGGTCTACAAGGGTCTGTTGCTGGCTGATCAGGTTGGCGTGTACTACAAGGATCTGCAAGACCCGCGCTGCGTTTCTGCGCTGGCGCTGGTGCATCAACGTTTCTCCACCAATACTTTCCCTGAGTGGCCACTGGCTCACCCATACCGCCTGATCGCTCACAACGGCGAAATCAACACGGTCAAGGGCAACTTCAACTGGATGCGCGCACGCGAAGGCGTGATGCAGTCGGCCGTGCTGGGCGACGATCTGAAGAAGCTGTTCCCGCTGATCTATGAAGGTCAGTCCGACACTGCTTGCTTCGACAACGCACTGGAACTGTTGCTGATGGCGGGCTATCCGCTGGCGCAAGCCATGATGATGATGGTGCCGGAAGCCTGGGAAAACCACACCCTGATGGACGACAACCGTCGCGCCTTCTACGAATACCACGCCGCGATGATGGAACCATGGGACGGTCCGGCCGCCCTGGCCTTCACCGACGGCCGTCACATCGGCGGCACGCTGGACCGTAACGGTCTGCGTCCTGCACGTTACATCGTGACTGACGACGACCTGGTCGTGATGGCTTCCGAATCCGGCGTGCTGCCGATTCCAGAATCCAAGATCATCCAGAAATGGCGCCTGCAACCGGGCAAGATGTTCTTGATCGACCTCGACGCCGGCCGCATCATCGATGACAAGGAACTGAAGGACACTTACGCCAACGCCAAGCCATACAAGCAATGGATTTCGTCGGTGCGCGTCAAGCTGGACGAACTGAAGGCCGAGCCGTTTGAATCCGGCTCGACCATTCCGCTGCTGGATCGCCAGCAAGTGTTCGGTTACACCCAGGAAGACGTCAAGTTCCTGATGGCGCCGATGGCGTCGGGTGGCGAAGAAGCGATCGGCTCGATGGGCAACGACTCGCCGCTGGCAGTCATGTCCAACAAGAACAAGACGCTCTATAACTACTTCAAGCAATTGTTCGCGCAAGTGACCAACCCGCCGATCGACCCGATCCGCGAAGCGATGGTCATGTCGCTGGTGTCCTTTATTGGCCCACGTCCGAACCTGCTCGACACCAACAACATCAACCCGCCGATGCGTCTGGAAGTGTCGCAGCCGATTCTCGACTACGCCGACATCGCCAAGCTGCGCAACATCAGCGCGCATACCGGCGGCAAGTTCAAGTCGCATGAGCTGAATATCTGCTACCCGGTCGCATGGGGCAAGGAAGGCATCGAAGCACGTCTGGCATCGCTGTGCGCCAAGGCAGTCGACGCCGTCAAGTCGGGCCACAACATCCTGATCATTTCGGATCGCAAGGTAGACTCCGAACAAGTCGCGATTCCTGCATTGCTGGCGACTTCCGCAATCCACTTGCACCTGGTGAGCAAGGGCTTGCGTACGTCGACTGGTCTGGTCGTCGACACCGGCTCTGCACGCGAAACGCATCACTTCGCACTGCTGGCGGGCTACGGCGCCGAAGCGATCCACCCGTACCTCGCAATGGATACCCTGACCGAAATGGCCAAGGGTTTGCCGGGTGATCTGTCGGGCGACAAGGCGATCTACAACTTCCAAAAGGCAATCGGCAAGGGCTTGCTGAAGGTCATGTCGAAGATGGGTATTTCGACTTACATGTCCTACTGCGGCGCGCAGATTTTTGAAGCCATCGGTCTGAACAAGGCGCTGGTCGACAAGTACTTCAAGGGCACTGCATCGAATGTCGAAGGTATCGGCGTGTTCGAAGTCGCCGAAGAAGCGCTGCGTCTGCACCGCGCTGCCTTCAGCAACGATCCGGTTCTGGCCAATGCGTTGGACGCGGGCGGCGAATATGCCTTCCGTATCCGTGGTGAAGAGCACATGTGGACACCAGATGCGATCGCCAAGCTGCAACACTCGACTCGCGCGAATAACTTCAATTCGTACAAGGAATACGCGCAGATCATCAACGATCAATCCAAGCGCCACATGACATTGCGCGGTCTGTTCGAATTCAAGATCGATCCGTCGAAGGCGATCTCGATCGATGAAGTCGAGCCAGCCAAGGAAATCGTCAAGCGTTTCGCTACCGGCGCGATGTCGCTGGGTTCGATCTCGACCGAAGCGCATGCCACGCTGGCAATTGCGATGAACCGCATTGGCGGCAAGTCCAACACCGGCGAAGGCGGCGAAGACGTCAATCGTTACCGCAACGAACTGAAGGGCATCCCGATCAAGCAAGGCGCAACCCTGGCATCGGAAATCGGCAAGGACGTCATCGAAGTCGACATCCCGCTGCAAGCCGGCGACTCGCTGCGCTCACGCATCAAGCAGGTGGCATCCGGCCGTTTCGGCGTGTCGGCCGAATACCTGATCTCTGCCGACCAGATCCAGATCAAGATGGCGCAGGGCGCGAAGCCGGGCGAAGGCGGTCAGCTGCCAGGCCACAAGGTCACTGATTACATTGCGACATTGCGCGTGTCGGTACCGGGCGTTGGTCTGATTTCGCCGCCGCCGCACCATGACATCTATTCGATCGAAGATCTGGCACAGCTGATCCACGATCTGAAGAACGTCAATCCGCGCGCATCGATCTCAGTCAAGCTGGTGTCGGAAGTCGGCGTCGGTACGGTTGCCGCAGGTGTTGCCAAGGCCAAGTCGGATCACGTCGTAATCGCCGGCCATGACGGCGGCACCGGTGCATCGCCGCTGTCCTCGATCAAGCATGCCGGTTCGCCATGGGAACTCGGCCTGGCCGAAACCCAGCAAACTCTGGTGCTGAACGGTTTGCGTAACCGCATCCGCGTGCAGGCCGACGGTCAGATGAAGACCGGTCGCGACGTCGTTATCGGCGCACTGCTGGGCGCGGACGAATTCGGTTTTGCTACGGCACCGCTGGTCGTCGAAGGCTGCATCATGATGCGCAAGTGCCATCTGAACACTTGCCCGGTCGGCGTGGCGACTCAGGATCCTGTCCTGCGCGCCAAGTTCTCCGGCAAGCCTGAACACGTGGTCAACTTCTTCTTCTTCATCGCGGAAGAAGCACGTCAGATCATGGCGCAACTGGGTATCCGTACTTTCAACGAACTGATCGGCCGTTCCGATCTGCTGGACCGTACCAAGGCTATCCAACACTGGAAGGCGCAAGGTCTGGATTTCAGCAAGATCTTCTATCAACCTGTCAGCGCGACACCGTACTTCCACACCGAGAATCAAGACCACGGTCTGGATAAGGCGCTGGATCACAAGCTGATTGCACAGGCACGTACCGCACTCGATAAGGGCGAGAAGGTTTCCTTCATTTCGCCGATCCGCAACCTGAACCGCACCGTCGGCGCCATGTTGTCGGGAGAAGTGGCCAAGCGTTACGGCAATGAAGGTCTGCCGGACGACACCATCCACATCCAGTTGCAGGGCACCGCAGGCCAATCGGCAGGCGCGTTCCTGGCGCACGGCGTGACGCTGGATCTGGTCGGCGAAGGCAACGATTATGTCGGCAAGGGCTTGTCGGGTGGTCGCATCATCGTGCGTCCAAACACCGAGTTCCGCGGCCGCGCAGTCGACAACATGATCTCCGGTAACACCGTGCTGTACGGCGCGACCTCCGGCGAAGCATTCATCAACGGCGTGGTCGGCGAGCGTTTCGCCGTGCGTAACTCCGGCGCGATTGCAGTTGTTGAAGGCACCGGCGACCACGGTTGCGAATACATGACTGGCGGCACCGTCGTTGTACTGGGCGCCACTGGCCGTAACTTTGCGGCGGGTATGTCGGGCGGCATCGCTTATGTCTACGACGAGGCAGGTGACTTCGCGGGCAAGTGCAACATGGCCATGGTCGCACTGGACAAGGTCTTGTCCGATACCGAACAGGAAGCCTCGACCGATCGCGCCATCTGGCACAGCCTGCAACGCGGCGGCAACGGCCAGACCGATGAAGTGATATTGCGTGGTCTGATCGAGCGTCACTTCAAGTACACCGGCAGCACGCGCGCGCGCTATCTGCTGGACAACTGGGCGGCATCGCGCGGCAAGTTCGTCAAGGTCTTCCCGACCGAGTACAAACGTGCACTGGGCGAACTGAATGCTGCCAAAGCGACGCCTAAGGACAAGATTCCGGCATAAACAAGTAAGTGCCGAATCAGTCCGAACGATCAATATCAATATACGCAAGGCTGACGATTTCCGAGTTCTCCAAGTACAACGAATCGTCAGCCACCTATCCTTAGCGAAGAATGTGAGTGGAAAATGGGTAAAGTAACCGGCTTTATGGAATATGAGCGCCTGAAAGAGGCGAGCGAAGCGCCACCGTCGCGCATGAAGCATTACAAGGAATTTGTCCTGCATCTGGGTGATGCAGAAGCTAAAGTGCAAGGCGCACGCTGCATGGATTGCGGCATCCCGTTCTGCAACAATGGCTGCCCGGTCAACAATATCATCCCCGACTGGAATGATCTGGTCTATCGCGGCGACTACAAGGAAGCACTGGACACGCTGCATTCGACCAACAACTTCCCCGAATTCACCGGCCGTATCTGCCCGGCGCCGTGCGAAGCAGCTTGCACGCTGGGTATCAACAGCGACGCTGTCGGCATCAAGTCGATCGAGCATTTCATCATCGACAAGGGATGGGAAAACGGCTGGGTCACGCCGCAACCGGCCGCCGTCAAAACCGGCAAGAAGGTCGCCGTGGTCGGTTCCGGTCCCGCAGGCCTGGCCGCTGCACAACAGCTGGCGCGCGCCGGCCATGACGTGACCGTGTTCGAAAAGAACGATCGCGTTGGCGGCTTGCTGCGTTACGGCATCCCCGATTTCAAGATGGAAAAGTCGCACATCGACCTGCGCGTCGAGCAGATGCAGGCAGAAGGCGTCGTCTTCCGCACCAGCACGCTGGTAGGCAAGGACTTCCCGGCCAACATCACCAACTGGTCCAAGGAAACAGTTTCTCCCGACGACCTGAAGAAAGATTTCGACGCTGTCGTCATCGCCGGCGGTGCAGAACTGCCGCGTGACTTGCCGGTGCCGGGCCGCGAATTGAAGGGTGTACATTTCGCCATGGAATTCCTGCCGCTGCAAAACAAGGTCAATGCCGGCGACAAGCTCAAGGGCCAGATCATGGCGACCGACAAGCACGTGGTCGTGATCGGTGGCGGCGATACCGGTTCAGACTGCGTTGGGACTTCGAACCGTCACGGCGCTGCTTCGGTGGCCCAGTTCGAACTGATGCCGCAACCACCGGAAACAGAAAACAAGCCAATGGTCTGGCCTTACTGGCCAACTAAGTTGCGCACATCGTCGTCGCATGAAGAAGGTTGCGACCGCGATTGGGCCGTGGCGACCAAGCGCCTGGAAGGCAAGAACGGCAAGGTTGAAAAGCTGATCGCCGCGCGTGTCGAATGGAAGGACGGCAAGATGCAGGAAGTGCCTAATTCCGAATTCGAAATGAAGGCTGATCTGGTGCTGCTGGCCATGGGCTTCGTCTCGCCGGTGCAGCAAGTGCTGGAATCGTTCGGCGTCGACAAGGACCAACGCGGCAACGCCAAAGCGACAACCGATGGCGAAGGCTGCTACAAGACTTCGGTCGACAAGGTGTTTGCGGCAGGCGACATGCGTCGCGGCCAATCACTGGTGGTGTGGGCGATTCGCGAAGGCCGTCAGTGCGCGCGCGCAGTGGATGAGTTCCTGATGGGATCGTCGGTACTGCCACGCTGACACCTGGAAGTAAAAAATGCGGTAAAGAAGCCGGATTGACGAAAGTCTTTCCGGCTTTTTACTTGGCGGCTCAGGTCCCGGAATGGCAGCGGGCCAAGCGAAATCAGCCTGGTGTCAGCCCGGACTCGCCTTGCTCAAGTACAATGGAATTTCACTTTTCAGATACGGCTTGTCGTCGCGATTATTGGCGATTGTTGGCGATAACCCGCGATAACCGAAGAACAACATGACTACCCCGATTCGCTACAGCATCACCTCCAACGATTGCGCCGCCCACGTGTTCGACGTCACCCTGACAGTCGATACGCCGGCTGCCGACGGACAAGTATTTTCCTTGCCGGCGTGGATTCCCGGCAGCTACATGATTCGCGAATTCGCGCGCAATATCGTGCAAATCCGCGGCGAAGCCGGCGGCAAGAAAGTCGTACTGCGCAAGCTCGATAAACACACCTGGCGCGCTGCGCCGTGTACCGGCCCGCTGACGTTGAGCTATCAGGTCTACGCCTGGGATTTGTCGGTGCGTACCGCACATCTGGATCAGACCCACGCTTTCTTCAACGGCACCAGCGTGTTTCTGCGCGTCGAAGGGCAGGAGCTATCGGAGCACATCGTCGATATCCGTCGCCCCGAAGGCGACGCCTACAAGCGCTGGCGCGTAGCGACTTCCATGCAGGAACTCAAGGCCAAGCGTTATGGTTTTGGCACTTACGTCGCCGGTGATTATGACGAGTTGATTGACCATCCGGTTGAGCTGGGGGACTTTGCGCTGGCTACTTTTACGGCACATGGCGTACCCCACGATATCGTGATTACCGGCAATGTGCCGAATCTGGACATGGCGCGCCTGTCCTCCGATCTGAAGAAAATCTGCGAAGCGCAGATTGCCTTCTTCGAGCCGAAAAGCAAACGTGCGCCGATGTCGCGTTACGTCTTCATGACCATGGTCGTTGGTGATGGCTACGGCGGTCTGGAGCATCGTGCATCGACTGCGCTGATTTGTGCGCGCAGCGATCTGCCGGTGAAGGGCAAGTCGGAATCGACCGATGGCTATCGCACCTATCTCGGCTTGTGTAGCCACGAATATTTCCACACGTGGAACGTCAAACGCATCAAGCCTGCGATGTTCGCACCCTACGATTTGCGGGAAGAGGGTTACACCTCGTTGCTGTGGTTGTTCGAGGGTTTCACCAGCTACTACGACGATCTGTTCCTGGTGCGTACCGGTCTGATCGATACACCGGACTATCTGAAGATGCTGTCGAAGACCGCCAATGGCGTCTTGCGTGGCAGCGGCCGACGCAAGCAGAGCGTGGCAGAATCGAGCTTCGACGCCTGGGTCAAATACTATCGCCAGGATGAAAACGCACCGAACGCCATCGTCAGCTATTACACCAAGGGTTCGCTCGTGGCGCTGGGTCTCGACCTGACGATCCGCGCCGAAACCAATGGCCGCAAGTCGCTGGACGATGTGATGCTGGCGTTGTGGCAGCGCTTTGGCCGTGATTTCTATAGCCGCAAAGGTGGCAAGGGCATCGGTGAGGAAGAGGCCGAGGCTTTGTTCGAAGAAGTCAGCGGCGTGAAGTTGAAGCGCTTCTTTGATCGTTACATTCGCGGCACCGAAGACCTGCCGCTGGAATCGTTGATGGCGCCGTTCGGCGTCGCCTATGCGGATGTGCGCAAGGATGCCAAGCCCGGTATGAATGTTCGTGTGACGCGTGACGGCGGAGATGCCAAGCTTGCCAATGTGTATGAAGGCGGGGCAGGGCAGCGTGCCGGATTGTCGGCAGGTGATCGTTTGGTAGCGCTGGATGGGGTTCGTATCCCACCGGCAGGCATGGATGGTTTACTGGCCCGTTATAGCGAGAACGACGTGGTCGAGTTGCACGTGTTCCGTCGCGACGAGCTGATGTGTTTCAAGGTCAAGCTGAAGAATGACGGCGCGCCGCAAGTGATGCTGACTGCGCAAGATAAGCCGCTTGCTCTTGTACGCAAGCGCAAGGCTTGGCTCGGTTAATTAACCGAGGTTGTTTTGACGGCTTTGGCATTGGCTAGTTGCTGGTGCCAATACCGATTCTGATGCTGCCAATGTTGATGTACTGCTGAAATTGCAGGCAATAAAAAACCCGCCGAAGCGGGTTTTTTATTTGATGCGTCAGCTTTGCTGAATCGAAGATTACTTCGCTTCTGCGTCGCCTGCTGCTGGGGCTGCGCCTTCAGCTTCAACCTTGCCTGCTGGTACCGAAGCGGTAGCAACTGTCAGGTTTTCTTGCGAAACAGCGGTCACGCCGTTTGGCAATTGCAGGTCAGCCAAGTGGATCGAGTGACCGACTTCCAGCTTCGACAGATCAACGGAAACGAATTCCGGCAGATCCTTAGGCAAGCAGGAGATGTCCAGTTCGCTCATGACGTGGCTGATGATGCCCGATGCCAGTTTGACGGCTGGGGAGATTTCAGCGTTCACGAAGTGCAGTGGCACCTTGACGTGGATCTTTTGCGATGCATCGACGCGTTGGAAGTCAACGTGCAGAACCAGTTGCTTGTATGCGTGGACTTGGAAGTCGCGCAGCAGAACTTGTTCAACCTTGCCTTCGATTTCCAGGTCGAGGATCGACGAATGGAATGCTTCTTTCTTCAACGCATGGTACAGCGCGTTGTGGTCCAGAGCGATGTTCAGCGGTGCTGCTGTACCACCGTAGACGATGGCTGGTGTTTGACCAGCAATACGCAGGCGGCGGCTCGCTCCGGTCCCCTGCTCTTTGCGTGGAAATGCGATAACTTTCATGTGAAACTCCAAAGGTTGCGGGACTTTCGTCTCGCGTTAAAAATCCCCCGCGACCAGGGGATTCAAGGATCCCGTCATTTGCATGACGGGATTAAAACTGAAATCGAATTTGAAACTAAAGCTGAATCTTTAAAGCTTATTCTGCAAACAGCGACATCACCGAGTCGCCCTTGCTGATGCGCTTGAATGTCTCGGCCAGCAGGCTGGCGCAGGTCAGTTGGCGAATCTTGCCACAGGCTTTGGCGGCGTCCGACAGGGGAATCGTGTCGGTGACGACCAGCTCGTCCAGCGGCGAATTGGCGATGCGATCCAGCGCAGGGCCGGACAGAACAGGGTGCGTACAGTAAGCAACAACCTTCTTGGCGCCGCGCTCTTTCAACACTTCAGCAGCCTTGGTCAGCGTGCCGGCGGTGTCGACCATGTCATCCATGATCACGCAGTTACGGCCTTCGACTTCACCGATGATGTTCATGACTTCCGACACGTTCGCCTTCGGGCGGCGTTTGTCGATGATCGCCAGATCGCAGCCGAGGCGCTTCGCCAATGCACGGGCGCGCACCACGCCGCCGACGTCAGGCGACACGACCAGCAGGTCGTCGTAGTTCTTGCTCACCAGGTCGCCCAGCAAAATCGGCGATGCGTAGATGTTGTCGACCGGAATGTCGAAGAAACCTTGAATCTGGTCAGCGTGCAAGTCCATGATCAGGACACGTTCAACGCCGGCTTCCTGCAGCATGTTGGCGACGACCTTGGCCGAAATCGCAACACGGGCGGAACGCGGGCGGCGATCCTGACGGGCATAACCATAGTACGGGATTGCAGCAGTGATACGGCCGGCGGAAGCGCGCTTCAACGCATCAACCATGATCATGATTTCCATCAGGTTGTCGTTGGTCGGTGCGCAGGTCGACTGCAGCACGAAAACGTCTTTACCGCGGACGTTTTCGTTGATCTCGACCATGACTTCACCGTCGGAGAACTTCGAAACATTGGCCTTGCCCAGCGGGATACCTAATTTTTCGACGACGCCTTGCGCCAGTTCTGGGTTGGCGCTGCCGGTAAAAACCATCAGGTTTTCGTATGCCATATGGGTATCCCTGAATGCAATCGTTTAAAAGTCGAAAAGCCGACAATGCTTGACTGTACAGTCTTGCGTTGGCGGCTTATCTCTTTGGCTTCTTTTTTCTTTATCGGGCGATGTAAAACTGCCCAAATTTAATGGCAGGGGAACAAGGATTCGAACCTTGGAATGCTGGAATCAAAATCCAGTGCCTTAACCAACTTGGCGATTCCCCTACGCAATCTGCTGTTTGCCGCTGAATTACACCAATCACACTTTTAACATCGTGTGCAATTCATCGTCAAACCAATTCTTGGTTACGAACTTATCAAATGGGCGAGAGGATGTTCCTGCATCGCTTTGGCTTTCCAGGCAATCCATTTCGAAGGTACTTGTTTCAGTACTTCGTCTGCTTGATGTTCATGTTCAAAAGAACAAAATACACAAGCGCCGGATCCTGTCATCCTTGCGTTTCCGTATGTCTTGAGCCACTTGATGGCTTCAGCGACAGGAGGAAACTGCTTGGCAGCCACCACTTCTAAGTCGTTTTTTCCGAAGTCGCTATCGAGAAGATTATGCGCTTCAGGAAAGTCCGTTATTCTGACGACTTTTGTATCCCTTGTCAATTCTTCTGACGAAAAAATTATCGCGGTTGGTACGGATACACCGGGTTCGATCACCACGAACCAGCGATTGGCGGTTTCCAGAGCAATCAGGTCTTCGCCAACACCCTCGGCAAACGCATTGCGGCCAAACAAAAAGAAGGGGACGTCGGCCCCTAATTGCAGCCCCAGCGCCATTAATTGCGTGCGGTTTAAGCCGGTTTGCCACAAATGATTCAAGACCGTCAACGTAGTTGCAGCATCGGATGACCCGCCACCCAGACCGCCTCCCATGGGAAGTTGCTTATGGACGGTAATGTCGGCGCCGAGATGTGGCTTGCCGGCGGCGGTTTGCAGCAACCGGGCGGCACGAACCACAAGATCGGTTTCTTCTGGTACGCCCGGGACATCATTGGTGCGACGAATGCGCCCATCGTCGCGCACGGAAAAATCCAGCGTATCGCTGCGATCAAGCAGCTGAAATACCGTTTGCAGCAAATGATAGCCATCGGCGCGACGGCCGGTCACGTGCAGGAACAGGTTCAGTTTTGCCGGCGCGGGGCAGTTGGACAGGCTTGCTTGCATGAATCAGGTTGGAATGTCGTTGGTACTGCCATGATCTGCGCCAATCAGGCGTTGGCGCAATGGGCTGAATAGTTAATGACTCTGCCAGTCATCGATCACGATACGGATCGATACCGGGCCGGCCTGTTTGGTTTCGCGCGTCAGATCGATGCGTTTAGGACGATTCTTCTCTGTTTTGGCGGCATCATCCTGCCATTCGCCGTAACTCAGATTCCAGCCGTCGCGGGTGGTAAAACGCACCGTGTCGCGGGATGGCTGGGCGACGAAGGCTTTGCCGTCGGCACCGCGTCCGAAACCTTGCAGCCAGTCACGCAGACCGGATACCGGCAACGGCCAGCCCAGGGCTTGCTCAGTCAGGACGTCGACATCGGCTGCCGATAACGGTGGTTTGCCTGATTGCGTCAGTACGGCGATGCCCGGCTTGATGTCGATGGTCGCCAGCGTCTGGCCCAGCGGCGACAGCAGGCTGAGGACGATATGACGTGCGCTCTGGTTCCAGGTAAAACTGCCGTGGACGGCTTGTTCGCGGCGATCTTGTTCATAGCGGATCGACAGGCGTCCGCTCAGATCAATGCTGTCGTTATAGCGGCGTTCTACAGCAGGGCCGCTGTCCGCGCTCTCAGGCGGAGCAACGGTGGCGCAACCGGCGGCCAGCATGACCAGGCATGCTGCCGCAACGTGTTTCAATAAATTGATCGTCATGGTCGAGATAGGCTGCGAGCGGATCAGAGCTGAACCTTGAGGCGCTCCAGCGTGCTTTTCAGGACGTCGTTTTTCGGATCCTTGCTTTGCGCTTCGCGCCACAGCTTCTTGGCCTCGTCCTGCTTGCCGCGTGTCCAGAGGATTTCGCCGAGATGGATGCCAATTTCCGGATCGGGGCGCAGACCATATGCTCGGCGCAGTTCTTTTTCTGCCTCATCCATGTTGCCCATGCGGAATTCTGCCCAGCCCAGGCTGTCGGCAATGAATGGATCTTCAGGCGCCAGTTCGACCGCTTTCTTGATCAGCGACACGGCTTCCGGCAGGCGAATGTTGCGGTCGGCCAGTGAATATCCCAGCGCGTTGTAAGCATGCTGGTTATTCGGCGCGAGTTCGATGATCTTGCGTAGCGACGTTTCCATATCCTTGTAGTTGCCGGTCTTGTCGGTCACCATTGCATAGTCGTACAGCAGGTCGGTGCTATCAGGAAAGCGCTTCAGGCCGGCCGACAACACGTCCGCTGCATCCTGATAGCGTTCGCTGTCGCGCAGGATCTGGGCTTCGCCCTGAATCAGCTGTAACAGTTCGCGATCATTGCCGGCATCTGATTGTGCTTGTTGCAGTACCTTGCGGGCGCCATCGATGTCGCCGCTCTTGGTCATCAATTGCGCACGGCGGATTTGTACGGCGTTATACGATTCGCCCGGTTCGACTTGTTCCAGATACTTCAATGCGGTCGGGATGTCGTTACGTTCTTCGGCGATTTGCGACAGCAGCAATAGCGCTTGTGTCGGATCGCGTTCATCTTCCGGCTGGGCTGCCAATACTTCCAGATAGCGCTTCAGGTAGGTTTCGCCTTCGGTCAGATGATTGGTTTGCACGTTCAGGATGCCCAATGCGTACAGCGTGGTCAGGTCATCCTTGTCGTCTTTGAGCAAGGTCTGGAATTGGCTGCGCGCTTGTTCGAACTGTTTTTGCTCAACCAGTCCGCGGGCATAGGCAACACGTACTTCGCGCGAATCCGGATACTTTTTGAGGAAGTCCGACACCAGCTTCATCGCTTCATTGCCATCGGGCGTCACTTGCGCCAGCGTCAGGATTGCAAGTTCGGAATCAGGTTTGATCTTCAGCGCCTGCTTTGCTTCATCACGTGCACGTTCGCCGTCACGATTGGAAAAGGCGCCTTGCGCCAGCGCGACGTGAGTTTCGAGCAGCGTCGGATAGGGCGCAACGATGTCTTGCAAGATGGTGTAAGCACCGGCCTTGTCTTTGGCGCGCATCAGCAAACGCTGGATTTGCAGAATCATCGGGCCGCGTGCTTGCGGATCAGCTTCTGCAAGGCGTTGCGCCATCAGCGGCTGGATTTCTGAAATATTGTCGCCCAACATGATCAGGCCAAGGTAGTTCTGCAAGGCCTCATCCGAATGCGGCGCCAGTTCGGTCCAGAGACGGACGGCGGCAAGTGCTTCGTTGGGATGGCGCGCGGCCAGTGCCATTTCGGCAGCGCGTTTTGCCAGACGCGGGTCACGGGTTTGCTGGGCCGCGCCGAGCAAGGTGACATAAGCCGCCTGCCATTGGCCGCGTTGGAAGGCGATTTCAGAACTCATGATTCTGAACAGGACTTCATCGCTCAGCTCAGGTGTCGGCAGCGGATCTTCCGGCTGCGCCTTGGCTTTGGCTTGCCCCTTGCGGGCCGGTGTCGCCTTGACCAAAGTTTGTTTCTTGCTGGTTGCAGCCGCAGCCGTAGTTGCATCGGTCTCGCTGGGTTGCCGCAGGCTTGCACACGCGGAGAGCATGACGGAGAGCGTTACAATGGCGAGAGGTTTTTTCAAGGGAAATCCTGAGTAATTTGGCAAATGAGCGAGCAAATATTAATTTTACGCTCAACGGCATGCTTCTTGGTGTAAGCGAGTGTAAACCATCTGCCTTATCATAGTGTCTATAGCGGCTGTAGCCTCTTCGGTTGTAGACGGCTGTTCGCCGCTATCCTGCAATTTTTCTTGCCGTTCCATTCAAGAGTCCGTGTTTCCATGCCTGAATTACCAGAAGTAGAAGTTACCCGCCGCGGTGTCGCTCCCCATCTTGAGGGACGCAAGGTCACCGCCGTGGTGATGCGCCATACCGGCTTGCGCTGGCCGTTTCCGGTCGATCTGGAGGTGCGGCTTGCCGGTCGTGTCGTGCGTTCGACTGGACGGCGCGGCAAATATCTCCTCATTAACTTTGACCATGGCACGTTGATCGTGCATCTGGGAATGTCGGGGCATTTGCGTATTCTGCCCTTGGGAATAACACCGCAAAAGCATGATCACTTCGATCTGGTGGTCGGCAAGCAAGTCATGCGTATGACCGATCCACGTCGCTTTGGTGCCGTTTTATGGCACGACGCTGCCGATGGCGACATCGAGGAGCACATACTTTTGCGCGGCCTTGGGCTTGAGCCGCTGGAGGATAAGTTTTCGGCGAAGGAGCTGCATCGTCAGACGCGCAACCGCAGCGCACCCATCAAGCAGGTCTTGCTGGCCGGCGACATCGTCGTCGGCGTCGGCAATATCTATGCTTCGGAAAGCCTGTTCAAGGCCGGTATCAATCCAAAAACTGCCGCCGGCAAGATCAGCCTGCCGCGTTACGAAAAACTGGAGGCGGCAATTCGCGAGACCCTGGCAGCCGCGATTGAACAGGGCGGCAGCAGCTTGCGCGATTTCATTGCCGTCAACGGCCAGTCGGGATATTTCCAGCAAAGCTATTTCGTCTATAACCGTACCGGGCAGGATTGCCGTATCTGCGCGACGCCGATACGTCAGATCAAGCAAGGCCAGCGTTCTACCTTTTACTGTGTGATTTGCCAACGATGAAACGTGTACTCACCAAGACGGATACGACGCCCGGCGTCGCCCAGGCAGGCGCACTAACAGCTGCAGATAACTTTGTCGATCCAGGTTTTTCGGCCGCCGTTATTGGCTGGCAAAAGCAACATGGCCGGCACGCGTTACCGTGGCAAAACACCCGCGATGCCTATCGCATCTGGCTCTCCGAGATCATGCTCCAGCAGACGCAGGTGACGGCGGTGATTCCTTATTATCAAAAATTCCTGCAGAGTTTTCCGACCGTCGAGAGCCTCGCGGCGGCGCCGTCGGAAGCCGTGATGTCGCACTGGGCCGGATTGGGCTACTACACGCGTGCGCGCAATCTGCATCGCTGCGCGCAACGTGTGACGGCCGAATACGGCGGCCGCTTTCCCGATGATCCTGACCAGTTGGCCGATTTGCCGGGTATCGGTCGCTCGACAGCAGCGGCCATTGCCGCTTTCGCGTATGGCAAGCGTGCAGCCATTTTGGACGGCAACGTCAAGCGCGTGTTTGCGCGTGTGTTCGGGGTGGAAGGCTTTCCCGGTTCGAAGCCGGTAGAGGATTTGCTGTGGCGACGTGCGGTGGCTTTGTTGCCGCAAACCGATATGGAATCCTATACGCAGGGTTTGATGGACTTGGGCGCGACGCTGTGCGTGCGCGGCAAGCCGGCTTGTGATCGTTGTCCGCTGGCCCAGCGCTGCGTGGCGCTGGCCACAGGCCGTACTGCTGAACTGCCGGTGCGCAAACCGAAGAAGGCGGTTCCCGAGAAAGATACAATGATGCTGGTCATCAGCGAGGGCGAAGACGTTTTGTTGCAGCAGCGTCCGGACAGCGGCATCTGGGGCGGATTGTTATCGCTGCCGGAGCTGCCGGTGAGCCAGAATGCCGAGGAGTTTGAGCTCGCCGTTGACAGTGCGACACGGCCTTTCGGCACGATTGCCGCCTGTCGCAAGCTGCAACCGTTTTCGCACGTCTTCACGCATTTCAAATTGCATGTGTCGCCATTTCAGGTCGTGCTGAAAAAGCGCCTGCTTCAGGCTGCGGAATCCGTGTATGTCTGGTACCCGGTTGCCGGCTTGGCGGATGCGCCCTTGCCTGCGCCAGTCAAAAAACTGTTGCTGGGCGTGTTGCGCACCGACGATTTGCTGAATTGATTGAGTGAACTGGCTGAGATGAACTCAGCTTAGTTGGCGATGGCGTATCACCACGTTCTCGTTTGCCGAGAAGTGTTTGGCCAGTTGCTCGACAATATAGACCGAGCGGTGCTGGCCGCCGGTACAACCGATCGCCACCGTCAGATAGCTGCGGTTGTCGCGCTTGAACGAGGGTAGCCATTTTTCGACGAAATTGCGGATGTCACCGAGCAGATCATTCACGGCAGGCAGATCAGCAAGAAATTCGATGACCGGCGCGTCCCTTCCGGTGAGCGGGCGCAGGCGCGTATCGTAGTGCGGATTGGGCAGCATGCGCACATCAAACACCAGATCCGCGTCCAGCGGCACACCAAATTTAAATGCAAAAGACTCGAACAGCAAGGTGAGACTGGCTTGCTCCGTATCGATCAGGTCGCGAATCCAGGCGCGCAGCTTATTGGCGCTCAGGTTGGACGTGTCGATGACATGGCCAAGCCCTTCGACCACACTCAACATTTCTCTTTCCTTGTGAATGCACTCGGTCAGCGTCAGGCGATCAGTTGGGTTTTGGTTGGGCAGCAAACGATGCGACAGCGGATGGCTGCGGCGCGTCTCTGAAAAACGCGTGATCAGCGATTCGGTCGTGGCCGTCAGGAAGAACAGCTTGACGTCGTGTCCTTGCTCCTTGAGCAAGACTATATCTGGCCCCAGACCTGCAAGCGAATCGGCGCTGCGTGCGTCGGTGGCGACCGCCAGCGTCTCATCGCCTTCCTTTAAACGGGTTTCCACCAGACTGCGCAGCAGTGCAGGCGGTAAATTGTCGACGCAAAAATAACCGGCGTCTTCCAGAACATGGAGAGCGACCGATTTGCCGGAGCCGGAAATGCCAGTGATGAGGACGATACGCATGAGTATGATGATACCTCAAGCAGAGCTGATAGGTCAGTGTCGTGTCAGCTTACCGTGTGATCGACCCGGTTGTCGATAGTCAAATCAGTCGATTGCCGGGGCGTCCTGAAGGTTTGTCCGCTTATTCGCCATTCATTGCTTTGCGCTGGCGATCGATAAATTCCTTGAGCGTATCGATGCCGCGCAATTGCAAGATGGTATTGCGTACCGCCGCTTCCAGCAGAACCGCGATATTGCGGCCGGCAGCCACAGGGATGACCACCTTGCGGATCGGCAGGCCGAGCACGTCTTCAAATTGCGCATCGAGCGGCAGGCGTTCGTAATTTTCTTCCAGCGTGCTGCGACGAACCAGATGGACGATCAGCTTGAGGCGCATTTTGCGGCGTACGGCTGTCTCGCCGAAAATGGCTTTGATGTCGAGCAGGCCAAGGCCCCGGACTTCCAGCAGATTTTGCAGCAAAGGCGGGCAGCGGCCTTCGATCATGTTCGGCGCAATGCGCGCGAACTCGACGGCATCGTCGGCCACCAGGCCGTGGCTGCGTGAAATCAGTTCCAGACCCAATTCGCTTTTGCCCAGGCCGGACTCACCGGTAATCAGCACGCCTACGCCAAGCACGTCCATGAATACGCCATGCATGGTGATTTGCTGCGCCAGTTTTTTGGACAGATAGACGCGCAGATAATCGATCACCTGTGCAGCAGGCAATGGCGTGGAGAACAATGGAATATTTTTTTCGTCGCAGATCGCCAGAATATCGGCCGGCGTGGACAAACCTTGCGCGATGATAAAAGCGGGCGGTTCACCGGCGACCAGCTCAGCAGTCTGATAGGCGCGGGAGGTATTGGAGAGGCGTTGGTAGTACTCGGTTTCCTGATGGCCGAAGACCTGGATACGGCCCGGGTGGATCAGATTCAAGTGGCCGACCTGATCGGCTGCAGAGGCGGCGTCGCCGGAAATCAGTCGTTCTCCACCGGGGAAACCTGCAAACCAGCCCAACTGCAGCGATTCGCGATTTTCTTCATACAGTTGCTGTATCGATAGCGCGGTGTAGGCAGGCATGGTTCTCCGAAAGACGGTGGTTACAGTGGCGGTGGCGACATCAATTTACGTTAATGCGTGCGCGGACGCTGCGGATCCTGATTAATCAGGATCCGTGCGTTATTTTGCTTAATTGGTTTTTTCCAGCGACGGCTGCCAGGTGACGAGGCGCGAATAGACAGAGGCTGCGTCAGGGTCGGCAATCAGTTCAGCGCGAAAAGCATTGTCGGAAAACATCTCTGCAATTTCAGACAGGATTTCCAGATGCTGTTGGGTCACATTGTCGGGGATCAGCAAAAAGATCAACAGCTTGACCGGCTCGCCGTCTGGTGACTCAAAAGGAATCGGCTCGGCCAGGCGCATGAATAGCGCTAATGGAGCCTTGAGTCCCTTGATGCGGCCGTGCGGAACGGCCACGCCGTGACCCAGTCCTGTCGAACCAAGGCGCTCGCGTGCAAACAGGTTTTCAGAAACAGTGGAGCGGGCGATACCGCTGTTGTTTTCAAAGGTAAGTCCGGCTTGTTCGAATGCTCGTTTTTTGCTGGAGACTTCAAGGTCCAGAATGACGTTCTCTGGGGACAGGATTTTTGCTAGATTTGTCATGACACAAAAGAAAGGCGCTAGATAGGCTTTTGTGCAGGATTATAGGCTTCTTTGGGAGTTACGCAATGAATTCCGTTGTTGCTCCGGGGTAAATGTGAGGCAGTGTTGCAGCCGTGCGAAAGGCCCGGATGGAGCACGTTTCCCCGGTGGGAGGAGGTCGTTTTGCCGGGGAAACGAGGGTGCGCATTTTTACATTTCGATGCGGCCAAAAACCAACAATACGTCGCCGCTGTTTTTGTTGGGCGAAAGACGCGGGACATAAGAGAACATGATCTTGGCCTTTTTGGTACCGATCGATGCCAGCGGCAACGGCACCGGGAAAGGCACGCCGCCAAAATAATCCTGGCGGCTCATCAGCATTGCGGTGCCGCCGATGCCGACTTCCAGCGGCGTGTGGCTGATCGGGAACACCCACTCATACGCGTAACCGGCCATGATCTGTGGATGGCGGTGCGAATCCTTCAGTACGAAGCCATAAAGCGACTCGTCGTTGCCATCCTCATTACGCATAGTTTTGCCGTAGCCGAGACCCCATGCATGTTCGTTGAGCTCGTTCAGTTTTTCTTTGGTATAGGTGCTGCGGCCGTGATGCGCCCATCCGGAGACGTAAACCGCATCGTCGCCTTTGTCGATGATTTCTGAAGCGTGGTTCTTTGCGGATTGCCACCAGCTGGAATCGTCGCTCTGTTGCGCCATCGCAGGCAGCGATGTGCCGACGCAGGCAGCGGCAACTATTCCTGCAAGCAAAGCACGATGAGGAAGTCGGTTCGAGGTTGGAAGTAATTGGCTCATATTTTTATTGGGTAGGAATGGTCGATTGCAATTGGCGCGGCATGATCGGATTAACCGGATACATGCCAGAAGGAAATTGACCGTTTTCCTTGCCATGAAAAAAAAGACGTGGTCGTGCCGTTGTATAGCGAAGGTTTACGGCGAAAACTGAGTTGGTGCACAAACAAAAATTGTCGGCGAGGAACAAGTAAAACGATGCACTTGAGGAGGTTTTGAAGCGATTTCTTCAAAACACTGCAGATGCTAGGTTGTCATTGTCCGTTTCGAATCTTGTTGAATGCACTTGGATGATGCTTGCGATGCATCGTCCGTTGAACTGTCCATGGTTGAGACAAGATCATGGCATAAGAAGTTTTATGCAAAAGGAAGAAATCGTTTCAAAATGTTGCTGAGCAGGCTTTGTTGACAAGGCAGGCAGAGGGGAATGCTCTGCACGCCGACGATGCGCAGGATGTAATGTCTTTGTAACTACGACGTTACAAAGACATTGTCCCTGTGGCGGAGATGTCTTGCGATAGGCCTATTGACGGGCATTTCGCAGATTGGATGGTGCACGGCCCGCCGAAAAATTGCTGCGCCATGGATTGATGTCCAGGCCGCCGCGTCGTGTGTAGCGCGCATAGACCGACAATTTTTGCGGTTTGCACTGGCGCAGGATGTCGACAAAAATACGTTCCACGCATTGCTCGTGGAATTCATTGTGTTCACGGAATCCGATCAGATATTTCAATAAGGCTTCCTGATTGATTGGTGCACCTGCGTAATGAATCTGTACGCTGCCCCAATCCGGCTGTCCGGTGACTGGACAATTGGATTTCAGCAAGTGCGAGAGCAGTGTTTCTTCCACCATTGCTTCTTCATGATTGGCGAACAACAGTGCCGGGTTCGGGTGATGATCGACGACTTCAATATCAAGTCGATCCAACAGCAGGCCGCTGAGTTCGCCCATATGCAATCCGGAGAATGCGCCCGGTTCCGTCAGTGTGACTTGCACGCTGGCGCCTGCTGCCAAGGACAAATCCTTTTGCACGATATCGACCAGCGCCTGCTGATCGTCGAGCCGCGTCTGGTTGAACGAGTTCAGATAAAGCTTGAACGATTTTGATTCGATGATGTTGGCGGAGTCGGCCGGAATCATGAAGGTCGCAATCGCAATCTGTGGCTTGCCGCGTTGATTCAGCCACGACACCTCATACGCATTCCAGATGTCGATGCCGAAGAACGGCAGCGTGCCTTGCAGTCCGAGTTCATCGCGCTTGGCCTGGCGCGGAATCGGGAACAGCAAAGTCGGATCGTAAGCGCAGGGGTAGGCGGAGGCCTTGCCCAGCGGTGAGGTATCAGGTGAATTCGGGTGCATCATGGTCTTGCTTCCTTCGTGCTTCGGGTGTTTCAGTTTCTTGAAATATGCCGGGCGGTTTAGCCCAGGAACAATTTGTAGAGCGGGTTCTTGCTCTCGTCCCAATGACGGTACCCGAGATTGTCGAGGAAGGCGCGGAAGGTTTTCATTTCCTTCTTCGGCACCTGCAGCCCGACCAAAATGCGGCCGACATCGCCGCCTTGATTACGGTAGTGGAACAGGCTAATGTTCCAGTTCGGATTCATGTTACTCAGGAAGCGCATCAGCGCGCCCGGACGTTCCGGAAATTCAAAGCGATACAGTAATTCGTCCTGCGCCAGCGAGCTTTTTCCGCCGACCAGATGGCGGATGTGAACCTTCGCCAGTTCGTCGTGCGTCAGGTCCAGCGTGCTGAAACCGCTCTTTTCAAATGTTTTGGCGATCTTGGCCGGTTCATCCGCGCTGCTGGTCTGGATACCGACGAAGATATGCGCCGACTTGGCATCGCTGATGCGGTAGTTGAATTCGGTGACGTTGCGTGGTCCGACGACTTCGCAGAAACGCTTGAAGCTGCCGTGTTCTTCAGGAATCGTAACGGCGAACACTGCTTCGCGCGCTTCACCGACATCGGCCATTTCTGCGACGAAGCGCAGACGGTCGAAGTTCATGTTGGCGCCGCAGGCGATAGTGATCAGGGACTCATTTTTGATCGGCTTCTTGCTGTTCTTGGCGCGTTCAATGTAAGCCTTGGCGCCGGCAACAGCCAAGGCGCCGGCCGGTTCGACGATGCTGCGCGTGTCCTGGAAAATATCCTTGATCGCGGTGCAGACGGCATCGGTGTCGACGAGGATGATGTCGTCGACCAGTTGTTTGGTGATGCGGAAAGTTTCTTCGCCGACCAACTTGACCGCGGTGCCGTCCGAGAACAGGCCGACATCCGGCAAGGTGATGCGGCGACCGGCTTTGATGCTGCGCGCCATGGCGTCGGAGTCCGTAGTTTGCACGCCAATGATCTTGATGTCCGGACGCACTGCCTTGACGTAAGCCGCGATACCCGAGATCAATCCGCCGCCGCCGATGGCGACAAAGATCGCATGGATAGGGGCAGAATGCTGGCGCAGGATTTCCATGCCGACAGTGCCCTGACCGGCGATGACGTAAGGATCGTCAAACGGGTGGACGAAGGTCAGCTTGAGTTTCTTTTCCAGCGTCAGCGCGTGGTTGTAGGCATCGGTGAACGAATCGCCGAACAGCACCACTTCACCGCCACGGCCTTTGACTGCTTCAATCTTCACGGTCGGCGTGGTGGTCGGCATGACGATGACGGCGCGGCAACCGAGCTTGGCTGCCGAGAGCGCGACACCTTGCGCATGATTGCCTGCCGAGGCGCAAATCACGCCGCGCTTCAATTGCACCGGGCTCAGATGCGCCATCTTGTTGTAGGCACCGCGCAGCTTGAAGCTGAAGACGCTCTGCATATCTTCGCGCTTGAAGTAAATCCGGTTTTCCATCCGCTGCGACAGGCTGGTAGCAATCTCCAGCGGTGTTTCAACAGCAACGTCGTAGACACGGGCGGTAAGGATTTTCTGCAAGTAGTCGGTGGTCATGGTCTGTCAGGGCAGGGGTTCTGCGTTGTTCACACAGTTTTGGTTACGCGATTTTTGCCCCGTTTTGCCTCACTCTCGTGTGGAAAACGGTAAAAGACAAGGTCGCGGCGAACTGATCATTATAATGTAGCCGCCGCACGGACTTATATTGGTGCGCGCATGCGACGTATCTGTCGCAGGGGAACAAGGCTGAAAAAACCGGTTATTGAAACCATTTGCCGTCAAATTTCTCTTATTTCCTTCAACCCTTCCTAACTTACTTCCCAGCCTGCATGATTGAAAACGCCATTCTCTGGTTATTGAAAACCCTTGCCGTTCCGACCGTCGGGCTGACGTCCGTTTTTATCATCAGTTTTGTTTCGGCAACATTGTTGCCGCTCGGCTCCGAGCCTGCTGTTTTTGCTGTCATCAAAGCCAATCCGGAAATATTCTGGCAGGTGATTCTGGTGGCGACCGTCGGCAATACCTTAGGCGGCGTGGTGGATTACTGGATGGGGTATGGGGCAAAGCAGACTTTCGCCAAGGAACGCACCAGCCGCTGGTTTCACTGGCTGGAGCGCTTTGGCGCCAAGACCATGCTGCTGGCCTGGTTGCCGGGGGTGGGTGATCCGATTTGTACGCTGGCGGGCTGGCTCAAGCTGCCGTTCTGGCCGTCCGTGTTTTACATGGCGATCGGAAAGTTTTTCCGCTATATCTTCATGACATGGCTGTTGCTGAACGTGCCGGATGGTTTTTGGCGCGCGGTCGCAGACTGGCTAGCCTAGCAGCGTATCGAGCAGCATCATCGTCACGAAACCCGCCAGCAAGCCCAGTGTGGCTTGCGTTTCGTGTCCCTGGCGATGTGACTCCGGAATTACTTCGTGACTGATCACAAACAGCATCGCACCGCCGGCACCCGCCAGCGCCCATGGCAAAGCGGTTGCGGATATGCCGGTTGCGAGTGCGCCGAGTACGCCGCCGATAGGTTCGACTAATCCGGACAGGATGCCGGCGCCGGCCGATTTCCACGGCGAGTAGCCCAACGTGCGCAACGCCAGCGCCACGACCAGACCCTCCGGAATATCCTGAATTCCAATGCCGGTCGCCAGTGCAATCGCCTTGCCCATCTCATCGCCGCCGAATCCCACGCCGATCGCAAGACCTTCCGGAAAATTATGAATGGTGACGGCCATCACAAACATCCAGATGCGGCTGGTGCGTGCGGAATGTATTTCAGGATTGGGCGCAATGAAATGCTGATGCGGCACCAGGTGATTGATTGCCAGCACAAACAGGCCACCGAGCATGATTCCGGTTGCTGTCAGCAGCACGGCCGCAGTTTTGCCGTAACCGAGTGTCTGCGCCTGATTCATGGCGGGAATGATCAGCGAGAACACACTTGCGGCCAGCATGATGCCGCCGCCGTAGCCCAGCATGATGTCTTGCGTGCGCTCCGAAATGCGGCGTGCGAACAGCACCCCAAGCGCGCCCAGCGCCGTCAATCCGGCCGCGGCGGAGGAGCCGAGCAAAGCCGGCATGACCTGAGGGTGCGCAAGAAAGAAGCTGCTCAGTCCCTCGTAGGATTTGACCAGAATGAAGATGAGGCCAATCGACAGCATGGCAATCTGGCGCGGCCGCAAGCGGAAACGGGGCGCGTTATGTTCAGCGGATGTCGGGGTGGAGCGGTATGAAAGTGGATTGCGCAATTGTGCTTGTATCATGGCAGTCATCCCTGTCTGTGGATTGGCGGATGGCTGTCCTAAGCTTTGCACTCGGCGTATTCAGCGAGGGTGATGGCTAGATTTTCCAGAAATTCGGTAATCAGTAATTGCAACATAGCATTCTCCGTAGTGCTTGGGTGAAATTTCGATGGTCAATAATAAATTTAAACAATCAATATTGAAAAATTAATTGTATTTATTAATTCAATAGAGATTTTTATATTGCAATGCGGAAATTCGTGCAAAAGCCATCATTGCTTCGCAAATAAGAAGCATTTCTCATTGTTCTGCCAAAAGTAAGGGCATTCCCTCGCGAGGGGCGGCAATAAGATAAAATGCACATCCGGCAGCAGATTTTTTTCCAAATTAATGAACGCCCCCGCAAAAATCCAGGCTTTGCTCACTGATGCGCCTCAAGGCGCAACTCCAACGCGCTTGCGCGAAATTCCCTACAACTACACCTCGTTCTCCGATCGCGAAATTGTTATTCGCTTATTGGGCGAGGATGCATGGCGTCTGCTCGATGAGCTGCGCGCCAAGCGTCAGACCGGGCGATCTGCGCGCATGTTGTACGAGGTGCTGGGCGACATCTGGGTGGTGCGCCGCAACCCTTATTTGCAAGACGATCTGCTCGACAATCCCAAGCGCCGCGCTGCGCTGATTGACGCGCTCAATCATCGTCTGGCCGAAGTCGACAAGCGCCGCATCGATATCAATCAAGGTGAAGCTGGCGACGCCGATGCCGCGCGCCGCAGCGCCAGTGTTGAATCGCTGGTGCATGCGGCGAAGAAAGCGATTGTCGAATTCGCCGAAGAATTCAAGCGGACCTACGACCTGCGCAAGCGTTCCAACAAGGTGCTGGGACGTTACACGGCAAAAGACAACATCAAGTTCGACGGCTTGTCGCGCGTCTCGCACGTGACCGACGCTACCGACTGGCGCGTCGAGTATCCTTTCGTCGTGCTGACCCCCGACACCGAAGACGAAATGGCCGGCCTGGTCAAAGCCTGTATCGAACTTGGCCTGACCATCATTCCGCGCGGCGGCGGTACCGGTTACACCGGCGGCGCGATTCCGCTGACGCCGATGTCGGCTGTCATCAATACGGAAAAGCTGGAACAGCTCGGCGCCGTCGAGATGGAAGTGCTGCCCGGCCTGGATACGCCGTACGCCACGATTTACTCGGGCGCGGGTGTGGTCACCAAGCGTGTATCCGATGCCGCTGAAAAAGCCGGTTTCGTGTTCGCAGTCGATCCAACCTCTGCTGAAGCCTCATGCATCGGCGGCAACGTCGCCATGAACGCCGGCGGCAAGAAGGCTGTGTTGTGGGGCACTGCACTCGACAACCTGGCCAGCTGGCGCATGGTTGATCCGCAGGGCGACTGGCTCGAAGTCACGCGTCTGGATCACAACCTCGGCAAGATTCATGATGTGGAACTCGCGCGCTTCAAGCTCGAGTGGTCGCATCCTGGCGAAAAAGGCCAGAAGACCGAAGTCTTCAAAACCGAGATCCTCGAAATCGCCGGTCGCAAATTCCGCAAGGAAGGCCTGGGCAAGGACGTCACCGACAAATTCCTGTCGGGTCTGCCCGGCATCCAGAAGGAAGGTTGCGACGGCCTGATCACCTCGGCGCGCTGGATTCTGCACAAGATGCCGAAGCAGACGCGCACCGTCTGTCTCGAATTCTTCGGCCAGGCGCGCGATGCGATTCCGTCGATCGTCGAAATCAAGAACTACCTCGACGCTGAAACCAAAAAGGGTGGTGCGATTCTGGCCGGTCTGGAGCATCTGGACGAGCGCTATCTGCGCGCGGTCGGTTACGCCACCAAATCCAAACGCGGCGTGCTGCCGAAGATGGTGCTGATCGGCGATATCGTCGGCGACGACGAAAACGCCGTGGCGCAAGCCGCGTCGGAAGTGATCCGCATGGCCAACAATCGCGTCGGCGAAGGTTTCGTCGCGATCAGCCCTGAGGCTCGCAAGAAATTCTGGCTTGACCGTTCGCGCACCGCTGCGATTGCGAAACACACCAACGCCTTCAAGATCAACGAAGACGTGGTGATTCCGCTTAATCGCATGGGCGAGTACACCGACGGCATCGAGCGCATCAACATCGAACTGTCGATCAAGAACAAGCTGCAATTCCTGGACGAACTCAACGCATTCTTCGCCAAGGGCAATCTGCCATTGGGCAAGAGCGATGACGGCGAAGGCGAAGACATTCCGGCTGCAGAAATGCTGGAAGACCGTGTGCATCAGGCTGAAGACCTGATCGCCTGCACGCAGGCGCGCTGGACCTATCTGCTGGCTAATCTCGACAAGCCGCTAAGCGTGGCCAAGGACGAAATGGCCGCGCTGGGTCTGGACAAGCTGTTGCCGGTATTTGACCAGCGTCTGATCGAGCAACCTGACGCCAACGTTTTTCACGTCGTGCAAGACCGTACCGTGCGCGTGACCTGGAAGCAGGAAGTGCGCGCGCAATTGCGCCAGATTTTCAGCGGCGCGGCGTTCAAGCTGATCCTGGAAGAATGCAACGCCGTCCACAAGCGCGTGCTGCGTGGTCGTGTGTTTGTCGCGCTGCACATGCATGCGGGCGATGGCAACGTGCACACCAACTTGCCGGTTAATTCCGATCACTATCAGATGTTGCAGGATGCCCACGAAGCCGTGGCGCGCATCATGACGCTGGCGCGTTCGCTGGACGGCGTGATTTCTGGTGAGCACGGCATCGGCATCACCAAGCTGGAATTCCTGACTGAAGATGAGATCAGCGAATTCCGCGACTACAAATTGCGCATCGATCCGGAAGGCCGTTTCAACAAGGGCAAGCTGTTGAACCTGCCCGGTTTTGAAGCCGACCTGAGCAATGCTTACACGCCGTCTTTCGGTCTGATGGGGCACGAGTCGCTGATCATGCAGCAAAGCGATATCGGCGCCATCGCCAATAGCGTCAAGGACTGCCTGCGTTGCGGCAAGTGCAAGCCGGTGTGTGCGACGCACGTGCCGCGTGCGAACCTGTTGTACTCGCCGCGTAACAAGATTCTGGCGACCTCTTTGCTGGTCGAAGCCTTCTTGTACGAAGAGCAGACTCGTCGCGGCATCTCAATCAAGCATTGGGAAGAGTTCGAAGACGTCGCTGATCACTGCACCGTCTGCCACAAATGCGTGACGCCTTGCCCGGTCGATATCGACTTCGGCGACGTCTCGATGAACATGCGCAATCTGCTGCGCAAGATGGGCAAGAAATCGTTCAACCCGGGTACGGCGACGGCGATGTTCTTCCTCAACGCGACGGATCCGGCGACCATCAACGCAACGCGCAAAGTCATGACCGATTGGGGCTTCAAGGCTCAGCGTCTGGGTAATGACATCTTCAAGAAATTCGCCAGGAAGCAGACGCAAAAACCTGCTGCGACGGTTGGCAAGGCGCCGATCAAAGAGCAGGTGATCCACTTCATCAACAAGAAGATGCCGGGCAATCTGCCGAAGAAGACCGCGCGCGCCTTGCTGGATATCGAAGACGACAAGATCGTGCCGATCATCCGCGATCCGAAGACGACCACGGCCGATACCGAAGCCGTGTTTTACTTCCCGGGTTGTGGTTCGGAGCGCCTGTTCTCGCAAGTCGGCCTCGCCACGCAAGCCATGCTGTGGAATGTCGGCGTGCAGACGGTTCTGCCGCCGGGCTACCTGTGCTGCGGTTATCCGCAACGCGGCAGCGGCGATTTCGACAAGGCTGAGAAGATCATTACCGACAACCGCGTGTTGTTCCATCGCATGGCCAACACGCTGAACTACCTCGACATCAAGACCGTCGTGGTGTCTTGCGGTACCTGTTATGACCAGCTGCAAGGCTATGAGTTCGAGAAGATCTTCCCGGGTTGCCGCATCATCGACATCCACGAATATTTGCTGGAGAAGGGCGTGCGTCTGGAAGGCGTGACCGGTACCCGCTATATGTACCACGATCCTTGCCACAGCCCGATGAAACTGCAGGATCCGCTGAAGACCGTCAATTCGCTGATCACCACCATCGATGCGCAAAAGATCGAGAAGAACGATCGCTGCTGCGGCGAGTCGGGTACCTTCGGCGTGAGCCGTCCGGATGTCTCGACCCAGGTGCGCTTCCGCAAGGAAGAAGAAATGCGCAAGGGCGCCGACAAGGTGCGTGCCGACGGCTTTGACGGCGACGTCAAGATCCTGACATCGTGCCCGTCGTGCTTCCAGGGTTTGTCGCGCTACAACGAAGATTCGGGCACGACAGCCGACTACATCGTGGTCGAAATGGCCAAGCATCTGCTCGGTGAGAACTGGTTGCCTGACTACGTGGCGCGTGCCAACAACGGCGGTATTGAACGCGTGCTGGTGTAAGCATGAGCAATGTCAGCGCTTGTGATTTGTGCGACGGCGACGGCGGCCAGCTGGTATTCAGGAGCGATGGTTATCGCGTTGTGCTGGTCGACGAAGCTGCTTATCCCGGCTTCTGCCGCGTGATCTGGAATGGTCACGTCAAGGAAATGACCGACCTGTCGCCGGTCGACCGAAACGCCCTCATGCAAGCAGTGTGGGCGGTTGAAGCGGCCGTGCGCGAAGTCATGCAGCCGGAAAAAATCAACGTCGCCAGCCTTGGCAACATGACGCCGCACGTGCACTGGCACGTGATTCCGCGCTATGCCGACGATGCACATTTTCCCAGCCCGGTCTGGGCGGAGGTCAAACGTGACACACCGGCGGCAACGCTGGAGCAACGCCGCGCGAAACTGCCGCAACTGCGCACCGCCATCGAACGTCATCTGGCAACGCCATCCTGATCTGACGATCTTCATGAGGACCGGTTGGCCCGCAAAGAATAAGAGCCAAGCAGTCGGTCTTCGTTTTACAGAATAGAAAGCGCAAGCAATGAGTTCTGGTCCTACGCCCGTATCCTTCAAAGTCCGCACGCAATCGCGCGTCATGGAAGTCGCCTTCGACGATGGCGCGATGGTTTCGATTCCTTTCGAACTGCTGCGCGTGTATTCGCCTTCCGCCGAAGTGCGCGGCCACGGCCCCGGCCAGGAAACGCTGCAAACCGGCAAGCGCGATGTCGGCATCGTCGGCGTCGAGCCGGTCGGTAACTACGGCATCAAACCGATTTTCTCCGACGAGCATTCCAGCGGCATTTTTACCTGGGAATACCTCTATCAGCTCGGCCGCGACCAGGATGCAATGTGGGAAACCTATCTGCAAAAACTGGAAACCGCCGGCTTCACCCGCGACAGCGGCAGGGATCCGGGCGCTGTCGTATCAAGCGACAAGGGAAACGGCCATGCCTGTGGACACAATCACTGAACCAGCCGGTTTCATCGTCCGTGCCGCGCACCCCGGCGATGTCGATGGCCTGACCAAACTGATCAATCAGCCCGGTTTTCGCCACGGCACCTTGCGTTTGCCGCATCAGACTTTCGAGACCGTACGCACATGGCTGGAAGCACCGTCCATCGGCGGTTTGCATCTGGTCGCGGTGGAAGCGGGAACGGTCATCGCTCAGGGCAGTCTTACCCGTTACGCGGGACGGCGCAGCCATGCGGCGTCGATCGGGATGGGCGTGCACGACGCACACTGCGGCAAGGGTGTCGGCTCAGCGTTGCTGAAAGAATTGGTTGATGCTGCCGACAACTGGCTCGATATCCGTCGCCTGGAACTGACGGTCTTTAGCGACAATGCCCCGGCCATCGCGCTGTACCGCAAGTTTGGTTTTGCAACGGAAGGCGAGCACAAGGCGTTTGCCTTCCGTGCCGGCGAGTACGTCGATGCACTCGCGATGGCGCGTTTGCATGACTGATGCCGGACGGCATCGTGTCACACTGACCTTATATAATGTCGTATTACTCTTAACAGCTTGCCTCATGACCAACACCACTCACTTCGGTTACGAAACCGTCGCAGAAGAAGAAAAAGTACATAAAGTCGCCGAAGTCTTCCACTCCGTCGCCGCCAAGTACGACGTCATGAACGACTTCATGTCGGCCGGCCTGCATCGTGTGTGGAAGGCCTTCACCATCGCTCAGGCGGGTATCCGCCCGGGCTTCAAGGTGCTCGACATCGCTGGCGGCACGGGCGACCTGTCCAAGGCGTTCGCCAAACAGGCGGGGCCGACCGGCGAAGTCTGGCTGACCGACATCAACGAATCGATGCTGCGCGTAGGCCGTGATCGCCTATTGAATAAGGGCATTCCGACCCCCACCTTGCTGTGCGACGCGGAGAAACTGCCATTTCCGGACAACTATTTCGACCGCGTTTCGGTAGCCTTTGGCCTGCGCAACATGACGCACAAGGATGCGGCGCTGGCGGAAATGCGCCGGGTGCTCAAGCCGGGCGGCAAGTTGCTGGTACTGGAATTCTCCAAAATCTGGGAGCCGCTGAAGAAGCCTTACGACGTGTATTCCTTCTCGGTGCTGCCATGGTTGGGTAAAAAAGTTGCCAATGACGCTGAAAGCTATCGTTACCTGGCTGAATCGATTCGCATGCATCCCGATCAGGAAACTCTGAAAAAGATGATGGAAGACGTCGGTCTGGAGCGCGTGCAGTACTACAACCTGACAGCCGGCGTGGCGGCATTGCATACCGGCATCAAACTCTAGCCTGAACAAATTTGTAGGAGCTTGTGTGAAAAAGTTATTCGTAATCCTGATGCTGGCCCTGACGACCATGACGGTCGCGATGTCCGGCGCCGAAGCCAAACGCCTCGGCGGCGGCGGCTCTTTCGGCAAGCAGTCCTCGAACTATTCGCGCCAGGTGCCGACACGCCCTGCGCAATCGCCGTCCAATGTCGCTCCTGCCAAGCCGGCAGCACCTGCCGCGGCTCCGCAGACGGTGCCGCCTAAACCGGCAAGCCCATGGAAGGGTATCCTCGGCGGCGCCTTGCTGGGCCTTGGCCTGGGCGCGTTGCTATCGCATTTCGGCATGGGCGGCGCGATGGCGGGCATGATCAGCACTATTTTGATGGTGGCTTTGCTGGCATTCGTGGCAATGTTCCTGTTCCGCATGTTCAGCCGCAAGAGCGGTAGTACAGCCAGCAATGGTAACGGCTTCAATCCGCAGCCGGCGTACGCCAGTGCCGCTGAACCGACCGTCTATACGCCGGAAATCGGCTCGCGCATCGAGCCAACCGGCGTGCAGGCACCTGCAGCATTGCAAGCGAATGAGTTTGGCTCGACTGCCGCTGCTGCGGCCAATGCACCGATCATTCCATGGGGAATCCCGGCTGACTTCGACGTTGCCGGTTTCGTCCGCAACGGAAAAAGCTACTTTATCCGTCTGCAAGCGGCATGGGATAAGGCTGACATCAACGACATCCGCGAATTCACCACGCCGGAAATGTTCGGCGAACTGCGCCTGCAACTGCAAGAACGCGGCGCGGCAGCGAACAACACCGACGTCGTGCAGATCGACGGCGAGCTGCTCGGCATCGAAACGCTGGAACACGATTACCTGGCGACCATCAAGTTCACCGGTCTGATCAAGGAAGCACCCGATGTCTCGGCTGAGCCATTTGCCGAAATCTGGAATCTGTCCAAGCCGGTCAACGGCAGTGGCGGCTGGGTGCTGGCAGGAATTCAGCAGGTGTAGCGGATAGGCTCATGGGCTGCCCGCACACCCTGCTCGGAGCCCGTAGTCACTTGGCAGCGCCAAGAACTGTTAAACTTGAAACCGCCCGACTCCTCTCGGGCGGTTTTCTTTTTTGATGCCGCACATTCCCATGCTCTCTAATTTCATGCGCCCCGTCGCTGCCGTCATCAACCATTTGCTTGCTCAGGAACCGTGGGCGCAAGCCCGGCTGGTCGCGCATCGCGACAAGACTGCGTGCATCGACGCCGGTCTGGCGCAACTGATGCTGACAGTGACCGGTGATGGTTTTCTCAAGCATGCCGATGAAAACGCCGTACCGGCCGTAACGATCCATGTGAAATTGTCCGACGTGCCGCTGATTCTGGCGAACCGCGAACGCGCTGTTTCTTATGTGAAGATCGAAGGCGACGCCGATTTTGCCAACGCCATTTCCCAGTTAAGCCAGTCGCTGCGTTGGGACGTCGAAGAAGATCTCAGCAAGGTGGTCGGCGACATCGCCGCCACGCGCATCGTGTCCGGTGCCAAGTCGGCGTTCTCCGCCGTGCAAACCACGCAAAAACAACTCGCTGAAAATGTCGCCGAATACTTTCTGGAAGAACAGCCGATGCTGATACGTCCTCACGTCATGACCGAATTTTCCGGTGACGTCGTCAAACTGCGCGATGACCTTGAACGCCTGTCCAAACGGATAGAGAAGCTGGAGCGTCGCTGATGTTTCTGCGTTCCCTGCGTTTGTTCAAGATCGTTCGTGTCGCGATCCGTTACGGCCTCGACGAAATTGCGATCTCCGGTTTCGATACGCCGCGTATCACCCGTTTTCTGAATGCGATTTTTTTCTGGCGCGATATTTCGACACCACGCGGCGAGCGTTTGCGCCGCGCGCTGGAAGACCTCGGTCCGATCTTCGTCAAGTTCGGGCAAGTGCTGTCGACGCGCCGTGACTTGCTACCGCTGGACATAGCCGACGAGCTGACACGCCTGCAGGATCGCGTGCCGCCGTTCGATTCCGAGCTGGCCATTGCGCAGATTCAGAAGTCGCTGGGCGCGCATCCTGATGACTTGTTCGCTACCTTTGATCGCACGCCGATTGCCTCCGCGTCGATCGCCCAAGTGCACTTCGCCACATTGAAGGACGGCACCGAAGTTGCGGTCAAAGTGCTGCGTCCGGGTATGCGCAACACCATCGACCACGACATCGGTCTGATGCATATCGCCGCCGATTGGGTTGAGCGTCTGTGGGCCGATGGCCGCCGTCTCAAGGCTAAAGAGGTGGTTGCCGAGTTCGACAAATATCTGCACGACGAACTGGATCTGATGCGCGAAGCGGCCAACGCCAGCCAGCTGCGCCGCAACTTCGCCAACTCAGATTTGCTGATGGTGCCGGAGATGTATTGGGATTACTGTTCTTCGTCCGTGATTGTGATGGAGCGTATGCACGGTATCCCGATCGGGCAGACGGCGCGCTTGCTGGAAGAGGGCGTCGATCTGGGCAAGCTGTCACGCGACGGTGTAGAGATTTTCTTTACGCAGGTGTTCCGCGACGGGTTCTTCCACGCCGACATGCATCCGGGAAATATCCTGGTGTCGACTGCGCCGGCGACGTTCGGCCGCTACATTGCGCTGGATTTCGGCATCGTCGGTACGCTGACTGACTTCGACAAGGATTATCTGTCGCAGAATTTTCTGGCCTTCTTCCAGCGCGATTACAAACGCGTGGCCGAAGCGCATATCGAATCCGGCTGGGCGCCGAAAGAAACGCGCGTCGACGAACTTGAAGCCGCCGTACGTGCCTGCTGCGAACCGATCTTTGATCGTCCGCTGAAAGACATCTCGTTCGGCCAGGTGCTGTTGCGCCTGTTCCAGACTTCACGTCGCTTCAACGTTGAAGTGCAGCCGCAACTGGTGCTGCTGCAAAAGACCTTGCTCAATGTCGAAGGCCTTGGCCGCCAGCTCGATCCGGATCTCGATCTCTGGAAAACCGCCAAGCCTTATCTGGAACGCTGGATGAATGAGCAGATCGGCTGGCGCGGCTTTGTGCAGCAATTGAAGATTGAGGTTCCTCGCTACAGCCGCCTGCTGCCGCAATTGCCGCGGCTGGCGCATCAGGCGCTGACGATGGCGACGGAAAATAATCAGAGTTCGCAAAACGCCGAGTTGCTCAAGAAGCTGGTGAGCGAGCAGCGCCGCACCAACATGTTGTTGGGAGTGATCGTGTACTTTGGCGGCGGCTTGATTGGCGGCATCATCGTCGTGCAATTGCTAATCCATTTCCTTCGTTTCTGACGACGACAATGCGGGAGATCGCATTTCTGCATGCATGAAAGCGGTCGGATGTTCATAGAAGAATAAACAAAGACAGATACGGGACAGGGATGACAGCCGGACAGAGTTCATCGCGCTTACATTGGTTGCCTTTCATCGTGGCCGCGACCTTCTTCATGGAATACCTCGATACCACCATCATCGCGACGGCGTTGCCGCAGATGGCGCAGGCGTTCAAGGTGGGACCGAATGAACTGAGTCTGGGCATGACTGCCTACATGCTGACGCTGGCGGTGTTCATCCCGATCAGCGGTTGGGTGGCGGACCGTCTTGGTTCGCGCACGGTGTTCGGCTCCGCGATTGTAATTTTTACGCTGGCGTCGGTCTTGTGCGGCATATCCAGCAGCGTGTTCGAGTTCACGGCAGCGCGTATCCTGCAAGGTATGGGCGGTGCGCTGATGGTGCCGGTCGGTCGTCTGATCGTGGTGCGCAATACCAGCAAAGACAAGCTGATGCAGGCGATCTCGACCATTACCTGGCCGGCGATTGTGGCGCCGGTGGTGGGGCCTTCTCTCGGCGGATTCATCACCACCTATTTTTCCTGGCATTGGATCTTCCTGATCAATGTGCCGTTCGGCATTGCTGCGCTGATCGCGGTGGCGAAGCTGGTTCCCAATGAGCGCGGCACACAGCGCCGTCCGCTGGACATGGTCGGCTTCTTCCTGAGCGGTACGGCGCTGACCTCGCTGCTGTATGGCACCGAGCTGGCCAGCCATACCGAAACCAACCTGACCGTCGCGATTCTGTTCATCCTCGCGGGCATTGTGCTGGGCGTGTTTTCGTATCGCCACGGTATGCGCAGCGAACATCCTTTGCTCGATTATTCGACGCTCAAGGTACCGACTTTCAACGTCACCATCGTCGCCGGTTCATTCACGCGCATCGGTATCGAAGCGGTGCCGTATTTATTGCCGTTGCTGTTTCAGATCGGGTTTGGCTTGTCTGCCTTCCACTCTGGGTTGTTGTTGCTGGCGAGCGCGCTGGGCAACCTGGGCATGAAAATGTTCACCACGCGCGTGCTGCAGCGTTTCGGGTTCCGCCGCGTGGCGCTGAACAATGCGGCCATTGCCGGCGTGTTCGTGCTGGCTTGCGGCCTACTCACTGCGACTACCCCGGTGCCGGTGGTATTGATGACGATCTTCATTTACGGTTTGTCGCGCTCGATGCAATTCACTACGCTGGCGACCCTGGCTTATGCGGATGTGAGTGAAGCGCAAAAGAGTGCAGCGTCAACCTTGTGGAGTGTGGCGCAGCAGATGACCATCGGTATGGGGATTGCGTTCGGCGCGCTGGCGTTGCGTATTGCTTCTTACTTTAATGGCGGTACCGATCTCGCCAGCGGCGAAGCGCATTTTTCGGTGACCGATTTTCACTGGGCGTTTGCCATGGCAGGTGTGGTGACGCTGTGCTCGGCGCTTGGCTATCGGATGCTCGCGAAAGATGCCGGTAATAACCTTGGCGGTGGCGCACGCGCCAATGCCAAGGGGCGCTAAGCCGCTAGACTGATTCGATGGCAGAGAACCGCCGCGCCAGTTCTTCGCGGCGGAAGTGTTCCACCACATAGTCGACGAACACGCGCGTCTTGGCCGGCAACAGCCGCGCCGCAGCGAAGTAGAGCGCCAGCATGCCGCCGTCGACATGCCAATCCGGCAGCACGCGTACCAGTGCGCCGCTCTTCATATACACCACCGCATGGGGCATCGCCGTCAGTGTGATGCCCAGCCCCATCTGCGCGGCCTCGCATGCCGCATTCGGGTCACTCATCGTCATCTTCACTTTCAGATTGATCAGCGACTGCGCGCCATCGCGATTGCGCAAGGTCCAGGCTCGGATGCGGCCGGTTTGCGGTGAGCGGATCAGGATGCCGTCGTGCTGTTCCAGATCGTCGGGAGTATTGATGGCAGGGCGTTGGGCCAGATAGGCTGGCGAAGCCAGCAGCACCCGATGTGCCGGCGCCAGTTCACGCGCGACGATGCCGGGAGGCAGTTCGATGCCACCGCCGATGGCGGCGTCAAAGCCTTCTGTAATCAAATCCACAGGTCGATTGTCAAAATGCCAGTCCGGTGAGATGGCCGGGTAGCGCTCCAGAAATCCACTCAGCAGAGGCACGATGTATTCGCGCCCGAAACCCGTCCCCATGCTGACCTTCAACACGCCAGCCGGCTGACCGCCTGCGCTGGCGAGATTGGCGACCGCGCTCTGAATGCTGGACAAGCCGCCGCTGACTTCCTGCAGAAACCTTTCCCCGGCTTCGGTCAGGCGCAGGCTGCGCGTGCTGCGCTGAAACAGCCGTACGCCGAGATTGGACTCTAGCCGCGCGACGTTTTTACCGACGGCCGCAGAGGTCAGGCCGAGTCGCCGTGCGGCTGCGGAGAAGCTGCCGGCTTCGGCGGAGGCGACAAAACACTCAATGCTGGTCAGGGATTCCATAGGCCTATTTTAAACATAATGTTTAAAAAGAAGATAGTGATTGCCAGCTAGTTTAAACATAATCGCTACCCCATACTTCAGTCCAAGCCAAACGGAATTCGAGTCCAACCCAAGAAAACCGCAGGCCATTTATTCAATTTGTTCATTCTCTCTTACCCAAACAAGGAGCAATATCATGACTGCAAACACCAACACCAATCTGACCCTGTCCAACAAAGTTGCCTTCGTGCAAGGCGGTTCGCGCGGCATCGGCGCCGCCATCGTCAAGCGCCTGGTGCGCGAAGGCGCTACCGTTGCCTTCACTTATGTCAGCTCGCCTGACAAGGCGCAGGCATTGGTCACCGAAGTTGAAGCCAAGGGCGGCCGCGCACTGGCGATCCAGGCTGACAGCTCGGACACCCCAGCACTGCAACAAGCGATTCGTATTGCCGCTGAAA
The DNA here is from genome assembly GCF_046025915.1 of Herbaspirillum rhizosphaerae. Taxonomy (GTDB): domain Bacteria; phylum Pseudomonadota; class Gammaproteobacteria; order Burkholderiales; family Burkholderiaceae_D; genus Herbaspirillum; species Herbaspirillum rhizosphaerae_A. The sequence goes on along the minus strand of NZ_JAQQFR010000015.1, from coordinate 10,348 downwards.
CCTTCGGCCGTCTCGACATTCTGGTCAACAACGCCGGCGTGCTGGCCATGGGCCCGGTAGAAGAGTTCAAGCTGGAAGATCTGGACCGCACACTGGCAGTGAATGTGCGCAGCGTATTCGTCGCAACACAAGAAGCCGTGCGCTTCATGGGTGAAGGCGGCCGCATCATCACTATCGGCAGCACCAACGCAGATCGCATGCCGTTTGCCGGCGGCGCTGTGTACGCCATGAGCAAGTCGGCCATCGTCGGCCTGACCAAGGGTTTGTCGCGCGACCTTGGTCCACGTGGCATCACCGTCAACAACGTGCAGCCTGGTCCGGTCGACACCGACATGAACCCAGCCAACGGTGATTTCGCTGAAGCACTGAAGGGTTTGATGGCATTGCCACGTTATGGCAAGGACGAAGAAATCGCCAGCTTCGTGGCATATCTGGCTGGTCCTGAAGCGGGCTATATCACTGGCGCCAGCCTGACGATTGACGGCGGTTTCTCTGCTTAATCCAATCTGAAAGCAGCAGACGTAAAAAAAGCGGAGCTTCGTGCTCCGCTTTTTTATTGCTTGAGAGAGATCGAGTGATCAGGCAAACAAGCGCGCCAGTTCGACGCCCGGTTCCGGCGCGCGCATGAAGGCTTCGCCGACCAGGAAGGCATTGACCTTGGCTTCACGCATGCGCTTGACGTCTTCCGGCGTGGCGATGGCCGATTCCGTGACGACCAGCTTTTCCGAAGGAATGCGCGGCAGCAGATTCAGCGTCGTGTCCAGCGTGGTTTCGAAGGTGCGCAGGTTGCGGTTGTTGATGCCCAGCAGCGCGGTCTTCAGTTTCAGTGCCGCGTCGAGCTCGGCGCCGTCATGCACTTCCACCAGCACGCTCATGCCGAGTTCGTGGGCGCAGGCTTCGAGTTCAGCCATCAGGCCGTGATCGAGCGCGGCGACAATCAGCAGGATGGCATCGGCGCCCCAAGAGCGCGCTTCGTAGACCTGATACAGATCCATCATGAAATCCTTGCGCAGCACCGGCAGCGCACAGGCGGCACGCGCCTGCTTGAGATATTCAGGCGCACCCTGAAAGAATTGCACGTCAGTCAGTACCGATAAGCATGCCGCGCCGTGGGTGGCGTAGCTGACAGCGATTTCGGCCGGCTTGAAATCGGGACGGATCACGCCCTTGGAGGGCGAGGCTTTTTTGACTTCGGCGATGATGCCGGCATGACCCGCGGCGATCTTGCCGCGTACGCTGGCTTCGAAGCCGCGCAATTGCGCACGCGCCTCGGCATCGGATTCAACGTCGCGACGCAGGCTGGCGAGGTCGCGATGTTTCTTCGCCGCTTTCACTTCGTCAGCTTTGACGTCGAGGATCTTGTTGAGGATGTCAGACATAAATATTCCTTGGTTGCTGCTTGTTTAAATTTGCTTATTTACGTTGCTTACTTGCGTTGATCAATGGTAAGTCGAACCGCCAGTGCGCCGAGTGTCAGTCCCATGACGTAACGCTGCGCCCGCATCCAGCCCGGATTGTTCGAAAAGAAGCTGGCAATGGCGCTGGCGGTCAGAATCAGCAAGCCGTTGACGACGAAGCTGACGGTGATCTGCGTCACACCCAGTGTCAGGCTTTGCAGCATGACATGGCCGTGTTCAGGGTGAATGAACTGCGGCAGAAAAGACATGTAAAACATGGCTGCCTTGGGATTGAGCAGATTGGTCAGAAACCCCATGCGGAACAAGGTCGCGTTGCTGTCGTGCGGCAGGTTCTGCGTCTGAAACGGCGAGGCACCGCCCGGTTTGAGCGCATTCCACGCCATCCACAACAGATAGGCTGCGCCGAGATACTTGATCAGGTCGTAAGCCAGCGGCACTGCGAGAAACAATGCCGTCAATCCAAACGTGGCCGCCAGCATATGCACGATGAAACCGGTCGCCACGCCCAGGAGCGAAATCATGCCCGCCGCGCGACCCTGGCAAATCGAGCGCGACACGCAATACATCATATTGGGGCCGGGCGTGAGCACCAGCACCAATGCGGCCAACGCAAAAATCATCAGGTCGTTCAAGGGGATCATGGTGCGCGCCTTTCCATTACTGAAAGATTAGTGTTTGCCGCCCAGTTGCTTGGTGACATTAATAAATTGCTCAAGCTTGCTCAGCGCTGCGCCGGAACTGATGGCGGCGCGTGCCTTGATCAGACCGTCCTCTATGGAGCCCGCTACACCGGCTGCGTACAGGGCAGTGGCGGCATTCAATGCGACGATATCGTGTACTGGACCCGGCGTGCCCTTGAGTGCTTCAAAAATCTTTTCTTTCGATTCGGCTGCGTTGGCGACTTGCAGATTGCGGCTGGCAAACATGCTCATGCCGAAGTCTTCCGGATGAATTTCGTATTCGCGGATTTCACCGTTGACCAGCTCGCCGATCATGGTGGCGCCGCCCAATGTGACCTCATCCAGATTGTCGCGGCCCCAGACCACGATCGCATGCTGTGCGCCCAGACGCTGAAGTACGCGCACCTGGATGCCGACCAGGTCGGCATGGAATACGCCCATCAGAATGTTGGGTGCGCCGGCCGGATTGGTCAGCGGGCCCAAGATGTTGAATATCGTACGCACACCGAGTTCTTTGCGCACCGGTGCCGCGTGTTTCATGGCTGAATGGTGGTTGGGCGCGAACATGAAGCCGATGCCGGTCTGAGCGATCGATTGCGCCACTTGTTCCGGTTGCAGGTTGATGTCGGCACCAAGTGCTTCGAGCACGTCGGCGCTACCCGACGAAGACGATACGCTACGGCCGCCATGTTTGGCGACGCGCGCACCGGCAGCGGCAGCGACGAACATGGTTGCAGTAGAAATATTGAAGGTATGTGCGCCATCACCTCCGGTACCGACGATGTCGAGCAAGTTGCTGGTGTCGGCCATCGGTACTTTGGTGGCGAACTCGCGCATGACTTGCGCTGCGGCGGCGATTTCGCCGATGCTTTCTTTCTTGACGCGCAGGCCCATGGTGATCGCGGCGATCATGGTCGGCGACATTTCGCCGCTCATGATCTGGCGGAACAGCGTCAGCATTTCGTCGTGGAAAATTTCGCGGTGCTCGATACAGCGCAGTAAGGCTTCTTGTGGCGTGATGGACATAATCTTTTCTCGAATGGTGTGATGTGATCGGCCGCGCTTAAGAGCGTGCTGTGCCGGTCAGGAAATTTTTCAGCAAGGCGTGGCCGTGTTCGGACAGGATCGACTCGGGGTGGAACTGCACACCCTGCAAATCGAATTCCTTGTGGCGCACGCCCATGATTTCACCATCGTCGGTCCATGCGGTGACTTCGAGGCAATCGGGCAGTGAGGCACGCTCGATGGCCAGCGAGTGATAGCGGATCACGGTGTAAGGGCTGGGGATATCCTTGAAGACGCCGACACCGGTGTGGGCGATCTTCGATGTCTTGCCGTGCATGACTTGCTTGGCGCGTACGACATTGCCGCCGAAGGCTTCGCCGATGGCCTGATGGCCGAGGCAGACGCCGAGGATAGGCAGCTTGCCGGAAAAATGCTTGAGCAAGTCGATGCAGATGCCGGCTTCTTTCGGGCTGCATGGGCCTGGCGACAGGCAGATGCGTTCTGGATTCAGTTTTTCGATTTCCTCGAGTGTGATCTCATCGTTGCGGATGGTCAGCACTTCTTCACCGAGCTCTCCAAAATACTGGACGATGTTGTAAGTGAAGGAATCGTAGTTGTCGATCATCAGCAGCATTTAGATTTCTCCATCCAGTCCGTCTTGCACTTGTTCGGCAGCGCGCAGTACAGCCCGCGCTTTGTTTTCGGTTTCTTCCCATTCCATTTCCGGCACCGAGTCGGCAACGATGCCGGCCGCAGCCTGCACGTACAGCGTGCCGTCTTTGATAACGCCGGTACGGATCGCGATCGCCACATCCATCTCGCCGCCGAACGACAGATAGCCGCAGGCGCCGCCGTAGATGCCGCGCTTGGTTGGTTCGAGTTCATCGATGATTTCCATCGCGCGCACTTTCGGCGCGCCCGACAGCGTGCCGGCGGGGAAGGTGGCTTTCAGGACATCCAGATTCGACAGGCCGGGTTTGAGCAAGCCTTCGACATTGGAGACGATGTGCTGCACGTGGGAATATTTTTCGATGACCATCTGGTCAGTGACCTTGACGCTGCCGGTGGTAGCGATGCGGCCGATGTCGTTGCGCGCCAGATCGATCAGCATGACGTGTTCAGCAATTTCTTTCGGATCGGCTAGCAGTTCGGTGGCCAGTTGCGCGTCGCGTTCCGGGGTCGAGCCGCGTGGACGGGTGCCTGCCAGTGGCCGGATGGTGATTTTCTTTTGCGCCTGACCGTCGGAGGTTTGGCCGATGGTTTCATTGCGCACCAGAATTTCCGGCGAGGCGCCGACAATCTGCATGTCGCCGAAGTTGTAGAAGTACATGTATGGCGATGGGTTCAGCGAACGCAGCGCACGGTACAGCATCAGTGGCGAATCGACGTAGGACTTCTTCAGACGCTGGCCGATCTGGACTTGCATCAGATCGCCGGCCATGACGTATTCCTTGGCTTTGGCAACGGCCTTCAGATATTCATCTTTAGGGAATTCGCGGATGGTTTCGGTGCGCACCGAGCCGCTGGTGACCGGCGCATCGGCGGCGCGGCGCAGCGAGGCGCGCAGATCCTTGAGGCGTTGGCGGCCTTTGCTGAAGGCTTCCGGTTGCGATGGGTCGGTGTAGACGATGAGGTAGAGTTTGCCGGAGAGATTGTCGATGACCGCCAACTCTTCGGTAACGAGTAATTGGATGTCGGGCAGGCCGAGGTCGTCTTTCGGCGCGCTGTCGGCCAGGCGCTTCTCGATGTAACGCACGGCGTCGTAGCCAAAGTAGCCGGCCAGACCGCCACAGAAGCGCGGCATGCCGGGGCGGATCGCGACTTTGTAGCGCGATTGGAATTCGGCGATGAATTCGAGCGCGTTGCCTTCGAGCGATTCGATGACCTTGTCGTTTTTCAGGACTTCAATCTTGTTGCCGAAGCTGCGCAGCTTGGTCGTGGCCGGCAGACCGATGAAGGAATAGCGGCCGAAGCGTTCGCCGCCGACGACTGATTCCAGCAGGAAAGTGTTCTTGCCGGCGTTCTGGGTTTGCGCCAGTTTGAGGTACAGGGTCAGCGGCGTTTCCAGGTCGGCGAAAGCTTCGGCGATCAAGGGAATGCGGTTATAGCCTTGCGAGGCCAGCGATTTGAATTCGAGTTCGGTCATTGTTTCTCTCCAGGACCGCTATTGTAAGACGGCTTGCGGGTGGCCGGACGACTTGATGCGTCCTGGCAAGCGCGTGCCTAATAACAGTAAGCAGTATTTTTAAACAGGGGTGTGTTGCAAAAAACTTGCTGGTCGCAGGGGAAGAAGAGGAGCGGCCAGCAGCTGACGTGGGTTAGTTAGCCCAGGATTGCCAGCGTCGCCACAGCCAGGCCTCAGGGGCGGCTGATTTGTTGGCGTTGAGTTTTTTGTCGAGAAACATTTGTCAGTGGTCTTTAGATAATGACTACGCTAATGCTTAAGAAATTTGGTGCGCTGCATCTAGCAGCGTTGGAACTATACCATCGGAATCAACATTGTGTATAGGTTCGCCGTGGTTATAGCCATACGGCACGTTGAGCACGCGGCAACCCGCAGCCCGTGCGGCTTGCGCGTCGTTGGACGAATCGCCGATGGCGACCACTTGCGCCGGTTGCAGGGAAAAATCTGCGCAAACCTGCAGCAAAGGCAAGGGATCCGGTTTCTTTTTCGGCAAGGAATCGCCGCCGTAGATCACATCGAAATACGGATACAGACCTTTTTTATCCATCAGCGGCAGGGCGAAGGCGATCGGCTTGTTGGTCACGCAGGCCAGGCGCAAGCCCTTGGCTTTGAGCGCCTGCAGGCCCTCGATGACGTTCGGATACAGCGTGGCGTAATCCCCGTTGATGGCGAGGTAATGCTCCTGATACGACGCCAGGGCTTCTTCGAAGCGCTGCTCCACGCCGTCTTCGTCGTAATCAACGGCCAGTACGCGGCGCATCAGGTTTTCCGATCCCTTGCCGACAAAATTGACGATGGTTTGCATCGCCAGCGGCCCCAGGCCCAGGTCGGCGCGCATGCGGTTCACGGCGACGTGGAAATCCGGCGCGGTGTCGAGCATGGTGCCGTCGAGGTCGATGATGGCGGCTTTGATGTTGTCGAGCATGGGATCTTCTTGGGGTGGATTACGTCGGATTACTTGGCCAGTTCGCTGCGCATAGCGTCAATGACGGCCTTGTAGTCAGGCTTGCCGAAGATGGCGGAGCCGGCCACGAAGGTGTCGGCACCGGCCTTGGCGGCTGCGGCGATGTTCTCGATTTTGATGCCGCCGTCGACTTCCAGCATGATGTCGCGGCCGGATTCGTCGATGCGGCGGCGGACTGCGGCGATCTTCTTCAGTGCTTCAGGAATGAAGGATTGACCGCCGAAGCCTGGATTGACCGACATGATCAAAATGATGTCGATCTTGTCCATCACGTGATCGAGGAAATGCAGTGGTGTGCCGGGATTGAACACCAGACCGGCTTTACAGCCGTTGTCGCGGATTAACTGCAGCGAACGGTCGATGTGTTCCGAGCCTTCCGGATGGAAGGTGATGATATTGGCGCCGGCTTTGGCGAAGTCGGGAATGATGCGATCCACCGGCTTGACCATCAGATGCACGTCAATCGGCACCTGCACGTGCGGGCGGATGGCTTCGCAAACCAGCGGGCCGATCGTCAGGTTGGGAACATAATGGTTGTCCATCACGTCGAAGTGAATAATGTCGGCGCCGGCAGCGACGACATTGCGGACTTCTTCGCCCAGACGGGCGAAATCGGCGGACAGGATACTGGGGGCGATACGGTAGTTGGGCATGGCGATATGGCTCTGGTAGGGCGATGGTACGATTAAAGATGCGCTATTTTACCCGTTCGCCGTGCCTCGGTTTTGTTGCAAACCTTGCACTTGCGGTTGTTTTCGTGTGGAATGGGCTTGGCTTTTTACAAAATCGAGGAAATCCGCATGGCGACGTATGAGTTTACGGTGACGGTCAAGACGCAGTACCTGGAAGAGCAATCCGACCCGGCACGTTCACATTATGTGTTTGCCTACGCGATCACTATCGTCAATACCGGACAGGTTCCCGCCCAGCTGATTTCGCGCCACTGGATCATCACCGACGCGAACAATCACACGGAAGAAGTGCGTGGATTGGGCGTCGTGGGGCATCAGCCGTTCCTGCAACCGGGGGAACAGTTCGAGTACACCAGCGGGACGTCGCTGAAGACGCCGCAGGGCTCGATGCACGGAGAGTATTTCTGCGTCGCCGAAGATGGCGAGCAATTCGACGTGAAGATTCCGGAATTTATCCTGTCGCTGCCACGCACGTTGCACTAAGCGTTGAGCTTATTGGTGCCACATTAAGCGTTCAAGCTTGGGTATCGTCTTTTTTATCGCTTGGATTTTTTGTCTGAACCTGTTGATCCGGCTTGCGTCCGGAAAACATGGTCCACCAGACGATGAATACGAAGATAAAGAAGGCGCCGCCGGCTTCGAGTATTAACCACCACATTTTCACGTTTCCTCAATGTCACTTATTCAAAAGAGCACTCGTACCAGTTTACCTGCATTAGCCGTCATCGTCGCTTTATGTCTTGCAGCCTGCACGACGACGCGCCCGCTCCCGCCGGTGACGCCGCCGACTACTCCCACCAAGCCGACAACGCCGACCACGCCTGAAGCCCAGGCGCAGACGCTGCAGCGAAGCACGTTCGCCGCCATGCCGGGCTGGGATCGCGACGAAGTGCGTGAGGCCTGGCCGGCTTTTCTGACTTCTTGCCAGACGCTGATTCGTCGTCCCGAGTGGAAAAACGCGTGTACGACGGCACGCCAGGTGAATGGTAATGACGAAGGCGCCATTCGCGCGTTTTTTGAGTCCGGCTTTACGCCTTACAAGGTATTCAATCCCGACGGCAGCGATACCGGCCTGGTCACCGGTTATTACGAGCCTTTGCTGCGCGGATCACGCAAACGCGGCGGGCCGTATCAGACTCCTCTCTATAAGGCACCGGATGATTTGCTGACGATCGATCTGGCAAGTCTGTATCCGGAACTGAAAAACATGCGTCTGCGCGGCCGTGTGGTCGGCAACAAAGTGGTTCCATATTTCTCGCGCGCGGAGTTGCTGCAATCGGGAGCCTTGAACGGTAAGGAGCTGGTCTGGGTGGATGATCCGGTGGAAGCCTTCTTCCTGCAGGTGCAAGGTTCCGGCCGTGTGATTCTGGATGGTTCGCAAGAGACGGTGCGTCTTGCCTATGCCGATCAGAACGGTTATCCCTACAAGTCCATCGGGCGTTATCTGGTTGATAAAGGTGAAATGACGCTATCGCAGGCTTCGGCGCAAGGCATCAAGGCTTGGGTGATTGCCAATCCGTCGCGTCAGAATGAGCTGCTGAACGCGAATCCTAGCTATATCTTCTTCAAGGAAGAGAAGGTCGGAGATCCATCCAAGGGCCCGAACGGCGCGATGGGCTTGCCGCTGACCGGCCAACGCTCGATTGCCGTTGATCGCCAGCATATTCCGCTGGGCGCGCCAGTGTTTTTGGCGACTACGCAGCCAAATAGTGATGCGCCTTTGCAGCGCCTGGTGCTGGCTCAGGATACGGGTGGGGCGATTCGCGGCGCAGTGCGGGCGGATTACTTCTGGGGGTTTGGCAATGAAGCCGGCGAAAAGGCGGGAGCGATGAAGCAGCGCGGCATGATGTGGGTTTTGTTGCCGAATCCCTGAGTTGTCCTATATAAGAGGTTTGATGTCTTTTAGCCTCCCTTAATACAATGCTGTAGCGGACAAAGAAAACCCGGCTTGCCTATGTAAGGCAAGCCGGGTTTTTTATTACGCGAAGGCTTTGTATTGATTAGCGCAGAACCAAGACGGGGATGGAAGAGTGTGCCAGCACCTTTTGCGTCTTGCTCCCAAGAAATAATCTGCTCAAGCCGCTGCGTCCATGTGACGCCATGAAAATCACGTCGCAATTGAATTTCTTGGCGGCGTTGACGATTTCCTCGTCTGGGGCGAACGAGAGAACCGTGGTCGTTTCGCAGTCCACACCGGCAGCCTGGGCGGCGTCGGAGATTTTCTTCACGTTTTGTTCGGCGAGATTGCGAACGTTTTCTTCATAGATGCCGGGATCGATTGCCATGGAGCTTTCGGCCAATGGTGAGAAGGGATAGGGTTCTGCGACTGAAATCCCGATAATCTTGGATTTGCAGTGCTGCGCGTAGTCGATGGCGTTGGCGATGGCCTTGTCCGAGCGCTCCGATCCATCCGTTGGTACAAGAATGGTCTTGAACATGTGATCCTCCTTTGTTGTGGTGAAGGGGGTAGTCTCAGTATAGGCTCTGACATCAGCTGTGCGAACTAATTCCTGGCGTTCCTTTGATCTCGCGCAAGTTTCATTGGCGGTACAATCGTCGGAGCAAGAATATTTCACTTCCGTGCTACCCCTATATAGAGGAGACAAGATGAGTTACGAGAACATTTTGACCGAGACACAAGGCAAAGTCGGCGTGATACGCCTTAACCGACCGAAAGCGCTCAATGCCCTGAATGATCAGTTGATGACCGAGTTGGGTGAGGCCTTGCTGGCATTTGATGCCGACGAAGCGCTGGGCTGTATCGTGATCACCGGCAGCGAGAAAGCGTTTGCCGCCGGCGCCGATATCACCGTTATGGCCGGCTACAACTATATGGACGTGTTCAAGGGCGAGTTCATCACGCGCAACTGGGAAACCATTCGCCGCGTACGCAAGCCGGTGATTGCCGCAGTGGCCGGGTACGCCCTGGGCGGCGGTTGCGAACTGGCAATGATGTGCGACTTCATTATTGCTGCGGATACTGCCAAGTTCGGTCAACCCGAAGTGAAACTGGGCATCGTGCCTGGTGCTGGCGGTACACAACGTCTGCCGCGCGCAGTCTCGAAGGCCAAGGCGATGGACTTGTGCCTGACCGGTCGCATGATGGATGCGCAAGAAGCCGAGCGCGCGGGCTTGGTGTCGCGCGTTGTTGCCGCGGACAAGCTGATGGACGAAGCGCTGGCTGCCGCCATCACGATTGCCGACATGTCGCAGCCGGTGGTCGCCATGATTAAAGACTCGGTGAATCGTGCATATGAATCGACGCTGTCTGAAGGCATCAAATATGAGCGCGCGATGTTCTATAGCTGCTTTGCCACGGAAGATCAGACCGAAGGCATGAAAGCGTTCATGGAGAAGCGTCCCCCGAACTTCAAGAACCAATAATTTGCCGTTCTGATTTAGGT
>NZ_JAQQFR010000014.1:0-153297 GCF_046025915.1 Herbaspirillum rhizosphaerae | reverse complement strand
GCCAAAACAAAAACGGCGCTTCAATCGAAGCGCCGTTTTTGTTTTTCTATTTTTCTGTTTGTCCGAATGCTGCCGCAGACGAATTACATATTCGAATAATTCGGCCCGCCGCCGCCTTCGGGTGTTACCCACACGATGTTCTGTGTCGGATCCTTGATATCGCAGGTCTTGCAGTGCACGCAGTTCTGCGCATTGATCTGCAGGCGATCCGTATTGTCGTCATTCTTCACAAACTCATACACGCCGGCAGGGCAGTAGCGCGCTTCGGGCCCCGCATACTTCGCCAGATTGATACCAACCGGCACGGAAGCATCTTTCAGCGTCAGGTGAATCGGCTGATCTTCCGCGTGATTCGTATTGGAAATGAACACTGACGACAAACGATCAAAGGTCAGCTTGCCATCCGGCTTCGGATACGCAATCGGCGAGAAGTCTGCCGCCGGCTTCAGGCATTCATGATCCGCATGCGAGTGATGCAGCGTCCACGGCGCCTTGCCGCCGAACAGCACCTGATCGATGCCGACCAGCAGCGTGCCGGTGTACAGGCCTTTGCTCATCGACGGCTTGAAGTTACGCGCCTTGTACAGCTCTTCATGCAGCCAGGACTTCTCAAACGCGGCGCTGTAGGCCGTCAGTTCGTCGTACTGGCGAGCATTGCCCAAGGCCTCAAACACCGCCTCAGCTGCCAGCATGCCGGTCTTGATGGCGGCATGGCTGCCTTTGATGCGCGACGCGTTCAGGAAGCCTGCATCGCAGCCGATCAGTGCACCTCCCGGGAAGGTCAGCTTCGGCAGCGATTGCAAACCGCCGGCCGTGATCGCGCGTGCGCCATAAGCCAGACGTTTGCCGCCTTCAAAGAACTTGCGGATTTCAGGATGCGTTTTATAGCGCTGGAATTCTTCGTACGGCGACAGGTAAGGATTCTCGTATGCGAGGCCAACCACGTAACCCACGGCGACCTGATTGTTTTCCAGGTGATACAGGAAAGAGCCACCGTAAGTACCACTATCCAGCGGCCAGCCGGCGGTGTGCACCACCAGGCCCGGCTTGTGCATCTTCGGATCGATTTCCCAGATTTCCTTGATGCCGATAGCGTAGGTCTGGGGATCCTTGCCGGCGTCGAGCTTGTACTTGGCGATCAGTTGCTTGCCCAGATGGCCACGCGCGCCTTCGGCGAAGAAGGTGTACTTCGCATGCAGTTCCATGCCCAGCTGAAAAGCGCCGGTCGGTTCTCCGTGGCGATCCACACCCATGTTGCCGGTCGCGACGCCCTTGACGGAGCCGTCGTCGTTGTACAGGATTTCTGCAGCTGCAAAGCCGGGGAAGACTTCCACACCCAGCGCCTCAGCCTGCTGGCCTAGCCAGCGCACGACATTGGCCAGCGAGATGACGTAGTTGCCGTGATTCTGGAAACAAGCTGGCAGCATCCACGACGGCGTCTTGTATGCTTTGCTGGCGGAGAGAAAAAGGAAACGGTCTTCGGTGACTTCAGTATTCAATGGCGCACCGAGTTCTTTCCAGTTGGGAAACAATTCGGTGATCGCCTGCGGATCCATGACCGCACCCGACAAGATGTGAGCGCCGACTTCGCTGCCTTTTTCCAGCACGCAGACCGAGACTTCCTTGCCGGCTTCGGCGGCCAGTTGCTTGATGCGGATGGCCGAGGACAGACCTGCAGGGCCGCCGCCGACAACGACAACGTCGTATTCCATCGCTTCGCGCGGACCATACTGCGCAAGCAAGTCTTGAGTTTGAGTCATGGAGTGTCCCGTAATGTTTTGGTTGGAATATTTGCGAACGATCGTGCTATTGTTCAGTATTTTGCGAGAGAATGCTAGTCTGATCCGCAAAAAATGTTCACGATGCCCAAGCTTGTCGACATTTTATTTGATTTTTGCCAATTCCCTTGTTCTTGTGTGGAAATGCGCGTTATGCGTTCGATGCGGTCGAGGCAGCCGAAATTGCCTGATGAAATAAATTCAACAATCGCATGAGCAAGATCGACCAAGATTAATGCTTACGAAGAAAGGCTGCACCCGATGTCCGACAAAATCCTGATTCACACTTCCACCATGAAGATCCGCTGGGGCGATATGGACGCCTTCGGCCACGTCAATAACACTGTCTATTTCCGCTATATGGAGCAGACCCGTATCGAATGGCTGGAAACAGCTGTTGGCGGTATGGTCGAAGACGGTTTGGGCCCGGTGATCGTCAATGCTCAGTGCACTTTCCGTCGCCAGCTCAAATATCCGGCCGACATCGAGATTCGCATGTACGCCCTGCAACCAGGCCGCTCGAGTGTGGAAACTACCTATGAGATCCGGCGTGTAGATGAACCTGAAATCATCTATGCTGAGGGCGGAGCCAAGATCGTGTGGGTTAATTTCAAAGAAGAAAAATCGGTTCCACTGCCTGACAGCATTCGACAGATCCTGACGGATTTGTAAGTTTCGAGAAAGGTAGATGGGACAGAATCAGCGACGATAACGGTGCCGCAGAACAACGCAGAACAACTGACGGCCCGGCAAGAATTGAGTTAGACCACATCAAGATGGCCAACCAAGATAATTACACCAGGAGGAAGACAAATGTCATACAAGACCCAAGCTTTGGTTGCAGCAGCACTGCTGAGCCTTTCCCTTTCCAGTCAAGCAGCTGATCCTATCAAGATCGGCGTGTCGGGCCCGTTCACTGGCGGTTCCGCTCCGATGGGCGCTTCCATGCGCGACGGCGTCAAGCTGGCTGTGGCCGACATCAATGCCGCAGGCGGCGTGTTGGGACGTCAGTTGCAATTGGTTGAGCGCGACGACGAAGCCAAGAACGAACGCGGCGTGCAGGTCGCGCAAGAACTGATCAACAAAGAAAAAGTCGTCGCCACCGTCGGTTTCATCAACACCGGTGTTGCACTGGCGTCGCAGCGTTTCTATCAGGAAGCAAAGATTCCTGTGATCAACAACGTTGCTACCGGTAGCGTCATCACCAAGCAATTCGAAAAAGATCCGGCCAACTACGTCTTCCGTACCTCGGCAGCAGACGGCATTCAGGCCAAGATGATTGCCGACGAAGCCGTCGACAAGCAAAAATTCACCAAGGTCGCGATCCTGGCAGACTCCACCAACTACGGCCAACTCGGTCGTGAAGATCTGGAAAAAGTCCTGGCTGCCAAGAAGATCACTCCGGTCGCCATCGAGAAGTACAACATCAAAGACGTCGACATGACTGCGCAATTGCTGAAGTCCAAGCAAGGTGGCGCACAAGTCGTGCTGACCTACGGCATCGGTCCTGAGCTGGCACAGATCGCCAACGGCATGGAAAAGCTGAACTGGCACGTGCCTATTATCGGCAGCTGGCCGCTGTCGATGGGTAACTTCATCGACAACTCCGGCAAGAACGGCAACGGCGCCCGCATGCCGCAAACCTTCATCCAGGACGGCAATACGCCTAAGCGCAAAGCCTTCATCGAAGCCTACCAAAAAGCCTACAAGGTTGACCGTATCCCTTCGGCCGTGTCTGCCGCTCAAGGCTACGACTCGATCTACCTGCTGGCGGCCGCCATCAAGCAAGCCGGCACCACTGACGGCGAGAAGGTGCGCGCTGCGCTGGAAAACCTGAACACCAAGGTTGAAGGCGTTGTGACGACCTATGACAAGCCGTTCTCGCACACCGACCATGAAGCGATCAAGCCAAACAACGTCGTCATGGGCGAAGTGAAAAACGGCCGCGTCGTTCTCGGCAAATAAAATCTGACGACGGCGTAATTTGTCGTTAAAGCATAAAGGCCAGTCCTTGCGATCCGGGGACTGGCCTTTTTCGCAGAGTATGTTGACGATTTTTTAACTTGTATCGGAAGTGATGAAGTCGCAGCGACGCAGGCGCATCAGGCGGGCAGCATGCCGTAGTCTGACGTCGGCGAGGTGGGGCAAGGGTAGGGCGCAAGCCCGGCCATTCGACCACATGCGATCTTCCATCTCTCATACCTGAAAAAAATCCCGGCACACTCAACCCGCCAGTCAATGGCAAGCCGATTCTTGGGTAGAAATAATGGATATTCTGTTACAGCTGGTTTTCAGCGGCATCGCGCTAGGCATGATCTACGCGGTGATCGCCTTCGGTTATCAACTCACTTTCGCCACCTCCGGCACCCTGAACTTCGGACAGGGCGAAGCGTTGATGTTGGGTGCTCTTGTCGGCCTCTCTGTGGTCGGCAACATACATGGCGGCCCTTATCTCAACTACTGGCTCATGATTCCCATCGTGCTGGTCTTCGGCGCGCTGCAAGGCATGTTCGTCGAATGGATCGGCGTGCGTCCTGCGATCAAGATCAAGTCCGAATTCGGCTGGATCATGTCGACGATCGCGCTTGCCATCATCTTCAAGAACGTCGCCGAAAACATCTGGGGAAAAGACGATCTTCCGTTCCCCAGCCCATTGTCAGGCGCACCGTTCCAGATCTTTGGCGCCAATGTGCAGCCGATGCAAGTGCTGGTCGTCGTCGGCGCGCTTGCCATGATGCTCGCCGTTGAGATCTTCAACCGCAAATCGATTTACGGCAAAGCCGTCGTCGCCACATCGAACGACCGTGATGCTGCCGGCCTGATGGGCATCAACACCAGCATGGTGATCACGTTCTCCTACGCACTGTCCTCGGCAACGGCAGCCTTCGCCGGCGTGCTGGTCGCGCCGTTGACGCTTACCGGCGCCACCATGGGTGCAGCGCTCGGTTTGAAAGCATTCGCCGTGGCAATCATCGGCGGCCTGACCTCCGGCATGGGGGCGATTGTCGGAGGCCTCATTCTCGGCATCGCTGAAACTGTCACCGGTTTCTACATCTCCACCGGCTACAAGGAAGTCCCTGGACTGTTGCTGCTGTTGCTGGTGCTCGCAGTCAAACCTGCTGGCCTGTTCGGCAAAACTGCGATCAAAAAGGTCTGATGAACATGAACAAAAAAATCCTCTTCTTCTCGCTGCTCGGCATCATCGCGCTGGCGCTGCTGCCGCAAGTAGTACGCAATCCTTACTACCTGCATCTGGCAGAAACCATTCTGATCTACGCCATCTTGTTGTTTGGTCTGGATATCGTGGTCGGCTACACAGGCCAGGTCTCCTTGGGACATGCGGGCTTATTCGGCATCGGTTCTTATACCGCCGGCGTGTTGTATTTCAAACTCGGCTTGCCGTTTCTACTGGTGCTGCCCGGCAGTATCGCCGTCACCGCGCTATTCGGCGCTATCCTGGCGCTGCCGGCCTTGCGCGTAACCGGCCCTTACCTGGCGATGGTTACGCTGGCCTTCGGTACCATCATCCAGATCCTCATTAATGAAATGACCTTCCTCACCGAAGGCCCGATGGGGATCAAGCTTTCGAAGCCGATGCTCAGTGGCGTCAAGATGACAGAAGTCGAATTCTTCTATGTTGTCGCCTTCCTGATGGTGGTGTCGCTGATTGTGGTCCATCGCATCCTGCGCTCCAACCTCGGCCGCGCTTTCCAGGCCTTGCGCGACAGCCCGATCGCCTCCGATTGCATGGGCGTCTCGGTATATCGCTACAAGGTTTACGCCTTCATCATCAGCGCGGCGCTGGCTGGTTTGTCCGGCTGCCTGTATGCGTATTCGGAAGAGTACATCTCGCCCAATACCTACAACTTCGAGCTGACCATCCTGTTCCTGCTGGCAGTGATCATGGGCGGTCGCAAATCACGCATCGGTTCGCTCATCGGCGCGCTGATCGTTGTCATGCTGCCGAGCCTGTTGTCCGACATTGAACTGTTCCGTCAGATCGCCACCGTCGCCGCCGTGATCGTCGTGGTCGGCGGTATCGCCTCGGTAGTCAAGAAGACCAAGACGCCGCGCGAAATCGCCGTGCCGGTGGTTGCAACGGTACTGATGGCAGCGTTCTCTTACAAGCTGGAAAACATCACCGACTGGCGTCTCACCATCTTTGGCCTGATGACATTGTTCGTCGTCTACTACCTGCAAGACGGTATTGTCGGTTTCTGCCGCAGCCTGTTCGGCCGCGTGCTCAGCAAGCGTGTCCCGCTGGCGCAGCAAATCGACGGCAACGTATTACAAGCGACCGAAGCCGTCATCACCACAGCAGCCGTCAAGGAAGACGGCGCGACCCTCTTGAAGGTCAACCAGGTGCTGATGCAATTCGGTGGCCTCAAAGCGCTCAACAAGGTCGACCTCGACATCCGTAAAGGCACCGTGCATGGCTTGATCGGTCCGAACGGTTCCGGCAAGAGCACCATGATGAACGTGCTCACCGGCATCTACCGTCCGACCGATGGTTCGGTGGAATACGACGGCCGCGTGATCACCGGCCAGACGCCATCGCTGATCGCGCTGGGCGGCGTGGCGCGCACCTTCCAGAACGTTCAACTGTTCGGCGAAATGAGCGCCACAGAAAACGTCCTCGTCGGTCTGCACCACACCTTCAACAGCAACGTCGCCGACGTCATGGTGAACTCGCCGCGCTACAAGCGCGAAGAGAAGGCCGCACGCGAACGCGCCGCCGCGATTCTGGAGTTCGTCGGCCTCGCCGATCTCGCCAACGAAGAAGCGCGCAACCTGCCTTACGGCAAACAGCGCCTGCTCGAAATCGGTCGCGCCTTGGGCCTGAATCCAAGCCTGCTGCTGCTTGACGAACCGGCCGCCGGCCTCACCGCGCCCGACATCAAGGAACTGGTCGCCATCATCCGCAAGATCCGCGATGTCGGCATCACCATCATCCTCATCGAGCACCACATGGACGTCGTCATGTCTATCTGCGACACCGTCACCGTGCTCGACTTCGGCCAGAAGATCGCCGAAGGCAAGCCCGCCGAAGTGCAGGCCGACCCCAAGGTGATCGAAGCCTATCTCGGCGGCAGCGCCGGCGACTCCACACCAACCACCGCGGGAGCTTGAGATGTTGACGATTTCGAATTTGCAAGCCGCTTACGGCAAGGTTGAAGTGCTGCACGGTATTTCCATGGATGTGCCGAAAGGCAAAGTGGTCACCCTGATCGGCTCCAATGGCGCCGGCAAAACCACCACCATGCGCGCCATCTCCGGCATGATCAAACCGAAGGGCGGCACCGTCACCCTCGGCGGCAAAGATGTCACCGGCCAGGACTCGCACAAGATCGCACGCGCCGGTCTCGCCCATTCACCCGAAGGCCGCCGCGTCTTCGCCACCATGAGCGTCACCGACAACCTGCTGCTGGGCGCATTCCCGCGCTTCACACGCGCACGTCCCAAGGGCGACATCGCCCACGATCTGGAACGCGCGCTGGAGCTCTTCCCGCGCCTCAAAGAACGCCAGACGCAACTGGCCGGCACCTTGTCCGGCGGCGAACAGCAAATGCTCGCCATGGCCCGCGCCGTCATGTTGAACCCGGAAGTCATCCTCCTCGACGAACCGTCGATGGGCCTGGCACCCATCCTGGTCGACGAAGTGTTCCGCATCATCTTGCGCTTGAAAGAGCAGGGCATCACGATGCTGCTGGTGGAGCAGTTCGCCGCGGCAGCACTGAACGTCGCCGACTACGGCTATGTACTGGAAAATGGAAAAATCTCCGTACACGGCCCGGCCGACAAACTGCAGAACGACCCGGCCGTCCAGGCTGCCTATCTCGGCGGTGGCGCGCATCATTAATCAAAAACATGCCAAGCCGACAACCGGATACTCAGGCGTACAGCTTGCTGTGCGCCGGGTATATTAAGGAGGAGTCATACCTCTGAGACCTGACTAGGGTGCGCTGCGGCGCACCTTTTCTTTTTTTGGCTAGTCTGTCTTAGGGGGCATTGTTTTTTTAGACTCAAGCGGGGTTAGTTCGGGGTCGAGGACTCCCTCGTTGTATTCAAAGATGTAGTCTCTATCTGTTGTTGTTTTTGGTCGGGCGGGTTCTAACATTGGAGCATTTTTAAAATACATTCCATATTTAAGCATTCTTCCGACTCCGTCGAGTCCTGGAAATAGTGTGGCAGCAGTAAGCCCCATGTATCCGAGTTCTTCCAGGGCCTCGCCCATGCAAGTAATTGGAATATCCGCAGCGTGTAGTATTTTGAGGTCTTGTTTTTGTTCCATCGTCAATAAAAATTGCTCTAAATTTCCAATATTTGTTACTAAGAATCTACCTTGCTGAGCGTACAGTCTCGGATTGAAACGAGGTGTGATTGCGAGTGGGGAAATGTAGGGACGAAAATAGGGCAGAATTACTTCCGAAGACGACGCAACGTCGATGTAGTCCCGCGTTAAAGCGTAAACGCGGACATGTGTTGAATCAGGACGCGTGGAGCGGGACTCGAATGCATCAGTAAAAGCAAAAAATGATGCGATGTAGGGAGAGCTTGACCAGTCTAGTAATGGTGTCGGTAGGCCATGGTGTTGTGCTAATCCTATTAGTGTCGCGAAATCTTCTGAATCATTTAGATTAAATCTCATGCTCATTACTGCTTCAGCATGCGTTTTAAAATCAAGAAAGATCTCATCGCAATATCTGTCAAGTCGATATCGTCCGGCTCGATGAAGTGTTGTTTGCAATTTAAAGTCGTTGCTGCCGTGGCCTCTAAATTGCACCGCATTATTTTTTTCTCTAGCTTCGGTTGCCCATCGTTTAAATTCATTCCAGTCATTGCATGATTCTGCGACAAGCTTAATGTTGTCATCAGTAACTGAAGATAGTTTTATATTGCCTTGACCGCCATTAAGGTCTTTCCATTCACCTTGCAGGCTGTTCTCGTCTTCGCGCAATACAATTGAAATGCCCGCTGCATACTGAAGTTCTTCCGGCTCAATATGTCGCGGAGAAAAAACCAAGCCGTTGCTAGGGTTAACATGGAAGAGGCGAAGAGGAGACAACTTATGCACACTCTTCTGTATTTCTTCTCGGTTGAATAGAATTGCTTTTGCCTTGGACGCGTCATTATTTCTGTTCCAACAAAGCATTACTTCGTCGCGTCGATCAGCATCAATATTGAGTACTAATTGTGCGGGACCATTGGGCGTTTCAATTGATCCGAATTGTTGTTGTTCCATTTTTTTCTCTTTTCATTTGGAATCAATTTTTTTCACCAAAAATTGCGGACGGTCTTCGATGACGACGACTGCGTTGCCTGATCGTTCTCTACAATTATTAGTCTTAGAGTCGCAATTGTCCTGTCGATAAAATCTTTGCCTTGTTTGGCTAGCATTTCTGCTCCTTGAACTATCTCATCGGACTTTGTTTCAATTTCTAGTTCTGCTCGAATAGTTAATAGAACTTCCGTTGTTTCTCTAGAAATTTGGAACAGTTGCTGGCTTACTGCCGCCATTCGCTCAATCATTTCTTCTACATGTTCTTTTGTTAATTTTGCTTTGACGTCGGGAGCTTTTTCCGTTTCGCTTGAAAGTTTTAGATGAGCTACCTTTTGACTGTCAAACATGATTGTCATTAAGGCTTCTATTCCTTGCATGCAGTACGTCTGTACCACTCGAATAGCTTGTGGACTTCCATATAGTTGTATCCCCGCGCTTGCAGTTGTGAACTGTGTAGTTATCGTCAGTAGATCTTCTGCTGTCACAGAACCATTAGTCGAGCGCCCGATTAGCTCGTTAATTTTTGCAATGAGAAAAAACGCCTTTTCAAAAGCAATTCTTTTTTGCTCGTACTGGACAAGCTTCATATCGTCAGCGAGAGCCATCGTCGTTACCTCTTTGTCTATTGGAGTGATTGTTTACGGAAGATGTTGATGCGCATGACAAGGGGAAGATTTTGTTCAAGCTTACTATGAAATAGTCGCTCCATAGATTGCATGAAGATAGAAGGGGCAAGCCGGGGGGCAATGAGATTTGGATGAGCCGAATATCTGTAGTGATGAAAATTAATATTTTTGCCAAACGGCGGATGCCGTCTGGCTTAACCCAGAGGGAGGTATCGCAAGCTTTAGTTTTTTATTGCTGCTTGTTTTAGATAACGTCGGCGCCAAGGCTTCAACACCAACAACGCCAACACCGCAGCAAGAATATCCAGCGTAATCGCCGTGCCAAACACCGGATGCCAGCTGCCGGTCTTTTCGTGCATCAGCGCAGCCAACGGTCCGCCGAGGATCGATCCTATCCCTTGCGAGATATACAGCCAGCCGTAGTTGGCTGTTGCATTGCGCGTACCGAAGGTGTCGGTCAGTGTCGATGGGAACAGTGAAAAGATCTCGCCCCAGCCGAAGAACACCACGCCCGACAACAACACAAACAACACCGCGTTTTCACGCGTCATGAGCCATAGCGCCATGGCGATGCCTTCGAGGGCGAAGGCGAAGAACATGGTGTTTTCACGGCCGAAGTGATCCGATACCCAGCCGAAGAAAGGACGCGTCAGGCCATTGGTCAGGCGGTCGATGGTCAGCGCCAGCGGCAGGGCGGCGAGGCCGAACACCATCACGTTGGCGACACCGAAGTCGCGCGCGAAGCTGGCCATTTGTGAGGTCACCATCAGGCCCGAGGTGGACATCATGGTCATCATGCAGAACATCAGCCAGAACAGCGGTGTACGCAGCATCTGACGCGGTGTCAGGTCGTTGCCGGTGGATTGCGCGACGCGTGTTGCCGGCAGCGCTGTCATCGGGTCAGGCGAGCGCAGTGCTTGCGAGGCGATCACGCCGATCACGGCGAAGATGATGCCGAACTGCCACAGCGTGCTTTCCAGGCCTTGGCCGGCGAGTGCGGACGAGATCGGGAAGGTGGTCAGGATGGCGCCCATGCCATAACCGGCGGCGACCATGCCGACCGCAAAGCCGCGGCGATCAGGGAACCAGCGCACCATCTGGCCGACCACGCCGACATACACGATGCCGGTGCCGAGTCCGCCAACCAGGCCGTAGCTCAGGTACAGCATGCCGATGCTGGAAGCTTGCGACGCCAGCACCCAGCTCAGGCCGGACATGAGCGTGCCGATGGAGATCAGGCGACGCGCACCGAAGCGTTCGATCAGGCCGCCCTGAAACGGCGAGAAGAAGGTCTGCAGCACGATCAGCATCGAGAAGGTGATTTGCAGCTCGGACAAGGGCACCCCCAGTTTGGCCGAGAGCGGTTTGGTGAATAGCGTCCACACGTATTGCGGGCTGGAAATTGCCATCATGCAGATCAGGCTGATCAGCAGCTGGAACCAGCGGTTCTGGAGCAGGCCCTGCGCGCTGGCAGGGGCGGATGTTTCAGTCAAAGTGGTCATGCGTTTTCTCCTGATGTTAGAGGGGTGGAGCACGTTGCCGATGGGTTGTTAATTTATGTATGCATAAATTCGCAGCAAACGAATGCAGGATTCGTGCCATTGGATGGGCATCGCACCAGTGGGACGCAAGAGCAACACAAGAGCAACGCAAGAGCGCTACGCACGCCGGAGAGAGCCGGCAATGTCAGGAGGGAAGCGGGAGGTGGTCGGTCGGAAGTGCACACTGGGCGCGGCTGTCAGCGCCCGGTAAGCTGCACTAAATGCGTGCTTCAGCCGAAGCGTTTGCGCCGTGCGGGTGCCGGCGAGGGATGTTGAGCCATCTCAGTGCGGACATGTTCAAGCCGGTCGATGGTGATCTGTTCGACGACGGCGTGGCTGTCTTTGATGTGACGCTCGACCAGTGCGCCGGCTTGGGTGGTGTCACCCTCGGCGATGGCATCGAGGATGGCGACGTGTTCGTTGTAGGTGTCGGCGATGCAGTCACCGTAGGCAAAGTCCAGACGCCGCATGATACGGATGTGCTCTGTGACTTGCCGGTAGACGGCATCGGTTTCCGGGTTGCCTGCCGCGGCGACCAGCATCAGGTGAAATTGCTCGTCCAGTGCAGCGACGGCGAGGCCGTCTTTTGAGCGCTTTCTGGCCGTCACGCGCCAGATGGCGCCGGCTTCGGCCAGCAGTGTGTCGCGGGCGGACGCAGGCCTGCCCGGGTCGCACAGACGGCGCACCGCGTGCAGCTCAATCATTTCGCGCAGGTCGTAGAGGGCGGCAAAGCGGGAGAAGTCGATCGGCACCACTTCCCAGCCATTGCGGAAATAGCCGCGCACCAGACCTTCGCTTTGCAGCCGCATCAGCGCTTCACGCACCGGCGTGCGGGAGACTTGGAGGCGCTCGGCGACGTCGTTCTCGGCAAAGCGGTCGCCGGGCAGCAGACGGAAGGCGAAGATGTCGTCGCGCAGCTTTTCATAAACGGTTTCGGCAAGCCGCAATGCAGGGCGTCGGCTTGCTTCGTCGGCGGGTTGCAGCAATGGTTTCGTTGTCATGCGGTGGCGGTGGCTTCGGCGGTGACGTGGCCGGTTGCAGAGTTCGATTACCGGCAATGGTAGCGCATGGTTTCCGGATCTGCTGCACAAATTCGGTTTCTGCTGCGCAGGGATCGCCATGTTGCCTGTCAAGCCGATGGCAGCGATCCGGTGTAAGGTAGCGGGTTTTCTCAGCGCCATTTCTCTCCATGATCGATGCATTCAAAGCCGCCACCGCCGGATTTAGCCTCAGTCTTTCGCTGATCCTCGCCATCGGTTCGCAGAACGCCTTTGTGCTGCGGCAGGGCTTGCGGCGCGAACATGTCTTCCTGATTTGCCTGACCTGCTTTGTCTCCGACACCGTGCTGATCTTTGCGGGCATTGCCGGTTTCGACGTCGTCATTGCCAGGCTGCCGTGGCTCGAGCAGGCCATGCGCTACATCGGCGCTGCCTTCTTGTTTGCCTATGGCGCCAGAAGCTTGTGGTCGGCGTTGCGATCTTCCGCAGCCTTGGCCGCCAGCGACGCAACGCCACAGCCGCTGAAAAAGACGCTGCTGATCTGTCTGGCCCTGACCTGGCTCAATCCTCACGTCTATCTCGACACGGTGTTTCTGATCGGCTCGATCTCTACGCAATACGACGGGCAAAAGATTGCTTTTGCGCTTGGCGCCGGTGCGAGTTCGCTGCTGTTTTTCTTTGCACTGGGTTACGGCGCGCGACTGTTGCAACCTCTGTTCGCACGCGCAGTGGCGTGGCGTATTCTGGACGGGCTGATCGCCGTCATCATGTGGAGTATTGCCTATTCGCTGGTGCGAAATGTGGGAGTGTGATCGTCGAAAGTTGATTAAAAGTTAACGCAAGAAGTGCATTTGCCGGAATTAACCCCGTTTCATTTGATTTTGAATCACCGGCAGTCCTCATAGAATATTCAGAATAAACATAAGGAGAAGAACATGCTCAAGGTCGCCAACGGAACAACGACGCTCGATTTGCAAGCGCTGACACCTGTGAACAAGAGCAGTGGTGTGCCGTTTCGAGAAGTGCTCTCCAGTGTGAAAACCGAGGCGGCCGCCAACGCCGTGGACGTCTCCGCACTATCCTCGCAATCCGCCGCTGTCGCCGCGCTGAATACGGCCTTGTCGCAAGCCGGCATCACCATCCCGCCGGCTCTTCGCATCACGTCCGGCGTCAACGGCCTTGAACTCAGCGGCGACAACCGCAATGCCAAATTTCAGGCGATGCTGCAAGCCAATCCGGATTTGCAGAACCAACTTGCTGGAATGATCTCCGGCGCCGACATGAGTCGCAAGGCAGCGCTTAATTCTGTCGCCAATGACTTCGCCGGAAAGAACCCGGGCGCGAGTGCTACTGCTTTCCTCGAAGACTTCATGGACGACGAGAAGAACGAGACCTACAGCATCAGTTTCAATGGTGCCAACGTTTCCGTCGACGAGATGGGCAAGAAAGGCTGGGAGCCGGTCAAGGATAAGGCTGACTTCACCAAGGACTTACTGGCCGCCTACACGGGCTATCTGCTGACGCATCAGGCGACGGTTGAAAAGGACAAAAACGACAAAGAGTCCGACGCCGATCTCGACTTCCGCGCCAAGCTCGCCAAGGCGGCGCAGGATAGCGCCACGACGGTTTGAGTTGGTCCTTGAATTCTCTCGCCAATATTTTCAGCGGGTGTGATGAATACCGGACGATCACGGAAATGCAAGATGCAGATACGGCCTCCACATATTGACGATATCGACATCATCTGCCGGCACCGCGAAGAAATGTTTCGCGAGGCAGGGCGTGATGACAAGACGCTGGCAGAAATGACAAGCGCCTTTCGCGTTTGGCTGAGGCCGCGTTTGGCGGATGGCAGCTACTACGGTTTTTTTGCGATCGACAATGATCAGGTGGTGGCCGGCATCGGCCTGATGTCGATCGACTGGCCGCCGCATCCATCCCATCCTGAGCAAGACAAGCGCGGCTACGTCCTCAACGTCTACGTTGAACCATCCCATCGAAAAATGGGACTCGCCAAAATGCTGATGCGTCTGGCCGAAGAAGCGTTCGCCGCGCGTGGTCTGCAATTCGCCATTTTGCATTCGACGGTAATGGGGCGCGAACTTTATGCTGGTATGGGATGGGCGCAGACTTCGGAGATGGCGAAGGTGTTGAAGTAAGAGCTACGGACAAGGTCAAGCCAAAGAAAAACGCCCGATGGCTTGCCTCGGGCGTTTGTATAAGCAGACTCGGAATGTCCGAATAAGGTTTTAGTATCGATATCCCAGCGTCAGCATCACAGTGCGGTCGTCACCCAACGCAACTGCCCGAGCCAGGCCGCCTGCGTAGTACTCGGTGTTGAAGATGTTCTTCACGTTCAGCGCGGCGCGCCACTTCGCTGCGTTGTAGGCAATACCTGTGTCGGCCAGGACATAGCCGGGCAGGGTATAGCCATTCGTGCGTTGCATGCTCTGGCCGCGAACGCCGCCGTTCAGCTCCCATCCGTTCAGCTCACCGCTGAAGCGATAGCGTGCGCTGGTGTTGAAAGTGTGGCGTGGAACGTTGTCCAGCCATTGACCGACGGTGGTGGTTTTTTGACCGCCATCGTCGGTGATCGTCGCAGCGGTATAGGCATAGCCTGCGATGATGCTCAGGCCGTTCTTGAAGTCCGATGTGAGCCCAATTTCGACGCCGCGCGAGCGCTGTTCGCCGACTGCAATGCTGAAGCCGTTGTTGGCGGGATTCGGGTCTGCTTGCAACACATTGCGGCGATACAGATCGAACACCGCGACGTTCAGATTGGTGCGGCCTTCATCCATTTCCACTTTGACGCCAGCTTCCACTTGCTTGCCGGTTTCCGGTTTGAAGGTGTTGCCATTGGCATCGGTGCCGCTGTTGGGATAGAAGGAGGTGGCGTAACTCACGTAGGGGCGCACGCCGCGGAGTACTTCATACATTAATGCCGCAGAACCAGTATTGGCGCTGGCCGGATTGTCAGTATGGGTGCGGGTACGGATGTTGTCGGCATATGTGGATGCCGTGTCGCGGCGCAAGCCGGCAACCAGTTGCCAGCGATCACCGAACTGAATCTGGTCGCGCAGGTAAATGCCCAGGTCACGCACGGTAGTGGACGTATTGGTTCCGGGAGTCGCCGGACAGGCGAAGCCTCCTTTGTAGACCGGGTTATAGACGTTGAGCGCAGGCACGGTACAGGTGTAGGAAAGCACATCTTCGCGCGTGTTCAGATAGTCGCTGCCGAAGGTGATTTCGTGCTTGCCGAACGCCGTGTTAAAGCTGCGCTGCAAATTGGTGTCCATTGTGAACGTCTGACCGTTGTAGGTCTGGTCCGTACCGGTACGCGTGAGGCTTTGGCTGGTCGCATTGAGGACGTTGTTGGCGACCAATTGTCCGCTCATGGTGAACTGTTGATAGCGCAAGTTGTTGTGCAGCGTCCAGCCATCGTCGAAGCGATGTGTCAGCGAATAACCAAGTCGAGTTTCCGTTGCGTTGTAAGGGCGTGTCGCAGGCTCACCGATAAATCGGCTGCGTGGGATGCTGCCGTTGATGTTGCCGGCAATGGAACCGGACAGCGGCAGTCCTTGCTGACGGACATAGCCGCGCTCCTGAAAGCTCGTCAGAATGGTGAAATCGGTACGCGCACCCAGGTCAAGCGACAGCGAAGGAGCGATGTAACGGTTTTTGAACCAGACGTAATCGGTGGCATCGTTGGAGTTAGAAATCAGGCCGTTGATACGGAAGGCCTGCTTGCCGTTTTCCGAAAGCGATTTGTTGAGGTCGACCGTTGTTTCATAGAAATCATGGCTGCCTACCGTGACGTCGACATTGGCGAAGTCATATCCTTGCGGACGCTTGCTGACCATGTTGACCAAGCCGCCCGGCAGCACCAGGCCATAGAGTAGCGAGGCCGGTCCTTTCAGCACTTCTACCTGTTCCAATCCAAACAACTGTTCCGCCACGCGATTAGAGGCGGCGGTGCGCAAGCCATCCAGATACAGCGAATCCGATGCGACCTGACCACGGATGATCAAATCGTCCCAACCGCGGCGGCCATATTGATTGGAAACGACACCGGGCACATTTTTCAACGCGTCCGACAGGGTCACTGCCTGTTGGCTGTCTAGCACTGCGCGCGGTATCACCGTGATGGACTGCGGCGTTTGCGAAAGCGGAATACTGGATTTATTGACCAGCGGTTTGGCGGCGTTGAACCCTGTTCCGGCGTCGCCATCCGACACGACCGTTACCGCTGGAAGTTGATTTGCCTCCGCAATCGGTTCGCCAATAGCGGGTGATGCCGGAGAGGTGGTTTGTGCAATTAGCACCGAAGGGGTAAGGGCGGCCAAGCCGACGAAAAGGGGGTAAATACGGGACGAGAGCATGGAAAGGTGGAGGAATATCATTGAATGAGAATAATTTCTATTTATGATATCCGCTAATGCCGCATTGCCGCAAATTAATTCGAATTTCTTTGAGTTTCTTCGTTGGCTGCTCAAAAAGGCATTCACGTCCTGTGACGCCGGTTCCTGTTTGCTGCGAAAGAGCTTCGGGCATGGATGCCGCAATGAGGAGAGGTGCGTGCCAAAAGTGCAGGCATCCCTGGATGTAATGAGTCGCTGCGTATTCCTTGATACGAGGGGAAAAGCAGGGGGGCATGAAGCGCCTTAGCCCCTCGTATGGTTTCGTCACTCAGGCGTTTTTCCGATCATATTTTTAGCGCGAAGAAAATCAAAGTCCACACCTTGATCGGCCTGCGTCACGGTATCCAGAAACAGCTTTGCATAACCTCGCTCAGCAGTCGGTATGACCACCGGCTTTTCCTGCGAACGCCGTGCGAGTTCTTCATCCGATACCAGCAGGGCTATCTGACGCTGCATCACGCTCAGGCGAATTCTGTCGCCATTGCGGACATAGGCCAGCGGCCCGCCGATTGCTGCTTCCGGGGTGACGTGCAACACGATGGTGCCAAATGCGGTGCCGCTCATGCGCCCGTCGGAAATGCGTACGATGTCTTTGACGCCGGCGCGCGCCAGCTTCCGGGGAATCGGAATGTAGCCAGCCTCGGGCATGCCGGGGGCGCCTTTGGGGCCGATGTTCTTGAGGACCAGGATGTCTTCTGCTGTGACATCGAGGTCATCGCTGTCGATACGCTCTGCCATGTCTTGCATGTTTTCAAATACGACGGCGCGACCTTCATGTTCCATTAGTTTCGCATCGGCGGCCGACTGCTTGATGATGGCTCCGCCGGGGGCCAGATTGCCGCGCAAGACAGCAATGCCGCCTTGCGGAAAAATGGGATTGTCGGCAGAGCGAACCACGTCTTGCGGAAATCCCTCGCCGGCAAGTTCGATTTCCTCTCCCAGCGTTTTTCCTGTCACCGTCATGGCTTCCAGGCGTAGCAGCGGTTTCAGTTCCCGCAGCAGCGTCGCCATACCGCCTGCGTGGTGGAAGTCTTCCATGTAGTGCTGTCCTGATGGCTTCAGGTCGAGCAGTACAGGTGTGGTGCGGCCCATGCGGTCGAGTGCATCCAGGTCTATTTCCAGTCCCATGCGTCCTGCAATCGCGGTCAGGTGCACGATGCCGTTGGTAGAGCCACCGATGGCCAGCAGCACGCGCATGGCATTTTCGAACGCAGCGGGCGTGAGTATTTTGTCGATCGTCAAGCCGTCATGCGCCATCTGGACCGCACGCGATCCGGTTTCTTCCGCCACGCGGATGCGGTCTGCCGTTACCGCCGGAGGCGATGCGCCGCCCGGCACCGTCATGCCCAAGGCTTCAGCGATACACGCCATTGTGCTGGCGGTGCCCATGACGGAACATGTTCCCACGCTGGCGACGAGCTGGTTGTTGACCTGCGAAACCTCTTCGGTGGTGATTTCTTCCGCACGATATTTCCCCCAGTAGCGACGGCAGTCCGTACAAGCGCCCACGCGTTCTCCGCGATGGCTGCCGGTCAGCATGGAGCCGGTAATGAGCTGGATGGAAGGAATACCCGCCGATGCGGCGCCCATCAGCTGAGCGGGAACCGTCTTGTCGCAGCCACCGATGAGCACCACGGCATCCATCGGTTGGGCGCGCACCATTTCTTCGGTGTCCATCGACATCAGGTTGCGCAGGTACATGCTCGTGGGCGCTGAGAAACTCTCGTGAATCGAGATGGTAGGGAAGTCCATCGGCAGTCCTCCCGCCAGCATGACGCCTCGCTTGACGGCTTCGATGAGCTGAGGCGCATTGCCATGGCAGGGGTTGTAGCTGCTGCCGGTGTTGACAATACCCACCACCGGGCGCTCAAGTGCCTTGTCCGTATAACCCGCACCTTTGATGAAGGCCTTACGCAGAAACAGCGAGAATCCCTGATCGCCGTAGTTGGTCAGACCCTTCTTCAAACCGGTTTGCTTGGGTTTCATTTATCTCTTTCCTCTTTGTGTCGACTGCGCCAATGGCGGGCAGGCTGTTGTTGTGGAAGGCTCCGGAACATCAAGCCGAAAATGCTGATTCTGAATCTTTCTATTAGAAAAAACAATTTGGTATTGCTTGCTTAAAAAGAAAATATTTTTTACTATCTGCGAATGGATATCCGCTACATTCAAAGTTTCGTCACCACCGTCGAGTGCGGCTCGATCGCCGAGGCCGCCAGGCGTCTGGATCTGACTTCGGCAGCGCTGGCTGCGCGCGTGCGTGCCTTGGAGGAGGAGCTGGGCACACCGCTCGTCAAACGCTCCGGGCGCTCCGTCAAGCCGACGGCGGCCGGTCTGAACATTCTCGACAGCGCCCGCAGCATGTTGCGCGAAGAGCGTGACCTGCGCGCCATGGCGACGAAGGAATTGCCGGTTGGCGAATTGAGACTTGGCACCTTCGTGTCGGCATTGACGACCGTTCTTCCTCCTGTGTTGCGAAAGCTCTATGCCGAGCATCCAGACTTGTCGGTGTCGGTGGTATCCAATGCATCGGTCGAACTGTGTCGCATGGTGGCCTCGGGAGAGCTCGATGCCGCCGTGGTTGTCGAACCCCAATTCGCCATCCCCAAAACGTGCGAATGGCGACCGCTGATGGATGAGCCGTTGGTGGTGGTCGCGCCTGTCGATCTGGCCGACGCCGATCCTCACGAACTGCTTCGCAATCAACCCTTTATTCGCTATGACCGCACCGTCTGGGGCGGGCAGCTGGCTGACCGATACTTGCGCGACCACGGTATACGTCCGCATCAACGTCTCGAAATCAATGGCCTGATGTCCATCGCGGTGATGATTGACCATGGGCTTGGTGTTTCGTTGCTGCCGGACTGGTCGGCGTTATGGTCCGGCGGTCTCTCGATTGCACGCGTACCGCTGCCGAGCAAGGCACCGGTGCGGCGCATAGGATTTATCTGGGGCGTGCAGAGTCCGCATTCCCATCTTGCCCGGCTGTTTCTTGAACATGCCGAAACGGTATTCCGAGGCCACGGCAACAAGCCGCGCATCGCGCGCAGATAGGCGCCTGCAGGCCGCCGGATCATCCGTCGACCTGCAGGCGCCTGGTTCGGTCTGCGTCAGCGATTCACCAGGCGGGCAGGGATGAAGGCCCAGATCAGCAACGCCGCCAGCGTCAGCGTGCCTGCCACCAGATACAAGCCCGAGGATAGTGTTCCGGTCATGCTCTTGAGTGCGCCGATGACTGTCGGGCTGATGAAGCCGGCCAGATTGGCCGTTGAATTGATCAAGGCAATCCCGGCTGCCGCTCCTGCACCTCCCAGAAACGAGGTCGGCAGCGCCCAGAACATGGGCAGCGCGCTGACTACGCCCATGGCCACCATGGTCAGACCGACGACCGACAACACGGCGCTATGTGCTGTGTTGGCACAAACCACGAAGCCACATGCCGCAAAGAGTGCCGGAACAATGACGTGCCAGCGCCGCTCGCGATGCTTGTCTGCGCTGCGTCCCATCAGGATCATGCTCAACAGCGCTGCGGTGTAAGGGATGATGGTCAAGATGCCGATCAGGGTTGGATTGGTGATGCCGGTCCCTTTGATGATGGTCGGTTGCCAGAAGCTCAGCGCGTAGGATCCCATGATGATGCAGAACAAGATCAGCGCCAGCAGCCACACACGTCCGGATTTGAATGTCGCGCCTATCGAGGCATGCGTTCTGGAAGTGTTGTCCATGTCGATGTCACGCTGGACCATTGCGCGTTCTTCTGCGCTCAGCCATCCGGCATCTGCAACGCGGTCATTCAAATGACGAAAGACCACGATGCCTAACAAGATGCCCGGCAGTGCTTCGAGAATGAACAGCCACTGCCAGCCATACATGCCTCCCACCCCCGCCATGGAGGTCATCAGAAATCCTGACAAAGGGCCGCCCAGCATGCCGGAAACGGGATTTCCCGCAGTCAGCAATGCCACCATGCGGCCGCGGCGATGTGCTGGAAACCAGTAGGTGAGATAGAGCAGCATGCCGGGATAGAATCCGGCCTCTGCAATTCCCAGAAGGAAACGCACCACGTAGAGCTGCAGCGGCGTCGACACCCACGCCGTGCACATCGACAATATCGACCACGTGATCATGATGCGTGCGATCCAGCGCCGCGCGCCGATCTTGTGCAGCAGCAGGTTGCTGGGGACTTCAAAAATGAAATAGCCAAGAAAGAAGACCCCGGCACCGAGCCCGTAGACGGTCTCGCTCAATTGCAGGTCATTGAGCATTTGCAGCTTTGCAAAGCCGACATTGACGCGGTCGAGATACGCCATGACGTAGCAGGCGAACAAGAGCGGGAGGAAGCGCAACGCTATTCTGGCGTAGACGGAGTCGGCTGCGCCGGCATGGTAGCCAGCGGCATCATTGGTGGTGGGATTCAAATTTATCTCCGATAGTTATTAGTAGTGACTGAGCGCCCGTAGTTTCACTGATCCACGGGGTTCAATACAGCGGCTACTATCAGGTTCAAACCAAAATATGTTTTTGGTTCAGAGGTTTGAAAATCTCCAGAATCGATGATATTCAGGGCTGTTTTACGAATACGGCTGAGCGGGGTTTGCTATCATTCCCGACGCGCAAGAGACCGGACGCCGTGCCGCAGTGACGGCGCAAGATGATCAACGCGTCTTATCGTTCCGTGCCGCATGCCGTTGGGGAATACCTTGTACGATACGGTTCAGTCCGAACCAGCCAACAGGCCGACGCAGGCCAATGCAGACCATCTCATCCAGAAAGCGAAAAATGACAGCTACTCCGCTCGTGAAAGGCGATCCCATCCATATCCGATCACTACGCAAGGAGGACTTTGCGGCCTGGCAGGTGTTATGGCAGGGTTACAACGCCTTCTACGGACGCCATGGCGAGACGGCGTTGGCCGATGAGATCACTGCAATGACGTGGTCACGTTTTTTTGATGCGTATGAACCGGTACATGCGATCGTGGCGGAACACGCGGGGCAATTGATCGGACTGGCGCATTTTCTGTTCCATCGCAGCACGACGCAGATTGGCCCCAACTGCTATATGCAGGATCTGTTTACCGCAGAGTCTTCCAGAGGGAGGGGCGTCGCACGCAAGTTGATCGAAGAAGTCTATGCGAGGGCAAAGACGGCAGGCAGCGGCAGGGTTTATTGGCAGACGCATGAGACCAATGTCACCGCGATGAAGCTGTACGACAAAGTTGCTGAGAAGTCGGGTTTTGTCGTCTATCGAAAATTACTCTGAAGACCGACAAAGCGCATGGCTGTTTCAAGGATCATCCTGAAGCAGCCATGCGCTTTATATAAGGTTAGTTGAACAACTTCAGCAGCAGCGTGGCGCACACAATCATGACGGCGCCGCCGATACGCGTGGATATCTGCGCGAAGGGCATCAGGCCCATCCGGTTGGAGGCGGACAGAATCGCGACGTCGCCGGTTCCGCCCAATCCGCTGTGGCAGGCCGTCACAATGCCCGCTTCCACCGGATACATGTTGAGCCATTTGCCGGCGAAGAAGCCGGACGCCACCAGCGAGATGACGGTCGCGGCACAGACCGCAAAGTAGCCTGGCGTGAAGGCGTGAACCAGATCCTTCCACGATACGAATAGCGCCCCCAGACCAACCAGGATGGCAAACGTCAGATTGCTCGAAACGAATTTGTACATCTGGTAGGCGCCCAGTTCGATCTTCTCTGGAATCAGCTTGAATACTTTCAGCAATGCCGCACTGATGATCATCAGGATAGGGCCGGGAATGCCGGTGTATTCCGACAGCACCGCGCCGAGGATGAAGAAGGCACAGCTGACCAGCAGACCCGCGCCCATCAGGCCCAGGTCGATCGGCACGTTGGTGTGATCGGTCTTGAGCAGGTCGACATCTTCTCCTGACTTGACGAGGTAGCCGTTGCCATTCAGATGCGGCTTCTTGTCGCCGATCCAGCGCAGCACGCCACTCGACAGAATCGCCACAACATTACCTAGCAGCGCGGCAGGAACCAGCATCGCAATCAACTCGGCTTGAGGCCTGCCAAGGATTTCTGAATAACCGATGGAGAGCGGCAAAATACCTTCGCCGATACCGCCGCCGAAGATCGGAATGATGATGAAGAAGAAGGTGTGTTTGGGCGTGTAACCAAACAACCAGCCGACGGAGATCCCCACCGCAATGGCGGCGATGGAGCCGATCAGCAGCGGAAGAAACATGCGCATGAAGCCCTGCACCAACACCTTGTGGCTCATGCCCAGAATGCTGCCGGCAACCAGGCAGGCGATGTAGAGGTATTGCAGGTTAGCCGTCTTCATGGTGGTGGTGATGGCCTTGAGCATCTCCGGATCCATCAGCTTGAAGCCGATGAGCGCAGACGGCACAAAGAGGCACAGGATCGCTGCGCCGCCAATGTGCTTGAAGACGGGAAGCCGGCTGCCGATTTCGCCCAGCAGAAATCCCGCAAGCATGAGGACGGCAAAGCCGCCGATGATGTCATTGGGCAGTTTTTTGTTCAGCGCGGCGATGATGGTGATTGCCGCAATGGCGATATAAATCGGTAGCGGCAGCGGGCCGATTTTATAGCTGTTGATTGATTGCCATACGCCTTGCCGGATGTCCCGCGAGTCGATTGAAGTTGCTTCCATGTTTGTCTCCTTATAGGGAAGGGCAGCCTCTTTTCTTTTGTAGGGGCAGCTGCCGCTTGATTCAAGAAATAGTGCTAGCTGTTACCCAGGGGTTTGGCGGGCGAAGTCGCATTGATCCGTGCCCTGGTGACGTGAGCGATGTTGTGCAGCCAAGGGCGCTGTTGCCAGTGCTGCTCCTGAAATGCGTTGATCTTGTCTTGCAGCGACAAGGTCGCGCCGATGATGTCGAGGCCTTCGAGAAACATGTGGTGATGGCGGGCCGACAAGGTGAATGATGCTTCCACGCTGTGGCTCTTGACGGTCATATTGCTGACGTCGATCAGCACGTTGCTGGTCAGCGGATTGGAGACGTCTTCCATGATGCGTTGCACCTCGGCCTCCGGAAGCATCACCAGCAGCAATCGGTTATTCATCGCGTTGCTATAAAAGATCTCACCGAAACTTGGGGCAATGACCGCGCGGATGCCGAATTGCTGCAATCCCCATACCGCGTGTTCGCGACTCGAGCCACAGCCGAAATTGCTGCCGGCGACGAGGATCGAAGCGTCTTTGTAAGCCGGTTGGTTGAGAACGAAACCGGGGCGCAGCTGATTGTCGGCGTCATAGCGCAGGTCATACAGCAAGCCTTTGTCCAGGCCCTTTTTGTCGATGCCGCGCAAGAATTGTTTGGGCATGATCTGGTCGGTATCCAGATTTGGCGTGGGCAGGAATGCGGCGATGCCTTCGACGCGGGTAGTATCAGCGATCCTGCTCGTGCTGGTCATATCAGACATGGGTTTCTCCTAATTTGCGGACGTCTGTGATGCAGCCGGTAATGGCCGCCGCGGCCGCCATGGCCGGACTCATCAAATGCGTGATGCCGCCGCGTCCTTGCCGTCCTTCAAAGTTTCTGTTGGTGGTGGAAGCGCAGCGTTCACCCGGCAGCAGGAAGTCGTCATTCATGGCCAGGCACATGGAGCATCCCGGCTGTCTCCACTCAAAGCCGCTGTCGATGAGTATCTGAGCGATGCCTTCACGTTCCGCCTGTCTGCGTACGGCGCCGGAACCCGGCACCACCATGGCGCGCACGGAGGAGGCGACTTTGCGTCCCTTGACAATTCCCGCCACGACACGCAGGTCTTCGATGCGGGCGTTGGTGCATGAGCCGATGAATACTCTCTGCACGGCTATGCCTTCCATGTTCGTACCGCTTTGCAGGCCGGTATAGCGCAGCGCCTGCTCGGAGGCGGCACGTACCGTGGCATCTGGTGCGGATGCGGGCGAGGGGATTTTTCCTGTCACCGGTACAGCCTGGTCGGGGCTGGTTCCCCAGGTGACGTAGGGTGCAACCTCACTTGCATCGAATACGTGTTCGATGTCGAATGTGGCCTCGCGGTCGCTATGCAGCGTGGCCCACTCCGCCAGCGCGGCTTCTTTGTATTGGGTGGCAATGTCCGGTGCGCGTTCCAGAACGTAGTCGGTGGCGGCGTCATCGGGAGCGATCAACGCTCCGCGCGCACCGGCTTCCACGGTCATGTTGCACAAAGTCATGCGCGCTTCCATCGACAAGGCGTCAATGGCGCTTCCCTGAAATTCCACGACGTAACCACGGGCGCCTTGCGCACCAATGCAACTGATGACATACA
Organism: Herbaspirillum rhizosphaerae; assembly: GCF_046025915.1. Taxonomy (GTDB): domain Bacteria; phylum Pseudomonadota; class Gammaproteobacteria; order Burkholderiales; family Burkholderiaceae_D; genus Herbaspirillum; species Herbaspirillum rhizosphaerae_A. The sequence continues at coordinate 128,383 of NZ_JAQQFR010000014.1, read as the reverse complement.
TGATCAGATCCTTGGCGCTGGAGCCAAGGGGCAGCACGCCATTCACGCGAATACGCATGTCCTTGGCCAGCCGGTACACCAGTGTCTGCGTCGCCAATACGTGTTCGACTTCCGATGTGCCGATGCCAAAGCCGAGCGCGCCAAATGCGCCATAAGTCGTGGTGTGACTGTCGCCGCACAGCACCACCATGCCCGGGCGGATCATGCCCAGTTCCGGCGTGATGACGTGTTCAATCCCTTGCAAGGCATCGTTGGTATCAAACAGCACGATGCCGTGCTCGGTACAGTTCTTGGCGAGATTGGTGGCTTGCAGCGCGGACGACGGATCCTGAATGATCCGAAAACTCACCGGATGTGTCGGGATGATGTGATCCACCACGGACAAGTGCTGCCCGGGTACGGCCACCGGACGTCCCGCCTCATGCAGCCCCGCGAATGCTTGCGGGCTGGTGTATTCGTTCATGATGTGCAGGTCTGCATAGAGCAGCACGTTTTGCTCATCGAGCCGTTTCACCGTATGTGACTCCACCAGTTTTTGATATAGCGTCTTCGCCATGTTTTTTCCTCCTCGGATGCTTTTGTGCGTGCATGTTTTGAGCAGCGCCAAAACTTTTGCGCACTGCATGAGGAGGAAGTGTAATAATTCTGTGGCTATTTATAATTCATATTCACTACATCTATTGTTTAGCTGAGTTTAATAATGGACCGCATATCTGATCTGGAGTTTTTTATACAGCTGGTGAAGCAGGGATCCCTGGCTTCGCTGGCCAGAGAGCTGGGCGTCACACCACCGGCAGTGACGTCGCGGCTGGCGCAGATAGAAAAGCGTCTCGGTGTCAGGCTGCTTAATCGCACCACGAGGCGCATCAGCGTCACGCATGAGGGCGAGGTGTATCTGGCAACCGGCGCCAAGTTGCTTGCAGAACTGCAAGAACTGGAACAGACGGTTTCCAGTAGCCGTGGCGTCCCCAAAGGCGTGTTGCGCGTCAATGCCACCTTCGGGTTTGGCCGGCGGCACATTACGCCGGCAATCGCGGCATTCGTGCGGCGCTTTCCGGAAGTGGAAGTGCAACTTGAACTCACCGATCGATCCATCAATCTGGCCGACAAGGCATTCGACATTGGTATCTGGTTCGGCACCGTGCCGGACTCCAGAATGGTCGCCAGGAAAATCGTCGCAAACAAAAGATTGCTCTGCGCCTCACCGGCTTACCTTAAAAGAGCCGGCACGCCTGCGGTGCCCAGGGACTTGCAAACACACCAGTGCATTGTCTTGCGCGAAAGCGACGCCGCCTACGGCACCTGGCATCTCGCGCGCGGCAGCAAGCAGGAGACCATCAAAGTCAGAGGCAGCCTTAGCACCAACGACGGCGAAGCAGGAGTGGTGTGGGCGCTGGAAGGCCATGGCATTCTGATGCGCTCCGAATGGGATGTTCATCCTTACATCAAGAGCGGAAAACTGGTGCAGGTATTAAGCGAATGGACGTTGCCGGGCGCCGACATCTTTGCGGTCTATCCGGAGCGCGCACATCTTTCTGCGAAGGTCAGTGCGTTCATTGATTTTTTGACGACGTGGTTTGCTACGCAGGCTGCCTGGGCAAATAAGGGCAGGTAGATGTTTTGCTTTGTATTGTTGTCGCCAGGCCGAAAGAAGAATGCAGTGAATGCTGTGTTGAATTTTGGCAATATTCATAAAAATGGCTGTGACAATAAATAAGCTCCAAGAAAGGGTTCAGTTTGTTGGTTAAGTGAGGCAGAAAAACCTCAATAATGGGGACGGATAGAATTTTTTTCGCCAGACGGGATCATTCCACGTGTGCAGAAAGAATAAACTTCACCAGGGGAATAAATACGTGCTTCGAATTACGTGCCGCGGTGCCTGCATTGGGTGAAAAGTTGCTATGCAGATACTCTGGCACGATTGATGCGTATGAAAAACAAATACGATCCCGCCAACTTGTTTTCCTTCGCGCAAAGCATACCGTCTTCTTAATATGAGTTTTGTATCAAAGCATTCTTTGGCAGTACATTTGCTACGGATCATTTTTGGCAGTTACTTTGTAGTGACGCTCATTGTGACTTGCGTCCAACTGACTGCCGATTACCAGCACACCAAAACGGGCATCGACAATGAATTAATGGCCATGGATATGACGTTTGGCGCCAGTCTGGCCAGCTCGACATGGCGCTTTCAGGGGGATGTGCAGAAAGCCACTCTGATCGGGATCAGTAACCTGCCAGTCGTGACCGGCGTCAAGATAGAAGATGCTCAAGGACGTTTGGTACTCGCCCTTGGCAATATTTATGACGGCGACGGCAAACAGATCCATGTCGATGATAATGGCGTCCGCAGCCCGGTGGCGACAGGTTTTCTGAATGCTGCAACCGGCCATCGCTTTCCTATTCTCTATCGTGACGAACATAACCTCATCCACGATATCGGCTCATGGACTGTGTACTCCAGCCGTCACGTCGTGGTCAAAAAAGTGGCCTACGGGTTCACGCTCATTCTGATCAACTCCATCATCAAGACCTTGGTGCTGTGGTTCATTTTCCTCTACGTGTTTCAGCGCTGGCTGGGTACCCCGATCACCAAACTCAGTTCCTTCGTGCGAGAGCAGGATCTGAATCGGCTCGATACGCAGCAAAGCATTGCGCTGCCTGGTAACAAGCAGCATGAGTTGCATTTTCTCGCCGATGCCATCAATGCCATGTTGGCGAGCCTGAGAAAACACATGGGGCAAAACCGGGCGCTCTATGACGAGTTGCAACAAGAGAAAGAGTCGCTACGCGCTTTGAACAAGTCGCTCGAGCTGCGCATCGCCGAGCGAACCCACGATCTGGCGCAAGCCAACGATCAACTCAAGTTGCTCAGCCTGACTGACGCGCTGACGGGCATTCCCAATCGTCGCTGTTTTGATCAGAACCTGGATCAGGAGTGGCGACGTTGCGCCCGCAACGGCACACCGTTGACGGTCGCTTTATTCGATGTGGACTGGTTCAAAAACTACAACGACAAATATGGGCACATCGCCGGTGACGAAGTATTGCGCCGGGTTGCCAGCACCCTGCAACAGACTGTCGGCAGAGCGGGTGACACCGTGGCGCGTTATGGTGGAGAAGAGTTCGCGTTGATCGCCCCGGACACCGACGGCGAATCGGGACTGGGTCTTGTGCATAAAATGCGCAACGCCATTTTTTCTCTGGACATGCCTCACGCGCTGTCGGATTTCGGGCGCATCACCGTGAGCGTCGGCGTGGCGAGTTGTATGCCATCCCAGCACAACGGTGATCTCAACATGCTGCTGCAGGCCGCCGATGCCGCTCTGTATCGTGCAAAACTTGCGGGACGCAATCAGGTCCTGGTCGCGGAATAGTTCTTCCGCCATCATTGAAGAAAGTAGGCGATGTTGTATAGAGTTCTGCGTTACGTTTTGGTCACCTTGCTGATGAGCGCTTCATGTTCGGTTGCGATGGCAGCCGACCAGATTGTGTGGGGAAAATATAACGTGCCGCCCTACATGATTCGAACAGGGGAGTGGGCGCATCAAGGTATTTTTGATCAGACTCTCGATGTCCTCAAAAAAAAGATGCCGCAGTATCAGCATGTGGAGCTGGAGGCGCCGTTTCCTCGTATTAATAGCGAGATCAAAAAGGGCAGTCACTGGTGCTATAACGGGACGTTGAAAACACCGGAACGTGAAGCATATGGCTATTTTTCTCTGCCCACTTCGATTTTTCTCCCGCTCCGGATTATCGTGCGACGAGATCGCCTGAGTGAGTTCAAGGGGCGACAATCACTGCAGGCCTTGCTGCAGAATTATCAGTTCATCACCTCGGTGATGCGCGATCGTTCCTATAGTCCGACCGTGGACAAATTGCTGGCTGCCTATCCACCGAGAGAAAACTATTCCGAGCAAGTCGAAGCCATCGGCATGCTGTTGGCAGGGCGCATCGACTTCATGGTTGAATTGCCGCTGCTGGCATTCGATCAGGCGCGTGTGATGGGCCATCCGGGAGAACTCATTGCCATTCCCATGCAGGAAGCAGACGAAGTCGTCTTCAACCGGGTCATGTGTTCAAAGAATGAATGGGGACGCAAAGTCGTAGAGCAGGTCAACAAGGTACTGATTGCCAATCGTGGGCAGGCCTACTACCGTCGGATTGTCGAAAGATGGCACGATCCTGAATCAGTGGCTGAAATCCGTAAAATCTACGATACGGTGTTTCTCAAAACGCCATAAACATGTGGCGAAGAAAAGTTGGACAATTACGAGGCCGATTCATCCAATCAGATCAACTCACCAGCGACGTCGCCATGCCTTCACTTCATTTGTTTGCGCTCTACATTACCGCCAGCCTGGCGCTCAATCTGACACCCGGCCCTGATATGGCGCTGACGTTGACGCGAGGCATGACGCAAGGATTCAAGGCTGCCTGGTTGAGCGTGATGGGTACATTTGCTGCCGGGATCATTCAGATTCCGTTGGTCGTGTTCGGGCTTGCGGGAATCTTTCAAGAGTCGCCCATGCTGTTCGAATTGGTAAAAATCGTCGGAGCACTCTACTTGGCCTACTTGGGGTTACGCGCCTTAAAGCGCTCCATTCAAGGAACGGAAACCATCGGAACGGCCAGCACTGACGGTGCTCGAGGCGTATTTTGGCAAGGTTTCTTCACCAACTTGCTGAACCCGAAAGTCTTTATCTTCCTCGTAGCATTCCTGCCGCAATTTGTGGATCCGGGGATTGGACCGATCTGGCAACAAATGCTGATTTTGGCCGTAAGTTCAAAAATCCTGGGTCTTTTGAACGGCACATGTTTTGCCTATGGCGCGTCGAAAATTCGCGTCTGGCTCAGCAAGAATTTATGGTTCTTGCGCCTTCAGGACAGCCTTCTTGGTATCGCCATGCTGGGTATTGCGGGCTATCTTGTCTTTAACCGAGCGCCAGGTGGCCGGGGTTAGTGTTCCTGATTCGGGGAAATGATCTCGTTTTCGATACCGTATGCTCATAGTGTGCAGATCATTACTGGTTGGTGAGTCGAAGAGAGTGTTGCGCAGAGAGTGAAACAGGAGCCGAAATTGATATGCCCATACCATTACAAACACATAAGTATTTATAAAATCCTCGCTGCCATTGTCGTGTGCATGGTCAGCATCGGAAGTGCACGCGCGACTTCAATAATGCCAGTACCTCCTCCCGACGATGGCCGCGGCAGCACCATTGCCTTTGAGTCTGTCACGCCTAAGCGCATCAAGGATTTTGTAGAGCGTACTGTCGACAATAAGGCATCGATCACAGGGCGCTTGACGTTTCCTGGCGCGATGACTTCCACCGTTCCGGCGGTGGTCATCCTGCACGGAAGCAGTGGTGTTAATCCAGGCGAAATGGTCTGGGCGCAACGCTTGAACTCGATGGGATTTGCCAGCTTTGTCGTCGACAGCTTTACAGGCCGAGGCGTCACCAATACCGAAGCTGACCAAACTCAGCTGTCGATGGCGGCGGGTATGGCGGATGCCTACTTTGCGCTACGCTTGCTTGCGGCCGATCCACGTATCGACAAAAAGAAAATCAGCGTGATGGGTTTCTCGCGCGGCGGGATTGCAGCGCTTTATTCCGCGCTGGAGCCGTTTCGCCGCGCCGTGATCGAAGAAGATCTGCACTTTGCTGCACATATAGCCTTCTATCCCGGATGCGGCATACATTACACATCGGCACATCTGGATGGGGCTCCGATACTGATGCTGCTTGGCGGCAAGGACAATTACACGCCGGCAGCACCATGTGCGGAGTACGCCAACGATTTACGCAAGCAAGGTGCGCAGGTCACGCTGAAGACTTATCCCGACGCCTATCATGGATTTGACAGACCGACACGACTGCATGTCGTCAAGTCAGCGACAAGCGCGCGCGAATGCCATGGGTCCTATGATCTGGATACAAACAAATTCACGATGCGCAAAGATGAGCAAATTCTGTCGGGGGCTGAGGCTACGGCAGAATCCAAGCGCTGTCTGAGCTATGGAGTGATGCTCGGCGGCGATGCGCTGGGGCGCGAGCAATCGCCGCTTGATGTCGCCGCATTTCTCAAATCTGTATTCGATAGCGGCCCATGACGTCCGTAACCTTTGGTATGCCAATATATCCGCAACCGACCAGTTGCTACCATTTGCTCAGCGTCCGCAATTGGAGCATCCGCTCAATGATGAGAAACCATGACTCTTGATATCACTCCCATGAAAAATTCGTCTCCTGTTGCGCTTATCACCGGCTCCACTTCAGGTATCGGCGCTGCCATCGCTCGCAGACTCTCCATGGAAGGATTCTCAATCGTCTTGCATTCGCGCAGTTCTGCCGAAGCGGGACATGCGTTCGCGCGTGAGCTTGGCTCGGCAGTCTATGTGCAAGCCGATCTGTCCGATGATGCGGACAGAGTGAGGCTCGTCCGCGAAGCGGTTGCGGCATGGGGCCGACTTGATGTTCTGGTCAACAACGCTGGAATCAGTCGCGTAATTCCCCACGAGGATCTCGCTGCGGCCACACCAGCTATCTGGCAAGAGCTGCATGAGGTCAATGTCATTGCACCGTTTCGCCTGGCCGCGGAAGCGGAATCCGCGCTCCGTGACGCTGCTGCACGCGGACGGCCTGGATGTATCGTAAACGTCAGCTCACACGCCGGCGTTCGACCAAAGGGAGCTTCCATTCCTTACGCCGCAACGAAGGCTGCGTTAAACCATATGACACGCTTGCTCGCGCTTTCGCTGGCACCGGACATCCGGGTAAATGCTGTCGCGCCTGGCCTGGTGGATACACCTCTTACGGCGACCTGGACGCAGGCGCAGCAACTTTGGAAGGAACGGGCGCCGATGCGTCGCGCCGCTAGTCCGGAGGACATTGCGCAGGTTGTCGCATTCCTGGTCGCATCAGATTATGTTACGGGAGAAATTCTGCTCTCGGATGGTGGATTGAATCTTACGTAATGTGCATTTGCAGCTCAGACTGGCCCACCAGATAAACGCATCACTCTTGCAAACCAGGGGCAAGCCCACGCGCAACTCGACAGCGTAGTGAGGCAGCCGCCATTACGCAAATCGTAGCAGCAGAGTCGCTGCTAGACCGAGAAATTCAAGGCTATAGAAATGCGAGGACGGGTGCCCAGATAGGTGCTCACTGAATGCTGCAGCCAAGATGGAAAAGCTACTAAATGGCCGGTGATAGGAGTAATTGTCTGTGTATATCCGGCATTCAGGCATCCCTCTATGCGGAAGCGAAGAGCTGGAGAATACATGGCTGGAAGTATTCCTCTTGGATCATAAAACTCAAGTTTCCCTCCGTTGTCTTTTCCTAAAGAATCATGCCCATCATCTACCCAGTAAACAACGGACCAAAATGCACCAGGATGAGCATGGAGCGCATTTGCGCAACCAGGAAAATTGACGTTCGCCCAGCCTTCAATTTTCCAGCTATGAGTGACTTCTGTCAGTCCGTGCACGGAGTTGAGCACGGTGAGCTTATCCACAAACGATCGGCTGAAATCAATAAGCGATTTTACTGCCGGACTATCGCAATTACCCAAGTCAGGAGACGACTGCCAACCACCGACATTGCTGTGCTGTTCTGAAGTTTCATTCGTCTGTCGTACAAGGATGTAATCGGATAGCTCCTCATTGAATCCAGACACGACCGGAACCTCTACAGTCGCAAGAGGCGTAGCAAACAGGCGATGGATCTCAATGTGATTTGGATCAATGTGTAATGGAATGTTCATCGTGCCCTAACTCGCGGATGCTCTCTTTTCTGCATCGATGAGAGGGTACAACATCACCTTTCAGCAAGCTGACACAATCATCCTTCTTTACAGTTTTTTACTCAACTTGCGCTCGGCCATGTCGATTTACTGAGATGGGGCCGACACCACCATCTGGATCAAACCACCGGCCATAGCTGGACTAGTTACTTCGGGCTAGGTCACTCAGAGAACGTGGCAGTCACTTGTTTTGGAGAGGGGCGGATAGTGGAATTTTTACGCATTTTTTACGTAAATCACATCAAATAGAATCCGGTTTTTATATTGAAGATTCTACATTGAGGTCTCCATCACTACGGGCTTGTTGATGCAAGCCCTGACTTTATGAGACCAATCGCGATTCTTCAACACGAATCAACGCAAGGACCGGGCGTACTGCGCGATCACTTGGATGAAAACGGCATTCCGTACCGACTCATTTCTCCGATGTCGGATGGAAAGGCGCCCGTCGATGCCAGCAAATTTAGCGGGATTGTCGTGTTGGGGAGCGATCACTGCGTCAATGAAATTTTGCCGTGGATCGAGGACGAGCGGGCGTTGCTGCAAGATGCCATCAGACGTGATGTTCCAGTTCTCGGACATTGTTTTGGCGCGCAGATGCTTGCGCGCGCCATGGGAGCGAAAGTCTCCCGCAATATCTGTCCCAATATCGGCTGGAGCCAGATCTGGATCACGCCACATGCACAACAGTTGATGGGGCTGCCAAGACAGGCGACGATCTTCAACTGGCATTACGATACGTTTGAAATTCCAGTTGGCGCCATCCGCACGATGTACGGCAGTCATTGCCTGAACAAAGGGTTCATCCGTGGCCGTCACTGGGCATTTCAAGGTCATTTGGAAGTCACCGAGGAAAGCGTCAAAAATTGGTGTGCAGCCGGTCGAGCCGAACTGCTCCGGGCGCATGGGCCGGCAGTTCAAAGCGAGACGAGAATTCTGAAAGAATTGCATGATCGCATCGATGCATTGCACACGATATCGGATCAAACTTATCGGGCCTGGACCCGGCAATTGGACAGACCAGCCTTTGTTGCACTGAATTCCGCTTCTAATCCCGCTTCTAGTCCCGCTTCTAATCTCGCTTCTTCATATGCCTGAACAAGTAATCCGTAACGCCGGTTCACGCTGATGAAATGCTGGTCTTGCCGAATGAAAGCGGCTATTCATAAGAATCCATGAACAACCGCTTCACCTTCAGTATTTATCCGCTCGGTCAGGCAAGCTCCAGACGCCCTGGCGTGATATCGATGCTGTTCTTCAGCATAGGCAAGGTTCCCAGTTTGAAGATGCCAACCAGACTCGACAACTTCGCCGCCTGTTCTTGCAAGGATTGTGCTGCTGCGGCGGCTTGCTCGACCAGCGCAGCATTTTGCTGAGTGACGTTGTCCATTTGCGCAACGGCGTCGTTGATTTGTTCGATGCCATCGCTTTGCTGACGGCTGGATTGCGAAATTTCTGCGACCATGCCATTGACCTTCCTGACACTGCCGACGACCTCGTCCATCGTTGTGCCGGCCTGCTCAACCAGAGAACGTCCGATATCGACTTGTTTCACAGAGTCGCTGATCAGCACCTTGATTTCTCTTGCTGCAGTTGCGCTGCGTTGCGCCAGGTTGCGCACCTCGGAGGCGACAACGGCAAAACCGCGCCCTTGTTCACCGGCACGTGCCGCTTCCACGGCAGCATTCAGTGCGAGGATATTGGTCTGAAACGCAATTCCGTCAATGACCGAAATAATCTCGACAATCTTGTGCGATGAATCGTTGATCACACTCATTGTGTTGATGACTTGTTGCACGACTTCGCCGGCCTTGGTCGCGATGTCCGACGCCGACACCGCCAGTTCGTGAGCCTGGATTGCGCTGCCGGAGTTTTGTTTTACCGTCGACGCCAGTTCCTCCATTGACGAAGCCGTCTCCTCCAGCGAACTTGCCTGTTGCTCCGTCCGCGATGACAAGTCAAGATTGCCTTTGGCAATCTGGCTGGACGCTGTCGCAATCGTATCGGTTCCAGCGCGCACTTGGCCGACGATTTGCGCCAGAGCGTCGCGCATGCTCTTCATTGAGAAGAGCAGGCTATCCTGATCGCTCGGCTTGGTGTCAATATTGACGGTCAGATCGCCGTGCGCGATCCGGGTCGCAATCTGGTTCGCGTAGGCTGGCTCTCCGCCGAGCTGGTTCACTACGCTGCGCGTGATCAGATAAGCTGCCATGATGCTGACGACCAGCGCAAGCCCGCCAAACAGCAGCATCATGAAACGCGCATTTGCGTAGGCCGCATCTGCATTGTTCGAGGCTTCTTCATTCTGTTTGTTTTCCAGGACGATGAAGTTGTTGAGCTGCTCCCACCATTTCCGCTGGATCGGCCGGAATTCGTTGCGCAGCAACGAGTATGCCTCGTCCCGCTTGCCGGCCAGAATCAGTTCGCTTGCCTTTTTGATATGCACGTTGGCGGCCGTGGAGGTTGCCGCAATGGTGTCGAACAGCTTGAGTTCTTCCGCACTCGTGGAGCTTTCCCTTTTGAGCATGGCTCCCAGTTTCTTCTCGGATGCTGCATATTTTTGCGCTTGCGTATCGATGCGTTTCATTTCGCCGTCGATTTCCTGTGGATTGTCGCCTAGTAGAATCATGTTGCGCAAAGCCAGCGCTCGCTCGGTAATGGAGAGGTACATCGATGAAGCTTCGCTGGCTTCAACGTTATTGATTTTCGTGATCTCCTCCATGCGCTGTTTCTGCTGCGCCATCTGGATGATACCGAGTAGTGTGACGGTAATAAGCAACGCACAGACCAACGTAAATCCGATTGCCAGGCGCGTAGAGATTTTCAGCTGTGAGAGTTTCATGTTTCCCTCGGAAGGAGAGGTGATCTAGATGATGTTTATATTCCGGCCCTTGGCAAGCGCCGTCCCCGATCCGTCCCGGTTTTCTTTACCCTGACGCGATATTGAAATACCTCTGAATGAACGGTTCGACTTGTCGATCTGATAATGGCAACGTTGTTGGAATACCGTCTTAGCCTGGCAGCTTTCCTAACGCAACGACATTGAATTTTTGTACGTTATTGATGTAATTGTCGGTTACCAGATTAGCATTCTTTAGTTGGCGTCCGAGGTATCTTTTCAGAAAAAATACACAAGCATTGACGGTTTGGTAATTAACTGTTGCACGGAACATGCAGCAACACCAAAGAGGCTTCCTGGAATTATTAATTGGATGTCCGCAACCGGACAGACGCAGATTCAATTCAGTGTCCGTTATCAGCGAGGAGCTGACATCCCGATCCACTGCCAGATGCCATTCGCGCATCGGACTTACAATATCCTCATCTATTAACGGCACCTGAAGACAGGTGCCATGTCATGAGGTATTGACCATGAATAAAGCTCTGAAGATCGATTTTGTTTCCGACGTTGTGTGCCCGTGGTGTGCTATCGGCCTGGCCGGTCTTAACACTGCGCTCGAACGTATCGGTTCCGCGGCGCGCGTTGACTTCACCATCCATCCCTTCGAACTGAATCCCAACTTGTCTGCGACGGGCGAGATTCATCTTGACTACATCACCGAAAAATACGGCATCACTGCCGATCAGGCTCGCGTCAACCGGGAGCAGATCCGGGCGAGGGCGGCTGCGGTCGGCTTCACAATGAATCGCGACGATGACAGCCGCGTGTACAACACCTTTGACGGTCATCGCCTGCTGACTTGGGCAAAAGAGAAGAATGTCCAGGCGGAGCTTAAATTGCTTCTGCTTAAAGCCTATTTCACCGATGGCAAAAACATCGCGGACAGGGATGTGCTGGTACAGCTTGCCAAGGACGCCGGCCTGGATGGTGCAGAGGCGGGCGACATACTGGCATCCGATCGTTTTGCGCAGGACGTGAAGGCAGAAGAGGCGTTGTGGGCGCAACGCGGCATCAGCAGTGTGCCGGCAGTCGTGGTGAACGATCGCTATCTGATCTCGGGAGGTCAGCCGCCGGAAGTGTTTGAGGAGCAACTGCGGGCGATCCTTGCCGGCGAAGACCGGGAGTGATTATCGTGGGCGGGCATTCGCAGCGGCAGGCAAGTTTTTTGTGAAGTGCGTGTGCTTGTCGGCTACCATTCGCTCTTCGATGAAATGAAAGATGATCCATGGGAATACTTGACGACGCACTACGCGAGATAGCGCTGGAGAAACAAGCGGCCGAGGACGACGCCAGACAGGCGCTGGAGGATTTTGACATCATCACCTCCAGAGCCATTGATGCGGTCAAGACAATGGTCGCTTCCCTGAAAGGTGAATTGGAGGCTGCGAGGTGGTGGGCTGATGAGTTGAGGGAAGACAGTCAAAAGCCGGAATCCTTGAGTTTGAGTTTCCGCGTCCGGCGCTATGTGGACAATCCCGATCTCGCGACGAATCCGGACTATATTTATTCCATCAAATTTGACGCCTTGGGCGGTGCCGTGCGAACCGTTGATGACAGCGACACAATGCTGGAGCCGCTGGTATTCCGAGGCGTGGCCAGACAAGATTTTGGCGTGGATCTGGAGAAGGATCTCAAGCTTTTTCTGAAAGCGATTCTTCGCAAGCACTAGATGCTGAAGCACCTTGTGCCGGAATGAAGTTTTACGACTGAGACCGTTCGGATTTCGATAGATATCGGATACGCGCGGTTCAACTTAATGATTTGGGATTATTCATGCTTGCACACACACTCAACTTCACGACCCTCGCTCTGTTTGCTTTGGTGGCGCTGGTAACGATCGCCACACCAGGCCCGACTGTATTGTTGGCACTGGCCAATGGCGCACGCTATGGCGTACGTCGCTCATTGCCGGGCATGCTGGGCGCTGTGTCGTCGGACTTTGTGCTGGTAGGTTCGGTTGCGCTCGGTTTGGGTGCGGTGCTGGCGGCCTCCGAGTTCTGGTTTTCGGTGGTGAAATGGATAGGCGTGGCGTATCTGACCTGGCTGGGGATTCGCATGCTGCGCTCCAAGGGCGGGCTGGATCTTTCGCGCGCGATGGTCGAGTCGGAGGATGTGGCGCCGTCGCGAATTTTTGCCAAGTCGTTTCTGGTCGCGGTGACCAATCCCAAGGGATATCTGTTTTGTTCAGCGCTGCTGCCGCAATTCATCAATGCCGCCGAGCCGCAATGGCCGCAGTATGCAGCGATCAGTCTGGTGTTTGCCGGGCTGGATTTCAGCGTGATGCTGGGTTACGCCATCATCGGTGCGCGTGCGGTCAGTTTGCTGCGTCAGCGCGCAGTCCTGTGGCTGGATCGCTCTTGCGGCGCGATTCTGCTGGCGCTGGCAGGCACGATGGCGTTTTATCGTCGCAGCGGTAACTGAGCTAAAAATGACTCCTAGTGGCTTGCCTTAAAAGCTGACGCACATAAAAAAAGAACCGGCGGCATTGTTCAAATGCCGGCCGGTTCACACCACAACAACTTCAGGTACTGCAGGAGATTTTTTGATTACTGCGGTTTCAGCAAACTGCACTTCGATTCGGCGACGGTAGTAAATGCCTGCTCGCCGGGAATGGTTTCCACCAGCTTCAGATAATCCCAAGGCTTCTTCGATTCTGCCGGCGACTTGACCTGATACAGGTACATGTCGTGGATGTTGCGGCCGTCGGCGCGGATGTAGCCCTTGTTGTAGAAGTCATCGATCTTCATCTTCTTCAGCTCGGCCATGACCTTGGTCGAATCATCGGTCTTGATGGCGGCGACTGCTTTCAGATATGTGGTGGTGGCGGAGTAGGCTGCCGCCTGGTGCGTGCTCGGCATCTTCTTCATCTTCAGGAAGAAACGATTGGCGAACTGGCGCGATGCTTCGTCCTTGTCCCAGTACCAGCTGTCGGTCATCATCAATCCCTCGGCGTTGTTCAGGCCGAGTGCGTGGATGTCGTTGATCACCATCAAGAGGCCCACCAGCTTCATGGTCTTGGTGACGCCAAATTCCTTGGCCGCCTTGATCGCATTGACGGTGTCGTCGCCGGCGTTGGCCAGGCCCAGGATCTGCGCCTTGGAACCCTGCGCTTGCAGCAGGAAGGACGACATGTCGGAGGCGAACAGCGGATGCTTCACCGAGCCCACTACGGTGCCGCCGTTGGCTTTGACCACGGCGCCGGTATCGCTGGCCAGCGCATGACCGAATGCGTAGTCAGCCTCCAGGAAGAACCATGATTTGCCGCCTTGCTTGACGACCGCCTTGCCGGTGCCCTTGGCCAGAGCCACGGTGTCGTATTCATAGTGCACGGTGTAGGGCGTGCACTCTTCATTGGTCAGGCGTGCCGAGCCGGCGCCGATGTTGATGTAGACGCGTTTCTTTTCCGCCATCACCTTGTTGGTCGCCAGCGCGGTGGCGGAATTGACGCCGCCGATCAGCATGTCGAGGCCGCGCTGGTCGGCCCATTCACGCGCCTTGGTGGCGGCGATGTCGGCCTTGTTCAGGTGGTCGGCGGACAGCACTTCGATCGGCTTGCCCAGCACCTTGCCGCCGAAGTCGGCTACTGCCATGCGGATCGCCTCGAGGCCGCCGGCGCCGTCCGTGTCGGCATAGGGGCCGGACATGTCGGTGATGAAGCCGATGCGGACAGCGTCGTCCGACACCTGCGCCTGCGCGGCGCCAGCGAAGCAAAGCGCGGACGCTGCGATCAGACGGGCGAGGGTATTCAGTTTGAATTGTGCTTGCATGTTGTCTCCTGGTTATCGATGCTTTCTGATGAAGCGATCTTTTTTGTACTGCGGGTGAGTCTTATTTTTCACGTCGCTGGCTTAGCAGCTTAATTGCAAAATCGACGCGCACGTCTTTGGCGGCAACCATCTGCTGTACCACCCAATCCATTTCATCCGCCGTTGCGCCGGCTGCCAGCGCAATGTTGCGCGCATGCAGGGCCATGTGGCCGCGCTGGATGCCTTCAGTGGCGAGGGCGCGCAGGGCAGCCATGTTTTGGGCGAGACCGACGGCGACGGCGATTTCAGCCAGTTCTTGCGCCGACTTCACATCCATGATCTTGAGTGCCAGGCGAGCCAGCGGATGCGTCTTGGTGGCGCCGCCGACCAGACCGACCGGCATCGGGATTTCCAGTGTGCCGACCAGATGGCCGTCGTTGCCGATTTCCCAGGTGCTGAGCGAGGTGTAATGGCCGTTGCGTGCAGCATAGGCGTGGGCGCCTGCCTCGACCGCGCGCCAGTCGTTGCCGGTGGCGACGATGACAGGATCGATGCCGTTCATGATGCCCTTGTTGTGCGTGGCGGCGCGGTAAGGGTCGACAGCCGCGAAGGTGTAGGCATCGACAATGCGATTGATCACGTCAACGCCGTCGTAGTCGGCGGTGGTCAATGCTTCCGGCGAGACGCGCACATGGGCACGCGCCAGGCGCAGGTCGGCGAGGTTGGATAGGATGCGCAGGCGCACCTTGCCGCCGGTGATTTGCTCAATATGGCCGGCAACCGCTTCAGCCATGGTGTTGACGGTGTTGGCACCCATCGCGTCGCGCACATCGACGATCAGATGCACGATCACCATTGCGCCGCGCGGTGTGTCAGGGAAGACGTGGACTTCGATGTCCTTGCAACCGCCGCCCAGACTGATCAGTAACTGGTCGCGGCTGTTGGCGATATTGATGATGGTCTGGCGATCCTTCAGAATCGCCAGTCGCGCGCCGTAGGGATCGGTCACGCCGATGACTTGTACCTGGGCGCGCATCAGCGGTTCGCTGCTGGAGGTATGGAAGCCGCCGCAATCGCGGATCAGCTTGGCCATGAAGGACGCTGCTGCGACCACGGACGGTTCTTCCACCGCCATCGGCACGAGTACATCCTTACCATTGAGTTGAAAATAACCGGCCACGCCCATCGGCAGCTGAAAGGTGCCGACCACGTTTTCGATCATGCCGTTGGCGACATCCAGCGACAGCGCGCTCGGATTGCCGAGCAAGGCGGCTTCATCGGCGCTGAGGCTGGCGCGTTCGGCAATTTGCGCCAGGCGTTGCTGTGGTGTGAGTGAACGGAATTGCGGGAGTCGGGAATCGACGGTCATGGCGGGCCTTAGTCTCGATGTTATATCCGGCGTTGGCCGGAATGGAATGAGGCAAGAATAGCAGGCTGTACCCAATATATTTGGTACACTTTTGACGAACAGTACTGCAACTGTACCCAAGACACTTCTCCTGCGATGCAACATCATCCGGAACCGCCATGCCGACCAAATCCCCCGAAGCCGCCGCGCCCCTGACCCTTACACGGCAACTGGTTCAACTGATACAGCGCCAGATCCGCGATGGTGTCTATGCACCCGGCAGCCGCTTGCCATCAATCCGTGACATGGCCAGGACGCATGACTGCGCCAAGAACACCATCGTCAACGCGTTCGATTATCTGACCGCACTCGGTGTGGTGGAGCCGCGGCGAGGTTCCGGGTTCTTCGTTTGCGCAGCGGCGCCGGCCATCAAGGAAGACGACGAGGCCACTTCATTGAGCCGGGCTATGGATGTGGTCTGGCTCATGCGTGAACAATTGAAGAGTGATCCTGAACATCTGCGTCTGGGAGACGGCTTTCCGCCGGTGGATTGGCTGAGCGAAGTGCGGCTGGATAAATTTCATCAGAAGGTGGTGCGCACCGGTCTCGGCGCCTTGTTCGGCTACGGCAGCCGTTTCGGTTACCAGCCATTGCGCCAGCACCTTGTACATCGGCTCGCCAATCACGGTATCGAAGCGTCGGCCAGCCAGATCGTGCTGACCCATGGCGCCAATCAGGCGCTGGATATCGTGATCCGCAATTTCGTCAAACCGGGCGACCGCGTGCTGGTCGATGAGCCGGGCTATTACATGCTATTCGGCAAGCTGAAGCTGAGTGGCGCGCGCATCATCGGTATCCCGCGTCTGGCCGACGGTCCCGATCTGGAAGCGTTGGAGCGGGAGTTGAAAATCGGCAAACCTTGCCTGTTCTTCACCCAGACGCTGGCACACAACCCAACCGGCTCCGACACCTCGCCGCACAAGGCGCACAAGATCCTGCAACTGGCCGACCGCTACAACGCCATCATCGTCGAGAACGACACCTTCGCCGACTTCAAGCCCAACGCCGCGCCGCGTATTGCTACGCTGGATCAACTGCGGCGCACGATTTATGTCGGCAGCTTTTCGAAGTCGGTATCGGCGGCTTTGCGCGTCGGTTTTCTTGCCTGCCACCGCGATCTGGCCAGTGATCTTGCCGACATCAAGATGCTGATTCACGTGAGCAGTTCCGAGTATTGCGAACGCACGCTCGATGTCATTCTCAGCGAGGGACATTACAACCGTCACGCAGCCCGTCTGCGCGATCGCCTGACGCAGGCCACCGAGAACGCACGTCGTCTGCTTGATCAGCTGGGCGCAGAACTGTTTTGCGCACCGGCACAATCGATGTATGTCTGGGCGGCAATGCCGGGTTTCCCGGATTCCAAGACGCTGGCGCAGGCGCTGATGCGGCAGAATATCGTCACTGCACCGGGCAGCATATTTCACATCGATACCGAAGTGCAATCTCGCTGGTCGCGCTACAACGTCGGTTTGCTTGGCGATCCGCGTTTTGCGGCAGCGATGCAGGGGTTGCTGCGCTAGAAGTGGACTAGTGCAGGGCTGATCGTATAGTCAGCTCCAAGCCTCGGTTTGCACTAGAATGGAGGCCTTTTCGAGGCAATCCATTTTCTTTCTATGCTAGTCAAGCCACCTCTGCTCAGTGTCGCGGAAGCGACCAAGTTTCTTTCCAAGTCCGCCGTCCCGCTGACCGACACGGAAATCGTCCCCACGCTGGAAGCCAACGGCCGCGTTTTGGCGGCGCCGCAGGTGTCGCAGATCAACGTGCCGGGCATGGACAATTCGCAGATGGATGGCTACGCCGTACGCGCGGCCGAGTGTGCCAGCGGTGAAACGCGTTTGCGGGTATCGCAACGTATTCCCGCAGGTCACGTCGGCACCGCGCTGGAGCCTGGCACGGCAGCGCGCATCTTCACTGGCGCAATGGTGCCGGAAGGCGCTGACGCCATCGTCATGCAGGAGGCTTGCGAGTTCAGTAAAGATGCCGATGGCGATCACGTGATCGTTCGTCATGTGCCGGAAGCGGGCGACTGGATTCGCACCATCGGTGAAGACATCCGATCCGCCAGCACCATCCTGCCGTCCGGTGTACGCTTGCGTCCGCAAGAGCTGGGTCTGGTTGCTTCAGTCGGATTGGCTACGTTGCCGGTAGTGCGCAAGCTGCGTGTGGCGGTGTTCTTTACCGGCGATGAGCTGACGATGCCGGGCGAAGCGTTGAAGCCCGGCGCGATTTACAACTCCAATCGTTTTTTGCTGCGTGGCTTGTTGGAAAACCTCGGCTGCGACGTCAAGGATTTCGGCATCGTGCCGGATCAGTTGCAAGCTACGCGTGACACCTTGCGCGCTGCAGCAGCCAGCCACGATCTGATCATCACCAGCGGCGGTGTCTCGGTCGGTGAAGAAGACCACGTCAAGCCGGCTGTCGAAGCGGAAGGCCGTCTCAATATGTGGCAGATCGCCATGAAGCCGGGTAAGCCGCTGGCTTTCGGCGAAATCAATCGTAGCAGTGATGCAAGCGGCAAGGCCTTCTTCATTGGCTTGCCTGGTAATCCTGTGTCGACCTTCGTTACCTTCCTGATTTTTGTACGGCCGTTTTTGCTGCGCCTGCAAGGCGTGGAAAACGTCGCACCGCGCGCGCTGACCATGCGTGCCGATTTCAACTGGCCCAAAGCCGACCGCCGTCAGGAATTTCTGCGAGCCCGTTTCAACGATCAGGGCGGGCTTGATCTGTTTCCGCACCAGGGCTCGGGTGTGTTGACATCAACGGTATGGGGCGACGGTCTGATTGACAACGCACCGGGCAAGACCATCGCCGAGGGCGATCTTGTGCGGTTTATTCCATTCGACCACTTGCTTAACTGAGCCGGCAAGTCCGGCAAGTGCGTGTCGTCCATCGTCTTCAAAGGATTTGAAACACATGAAAATAGAACTCCGTTTTTTTGCCAGCGTGCGTGAGGCGCTCGGCGCCACGCAAGAAGTCGTCGATTTGCCGGATCACGTCAAGACCGTCGGCGACGTACGTGCTTTCCTGATGGGCCGTGGTGGCCTGTGGATGGAAGTATTGTCGCCTGAGAAGGCATTGCGCATGGCTTACGATCACAACATGGTCGAGCCTGATACGTTGATCGAAGAGGGTGGCGAAGTCGCTTTCTTCCCGCCGGTAACGGGCGGTTGAGTTTGAGGGAAATCATGCCGCTGCCCAAAGAACAGCTTGATGTCATTGCCGGCGGCACGCTGGCGCATTACGAAGGCCGCGCGGTCGACTTCCGCGAAGGCACGCGAGACCATGACGTCAGCCAGAACATCAATGCCTTGCTGGATGCCATCGCGGAATCTCCATCGGCGTCGGCGCCGCTGACCATTCTGGATTTCGGCTGTGGGCCGGGGCGCGACTTGCAGACTTTTACCAAGCTGGGCCATCGCGCCATCGGTCTTGACGGCACGGCCAGTTTTGTCGAGATGGCGCGCGTCGATTCGGGCTGCGAAGTGTGGCATCAGAACTTCTTTGAACTGGATTTGCCGGCCGCCTTATTTGACGGCGTGTTTGCCAATGCGTCCTTGTTCCATGTTCCGGTCGCTGAGTTGCCGCGCGTGCTGGTTCAGTTACGCGAAACGCTCAAGCCTGACGGCGTGCTGTTCTGCTCCAATCCGCGCGGCAGCAACAGCGAAGGCTGGAGCAGTGGGCGCTATGGTTCGTATCACGATCTGGAAGCCTGGCGCAGCTTCATGACGGCAGCAGGTTTTGCCGAGATACGGCATTATTACCGTCCCGATGGACTGCTGCGCGCCGAGCAGGCATGGCTGGCGACGGTGTGGCGCAAGTCCGTGTAAATTGCGCCCCTGAAATCATTCAACAAAAACAGCGATCATGACGCTACAAACCTTTTTTCTCTATCTCGCGGCGGTATTCGTTCTGACCGTCACACCCGGCCCCAGTGTCCTGATGTGCATTACCAACGGCATCCATCACGGCGTACGTCGCGCCTTTGCCGGTGCGTTGGGCAGCGTGACGGCGGTGTGTCTGATCATGCTGGTGTCGGCCGCAGGACTGGGAGCGATTCTTGCAGTTTCGGAAAAGGTGTTTCTCATTTTGAAATGGTGCGGCGTTGCCTATCTCGCGTATATTGGCGTGCGAACTTTTTTCTCGACCCAAAGCACGATAGGCGTGGACGAAGGGCGCGCGCCGGCGACGACAAAGTCGCGCGCCAGTTTGTACTGGCAAGGATTCCTGGTCGGAGGAAGCAATCCCAAGGCGCTGTTGTTCTTCACCGCGTTCTTCCCGCAGTTCATCAATCCGCAGGCCGCACAGTTGCCGCAGTTTCTGGTGCTGGGCGCGACCTTCGTCTGTTTCGAATTGTTCTGGCTGACGTTCTATGCGCACTTTGCTGCACGTGTGGCGCCGTGGCTGCGTACGCCGGGGCGGGCGAAGATGTTCAATCGCCTGTCCGGTGCGACTTTTATCGGTGCGGGCGCATTGTTGGCAACAGTAAAACGTAGTTGAAGAAATGTAGTTGAAGAAGCATAGCTCGTAGAAAAAAATGCTAAGCGCCAGAGTAGTGCGAGGCAGGAGAAAATCAGGTGAGGGGACGCTCATACATTGAAGACAAGGAGATATCTTGCACCTGACCACTGAAATTGCCGCCTGGGCGGCACAGGATACGCGCCTGCTGCTATCCGTTCTCATCGCCTTGATCGGCATAGTTGTGCTGATCAGTGTTCTGAAAATCGCTCCCTTCCTTTCTATCCTGCTCGGCACCTTCATCGCCGGCATGGGTGCGGGCTTGCCGCTCGAAAAGATCGCTTCGGCGTTCAGTAAAGGCGCCGGCAGCATCCTCGGCGAAGCGGGCATCATCATTGCGCTGGGCGCGATGCTCGGGGCCCTGATGGCGGACTCCGGGGCGGCCGACAAGATCGTCACGACCTTGCTGAAATACGCCAAGGGTCAGGCGATCCCGTGGATGATGGCGCTGGTGGCGCTCGTCGTCGGCCTGCCGTTGTTCTTTGAAGTCGGCCTGGTGATGATGGCGCCGATCATCTTCGTCATGGCACGCCGGTCGCAGCAGCCGATTCTGCGCGTGGCGATTCCTGCGCTGGCCGGCATGACGACGCTGCATGCCTTGCTGCCACCGCATCCGGGCCCGTTGATTGCAGTCAGCGCCTTGCATGCGGATCTTGGCACTACCATGCTGCTCGGTTTTATCGTCGCGATTCCGGCTGTGATTCTGGCTGGTCCGTTGTACGGCATGTGGCTTGCGCCGCGCATGCCGATCGGCGAGCCGGAACAGATCGGTGCCTTGTTCAAAGGCCAGCAAGCGGCTGAGCTGCAACCAGGCTTCCTGGCATCGCTGGTAACGATTCTGCTGCCGGTGGTGCTGATGCTGGGCCGCACCGTCGCCAAGATCTGGGTCACACCTGAAACTACCTTGTTTGAAATGCTCAACTTCTTCGGTGAGCCGATCATCGCACTGACCGTGACGGTGCTGTTCGCCGTGATCGTGCTGGGTTGGGCGCAGGGAACTGACCGTACCAAAGTCGGTGCCATTTTGCGCAAGGCCTTGCCGCCGATTGCCGGTCTGCTGTTGACCATCGGCGCAGGTGGCGGCTTGAAGCAGGCTTTGCTGACCGCAGGTATCAGCGATACCATCACCAAGGTTGCGACCGGCACGCACGTGCCGCTGATCTTGCTGGCATGGCTGATCGCCGTGGCGCTGCGTCAGGCAACTGGTTCCGCAACGGTGGCGACCACTGCAACCGCCGGCATCGTTGCGCCGCTGGTGGCAAGCTTGTCCGGCACGCACAATGCCTTGATGGCATTGGCAATCGGCGCCGGATCGGTGTTCTTCTGCCACGTCAATGACGCCGGTTTCTGGATGGTGAAGGAATACTTCGGTCTCGATCTCAAGCAGACCTTCGCAACATGGTCGGTGATCCAGACTATCGTCTCGGTGGTGGGGCTGGGCATGACGCTGCTGCTGTGGGGCATCCTCACTTAACAGTGCTCCTCCTTCTATGAACAAGTCCCGGCTGGTCCGGGACTTGTCGTTTCTGGCGGCAATGGCTTGGTCGATGCCGGCAAGACATTGGGTACAATGAGGGCGATTCCATTTGCCTCTCCATTTTTTCTATGCCGATCCGCGTCCAGACTGCCGACTT
Organism: Herbaspirillum rhizosphaerae; assembly: GCF_046025915.1. Taxonomy (GTDB): domain Bacteria; phylum Pseudomonadota; class Gammaproteobacteria; order Burkholderiales; family Burkholderiaceae_D; genus Herbaspirillum; species Herbaspirillum rhizosphaerae_A. The sequence goes on along the minus strand of NZ_JAQQFR010000014.1, from coordinate 106,369 downwards.
TGACCTCAGTGCCGAGATCGTTGCACTGCGCCTGAGCAACCCCAAGGTGGGGGCGGTAGTCAGCTTTGTCGGCACGGTGCGCGATCTCAATGATGGCGCCAGCGTGCGGGAAATGGAACTGGAGCATTACCCCGGCATGACCGAAAAGGCGCTGGAGCAGATCGTTGCCGACGCCAAGGCGCGCTGGGAGATTTTCGATGCGCTGGTGGTCCATCGCGTCGGCCCCTTGCAGCCGCTGGATCAGATTGTGCTGGTTGCGGTCACCTCGAAGCATCGCGGCGAAGCCTTTGCCGCTTGCGAGTTCATCATGGACTATCTCAAGACGCAGGCGCCGTTCTGGAAAAAAGAACAGACGCCCGACGGCGCACGCTGGGTGGATGCGCGCGAGAGCGACGACCAGGCGGTGTCGAAATGGCAGCCTAAAGCAGATTGATCTTCTCTTCTTCTCTACAACAATAAAACATGTTCCGTCTGCCAACGACCGCCACTGCGCCATTTTGTCCTTCTGAAGTTTCCGGCAGCGTGTCGGTGCCGCCAAATGCAGGCGTTTGGCAAAAGCTCAAAGTCTATGTCGGCCCCGGCTTGCTGATCTCCATCGGCTATATGGATCCGGGCAACTGGGCGACGTCGGTTCAGGCCGGGTCGCAGTTCGGCTATCAGTTGCTGTTCGTGGTGATGTTGTCGAGCCTGGCGGCGATTATGCTCCAATGCCTGTGTGCAAGGCTAGGCATCGTTACCGGCAAGGATCTGGCCGTCCATTCACGCGAAAATTATCCGCCGGCGGTAGGCAAGGGCATGTGGGTATTCGCTGAGCTATCGATTATCGCCTGCGATCTGGCCGAGGTGCTCGGTTGCGCGCTGGCATTCAAGTTGCTGCTGGGCGTCTCGCTGCCTGTCGGCGTGCTGCTGACCGCGCTGGACACCGTCATTGTGCTGGGTTTGCAGGGACGCGGATTCCGCCAGGTTGAGGCAATCATCCTTGGTCTGGTGGTGACGATTGCGGTATGCCTGTTCACGCAATTGGCCTTCGTCAAAGCCGACTGGCATGCCGTGGTGCAAGGCTTTGTGCCATCGTTGGCGGCGCTGTCTAGCCGTGAACCGCTGTATCTGGCGATCGGTGTACTGGGCGCGACGGTGATGCCACATAACCTGTATCTGCATTCTTCCATCGTACAGACGCGTGCGGTCAGGCGTGACCGCCGCAGCCTGTTGGAGGCGATTCGTTACACGCGCGTTGATACGACTGTGTCACTGATCATCGCGATGGCGATCAACGCCGCAATCCTGATCATTGCTGCGTCGGCATTCCACAGCAGCGGCCGTACCGACGTGGTGGATCTGGATGTGGCGTATCACTTGCTTGATCCGATTACCGGGTCTTCGCTGGCGGCGATCTTGTTCGGCATCGGTTTGTTTGCGGCGGGGCAGAGTTCCACCTTCACCGGGACGATTGCCGGGCAGGTGATCATGGAAGGTTTTCTGAAATTGAAGATCCCGTGCTGGCAGCGCCGCATGGTGACGCGCGGATTGGCCTTGATTCCAGCGCTGATCGGTGTGCTGACCTTGGGCGAGCATTCGGTCGGACGTCTGCTGGTGCTCAGTCAGGTGGTACTGAGCTTGCAGTTGCCGTTTGCGATGTATCCGCTAATCCGACTGACCAGCCGGCGCGACTTGATGGGCGACTTCGTCAACCCGATATGGCTTGCCGCGCTGGCGTGGATGTTATTCCTCGGCATCAGCGCGGCGAATGTGTGGCTGGTGGTGCAGCTTTTTACTTGAGCTTATTTGGCGGAAGCAGACTTGTTCTGACCGTTTGGCTCCAGCGTCACGGTGCAGGTCAGGCCTGCAGCCAGCAGCACATCCTTCGGCACTTCATCGATATGGATTCGCACTGGAATCCGTTGTGCCAGACGCACCCAGTTGAAGGTCGGATTGACGTCGGCCAGCAGTTCGCGGCTTTGTGGATTGTCGCGGTCATAGATGCCGCGTGAAATGCTATCGACGTGGCCGCGCAATGTGGCACCGTTGATCAACTGGATCTTTGCCTTGTCGCCGACGGCAACGTAGGGCAGTTTGGTCTCTTCAAAATACCCATATACCCAGAACGAATGGCTGTCGATGATGGCGATCTTGGCTGCGCCCACGCTGGCGTAATCGCCACGGCGCACACTCAGATTGGTGATGTAGCCGTCGACCGGTGCATAGACCTTGGTGCGGTCGAGGTTGAGCTTGGCGGCATCGCGCTGGGCGATGGCGACCTGGTATTGCGCATCGGCCGCGGTAACCTGGCTGCCGGCATCTTCACGGTTTTCACGCGAGACCACCAGGCTATCCATGTCAGCACGGCGGCGTGCCTGTGCACGGCGCATGTCGAGATCGGCCTTGCGCGCCAACACGGAGGCTTCTGCCTGTTGCAGCGCCAATTGATAGTGCGACGGGTCAATCTGCATCAGCAGGTCGCCCTTGTGCACCAGCTGGTTGTCACGCACGGGCAGATCCACGATCTGGCCGGCGACATCCGGTGCAATGTTGACGACGTCGGCCCGTACACGGCCGTCGCGGGTCCATGGCGAGACCATATAGTGCTGCCATAGCGTCCACGCCAGGAAGATGGCGGCAAGAAAAATCAGCGCCGTTATGATGAATCGAAAAATGGTTTTGACCGACATGATGGATTACTCCTGATTGATTCCGTATCTGTTTTTCTGAAGTTGCCGTTTTTTCAGGCTAACTGTAAATCGCCAGGCCGAGCAGCGCCGCGATGCAAGTGAACAAGCTGACGCGAAACAGCGCCGGATGCCACACCAGGTTGTACAAGCCGATGCGCACCAGGATACGGTCGGCGACCAGCGCAATGGCGCCGGCAACAATCACGGCCAGTAGCAGTGTCGGCACGTAAGCGTCAAAGAAAGAAATTTCACGCGGCATGGCTTGCTCCTGAATGGTTTCCCGAAGACGTGTTGGCGCGTGCGTCCTGGTTTTGATGCATGGGTTGCAGCGGCGATTGCGGATCCAGCAACGCCGTGCGGATGAAATGCAGGTAGCTCAGCGTGCGCTGCAAGCGATGCCGCTCGCTGCGTTCGCGATAGTGAGGGCCGATGGCACGCTGCACTTCAGCGATGGCGTTGTTGTTGGCGCCCAGTACCGCCGCCAGCGTCGCGGGCGTGGGTTGTTCGAACAGCGCCGGCAGCGTTTCGCGCAGGCGATTAAGGGCCGTGTAGGCGGTGTCCGGCAATAGCTCCGGATTGCCGCTGCGGATGCCGTGCAGCTCGGTACGCAGTTCAATGATGGCGTGGCCGATTTCCAATGTGGCGAACATCCAGCCAAAGGCGTCCTTGCGTAGCGCCGGGCGGCTGCCGGTGACCATGGTGATCTGATGCATCAGGTCGCGCGTGCCGCTTTCAAATTGCAATGCCAGATGCGCCAGCTTGCCAAAACAGGCCTGGATAACTTGCTTGCGCAATTGTTTTTCCAGATGGCGCACGGTCCAGTTGGTGGTCGGCGGCAACAGCAGCATGAAGGCGACGGTGGTCACGATCAGCGAGACCATCAGGGCGATACATTCGTTCAGATATCCTGCCGCGTTGAAGTGAGCGAGGTTGTCGGGCACCGCCACAAACGGGAAGAAGATACAGATGCCCAATCCATAACCGGCCAGCGACGGCTTGGTAGTCAGCAATACTGCCAGCATCAGTACCGGCGTCAGTGCGGCGGCCAGCATCCAGAAACCGTCGAGTTGCGGCACGATATGGAAGGTGTAGAAATAGCCGAGTACTACCGCTACGCCCACGCCCATGGTGACGGTGCGCGTCGCCTTGGCCGGATCCGGCGCAGCAGAAGTGATCGCACAAAATGCGGCGGCATTGAGTGCGGCGACGTCGCCGCTGGGCCAGCCGCTCAGGATCCAGAATGTCGACAAGCCAATCAGTGTGATGGCAGCACGGGCACCCGCGATGCTGGCGATGACCAGGCTGGTTTTTGGGGCGTAGGTGTGCTCCCATTGCTCGCGCTCATGGCGGCGTTGCACCAGCGAGGCGTAGGTCAGCGTATAGGCATGCAGCTCGTCGATTACGCGATAGAGCAGTTCTGAGGCAGTATCGAAATCGAGGATTGCCTCGTCGCCGAACGCGTCCGCATGCATGGCGCGCGTGGTGCGCACGCGGCGCGGCAGTTCTTGCTTGTACGCGTCCAGCTTGAGCGCCGCATCGGCGGCGTCGCTTGCCGTCATCACCGGTTCACCGCCGCTGCGTGTGAGCAGAGGCTGTACTTCCTGGTAGTAGGGGGAAATTGCATCAATCACCAGTTGCGCGGAAGGATTGCGGCTGTCGTGCAGGCGGTTCATCAGCTGATGGAGGGCGTGCACACGGGTCGACAGAGCCATGAACTCGCTGTTCATGCGGGTCAGGCGGCCGCTGCGCAAGCGGATTTCAGGATCTTCAAAAATCGCCGAGCTGCGTAGCGCTTCCAGGCCGATGATGTCGCCGACAAAGCGAGCGTTGGTGGCTTCCAGCGCCTTGCGGTCGGCGGTGCCGCCCAGCGTGGCACCAATCAGATCGACAAAGGCGGTGAAGCGTCCGCGGATGATGCGCACCAGACCCGGGGCACTGGCTTGCGGAAAGACCAGTGCGCTGACTACGCCGGCACAGACGATGCCGACGGTGATTTCCGTTACGCGGGTCATGACCGAATCGAACGTCAGTGCCGGGTTGAGTGCTGCCGGCAGACCGATCAATGCCACTGTATAACCCGATAGTACGAAACCGTACGAACGGAAGTTGCGGTTGTGTGCCGAGCCGAGCGTGCACAGACCGATCCAGAGGGCGGTCGCGAGGATGAACAGTTCCGGGGTCTGTGCGAACAGGCCGACGAAGACGAAGATCGCGACCGAGCCGACCAGGGTGCCGATGACGCGATAAAAACTCTTGGCCAGGATCATCCCGCTCTGCGGCTGCATCACGATAAAAACTGTGATCAGGCCCGAACGCGGCGATTCCAAGTCCAGCCCGTAACCGATGCCAAGCGCCAAGAGGCCGGCAAAGACCATCTTGAAGACGTAGATCCAGTTTGGGAATTCGGTTTGCCACCAGTCGGCGGCAGCTTCACGCAGCTGTTGGCCGAAGGGTGGCCGGACAGCTGCAGGTGCCGATATAGCTGGCGTTACCGGTGTGTTCACGGTGCCACTCCTGTAGCAGCTGTTGCGACTGCGGCATCTTCAGGAACAGATACTTCCAGTCCACCGCCCAGCGCGACGGTCAGACTGGCGTAGGCGTTGAGCTTTTGCGCCAGCAGTTGTTGCACGACCTGCTGTTGATGCAACCATTGTGTTTGCGCGGTAAGCACATTCACGTAGTTGGTCAGACCGCGTTGATAGGCGCGGGTGGCGATGTCGATGTTCTTTTGCGCGGCCGCCACCGACAGGTCGGCTTGCACTTGCTGGCGCTTGATGGCCTGCAGCGTCACGATCTGGTCGGCGATGCTCCTGAGCGCCTGGCTCAGCAACATGTTGTAGTGCTCCACTTCCAAGTCGTAGCCTGCGGTGGTGGCGCCGAGTTGGCCGCGCAGGCGTCCGCCTTCAAAGATAGGCAGCGAGATCGCCGGGCCGTAGCTGGTCGTGAGGTTTGGCGCGCTGAGGAAGCTGAACAGGCTACCGCCCGCTGCTGCTGGGCCGATGCTGGCCATCAGGTTGATGTTGGGATAGAAGGCGGCCTTGGCGACTGCGATGCCTTTCGAAGCAGCCTCAACGCGCCAGCGCGCGGCGCTGATGTCGGGACGGCGGCCGATCAGTTCAGCCGGCAACGCACTCGGCAGACCGATACCAGCCTGCAGATTCATGCTCGGACGCGTGATGCTGTCGCCGGCGCCCGGGCCTTGGCCAAGCAGAGCGGCCAGTTGATTGCGGATGAGCGCGATGCTTTCTTCCAGGGCTTCGATCTGGCGGCGGGTTTCCGGCAGGGGGACTTCCGCTTGGGTAATTTCCATCTGAGTGCCGATACCGCCCTTGAAGCGGCGATTAGCCAGATCGAGGATGCGCTGTTCCTGTTTCAGGGTTTCTTGCGTGTTATCCAGTAGTCCATATTGCAACGACAACTGCACGTAGGTACGTACGACATTGCTTTCCAGATCGAGCTGGGCGGCACGGCCATCGGCGGCGACGGCGTGGATTTCATCCTGCGCGCGCTCGGTGGTGTTGCGGTTGCGATCCCACAGGTCGAGGTTGTACGAAAGGCTCAGCGCAGCAGTATTGTTCCAGGTCAGCTTGTCGCGGAAGCTGGCGCCGTAATAGACGTTGTCGGACCAGTCCTTGCGGCCGATGGCGGCATCCAGCTGCGCTTGCGGCAATTCACCAGCATGAGCGACAACCGCCATGGCTTGCGCTTGGCGCACACGGGCAGCGGCGATGGCCATACTGGGGTTGCCGGCGACGGCAGCGGCGACCAGACGATTGAGTTGGGGATCTGCGTAAGTTTCCCACCAGGCGCGCTTGGGCCAGCCGGCTTCAGCGCCGACCTGGCGGATGGCGTTGCCGACATCGAGCGTGTTGGGCTGCTGCAAAGCCGCCTGTGGCTTGATGCCGCCGTTGTCGGCGCAGCCCGCGAGGACGAGCAATGACGCCATGCAGAGGGCCAGGAGCGGCGCAGCAAAGAGGCGTTTGTCAGCAGTGGTGTTCATCAGACTATCCCAAAAAATGCAAATATGCAGCGTTTGTCATTCTATTTGGTAAAGATCTAGAGAAAAACCGCAGGAAACACAAAGGGTCTTTTCAATTACTGCAATAATGATTGCGCTGTTTTGGGTAACAATGCAGCATCCGAAAGGCCGCTTTGCATCATTTTGTTGCTTTGCACAGTCAAAACGGTCGGTGTCGGTCGGATTTAAGACAGGAATATATGGATACCTTGCAAAACATGCGCATATTCATGCGTGTAGTCGATGCTGGCAGTTTTACGCTGGCCGCGCAACAAATGGATTTAACCACCGCGCACGTGTCGCGCGCCGTCGCCGATCTGGAGCGTCATCTGCGTACGCGCTTGCTCAATCGCACCACGCGGCGGATCGCGCTGACCGAAGCGGGAGAGCGTTATCTGCTGCGTTGCGAACAGATCATGTCCTATGTGCAGGAGGCTGAAGCCGAAGCCGGCGACGCCTACGTCAGGCCGTCGGGGCGATTGCGCATCCACACGATGACCAGCTTCGGGCAGCGTTATGTGATCCCCGCGATTTCCAATTATCAGAAGCGCTATCCAGACGTCGCCATCGAGCTGACGCTGGCGCAGCGCGTGCCGGATTTGCTGGAAGAAGGCTTCGACGTTTCGCTGGTGCTGGCGCGCGAATTGCCGGATTCCGGTCTGATCTTTCGCCAGCTTGGCAGCATCTACAGCATTCTGTGTGCTTCGCCGTTCTACCTGGAAAAGCACGGCGCGCCGCAAAAACCCTCGGAGTTACTCAATCATTCCTGTCTGCAACTGGTGAGCTCGGTGTCGCCTCTTAATGAGTGGGTGATGGAAGGTCCGGACGGTAAAGAGACCGTCGCCATCAAATCCAACTTTCAGGTCAACGTCGCCGAAGCGATGTTGCTGAGCCTGAAAGAGGGCATGGGCATTGGCGTGCTGCCGATCTATTCCGCCGTCGATGCTTTGCGCGCCGGGACCATCGTGCGCGTGTTGCCGCAGTTCCGCATGCAGCATATGGGCGTATACGCGTTGTATCCGTCGCGGCAATATCTCGACGCCAAGATCAGCACCTGGGTCGACTGGATGCATGAGAGCGTCGACAAAGCCATGCAGGATGATCATCAGGCGCTTGACCGGATCACGGTTCATTCGCCATGATCGCGTATTGCGGTGGTCGCATGGCGATCAACACCAACACTTCGATATGAACGGAAACTGACGATGAAATGGCTGGCAGTAGGCATGGGAGCGGCGCTGGGCGCCTGGTTGCGCTGGGGACTGAGCCTGTGGTTGAACGTGGGCGGCAGTGCGCTGCCGCTGGGTACGCTGGCCGCCAACTGGGGCGGTGGTTTTGTGATCGGTTTTCTGGTGGCATTTTTTGAGGGGCATCAGTCCTTGCCGCCGGAATGGCGTTTATTTCTGATCACCGGCTTTCTGGGTGGACTGACAACGTTTTCCACTTTCTCGGCGGAAGCCATGATGCTGCTGCAGCGCGGCGACTATATGTGGGCGATTGCGCATTCCGGGTTGCATTTGCTGGGATCCATCATTCTCTGCGTGGCCGGCTTTGCGGCGTATCGCGCCTTGTTTGCCTGATTGTCCGGTGCAGCCGTTTCGGATTCTGACCTTGTCCGGCAGCTTGCGTGCCGCGTTACCTTCTTTTAATCCCGATCTGGAAGGCGCGGAGCCTGCCGAAGTGCGGGCGTTTCGCGCCGTATTGCGCGACGCCGACGCGATTCTCATCGCCAGTCCGGAATACGCCCACGGCGTGCCAGGCGCTTTCAAGAATGCGCTGGACTGGGTAGTCGGTAGTGGTGAATTCATCAACAAGCCGGTGGCTGCCATCAACGCTTCCGGACGCGCCATCCACGCACAGTCCTCCTTGCTCGATACCCTCGCCATGATGAACGCCGACGTCGTTCTGGCCGCTTCGCTGACGGTCGCTTTACCGACCAACAAGCTGGATTGCGCGGCAATGCTTGCCCGCGCAGGGATTGTTGCTGCGCTGAATGAGGCCTTGCAAGCCTTGCAGCGGCACCTCCAGTCGCTGGGGCTGTCTGTCAACAATAGTTAAGAACAGTTGATCTGAATCAAATCCGACGGGATTTCCTCTTCCGATGGCCGGATGCTTCCTTGAAATACGTCTGCACGTCCCAATTTTCTAAGTATTCAAAATTCGGAGCGAAAGCACATCATGCGTCTCGACAAACTCACAACAAAATTGCAGGAAGCTCTGGCAGATGCCCAGAGTCAGGCTGTCGGCAACGACAACCAATACATCGATCCCGTCCACCTGACGCTGGCTTTGCTGGCGCAAGATGACGGCGGCGCTCGTTCGCTGTTGCAGCGCGCCGGCGTCAACGTTGCCGGGCTGACTTCAGCCTTGCAGCATGCGTTGACACGCTTGCCTAAGGTAACGGGCAATGGTGGCGAAGTGCAGATTGGCCGCGAGCTGGTAGCCTTGCTTAATCTGGCCGACAAAGAATCGCAAAAGCATGGCGATCAGTTCATCGCCAGCGAAATGGTCTTGCTCGGCCTCGCCGACGACAAGTCCGACGCCGGCCGTGCCGCGCGTGAAAACGGCCTTTCGCGCAAATCGCTGGAAGCTGCCATCAGCACCGTGCGTGGCGGTGCCAGCGTGTCTTCGCAAGAAGGCGAAGGCCAGCGTGAATCCCTGAAAAAATACACCCTTGATCTGACCGAGCGCGCCCGCAACGGCAAGCTGGATCCCGTGATCGGCCGCGACGACGAGATCCGCCGCGCCATTCAGGTGCTGCAACGCCGCAGCAAAAACAATCCGGTGCTGATCGGTGAGCCGGGCGTTGGTAAAACCGCCATCGTCGAAGGCCTGGCGCAACGTATCGTCAGCGGAGAAGTGCCGGACAGCCTCAAGTCCAAACGCGTGCTGTCGCTCGATATGGCAGCCTTGCTGGCCGGCGCCAAGTATCGCGGCGAATTCGAAGAGCGTCTGAAAGCCGTCCTGAAGGAAATCGCTCAGGACGAGGGCCAGACCATTGTCTTCATCGACGAGTTGCACACCATGGTCGGCGCAGGCAAGGCCGAAGGTGCGATGGATGCGGGCAATATGCTCAAGCCTGCGCTGGCACGCGGTGAGCTGCACTGCGTCGGCGCTACGACGCTGGACGAATATCGCAAGTACATCGAAAAAGATGCTGCGCTGGAGCGCCGCTTCCAGAAGATCATTGTCGATGAACCGAGCGTGGAAGCCACGATCGCGATTTTGCGCGGTCTGCAGGAAAAGTACGAAGTCCATCATGGCGTTGATATCACCGACCCGGCGATCGTCGCAGCAGCGGAGCTGTCGCATCGGTATATCACCGATCGTTTTCTGCCGGACAAGGCGATCGACCTGATCGACGAAGCAGCTGCCAAGATCAAGATTGAAATCGACTCCAAGCCGGAAGTCATGGACAAGCTTGATCGTCGCCTGATCCAGCTGAAGATCGAGCGCGAAGCCGTCAAGCGTGAGAAGGACGAGGCCTCGCAAAAGCGCCTGACGCTGATCGAGGAAGAGATCGTCAAGCTTGAGCGCGAATACGCTGATCTGGAAGAAATCTGGAAAGCGGAAAAAGCGACCGTGCAAGGCAGCCAGCATCTGAAGGAAGAAATCGAGCAGATCCGCCTGCAGATGGATGACGCCACCCGCAAGAGCGACTGGCAGAAAGTGTCTGAGCTCAAGTACGGCAAGTTGGCTGAACTGGAAAAGGCGCTGGAAACGCAAAACAAGCAGGATGCGGCTAGTGAACAGACCGTCGGTAAGCCGCGTTTGGTGCGTACGCAGGTCGGCGCTGAAGAAATCGCCGAGATTGTTGCGCGTGCGACCGGTATTCCCGTTTCGCGCATGATGCAGGGCGAACGCGAGAAATTGTTGCACATGGAAGAGGTATTGCACGAGCGTGTGGTGGGCCAGGACGAAGCGATTGTTGCAGTCTCGGACGCAATCCGCCGCTCGCGCGCCGGACTGGGCGATCCGGGCAAGCCTTACGGCTCGTTCATGTTCCTCGGCCCTACCGGCGTTGGTAAAACCGAATTGTGCAAGGCGCTGGCATCGTATATGTTCGATACCGAAGAAGCCATGATCCGTATCGACATGAGCGAATTCATGGAGAAGCATTCGGTCGCCCGTCTGATCGGCGCGCCACCGGGCTATGTCGGCTATGAAGAGGGCGGTTACCTGACCGAAGCGGTACGGCGCAAGCCTTATAGCGTGATCCTGCTGGATGAAATCGAGAAGGCGCATCCCGACGTGTTCAACGTCTTGCTGCAAGTGCTCGATGATGGCCGCATGACCGACGGACAAGGCCGCACGGTGGATTTCAAGAACACGGTGATTGTGATGACTTCCAATCTTGGTTCCCATAAGATCCAGGCAATGGAAGGCAGCGATCCTGCGGTGGTGAAGATGGCGGTGATGGCCGAAGTCAAGCTGCACTTCCGTCCGGAGTTCATCAATCGGGTCGACGAGATCGTGGTGTTTCATGCACTCGACGAAAAGAACATCGGCGCGATTGCCAAGATCCAGTTGCAGATTCTCGAAAGCCGTCTGGCCAAGATGGATATCGGTCTGGTGATTTCAGATGCCGGCTTGCAGAAGATCGCCGAGGCGGGCTTCGATCCGGTGTATGGCGCGCGTCCGTTGAAACGCGCGATTCAGCAGGAAATCGAGAACCCGCTGTCCAAGCTGATTTTGCAAGGAAAATTCGGTCCCAAGGATGTCGTGCACGTCGGTGTCGAAAATGGTGCACTTTCGTTTAATGCACATTAAGGCAAGCTGAAATGACTTGATCAGTTTCTTGTAATTATGCTATCTAGTTCCCTGATGTTTGGAAAAATGCCACAGAGAAAAACGGTATTTTTCATAGCATCAGGGAATTTTTTTGCGTAAACGATTAAACTCTGAGATCAGAGGACGATAGCGCGTCAAAGGGGCATAGTTGACCTATTTGATGCGAAATCGTATATAAAAAACAATAAAGCACGTGGTCAACCCGTCGTGGGCGATTATGGCAATGATGGCAATCTTTAAGATTCTGCCAACCGGCAAGGGGTGAAATTCTGAAGCAATCTTCATTACAACGGCTGTTTATTCTGCCGTTTGTGTTCCTGATGTTATGCCTGGTAGTGACGATAGGCTGGTTTTTATATCGTGCGGGCGATGATGCCACCGAGGTACTGGCGCGCAATGCGCTGATGGATACCATGAGCCGTGTCGGGCAGGCGACTGACCGTCAGTTGTTGGGTGCGCGCGAGAGTCTGCGCGTGGTAGCTCCCGATCCGATTCCCCCCGCAGAAAAAGGCGGTCAGCCGATTCTGATTCCCTTCCCGAAAGACAAGGCAGCGCTGGAAGAACGCTTGTGGCTGGCTAATAGTCTCTTTGACGATCCTAGCTACGTTTATTTTGGCGGCGCAGATGGTAGCTTCCTGGGTGTGAAGCAGGAACAGGTCAACCTGTTCATGTACAGCACACGTGATCCGCAAGGCAAAAATTACGTTTACCATTTGCGCGGCCCCGGCACGACGCCGACGCTGATTGCGACACAGGATTACGAACCGCGCACGCGGCCCTGGTACGTCCAGGCCATGCGGCGTAAGAGCGAAACGTGGTCGCCGGTGTTTACTGATTTTCGCCTGAAATTCCTCGGCATTACTTTGTCCAAGCCGGTTTATTCGACAGACGGTACCTTGCTCGGCGTGGCGACCAGCAGCATCGGATTACGCCGCCTGAGCGAATTCCTGCAGGCACTGCCGCTGAGCAAGAACGGCGTGGCCTTCATCGTGGAGATGTCCGGCGACCTGATCGCCACGTCGGTGAATGAGCCTATCCACAAAATGAGCGGATCTGATTTTGTTCGTCTCAATGCCAGCCAAAGCAGTTCGCCACTGTTACGCCAAGCTTATGCCGATCTGACTGCATATCTCAAGAAGCAAAAGCTCGAGCCTGGAAAGCTGGTCGTTCAGCGCTTGCAAAGCGACGGGCCCAAGACTGAGCTGGCATTTCGGCTGCATCACGACGACGCAGGACTTGACTGGGTCGTCGTCAGTGCGGTGAGTCGTTCCGACTTCCTCGGATCAGTGACGGGCGGCGTATACCAGACCTTGCTGCTGGGTTTGATCGCGGTCTGCATGACTTTTGTGCTGGGCTTTGTCATATTGCGCTGGGTGTTACGGGATATCCGTAAGCTGACTTTGGCTGCCAAGAGTATCGGCAACGGGGAGCCTTTCCCATCGTTGAATATTGATCGCCGCGACGAAATCGGTCAGTTGGCGCAAAGCTTCCAGGAGATGGAGCGTAACCTGCGCACCGATCGCCTGACGAACGTCCTCAACCGCGATTCCTTCATTGCGCAGATCGATTTCCGCCGCCGCAAGGGCAGTGAAGCAACCCCGCTGCGCTTTGCCTTGCTGTTTATCGATCTCGACAAGTTCAAGTCGATCAACGATCAATATGGTCATGACGAAGGCGACAAGGTGCTCGTCTCGGCGGCGTCGCAATTGCAGCACGCTCTGCGCAAGGATGACTCGGTGGCGCGCTTCGGTGGTGACGAGTTCGTGGTCTATCTGCATGGCGTGTCGGATGAAGAAATCGCCAAGTCGATCGCAGAAAAGATTCGCAACTTCCTCAATCAGCCAATCGAGGGACGCGACGGTAATCAGTACATTGTGGATGCGTCCATCGGTGTGGCGCTGTTTCCGCAGGACGGTCTCGATATCGAGACCTTGCTGCGCGTGGCTGATGAACGCATGTTCGAGCAAAAGCGCATGCATCGTGTCTTGTCGTACGAGGTGCCGGAGACTTCAAGTGCGCCAGATGCACCGGCGGAGCCTGACGAGAAAGATTGATGCGGAAGAATTAAGCCAGCGAAGCAGCTCGCGAAGCATCCAGTAAAAGGCCGTGCAGATTGCACGGCCTTTCTCGTTTATTGTCCGGACCGAGGCTTCAAGACGCACGATTGGTCGGAAATGCAGAAGACGCAGGACGCGTTGACGTTAATAGTGCAGGCTGCGCGCAAGTGGCTTGAGACGTACAAGGACGGATGCAGGACAAATGAAAACGGCGGGAGTCGGAAGCTCCCGCCATTTTTTATACAGGCTCTGCTTTTCGCAGAATGCTTTCGATGGCACCGGTCTGCGCCACGATTTCCTGCAGGTCATTGTTGAGCAGTGCGGAGCGGCGGCGTAGCGTGTGCCAGCCTGACCATTCCGGAGTGCTGGGCTGTGAAGTGAGTGCGAAATCTTCATCCGCTACCGTGTCTGCGAATGGATTTGCAACGGCGGGTGCGACATCCTCAACTGGGACTGTCTGCTTTGGGTTCGGGCCTTCAAGAATGCTTTGCGCTTGCAGCAGATGCGCGGTGGCGTTCAGGTAGGTTTGTTCGATCAGTTTGTTGACCGGTTCACGCGGCAGGCCTTCAGCATGGCGGCGCAGCATGATACGCAGGGCGGCAATGTGGGCTGCGACAAGATAGTTCTGAACCACGAAACGATTGATCTCGCGCACGGCACGCTGCTTGCTCATCGGCTCGTCCATCATGCGCACCTGTGCCGAAATCAGCGCCGACAAGCTATCCATGAAACCCTTGCGGCAGACGCGGTAGAAAAAGTCATCGCCGACTTTTCCTTCCAGCATGTCGCGGCTGGCCTTGATGTAGCGATGGCTGGCATGCAGAACGTTCTTGAGCAGGCGCGGCAGGTCGCGATATTCCCAGCTCGGCAGGACGTAGCTGAAGATGGTGGCAATGGCCACGCCGATGATGGTATCGATCAGGCGTTCGCCGATTACACCGTGATGACCCGCCGGCAGCAACAGGTTCAGCAGCATGAGAATCTGTACCGACGCCGCAATCGCGGTGTAGCGATATTTGACGTAAGTGAACGCAGGCGCCGCCACGCTGGCGATAAAAAGAACCGCGAGCAATCCCATCGGGTCGTGTACGAAGCGCAGAATCAATGCGGTGATCAGACAGCCAATAATAGTGCCGATCAGACGGTCGCTCATACGCTGTTTGGTCGAGCTGAAATTGGGTTTGAGGATAATGACAATGGTCAAGACAATCCAGTAGCCGTGCGACATATACGGCAGTGCCGATGCTATCCACAGCCCGGTCGACACCGCCAGCGCCACGCGGATGGCGAAGCGGAAGATGGGCGATTGCCAGCGCAGGTTGGCAATCAGCAGGCCGGCTTTGTATTTTTGTTGCGTCAGGAAAGGCGTCATGTCCGAACCCGGCAGGATAGGGATGGCGTCGATCGGCGTGCTCGTCGCCAGATGCAATTGTGCGATCAGTTCGATGATGTCGAGGATCTTGTTGTAGGTGACGCGCAGCACCGTGATGGCTTCATCCGGAATGTGTCCGGCGAGGCTGTCTTGCTGCAACTGCTGCAGTTCATATTGCACGGCGCGCAACTCGGCTTTGTAATTGACGGTCGGTGTGGATGCGCGCTTGCGGGTGACCGCATAGGCGATGGATTCGATATCTTCGGCCGTCTTGTTGGCGAGGTCGCGTAAAAAGATGATGACGTCGGTATCGCCGAAATGGCTGCGTAGCAGCGCATAGTCGGCATGCGTCGACAAGACCTGCTCGTAAAGCTCCAGCATGCTCAGATGGACGTGTACCAGCAAGCCGTCCTGTTTGGTGTGCATGTCGCGCAGCACCAGGTCGCGCGACGCTTGCAGCTTGTCTGCCAGCACGATTTGCTGGCGCACCAGTGTCGTGAACTGCGACTGCAGATCGCTGCGCACGTCGTAGAAATCCGCCTTGATGCGCAGATAGCGCGCCAGCTCGAACAGCGCTTCCGCCAAAACCTGCTGTTTGACGCGACGTCGTAAAAAATACGACACCGTCATCGAATACGCCAGATAACCCAAGCCGCCGGCGAGGAAGAAGCCGGCATGCAGAAAGGCCTCTTCAAACGGCACGGTGTTTTCCATCGACAGCGTCATGACCATCAGCGCAGCGAATTGCAGCGGCAGCGTCTTCTTGCCGTACACCACCATCATGCTGGCGAGGAAGCTGACAACCACCATCGCCACGCTGACCAGCCAGTGGATCGGCGCACACAGACTGATCACGAGCATTACCAGCGTGCAGAGCAGGACGCCTGCCAGCATTTCATTGAATTTGTGTCGCAGCGGACTCGGCAAGTCCATCAGGCTGGTACAAAGCGCGCCGAGAAAGACCGTCATGGTGGTCTGCATGTCCGCCATGTTGAAGACCAGCATGGTGAGCCCGACGACACCCGTGGCGATGCGCAGGCCGGTATAGAAATAATGGCTGAAGAGGAAAGTGCGTATATCCAGGGCGTAATGCATGTAGGCAGTCGGCGTAAATTTCTATAGACGCCATTCTGACCCTTCTATCTGTAATAGACAACAGATTCGCCACCCGACGTCTGCTGAAAGCGCTGTCGGACGATGTCGCCATTCATCCGACGTGCTTACTTGACCAATTAGTTTATGGCAATGGAAACACCAGGCAGGTTGTTGTTGCATGCGCATAAATTTTGCCGTCAACGTCAACAATGCGGCCTTCGGCGATGCCGACACGATTACCGACCTGAATGACCTTGCCTTCGGCGCGCACCGTGCCTGTCTTGGCCGTCAACGCGCGAATCAGGTTGACCTTCAGTTCCAGCGTCGTATAACCCACGCCTTGCGGCAATACAGAGTGCACTGCACAACCGACGGCGGAGTCGAGCAGGGTGCAAAAGTAGCCGCCGTGCACGCTGCCGAGCGGATTGTAGTGCTGCTTTCCTGGTGTGCCTTGAAAGACAATGCGACCGGGTTCGCCTTCGACCGGGACGAAGTCCATGGTTTCGCCGATCGGCACTGATGGCAGTTCGCCGTCCCAGATACGCTGCAAGAACTCCATGCCTGTGCCTGCTTTCAGGTCGTCCATCGAGGCGACGCCGGGCGCGGCGAGTTTGGCGCGGACTTCAGCTTCGCGGGTTTGCCATTGCTTGAGTATCTCTTCTCTGCTGTTCATGTTTTTCCTTGTCTTTATGAATGATGTGGATGCGATAAAGAGCTGAATCGTTGGTCGATAGAGCGTTACTTTTATGATGAAAGAATCGTGCCATTATGCCGTGCACGTTTTCATTTGCGTGAAAGAAGGTGTGAAGTCGGCGGTTAAAACGGCGATTTTTCATGATGCAAAAACACCGTTTCATATTGTGAAAAATGCGATTGCGCAGCATCATGAATTTATTTCATTTTCAGAAATTTCATTTCGTATCGCAAAATCGTTAAATTAACTAATTGAATAATAAGGAAAATAATTTATTGATATGTCTTATATAAGACATTGTTGCTGCGCACCTAAAAGCCTACTATGAAGTCATGGAATTCACTTTTTGACCTCCATTTTTCGACTACCTGATTAACCTTAAGGAGATTGACCATGACAACACGTGAACAGCAAATCCAGGCATTGGCAAAAGACTGGGCAGAAAATCCACGCTGGAAAGGTGTCAAGCGCAACTACACTGCTGACGACGTGGTGCGCCTGCGCGGTTCGGTGCAAATCGAACATACGCTTGCCAAGCGCGGCGCTGAAAAACTGTGGAATCTGGTCAACAACGAACCGTTCGTCAACGCACTGGGCGCACTGACCGGCAATCAGGCGATGCAGCAAGTCAAGGCCGGCCTGAAGGCGATCTACCTGTCCGGTTGGCAAGTCGCCGGCGACGCCAATCTGGCCGGTGAAATGTATCCCGACCAATCGCTGTATCCGGCCAACTCGGTGCCGATGGTGGTCAAGCGCATCAACAACACTTTCCAGCGCGCAGACCAGATCCAATGGTCGGAGGGCAAGAACGATATCGACTTCTTCGCGCCGATCGTGGCTGATGCAGAAGCTGGTTTTGGCGGCGTGCTGAACGCCTATGAACTGATGAAGTCGATGATCGATGCAGGCGCCGCCGGCGTTCACTTCGAAGATCAACTGGCATCGGTGAAGAAGTGCGGCCACATGGGCGGCAAGGTGCTGGTGCCGACACGCGAAGCAGTTGAAAAGCTCAACGCAGCGCGCCTGGCGGCTGATGTCTCCGGCACGAGCACATTGGTGATCGCCCGTACCGACGCGGAAGCAGCCGATTTGCTGACTTCTGATGTGGATGACAACGACAAGCCTTTCCTGACCGGCGAACGTACTGTTGAAGGCTTCTTCAAGACCCGTCCGGGCATTGAGCAGGCCATCTCGCGTGGTCTGGCTTATTCGGAATACGCCGATCTGGTCTGGTGTGAAACCGGCAAGCCGGATCTGGCCTTCGCGAAGAAGTTCGCCGAAGCCATCCATGCCAAGTTCCCAGGCAAGATGCTGTCGTATAACTGCTCGCCATCGTTCAACTGGAAGAAGAATCTGGACGATGCGACCATCGCCAAATTCCAGAAGGAACTGGGCGCAATGGGCTACAAGTTCCAGTTCATCACGCTGGCTGGTTTCCATGCGCTGAACTACTCGATGTTCAATCTGGCACATGGCTATGCACGCAACCAGATGTCGGCCTTCGTCGAGTTGCAGGAAGCCGAATTCGCAGCCGCCGACAAGGGCTTCACTGCCGTCAAGCATCAGCGCGAAGTCGGCACCGGCTATTTCGACGCAGTGACACAAGCAATCCAGCAAGGTCAGTCGTCGACGACTGCGCTGCACGGTTCGACCGAAGATGAACAATTCTTCGACGGTAAGGAAAAGAAAGTCGCCTGAAGCTGAGTCTCAATTATAGAGAACGGCATCAGGCTGGAGAGAATGTCTGAGGAGACTAGGGGGTACAACCCCGGTGGTGGGAAAGCCGCACTTCACAAGAGTGCGGCTTTTTTTATTGAATCTTACCGACGCGTTATTTGTGCTGTCTGATGGTGCCGTCGCGCACTTCAAAGACGGCGTCGCCAAGGATATCGACGTCAGCAGGATCATGCGTAATGATCAGCATCGGCACACGCAATTGCTGCTGCAGTTCGCTCAGCTCGTGGCGCATGCGTTCACGCAGGGAAAGATCCAGCGCAGAGAAAGGCTCGTCCAGCAGCAAAATATCAGGTTGTGCCACCAGCGCGCGTGCCAAGGCAACTCGCTGGCGTTGGCCTCCGGAAATCTGCGAAGGATAGCTGCCGGCAGTGGCTTCCAAGCCGAATGCCTCTAACCATTTCATCACCGTCGGATGCGCTGCCGGGCGACGCAGGTTGAAGCAGCCGCGCTGCAAGCCGAACGCAATATTCTGCGCCACGGTCAGATGCGGGAAGAGGGCGTAGTCCTGAAACAGGTAAGCCACGTTGCGCTGCTGCGGGCGGACGTTGATGTCATGCGCGGCGTCGAACAATGTGCGCTGATTGAGATTGATCTTGCCTTCGTCCGGCGTCATCAGGCCGGCGATGGCTTTAAGTGTCAGACTCTTGCCTGCACCAGATGGCCCGTACAGCACGATGCGGTCGCTGTCGGACGAGAAGGCGATATTGAGGTCGAATACGCGATCATTGGCGCGCAGTTCCTTGCGGATTTGGACGTCGACGCTCATGACAGATCCGCCCGGCGTGCATGTTCCGGCACCAGTCGTCCGGCGATCAGCAAGACCGCGACGCAAGTGACTGAGGTAATGACGACCAGTAAGGTCGCGGTGGAATCGTCGCCGGCTTGCACGGCTTCGTAGATGGCGACCGACAAGGTTTGCGTACGTCCCGGCAGATTGCCTGCAATCATCAGCGTCGCGCCAAATTCACCCAGCGCCCGCGCGAACGCCAGCAACACGCCGGCAGCGATGCCGCGCGCGGCCAATGGCAAGCTGACGCGGAAAAATACGCCGGCTTCAGAGACGCCCAGTACGCGGGCGGCGTTTTCCAGTTGCTTGTCGACGTTTTCAAAGGCGGCGCGAGCCGATTTCAAGACGAGCGGGAAGGCAACAATCGTTGACGCAATCACGGCGCCTTGCCAGGTAAATACCAACTCAATGCCCATCTTGGACAGCCATGCGCCAAAGACGCCGCGCTTGCCGAGTAGCACCAGCAGATAGTAGCCAAGGACAGTCGGCGGCAGCACCAGCGGTAGCGTCAGAATGGAGTCGATCAGGTCGCGCAAGGGCGAGCGCCAGCGCGACAGACCGTAAGCCGCCGCGACACCGAAGAAAAGATTGAGCACCGTTGCCCATCCCGCGACTTTCAACGAGAGGAGCAACGGCGTCCAGACTGAACCCATAAAGAAAACGCCTGAGTGAGTAAGAGTTGAAGTTAAATCAGCCCGCAGGGTATCAGGGTTTCAGGAAGCCGTAACGGGCCAGAACGGCCTGACCGGCAGCCGATTGCACGTAGGTGAGGTATTTGTTTGCCAATTCCGCTTGTGCGGTGTTGGTGGTGACGGCGATCGGATAGGTTGCAGGCGTGTCGGATGGGATACGGATCGCCACCTTGACCTTGTCCGGCATCACGGCGGCATCGGTTGCGAACACGAAACCGGCTTCGACTTCCCCACGGGCGACATAGTCCAGGCTCTGGCGCACGTTTTGCGCCATCACACCTTTGGCGAGCACCGCATCCCACAGGCCGGCATGTTCCAGCGCGGTCTTGGTGTAGCGGCC
Organism: Herbaspirillum rhizosphaerae; assembly: GCF_046025915.1. Lineage (GTDB taxonomy): Bacteria > Pseudomonadota > Gammaproteobacteria > Burkholderiales > Burkholderiaceae_D > Herbaspirillum > Herbaspirillum rhizosphaerae_A. The sequence goes on along the minus strand of NZ_JAQQFR010000014.1, from coordinate 86,117 downwards.
GAAAGGTACTGACGCCGGATTGCCGAGGGCAACTTTCTTGACGCTGGCTTGTGTCAGGTCCTTCAGATTGGTCAACGGCAGGGTGCTGTCGTTCGGCACGATCAGGACGATCTGATTGGCGGCGAAGTTCTTGCGGGTAGCCGGCTGTACGGCTTTTTCGGCGACGGCCTTGTCCATGGCGGTCTGGTCGGCGGAAGCAAATACGTCAGCCGGGGCGCCGCGCACGATTTGTTGCATCAGGATGTCGGACGCGCCGAAGTTATTGATGACCTTGACGCCCGGGTTTTGCTGTTCGAACGCCGTACCGAGATCCTTGAATGCGTTGGTCAGGCTGGCGGCAGCGGACACCACCAGGTCAGTGGCGTGTGCAGTTGTCGCCGCGAAGGGTAGCGCCAGCAAGAAGAAAGAGGCGGACGCGGCGAGTCGGCGCATGGTTTGTGCGGTAGCGGTCGTGAACATGGGGTTCCTGATTTTTTAAATGGGAAGGCGAATCTGATCGGAATATACGTAAGGATATAGCGATAGTCAATTCGCTGCCGGATATACATATAATTTGAGCGAGGCCCTTGCTACAATCTCGTCCATGACAAATTCCAAAACCGTACGACTGCGCGTGATGCAAGGCGAGACGATTGCCTTCGGCCCCGGCAAAGCCGCGCTGCTGCTAGCGATAGAACGCACCGGCTCGATCTCCGGCGCAGCACGGGAGATGGAAATGTCCTATCGACGTGCCTGGTTGCTGGTGGAAGAAATGAACCGCTGCTTCACCAAGCCGCTGGTGCAAACCGCAACCGGCGGCGCCAAAGGCGGGGGCGCCAGCATCACCGAGGTGGCGCGCGAGGTCATTTCTTGCTATCAACGGATGCAAAAGAAGGCGGATGCCGCAGTTGAAAAAGACATGCAGTATTTGCGGTCGCTGATTGTCGATGCCGACAAAGACTGAAGACATTGTCGATGCGCACCAGTCTCCTTAAATTTCGCTTTCGCCTGCAAAAACTTTTCCGCATGTCGGAAAGCCACGCAATGCTGTTGTGGGCGGCCATCATCGGTTTCGTCGGCGCGTTAGCGACCATTTTTTTCCGAGAATGCATCGGTTGGGTGCAATACCTGCTGACCGGCCATAGCGGCAGCTTCGTTGAAATCGCCAAGGGTCTGCCCTGGCATATGCGTGTGCTGCTACCGACCGGCGGTGGCGTAGTGGCCGGGCTGATCCTGATCTGGGCCAAACGCATGCCGGCCGGTGCGACCTCTGACTATATGGAGGCGGTTGCCATCGGTGACGGTCGCATTCCAATCCGGCATACCTTGTTGCGCAGCTTGTCGTCGCTAGCGACCGTCGGCTCGGGCGGTTCGATCGGACGAGAAGGGCCGATGGTTCAGCTGGCGGCCTTGTGTGCTTCTCTGGTGGGGCGTTTCGCGCACTTTCCGGCGTCGCGCATGCGGCTATTGGTGGCTTGTGGTGCGGCGGCAGGAATTACGTCTGCCTACAACGCGCCCATTGCCGGTGCTTTCTTCGTGACGGAGATCGTGCTCGGTGCGCTGGTGATGGAAAGCTTCGGCCCCGTCGTCGTGGCGTCTGTGGTGGCCAACATCACCATGCGTGAACTGCCGGGTTATGCACCTGCCTACGAAATGCCGTACTTCCCGGAAGTCGGCGGTGTTGAAATCATCCTTTTTGTCGTGCTTGGCATCATCGCCGGTTTGCTGGCGCCGCAGTTTCTGCGTTTGCTGGATATCAGCAAGCAGCTGTTCCAGAAAACCCGCTTGCCGCTGCCGTTGCGTCTGGGTGTCGGGGGCTTGCTGGTCGGCCTGCTGTCAATCCAGGTGCCGGAAGTCTGGGGCAACGGCTACAGCGTCGTCAATTCGCTGCTGCACACCAACTGGCTTTGGTCGACTGTACTGGTCGTCATGATTTACAAAATCGTCGCGACCGCGCTGACCACCGGCTCCGGCGCTGTGGGCGGTATCTTTACGCCTACCTTGTTCGTGGGCGCCGCCATCGGCTTCTTGTTCGGCGATGTGGCGCACGCGTTGTGGCCGCATGCGATCTCGCAGCCGTTTGCTTATGCGATGGTCGGCATGGGGGCCTTTTTGGCGGCGGCCACCAATGCCCCGTTGATGGCAATTCTGATGATCTTTGAAATGACGCTGAGCTATCAGGTGGTGCTGCCGCTGATGTTGTCGTGTGTGGTGGCGTATTTCATCGCGCGCAGCCTCGATGGCAATTCGATGTACGAGATTACCCTCAAACGCCACCGCGACGCAGCAGAGCGTATCCGCCTGCGCGGCACGCATATGAGCGAACTGATCAAGCCGGCGGAAACCGTCTTGCAGAAGGACGCGCCGTTTTCCGAGGTGACGCGGATTTTCCTGCAATATCCGGTGAAGTACATTTACATTACCGATCAGGACAACCGTTATCTAGGTGTTGTTGCCTTGCAGGACGTGACATCGTTGCTGCTCGACAAGAACGATACCGATACCAAGCGCGCCGGCGAGTTCATGCGCACGCATTTTCTGCATGAAGTGACGCCAGACATGTCGCTGGGCGAGGCTTTGCAGCTGTTTCTCGATCACCAGGGGGAGCGTTTACCGGTGATCGCCAGTGTTGAAAATCCGCAGTTGTTGGGCGTTGTCTTCAAGACATCATTGCTGGATGCTTATTTCAGACTGGATCGTTCTGGCGAGTAGGTTGCAAAAATGTGTTGGCAGGTTTGTAACAAACGAGAGCAGGGACGACTATTGAGGGGGCAACCTTGTTAGAATGCGAGATTATTTGTGAGAAAGTACCAAATTGCATCGTTTTTTGATCGCAAGAGTGCTGCCACAGCTGGCCGTTGACGCCATTAACATATCAGGGATTCGAACGATTTTATGCTGAGTTACCGCCATGGCTTTCATGCTGGCAATCATGCTGATGTGCTCAAGCACATGGTTACGATCCAACTACTACGTTATTTAGGCCAGAAAGAAACTCCGTACATGGTGATCGATACCCATGCCGGTGCGGGTGTTTACGCGCTGGACGGGAATTACGCCAGCAAGAATGCCGAATACGAAACCGGCATTGCTCCATTGTGGGATCGTACCGATCTGCCTGAAGCCCTTGCCGACTACGTGCAACTGGTCAAAGACCTCAATCCCAGCGGCAAGATGCGCTATTACCCGGGTTCGCCTTATTGCGCCAACCAGGTGATGCGCGAGCAGGATCGTCTGCGTCTGTTTGAACTTCATCCGACTGAAAGCAAAGTGCTGGCGGATAACTTCCGCAAGCTTGATGCGCATGCAGCCGAGCAGGGCAAGCGTCCGTCCGGCCGTGGCCGTCGGGTGCTGGTCGAACGCGGTGATGGTTTTCTGGCGCTCAAGGCCTTGCTGCCGCCGCCATCGCGCCGCGCTTTGGTGCTGATCGATCCTCCTTATGAAGACAAGCGTGACTATCAGCGCGTAAAAGAATCGCTGCAGGACGCATTGGTGCGCTTCCCCACCGGGACTTACGCGGTCTGGTATCCCGTATTGCAACGGATAGAATCCAAACAATTCTCGGACCGACTTAAACGCCTTGGTGCCAAGAGCTGGCTGAATGTGACGCTGTCGATCTGCTCGCCGTCGCCGGACGGTTTTGGCTTGCATACGAGCGGCATGTTCTTGCTCAATCCGCCATGGACGCTGGAAGCCACTCTCAAGGAAGTCATGCCCTATCTGGTCAAGGTATTGGGACGGGACAGCGGTGCAGGCTTCTTGCTGGAATCGGGAGAAGCCTAGGATGGTTCGTTCTGACGAGATTGGCGCCGATGTCGGGCTAGGGCTGCATTGCCGTCTCACCTGTGAAATGTTTTCTGGTATTCATGACGCATCACGGCATACAATAGAAAGTCATGCCGAAGATACATTGTCTGCCGAAAGTGCTGGGGTTATTTACAACAAGAAATCATGACTGAACCGTCTTCTGATCACGTCACCCCGGCGCCAGTGCAACAACACGCCCACGACTTTTTTTTGGCACGACAGCCGATCCTCAATCGCGAACAGGAATTGATCGGCTACGAGTTGCTATTCCGCAGTGCCGCCTTTGGCCCCGCCAATGTCAACGATGACGTGTCCGCGACCGCATCGGTGATCGCGCATGCGTCCGAACTGGGTCTCAACAACGTCATCGGCAGTTTGCACGGCTTCATCAATGTTGATGCCACCGTGCTGATGAGCGACTTCATCAATTTTCTGCCGTCTGACAAGGTCGTGCTGGAAATTCTCGAGACCGTCAAAGTCACTCCTGAGCTGGTCAAGCGCGTGACCGAATTGTCCCGTGCAGGCTATGTGTTTGCACTCGACGATGTGATCGCAGAGTCTGAAGACATCGCTCAGTTGCTGCCGCTGGTAAAAATCATCAAGATCGACGTCATGGAGCTCGACGCCAGCAAGCTGCTCAAGCTGAGTGTGCACTTCAAGCGCGCCCAGAAGATGCTGTTGGCCGAAAAGGTTGAGACGGTTGAGCAATTCCGCGATTGCGTGACCTTCGGTTTCGATTACTTTCAAGGCTATTACTTTGCCAAACCGGTGATCCTGCAAGGTAAAAAACTGGAAGCGTCGAAGATCGTCATCATGCATATTCTGACGCTGCTGGTGCGCAACGTCGATAACGGTGAAATCGTCCGCTACATCAAGCGTGACGTGGCATTGAGCCTGACGCTGCTGCGTCTCGTCAATACACCTGTATACGGTTTCATGAAGCACATCGATTCGCTTGGTCAGGCGTTGATCGTGCTGGGACGCCGCCAATTGAAGCGCTGGCTGCAGATTCTCTTGTTTGCCAATACCGAAAAAGAGAAGCATTCGCTGTCGCCGCTGCTGATCCTGGCCGCGACGCGCGGCAAAATACTGGAACTGATCACGGAAAAAGTGCGGCCTGGTCGCCGCAAGATGTCTGAAATCGCCTTTACCGTCGGCATCATGTCTTTGGTTGACGCCTTGTTCGGCATCCGGATGGAGGCGATTCTGACTCAGATTACGGTCAGTGAAGAGATCCGCGATGCTTTGCTGTTCCGCACCGGTTTTTATGGCGAGATCCTGCAATTGGCGGAGTGGACTGAAAAGGCCGACAAAACCGTAGCAGAGATGAATGATTTGCTGACCGGCCTGCAGTTGTCCGTAGAAGAGTTCTACGCTCTGGAGACGGAAGCCTTTGAGTGGGGCAACAATATCTCCACCAATATGGGTCACACACCAGCGAAGAAGACGGAAGACGCGGATACCAGCAGCGTCTCCGAGTGAATACATAAGCCATCTTGACGGGCCGGCAGATTTGCTAAATCTGCCGGCCCGTTTTGGTTGGGATCTTCGCAATAACTTGAAGCGGCTTAGTTATCCGCCCCGATCACGCCGCCTTGCGGCGTATTTTTTTATCAGGCGCATCAGGCGGTTACTCTGGCCCTTGCTGTTAAACCAGCGCGCCTTGAAGCCTGTCCACCAGTTGCGACGCATCGCGGTGAAGGCTGTCATTCCGGCTTCGACTTGTTGCCATGCCTGCGTAGCGCGCAGCTGGGCAATCATCTTGTCCTTGAATCTCAATACCGCATCGCGGCATCGCACAAACCATGGGAGGGTCAGTAATGCTTTTTGCGTCAATGCGTACAAGCGTGCTACCAACGCGGTCCCGAGTACCTTGGCGGTGATGATGATAACGAGTCCAAGCGTAGGGTGACCATGGGCGATGGAGAGCAGGGCGAGAATCTTGACCGGCAGCAGTAAGAGGCTGGGAAGCACGAAAATTGCCAGTGCAGCATAAGGTGAGAAATTACCGATCCAGGATTCGAGGCGGGCGATGAACGGGATGAGCGGCAAACGTGCAAACAGCCGCTTGCTGGCATTCCACAACCATTCTTCGAACAGCAGGAGAATCGCCGCGGTATAGATGAAAGGCGCAAGCAGGTATTTTCTGATCTTGTGCGACAAGGATTGATCCTTATGGATGCGGAGAGCTTGCTAGATATATGTTGGGCAAGCGCCGGAAATACAAGCTGTTCCGCATCAGGCAAGGCCTTGGTGATCGTGGATCGTCTTTAGCCTGCCAGACTTTAGCCCACCTGACGCTGCTTGATCAGGCTCAGCCAGCGATCTCCCCATTTTTCATCGCTCATACACGATGCGTAGTCGGTGACGGTACGGGCGGCACGTTCCAGCAACTGGATGTCGGCTTCATGCTGGCGGGCAACATGTGGGTCTTCCAGGAACAATACCCGGCGGCATTCGTGCTCCAGGATCAACTCGGCAATCTGCGCATCGCCACCAAGCGGTCCGCTGAGAAATGGTTTGACCCAGTTGCGTCCGGCTTCGCCTTTGATTTTCATCGCCAGCTCGTTCAGCAAGCCGCCGGTGGTGCCGGTGGCGCAGCGGAAGGCAAAGCTGTCGAGCACTTCAAAATGACGCTCGGCCAGCGCCAGCATGCGTGATTTCATTGAATCATGGGCAATCAGTGCGATGCCTTCCTTGCTGAGATCGAAATAAGGATCCAGCTTTGGGTCGGGGGCAGCGCCGCTGGCGATGGCTTCCAGCTCAAACCATTCGCGTGCGCCGGCCATCGTTGATAAAAAAGGTTTGCCGTGGATGACACACTGGCGCTTGAGTGCAACCGCTTCCGGAAACGTAGAAGAAGGATCAACCGGATCGATCAGGTAGATGATCGCATCCAGTTTGCGCGCCGGATCGCTGTCGACGACGCGTGATACCAGTTTCATCAGTCCACCCTGGCGTCCATAGGGGAAACGCTCGATATGCGGATAGTTTGGCAGCAGGCCGAGATGACCGATGGCGTCGAGTGTTCTGCCGACGACGACCAGTTCCGGTTGCAAGGCTTCGATGCGTGCGCGTGAGCCTTGCAGCAGCTGAACCAATGCAGAGTTCGGGGCGTCTTGATGGGCGCGGTTGGCGGCCAGACCGATGCGATAGCGAGTAGTGGTGGACATGGAGGTGACTGATGGAAGCGTTGTGGAAGCGTGGTTTTTTAGGGCTTGAATGCAGTGCAGGTGCTGCCGTGTGAATATGAGTTATCAGCGAAAAGCGTTCTCGGCGACTTTAACATACCGCTACAATGATGGACATACCGGCCGGTCTGCACCAAGTGAAATATGCAAGTGAGAACATGAATAAAGCATTCGTAAAAGAATCCGATGGCGACGATGATGATGAACTGGCGTTGCCGGCGATTCCGCCTGGGTCAAAGAATTACATGACGCCTCAAGGACACAAGCGTATCAAGGACGAGCTGCTGCATCTGATCGATGTCGATCGCCCGGAAGTCGTACGCATCGTCCACTGGGCAGCTTCCAACGGCGACCGTTCCGAAAACGGTGACTACATTTACGGGAAGCGCCGCCTGCGCGAAATCGACCGGCGTATCCGCTTTCTCACCAAACGTCTGGATATCGCAGAGGTAGTAGATCCGACTATCCATCACGGCAATGATCAGATTTTTTTCGGTGCTACCGTGACCTATGAAAATCAGGATGGCGTCGAACACACCGTCACCATCGTCGGCATCGATGAACTGGATCCGCTCAACGGCAAGATCAGTTGGGTGTCGCCGGTGGCACGCACGCTGACCAAAGCGCGCGAGGGTGATGAAGTGACTTTGCAGACGCCGGCCGGCGTCGAGCAGTTGACGATTCTTGAAGTGAGCTATCCGGCCCCGCAAGCCTGAGTGCGCCGTCCCAATTGAGATCACTCGCGGTAAGCGTCTGCGCGGGATGCGCTTGTCGACACGGACTTGTTGCAGGCTGCATGCAGAGTGAACACGTGGAACGAATCCTGCTTCGCTGTGTTGGTGTAGCGTCATCATCCCGGTGTCATATTCAGGGCTTACTGTTCAGACCCCACTGTGCTTGCAACCGAATTCTGTTTTTGATTGAAAAGGTAAGTTCATGTCCATCGTGTACGCCAATCTGAATCATCCGCAGCGCGTTGCATTGGCCGCAGAAGTGCACTCGCGACCGTTTTTGCACCTCAAGGCCCCCGAGAGTCTGACGCATCTGGCCGTGTATGTGCGCGACCAGGCGGCTGACGCCAGTCGCCATGCTGTATTCCAGCACGCCTTGCTGACGGACTTGTGCGTCCATTTTGGTGTGACTGCACCTGGCGTTGATGCCAAGCATTTCTACCATGACTTCGGGCGCTTTCGTCTGAAGTGGGAGTGCCATACGGAATTTGCCACCTTCACCTTTGCGCAGCATCACGAGTCGGCGCTGACGATCGACGAAGCATTTATCGAAGCGCCGCTCAAGCATGTGCCGCAGCAATGGTTGTTGGCGTTGCAAGGCAAGATCATGGTGGCTGCACATGTAGTGCTGGAGCGCGTGTCGAAAGAGGATGAGGAAAACGGTGGCTGCATATCCAGCATGCAACGACTGTTCGAAGGCAAGTTGCTGTCGTCGAGCAAGGTGCTGCAAGGCGGTGAGATCTGGACCGACTTCCTGATCCAAGCGGATGGCTTCAGTCGCTTTGTGGTGCGGGATATCGATCTGCGCGACATGCAGGGTGGCCGTCTGGCGCAGCGCATTCTGGAAATCGAAACTTACCGCATGATGGCCTCGCTGGGCTTGCCGCATGCGCAGCAGGCTGCGCCGGTGTTGAGCGCAATTGAAAGTGATCTGGCAGCCCTGACGGCAACGATGGTCGATATGGATCACAGCAGCGGCAATCCCGAGCAGACGCAGGCTGAGGATGAGCGGATTCTGCGCAAGATTACCGGACTGGCCGCTCGCATCGAGAAGATGTCGCTGGAAAACAGCTATCGTTTTTCGGCCTCGCAGGCGTATTTCCGGCTGGTCAAGGCGCACATCGAAGAGTTGCGCGAGAGCCGTGTGGAAGGCGTGCCGACTATCGGCGAGTTCATGGAGAGACGTCTCGCTCCGGCGATGGATACGTGTACCTCGGTAGCGCGCCGGCAGGAAGCATTGGCCGAGCGTATCGCTCACACCAACGATTTGTTGCGCACGCGTGTAGGGATCGTGCAGGAGCAGCAAAACCGTCAGATCCTGGAGTCGATGAACGCTCGCGCCGCGCAGCAATTGCGGTTGCAGCAGGCGGTGGAGGGTTTGTCGGTGGCGGCAATTTCCTACTACATGGTTGGCTTGTTCGGTTATGCAGGCAAAGCCTTGAAGGCGGCAGGAGTACCCATTAATCCCGATATTGCGACCGGCGTGATGGTGCCGGTATTTGCGGCAGGCGTGTGGTTGGGACTAAGACGATTGCACAAGACCATGCACGATGCTTGAGTGAACCTGCTGCTGAGGCGGTTTTCCCGCACAAAGCGAAAAGCAAAAAATTAAAAGCCGGATCTTATGGATCCGGCTTTTCTATTGCAGAGACAAAGATCAGACGTTTGCGCTGATTTGTTCCTGTGCTTGAGCGATGGCTTGCTTGGTCTTTTCTTCGCCCATCGACACACCTTCAGCGATCACCAGTTCGACATCGGTGATACCGAGGAAACCCAGTACGCCACGGATATACGTGCCCTGGAATTCCAGTGCTTGCGCAGGACCTTCCGAATAAACGCCGCCGCGCGACAGGATCACGATAGCGCGCTTGCCGGTAACCAAGCCGGTTGCGCCTTTGTCCGTATAGCCGAAAGTGCGGCCGACGCGGCAGATATGGTCAATCCATGCCTTGAACGCCGACGGTGGTGCAAAGTTATACATCGGGATGCCGATGACCAGCGTGTCGGCAGCCAGCAATTCATCTACTAATGTATCGGACAAGGCGATGATCGATTGCTGTTCGGCGCTGCGCTTGTCAGCAGGCGTGTAATAGGCGCCGATCAGCGCTTCGGTGATGTGCGGGAGAGTGTCTTTTGCCAGATCGCGGCGGACGACTTTGCCGCCGACGTTCTTGGCTTGCCACTGCTCAGCGTAAGCTGCGCTCAGTTGGCGGGTGATGGAGCCGGTGAAGCGGGCGCTGGAGTCGATGTGAAGAAGAGTGCTCATGCTTGTTCCTTGGAAAGTTGCCTTGGATGAATGCTGCGTCGGTGTCGCGGGAGTAGCGATGGATGGAATATAAAGCCTTTCCAATCACATCAATAGATGGGAGAATTTGATTTCACTAATCCATTTATGGAATGAATCATGCTGGATCTGAACGATATCGCTGTGTTTGTCCACGTTGTGCGCGCCGGCAGTTTTGCCGCCGCCGGCCGCCGTCTCGGCATGCCGTCCAATACCATCAGCCGGCGTCTACAACTGTTGGAAGAGAGTCTGGGAGTACGCCTGCTGCAGCGTTCTACGCGTCAATTGAACATGACGGCGGCCGGGCGTGAGTTTTTCGACCGCTGTGCGCCGGGGATTGAAGATATCCAGCAAGCGGGGGCGACACTATCAGACGGTAATCGTGAGCCAAGCGGTGTGCTGCGTGTTGCGGCACCCGCCGATTTTTTCGATAACTTTGCCATGGAGTGGGTGGGTGAATTCATGCAGCGCCATCCCAAGGTGCAGCTGGAATTTGTTCTCAGCGACGAGCGTGTCGATTTGATCGCCGAGGGCATCGATCTGGCGTTTCGCGCCGGACAGTTGCCTGATTCCAGCCTGGTGGCCCGGAAACTCGGCGAAAGCTATCGCGGCTTGCTGGCTAGCCCGGCCTATCTGAAAAAGCATGGCATGCCGGTAACGCTGGAAGAGTTGGCAGAACACGATTGTCTCGCTGCCGCCAATACCGTACAAGCCGCTCTATGGCGCCTGGAAGGCCCTGCAGGAGTCGAAAGCATACGGATAGCGCCGCGCCTGTGTATTAACACGGCACAGGGCTTGCTGCGTGCTACGCGTGCAGGATTGGGGATTGCTTTGCTGCCGACGATGGTGGCTGCCGAAGACTTGCGACGCGGCAGCCTGGTCGCCATTCTGCCGCAGTATCAACGTGACCTGAGCGGCATGTATGCGGTCTATCCCAACCGGCGGCAATTATCGCTGGCAGTAAGCGCCTTGATTGAATACGTTGCGGAGAAGGTCAAGCACGGTGCTTGTGACGGCACCCATCGGGAGATGCGTTTCGCAGTTCCTGAGGCGCAGGAGGTGCTGGGGGTGCAGGAGCCAGAGAAAGCGCCGCAAACGCAGAAAGCGGCATAGTCGATATCCGCTCAAATAGCTGGATGAGGCCGAAAAAGTGAGAGTCAAGAAAGAATCAACAAGGCGGAACGCGTCAGCGCCGCCTTGTCTTGAGTTGACCGCTTAGCTGCGTTCGCGCAGGATGCGGGTCACACTATCGATGCTGCGAATGCCGCGCATGGTACGGGCCAGATGCACGCGGTCTTCAACCTGAATGGTGAAGCGCAGATGCTTCATCGCCGGATCTCCGTCGTCATCCATGCTTACGGAAACGATATGCGCATCGGCTTCGCCGATTTCAGCCGCAATGCGCGCCAACGTGCCTTTCTGGTTATGGACCAGAATGGTGATACGGCATTCAAAGCGGCGGTTCAGCTCGCCGGCCCAAGTCACTTCAATCCAGCGATCCGGCTCTTTTTCGCGATGCCGCTTAGCGGTTTCGCAATCTTCGACGTGGACGATCAATGCCTGGTCGTGCTTCAAATGGCCAATCAGCTTGTCGCCCGGTATAGGCAGACAACAGGCGGCGAGTTGCACAGTTGAGCCTTCGTTGCCGGTAATGACGACCGGGTCAGGCTTGCTCGGCAGGACATGGCCTTCGACATCGAGCTGCGGAATCGAACCGCCGCCTTCGGTCATGCCCATGATGTGACGCGCCACCAGCGGCGCCATGCGAGTGCCGATGCCGATATCAGCGTACAGCTCATCCATGGTCTTGGCGCTGGATTCGTTGAGCAGGCGCTCGATGATTGCCGACGGCAAGTCGGGCTCCAGACCGAGGGTATTCAGTGCGTTGGTCAACAGGCGTTTGCCGAGAGCCTGAGACTCGGCCAGATTGACCGTACGCAGACGATGGCGGATCGCCGAGCGGGCCTTGCCGGTGCGGACATAGCCGAGCCAGTTCGGGCTCGGGCGCGACGACGGCGAGGTAATGATTTCGACGATGTCGCCGTTGTGCAATTCTGTGCGCAATGGCGCAGGTTCGTGATTAATCACGACGGATGTCGTCTGATCGCCGATGTCGGTATGGATGTTGTAGGCAAAATCCAGTGCCGTCGCACCGCGAGGCAGGGCGATGATTTTCGACTTCGGCGTGAACACATAGACGGAATCCGGGAACAGATCGACCTTGACGTGTTCGAGGAATTCGGCCGAATCACCGGTTTGCTTCTGGATGTCCAGCAGCGATTGCAGCCACGCATGCGTACGCTGCTGCAGATCCGTCAGGCTGCCTTCGTCATCCTTGTAGAGCCAGTGCGCAGCGACACCGGATTCAGCGACGCGGTGCATGTCTTGCGTGCGAATCTGAAACTCTACCGGTGTACCGTAGGGGCCGATCAGCGTGGTATGCAGCGACTGATAGCCGTTGAGCTTGGGGATCGCAATGTAATCCTTGAACTTGCCCGGCATCGGCTTGAACAGCGAATGCAGCGTGCCCAGCGCAACATAGCAATTGGCAAAGCTGTCGACCACCACGCGGAAGCCATAGACGTCCAACACCTGCGAGAACGACAGATGCTTGTTGCGCATCTTGCGATAGATGCCGAACAGTGTTTTTTCACGGCCATCGACTTGCGCGGGAATACCGGCCGCAATCAGAGTGCTGGTGACTGACTCGAGAATCTTGGTCACAACTTCGCGGCGATTGCCGCGTGCCGACTTGACTGCCTTAAGCAGCGTGCGATGACGCAGCGGGTAGAGATGCGAGAACGACAGCTCTTGCAACTCGCGATAAATATTGTTGAGACCGAGGCGGTGCGCAATCGGCACATACACTTCCATGGTCTCGCGGGAGATGCGGCGTTTCTTATCTGGCGGCATCGACCCCAGCGTACGCATGTTGTGCAGACGGTCAGCCAGTTTGACCAGAATCACGCGCACGTCACGCGCCATCGCCAGCAGCATCTTGCGGAAGTTTTCCGCCTGCGCTTCGATCTGGCTTTGGAATTCGATCTTGTCCAGCTTGGACAGACCGTCGACCAGCGACGCCACTTGCGCGCCGAAGCGTTCAATCAGCTCATCCTTCTTTACTCCCTGGTCTTCCATCACGTCGTGCAGCAGGGCGGCCATCATGGCCTGCGCATCGAGCTTCCAGTCGGCGCAGATTTCAGCGACCGCGAGAGGATGAGAAATATAGGGTTCGCCCGACTTGCGCATCTGGCCCAGGTGCATCTCATCCGAGAAGCGATAGGCTTCCTTGACCTTCTTCAGTTCGGAAGGGGTGAGATATTCCTCGAGCTTGAGCGTCAGATGGGTAAACGTCGCCACGCCGCTGTGCAACGCGGGAGCAGGGTCTGCCGGGGGATTTTGCGAATTTTTCTTTGACGCCGAGCGTCCGGACGACGCTCGGGTGGTATTACTAGGAGTGCTAGATGCTGATGACGGAGAACCGAGGGTTGAATCTGTTGGTGTCAGGCTCATACGTTGGTGTTGTCAGCAGCATGGACGTGGGTCAAACTCAGGCAGGCACTTTTTTCAGCATCTCGATACCGACCTTGCCGGCTGCGATTTCACGCAGTGCGGTCACGGTTGGCTTGTCCTTGGCGTCCACTTTTGGTGTGTGACCTTGCAGCAGTTGACGTGCGCGATAAGTCGCAGCCAGAGTCAGCTGAAAGCGGTTAGGGATTTGCTTGAGGCAATCTTCAATCGTGATACGGGCCATAAATACTCCTGATTACTTGGTTCTTACATGGTTCTGGTTCAGCTTAAATCAAGCCCGATCCAGCGCGGTGGCGGCAATAAAACTTGCTGCTGCCTAGCTGCTGGCATGGATGCCCAGCTGAGTGAATAAGAAAGTGTTGCGCGCGGCTTGTTGCGGGAAGCGGCAACGCGCTGCTTTGACAATTGCCGTTAATTCCGACAAAGCGACTGCAAACTCTTGATTAATAATAACATATTCGAACTCCGGAGAGTGAGCGATTTCGCCGCCGGCCGCCAGAATGCGGCGTGTAATGACGTGCGGTTCGTCCTGTCCGCGCTTTTTCAGGCGTTCTTCCAGCGCTGCAATTGACGGCGGCAAAATGAAAATCCCGATCGCGTTCGAGAACTGCTTCTTCACCTGCTGTGCGCCTTGCCAGTCAATTTCCAGCAGCACATCGGTGCCGTTGGAGATCTGGTCGGCGATCATCAGACGCGAGGTGCCGTAATAGTTGCCGTGTACTTCGGCCCATTCCAGGAATTCACCTTCCGCCTGGCGCTTCAGGAAGTCGTCGGCGGTGGTGAAATAGTATTCGCGGCCGTGTTCCTCACCCGGACGTGGCGGGCGGGTGGTGTAAGAAATCGACAGTTTGATTTCCGGCTCTTGCTTGAGCAGGGCATTGACCAAAGTCGATTTGCCGGCGCCGGAAGGCGCTACGACCATGAACAGGCTGCCGGAGGTAGGATTTTTTGCGGGCATGGAATGCTCTCTCGTCGTTCTGATTGAATGTCTTTTTAAACTGTAACTATAGATGCTTATTCAAGCATTTACTCGAGGTTCTGCACTTGTTCACGCATCTGGTCGATCAGCAGTTTCAATTCCATTGACGCATCGGCGAGTTCTTTCATGGCCGCTTTTGAACCTACTGTATTGGCTTCGCGGTTGAGCTCCTGCATCATGAAATCCAGGCGTTTACCGACCTGGCCGCCTTTTTTCAGGATATGGCGGGTCTCGGTCAGATGCGCCGACAGGCGTGCGAGTTCTTCGGCGATGTCGATGCGGATGCCGTACAGCGTGACTTCCTGGCGAATGCGTTCCAGTACTTCTTCGCGCGGCAACGACGCTGTCGCGCCGTCCTTGGTCACGAGTCCAAGCGCTTCCTGCATGCGTTCGGTGGCTTTTTGCTGGAATTGCGCGACCAGTTGCGGCACCAGCGGCGTGATGCGCGCGACGATAGCTTCCATCGCATCGATACGGGTTTCCAGGACGGTTTGCAGGGCAGCGCCTTCGCGCGCACGGCTGTCGATGAATGCCGTCAAAGTTTCTTGCAGAGTCGACAGCACATCCGCTTGCAAGGTGTCCTGACCGATCTCGGCTTCTTCGATGACGCCGGGCCAGCGCAGCAATTCGCTGACCGTCAGCGGCGCTGCTTCGGCGAACTGCTTGCGAACCTGGCTTTGTAAATCCGCCAAGGTCGCCAGCAAGGTTTGGTTGAGTGCCTGGGTAGAGCCTTCCGCCACTTTGCGGCCAAAACTCAGGCGGCATTCGACCTTGCCGCGCGCCAGCTTGCTGATGATCGCTTCGCGCATCGCCGGTTCTACCGCGCGCAGATCGTCGTTGACGCGGAACTGCAAATCCAGAAAGCGCGAGTTTACGCTCTTCATTTCGACGGTGATTGCGCCGGCAGCGGTTTCACGTTTGGCGACGGCGTAGCCGGTCATGCTATAAATGGTCAATCGATTCTCCGGGTGTTGGCCATCCTGTTTGCACGGACGACCGGATGATTTGCTGGGAGCGCCGTGCGCTTCCTTTACAAACCGGCAATTTATCAAGACAATGCCGGTGAAAAATTTATTACGTCGCGTCTGCGGCCGGCTTAATCAAATAAGCCTGCTGACAACTGAGGCGTGATTGTATTTGGGTTTGGATAGCGCATTGTAAAAAGTTTGCCGGTTCTGCGCCACTACGCCATCAAAACCTGCTCTTCCGTATTGTCCTGAACACAACCATCAGGGCCGTCGCCCCCGATTTCTAGAGGAAACACATGACTGACTTTCAACGTCCCAGCGGACGCGCCACCTCCGATTTGCGTACCGTCCGCCTGACGCGCCATTACACCAAACACGCGGAAGGTTCGGTGCTGGTGGAGTTCGGTGACACCCGTGTGCTGTGCACGGCCAGCATTGAAGAAAAGGTTCCGGGATTCCTGAAGGGCAAGGGGCAGGGCTGGATGACCGCCGAATACGGCATGCTGCCGCGCTCGACGCATACCCGCATGGACCGCGAAGCCGCCAAAGGCAAGCAATCCGGCCGCACGCAGGAAATTCAGCGCCTGATCGGCCGCGCACTGCGCGCAGCTTTTGATCTGGAAGCCTTCGGCGAGCGCACGCTGCATCTTGACTGCGACGTCCTGCAAGCCGACGGCGGCACGCGTACGGCTGCCATCACCGGCGCCATGGTCGCAGCTTACGACGCGTTCTCGGTGCTGCTGGGGCGCGGTTTGATCACCAAGATCCCGGTCAAGAGCTTCGTTGCTGCCATTTCGGTCGGCGTCTATCGTGGTGTGCCGGTGCTGGATCTGGACTATCTGGAAGACTCCGACTGCGACACCGACATGAACGTCGTCATGACCGATGCCGGTCATTTCGTCGAAGTGCAGGGTACCGCCGAAGGCGCTGCATTTGACCGCGCCACCTTGAACAGCTTGCTGGATATCGCCGATAAGGGCATCAAGGAATTGTTGTCCCTGCAGAAACAAACACTGGGTCTGACAAAGTAAGCTGCTTCGATGTAGTTGCAAAGCAGTGTCGAAATAACACTTCTGCAACCGACAGAGCTCAGTTGCAGTTTCAGCAGCCTCGGCCGAATCCTTTTACAATCCCGACATGCCATGTCCGTTCTCTGCGGACATGGCGTTTTTACGTTTGCCATTCATCCGCAGCTATTTGCGGAGTTATCAGTTATCAGCCATGACACAAAAAATCGTTCTCGCTTCCAATAATCAGGGAAAACTTAAAGAATTCGGCGCCTTGCTCGGCGAAATCGGCCTGGACGTACGTCCACAAGGCGAATTCAACGTCCCGGAGGCAGAAGAACCGTTCGCCACCTTCGTTGAAAACGCCTTGACCAAGGCGCGCCATGCCTCGCGTCTGACCGGCTTGCCGGCGCTGGCCGACGATTCCGGCGTGTGCGTCAACGCCCTCGGCGGCGCACCGGGTGTCTGGTCGGCGCGCTATGCCGGCGAGCCGAAGTCAGACGCCGCCAACAACGCCAAACTGATCGCCGATCTGGCGGCGCATGCAGACAAGTCTGCTTACTATTATTGCGTGCTGGTCTATGTGCGCCACGCCGATGATCCGCAACCGGTGATCGCCGATGGTTCGTGGCACGGTGAAATCGTCGCTGATGCGCGCGGCGAGGGCGGTTTCGGCTATGACCCGTATTTCTTGCTGCCGGCGTTGGGAAAAACAGCGGCGGAGTTGACCGCTGCAGAGAAAAACGCGCATTCTCACCGCGGCCAGGCGTTGCGCGCATTGGTAGAAAAACTCCGATGATCATTCCAATCAAGCCAGTCAGCGTCAATTTGTCGTCGATGTCTGACCAGCCAACTCAGCCAGGCCAGCAAGGACAAGGTCCGGCGCAAGCCGCTCTGGCCTTCCTGAAACCGGGTAGTTTGCAACTGACGGCGTTGCCGCCGTTGTCGCTGTATGTGCATTTTCCATGGTGTGTAAAAAAATGCCCGTATTGCGATTTCAATTCGCATGAAGTGAAGGGGAGTTTTCCCGAAGACGCATATCTCGATGCTTTGCGCGCCGATCTCGAATCGGCGCTGCCGTTGATCTGGGGTCGCAAGATTTACTCGATCTTCATCGGCGGTGGTACGCCCAGTTTGTTGTCGGCGGCCGGTCTTGATCGTCTGCTGTCGGACATCCGCACGTTGTTGCCCATGGACGTCGACATCGAGATCACGATGGAAGCCAATCCCGGCACCTTCGAAGCTGAAAAATTCAAGTCCTACCGCGTCAGTGGCATCAACCGTTTGTCGATCGGCATCCAAAGCTTCAACTCGACGCATCTGGCGGCACTGGGTCGGATCCATGACGGTGACCAGGCACGGAAGGCGGTCGACATCGCGCACGCCAATTTCGATAACTTCAATCTCGATTTAATGTATGCCTTGCCGTCGCAAAGCGTCGACGAGGCGCGCCGCGACATTCAGACCGCCATCGATTGCGCGCCGCCGCATCTGTCGCTCTATCACCTTACGCTGGAACCGAACACCTTGTTCGCCAAATATCCGCCGGCGGTACCCGACGACGACGTCAGCGCAGACATGCAGGACATGATCACCGAATTGACCACGGCAGCCGGTTACCAGCATTACGAAGTGTCGGCCTATGCCAAGCCGAAGCATCAGGCCCGTCACAATCTCAATTATTGGCAGTTCGGCGATTACCTGGGCATCGGCGCCGGGGCGCATTCCAAGCTCTCTTTCCCGCATCGCATCGTGCGGCAAATGCGCCACAAGCATCCACAGACCTATCTGGAGAAGATGCGAACCGGCAATGCCATTCAAGAAGAGGGTGAGATCAGTCGCGATGCGCTCGGGTTTGAGTTCATGCTCAACGCATTGCGTCTGCAAGACGGTTTCCCCGCGAATCTGTTTGCTGAACGCACCGGCATGGGTATCAACAATATTGACGCTGCGCTCAACGAAGCCGAGAAAAAAGGCCTGCTATATCGGGACCACATGAACATCCGGCCGACCGAACTGGGGCGTCGTTTTTTGAATGATTTACAAGAAATGTTTTTAGTTGAATGATCACTTAGGCAAGTCGTGATTTATCGGGTATATTAGAAAAATATTTGGATTTAGATAAGAATTCTTTTTGGAAACAACCTTATTTATTGTTAATAATTAATTAAAAATGTTGCGGCTGCTCACCGTGACATCTATACAAAATGGCTGTCCAGGATAAAAGTACTCCTTCTTTTCCTCTCGTGTTTCTACAGCCTGTCGCAGACGTCCATTACCTATGGACGGCTCTGTCACTTCATGTCTCCCCGTTCGATGAGAACGGATGCGATTTGTTTTCCCGGCTTTTTAACGAATTTGGTCTCGGCGAAGCCCTCAACGGTCTTGCCTGCATCCTTACCGTCCCCAATCCTGAGCGGTTTGTCGGCGAATTCGGCGCACCGCCGAAAGACACCAACCTGATTCTGCGCATTCCGGTGGAATATTGCGTCGATGCGGCGCGCCATCCTTTGCTGGAACGTCTGAACAAGCTGGGCTATGGTCTGATCGCAGATGGCCTGCCGTCGCGTCTGGCCTTGTTTTCCGAATATGTTGAATCCATTTCGCTGGATTGCAGCGCAGGTATTCAGCCGGAAGCCGCTAGCTGGCTCACCAGCCTGCGCGGTCCGCATATTGCTGAAAACGTACCCGATCCCGTGCTGTTCGACGCTTGCCGTGCCGAAGGCTTCCGCTGGTTTAGTGGCGAATATCCGTTGCTTCCTTCCTCTGCCGTCACGCAGAAGGACGCGATTTCGCGCGGCCGTCTGCTGAAGCTGCTGGAACTGGTCTCGCATGATGCCGATGCGCCTGAGCTGGAAGCGCTGCTCAAGCAGGATCCGGCCTTGTCGTATCAGCTGTTCAAGCTGGTGAGTTCGGCGGCGTTCGGATTCTCAGCGCACATCACCAATTTCACCCAAGCCATCAATTTGCTGGGCCGCCGTCAATTGCAGCGTTGGTTGCAATTGTTGCTGTATGCGCGTTTTCCGGGCGATGAATCCGCCAATCCTCTGCTGCCACGTGCTGCTGCGCGCGCCGCCATGATGGAAGCGCTGTGCCAGCAAATGGACGGTGACCGCGACGAGCAGGATCGCGCCTTCATCGTCGGCATGTTCTCGCTGCTGGATGTCTTGCTGGCGATGCCGTTAAGGCTGATTATCGAGCCGCTCAAATTGCCTCAGGATATCGTCGATGCGCTGATGCAACGGCGCGGACGCCTGGGACGCTTGCTGGATGTGGTGGAGCGCGCCGAGTACGGTCGCATTCCATTGCGCCACACCGATCTGGTCTCGGCAGGCATTACCGCCGAAGGCTATTGCCGTGGTTTGATACAGGCCTATCGCTGGGCATCCAAAGTCAGTCACGAGGCATAACACGATGATCGCCACGCTCAGCAGCAATGATCTCGCCTGCTGCTCGGCCCTGCTTGATGCAGTGCTGGGGCTGGAAGGCTTGGCATTGCATGACGCGTTGAGCGAAATCGTCTCGGCCTTTCTTGGCCGTCCGAACGGCCGCTATTTTTCGGAAGCGCCTTTGCCCAATTCGGTATTGGCGCAAATCGTCGCGCATGAAGGCCTGCTCTACGGCCACTATGCTTTTCCTGCAGTCGACTCCGTCGGCAAGGAATACAGCGATACTGAAATTGCCCGGCTGGCATCCTTCGCCGGCTTGACGGGGCGTCTGCTGCAAAATCGCGCAGACACTGAAAAGCGCAGCCGTGCGCTGGATCAGATTGAATCCAAGCTGGAGCAGCAGGCGCAGATCCTCAACCAGATGCATGAGTCCGTCATCACGATGGATCAGGCCGGCTTCATCACCAGTTGGAACCGTGGCGCGGAACAACTCTTTGGCTACACCGCCATCGAAGCCATCGGCCGCAACGTTCTCTTTCTTTACGAGAACGAAGACGAGGACGATACCTCATTGAGCGACCTGTTCCTCTCGCAAGGTGGTCGCGAGATGGAAGTGCGTCGCCGCAAGAAATCGGGCGAAGCGTTCTGGGCCAGTTTGTCGCTATCGGTCATGCGCGACCAGCATGGTCAGCCCATCGGCATGATCGGCTATATCAATGACATCACCGAACGCAAGAACGCCGAAAAACTGATTCACCATCTCGCCTACTATGATTCGCTGACCGGCTTGCCCAACCGCACGCTGTTGACGCGTACGGTTGATCAGGCGCTGGTTGCGGCACAGCAGGACAACGTCTACGGTTGCATCATGTTCATCGACCTGAATCGTTTCAAGCCGATCAACGACACGCTCGGGCACGTCGCCGGCGACATGTTGCTGGTCGAAGTGGCGATCCGTCTGCGCAAGGCTTTGCGTGATGAAGACGTGGTGGCGCGCCTGGGTGCCGATGAGTTTGCGATTGCGCTGTTCGATATCGACAAGGACTACCACGCCGGTTTTGTCGCGCAAAAACTGATTGCGCTCTTTGATGAGCCATTCTTCATTGACGGCCACGAGCTGCGGGTCGGCGCCAGTATCGGTATCAGCATGTATCCACAAGATGCATCTGACACGGAAACCTTGCTGCGCCTGGCCGATATCGCCATGTACCGCGCCAAGCAGGGTGGCGAGAATAACGAAGGCGGTTACGCCTACTACAGCGAAGAGATGAACCGCAATACGCTTGATCTTTTACGTATTGAAACCGGTCTGCTGCACGCCTTTGAATACAACGAACTGCTGCTGTATTACCAGCCGAAGATCAATCTGGTCGGCGGTCAGATCACCGGTGCCGAGGCGCTTGTCCGCTGGCAGCATCCTGAACGTGGCCTGTTGCTGCCGGGTGATTTCATCCCCATCGCCGAAGAGACCGGGCTCATCGTCCAGCTCAGCGACTGGGTGCTGGAAGCAGCCTGCGCGCAAGCGCGTCGATGGAAAGAAGCCGGCATGGAGCCGATCCGCATCGCCATCAACGTGACGGCGCGCGAATTCACAAGATCCTTGCCGGACCGGGTCAGGGCGGCGCTAAGCCGTCATCAGCTGACCGGCGAATGGCTGGAGCTGGAAATCACCGAGAGCATGCTGATGCATAGCACCGACCGCGTGATCTCCATCATGGAAAAGGTGTGTTTGTTGGGCGTGACGATCTCGCTCGACGATTTCGGTACCGGCTATTCCAGCTTGTCGTATCTGAAGCGTTTCCCGATCAATACCCTCAAGATCGATCGTTCCTTCACTACCGGTATTCCGGAAGATACCAACGATTGCGCGATTGCCAGCGCCATCATCAGCATCGCCAAGCAGTTGCGCCATAAAGTCATCGCCGAAGGCGTGGAAAGCATGGAGCAATTCGAGTTCCTGCGCGAAGCAGGCTGCGACGAGCTGCAGGGTTATCTGTTCTCGCGTCCGGTGCCGGCCGCCGACTTCCATCTCATGTTGACCGAAGGCCGCAAGTTTTCGGCGGCACTCTGAGTCGCCAGGCTCAATCTTTCAATCTTTCTTCAATCCTTCAGATAGTGCGGAAAGCGCTCGCGGATCTCGTCCAGATGCGACAAGGTTCCGGACAGGTGCGTGCGCAAAGCATCTTGCGCCGCTGCGGGATCGCCCGCCGCGATTGCCTTGACGATAGCGGCGTGGTCACGCAACACCGCATGCGCTTTGCCGGGAATCGGCACATGCAGGGCGCGCAGGCGATCAAGGTGCCCGCTGTGCCGGCGTACCATCGCCCATAAATCAGGAATGTTCGCCGCCTCATACATCTGCCGGTGAAAAGCCTGATCGGCCTCGACAAAGGCACTGTAGTCGCCGCTTTCTGCCAGCGCAGTCTGGTTGGAGATACTGCTTTTCAGACGGAGGATCAGTCCTTCGTTGGGCGAAGACGCCAGCGTGTGCACGATTTCCAATTCAATCGAGCGGCGCAGAAAATGTGCTTGCCGCGCCATCGCAATGTCCACCGCACGTACCACCGTCGCGTGCTGCGGAAAAATATCCACCAATCCTTCTTCACCAAGCTTCATCAGGGCGTCGCGAATCGGCGTCTGGCTCAGACCAAATTGCAACGCCAGTTCGGCACGCGACAGTACTGTACCGGGCGTGAGCTGCATCGTGATGATGGCTTCGCGCAGGCGTTCGAACACCTGCGGCGCCGCGTGGCGCGAGCGGTCCAACTGATGCGGGCGCTGAGGCTGGGGGGAGGGCAAAGGGCTGTTCATGGTTGATCGTGAATGATGAGTCCGGTCCGGCAATAAGACAAAAACAAAAAACAAAAAAAAGAGGGCGGCGCAATCGGAGTCTCCATCCCGAGATGCCGTCAGATCCGATATCGCTGCTGAGAGATGACGCCTGATGCGAGCCTGATCCTCTTTGTTATCCGCATGATAAGGCAATTCAGGACAATTCAGTCTCATTGACACACTAATATATTAGTGTTTTAATGTTTTAACGTAAAAGGCCACTGGCTTTTTCTCATACTAAAAACGCAGGAGACAGGCAGTGAATACAGCGCAGGCAGCAAGCATTGCAGGGCGGGCTTTATCGCCGCTCGACAAGGCGGTATCCAAGATCAAGCAGCGCGTTTTGCCGCTGTTTGTCATCATGTTCATCGTCAACTATATCGACCGCGTCAACATTGGCTTCGTGCGCACGCACCTTGCCGCCGATATCGGTATCGGTACGGCCGCTTACGGTCTGGGGGCCGGCTTGTTCTTCGTCGGCTACGCGATCTTTGAAGTACCGTCCAACATGCTGCTGCAGAAGTTCGGCGCCAAAGCATGGCTGACACGCATCATGTTCACCTGGGGCATTGCTGCGACTGCGATGGCCTTTGTACAGGGCGAGATATCGTTCTATGCGCTGCGGTTTTTACTCGGCGTGGCAGAAGCAGGCTTCTTTCCCGGCGTGATTTATTACTTCACGCAATGGCTGCCTAACGGCGAGCGCGGCAAAGCGATGGCGATCTTCCTGAGTGGTTCGGCGCTGGCGTCGATCCTGTCGGGGCCGGTGTCGGGTGCCTTGTTGCAGATTGAAGGCGGTGGCCTGCACGGCTGGCAATGGATGTTCATCATCGAAGGTCTGGCTTCCGTGGTGCTGTGCGGCTTCGTCTGGTTCTGGCTTGATTCCCGGCCTGCCGACGCCACGTGGCTCACGCAGAGCGAGCGCGATCTCATTACCAGCACTATCACGGCTGAGCAAGCCGAGCGGGAGAAGAGCAAACCGGCGCACATCTCGCCATGGACGCTGCTGCGCGATAGCCAGATCGTCATCTTCTGCTTCATCTATTTTTCGATCTCACTGACGATTTATGGCGCGACCTTCTGGCTGCCCAGCATCATTCGCAAGATGGGCACGTATTCGGATTTTCAGGTCGGCCTGTTCAATTCGATTCCGTGGATCATTTCCATCCTCGCCATGTATCTGTTCGCCACGCTGGCGGCACGCTTCAAGTTTCAGCAGGCCTGGGCCGCGGCTGCACTGGTCATTGCGGCGATCGGCATGTATGTGTCCACCTTTGGCGGGCCAGTGTTTGCCTTTGTCTCCATCTGTTTCGCCTCGGTCGGCTTCAAGGCAGCGTCCTCGCTGTTCTGGCCGATTCCCCAGTCCTACCTCGATGCGCGGATTGCCGCAGCGGTCATCGCGTTGATCAACTCACTGGGCAATCTTGGCGGCTTTGTCGCACCGACCACCTTCGGCTTCCTTGAGCAAAAAACCGGCTCTATCGAAGGCGGCTTGTACGCGCTGGCGGCGACATCGCTGGTTGCGGCGGTCGTGGTGTTTTTCGCTCGCACGACAGCACAGAGCGGCAAGAAATAATTCATTACTGCTTATCAATACTGATTCTCGGAACCAAGACCATGAAAATCACACGTGTCACCGTCACCCCGATCGCATTCAAAGATGCACCTTTGCTTAACGCCAGCGGCATTCATGAGCCGTATGCCTTGCGCTCCGTCATCGAAGTCGAAACCGATAACGGCCATTTTGGTCTGGGTGAAAGCTATGGCGATGCGCCGGCCCTGGCAGTGATGGACAAGGTCAAGACACAGATGATCGGCCTCGATCCATTCAACCTCAACGGCTTGCGCGCCATCGTCAAGGCGACGGTGGCGGGCATGTCGCCAGCCAATAACTCAGGTGCCGAGCTGGCTCCCGGCTCGCATGCCAGCAAAGCCGTCAGCAATGCCTATTCTGCGTTTGAGGTCGCTTTGCTCGACGTGCAGGCGCGCTATCTGAATGTGCCGCTGGTTGATTTGCTTGGCGGCGCCGTGCGTACTGAAATTCCGTTTAGCGCCTATCTGTTTTTCAAATATGCGCAACACATCGACAGCCCCTACAAGCCCGATGCCTGGGGTGAAGCGCTGAGCGAAGAGCAGATCGTTGCGCAAGCGCGCAGGATGATTGATGAGAACGGCTTTCAAAGCATCAAACTCAAGGCCGGAGCCCTGGAACCGGAACATGAAGTCGCCTGCATCAAGGCTTTGAAAAAAGCCTTCCCGAATACACCGCTACGCATCGATCCCAACGCTAACTGGTCGCTGGAAACGGCAGTACGCATGGCAGAGTTGCTGGGCGACGATCTGCAATATTACGAAGATCCGACACCAGGATTGGAAGGCATGGCCGAACTGCGTCGCCGCACCGGGTTGCCGCTGGCGACCAACATGGTCGTGACCGATTTCGATGAATTCCGTCGCAGCGTCGCGCTCAACAGTGTGCAAATTGTATTGGCCGATCATCATTACTGGGGCGGCTTGCGCGACACGCAGATGCTGTCGTTGATGTGCGATACATTCGGCCTGGGTGTATCGATGCATTCCAATTCGCATCTGGGTATCAGCCTGATGGCAATGTCGCACGTGGCAGCGGCGGTGCCGAATCTCTCTTATGCGTGCGACACACACTACCCATGGCAGGAAGCCGACGAAGAAGTCATCAAAGGCGGCAAGCTGCCGATTCGCAACGGCTGCGTCAGCATTACGCGCGCGCCGGGTCTGGGTGTGGAGTTGGATCGCGATCAACTGGCGAAACTGCACGAGCTGTATCTCGGCTGCGGCATCCGCTCGCGCGACGATGTACGTCAGATGCGTAAGTACAAGCCTGATTGGAAGACGGTCAAGCCGCGGTTTTGATTGGTGTCCATCTTATTTGGAAAACGGGACCGTAGTGTCTGGCGGGGGAGGAGCGCTGTAGGAATTACCGGAATGGATAACATTGGGCAAGCCGATGGGAATGATGCCGTACGCTATAGAGCTGGCAGCATCCAGTACACTAATCCAGCCGGGTGTTGGCGGTTTGAAATTGAACCTGGCAGGCGTCGCCGCTGTTTTTTGGGAAGGTGTGCTGGTCGGAATGTCATTGAAGGACATCTTGCCGATCCATTTTCCCGAACTGCGCATCATGTCCACCGGTACTACATTGGTAGGTACTGGAGGCGGAATTTCCGCTTGAATTTCCGCTTGAGATTCAGCGTTGATCGGCAGTGGAGTTGTTGTGGAAGATTGCGCGGCAACTCGCCCTGTAAAAGTGACGCTCGCAAGGGCCAGCGTTGTCAGCGCAAAAGTCAGCGGCTTGGTGAGTTTGAATGCAGAGATCATGTCCGGTTTCCTTTGAAGTAGGCCGAACATGAGATGCCTCAATGAAAAGTCTGGTTCATCATTTTCAAGTCATCATGAAGAACAGTGCCGAAATATAAAAATGTTTCTATAAAAACGCGGTGTATTTTCTATTTTTTCTTGAGCTGTGCTTGTTTCCAGGCCTCCAAAAACGCCAGCGTCACACTTGCTTCATTGGTCTCCGCCAGACCGCTGCCGAAGAAAGCGCCGACATCTTTGAAGTCGTTACCTCCCGCCAGGTCAGAGACGCTGCGAAATGCAATGAAAGGAACACCGTTGGCATAGGCGACCTGCGCAAAAGCGGCAGTTTCCATGTCCACCAATTGGGCCTGTAGCGTTTCGTAGAGATAAGTGCGGTAGCTGGCATTGGCTAAAAAGGCCGTGCCGGAAATCCCGCGTCCACCGACTTTCAATGTCGGTTGGATGGCGACGCACAGTGCAGGATTTTTTGGTCCGCATGTTGCGAGCGCAGGTCGCAAGGTACGCGCCAGTGCCAACATGTCCGGATCTGCCTGAAACTCGAAACGGAACTCTCCCTGCGGTGCATTGGCGGCAGTCATCACAAAACTGTCACGCATGAAAAGACCGCTGCTGATCTTTCCTCCAGCGGCATCAACCTGAAAATCCGGGCGGGCCTTACCGTTTTCAGTCGCCAGCTTCAAGCCCAGGCAACTGACGTCACCCGCGTTACCGCATGCTGCGGGCAGGCTGCCGTCACCATTCCAATACACCTCCATGGGCATCGCCCAGCTCTCCGGTACGATCACATCGCCAACGTGATTGGCAGGATTCACGCCACCGGCAATGCCGCTCATGAGAAGCCGCTCGACGCGGAAATGATCCAGCATCAATTGTGTCGCCATCGTGGCGTTGACCATGCTCACGCCGCTGAGCACGATGACCACGGGGTTGCCGCGTAATACGCCCGTAGTGAATCGATTGCCGTTGATGCGCCATTCGCGTTTTTTCCGTGTCTGCTCAAGCAGAAGCTCTGCCTCGGCGCCAAAGGCAGAGACGATACCGATGCGCGGTTTGCATTCGCTGAGGCAGCGTTTCTGGTCGGCGTGGGCGACGCTTGCTGTGAACAAGGCCGCAAGTACCAGCACGGCGCAGGAAAATTTGTTGAACAGGGAAGAGTTGACGGACAAGGAGATTCCTTTTGCGTGGGACGGCGTTTTCGAATGATGCAGGCAGCCCAAAGCATGCCGAAGAATCCGGAAATTCGCCACAGTTGTCTGAAAGTCAATGCGGGAGCATCTTGCAGCGGTGATTTCTTATTGGAAAAATTGCCTGTTGGATATATTGAGTATATGATTGCCGAAAAGAAATAAGATAATCCCCACGGAGACATTGATGCGGCAGTTCCTGCTTTTGATCCTGTGCACCCTCGCCATCACCGGCTGCAGCCGCTCTCCTGCGGAACAACTGGCTTACCGTCATGCGGAAGAACAGTACCAGATCAACATGGAGCGGTCCGAGCGCTATCGGCAGTCGCTTGAGCAAGGCAACGGCGACAACGTCGCACCCATCATCGTGACGGCGCGCCCGGCGGAATAGTTTTCCGGCTTGGATGGCCGCTTTCGTTTTTCTTCCTCTTTCACATAAATCGCTGCACGTAAATTTTACGTGCAGCGATTTTTTTCAGCACCCAGTTCTGAGACATAGGCGCTCACAACGTGGAACGATGAACGCGCAGCAGAGAATTTACGCAGTCAGTCTTCAGTGCTACCAGCCGCAGTGAGTGCATCGCCGATGGCGTAGTAGTGGCCGCCTGCGATGTAATGAAGGCTACGCCATTTGGGGTCGGCGTTTTCAAAATTCCAATGGCCGTTCTGAAATACGCGGTCGTCCGCCCACGCATCGATGACTTCACCAATGAACAAGTCGTAAGTGTTTTGATTGTGCGGCTCGGCAATCAGTTTGCAGGCGAGCCACGCGGAGCAACCGGCAACAAAGGACATCTTGTGGCCATCAATGCGAAACAGCTCGGCGCCACTTTTTGCAAGCTTGTCCGGATCATCCGACAAGCTTGCTGATCCTACCGCCTGCGTCAATTCCAGTTGGGCCGCGTTGGGAATCTGAATGACGAAGCGTTGGCTTTTTTCGACCAGCTCGCGGGTCTTGGTTTGCTTGTCCAGCACCACGGTGATTTTTGGCGGTGCAAAATCCAGAGCGCACGCCCACGCCGCCGCCATGACGTTGTCGACGCCGTCATGTTCCGCGGAGACCAATACCGTCGGCCCGTGATTGAGCAGGCGATATGCTTTTTCCAACGCAACCGGAGAGATATGTTCGTCCATTGTTTTATTCATACGTTCGTTGTCGAACACGAATTATGGCCGATCACGTCGTGCCTTGCTGAGGGATGCCGTGCCGGAAGGCTCGCTCAGGCAGTTTCCGCCGCATGTGTCTCCACCAGCAGCTTCTTGATCTCCGGCACGCAGGAGCCACAATTGCCACCGGCCTTCAGGCAGGAGGTGACTTCAGCGACGGTCTTCAGCCCTTGTTCGCGTACCGCATTGCAGATGGTATTGCGCCCCACGCCAAAGCAGGAGCAGACCGTTGGCCCGGTATCGGCGCCTTTTTCGATGGGTTGGCCGATCAGCAGGCCGACGCGGTCAGCTTCTTCCAGTTGCTCCTTGTCGAACAGGCTCGCCAGCCACGCGCGTGAGGGCAGGTCGGGGCGCTTGGACAGGAAGATGCACATGTCGATGCGGTCCTTGTCGACGTGCACCGCGCGGTAGACGCCGGCGGTGCTGTCTTCGTACTCCAGCCAGTCGGCGTCGATGTCGTGCACCCCGAGTAGCTTGCGCGCCCACGCGCCGTGGTCGGCAATGACATTGCGGCCGGCCAGTTCGTAACGCGCAAAATCACGGCCCTGGATGCGTGTCCAATGCGTGATTTCATCCAGCGCGAGCGCCTTGCGGCTGAGGATGAAGCCATGCCACGAGACACCGAATTCTTCGATGTTGACCGGTGTGTGCTTGAACTCTGGCTCGCCCGATATCGGATCGACCACGGGATTGACCAGGGCGCCGACGCGCGCATCCGAGGCGGTCTGGCTGTTCCAGTGGATGGGGACGAAGACGCTGCCGCGCGCGATGCCGCCGCTATGTTGCACGCGTGCGACCATTGCGCCCCAGCGGGAACTGATGCGTGCCAGGCCGCCTTCGCGTACGCCGTAGCGCAAGGCATCTTGCGGGTGCATGTCGACGAAAGATTCCGGTACGTGGTCGGCCAGTCGCGCCGACTTGCCGGTGCGCGTCATGGTGTGCCACTGGTCGCGCACGCGGCCGGTGTTGAGCGTGAGCGGGAATTCTTCATCCGGCAGATGCGCCGGTCCGCGCGGTGGCGTCGCGACGAAGCGCGCCTTGCCGTCGGGGTGGGAGTAGCGATGGTTGCCGAACAAGCGGGCTGTCCCAGTGACGGCGGCATCTGTACTGTTCGACCGCGTGACCGGCCACTGTATCGGTTGCAGTTCGTCGAACTGCTGTTTGCTCATGCCGGTCAGTCCGTCCAGATTGAACAGGCGATGGCTGTGTCCGGCGATTTGCGGCGGGCCGTTGCGATAGCTGCTCAGACGTGCGTGTTCGTCGAAGATGGCATGCGGGCCGGCAAAGTCGAACCCGCGGTAGCCCATGCGTTTGGCGACATCGCAGATAACTTGCCAGTCTGGGCGCGCTTCGCCGGGCGCCGACAGGAAGGTGCGCTGGCGGGAGATACGGCGTTCCGAATTGGTGACCGTGCCGTCTTTTTCACCCCAGCCCAAAGCCGGCAACAGGATATGCGCGAAGGCATTGGTATCGGTCTTTTCCATGATGTCGGAAGCGACTACCAGTTCACACTTCGACAAGGCGCGCTGAACCACGTTGGCGTCCGGCATGCTGACCATGGGATTGGTCGCCATGATCCATACCGCCTTGATGTGTCCTGCTTCAATGGCGTTGAACAGATCGACGGCTTTGAGCCCCGGCTTGTCTGCCATGCGCGGCGAATCCCAGAAGGTCTGCACGGTGTCGCGATGCAGCGCATTGTCCAGATCCATGTGTGCGGCCAGCATGTTGGCGAGGCCGCCAACTTCGCGTCCGCCCATGGCGTTGGGCTGGCCGGTGATGGAAAACGGCCCCATGCCGGGCTTGCCGATACGGCCGCTGATCAGGTGACAGTTGATGATGCTGTTGACCTTGTCGGTGCCGGCGGAGGATTGATTGACGCCCATTGAAAACGCCGTGATGACTTTTTCGGTATTGGCGAACGATTCGTAAAACGCCAGCAAGTCGTTGACATCGACCTTGCAAATGCGGGCGACTTCGTGCGGATCGGCGCAATCGGCGTCCGCAATCGCCAGCGCTTCGCCGAGGCCGGTGGTGTGCGCGGCAACGAATGCACTGTCGCGCGCGCCGCGATGCGCCAGATAACTCATCAAACCGTTGAACAGCCAGACGTCGGTGCCCGGCTTGACCGGC
The DNA here is from genome assembly GCF_046025915.1 of Herbaspirillum rhizosphaerae. Taxonomy (GTDB): domain Bacteria; phylum Pseudomonadota; class Gammaproteobacteria; order Burkholderiales; family Burkholderiaceae_D; genus Herbaspirillum; species Herbaspirillum rhizosphaerae_A. The sequence goes on along the minus strand of NZ_JAQQFR010000014.1, from coordinate 55,578 downwards.
AGATGCATATCGGACAGTTCGCAGGTCGCGGTACGGCGCGGGTCGATGACGACCAGCTTCATCTCCGGACGGTTTTCCTTGGCCTTGGCGATGCGCTGGAAAAGAATAGGGTGGCACCACGCGGTGTTAGACCCGACCAGCACGACCATGTCGGCCAACTCAAGATCCTCATAGCAGATCGGCACCAGGTCTTCACCGAACGCGCGCTTGTGACCGGCCACGGCCGACGACATGCACAGGCGAGAATTGGTGTCGATGTTGGCGCTGCCGATGTAGCCCTTCATGAGCTTGTTGGCGATGTAATAGTCTTCCGTCAGCAACTGGCCGGAGACATACAGCGCGACCGAGTCCGGGCCATGCTGATCGATGATGCTGCGCAGACCGCCCGCAACCTTGTCGAGCGCGGTATCCCAGCTCACGCGGTGCATGTTGCCATGCTCGTCGCGCAGCTTCGGATGAAGCAGGCGTCCATCGAGATCGACCGTTTCGCCGAGCGCCGAGCCTTTGACGCACAGGCGGCCTTTGTTGGCCGGATGTAGTTCGTCGCCGGCAATCACGATCTTGCCGTCGGTTTGCATCGAGGCGCGTACACCACAGCCGACGCCGCAATACGGGCAGGTGGTCTTGGTGCCGACGGTCGAGAGCGGTATGTGGGAGAGATTCACGATAGTTCCGATCAGGCTGCCTTGTTGCCTTGGGCCTGGCTACAGATCGCCTGGCCGAACAGCAGTTGATGACGGATGGCGGAAATGTCGCCACCTTTCTGGATCAGATCGAAGTACCACGGGCCGTCCTTGACGTCGCCGTAAAGCACCGCGCCGATCAGACGGCTGCCCTTGAGTACCAGTCTTTTGTAAATGCCGCGTCGTGGATCGCGCAGCACGAGGTCTTCGGTGTCTTCCGCCGCGATGAAGTCGCCTGCCGAATACAGATCGACGCCGGTGACCTTGAGTTTGGTGGCGGTGGCTTGTTGCACGTAGCGGCGATGTCCGGCACCCGCCAGATGGGCGCCGCAGACGCGCGCCTGATCCCAGATCGGCGCGACCAGGCCGAAGGTCGCTTTGCGATGTTGCACGCACTCGCCGACGGCGTAGATGCGCGGATCGTAGGTTTGCAGTGTATCGTCAACCACGATGGCGCGGTCGCAATGCAGGCCGGCGCCTTTCGCCAGTTCAATGTTGGGGCGCACGCCGGCGGTCATGACGACCAGATCGGCAGGGATTTCCGAACCATCCTTGAAGCGAACCGCCGTGACGCGATCGGCGCCGACGATGGATTCCGTCTGCGCGTTCAGCAAGAAACGCAGGCCTTTCATCTCGAGCGCCTTTTTCAACAGCGCGGCCGCAGGTTTGTCGAGTTGCTGATTCATCAGGCTGTCAGTGACGTGTACCACGGTCACATCCATGCCTTGCCGCAGCAAGCCGTTGGCGGCTTCCAACCCCAGCAGGCCGCCGCCGATCACCACCGCATGGCGATGGTTGCGGGCAGCGTCGAGCATCGTGTTGACGTCCTGGATGTCGCGAAAAGCGATCACACCCGGCAGCGCATGACCCGGCACCGGAATGATAAAAGGCTTGGAGCCGGTCGCCAGCAGCAGGCGGTCGTATTGAATCTCCACGCCGGCTTGCGAACGCACGGTGCGGTTGCGGCGATCGATCTTTTCAACCGGATCGCCGGCGTGCAGCGTGATGTGGTTTTGTTCGTACCATCCACGCGTATTGAGCATGATGTCATCGATGCTCTTGTCGCCCGCCAGCACTGGCGAGAGCAGGATGCGGTTGTAGTTGCCGTGCGGCTCGGCGCCGAACACGGTGATGTCGTATAGATCCGGCGCCAGTTTGAGCAATTCCTCGACCGTGCGCATGCCGGCCATGCCATTGCCGATGACGACCAGCGACGGCTTCTTTGAAGAGGCGTTTGAAGACTCGGCAGCGACCGGAGCGACTGTCATGCGCCCACCCAGACCTTGCCGTGATCGATGCGGGCCGGATACGCGCTGACCGAATGTTCGGGTGCTTCAATGCATTCGCCGGTCTGGAGGTCAAAGTGTTGCTTGTAGATCGGCGATGCGACCACGATGCGCTCGCCGATGCTGCCGACCAGACCACGAGAGAGCACCGATGCATCGGCGTTGGGATCGTAGTTGCCAATAGCGAAGACGCGGGTCTCTTCCTGATTGGCATCGACAACGTGGAACACCGCGATCTGCTCGCCATTGATCAGCGCGCAGACGCCGGTGTTGGGAACGATGTCGGCGATATCGCAGACTTCAATCCAATGTTCAATTTGTCGGTCGCTATGCATGTCTTTCTCCTTCATCTATCCGTCTCCGTCGTCCTGATGAAAATCAGGACCCAGTGTCGTTTCTTAGGTCAATCAGCATCGTGTGCATTTCGTCGGCATTTGACGCCGCTGGGTTCTGACTTTCGTCAGAACGACAGATAACTTTTATACCGCCTCAGCCACCACCGGAATATCGATCAGCTTGCGCTCGGCCACCGTGGCCGGACGGATCTGGCCGCGCTCGTCGACAAACTTGACGTTCTGGTCGGCGTCCTTGCTGTTGACGAAATGGCGGAAGCGCTTGCGTGTTTCCGGATCGTTGACGGCTTTCTTCCATTCGCATTCATAGGTGTCGACCACGTGCTGCATGTCGGCTTCCAGTTCGGCGGCGATGCCCAGCTTGTCGTCGATGACCACGCTCTTCAGGTAGTCAAGGCCGCCTTCCAGGTTGTCGCGCCAGGTGCTGGTGCGTTGCAGGCGATCCGCCGTACGTACATAGAACATCAGGAAGCGGTCGATGTAGCGCACCAGCGATGCCTTGTCGAGATCGGAGGCGATCAGTTCGGCATGGCGCGGCTTCATGCCGCCGTTGCCGCAGACATACAGGTTCCAGCCTTTTTCGGTGGCGATGATGCCGACATCCTTGCCTTGCGCTTCAGCGCATTCGCGCGTGCAGCCGGATACGCCGAACTTGATCTTGTGCGGCGAGCGCAGGCCCTTGTAGCGGTTCTCAAGCTCGATCGCCAGGCCGACGCTGTCGTCGACGCCATAGCGGCACCAGGTCGAGCCGACGCAGGATTTGACCGTACGCAGCGACTTGCCGTAAGCGTGGCCGGTTTCAAAACCGGCGGCGATCAGTTCTTCCCAGATGTCCGGCAATTGCTCGACGCGGGCGCCGAACAGATCAACGCGCTGGCCGCCGGTGATCTTGGTGTAGAGGCTGTACTTCTTGGCGATCTGACCGACTGCAATCAGACCGTCCGGCGTGACTTCACCGCCGGCCATGCGCGGCACGACCGAGTAGGTACCGTCCTTCTGGATATTGCCGAGGAAGTAGTCATTGGAATCCTGCAGGCTGGCGTGTTCCTTCTTGAGCACGAAGTCATTCCAGCACGAGGCCAGGATGTTGGCGGCGACCGGCTTGCAGACGTCGCAACCGAGACCTTTGCCGTGTTGCGCCAGCAGGTCGCCGAAGCTCTTGATCTTGTTCACGCGTACCAAATGGTGCAGCTCTTGGCGCGAGTAGGCGAAGTGTTCGCAGACGTGGTTGTTGACGGCCAGGCCCTGCTTCTTCATCTCGGCCTTCATCACCTGCGTCACCAGCGGTACGCAGCCACCGCAGGCAGTACCTGCCTTGGTGCAGCTCTTGAGCTCGCCGATGTTGGTCACGCCGGACGCCACTGCGGCACACAGCTGGCCCTTCGACACGTTGTTGCAGGAACAGATTTGTGCGGAGTCAGGCAGGGCGTCGACGCCGAGGCCGACCTTGGCCTTGCCGTCGGCTTGCGGCAGGATCAGGAATTCCGGGAACTCCGGCAACTCAATGCGGTTCAGCATCATCTGCAGCAGCGTGCCGTATTCGGCTGCATCGCCGACCATCACAGCGCCGAGCAAATGCTTGCCGGATTCGGAGACGACGATCTTTTTATAGATCTGTTTGCGCTCATCGGTGAACTGGAACGAGCGGCTGCCGGCTTCCTTGCCGTGCGGATCGCCGATGCTGGCGACGTCTACGCCCATGAGCTTCAACTTGGTGCTCATGTCGGCGCCGTTGAACTGAGGAACGCTGTCGGCGGCGTCGTTCAAATGTGCCAATACATGCTTGGCAGCGGTACGTGCCATGTCGTAACCGGGTGCGACCAGACCAAAAATCTTGCCGTTCCACAAGGCGCATTCGCCGATGGCGTAGATATTGGGATCGGACGTGATGCAGCTGTTGTCGATGACGATGCCGCCGCGGTCGCCGACCTTGATACCCGATTCGCGCGCCAGTTCATCGCGAGGGCGGATGCCCGCCGAGAACACGATCATGTCGGTGTCGAGGTGCGTGCCGTCTTCAAAATTCATACGGTGGGTGCCGGTCTTGCCGTCGACGATTTCCAGCGTATTCTTTTGCGTATGGGCCGTGACGCCGAGGTCCTGGATCTTTTGACGCAGGATGCGGCCGCCGCTTTCGTCAACCTGTACCGCCATCAGGCGTGGGGCGAATTCGACGACGTGGGTTTCCAGGTTCATGTCGCGCAATGCCTTGGCGCATTCCAGACCGAGCAGACCGCCGCCGATGACCACACCGGTCTTTGAGCGCTTGCCGCATTCGAGCATCGCTTCCAGATCTTCGATGGTGCGGTAGACGAAGCAATCCTTGCGCTGGTTACCCGCGACGGTCGGGACAAAAGGGTAGGAGCCTGTCGCCATCACGAGCTTGTCGTAAGACATGGTCTCGACGGTGCCGCTGATGTTGACGGTCACGGTCTTGGCGACGATATCAATGTTCTGCGCCTTGGCGTTGAGCTTCAGATCGAAGTGGATGCTGCTCTCGCCGGCGTCGAAAAAGCCGGGTGTCACCAGCGACAGATCGTCGGCGGTTTTGCCGGCGAAGAATTCGGACAGATGCACGCGGTCGTAAGCCGGACGCGGCTCTTCACACAGTACGGTGACGTTGATATTGGATGCGCCGCTTTCAGCGAGCGACTCCAGAAACTTGTGACCGACCATGCCGTGGCCAATGACGATGATGTTCATGATCCGGTTCTCCTCAGGCGGGAATATTGTTGGCAGGAACGGTAAGCGCAGGCTCGTCGCTCTTGTCGGTAGCAGTGAAACGTACCGCGATGGCGCACAGCGCCGACACCGTCACCAGCACACCGAGCATGCTCAGCGTCTGTTGCGTATTGCCCAGACCTTTCATCAGGAAGCCCGCCAGCACCGCGCCGACGTTGCCGCCTGCGCCGATGATGCCGGCCACGCCACCCAGTGCTTTGCGATCAATAAAGGGCACCAGCGCATACGTCGCACCGCAGGCCATGTGTGTGAACAGGCCAAAGCACAACATCGCGACGACCGCCAGCGTGACGCTACCCGCATGGGCAAACCACAACAGGCCGAGGCCTTCGCCCAGCATCATCACGAACAGCAGGGTGGCGCGGCGATTGAGGCCGCCACGCAGTGCTACCTTGTCGGAGATGATGCCGCCCAATGCGCGGGCAAACAGCGCCAGCAAACCAAAGCTGGCCGCTGCGATGCCGGCGCTCTTCAGCGACAGACCGAAATGGTCCACGTAATAGATGGCGGCAATGTTGTGGATAAATATTTCCACGCCGAAGCACGCGCCGTAGGTGACGAACAGCATCCACACGCGGTAGTTGGCGCTGGCCGCGCGGAAACTTGCCCAGCCACCTTTTTTGCCGCTGTCGATAGTGATGCCGGCAGCGCGCAATTCATCGAAATTGCCTTGCGGACAATCCTGGGTGAAGTGCCAATACAGCGCCGCCATCACCAGCATCAGCAAGCCCGGCACCAGCAGAGCTACGCGCCAGCCGAGGTAGTCGCCCACACCCAGCATCAGCATGGCCGCCAGCAACAAAGGCATCAGACCTTGCGCCACACCGCCGCCGGCATTGCCCCAACCGGCAGTTGCCGCATTGGCAGTACCGACAACGTTAGGCGCGAACATCACTGAGGTGTGGTACTGCGTGATCACGAAGCTGGCGCCGACCGCACCGATGCACAGGCGGAAGAACAGGAAGCTCTCATAGCTTTGCGAAAAGCCGACGCCGATCACTGGAATGGCGCCGATCAGCAGCAGGCCGGTGTAGGTCTTGCGCGGGCCGAAGCGATCGCACATCGGGCCGATGATCAGGCGCACCAGAATCGTCACGGCGACGGCGGCGATATTGATGTTGGCGATCTGTTCGATGGTCAGGCCGAGCTGGCCCTTGATGACAGGCATCAGCGGCGCGCAGGCGAACCAGGCAAAGAAGCAGACGAAGAAAGCCATCCATGTCAGATGGAAGGCGCGCATTTGCGGCGAACTGATCGAGAAGAGCTGGATCTTGCTTGCCTTGCTGGTGCTGTTTTGAGAAGTCACGGCCATTTTTATCCCGTAAAAAACAAAAAGGCGCCCGCTCAACAAGGCAAGAATGCCAAGCTAAGCGGACGCCGTTGTCCTGCAGATCCGTCTTTAGATCGGCATTAAGAATTGGGGGGATCGTCGTTGATCCGTATTCAACACTATGCAAAGCCTGTGCCAGAGGGGCTGGATCCCTTGTTGCAGAAGGGCTTCGGAGGAGAGTGGGGTGGCGGGAAGGAGAACGCGCAGAAAATATATGTCACGTTATGAGGTGTCGCGGTGCACGGCTGCTCGTAAATGGTGCGATGCACCGGGCGATTTTGGGTAGACGGCGTGAGTCTTTCCTGATGGCAGCAGGAAAGCTGACATGTTCCGATGGCAAGAAAATTCGCAGAGCGGCAGGATCAGGCAATCTTGCTGCAGCATCGGTCTACCGTGTCCAGGTGCCCGACTCGTACCATGTTTCGCATGCCCACTGAAGTCTTTCAACAGGAAACCGACATGCGACACATCAACGAAATCTATATCAACGGCCAGTTCGTCCAGCCCCACGGCACGGGAGTCATGCAACTGATCAATCCTGCCAACAAGACCGTCATCGCCGACGTCCGTCTGGCTGACGAGGAAGATGCACGGCGCGCCATTGCCGCCGCCAAAGCGGCGTACAAGTCTTTTTCCCGCAGCAGCAAGGAAGAGCGCATCGGCTATCTGCAAGCCATGCATGACGCCATTCAGCGCCGGTCGCAAGAACTGATCGAAGTCATGATCACTGAATACGGTGGTACGCGTCGCATGTGCACCGGTACGGTGGCGCGCTCTGCGAATAGTTTTTTGCTGGCCATCGAACTGCTGAAAAGCTTCGACTTTGTACGTCAGGCAGGTACCGCGCGCGTCACGATGGAGCCGCTCGGCGTCGTCGGTCTGATCACACCTTGGAATGCCAACTACGGTTTCATCTGCAGCAAACTGTCGACGGCGCTGGTGGCGGGCAGCACCGCTGTCATCAAGCCCAGCGAGTTGAGCGCGATGCAGACGAACCTGCTCACACAGTGTCTACATGAAGCCGGCCTGCCGCCGGGTATATTCAATATCGTCACCGGACGCGGCGACACTGTCGGCGCTGAGATCACCCGTCATCCGGACATCGCCAAGATTTCCTTCACAGGCTCCACAGTCGTTGGCAAGCAGATCGCTCGCGGCGCCGTCGATACCATGAAACGCGTCACGCTGGAACTCGGCGGCAAATCGCCCAACATCCTGCTGGATGATGCCGATCTGGCGACGGCGATTCCGCAGGCGGTCATGGCGGCGGCGTTCAACAACGGTCAGGCTTGTCTTGCGGCAACACGCCTGATCGTGCCCGAGCAGCGTCTGGAAGAGGTGAAGGTTCTTGTCAAACAAGCGGTGGCAGCAATGAAGGTCGGCGATCCCGGCGACGAAGACACCGCCATCGGCCCGCTGGTCACGCAAAAGCAATACGAGCGCGTGCAAAGCTATATCCGCCTCGGCGTGGAAGAAGGCGCAGAACTGCTGGTCGGCGGTGAAGGACATCCGCAAGGTTTGGAACAGGGGTACTTCGTCAAGCCGACTGTCTTCGTCAACGTCACCAATGACATGCGCATCGCCCGTGAAGAAATCTTTGGCCCGGTCTTGTCTATCCTGACCTACCGCACCGAGGAAGAAGCCATCGACATCGCCAACGATACCGTCTACGGCTTGCACGGCTACGTCAGCGGCGCCGACCTGGAGCGCGCCAACCGCGTGGCGTCGCAGATCGTGGCAGGGCGCGTTTTCATCAATGGCCTGTACGACGAACCGCGCGCACCATTCGGCGGCTTCAAACAATCCGGCATCGGCCGCGAATTCGGGCCTTACGGTCTGGAAGCTTATGTTGAACCGAAAGCCATCATTGGTTACGATGTCCCGGTCCATGAAAACGCCCAACGCTGATTCCTTCGTTGCAGCCACCTCCGATCTGCTTGGGCAGTTGCGGGCGGAGGTGGCTGCGCATTTCACTGGCGTGCCGACCTCGCAGCGCGATGTGTTGACGGCGATTCCTTATCTGTCCTTCATCCGTATCTGCCAGCCCACAGCCTTGAGCCGTGGCATGTTGGAGCCGTCCATGTGCCTGGTCGTGCAAGGGCGCAAGAAAGTGCTGATCGGCAAGACTGTCAACCACTACGGCAGCGGCAGCTATGTGCTCTCGGCGATTGATTTACCGGTGTCGGGGCAGATTGTGGAAGCGGATGACGACGCGCCGTATTACGGCGTGCGCATCGATCTCGATCCAAAAGAAATCGCCGCCTTCATCATTGAACTCAACATTCCTGCGCCGCCAAAACGCAGCACGCGCGTCGGCGCCTATGTCGAAGAATCGAGCACTGAGTTGCAGGAGACTTTTTTGCGACTGATACGCCTGCTGAAAAAACCGCAGGATATCGCTGCGATGTCGCGCATCCTCAAGCAGGAGATCATGTACCGTCTGATCTCGGCACAGAACGGCGACGTGCTGTACCACACCGTGCTCTCGCATTATCAGGAGCGCGGGGTCAATGACGCCATCCAGTGGATCAAGCAGAACTACGCCGAGCCGATGTCGATAGAGAAACTGGCCAAGCAAGTCCGTATGAGCGTGTCGACCTTGCACCATCGCTTCAAGGCGACCACGGTGATGAGTCCGCTGCAATACCAGAAGCAGACACGTCTGCTGGAAGCACGCCGCATGCTTATGGCAGGCGGCGTGGAAGCGGCCACGGTGGCTTACAAAGTGGGGTATGAAAGCCCGTCGCAGTTCAGCCGCGAATATCGCCGCCTGTTCGGGGCGTCGCCGTTAGAGGACGTTGAATATCTCAGGCATCACGTCGTCGAGTAAGGTTGGTGGGAGCAGAGAGTACCCATTCGCCGGGTACTTACCAGCGCAGCACCATCGGTCCGAACAGCCATCCCAGCACGGCTGGAATCAGCATCCCGCCCAGATACCAGATACCCCAGAAAGGCACGCCCATTTCCGGGCAGTGGAGGCAATAGGCGACGGTCGCTACCGAGCCGGCCAGCAAGCCCGCCATGGCGCCCGCCAGACGCAGGCGCGTCGGCGCCAGTTGGCGTACCGCCCAGGTGATCGTCACGCAGGTCGGGATCGACAGGATGGCGATATTGAAAGGACAGCGGCGCCAGGTGAAGCCCATGATCAGATTCAGGCGTTCGCTTTCCGGCGCAACCGCCAGCACGGCCAGCGCCGCGATCCAGATCACCAGCACAGGCGTGGCCGGTGCGATCCAGCGCTTGCCCAGACCTGCACCCGGTCGGCTCAGGCGCGTCAGCAGCCATAGCGAGGCGGCAGCCAGCGACAAGGGGAAGGCCATCTTGAACCAGAACAGCGGCGTGACCAGCATGACGCCGATATCCGGACGAATGCCGAACATCAACACCATCAGGATGAAGGCGCCGGCACCGCCGACAAGGATGGCTTGCGAGAAGCGTTTGAACTGCACGTGACGATCCACCGGTTTGACGCCGGTAGCGAGCATGGAAATGAAATCGTCAGTCTTCATGAAAACAATCGTATTTTGGCCGCGAGAGATTTGAGGCCGCGGTGTATGCCTATTTTAACGGCGGATTCGGACAAGCCGGTCAGTTGCGCGGTTTCCGCCACCGACATGCCTTGCAGTTTAACGTGAACAATAGGCAGGCGTTGCTTGTCCGGCAATTGTTCCAGCAAGACGTTGATGTCGCGTTTGGCGTCGTTGGCCGGTTCTTCATCGGAGCTGGAGAAGATGTCGACATAGTCGTCCAGCGGCTCGTTGAAGGCATCGTGACGCGAGCGCATGCGCAAGAAGTCCATCAGCTTGTAACGCGCAATCGCATATACCCACGCCGTCAGCGGTTCGTCCGCGCGGTAGGTGTGGCGGGCGTTGTGGACCGCCAGCAGGGTTTCCTGAACGATATCTTCAACTTCGTCGTGCAGATGGAACAGACGTTTCCTGACATAGGCGCGCAGACGGCCGCTGAGGTCGTTGAGGAAGGCGTGATAGGCGGTTTCATTGCCGTCCAGTCCGGCCAGAAGCAGCGCTTTCAGGCGCTCTTCGACGGACATCCCCGGATCGGTTTCTGCTGTTGTTGTCAGTCGCTTCATCTGTTGGCCATGCGATGGCTCAGGTCGGTGGCAGGCATTTGCAGTGCTGCTGTTGCTGCTGCTCGTTTTAGATCACTTGTTTTAAAATGATATACTAGCCGCATCAACTGAGCAATCTCAGCAATCACAAGGTTTTCAGAAGCATCATGGCACGACCACGCGAATTCGACGAAACAGCCGCGCTTGATGCCGCAGTCCAATGTTTTTGGGCCCGTGGCTACGAAGCCACTTCGGTACGCGATCTGGCTGAGAGCATGGGCATCACCGGCGCCAGTCTCTACAACGCCTTCGGCGACAAGCGCGCCTTGTACCGGCGTGCGCTGGATCGTTATGTCGAACAGAGCTTCCTCGACCGCGTCGGCCGTTTCGAAAACCAGATGCCACCGCGCGCCGCCATCGCCGCCTTCTTCAACGAAATCATCAAACGTTCGCTGGCCGACAAGGACCGCAAGGGTTGCATGCTGGTCAACTCGGCGCTCGAAGTCGCGCCGCACGATCCCGAATTTCAGCGCGTGGTTGCCGACGTGCTGTTGCAGGTGGAAGCCTTCTTCCGTCGCTGCGTCGCCGCTGGTCAGAGCGACGGCAGCATTTCTTCCAGACAATCGGCGGAAGACATGGGACGCTTGTTGCTGAGCACCTTGCTCGGCATTCGCGTGCTGGCACGCACCCGTCCCGAGCGCGCCTTGCTCGAAGGCCTGGTACGCCCGGTTGCCGCGTTGCTCGATCCCTGAACAGATCACTACGCCCTCTACCAGCGCAGCAGGCGTGGGCCGAGCAGGGCGCCCACCGCCGTCGGCACCAGCATGCCGATCACATACCAGACTCCCCAGAAGGGCATCGTCATTTCCGTGCAATACAAGGTGTAGACCACTACGCCCTGTGCCCCGGCTACCAATCCGATACTGGCACCGGTCAGCATCAGTCGCGTCGGCGCCAGGCCGCGCATAGCCCAGAACATCGAAAAGAAAGTCGGCAGCGACAACAGTGCGATATTCAATGAGCAGACCTGCCAGGTCGACCCCAGCACCAAGGCCAGCCGTAGCGACGGCGGCGCCAGCAGCAGGAAGCCAATACTCGCCAACCAGATCGCCAGCACCGGCAACGCCAGCAGGATCAGTCGTTGTAATCCTAGCAAAGCCCCCGGGCGCGCCAGCCGTGCAGTGACGCCCTGCGCCGACATCAATATCGCCAGCGGAAACGATACCTTGATCCAGAACAGCGGCGTCGCCAGCAATTCCGGCATGTCGCCACGTATGCCGTAGGTAGCCACCAGCAGCGTGGATGCGCCGATCAGACCGATCAGCAAAGCCAGTCCAAGTCGCTTACCTAATATATCGGGATCGCTGCGTGTTGTTCCTGTTGCAAGCATGGACACCAGGTCAGGTGTTTTCATCAGATTCTCCATCCTCGCGTCTTCTGCCATGGGCCGCCACCGGCCGGGCAAGACGCCTTACCTATATGTTCGTCGGTGCGACCGATTCGGTTACAGCGTTTGCAAAATAAATATTTTCAAATTTATTTTCAATTTTCTGTAACCGAACGCCATGGTGCGACGAACTAACGTTCAGATCATCTGCAAAAGAACGCTTCCGGCGGATATCTGCTTCTCTTAACAATCCACTATCCATCCATCTTCAAGGAGTACGTTATGAACACAATCAAACTCGCAACTGCCGCTTTCACCCTGGCTGCTCTGACATCCGGTATCGCCATGGCGCAAAACACACCAGCCGCAGCGAAGACTGCAGTTGAAAAGTGCTACGGCGTTTCGCTCGCCGGTCAGAACGATTGCAAGGCAGGCGAAGGCACAACCTGCGCCGGCACTGCCAAGATGGACTACCAAGGCAACGCCTGGAAGAACGTTCCTGCCGGCACTTGCACCAGTATCAAGACTCCTAAGGGCACCGGTTCCCTGAACGCAATCTGATTGCAGTCAGGAGCAGGAGCCTGAAATGACAGCGACACTTGGTGCAGGCCTGGGATTGAAGCCGCAACATTTCGACGACGCGCTGCAATGCGCCGAAGCCGAGATGTGGTTCGAAGTGCATCCCGAGAATTACCTGATGGCAGGCGGTCCACGGCTGGCATGGCTGGACGCCGTCCGCAGCCGCCATCCGGTGTCGCTGCACGGGGTATCGCTGTCGCTGGCGGGAGACGCTGCTCCCGACCAGCAGCATCTGCATCGCCTGAAAGAACTGATACGCCGGGTCGAACCCGCGCTCATCTCCGAACATCTGGCCTGGTCGACATTCGATGGCCGCTACTATCCCGACTTGCTGCCGGTGCCGCGCACCAGCGAGATCCTGTCACGTGTCGCCGCCAATATCCAGCGTACGCAAGAGCAATTGCAACGCCGCATCGCTATCGAGAATCCGTCGCACTACCTGCGCATGGACAATCACGACTGGAGCGAAACCGATTTCCTCGACGAGCTGGTGCGCCGCACCGGGTGTGGATTGCTGGTCGATGTCAACAACGTCTATGTCAGCGCCCACAACATCGGTTACGACGCGCGCACCTATCTCGACAATCTGCCGGCCGCAGCGATCATGGAAATCCATCTGGCCGGCCATAGCGAGGACAGTGACGATACTACTGAGACACAACTGCTGATTGACTCGCACGACGCGCCGGTGATCGAGCCGGTCTGGCGTTTGTATCGCCATCTGATCGAGCGCATCGGTGAACGTCCGACGCTGATCGAACGCGACGACAAGATTCCCGCTTTCGCCGAACTGCTGACCGAACGCAACAAGGCGCAAGAGATCATGTCTGCGCAGGGAGTGCTGAAATGAATCACGCTGCGGATCACTTTCAACACGAATTCATTCGCGCCATTTATGGCGTCGGCGACAGTGACGATTCACTGGAGAAGCTGACCAGCCAGCCCGGTTTCAAGGTCTATCGCAATACCGTACTCAAGGCCAGCGTCGATGCGCTGGCGGCCAACTATCCGACCATCGCACGTCTGGTCGGCGAAGAATGGTTTCGCTCAGCAGCCTTGATCCATGCCTGCGCCGAACCACCGGAAAGCGTCTGCCTGATCGAATACGGCCGTGGTTTTGCCGACTTTTTGTCGGCATTTGGCCCGGCTGCCGAGTTGCCTTATCTGGGCGACGTCGCACGCCTTGATCGCCTCTGGAGCGAATGTCATATCGCCGCCGACGAGGCACCGTTGGAAGCCGGCATGCTGGCTGCATTGGCTGAGGTGGATTTGCTGCAGAGCGCTTTGCGGCCACGGGCAAGCGTGCGTTGGCACTGGAGCGCAAACCAGCCGGCCTATTCCATCTGGCAAGCCAATCGCGAACAACGCGATCTTGTCGACGAACTCAACTGGGACGGTGAGGGCGCTTTGCTGAGCCGTATTGACGGCCAGGTTGTCTGGCAGTCGGCAAGTCTCGGCATGTGTGTATTTCTTGATGCCTGTGCCGCCGGTGAAGATTTGCAGACGGCGACGACAAAGGCTGTCGAAGCAGAACCGGGGTTGGATGTCGCGCGCTTGCTTGGCACACTGATTCATGCCGAAGCATTTTCCTCGCCTTTCATACCCACGCGCTGATCCTCATATATTTTTACTTACGGAGACCATCATGTCTACCTATCCGACACCTACGACACCGACCACAACGACTACCGCAACGAAGCCGAAATCCATCGCCGATTGGTATAACTTCGCTGTCGCACGTGCCACACAACTGGTCGGCGATTCGCTGCTGGCATTGGTCGCGCGGGTCGCTATCGCCGCAGTGTTCTTTCTCTCGGGCCGTACCAAGGTCACCGGTTTTCTGACCATCAAGGACAGCACCTACACGCTGTTCGAACAGGAATACAAACTGCCGCTGGTGCCGCCGGAAATCGCCGCGCATCTGGCGGCTTATGCAGAACACTTCTTTCCGCTGCTGCTGGTGATGGGGCTGTTCACACGTTCCGCAGCATTGGGCCTGCTGGGTATGACGGCCGTGATTGAAATCTTTGTCTATCCGGATGCCTGGCCGACGCATCTGACCTGGGCCGGTCTGCTGCTGTTCCTGGTCGGTCGCGGCGGCGGTGCCTGGTCGCTGGATCGCTTGTTCGGTATCAAATAACTATTCCCTATCCGTCACCCATAGTGAGCCAGCCATGTTCGCCAAACTGAAAATCCGCACCAGCCTCTTGTTCGTTCTCGGCATCTTTTCGCTTGCTTTGTGGACGGCGGTATTCATCGCCTGGACCGATGCGCGCCAGTCGGCCAAGGCCATGAATGAACTGATCGATCTATCGGACAAGCAGATCCAGCCGCTGCATGAAGTCGAGCGGCTGTTTCAGTCCACGCTGATCAATATGGATAACGCTTACATCAACCTGGTGCGCGGCGATCAGGTCAAGGCCAACGACTACACGCGCAAGGCATCGATGGCGCTGCAAGAAGCCAAGAAAACGTTTGAAAGTTACCGCAAGGGCGACAAGTCGGCATCGGGCCTCGCAGAACGGTCACAGCAAGTCGGTCAGGCTTACGATGCCTACACCAAGGTGCTGGAGGGGCGTGAAGTGGCGCTCTACGATGTGTCGCTGGATGCCTATGCGGCAGCGACCACCAGCGCTGAAGAAGCCGATCGCGTATTCGCGTCGACTTTGCGCACAGTCATTCGCCATGCCGAGTCGGTGCGCGATACTTTGAGCGCCGCATCCGAGCAACGCTACATGATTGCGGTTTATCTGGCCGGTGGCCTGTTCATCTTCTCTCTGCTGCTGGTCGGTTTGTACTGGATGTTGTTTGACCGCGTGCTGCTGCGTCCGCTGGCCACCACCGGCATGCATTTCGACCGTATTGCCGGCGGCGATCTGAGTTCGCCGGTGGAAGGCGCTTCCCGCAATGAAATCGGCGTCTTGCTGGGGGCATTGCAGCGCATGCAGCAAGGCTTGGTGGAAACCGTGTCCTCCATCCGTAACGGTACTGAAGACGTCAACCGCAGCGCACGCGACATCGCCGAAGGAAACATCGACCTGGCGGCGCGCACCGAACAGCAAGCCTCGTCGTTGGAAGAAACGGCCGCGACGCTGGAAGAACTGTCCGCCGCTGTCAAACAGAATGCCGAGAACACCCGTCATACCAACCAACTGGCGGCAACTGCCGCAGGTGATGCCGTCAAAGGTGGCGAGCTGATGTCAAGGATCGTGGGCACGATGGGAGAAGTCTCTGTTAGCGCCAACAAGATCTCTGAAATTGTCAGCGTCATCGACGGCATTGCGTTCCAGACCAATATTCTGGCGCTCAACGCGGCGGTCGAGGCCGCGCGCGCCGGCACGCAGGGCAGAGGTTTTGCCGTGGTGGCGACGGAAGTGCGTTCGCTGGCATTACGCAGCGCCGAAGCGGCCAAAGAGGTTAAAGTCTTGATCGGCGAATCCGCCGCCTGCATCGATCTGGCATCGTCCCAGGTGATCGAAACCGGTCGCGCCATGGAGCAGATCGTGACATCGGTGAATACCGTGATGAACACCATGAATGAAATTTCGATCGCCACGCAGGAGCAGGCTGAGGGCCTGGAGCAAGTCAGCCGCGTGGTGGTGGAAATGGATAAGTCTACTCAGGAAAACGCCGCACTGGTCGATCAGACCGCCGAGGCTGCTAATGCGCTGACACGTCAGGCCGGCAGTCTGGTGCAATCGGTCTCGGTGTTCAACATCGTCGTATCAGAAACAGAAGCAGAGAAAGACGCAGTAGCGACGGAAGCGCGCGACACGATGCGGCCGGCAACCGACGTCACACCGCGCAACATGCTTGGTTATGTTGGTGCCTAGTTTTCATCCGGAGGCAGGACTGAGCGCATCGATTGCTTCTGGAATTGTTCAAAGCGATGCAGCTCTTCCTCGATGAGGCCTTTCAGCGGTGCTGACTTTTTCGCGATCCAGCTCCACTTCTGCATGCGCAGCTTGCCGGCCTGACGATCCATCTTGAGGTCGAGCGCTGCGACGATACGGTCGCCAACCAGCACCGGCAGGGCGAAGTAGCCCAGCACGCGCTTCTCTGCCGGCACATAGGCCTCGAAGCGATGCTCGTAGCCGAAGAATAATTCCAGCCGCTTGCGCTGAATGACCAGCGGGTCGAAGGGCGACAGGATGTGCACGCGTTCTCCCGAGACCGGCTCGGGAGTCGCGATGACCGTCTCAAGTTGTTCCGGCGTGATCCAGTGCTGGCTTTTTGGTGCGCCATCCAGATGCACGGGCATCAGCTGTTTGCGCTTGACGTCGGCAGCGATCAATTCTTTCACCATCGCCTTCATCGGCGCATTCCCGTAGCAGATCGAATCCAGACTGACGATGCCTTGCGATTGCAGCGCACGTTGCAGCAGATATTGTGCGAACTGCTTTTCCTTCGACGCCGACGGCCGTCGCTGCCAGCCGAAATGACGTCCTGCCAGTTCATAGGTCTTGATCATTCCGGTACGCTTGCTGATCACCAGATCGCCGATGAAAAATCCCCAGCGCAAGGCTTTTTTCGACGGCTTGCGGCTACCCCAGGGATGCGTCTTTTCCACCAGCACATCGTCCTCGATATCGCGGATCGAAAGGCCGCCTTCCTTGCGGATGCGCTTGAGCAGCACGGCATAGTCGGCTTCGGCCACACCGTCAAAAGAGGAATGCGGATTGAGCCGCCGTTGTTCCATCGCCGGGACGAAATGGCGGAACGCCGTCGTCGGCACATAGGCCAGCGCGTGCGTCCAGTATTCAAACACCGACTTGTCGACCGACTGCGCCTGTTCCAGATCGCTCAGTTTGTAGTCGGGAATGCGCGTGTAGAGAATGTGATGATGGCTGCGCTCGATGACGTTGATGGTGTCGATCTGTATATAACCGAGATGCTCCGTCGCCAGCCTCACTGCCTCGGCACCGGCGCCGAAAGGAGCCGGCTCGTCAAGACGTTGCGCGCGCAGCCAGATGGTGCGCGCCTGCGCAGAAGACAGCGAGATTGAATGAGTGCTCATGGTCTTGCGAGTGAGGAGGCCGAATGCCTGGCCGAGAATTAAGGTGGATGAGATTGTAGAGACTTTGGCAGATTCACGTGCGCGGCTACAGCTAATGAACCGTCTCGGCAGTACTCTTTGTCAATGCCGAATAGTCAATTCAGCGGCAGGCGGTTTATCTGCGAGGCGGTAATCGGGATGATGGCATGCATCGGCGTTGCGTTTGCCCTTGCGAAAACCATAGGTTTACGACCCTATAAACCAGACAAGGATAGTCATGAAATTTATCAATTACGTCGCCTACACGGACGACAGGGAAAAGCTTGCAGCACACGCCCCCGATCATCAGCGTTACATGAAAAGCCTGCTCGATGCCGGCAAACTGTCACTGGGAGGTCCGTTCTCGGACGGCAGTGGCGGTCTGATCATTTACGAAGTCGCAACGAAAGAAGAAGCAGAGGCTTTGCGCGATCAGGATCCCTTTGCGATCAGCTGTGTCTTCGTACGATCGGAAATCAAGCCCTGGCTGTTGCTGGCAATTAATCCGGTACTGGTGACGCAAGACTGAAGATTGAGATTTAACTACGCAAAAAAGGCCCAGAAGGGTCTTTTTTATTTTCGTCAGAAATCGCGTATGGATGACGCGCAATGTCACCACATCATAAGCTGTCAGATTTCCAGTGTTCGGTCGTGCTGCCGAAGGCGACGTTAAAAAAAGTTGCGCTGAAGAAATCTCGCTCTGAAACGTTAATAGTGCCAGAGGTACATATGTTCTGCTACATTACGCATTGATGAGCTCAGGCAACAATCTCATCAATTGGTAGCCAGTAATGCCGGCCGTCATATCGGCAGGTTTTGCTGGGGTAGTACGCGCAATATCACTATAAATAATCGCCGCGAACTGTGCCGGAGCAAGCCATGGAATTAGCCCACGATTTCAATCGCAAGCCGATCGTTTTGATTGTCGATGATAGTCCTGACAATTTACTGTTGATGGCCAACCTTCTTAAAGAAGGGGACAAATACGTCATCAAGGTAGCCAATAATGGCGAGAAGGCCTTGCGCATTGCGCAGGCCGATCCACCTCCCGATCTGATCTTGCTCGATATCATGATGCCCGGCCTGTCTGGGCATGAGGTGGCGCAGGTGTTGAAGGCCGAGCCGCGTACGCGAGACATCCCGCTCATCTTTCTGACAGCAATGGCATCGACTGCGGATGAGACGCGCGGACTGGAGATGGGCGCGGCGGATTACATCACCAAGCCAATCAGCCCTCCCGTCGTGCTGGCGCGTGTGGAGACCCAGTTGAAGGTCAAGGCCGCAGCGGACTTTCTGAAGGATAAAAGCGACTATCTGGAGCAAGAGGTTGCCCGGCGTACGCTGGAAGTACTGGCGATTCAGGATGTGACGATTCACGCCATGGCCTCATTGGCAGAAACCCGTGACAACGAAACAGGCAACCATATCCGCCGCACGCAGTACTACATGAAAGTCCTGGCTGAACACTTGCGCGACCATCCGCGCTTCCGTCATTTCCTCGATGACGAAACAATCAAGTTGCTGTTCAAATCGGCGCCTTTGCATGACATCGGCAAGATTGGCATCCCTGATCGGATCCTGCTCAAGCCCGGCCGCTTTACGCCGGAAGAGTTCGAGATCATGAAGACGCACACCACGCTGGGGCGTGACGCCATTGCCCATGCAGAACAACAACTAGGCATGGACGTGGATTTTCTTCGCCTGGCAAAGGAAATCGCCTACGGCCATCAGGAAAAATGGGACGGATCCGGCTACCCCGAAGGCAAAGCGGGCGACGATATTCCGATTTCTGCACGGCTTATGGCGGTGGCGGATGTCTACGATGCGTTGATCAGTCGGCGTGTCTACAAGGATGGCATGCCGCACGAGGACGCCACTCGCATCATGGTCGACGGACGTGGTACGCACTTCGATCCGGACGTCTGCGACGCTTTCCTGGCGTGCATCGATCAGTTCCAGGCGATTGCTGCACGATTTGCGGATTCGGATCACGACATGGCGCAGAAGGCCGTTGCGTTGCAGTTCATTTCAGGTTCCGAGTGACTCTTCCGCAGATTGCATGACATGGGAGCCCGCATGAGTTCGGCCTTACAGATTCTGGAGCGCCTGCCGCTTCGTCATAAGCTGGTCGTTGGTTTTGTTTCGTTGTTGTTGCTGTCCCTTGCCCTCGGTATTCAGAGTCTGAAAACCCAGTCAGATATGAACAGAGACTTGCAGAGATTGCAGGAAGAAGGCATTGTCGGCATCGCGAGGGTACAAGAGGCCAGAATCCATTTTTCGCAGATGGTATTGGCGGCTCATCGCATCGTCAGTGCGGAATCTGTGGGCGAGCGTGACGAGGCCGTACAAGAGATGGACGACTCGTATCAGCACGTCCAGCAAGCCGTTCAACTGACCCGTCCGACACTGTTCAAGGCGGATAACGTGGCGCGTCTGGAGCAGTTCGAGATTCACCTTAGCCGCATGCGACGGACCATGTCCGAGGCGCTGGATCTCTCCAAGCAAGGAATGCGACGCGAAGCCGCATCGCTGGTCGAGAGCATCAGTTTCAAGGAACTCAACCGGAGTGCGGATCGGTTTTTGGGCGAAATTGCCGATGTCAAAGAGTTCGGTGTGCGCGACACGACGGTGACAGTCCAGAGCTTTGCATTCACCCGCAACGTATTGACTTACGCCTTGTTGCTTGGCGGGCTGGCGTGGGCGCTGGCTTTTTCGTGGCTGATCGGCAGATCCATCCGGCGTCCTATCAACCGGGTCCGGCTGGCAGTGGAAGAACTGGCTGCCGGCAAGTTGCATCTGGACATCCCCCATACGGATTATCAGAACGAGACCGGGGATCTTGCGCGCGCGATAGCGTCCTTGCAGACAGAATCGATACAGCTGGAAACTCAGCGCTGGATCAAGTCGCAAGAGGCCATGATTCAAGCTGCGTTACAGCAAGCGGATTCTCCGGAAGAACTGGCGGATTTGTTCTTCAGACATCTGGCGCCTCTGTTGCATATCGGTCAGGGCCTGATCTATCGCTGGGACGACGCGCGTGAGCGCCTGGTTTTTGCGGGAGGCTACGCCGTGAACAGTGATCGCTCGCCTGATGCCACCATTGAACCGGGAGTAGGCCTGCTTGGTCAATGCGCCAGAGACCGGTTGCCGCGAATGATGCCGCAAGGAAGTACTGGCGACAGGGCCTGGCGTATTCACTCGGCACTCGGTGAAATTGCGCATAGTGAAATTCTGGTGAGGCCTATCCTCAATGGGGAAAAATTGGCAGGGGTGCTCGAACTGGCGTGTATTCATCCGGCCAGCGACAGCGCCAGATCCTTATTAGATGAAGTGCTTCCACGTCTGGCCATTAGCATGGAGATATTGGATCGTTCACTGACCGTGCAGCATTTGCTGATGCAATCCCAGGAGCAGGCAACGCGTCTGGAGGAGCAGGCGACCGAGTTGGAGGCTCAGCAAGCCGCACTCAAGGAAACGGAAGCCTGGTTCCGCGGCGTGGTCGAGTCTGCCCCGGACGGCATGCTGGTAGTGGACGAGCGTGGAAAGATCATTCTCACCAATACTCAACTCGACGGGCTGTTTGGCTACGACGCAGGCGAATTGATGGGGCTGCAGGTAGAGCAATTGGTGCCCGCTTCGGTACGTCCGCATCATGCCGGATTACGGAAAGGTTTCATGAAGGAAGACGGCACGCGTCAGATGGGACGTGGGCAGATGGATCTGCAAGGTGTACGCAAGGACGGCAGCATGTTCTCGGTCGAGATCGGTCTGGCGTCATTGCCGGCAGTGGGGGAGTATGGGCAATGCATTTGCGCATCGGTGCGTGACACGAGTGAACGCCGCGCGATGGAGGCCAAAGTTCAGGAAAGCGAAAAGCGCCTGCGTCAGGTGCTCGACAGCAGTCCCGTCGCGATGTCAATCGAACGCCAGGACGATCACTCGTTGATTTATTGCAATCGCCAGCTTGAAAGTCTGATGGGGGCGACTGCGGAGGAATTGTTTGCGCAGGACAAAGCGGACGAGTTGTGGGACGACGCCGACTGTAAGCAGCGCTATACGGAGGCGATTTCCCACGGCGATGTGCTTAACTACGAGGCCGGCTTCCGTCGTGCCGATGGCTCGGTGGTCGAGGTGTTGCTGAGTGCAATCAAGGTGCCGCTGACTTCCGGCGATATCACGGTCGAATGGTATTACGACATTACCGATCGCAAGCGCGCGGAAGAAGATGTCCGCCGCGCCAAGGAGATTGCCGAGGATGCCACGCGTGCCAAGAGCGAATTCCTCGCGAACATGAGTCATGAAATCCGCACGCCGATGAACGCCATCATCGGTATGAGCCACCTGGCGCTTGCGACGCAGTTGGACAAGAAGCAGCGCAACTATATCGAGAAAGTCCATCGTTCCGCCGAAAATTTGCTGGGAATTATCAACGACATTCTCGACTTTTCAAAGATTGAAGCAGGCAAGATGACGATTGAGCGGACTGATTTCCGGCTCGAAGACGTGATGGAGAATTTTGCCAGCATGGTCGGTCTCAAGGCCGATGACAAAGGCCTGGAATTGCTGTTCGATACTTCGCCAGACGTCCAGACGGCGCTTGTTGGCGATCCGTTGCGATTGGGGCAAGTGCTGATCAATCTCGGTAATAACGCAACCAAATTCACCGAGCGAGGAGAGATCGTCGTTGGCGTTAATCAGATATCCGTCACGGCAGAGTGGACGGAGTTGCATTTCTGGGTAAAAGACACTGGCATCGGCATGACGCCGGAGCAATGCAATCGTATGTTCGAGTCATTTAGCCAAGCCGATAGTTCCACCACGCGTAAATATGGAGGAACCGGGTTGGGCCTGGCCATCTCGAAGCGCCTGGTAGAAATGATGGATGGCCGTATCTGGGTGGAAAGCGAACATGGAAAGGGTTCTATCTTCCATTTTCATGCGCGTTTCGGAGTGCAGCGCAATGCGGCGCCACGACGCATGTTCAAGGCGGAAGAACTGCTTGGTCTGCGAGTGCTTGTCGTTGACGACAACGCCAGTGCGCGGGAGATTCTGTCGACGATGGCGCGCAGCTTCGGTCTCGAAGTCGACATGGCCAACGGCGGGGTTGCAGCTTTGCATTTGCTGAAGGACGCCGAACGGAAAGAGTTGCCATACGACCTCGTTCTGATGGATTGGAAGATGCCGGGCATGGACGGCGTGGAGACCGTATTGCAAATGAATGCCGGAGAGATCAATTCGGTGCCGTCAGTCATTATGGTCACAGCCTTCGGACGTGATGAAGCGCAGGAAGAGGCGGCGCGTATGCAAGTCCACCTGTCGTCGGTACTGACTAAACCGGTCACACCCTCCACGTTGCTGGAGGCCATCGGAGAAGCGCTGGGCAAAGGCATCGTGACCGAAAGCCGGTCACTGGAGCGCATTGATCAGAGCACGGCGAATATCGCACTCCTGGCGGGTTCCCGTGTGTTGCTGGTAGAAGACAATGACATGAATCTGGAATTGGCCGGTGAGCTGCTGAATGAAGCGGGCATCGCATTCATGGTTGCCAGAAACGGCCAGGAAGCACTCGATCTGCTTGCAGAAAATAATGCTTTCGACGGCGTGCTGATGGACTGTCAAATGCCTGTCATGGATGGCTACACGGCGACGCGCAAGATCCGCGAACAATCCAGATTTTCACAACTGCCAATCATTGCGATGACCGCCAATGCCATGACTGGAGACCGCGAACAGGCGATTGCCTGCGGCATGAATGACCATATTTCGAAGCCGCTGCATGTTGCAACGATGTTTGCGACGATGGCGAAATGGATCCATCCTTCATCTGCAAGATCGGCTTCAGCAACACTGAAAGCACCGTCAACTTCCGGGAAGACGCTGAGCGGTCAATCGGCTGAGCTACCTCATCTGCCGGGGATAGATCGCACCGCAGGCCTGGCGACAAGCATGGGCAAGCAAGATCTCTATTATCGGATGCTGCTCAAGTTCAAGGAGTCGCAGGGAGGGTTTCTACAGGAATTCAACGATGCCGTGGCGATGAACGATGCAGCAAGCGCTGCCAGAATCGCGCATACCTTGCGAGGTACGGCAGGTAATATCGGTGCGATGACACTTGCTCAGTCGGCAGCTGAACTGGAAGCTGCTTGCAAGCGGGAAAGTGGAGTGGCCGGACTTGAACCGTTGGTTGCGGCGGCGAATCAAAACCTTGTCATAGTGATGGCGGGGATTGCTCAACTCAGACCAGTTCAGCAGTCGTCTTCTGCGATACCTGCTACGGTTAGGGCGGTGTTGGATCCACGATTTGAGCAATGTCTGGATCAACTGAAAAGTTTGCTGGATGGCAGCGACGCTGCTTCGCTCGATATGCTGGCTGAGTTGCAATCGTTTGTGGCCGACACGCCCGCGGCTGCTGAACTGGACAAGGTAGCAGCCAAGATCGACAGGTTTGACTTCGATGAAGCGTTGGCGTTACTTAATGCAATTTCTTTCACGCAGTGATACTTCGCAATCAGATAAGAATGAGCGCAAAGATTTATTGACGAGAAATATAGGCGGGAAAAATGCTGGCATCAGTACGCCAATTGATCGGCCGGCCCGGGTCGGCCAAATGCGTAACCTTGATATTTTGTGCATCCGATAGTGGAAAGAAAATCTCTGACCTCAAGCGTTTCAACACCTTCGGCAATCACATCGACACCCAATGCAGAACCCAGGGCGATGATACTTTTTGCGATTGCGACATCGCTCGCATCGACCAAGATGTCTTTGATGAATGACTGATCAATTTTTAGTTGATCAATGGGTAAGCGCTTCAGCAAAGACAAAGACGAATATCCGGTTCCAAAATCGTCCAGCGATAACGAAATGCCGAGGCGTTTTAATATGTACATTTTCTCGACAGTGGCCTGAACATCATCGACCATCATTGTCTCCGTCAACTCCATTTTAAGGAGAGCCGGATTGGCGCCAGTCTGAGTAATGATGTGTGAGACGTCGGAAGTGAATTCAAGATTACAGAACTGAATTGCACTAACGTTGACCGCGATCACTATGGGTTTTTCGGGGCGTTCCCGCTCCCATTTTGCTGACTGTTCACAGGCTTGGCGAAGGACCCATTGACCAATTTTGAACATCAATCCACATGTCTCAGCGACTGGAATAAATAGGCCCGGAGGCACTAAACCACGTTCCGGGCTCTGCCAGCGCAGCAGGGCCTCGACACCGATGAGTTGCCCCTGCAAATCAACCTGCGGCTGATAGTGAAGAAAAAACTCTTTGTGATCAATTGCTTTTCGCACGTCAAATTCAAGTGCCGTTCTGAAGTTGACAGCATTTTCAATCTCAACTGTAAACAAGCAAAAAGTGTTTCGCCCATTTTTCTTTGCCTGATACATTGCCAAATCACCACGACGCAACATGTCTTGGGCGGTTGAGTCCTCGTTTTGCATAAGCGATGCACCGATGCAGCAGCTTGCATGATGGCTCAATCCCGCAAGTTCGAAGGGATCATTCATGGCCGTCAAGATGCGCTGAGCAAATCGCTGAACCACCCGATCAGAGTCCGATCGTTCTATCCCCTGGAGCAAAACGACGAACTCATCGGCTCCCAGGCGAGCCACATTCTCCGCAGAGTCGGCAGTAGCAACGAGGCGATTTGCAATTTTCTTAAGAAGCTGATCACCAACGTCATGTCCTAATGAGTCGTTGAGATCCTTGAAATTGTCGATATCAATGACGATCAACGCGAAGTCTTTATTGTTGTCTGCATTGGTCGCAATAGATGATTGAATGCGTTCAATCAGCAGTCGCCGATTGGGTAATCCTGTCAGCGAATCATAGTAGGCGAGCCGGACTGTTTCTTCGAGCAATAGCTTTTGCTGGGTGATATCTGTCTGGGTTCCCACATAGTGAGTAATTTTTCCGGCGACGTCACGCACAGCGGTCATGGTAAGGCGGGCGATGTATCGTTCATCGGATTTCTTTTTTGCGTGAACTTCGCCTTCCCACTGACCAGTTTCTTTCACTATTTTCCACATCTCGTCCCGGTAGTCGGGTTCGCCCTGAACAAGACAGAATGGCGGAGTCATCTTGTCAATAAGCTCAGCAAGATTGAAGCCGGTTACCTTCACGAAAGCATGATTGATATCGAGAATGCGATGATCCGGGCCCATGACCCACATTGCTTCTTGTGATTGAAATACGGTTGCTGCCACCCGTAAAGACTTTTCGCTGTTGCGTAACTCGCGCGTGCGGATCTCGACCTCTCGTCGCAGATAAGCTGCGATTCCAAGCGCACTAAGAAATAAGCCAATGGCAGCAATCAGCCCCCATACAACAGTTCTTTCTATCTGAGAGCGCGAGCCACGCCCCCATTTTCTTAAAATTTCAAAGTAAATGGATTGGGAATCTTCTTGCCAGGCTCGAAGGTTGCGATCGATTGCGTCCAAGACATCCTTGTTCCGGCCCTTGGCCGAGACAAAAAATAGTTTTACCGGCTGGAAAACAATTGGCGTGTCAGATAAACCATGGCGCTCGGCCAACATATCTCCAGCTTGTTGGCTTCCAATGACGGCGTCTGCTTTTCCTGCTTCAACTGCTTGAAATCCCAATTCGAGCCTGCTTACGGGAACAAACCTGACGCTTATGCCCGAGTTCTCCAAGAGTTGTTTGAAATAGTCCGCCTGAACAGAGCCAGATAATAATGCGATGCGTTTTTCTTTGAGATCAAAAACGGAGTTGATGGCGACATTTTTGTTTCGATAGAGGATAGACCAACTGTATAGCGCAGGCACCTTATGGAAATCAAGGATGGAAGCCCTCTCATCCGTGTAGGCGACATCCGGAAGCAGGTCGATTTCACCGTGCTCCACCGCTCGCAAACAGGCTTGCCACTCGCACGGAATAAAGCGCAGCGTCCAATGTTCCTGCTCTGCGATCTGGCGGATAAGATCTATATGAATTCCTGCTGCGACGCCATCTTTGTCCAAAAAGATCTTGGGTGGATTGGCGTAGACGCCGATTGTCAATTCTTTGCTAAAACAAGAATCAATACAGATGCCTGCCAACAAGATTGTGAATAAAAATTTGCCAAGAAATTTTCTACTCATCCGCACTGTGAAGAGAGCACTGAAGAGGGGGAGGATGCCGATGCGGCTAATAGTTGGTTTCAGCATGTCCGCGTGTCGATTAATTTGAGAGTCGAAATCTCGTTTTTAATATTATGTGATATCGGGTAAAGGGGGAGTGTTGTTTTTGGGTGTCGGAATAAATCATCTTAAGCAATTGATGCGTTGTTTTATCTGTAATGTGTATTTGTCAGGTATGCTACGGAAGCAAGATCCTGCATAAGGCTCGTCAGGGGCACTGGCGGCCTCGTGTCTTCAATTGCCGGTTGCTGTTCAGAGGAATGTTTTGGCGAGCAGTCCAAGCAAGGCGCATGCGATGATGACGTGAATCACATTTCGTTTGAAGCGGAATAATGCAATCAATGCTGCAAGTGCAATGAGTCCGGATATCCAGTCAAAACGCTGTGCCCATCCTTGCGGCCATAGAACATGCAATCCAAAGAAGGTTGCCAGATTCAAGATGACACCTACCACTGCCGCAGTGATGGCAGTCAGGGGAGCAGTAAATTGGATGTCCTGATGCGTCGCTTCAACGAGCGGCCCGCCGATGAGAATGAATAAAAAAGACGGTAAAAAAGTGAACCAGGTCACTAGCGTCGCGGCAATGGCACCCGCGAGGAACAAATGATCGGGACCCAATACCGCCTTTGCATACCCTCCAATGAAGCCGACAAATGCTACCACCATGATCAAGGGGCCGGGTGTCGTTTCACCCAAGGCAAGCCCATCAATCATCTGGGTGGGCGTCAGCCACGAAAACTGTGCAACGGCGCCTTGATAGACATACGGCAAAACGGCGTAAGCACCGCCGAAGGTCATGAATGCCGCCTTCGTAAAAAACCATCCCATTTTGGTATAGGTGTGATTCCAGCCATATATCGCGACCAGTCCCCACATCGGAATTACCCACAACAGTGCTCCGACGAAGACGATCTTAAACAACTTTATCCAGTGAAATTGTGCATGCAGCGGGGTTGGTGTGTCATCGTCGATGATTGCTTTTCCAAACGATTTTTGCGCCGCTCCGTGACCACCGCCAACGGAGAATTTGGATGGCGCAATTTTTCCTCCGAGATAGCCAATCAGTGCGGCGGCGACGACAATGACAGGGAAGGGGACATTGAGGGCGAAAATAGCAACGAAGGACGCCGCAGCAATCGTCCAGAGAGCGCTATTTTTGAGAGCGCGAGAGCCAATGCGATGCGCCGCCTGCAAAACGATCGCGGTCACCGCAGGCTTGATTCCGTAGAACAAGCCTTCTATCAACGGCAGATTGCCAAACGCGATGTAAAGCCATGACAACACAATCAGAATCAGGAGCGAAGGAAGGACAAACAGGACGCCTGCAACAATTCCGCCTCGCGTACGGTGCATTAGCCAGCCGATGTAGGTAGCCAATTGCTGCGCTTCCGGACCTGGCAATAGCATGCAGTAATTCAACGCATGCAGAAAGCGCCGCTCAGATATCCAGCGTCGGTTTTCTACCAACTCCTGGTGCATGATGGATATTTGTCCTGCCGGGCCGCCGAAGCTTATAAATCCGAGTTTGAGCCAGAAAATAAATGCATCGCGAAATCGCACGGCAGGCGGTTCTGTTCTCACTTCAATAGGCGGCTGCAGATCGGGTGTATTCATGGATATTTTTTGTGTTGTAGCGAACACTCACTTGCTAGAACTCATTTCATAAATAGGCTACCTATTTACTAAATGAGTTCTAAATGGCGTTGAGATTTGTACGTTTCGCCAACAGATCTCTGGTCTCGCGTCGCTCACTATACCGGTCGACCAAAAACGGCGCCACGTCCCGCGTCAATACAGTGAATTTGAACAATTCTTCCATTACGTCAACAACCCGCTCATAGTAAGACGATGGCTTCATGCGGCCATCTTCTTCAAATTCGAGGTAGGCCTTCGCCACGGAGGATTGGTTTGGGATGGTGATCATACGCATCCATCGCCCGAGAATACGCATCTGATTGACGGCATTGAAAGACTGGGAACCGCCGGATACTTGCATCACCGCCAGTGTTTTTCCTTGTGTTGGCCGAACAGCCCCTTGCGTCAGGGGAATCCAGTCGATCTGTGCCTTCATGATGCCGCTCATGGCGCCGTGGCGCTCAGGTGAACACCAGACCATTCCTTCTGACCATTGCGCCAGTTCGCGCAGTTCTACGACTTTGGGATGCGTTTCAGGCTCGGCATCGGGCATTGGCAGCCCGTGCGGATCGAAGATTTTCACCTCTCCACCCATCGCTTCAAGCAGACGTGCCGCTTCCATTGTCAGCAAGCGGCTATAAGACCGATCACGCAGCGAACCGTACAGCAGCAAGAATCGCGGTGCATGCGTTGCCGCGCCGATATTGGCAAAGTCCTTTACCGTTGGTGCTTTGAGCAAGTCATCGGCAATGTTTGGCAGGATGCTTTGCAGATCATTTGGCTGGTGCGACACGTTGTCCCTCCGCGTTGATGACAACTTCGCCGTCTTCCTTGGTAAAGGATCCTTGTTGAGTATTTTGCAGGATATCCAACACCACTTCAGATGGGCGGCATAGACGAGTCCCCTTGGAGGTCACCACAAAAGGACGATTAATCAGGATCGGATGTGTAAGCATGGCATCGAGCAAGTGCTCATCTGTCAACTCCGGATCGTCCAGTCCAAGCTCCGCATAAGGAGTTCCTTTTTGGCGGATCGCCTCACGTACAGTAAGACCCGCATCGTTGATGAGCTGGATCAGGATTTCACGTGAAGGCGGATGTTGCAGATACTCGATAACAATCGGTTCTTCCCCACTATTGCGGATCAGGGCGAGCGTATTGCGGGACGTGCCGCAGGCGGGATTGTGATAGATCGTGGTTGTCATGATTAATCCTGAGGTGAGAATGAAGTTGTTGCGGATCGAGGAAGTGCAGTGGCATAAAAGAACAGCACGGCACCGAGGCCGGCGATACCGATCAGCGCCGCGATAGCTCCTCGATAACCGCCTCCGATGGCGTAGAGCAGGGAGGCGGCAAAGGGGCCGGCAGCAAAGGCAATTGTCACGGGTGTGGCCATGGCGCCGCTGATGGCCCCATAGGCCTCACGGCCATAGAGTTCCGCCGGCAATGTTCCTCGGACGATGGTCATTACGCCGTTGCCGACACCGTACATGACGGCAAACAATCCGTAGACGAGTAACCATTTCGCCGGTGCAAACAGCAAAATCAGGGCTACAGGCAACAAGGAAATGGCAACCAGACCAATCTGTCTGGTCTTGGCTTTCTTGCCGACGGTGGCTTCCAAAATACGACCTAACACCTGCATGGGGCCGATCATGGCGCCGATACCTGCGGCATAGTAAATGGACATGCCTCTGTCATGAAGAATAGAAATCAAATGCAACGACATCGCTGAAAACACCAGTGCATTCAATGTGATCGCTGTCGTGAGCAGATAAAAACCAGGATCGCGCAACACCGTTGCCAGGCCAATGCTCTTTGCCGTGCGATTCTTGATCTTTGCCTTGATGCTGGTAGCCCGAGGCAACAAGGCATGGATCGGCAGGCAAATGGCGAGATTGGCTATGGCGTAAATCATCCATGTGTCACGCCATCCAAAATGCACCAAGAGCCATTGCGTCAGCGGCCACGACACCGTACTGGCGAAACCGCCGAAGAGCGTGAGCATCGTAATTGCACGCCGAAAATCGGCTTCAAAGATTTGAGTAATGACCGCAAATGCCGGTTGATAAAGCGTAGCGCTCATCGCCACGCCGATGCCTGCCCAGATCACATACAAGCCTGTCACACTATGGACGGTGGAGAGCAGCGCCAGCATCGCCGCAGCCAATACTGTTCCAATTCCCATCAACAAACGACCGCCTACGCGATCAATGATGCTGCCGGCCAGTGTCGACAGCAGGCCTGAAATCAGCAGCGCCAGTGAATAGGCACCGACAATCACTGGCTTGGAGACTTGCAGTTCCGTCTGCATAGGCTGCATCAGCACACCATAGGCGTAGAACATGGATCCCCACCCGACGATTTGCGTCAATCCGAGAGAGGGGATCAACCAGGCTGGCTTATCGATTGTGATGTCCATGTTCAGGTACTCAGGCAGTCAAGCGCAAAGCAAGGGCTGCAAGCGTCACTACCAGAACCGGGATTGTCAGCACGGCGCCGACCCGGAAGTAGTAACCCCAGGAGATCTGAATCTTCTTTGTCGCCAGAACATGCAGCCACAATAACGTCGCCAGGCTGCCGATTGGTGTGATCTTCGGGCCGAGGTCGCTTCCAATGACATTCGCATAAATCATGGCGTCCTTGACCACGCCTTGCGCGGTTGCTGCGTCGATCGATAGCGCTCCGACCAGGACCGTCGGCATATTGTTCATGATCGACGACAGGAAAGCCGTCAGCAGGCCCGTACCAATGGCAGCGCTCCACACGCCGTGTTGGGCGAAGCCGTTCAAGATGTCTGTGAGATAACCCGTCAGGCCTGCGTTACGCAATCCATAGACCACCAGGTACATGCCCAGCGAAAAGAAGACGATCTGCCACGGTGCCCCCTTGATCACTTCGCGTGTGGGGATGATGCGGCTTTTTGCTGCGACAATCAGGAGGACGAGGGCGCCGGCTGCAGCGACAGCACTAATCGGGACTCCCACTCTTTCAAACCAGAAAAAGCCAACCAACAGCAGACCAAGAACCCACCAGCCGGCGATGAAAGTAGCGCGGTCATGAATCGCGTCATTTGGTTTTTTGAGCTGGCTGAGGTCATAGTCGCGGGGGATATCGCGACGAAAATACAAGAACAGCACCAGCAGAGTCATGAGCACCGAAACGACATTGACGGGAAGCATGACGGCCGCGTACTGTGAAAATCCGATCTTGAAGAAATCGGCTGAAACGATATTGACGAGATTCGACACGACTAACGGTAAGCTTGCTGTGTCTGCAATAAAACCGGCGGCCATGATGAACGCCAAAGTGGCTTGCGGCGAGAAGCGCAATGCCAGCAGCATGGCGATCACAATCGGAGTCAGGATCAGCGCGGCGCCATCGTTGGCGAACAGCGCAGAGACAGCCGCGCCGAGCAAAATCAATAGGACAAACAACTTGCGCCCGTTGCCTCCGCCCCAGCGTGCAACGTGCAGTGCCGACCATTCGAAGAAGCCGGCTTTATCCAAAAGCAAGCTGATGATAATGATGGCAATGAAGGTGCCAGTCGCATTCCAGACGATGTGCCATACCACCGGAATATCGGACAGCTGAATCACGCCGAACGCCAAAGCGATGAAGGTCCCCGCGGATGCACTCCAGCCGATGCCCAGTCCACGAGGCTGCCAGATAACAAAAACGAGAGTCAGCAAGAAGATAGTAAAAGCGATGAGCACGTGGTTTTTATCCTTGTTATGTTGGCTGTCTGATTGCACCGAGGGTACTGATGTAGAACGAGGCAGGGTAGAAAGTCAGCAAATCGCAAGACGCGGCCTTTTGATCCGGCTCGGCAGGTGACGTTGCGAGATTGACGAACGGCATCTTAAGTCGCCAATCCTTCCTTTTCTCGACATGCACTAACGGGTGAGCACACATTCCCTCCGCAGCAGTTTTCCGTCAGAAAGCCGATTAAACCGTTCATGGTGTTGAAGTTGGCCGAGTAGATGACAAAGCGTCCTTCGTGACGAGAGGTCACCAGGCTGGCGTGAGAGAGCTCCTTCATGTGGAAGGACAGTGCGGATGGGGTAACGGATATTTGTTCAGCGATTTTGCTGGCCGCCATACCTTCCGGACCAGCCTGAACCAGCAAGCGGAAGACCGCGAGACGTGACTCCTGTGCAAGCGCGGCAAGCGCGGCGATTGTTTCCCTGGTATCCATGATTTTCTCATTAACTCAATGATTCAATTATTGTTGAATCATTGAGTTAATGCAAGGAGTTTGCTTGCATGCATTTTGAAGCGTGCCGCCAGTGGGGATTAAAAAGGGGGGGGGGGGGGCGATTTCTCGGCCGGATGTATTCCCAAAAACAAAAAAGCCCTGAAATCTCAACGAAATCAAGGCTTTGTCTGTTTTTGGCGGAAGGTGTGAGAGGCGAACTTAGAAAAAATATCCTTTGAAATCAAGGGCATTTTTTGCCCCTGTTTTTCACCTTGTACCAGCACTTTGTACCAGTTCTTGTACTTTAACTGGTCGTCTTTTTTCCGTCAACGGTTGTGGATTCTTGAACCGGACTCGCGGTCAACTGCATACCTTGCTGGTGCTTTGCAGCCAAATACCATGTGGGTAAGGGATGGCGATGAAGTCGCGCCGATAGTGCCACCAGAACTTCCCAGTTTTTGTGCCATTTGAAGTCCGTTGGCAACGCGGCGTCCTTTACGACCTTCAGCGAAGAATCACGCTCCTCGGCAGCTGAGGGGTAAAGCTTTGCTATCGCACGAGATATTCCAACGTCCTGAACCGACTGCGTCGAGGCGGTCAGCGTCTCTAGCGCTACTTGCGGATACCAACGCTCAAGAGTAACCTCTTGAAGCAATGGCTGAATCTTCTCATTGAGGAGTTGGATGGTGTCATCTGAGCCAAGGAATGCGGAGGCGGTAGCGAGAGCCGGTATGAGACTGGAAGTTTTGAAAAAGTCTCGTGAATCAGCTGTCTTCGTGATGTTCAGCGCGATTGCGTCATCAATCAAATCTGTGTCGATAGGAAGATATTGGTTTCTAGCTAACGCGTGTCCCAGTCTGTCGACGATATCAAAGGCCAAATTCTTTGCATGCGACCAAGCAGCACTTCCCATCCATGCCGACAGCAGGAGGCTGATATCGATTGCCTGGCCATCGTAGACTGGAAGTCGGCAGCCGGTATGCGCATTCACCAGATATACTGACAATTGAATAGTTCTTTGACGGTAGGTGCTGAATTCAGGAAATTTTTCCAGCAGCAGTATCAGTGTCGCGAGCCTACCCATTTCCTCAAAAATGAGGTCAGCGTAGAAAATTCTTTCCGGTCGGTGCAGTAGAACTACCTCTCGATTCATTAGTTGCTGTGCTGACTTCGCAAAATACTCCAGTAAAGCTCTGGTCTGAATTTTTAGGACGTTGCTGAGTCGACTTTGGAACTCCTCATCCTCTTGTAACCCGTCCTTCACGGCTTCGGACCACAGGTATAGAGCCAAAAATTCTCCAGTAACTACGCCAGGCTTTTCGTTTTTCTCGCTTTTTCCCCAAACAAGTAACACGGCCCATCCCATAGCTGCGGCTGCACACCTCTTCAGAAATCGCTTTCTGCGGGTCGAGTTGCTTGATGTCGCTTCGTCGTCAGGTTTCTCGAAGCAGTGCGCTACGAATCGGACAAAGCAGTGAATCGCCATGTCTGAATTTTCTAGGCCTGCCAACGCAGCCCTGAGGTCTGATTTTCCTTTGGATAGCAAAAGTGCCTCATCAAAGAGGTGTCTTTCGATGAGTGGGGTAAGTTGGTCCGTGCCCCAAAAATGAAGAGAGCAGAGAGGCCGACTTTCCACATCACTAGATAATGCAGCAAAGCCGCTTTGTGCCTCTTGTCGCAGTTCGCCATTAGATATAAGAACGATATTTTTAGGCTTGTCCTGGAGCGTAGCGGGAATCCTATTGCGGACGAAGTCGTTACAAGCTTCTCTGATAGATGGGTCAATTGCTTGGTCACCCGAATAAAGGTCACTTCGCTTGACGTCGCCGAATTTGATGACAAACAAGAAGACAGTCTCGATGCCATCCTCGCTGACAAACGTTGACATCACATCGACTCCGCCTTGGCCTACTCCAACTTGAGGACGGCTCAATACAGAATGACCCATGGCCTTCAGAAGTTCCGGCAAAAGTGCGTCCAGTTCGTGTCGTTCTTTTAGGCCAGAGAGATAGTTTGAAAGGACAAGTTGTATGCTCATTTCAGGTGACCTTGCCACAAGGCGTATCGGAGTTT
Organism: Herbaspirillum rhizosphaerae; assembly: GCF_046025915.1. Taxonomy (GTDB): domain Bacteria; phylum Pseudomonadota; class Gammaproteobacteria; order Burkholderiales; family Burkholderiaceae_D; genus Herbaspirillum; species Herbaspirillum rhizosphaerae_A. The sequence goes on along the minus strand of NZ_JAQQFR010000014.1, from coordinate 21,062 downwards.
AGTTCCAAACATGGGGTCTGTTCGTTCAGACAGGGGGAGCTCCATGGATACGCTATGGGTTGCCATATCTAGGGTGGTTTCCTCAATTCCATCGGCATGGTGAATTTCTACAGACGTTTTGTTTGAATATTTGAAGTGGTGGGTCGAAAACAGTTTTGCGAAGAACGAGGTGTCATTTGCGCTTCGTAGAATTTCTCGATTCTCTTGTCTCCGAATCGCCACCAAGCGCATGTGCATCTCTGGTGTCATGGCAAACTCGTTCACGAAGGGCAGTGAGTTGATAAATTGAGCACGTTTTTGTATTTCAGCTCGCGCAAGTTGAAATAAATCCAAAGACTCGAATTCAGGACTTGGGACGGTGAGAAGTTTTTTGCTAGTGATAGGGAATTCATCTAGGTGATAGCCGAGTAGCGATGTCACGGCGTTCTGAGTCAATTCCGATGTTGGTCGAGCTGCCAGTAGACTGAGAGTCCAGCCTAAGCTTATAGCCGGGGTGGAAAATTCGGCTGCTAGCCGGCATCCGGCAAGGATGGCCATGTTTTCCTTAACCTGCTCCAAATCGAAACTCAATGGTGACTTCGCGTCTAAATATTCTCCGTTGGCCTTGGAAAGCAAAGCCGAACCTAGTTCGAAGTCTTCATCCGACGTTAGCCATTGAGCTATGGCACTTGTGAAAAGCGGGAGAGATATGACGATTTCGTGGAAACAGTGGTCGGCATAAGGCGGTAGCTTGTTATCTGTGCCTGCTGTAGATTTGTGGGCTCGGCAGAGTGCCGCAATCTCTGGGAGAGTGGCAATTGCAGCTTCGGGTACAGCACGGTTAGACGTGAGTTTCCGATAGAGCTCTGGAAAATCTGAATCCATTCGAATTCCCCCTGAGACGTAATTTATTATAAGTTGTCGACGATTGTAGCAGTCAGGGCGAACGACTTGGCCCGGATAGATTGAGCTTGGCCATAACCGTCAAGACCGCATAATTCCCCTATGGAAATTGCTCAATGGAAAGGCTTTGTATAATGCAAAACTTTCTTAGGGGAATCTGAAATGCCGAAGCTGCAAAAAATTGAAAAGCCAGACCCAGCAGCAGCTCTTGTTACATCGCTCCTGAGTCTCTACGTTACCTTCCCGCTGACCACCGATGTCAGCGAGAAAGAAGCTGAGAACCTGTCGCCGGCATAGGCGTTGACTCTGTCGCTGATGGGATTGAAGAAGGCATTTGGAAGTAAGCAGCTGCAAATGCATTTGCATATGACCTATGGCTAAATGGACCGTGGCGAAGCGCAAAAAATCGTTGAAATCACATTGCAAAATTTGCTGAACAGCGGTTTTGTGAAAATCGCGAACAAAGAGGCACAATCTCTGTTCGAGGAGCGTCTCAACGATAAAGAACCGATGTGGGGCCTCCCTGATATGCACTTCGTCATCACAGCGGCTGGCGCGAAGCGTATCGGATGGCTCGTCGGCAATCTGACAAGCGTGCAATATGCTGACGTGGCTAAGAACCTTCAAGCTGAGTCAAAAGCCGCTGCTGCCGAATGGCTCGTGGCCTATAAGGCGCAACAGAAGGAAATCGCTGCTATCGATACGATTGAGGCGAAGAAGGCTGCTAAAGCAAAGAAAACGGCATCTAGGAAGCCTGTGGTAGCAACAGCTATTGCTGCCAAGAAGCCCGTTGTCGTGAAGAAGGGCTTCTGTGAAGGCTCGTATCAGACGCAAGAACGACGCCGTTCAAGATTCGCCTCCTGAAGACGCCCCTAACAATGCAGCCGGCTAAGTAATTTGGCCGCTCAATTCTGAAAGCTACGAATGCTAACTATCTTTTATCCCGAGATTGCACAGATGGTTCTCCAATATCCAGCGGGTATTCGAGGATTTCAGATACCAGGTGAAGCGGTCCCGAGTTTAATTGTGAAGATGCTTCAGCAATACTTGCTGACGGCAAAGATGAATCAGGGTTTTAAAGTCTATATAGTGCCTTTGGATGTCGCTGGTATTCAAACGATTGGCTTAATGACTGCATTCTTTGAAGATGCTGAAAGTCCGCTAACCGTGTGGACTCCGCTCTCAAACGACGCGACGTCAAAGTCCATAATTGCAACACTGCTAGGAAGTCAGCTCAAAGTTCACCTCTTCGATGAACACGATAGGGAGCTACTCGGTTATGAAGCGACGGTTCACATATCACCTGAGGCGAAGAGGACCTTAAACGATGCCAAACTCTACGACCTGGCCCACGACGTCGTTCATGAACTAGCTGAGGCGGCGACGATATGGTTTGCTACGCGCACAGAGCAACACGATGCTGAAGCGATTGCCATCAAGTTCGACAAGCCTATTTTTCCAGAAGAGACGGTAATTATGGACATGAATCCTGAACGCTATAGTTTTCATGGCGGACAAGGATTCAATCGTTCAGTTTTGGTTAAGACGGAGCCGGGGTATTTTCAGGAGATAGATATTATCCTTCTGCTGCAGCGAGTTCTCAGCGTAGACCAAATCTACCATGCGCCGAAGCGGGTATACGATGGCGAAGAAATTGCAGACATCATTGTCATCACTGATGACATATGTCTTCTGATACAAGCAAAAGACTCGCAAAACACTGAGGAAATTCTTAAAAATACTCTGGAAAGAAAACGTTCAAGGGCGGTAAAACAGTTGAAAGGTGGTATTGCTCAGGCTAAGGGTGCAATCGGCTATTTGGAGCGAATTCAGCCGCTGCGCATGCTCATCGACGACAAAGAGATAGAGATTGATTTAGGGCGGCGCCAGATACTATCTCTGATTGTTGTGCGCGAATTTTTTACAGACAGCTACTCGGAGTATAGCGAACATCTGTTTGGGCTTTTCAAAAAGATTGACCTGCCATGTATCGCGCTAGACTACGCTGAGCTGCACAATTGGACTTCGTTTTGCGAGGACGTAGATGAATTTTCTCGTGCCTATTTCGAAGTCTTTAATTTCGCTCTTGAGCATGGCGAGTATCCGAGACTGCGTTTTGGGATGAGAGATTTGTACCGGAAGGATGGAAGCTTTAAATTTGATGAGCGTTGACTTTTAGCAGGTCCGTCACGAACGCCTGTGCGCAGCACCGGCTAGCACGAGAGGTGAGTATCGTGTTTGCATGCGCTAATTACACGGCTTGTCTCTTGATGGATGGTGCGCCATGCATTCCAGAGGAAATCACCTTTACGGCACCGAGGTTTCCTTGGAGGCTTCTTTCCTATTATCAGTGTGACGTTCCGAGCATACGCCGATTCGAGCATAATGTTCTCAATTGGCGTGCGCTGGTGGGCATCCCGCTAGTCCGACGGAAGGGCTGGCAACAAAGTCAACGCAACAATTAGGCATCACAATTTAGCTGAAACAAGAATGGCCTATGCGCCCTATAGAGCAAAGGAAGTTTACAAGGTATGTCTTTATTTCACTCCAAAATAGAAGGTGTTCCGCAGTTTGTGAGTTATTTCGCGCCTGTGTATCTCGCCTTGCAGCATTTCGGTGGTCAGGCCAAGGCCAGGCAGGTGTATGACTATATAGCTGAGCATTGCGGGCTATCAGCAGGTGACTTGGCACAGGCCAATAAAAACGGTCGTCCCACCTTTGAAAACCGTGCCGCTTGGGCGCGGTTTTATTTGACAAAAGCAGGTTGGATGTACGCTCCAAAGCGAGGTGTATGGGCGTTAACGGAACTCGGAAAACAGGCAACTGAATTTACAGATACACAGGCCGTGGCGGTATTTAAAAGTGTAACTACACAATTCAAGGGGCACGAGGAAGAGGTTGTTGCACCGGAGGACGATGTGCAACCTGACGATACGCAGTATTGGTTTGTTGGTGCGACGTGGGGTAATGGCGAGAGCGACCAAATTCCACGCTTTTTGAAAGAAGGCATTTGGCAAAACGGCTACGAAGAAAAATTCTCCAAGCAAGTGCGTAGCATGAAGCCAGGGGACCTGATTGCTATCAAAGCTTCATTTGTGCGCAAACACCGTTTACCGTTTGATACCAAAGGGCAGTCTGTAAGTGGCATGAAAATCAAGGCCGTTGGTACGGTAACCCGCAACCATGGAGATGGTCGCACGGTGGATGTGGCGTGGGAGGCACTGGGCGAGGTAAGGGAGTGGTATTTCTATACCTACCGCTCCACTATTACTCGTGCACGGGTGGAAGACGAAGAGCTGGCTCGTCGTCTGGTGACTTTTACCTTTCAGGCCGCGCAACAAGACTATTCTTTCTTTATGGCCCAGCCATACTGGCGCGACCGATTTGGTAGTGAAGGGGAAGTTGTATCGGTTGCCACGCCCGAAGTTGATGAATCCGAAGAGCTGGAAGAGATGGAGCAGGTGCCATTGGTGACTACGTACGGTGTTGCGGACATCGTTATCGAAGGCGGTTTTACTCCAGAGCAGGAGTTGGCTAGCATGCTTAAACGCTGGGTCGAAAAAAAGAACTTGATTTTACAAGGCCCGCCTGGTACCGGAAAATCGTGGTTAGCTAGGCGTCTCGCTAAGGCTCTGATTGGGCAAAAAAATGTCTCTGATGAGCAATTGCGTGTGGTGCAGTTTCACCCGGCCTTATCGTATGAAGATTTCGTGCGTGGCTACCGTCCAGGCGGTGATGGGCGTCTGACGCTTATAGATGGGATTTTTTTGCAGGTCGTGGAAGCAGCGAGAGCTCAGCCAGACTTAGAGCATGTGCTTATCATCGAGGAAATTAATCGTGGTAACCCTGCTCAAGTGTTGGGTGAAATGCTGACTCTGATAGAGAGCAGCAAGCGTTCACGCGCTGAGGCGATGGAACTAACGTACTCCAAGACTCGGGGTGAAAAGGTGTATGTGCCGGAGAATCTTTATTTGATTGGTACTATGAATGTCGCGGACCGTTCGCTAGCGCTAGTGGACTTGGCACTGCGCCGCCGCTTTGCCTTCGTAAACTTAGAACCGACTATGAACAGCGCTTGGGAACAATGGTGCAGCAGCAAAGGAATAGATTTAGCAGAGACTCGACGTATCAAGACGTTGATGGAAGCCTTGAATCAGGAGGTGGCGGAAGACCGTACCTTGGGGCCGCAATTCCAAGTTGGTCACTCGTATATTACGCCGCACGAACTTGTGACCGATGCACAGGCCTGGTTTGCCGATGTGGTGCAATCAGAAATTGGCCCATTGCTGCATGAATATTGGTTCGACGCTCCTGAGCGTGCGGATGAGGCAATACGACGGCTCCTGAAGCGGGCATAAGTACATGGCAGCAGCGCCCATTCCATTGCGTAACATTTGGCTGTTGTTTTTGTATGCGGCAGATTTGGCGCGCTTTAAAGATTTGCTGAATGTGCAACTTGAGTCGGCGAGGAATTTGCCAGAATTGGTAGCTCGACTATTAGTTTGGGTGGTGCAGAAGCGCCTGAGGTGTAACTTAAGTCGCGGTTACCAAGCTAAACAAGCTGTACTCTCGCGGGTTCGTGGGCGAATTGATGTGCTGGGAACGGTCACGGGACAATTACTTGAGCGAGGGCGTGTGGCCTGCCGTTTTGAGGAGCACACCATGGATACGCCACGGAATCGGCTGGTGCGTGCGGCGCTCGACTATTTGGCGAAAATGGTGCCAGACCCAGCAGTCGCGCATGAGTGTCGTACGCTTTCGCAGTCGTTAGCACGATTTGGAGTGTCAACTCAGAAACCTTCACGTGATGCTATTGCCAGCGACCAAATCAGCCGCAATGAAACTCAGGATTTCCTGATGGTTAGCTTGGCAAAAATGGTATTTGAAGCCTTAATTCCTAGCGAGCAAGCGGGAAGCTCACATGCGTTAGCAGAGGATGCCAATGTGCATTTGGTGCGCAGGCTTTTTGAAAAAGCCGTGGCCAATGCTTTACGTATGCAAATGCGTCCTTTAGGGTGGCAGATTCAAAGTGGCCGTAAGCTGCGCTGGCCTATAGACCATGCTTGTGATGCTATAAGAGAACATCTCCCCGGCATGCAAACCGACATTGAACTCGTGAATGCAGACCAGAAGCGCAAACTGGTAATAGATACCAAGTTCACTCAAATATTTGGAGCCACAAGGTATCGGGAAGAAGTGCTTCGCAGCGGTTACTTGTACCAGTTATATACCTACCTGAGGACACAAGAGGCAGAATTGCAAATACAAGGCCTCCGCAGTGAGGGCATGCTGCTGCATCCACAACTTGGTGAGGCGCTAGATGCATACATCGACATACAAGGGCATCGCATGCGGTTCAAAACAATAGATTTGATGGGCTCGGCTGAAGAGTTGGAAAGACAGCTTCTTGCAATTGGGGATACGATTGCTTAAGGTTTAGGGGGGCTTCCCGAATGGAAGACTAGCGGCGTTTTAAGAGCTCCGTGCATAGCAAGGATTGAGTCATTGAGGCTGTCTTTGTGAACACCCACCTTAAGGAGCGACGGAGATGCGCTCACCGTGCTTGGTTTTTTGCATGTAGAACAACTTTGGTGGCGCTTCGGTGTATCCGGTTCGACGCGCGGCATGGAACAGTTCGGCCGATTGGCTGAGAACTCCGTGGAATCCCGGTTGGCGCGCGATGCGCTCTAAACTTGCCGCCAATGCGCTGTAGTTTTTGGTTACTGCTTGGTAAGCAAGAAGAGTATGGAGCTCTTCCATTTGTTGTTTCGGCCGGCGCCACGTCCAGGTAGCTTTGCCTCGTACTGAGTGGCGGGTCAGCTCGTAACCTAGGAAGTGCAGCCGCGGCTTGTCTTCGGCATGACGCAAGTTCTCCTTCTCCATTCCCTTCCCATCAGTCGATAGGAGCATCCATTCGACGACGTCAGTGTCAACTGGCCAGTACATGACGAGAAGCGTGTTCGCATACTCCTTTGACTTCCTGGTAAGACGCTGGGCAGGAGTGCAGCCGATTCCGTACAGGAGATGAAACTTCTTCGCTAAAGATACTGCCTTGGATGCTGCGACAATGCCACAAGTGTAGCGATGGTAGCCTTTTGGGACGCAATCCAAAATACGGGCCAGGGCCGCAGACTTGCTGCGTGCAATAGGTGTTGTTGCCATGCTTTCTCCAATGTGAGGGTTACATTGGGTATAGCGAATCACACCACAAATAAGATGTGATTTGGTTTGGCAAAAAGAGACTTAATGATGTTCCGTGCGACAGCACGCAAGAGTGAGTTGAAAAAATTACTTTGGATGGATGCAGCATATTAGGTAAGGCAAGCGCAAACTTAAGTCGCACTGCCTACCGTATGTTGGTGATGCCTTCAGCCCGGAACACGAACGGAGCGGAAAACTTCGCTAAGCTGTACAGCCGCCGCCCGCCTGTCGCCTAGACGCGGCTATCGGCCAGGAGCGAGCGTTCGCAGGAAAGTAAAAACTCGGTCTTTGGTCTCTGCATAAGTCTACGTAGGTGTGATATCCACTGGTAAACTGCTCGCGCATTACAAACTAAGAACCATTACAAGGGAAGAACTGATGTTAGTCATGTTCGGTTGGGTCAAGGAGACGAAAAAGATTGGTCTTGCACTCAGTTGCCATTGCTACCGTTGCCAAAACAAGCGCACGTGGGAGCACTGGAAGGAAAACGAGTGGGTGTCGTTCTTCACCATTAAGACTATCCCGTTTCTCTCCAAGTCTTACGTTGTCTGCTCGACATGCAGGGCGTCTATTGCACTCGATAGTGCGCGCGCCAGGCTCGTCGGAGTCCGTGAGAACGAACCGCATTTGGCCAAGTTTCTTGAAGAGCACCAACTTATACTAAAGAGCCCCGTCCAAAGAAATTTTCTCTTGGCTCAACGAGAGCAGAATCAATCTCGTGAGTAACCAGCAGCCAATTAAAACAATGATGGAAGTCTGCAATCGGCCAGAATCGGACGTCCAACCAAAAAATTATTTGGAGAGAAACTCAATGCGGTACACCGGTCATATTCAAGGAAACGAAGCCGCTCTTGCTCTCTGTATACTTCTCGTAGCTTTCATTATTTTATTTTGGCTTGTTCCGACGTTGCCCAGAGCTGCAGAAAAAGAAAAATCTCCAGAACTCTCACTTAGAGCATCTATCGCATTTGGACCCGCTTGGTTGATGCTCGGAGGCCCCTTTTATCGAATCTCGACCTATGACGATTTCTTTCTATGTGTATTTTTCGGAACGCAAAAAATCTACTATGCCGATGTGAAGGACCTACATTTCCAAGCAAGTAATCTCGTCTCAATGACGGTACACGGCGTAAAGATAAAGGTTGTTAGTACAAACGATAAAATGAAATTACTCTACACAAAATTACAATCTCACATTCGTACTTGACCGTCCGAAATCGGCCAGGAGCAGACTTCGCTATTTTTCGAAATATAGTTATTTTTTAGAAATGTGATGACGAATATAAAAACATTGATAGGCAATCTCTTCGGGTTCTCCTCCAAAAAGGCAGTCAATCTACCCGCCCCTGCAAAGTCGCTCGAACTCAATACGCATCCAGATGTGCCTGAAGACTTTGGTCTTAAAATCAACTGGTTTGCAGTCAACACATCCGACGTTGGAGCTGTACTGAAGGCATTGAATTTGGGAGCCGGCCAAATTGCCAACTGGAGTTCTGGCGTTCGCTCTGCTTATAGTTCCCGTATTGGCGGTTATGAAAAGGACCTTGCCTTCATTACACCGCCAGTCAACGGTTGGGTAATGGTGGCCGGAGCGTCCCTGCCTTATCCTGTGATGCACACGGCGGACCGCCACGACGGTATCGGTTCCGCATTTGACATCTTGTATGCACGCCTCGGAGCTTGTTTTTCCGACGTTCAGTTCTTTGGCAGTTATCGTGGAGTCGGTTTTGTCGCTTGGGCAAGGATGCAAACTGGCGAGATTAGCCGCATGTTTGCGTTTGGTGATGGCGACGTCTATGCCAATATCGGCACACAAACTGCGGAAGAAGTCGCCTTGGGCCTGCCAGAACTAAATAGCTTGTCGTTGGAAGAGGCAACCGCCAAGATGTTTAACGGAGAGACATCGTTGCCTGACGAAGAAGCTCCTCTACTATTGGCGGAACGATGGAGCATCAACCCCGGGAAACTGACGGCGATGGCGTTGCCTTCGGCTTGTGGCATTGTTGTTGAACTGCCCAACACAAATGCATATCGATAGACGGCAGGCGGCACCCGGTAAATAGGTTAGGCTGCTTCCGGCTAGAAGCGACCATGAAAATTTTTTGTAAATTCCTAAATAAGTGTCATGCCTATCATTTTCGGTCCCAATAACTCACGTTATTCGTATACAGGTAGTCCCTGTCCTCACACCGACCTCGCCTTTGAGTCGGGCGCGAAAACGCTTGGCGAAGCACTTAAGGGGTACGAAGACCATTTCGATGTATGTATAGTGCCATGTGTAACTCCGATTGGCCCGAGCGATACGGAAGTGAAATATTTTGTCTTTACGAACAATAAGACATCAATTTCAAAGTACGTGGACATTCATGTTTTTCGCGGAAATGACGAAATCTGCCCTAAACAGAATCTTGGCTTCGAACTTCTCGGTGATGACATGGTTGAAATGGGAGAACTCATCTGTTGAAGACCAGAAGCGGGCTGCCTAAATCTCGATTGCAGACATTGTTGGAAAAGACTCGTCGCACATACATTGCACGAAGGTCCGCAACCGGCCAGAAGCAGACTTTTTAAAAATGAAATAGGTCTGAAATTAGTAAACATTTGAAACTGTTGCCCCCTCAAACGCCTCTTTCAAAAAATAAGGAATAGCAATGCATTCGCCGTGGAAGAGGTTTTGGTTGGAGTTATTCACGTCTAAGACTTGGGACAACGGATATTCCGTAGGGAGAATTCTTTGGACTTGGATATCGGGCGATATCGCCTCTGTTTTTGTGTTGTTGTATCGTATCTTTTATAAAGAGGATGAGTGGGACCATATCTACAATTTTTTAATTGGAATGGCATGGTTCAATTTGATTGTTTTTCTTGCGTTCTCTTTGCTCGTTGTTCGCTCTATTTTAAAAGAAAAGCGAGGGAAGGAATTTCTGCGGTTGCTGGCGATGTCAATCCGTAGTTCATAGGGCGTTCGACGTCCGCAATCGGCCAGAAGCAGTCGTCGAATATATCTTTGGAAAAATCACCTCCAATAGTTGCGGCGCTTGCAAATGGGGTTGGTGTATTTGTATCGAAAATGGTCGCTAGAACAAATATCTCACGGCGTTAATATTTACTCTGCGTTTTAGAAATGTTGTTACGCAGACTGAATGGACCAATTTATGGACAAGAATACGAGATTTAGGAAGCTGATTAAACGAGCAGTCATTGCATACTCCGGTGGTGTAGCGATGGTTCTCTTTTATCTTGGAGTGTCTGTGAGCTATGGAAAAGGTTTCGAACCTCTCCTTATCCCTCTGCCGTTATTTATTATCGTGTTTGGAGGGATTACCTATCAGTTGCTCAAAGAACTCAAGGCGCTAAAGCGAGAAGCGCAGCAAGAACCTTAACAGCAAAAGTAAATGGGCTTCCATTCCAATCTCTATCTAAGGTGGCCGCCTCGTTAGGCGATATGCCGTTTTTAGGTTTTTTAAGGTCCGCTTCCGGCCAGAAGTTGCCGTTGATTTGGCCTGAATTCTCAGACTAAAAACGAGAATATCGAGCAATGCGAAATGTAGTGACAGCGGTCAGCGGGCAGGTGCTTCCAATCCTATTGGAAGGGCTAGCCCTTTACGGCGAGGCGCTTCGGTGCTCAATATCCGATTGCTTCAGCCGGTTGAAGGCTTGTTTTCGCAGTACGAACGAGATGGTTTTACACTTGCAACTGACAAGATTCATCGCTTATGCTATCAGAAACCCCTGAAAAGGAGCTAAATATGGCCGCAGTTTTGGAAAGAATCGCCCCACAGCAAGCTACTGCGGTTGTGCGGGACGCTGTTGCTCGTATGCAAGCCGCACCGCGCTTTTTCAATGAGGAAGAGTGGAATGCACTTGCGTCGATTGATGGCCCTGTAGTTTCGGGTGACCCTGAAGGTCGTGTTCCGGACGACTTGGCCTCGGACGACAACGAGTAAATACTCTATGCAATTTCAACCCCCGCGCAGTCTCTGCCGGGGGGGGGGCAATTCTACGGGAATGCCCGTAAATTTCCTGAATCTTCTCGGTCTGCTAGTCACTGATTTCCTGGAAGCGGCGGCAACGTTTAAAAGCCTTCTTCTGCAGGCTTTTTTGACAAATATCCCTGAGAGCAGTTTCCCGCGAGGCTCGGTGGCGCGCACAAAGTATTGCAACGCCGTGCCGCGTACACGGAAAATAAATGACAATAAAATTGTTCCCGTAAAGAGGGAATAATTACGAATGGTCATCCGGCCCCGCTTGTACCGTTAAAAGCCGACCTACACCACCTGGACGCATTAGCACCTCGAATTCAACCGTTTATCGATTAGACGGCTCAATCCAGTAGAGATGGTCGAGGGAATCTAGTGCTAGCTCAAACTTCTCGTCCTGGAGCGCCGTACGCATACCACTCGATACGCTGGCCTGTCGCAGCAATTTTTCTATTGCTTCCAGTATGCGTTGATGACTGGTCGGAGCCTCGGGCTCTGGAGTTCTGCGGACATTGGCAGAACCGGCCATCGGTCGCTATCGCGGATATGAAGCGTTGACTGGTTTTGTGTGGAACGGTAGTGACGCCGGCAACTAGCCTATCGCTTCCCTTCTTTCTTGCGGATTTCCTTCAGCCGTATCACTGCGCGCTCAACGGTCACCTTCTGTTCTTTGTGTTTCATGCTCTTCCAATCCTTGATTTCAGATTTGGAGCGGCCACACCCAGTGCAGACATCGTGCTTCAGATAACAAAGTGAGACACAAGGGCTTTTAACTTCTTTACTCACCTTCGATTCCTGGATGTTTCGATTGAGATGCCGACAGACATGCTGGCGGAAGATGGTTTTTCAATAGTAATTCCAGAGTTTGCATAAAAAATTAAGCGATTGCGGCGTGCGCCAGAGGGAACCTTGGGGCGGGGGACGCAAGTCTAGTTAGCCACAGGCTAGGGGTACTGGAAGGAAGCGCTGATGACGACGGTTCCGGGCAGGACAAAGTCAAGCATCCTTTTGAATAGCTTGAACTGTCCTTTGACTATCCCTCGATATCTCGCTTTAGGGAAGCATTACTCTTCCATCAATCGCACGATGAACGTGGTGCCGATTGTAACTATTGTCCTGTCGCCTCGTGGTCCAATAATCTCTAGTGCCTGTCGTTGTCGACCATCAAAGTAATACGGAGAGTCGTTTGCTGGCAGATACACTTTCCATGCTTTCGTCCAAATTCGAGCGCCTTCGGCATTAAAACTTCTCTTCCACAATGTGAGAGCGCCTACATATGCACCTTCAATTATTTCCGCATCGTAGGTCAGTCTTCCCTGTGTCACTCCGCTTGTAACTGAAAATTCAAATGACTCCAGGGCAATGGGAGCAATTTTCAGCGCTCCAGCCCCTAAAGCTGAATTGGTGCCTGCAAATGTGTGGTTGAGTGCGTCAATGAGCGAAGTAGCGGCTGCGTATGCCTTTGCCGACTGGTCGACCATGCCCTTTAACGCGGTATATTTCTGCATATCTACTAATACACATTCCATATTGCCCTCGCAAATTGTTGAATTTTTAAGGATAGGTTACAACATGAAAGAAAAAGAAATAGAGTATTTGTTTGCAAAAATGCACTCGATGGACATTGTTTTAATGGCAGTGTGCGCGCAACTGGATGCATCCAAGGCCTCGGGTGCGCTTGGCCTAATTCAGAAAATGACGAGTAATGTCGCTCATTTACCAGTTCCCAACGGGAATGTAGAAAATGTCATGCTACTGATATCTCAAGAGTTACTACGATATCAGCGGGTGCTGTTGGCACAGACATCAGCCGGCGTTCCACCGATAAATAGAGAATAAAAAAATCTTAAGCAGAGAGACTCATGCGGAAGGTTGTCTCGCACCTGCCAATTTTCATGTAACAGATGAATGCACTCAATCGGCCAGGAGTGGTCATCCTGATTATTTCAAATGTATAAAGTCTTATGATGTCATCCCTAAGCAGCGCGATAGGAATTTATCTAGGTTTTGGTACCAAACCGTTTCCCTCGGCCGATGCCGACAACGTCCTCCAGGCATTCGGAAATATAGAGGGACATCGTTTGGTTCTGGAAATAAAAGAACTGCTTAAAGTGACCGAGCATATTTCGATTGACTGGACGAGCCACGATATTCTCGAAGGCAGTAAGCTCTTTCGAGAGGTGCTATTAGCGAAATTTCCTGAACTTGATGCAAACGCCGTTGATGCAATCACGTGGAAATTTACTTACGATTGGCGTTGACCCCAATCCGCCAGTAGCGGACTATCGCAACGCTCATAATTAGAGAGGAACTACGCCGTGCATGACGATTTTGTTCTCTATCTGGAAAGCCCAGGCGATAGGCCGGCATACTACAAAATCGCTGATTATCTTTGGGGAAAAGCTGCGAACATAGATTCGGATGGTAACAGTAGTCATCCGGACGATACCCAGTGGACTGAGGTCTCACTTATTCTTCGCAGCGGGAACGAACGGGACCAAGTTCATGTTGACTCAGTATCGGTTACGCCTCTTGTCTTAGAGATTCGCTCTCCCGATGAGGAAATCACAAAGCGCGCTGCCGCCTACCTTCAGGAAGTTGCTGGTGGCGTGATTTTACAAAAGCCGCCAAAGCTTGCCTGACGCACAGCGCATGCCTTCTGTCGGCCAGTAGCTGCCTTTGATACTAAAAATAAATTGAGCCTTCACTATGCACGACGACCAACAAAAAACTTGCCAACGATTTGATGCGCAGTACATGCCGCCAGAAATAGACGAGAAGATGGGTATTGCCTTGGAGACGTTGGACAGGTTGCCACTTCACGCAGTTCGACTCCAGCCTGATAACGGGGATTGTGGTTGGTACATTCACGGCGGTGAGAATTCTGAAGATGCAAATTTCTATCAAGCACTTCATGTTTCCCACGTAGCGAGTTATTGCACCAAGATTATCCCGTATCTGGCGCTGCCACCGGGATGGAGAGTTTTGCTTGGGTCAGACTCCTATGAGGATGTTTGGTTTGACGAAAAATTAATTAAAAACATATCCGATGACACGTAGTGACCGAAATCGGCCAGAAGCTGATGTTGACGACCCTAATTTGATTCCACATTACTCGTTCCTTCCTTAGTATTCATTTAGCGCATAAATACAAAATGAAGAATTTATTGTTTCTAATATTGGTGGCGGTTGGATTGACAGGTTGTGTGCACGACCGGGAGATTTATCCTGGCTCTCCGGCCTCCGGAGTTGACCCGCTAGCTAATTCGAATTCTCCGTGCCCGGATTTAAGTGGTGAGTATGAGTTCATTGCCTCGCTTCTAAAAGGCGACCAGAACGAAAAAATATATGGAAGAACCCATGGACTTGACTCTGTACTCCCAATTTCTGGATACGCGACCGAGTGGACAAAAATGATTCGGGGCTATCGGACGAAGGAAGGTACTCGTTTTCAAGAACGTCCGCGCTATGGGAAAATTACGCAAATAAGCGAGCGAGTCTATTTATTGAGTGTGTTTTACGACGACGGCCTTGCTGGCGAATATCATACTGACCTGACAGACAAGTCTAAATTTGTTTGCATGAACAATCGTCTGATTGGCGGAGGACGCAGTCAAAATTCGGGTAGTTCAGAATGGGGAAAAAACGATTCCAGCGGGATGTATCAGATATACAAAGACGAAGATGGAAATTTAATCCGTGAGCAAATATCCCAAGTACATATGAACGCACTTTTGGGAATACCCACAGGAACGGCGGAGTATTTCTATACAATCCGCTTCAAAAAATTAAATCCGGATTCCGTCACTTCACCGCAAAAAGATAAGGACTCGAAAAGTCCGCAATCGGCCAGAAGCACCAGTTAAATTGCGCACAAATTTTAGCTATGGCATTTCACATCATAATCAATAAAATTAGCGAAACATCCGAGGATGCAACATATCGCTTCTATGACACAGGCTAACCATTTTTGCGGGAATCACATACCAGTTGTTCAAGGAAGTTCGGGCGCTGAAGCGAGAAGAGCGGCAAGAGTCAAAGCAATAGAGAAGCGGCTGCAAAATTGAGGCTTCAGTTAAAGCAATTTTTGCAATCATTTTCGATTTTCAGAGCTCATATGGAGAAACGTCCGTTCAGGATTCGGGAAAGATTAAGGTCTGCTTCCGGCCAGTAACGGTCATTCACATTTTAAGAATGAATATAGACGACATCCTTAACCAAATCGATAAAAATGCTCAGCCATCCATGCGCCACCTCATTACACTCGTACTCCTTACATTGTCTTCTCTTGCGTTCGCGAATGCGTCCAACCTGCAGGAGGGCCAAGTGTGGGCATACAAGACGCGGCCCGGTGAAAGTGAGTCAACGGTTACGGTGCTCAAAATTGAACAGTACAAAGACCTTGGACAAGTGGTTCACGTCAGAATAGATGGGATTCGAATGCGTAATCCAATAAAGGGAAATATCGTCACGGACATACCCCATTTACCGTTTCGGAGTGCGGCTGTACAGCGAAGCGTCACGAAGCTAATACGCAAGTCATCGACGGTGCCGGATTTTAAAGAAGGCTATGACACGTGGAGACAAGCCTACGACGTGGGAAAGGCAGGTGCGTTTGAAACCGACGTCGCCGCGACACTCAATTCCTTGCTCGGAGCTTCTTGGGAGTTGAAAAAATGAACTCGGTGATAGTCGCAAACCGGCCAAGAGCAGACTGCGAGATAGTTTGACAACAAAATGGACACTCAGAAATTGCTAAGCCTAGATGACGCCAAGTGGAAAGAATTTGAAGGAGGTTATCGCTCTCCGTACGATGCGTCGTTTGCGCTACGTTCTTTGCGCGACGGCGTGGATGTTTGGGATGAACTCTGGAATGAGCTTCATCACCAGGGCGACGTTGGTATTGCCTCTTACGCAGCGGTACCACAGTTGGTGGCCATTGCTGCGACATTAGTACGTAGAGATTGGAATTTCTACGGTCTTATTGCCACTATCGAAACTGAGCGTCACCGCAAGGGGAATCCCTCAGTTCCGGACTGGCTGATGGAGAGTTATCAGGACGCCTGGCACCAAGTGATGGAGATTGCCGCCGCAGATTTGGCACGGAATTGTGAGGCACTTACCGTGCAGGCTATTCTTGGGGTTCTCGCGCTGGCAAAGGGAGAGATTAAGTTGGGGGCACTACTTTCGACTGTAGATTCATCTGAAGTGGATGAGTGGGTCGAACAACGTCTTGGTTGGTCGGAACAATATCGCTGATAACGTCTGCAATCGGCGGCGGCAGCAGTCGTTGATAAACCAGTCCATAAGCTACGGAAGATACATATTATGTCTCTGGACATGAATCTTGAGATTGAAGGTGACTCGCCAGATTGGGCAGCCTTGGAAAAGGCGGCAAAGGCTGCTGTAGTCGGGGAATTGACCAATTCATTTTCGCGTCCCCCAAAAAAAGGATTTTTGTCTAATTTTTATAAAACGGAAGAGCAATTTGATGGTTGGTTTTTGAAGTCGAGAACGTCTTTCCATCTTCACAAACAAGCAAGTATTGGGAATATCACTGCTGAAGGGCGGCATGGCTGTGATTTCAAAGTGCGATATGTAATGGTCTTTCGCCCTCTGAATAGCGGATTTGACGAATTCGTAGAGGAAATCCGGATTTTCTTAAGTACCTTAGCGGACCTGTCTCCAATGCAATTCGTACTCTCATTTCAGTACGAAGGTGTCTATGCAATTCGCAATGCGACTGGCTTCAGCTTCAATTGGGATAAACCAAAATAGAGATAACGCGCCAGATGCCCGCAACTGGGCAGAAGCAGCCACTGTCTTAGAGCAAATGTTGAGAAAAAGAAAAATATGAATATCAAGAGTCGTATTTCAGCTAGCGGCGCTTTGCTTGCTCGCCTCAAAATTCTCCTGCTAGAGAATCGCGGACATGTATATCTTCCAGGCATAGACAACATGTTGACGCAACTGACCGTAATCGAAACAGATGAGGTTCAGCGCATTGAGCGGGCCAGAGCTACTTTTAAAGGAATGCTTGGAGGCGCTGGGACGTTGGCGGATTTCATGATTTGGACAACAAATCAAACTACGACAGATACGCTTAACGCGGAGTTGAATCAAATCATATCGAATCTCTGGGGCTTACTTGAGTGCGAATAAGAGAGTCGCAGAATGTCTGTAATCGGCGGCGGTTTCAACCGGTGGACGCCGGCTATCGGCCAAGAGCGGATTTTTCGAAAAATTAAATCGCTCTAAAATTAGAAGATAAGAGAATGCCTAACAGCCAAGATACAGCTCTGAAGTGGCTTCGCCTATTACAAGACCAAGCGTTGCCACTTCGTAGTGTTTTTTTTGAGCAGGTCGCAGCCGGAGCTGTGACGTCGCTTTGTGACTGTGGGTGTAACGGTTTTGACTTTCTTGTTCCAGATGGAGCAATCGTTGCGCCTCTACAATCAGATTCTGGCCTATTTTGCGAGCTTGCGTTTGAATCCAATCTATCGGAAGAAATAGACATTCTTCTGTTCGCGGATGTGCGTGGCAATCTATGTCGAGTCGACGTAACTTACGGAGCTGGCAATCACGATGCTATGCCTGACAACATTACTGCGACGAGGTTGATAGGTATTTGGCCCTCGCAGAGCTAGGATGTCTCCAATCGGCCAGACGCAGACATCTCGAGCAACCATGGTTTAACAATAGGATAGGTATGCTTCATCCGATTTTTTATGTCGATTTTAATGAGATGGTAGATGCCACTACTGTACTTCTATCTCAGCATGACACGAAGGTGGACTCTTCTGGTAGGGCAGTCGAGCTATCCGAGGGTATGGTCATCACTGTTTACATGGACGATGTCGATGACAATGGACATGCTGATAAGTTGATTGCTCACGGCGAGGTAACCAGAAACGTAGCTGATGGCTGGAGTAGCCACGTCAAATGGTGTTGTCGAATTGACGACGATGGTATAAGACCTCAATCTAAAATCGGTTGAGTTATTAGCAAGTGCAATTTACTTCGGCTACCGTCAAGAAGCAGACTCTTCATCAAACTACTTAAATCCAAATTTTCGCAGACTAATATGGCCTCTAACGACGGATATGATTGCTTTCGCAAACTCGCAGAAGAGCTCTCACGACTTGGGCGAGAGGACGAAGCCCACCAAGTTCATGACGCAATGACAGCTGCTGCCACAGGGATGGAATGTCTTGGCGAGCTTGGAGTGGTACTGGCGAGGCTACGCAAAAATCCCATGAATTTTCCAGCGAGCTCCGCAACACTCATCACATCCTGTATTTGTGCCGTACAGCTTGCTTGGCCAAATTACAATTAGATTGTCGCGTTGCTTCCGCAATCGGCCACAACGGACATATAAATTTTATTGCTACCTATGACCCCTGAACAGCGAGCTGCACGAGTGCGAAAATTGGTCAGTGCGGCCAAGGCGCTCTTGACATTACAGGTCGGACTTTTTGTTGGGGCTAGCCGCATTGAGAACGTGCTCCGAACCCTTGGTAGTGAGTTCGATACTAAGCACAAGATATTTTCGGAATTTACGAAAGCTGTACCAAAAGATATTCCCGTAGGAAGTGCACGCCTTTGGTGGGACGCAGAAGCAATGCTTAAAACAGATTTGAAATTAGCGTCAGTGGAAGAGCGCTTTCGCGTAAAACTCTTGGCTGAATGCGTTGTCATCATTCGACAGTACGATTAACTTAAGATGGATATCCGCAACCGGCCAGAAGCCGTCATCCATTATTTTACGGCGCTGCCGATAAAGAATTCGTCCGTAAAGGTGGCGGGTAGGTCACTTCCAAGGTATAGAAAATGAAGAAATCGGATTGGTATGAAGACCGGATTCTATGGCGAGCAGCGAAACATCATCTTGACTCTTGCCTATGGCGAAATTTCTCCCTGTCGAATGAGCAAGCCGCGGAACATATTTTGAAGAAGGCCGCCGGATATGGAGCGCCACTTATCATTTTTTGGCTGAATGATGACACTTGGACGCTGGTGACAAGTCAGTTTCTAGTTGGGGAAATTGCGGCCAGGATATCCGCCGTTAACCTCGATATGCTCGGAGAAATGTCTACGGTCAACGATATAAATCTGCCGCCGAATGAAGTGAAACAATCCGCCGAGTATATTAAAGTCGGCGCAGATGAGAAAATATTTTGGACTCATCGAGGAAATAATCATTTCTCTCTCTTAAACATCTTGCGGGTATTTCCACTCAATGTCCCAGAATAAATAAGGCGAAATTCAATTGAATAATAGAGAATTGGATTCCGAAATAGCGAATGGCTATGTCTCGATAGATTCTCTGAAAGAGTTTAGGGACGCTGAGATTTATGGAACAGCCACACCCATGCAATGGCTCGAGAAAAGGCTTCGTATTTTGGAAAAACTAAATAAGGAAGGACGCGGTCTCCGAGTTTTTGATGGAACAACGTATATCGTCATTCAAGAGAAATCAGAATTCTATAAATGGTGTGCTACAGTTTTTCCCGATGCCTACAAAAGTTTTTTTTCAGAGCGGGCAGATGGCGAGTAGGTGACGAACTAAAATTCGACACTAGATTACAGTCTTCTCCTGGAGCATCTAGTTAGGTGGTTTGAACATCCGCAATCGGCCAGGAGCGCGCTATCGGAATTGCGCCGACAAGACGTTTTTATACCTCAATGCCCATTAATCTAGTACAAGCATTTCTGGTCCTATTATCCCCGATGCTAACTACATAAATTGCCCCAATCGATGCCACCCCAATCTCAAAATCCTCGCGGTATTTTGCCGACCTATGTAACGAGTCAAGAATTCGTCCTCTGCAAAGTATCTCCGATTGTCCAAAACACTTATGAAATTAGGCTTGCCCTATTTTTTGCTATCGAGGGAAAGAAAACGTTCAAGCTCGTCGCGCCACCTAATACCGACATCGAAAACGAACTTCTCCAAAGTATTGTCAAATTCGGAGGGAAGGTTGAGTATCATGACTGCAAGTCTTTCAGCGTGAGCGTCAGCCATTTCGACCAGAATGGCCTAGAGAAAGATAGCTGGGTTTTGGGTGACGAGATAGCATGGGCTTCATTGCTTAGTTCCTGCAGCTCAGCGTGGATTAAGGCTGAACTAAAGCCTGGGGCCAAATTTGGGGGAGAGTCATTGCTACGTTTTGAGCAAGAAATCTCACTAGAGCATATTCAACATAAAAATATTGATAACGAAGATTTGAAACTCGCTCTACAACGGATTATTCGCGAATGCAAAACACATGGCGGATACGTATTAATTCAATGATTGTCGTAAGCGGACTTGACGGTAGCCGACGTCCGCAATCGGCTAGAAGCGGTCGTTTCTGAAAGAGCGTTTTTTGCGGAAGCAGCATGCGATGATAAAGACGTGAATCACAATTACATTAATTTGACTCCAAGATGAGAATCTTTCCGCCAGTTGAAGAGAAGATTAAGGTTACATTCCCAGCTCAAGAAGCCGAGGTAGCTATTTCTGCATTGTCTGGTATGACAACGCCGCCTCCCGACAAGGAGTGGACGACGACCCGTGCACGCGTTCAGGTGGCGATTTTTATATCATCTAAGTCGGACCTTGAAAGACTATTGGTCGGTGTTGCCAGTGCAGAAATTGATTGGCGAGATATTTTAGTGAAGGGTGGTCTTGCGGAGTCAAATTGGCCGATGGTCGCAAAAGATGCAGGCTTTGATATCCAGATACACGAAACGACCTAGTTTATTTCCAAGTCCGTAATCGGCCAGAAGGAGACGCTGGAGAACTGGTCGACCGTTAAAAAATAGAGGCACTACGAATTTCTGATTTATGCTTACCCAAGGCCTCATCATCAAAAAAAGAAAATGCAAGTCAAGCTAAAAAACATCATAAAGCGAGCTCTTATCGCATATTTGGGGGGGCTGGGAACGATTGGCGTGGTGCTTGCCATTTCGATTGGACATGGCTCCGGGAGACCAGCTCTTGCTGGGTTACCGCTT
>NZ_JAQQFR010000013.1:0-157534 GCF_046025915.1 Herbaspirillum rhizosphaerae | reverse complement strand
GATCGGGAGCCTTTTTGTTTGCTGGTGCATCGCGCACCTTCGCGACATTTCGGAAGACGGATAGCAAGATCATCACTTCGTCGTGATAAGCACTTTCAAACCCGGCTCCCGAGACGAAGAAGTTTTAACTTCCCGCTAGCCGGAGCTTACGGGAAGGAATATATCTCAACCACGCGCAGCCCAGGGGATAGCGATGTTCGCCAGGATACAAGAGACTAACAAGACCCAGAACATCACTCGGTCAAGCGCATAGGAAAGCGCCTTGTCTTCTTTCTTGACCATGATGAAGTTGGACAGCAGCGCCAGGATCAGGGACAGTGCGATCGTGGCCAGACCGAACGCTGCCACATAATCGACCAACCCGAACGAACCCGAAGGCGGCAGGATGGAATTGGCCACGTAGGAATTGGCGACAGCACCGAAATACGCTGCTGACGGCAACGAAAACCGCGGCCCCACGTCAGATGCTTTCACGTAAAAACTGCACAAGGCCAAAGCAAGCGCCGCAAACAGCGACAGGAAAATCTTGTTGTAGACGCCCGCGCTTGAGCGCGCGATATTGATGCCAGCGATATATTGCGTAAATACCTTTTCGGTCTTCGCGTCCACACGTGGATCGCCATAGGACGAGCGGTACGCATGCGGTTTGACGACACTGGATTTGCCGGTAATCTTGTAACCGGAAATCTGTACCCGCGAGCTGACATTGGAGCTGGCATCCGCCACGTAACGCAACTTGGTGCTGTCGCGCGCGCCGTCTTCAAGATAAATATTGAGCATGTGGTCCTCAAGCGGAACCCGCATGGTATCGAAGAATTTCAGGAATTTGGCGGAGACTCTGAGCCGCTGATAGTGCGTACCATCCTCGCCATGGTATTCCTCGAGCAGTTCTTTCTTGGTGATATTGCCATCGACGACGACGAGCTTACTGCCCGGGTCGAGCGATTTTTCACCTTTCCATCTGAACCAGACATAAAACGTCCCGCTCCAGCTCGAATCCCTGATAGAGAATGTGTCAATCCCATCCACATAAGTACCCACCGAGACGGTAGGAATATCGCTGCCGGCAGATGCAAGCCCCGACGAGGAATCGCCCTGCTCTTTTCCCAGGCTTGACATGCGCGCCTGATGGTTCAGCTCCGCTGTCACGCGGTTATCCCGCAGAACCTGCACGCTAAGCAGAATGCAAATCAGATACGCCACTGCAACAACCACCGCCATCCCGATGACGAATTTCTTCTTTTCCGGCGCCAATTCGCGCCACGTCTTAAAATCCATTTCCCCGCCCCTAAAAAGTATGACTGATCCCGATCAGTCGTTCTGGCCAACTGCTCACTTACCAAGTGGCAGTTTTGGGCCTGTTGATGGCTACGTATTCTGATTTGAAGCAGGAAAGATCCGCTCTTGCTGCTGGCCATACATCCACGCCCAAATGATTGGCATAGTGGCCCCCTTCGATTTCATGATCGAAGATCAGCGGCCACAAGAATATTGAGCGCAGGGATTGCTGTTTGAAGACTACCTTGTCGCAGTTCCACGAATCGACTCAACGTATTTTTCAATGCGCCCCATGAGAAATTTTCAAGTTTTACCAATCGCAGATCGAGATAGCGCTGCAATAGTATCAAACAATCATTGTCGAAAGGCTAATTGCGGTTGGTGTAAAACTGGTGACATGAGCCGTTACATCAAAACCGGCAGGAGATGGCGCAAGCGCAAGATCTGCACTTACTCAGTGTCCTGCCGTCCTGACATTCGGATGCGCAGGTTCGATCTCGGCTTGTAACATGCGTCCGCATTGTTGCCGCAAAACAATGCAACAACAATGTCATCGCCTACCTGGTTGCGATGGCTACTACATAAAATTTATAAGGAATGGGAATGCAATACCGACAATTTTTCACAGGCCTTGCGGCCGTTTCGGTTCTGATGACGACCACGCTGGCCATCAGCGCTGAAACTGCGCAATTCAATATCGCCCCAAAGGCGGGAAAAACCATCTGCCAGTCAGGAAGCAGCCAGATCGGCGACGCTGCGGCCAAGGTCGAATTGTGCGTCGCTCAGGGAAATTTTTCCCATGACACGTATCTGGTAAAAATCGATGGCAAACAGGTGCTCAAGGGCATCGACGACGAGACCACCAAAGGTGTTTCAGTCGCCTATCAAAGTAGAAAATTGAACCTGGTCTGTACGCCACAAAATGAAGGGCCAACTGACGTCGCGCCGGAGCGTGTCGCCGCCATGCAGAAGAACATGCCCAAGCTATCTGAAGCAGAGGCTAAAGCGATGGTGATCATGATGGAGACTGTGGAAGTCGGCCGACTCTGCAAAGCCACGCTCGACGATCAGGCGTTGTTTGCGGCGCAAGTCACTTTCGAATGACGTGATTGACCTGACGGTCTGCGACTAATAGCACAAATGAAAAAGCCTCCATGTTGGAGGCTTTTCTATGTTCTGGCGGAGAGAGGGGGATTCGAACCCCCGATAGGCTATTAACCTATACACGCTTTCCAGGCGTGCGACTTCAACCACTCATCCATCTCTCCGGAATTTGGCTTCGTTTTTAGCGAAGCCGCTGATTATAGCAACATTTTTCAGAAAATGAGATGGTTTTCTCCCCTCAACCACTAAAAAATAATGGCGACGCATTGCTGCACCGCCATTATTGCTGCCTGATTGCTACTGATCGCCGGACAGTCAGCGGGCCTGATGCGCTGCCCGCCTGCCCTGCCGATCAGCTACTGACCGCTTTATTGCGCTTCTTTCAACTGATCCAAAATAGCTGGATTTTCCAGTGTCGAGATGTCCTGGGTGATGTCCTCGCCCTTGGCAAGCACACGTAGCAGGCGGCGCATGATCTTGCCGGAGCGGGTCTTGGGCAGGTTGTCGCCGAAACGGATTTCCTTTGGTTTGGCGATGGGGCCGATTTCCTTGGCGACCCAGTCGCGCAGTTCCTTGGCAATGGCTTTGGCTTCGTCGCCGGTCGGACGTGGGCGCTTCAGGACGACGAAGGCGCAAATCGATTCGCCGGTAGTTTCGTCCGGTTTGCCGACCACGGCGGCTTCGGCAACGATAGGATTGGCGACCAGTGCGGATTCGATTTCCATCGTACCCATACGGTGACCGGATACGTTGAGCACGTCGTCGATACGGCCGGTGATCGTGAAGTTGCCGGTGTCCTTGTTGCGGATTGCGCCGTCGCCGGCGAGGTAGACTTTGCCGCCGAACTCTTCAGGGAAATAGCTCTTCTTGAAACGCTCGGGATCGTTCCAGATGGTGCGGATCATGGATGGCCACGGACGCTTGACGACCAGAATGCCGCCGGTGCCGTTGGGCAAATCGTTACCGGTTTCGTCGACGATGGCGGCGGTGATGCCCGGCAGCGGCAGCGTGCAGGAGCCAGGCACTTGCAGCGTCGCGCCCGGCAGCGGCGAGATCATGTGGCCGCCGGTTTCTGTCTGCCAGAAGGTGTCGACGATCGGGCATTTTTCATTGCCGATGTTCTTGTAGTACCACATCCAGGCTTCGGGATTGATCGGCTCGCCGACTGAACCCAGCAAGCGCAGCGACGACAGATCGTATTGCTTGGGATGGATTTTTTCGTCGGCGTCGGCGGCCTTGATCAGCGAGCGGATCGCGGTCGGTGCAGTGTAGAAAATGGTGGCCTTGTGGCGTTGGACCATGTCCCAAAAACGGCCGGCGTTTGGATAGGTCGGTACACCTTCAAACACGATTTGTGTTGCGCCGACAGCCAGCGGGCCGTAGGCGATGTAGGTGTGGCCGGTGATCCAGCCGATGTCGGCGGTACACCAGTAGATGTCGTTCGGCTTGATGTCGAAGGTCCACTTCATCGTCAGCACGGCCCACAGCAGATAGCCGCCGGACGCATGTTGCACGCCCTTCGGTTTGCCGGTGGAGCCGGACGTATAAAGAATGAAGAGCGGATGTTCGGCGTCGACCCATTCCGGCTCGCAGATGTCGGACTGATTGGCGACAACGTCGTGCAGCCACAGATCGCGGCCTTCGACCCAGTTGATGTCGGCGCCGGCGCGCTTGTAGACGACGACGTTTTTGAGCGTGTCGCAACCGCCCATGGCGATCGCTTCGTCGACGATCGATTTCAATGGCAGTTGCTTGCCCCCGCGCACTTGATAGTCGGCGGTGATGACGGCCACTGCGCCGGCATCAATAACGCGCTCTTGCAGTGACTTGGCGGAGAAGCCGCCGAACACCACCGAATGCGTGGCACCGATGCGGGCGCAGGCTTGCATGGCGGCGACGCCTTCGACCGACATCGGCATGTAGATGACGACGCGGTCGCCTTTCTTGACGCCGAGCGATTTCAGTCCGTTGGCGAAGTGACAGACTTTCTTGTGCAGTTCGCGATAGGTGACGCGCGTGACTTTGGCGTCGTCGGATTCGAAGATGACGGCGGTCTTGTCGGCATTGCCGTTTTCAAGATTGACGTCGAGGCAGTTGTACGAGACGTTGATCTGGCCATCTTCAAACCATTTGTAGAACGGCGCGTTGGACTCGTTCAGGGTTTTGCTGAAGGGCTTTTTCCATTGCAGATTCTCACGCGCCAGCCGGGCCCAGAAGCCTTCATAGTCGCGCTCTGCTTCGGCGCATAAGGCGTTATAGGCATCCATGCCGGATACGGTGGCATTTTTTACGAATTCTGCCGGTGGAGCGAATACACGGTTTTCCTGCTTGAAGGTTTGAATATCTGCCACGATTAGTCTCCTGCGATTGATGATTTTTGCTTTTGGCAAAAGCCGGTTAGTTTTGCGTGCCGCGAACACCGGTTTTTATGTTTCATAAAAACCGATCTGTTTTTGCGCGGCGCTTCACTTCTCACTTTTGCGTTTTGCAAAACATAGGCGTTTTCACTTACTCAGTCCTTACACCTTCCGGATTGATGATCCGCTGGAACCGGCGTCTGTGCGATGTTCGCTGCAGAATTCAAGCGCATCGAAAGGTCTGACCACAATGCTACGGTGAAGTTTGCGATAACTCTGAGTTGCGCCGGCCTTGCGTCCGTCTTGCAATATTGCCCGCCTGCATTATCGCATTTGACGGCAAGATCGACAGCGATGCGGTTGGAATCCCGCTCCGCCGCCAAGAGAGCGGCAAGGGAGTGTAAAATAGCGCCCTGAATTCGTCCGCAGCTTGCGACGGCGCGCCAGACAAGGTATCGACCGAGTACCGCTTACATGGCGGCAACGATTGAACAACTCGTTGCCCAGATCGCGCCTTGCAGAAATCTCCGGTTTCAACTCTACGACTTTTAAGATTCGCGCCCATGAAAGACACCCGTCCCGCTGCTTCCGGTAAGAAAAAGATCGGCATCCTGCCCAATCTGATTTTCATGAGCCGGTGGCTGCAACTGCCTTTGTATCTTGGCCTGATCCTGGCGCAATGCGTCTACGTCTACCACTTCTGGGTCGAGCTGAGCGATCTGATCGGCGCGGCGATGGGCAATGCCGCATCGCTGGAACATATCCTCGATGCCGTCGCCATCGAAGGCGCGCTGCGCCCCGAAAAGCTCAATGAGCAAACCATCATGCTGGTGGTGCTGGCGCTGATCGACGTGGTGATGATTTCCAATCTGCTGATCATGGTGATCGTCGGCGGCTACGAGACCTTCGTCTCGCGCATGAATCTGGAAAGCCATCCCGACCAGCCCGAGTGGCTGTCGCACGTAAATGCATCTGTGCTGAAGGTGAAGCTGGCGACAGCGATCATCGGCATTTCGTCCATCCATCTGCTCAAGACCTTCATCAACGCCAACCTGTACGACGTCAAGACCTTGCTGGCGCAGACCGGCATCCACATTACCTTTCTGTTGTCCGCCATGGCGATCGCTTACTGCGACCGGCTCATGAGCCATCCACAAGAGCCGCCGGGGTCGACTGACCCGCACTGACAACCCTCTTTCTGCATTATTCATTCAACCCGAGAGAACCAGCCATGACCATCATCAAGCAAGACGATCTCATCGAATCCGTAGCCGCCGCGCTGCAATACATCAGCTATTACCATCCGGTGGATTACATCCAGCATCTGGCGCGTGCCTATGAGCTGGAGCAAAATCCGGCCGCCAAGGATTCCATCGCCCAGATCCTGACCAATTCGCGCATGTGCGCCGAAGGCAAGCGCCCGATCTGCCAGGATACCGGCATCGTCAACGTGTTCCTGCGAATCGGCATGGGTGTGCGCTTTGAAGGTTTCGGCAGCGGCTCCATCGCCGACGCGGTCAACGAAGGCGTGCGCCAGGGCTATAGCCATCCAGACAACGTGCTGCGCGCGTCCATCGTGGCCGATCCGCAATTCGACCGCAAGAACACCAAGGACAACACCCCTGCCGTGATCCACATGGAACTGGTGCCGGGCAATACCGTCGACGTGCGTATCGCTGCCAAAGGCGGCGGCTCAGAGAACAAGACCAAGTTCGTCATGCTGAATCCTTCCGACTCGCTGGTGGACTGGGTTCTCAAGACCGTGCCGACGATGGGCGCCGGCTGGTGTCCTCCGGGCATGCTGGGCATCGGTATCGGCGGCACTGCTGAAAAGGCCATGCTGATGGCCAAGGAAGTGCTGATGGACGACATCGACATGTACGAACTGAAGCAACGCGGCCCGCAAAACAAGACCGAAGAACTGCGCATCGAACTGTGCGACAAGGTCAATGCGCTCGGCATCGGCGCACAAGGCCTGGGTGGCCTGACGACCGTACTCGACGTCAAGATTGCGATGTATCCAACGCACGCGGCTTCCAAGCCGGTCGCGATGATTCCGAACTGCGCGGCAACCCGCCACGGCCACTTCGTGCTGGACGGCTCCGGCCCGGCCTACATGGATCCGCCCTCGCTGTCCGAATGGCCGGAAGTGCACTGGGTTCCTGACACCGAGAAGTCGAAGAGCGTCAACCTCGACACACTGACCAAGGAAGAAGTCGCTTCGTGGAAACCGGGTCAAACCTTGCTGTTGAACGGCAAGATGCTGACCGGCCGCGATGCCGCGCACAAGCGTATCCAGGAAATGCTGGCCAAAGGCGAGAAGCTGCCGGTCGACTTCACCAACCGCGTGATCTACTACGTCGGCCCGGTTGATCCGGTACGCGATGAAGTCGTTGGCCCTGCCGGTCCGACAACCGCGACGCGCATGGACAAGTTCACCGACATGATGCTGGAACAAACCGGCCTGATCTCCATGATCGGCAAGTCGGAACGCGGCCCTGCCGCCATCGAAGCGATCAAGAAGCACAAGTCGGCTTATCTGATGGCAGTCGGCGGCTCGGCGTATCTGGTGTCCAAGGCAATCAAGTCGGCCAAGGTGCTGGGCTTTGCGGATCTGGGCATGGAAGCGATTTACGAGTTCGACGTCAAGGACATGCCCGTCACGGTGGCGGTTGACGCCAACGGTATCTCGGTGCACAACACCGGGCCTGCCGAGTGGAAGGAAAAGATTGCTGCCAGTGTTTCGCTGAGCAAGATTCCTGTCACGACTGCATGATACTGCTGCAACCAGCAAAGCTGCTGCCGGGTATCGGAATGGCGATCACTCTCTGATGGACGGTACAGCTTTGCAATCACATGCAACACCGATGCCGATGGCCGCCGATGCGCCCATCGGCATTTTCGATTCCGGCATCGGTGGTTTGTCGGTACTACGTCACGTTCGCATCGCTTTGCCGCAAGAAAAACTGCTGTATTTCGCCGACTCCGGTTATGCGCCCTACGGTGACAAAAACGAACAGCAGATTGTGGACCGCTCGCTGGCGGTCGCCGGCTTTCTGATCGAGGCTGGCATCAAGGCGCTGGTCGTCGCCTGCAATACGGCCACTGCGGCTGCCATCCAGGCCATCCGCGAACACTGGCCACAACTGATCGTGATTGGTATCGAGCCAGGACTCAAGCCGGCCGCAGCGCAAAGCAAAAGCAAGATCATCGGCGTGCTTGCCACCCGCAGTACCTTGTCGAGCAAGCGTTTTGTCCAGCTCCGCGAACAAGTCGCGACCAATACCGGCGCACGCTTTTTATCGCAAGCCTGTGTCGGACTCGTCGATCAGATCGAAAAAGGTGAATTGCTTGCCGCAACCACCGCCCGACTCGTCGATCAGTACGTCGCCCCGCTCATCGCGCAAGGCGCCGACACCTTGGTGCTCGGTTGCACACACTATCCTTTTGTCCGCACGCTGATTGAATCGGCGGCACACCATGCCGGTTTGACGACACCCATCATCATCGATACCGGCGAAGCCGTGACACGCCATCTGCAACGTCTGCTGGAAGAGCGGTCATTGCTTTGCAATACAGCCCTCGCGCAGGGTGAAATGACGGCCTACACGACTGCCAGCGCGGCCACGCTGGAAAATGTTTTTTCTAAACTGTTGAAAATGAGACCAGATATCATCCAGATCGCCGGAAAAACGCCGCAGTAAGCGATTTATCGATGGCCAGTGAAATAGAGTGACTAATTCATTTGCCATAATGCCAGTAGTTTTGTATAATCTTTTGCTTCACTGATCTGAGACGAAATTTGGTCCCAGGTTATGCAGTGGTGGCTGTAGCTCAGTTGGTAGAGTCCAGGATTGTGATTCCTGTTGTCGCGGGTTCGAGCCCCGTCAGCCACCCCAACACTGCAAAGGCGCTTAGAACATCGAAGGCGTCAACATCTCAGGCAAGAAAAAATAGCCAAAGAAATCAAAGACCGGATACGGTCTTTTTTGCTTTCCGGGCCTGTCTTTTTATCTCTCTGCGCCCTCTCCGACTTTCCTGCAAATCACACTTATCTTTCCGTGTGACTTCTCGTGCCTCAATCAAACGAAATCACGCACGATATGGAAGCACGCGCAAGCTCGTCAATCTCCATGCAAAAAGGCCTGCCCATTTTGTCATGGGCAGGCCTCATCACGACAAGCATCAATATGCATCAACGCGTTCAGATCATTCCGGTCGCATACGCGTACTTGATCAAATCAGCATCCGTTCCCAGGCCCAACTTGCGCATGGCATTGTTTTTGTGGGTGCTGACGGTGCTCGGCGTGCGCGACAAGCGCTCGCAGATATCACTCAACGAACTGCCGCCGACAAACAAGCGCACCACTTCCAGCTCGCTCATTGTCAACTCCTTGTTTTGCGTGAAGGCGTCGCCTTGCGCCCAACTCATCTCCAGCTCACCGCGCAAGGAAACCGGAAAGTAAACCTGTTTGCTGGTTTGCGTCGCCATGCAAGCGTTGATCAACTCTTCCGCTTTTTCTTTCTTGCTGATCACTGAAAATACACCCATGCGGTACAAACGCTTCACCACCGCGCTGTTGCTCATTGCCGTGTAGACGATCAGCTTGGTCGATGGATAGTCATTGCGGATACGCTTGATGAGCACAAAACCATCCGACTCATCTTTGTCGTCGGTCGGCATGGCGAAGTCGGTGATGACGACTTCGCATGGCGTGCGCTGCAATGACTCCAGCAATTTTTCACCGGTCTGCGCCATCAGGACAATGCGAAATTCCGGCAGGCGGCCCAGTTCATTTTTTAATGCATTCAGTACGACCGGGTGGTCGTCGGCAATGGCGATTTGCAAAACTTTATTCAAAATCAAACTCATGTTTTCTCCTCTTATCGATTCAAGTGTTTAGTTACTCCGACCATACTCATCTCGTACATCCGCGGTGCGCCACTCAAAAAACAATGCTTCAACAGTGGTTCTCAAGCGCTTGGTTCCCGGCATTTCTTTTCCTTGAAGTCGATGTCCGCGGCGTTGTCATACGGCAGCACATCAGAAATATTTTTTCATCAAAAAAGCGAAAACGCAGGGCAACAATGATGTTCGAAAATTATTCGCAAACAAATTCATCACGGGGGGCAGTATAGGAAGGGAGTGCCTCAAAGATCTTTAGGAAAATTCTTATTTTTATAATAATTTTTCTTATCGTCCCCAAGTCTTTGGGAGAAGCCAATAGCTGAAAAATGAAATTGAATGCCGAAAGCGATGTGATTTGATTTTGTTTTTTAATGACACATTCGTCGGGCGCAATGTGGATATACGTCGCTATTGATTGAAGCGATCACTCGCCGTGCACGAAGGACGTACCAAGAAGAATGTCGAGTATTCCGCGATCACCGCCAAGCCTTCGCCCTCACGAAAATCTCAGAAAGCAACGCGCAAAAAAAATGGCGATGTGACTTGTCGCCTACATCGCCCCTAATTAATCTGGTCAATCCAATGAATTCGGTCAAGACGATCGAATTTATTCGACGTTATCACCAATAATCCTCGGTAATGAACTGACCGCCACCGGCACGCCGGCAAGGCCCCAGACCACGCTCTTTCAAGAGCTCGCGTACCTCAGTGATCATCTCAGGATTTCCACACACCATGAGGCGCGACGATGCCGCAGTAATGCCTATTCCAAGTTTTTTCTCAAGAGTACCGTCACGCAAGGCTGTCGTGATGCGGCCATACAGACGATCTGCGGCAGCCGGGTAAGCCAGGTCTGCAGAGTCGACTGCATTGTCTCGCGTCGTCATCGTGATCACGTGCAATTGCGCGGGCAAGTCTTGTGCGGCTGCGTCGGCGCGCAAGGTCTCAAATTTTTCCTGATAGGTCAGCTCATTTTCATGGCGCACGCAATGCACCAGAATCAGATTGCGGAACTGCTGCCACACCTCGCGCTGTTGCAGAATTGAAATATACGGCCCCAACCCGGTTCCGGTTGCCAGCATCCAGAAGTCCTCGCCGTCGGTAAAGCGATCCGGCGTCATGAATCCATAGCTGAGTTTTTCCACCCACACCGGGTCGCCCGGCTGCAACCTGTCCAGCGCCGAGGTGAACAGGCCGTCGGGGACGATGATCGCGTAATACTCCAACTGATCTTCGGTTTCGGCTGAAGTAATTGAATACGCGCGCCATACCATCTCGCCATTGACCTGCAATCCCAGGCGGGCAAACTGCCCAGGCGTGAAGCGATAACCGGCCGGACGTGTGGTCCTGAAGGTCAGCAATTTATCGGTCCAGCGGTGAACCGATATCAAACTTTCCTGCGTTGCCTTGTCGGTTGCCGCTGCTTGCTCGTTCACTACCCTGCTCCTTCATGTTCGTATTAGAGAAAGTTCTGAAAATCACGGCAAATCGCGTGTTTCGGACTCGATTCTTCAGTTTGCCGGATACAATAACGACAAATTTTGGCTTGCCCGACCACTGGATTGTCCGGGAACTATTTATGCCCGGCAGGGCCTAGTTCAATAGAACAAACAACATCCTAACTGCACTTTCATCTGAGTGCTTTGATTACTACGATTTCAGAATTTACGAACACCCCAATGAAATGGACTTGTCGATTAGCCATTGCTGTTTTGTCGTGTGCGGCCGGATCTGCGCATGCCGCATATAAAGTCGACATTGATGCTCCCGCGCCGCTGCAAAAAATGCTCAAGGAATATCTCGATCTGGTGCGCTACCAGGATCGCGCAGACCTGAGCGACGAACAGCTGCAGTTCTTGCTTGATACCGTCAATGACCAGGTCGTGCAACTGGCATCGACGGAGGGTTACTTCACTCCCAAGACGACGATCAAGGTGGAGCAATCTCAGGATGAGAAAAGCACCAAACACATCAAATTGCAGGTAGAGGCCGGGCCGCAGACAAAGATCAATGCGGTCGACATCACCGCAACGGGTGCTGCCGTGCAACAAGATCCTGCGCGCATTGCCGATATCCGGAAGAACTGGTCTTTGCCGGCCGGCGCGCCGTTCCGCCAGGAAGACTGGGATACTGCCAAAAATCAGGGGCTGGAAAAACTGCAGCAGCACAAATACGCCGCCGCCCGCATCGCCGAGTCGCAAGCCAGCGTTGATCCCGATGATCAGCAGGCCGACCTGACGGTGCAATACGACAGTGGCCCCCGCTTCACGCTGGGGCCATTGCAGATTACCGGCACCAAACGCTATCCGGAAAGCATCATCCGTAACGTCAATCCGCTCAATATCGGCGAAGAATACGACGTCAATCGCCTGCTGTCGCTGCAGCGACAGATCCAGAATACGCCCTACTTCAGTAACGCCATCGTCGGCATCGACAACGATCCCGAGAATCCCGACATGACACCGGTCAAGGTGCAAGTCACCGAATTCCCCACGCAGCGTATCCGCACGGGTGTCGGTTACGCCACCGATACGGGTGCGCAAGTCGAAGGCCGTTATACGCACTACAACGTTTTCAACAAGGCCTACGTCTTCGACAGTCAATTGCGGCTGGAACAAAAACGCCAGTACGGCTTGCTCAATCTGGCCATGCCGCCTGACAGTAAGAACTTCGTCAACAGCGTCAACACCTCGATGGAACGCACCCGGTTGGAAGGCGTCGACTTGCGCAGCCTTCGTGCCGGGATCAAACGCGCGCGCACCGGTGAACTGTATGACACCGCTTATACACTGACCTATTACCGCGACGAACTGCAACAAGAGAATGGCGCCACCCTGCCAAGCAACACCGTCATTTCGCAGGGCAAGCATCAGGCGCTGGTGCCGGGATTTTCATGGGCGCGCCGCAATGTCGACGATCCTATCTTTCCGCGTCATGGCAATCTGCTGACGATAGAAACCGGTTTTGCGCTGAAGGGCGTGATCACTGATCAGACCTTTGGCCGCATCTACGGCCGCTTCAAACAATATCTGCCGGTCGCCAAACGCGATCTGATCATCTTCCGCACTGAGCTGGGCGGCGTCTTCACCAAAGGCGCGGCATCCCAAGTCCCGGCATCGCTGTTGTTTCGCGCAGGTGGCAATGAGTCTGTGCGCGGTTACAGCTACGACAGCATCGGCAATGAACAAAACGGCACGGTCTATCCGACCAAATATCTGGTGACGGGCAGCGCCGAATATCAGCGCTGGTTCACGGAAAAATGGGGTGCTGCGGTGTTCTACGATGTCGGCGCCGCCGCCGACAACTGGAACAACAAGACCTTTTATAACGGCGTCGGAGCCGGTGCACGCTGGCGTAGCCCGGTCGGCTCGCTCAACCTCGATCTGGCTTACGGCGTACAAAAGAAACAAATCCGTCCGCACATTTCGCTTGGCATCGCGTTTTAATTTTTACTCCTGAATTTACTTTCGAATCGATACGACGTACGCATGACCGCACCAACACCATCCACCGCGTCTGACTCTGGCGACGACCAGCAACCGCCGGCTTCCGCCCCGCGCAAAAGCAGGCATGTCGGGCGCTGGCTGCTGGCCGGTGTCTTTGCACTATTGCTCGCGCTGACGGCGGCAATGGTCTGGCTGGCCGGTACCGACAGCGGCACCCGCAATGCATGGCAGATTGCCGTATGGGCGATGCAAGGCAAGTTGTCGGGCAAACTTGTTGGCGGCAATCTGGCTGAAGGCATACGCCTGCGCGACCTGCGCTATCGCGATGCGACCATGCAACTGGACATTGATCGCATCGAATCCAGCTGGCGCCTGTCATTGCGCCAACGCAGGCTGACGGTGTCTTATCTGCATGTCGGCACGGTCGACATCAACAAGCAGCCCACACCGCCAACGCCGACTGTCTTGCCGTCATCGCTGAGCTTGCCGCTGGCACTGGATCTGAACGATATCTCGCTGCAACAGCTGCACCTGCAAACAGGCACGTCCATCACCGAACTCAGCGGCCTGCAATTGCATGGCACGTCCGACGGCGTGCAACATACGCTGGTGCTGGACAAACTGACCACCGCTTTCGGCCAGGCTACGGCCCTGCTGCATCTGAACGGAAAACGACCCTTTGCCACCAGCGGCGGTCTGGAACTGGCAGGTCTGTATCAGCAGGAAAAACTGCAAGAGAAATTCCAGCTGGCGGCGCAACTGTCCGGCTCCCTTGAAGAACTCGGCATTGCCCTGACCGCCAGCGGTGACAAGCTCAACGGTTCCGCAGACATTGTTGCCACGCCTTTCGCGGCCGTCCCGCTGAAGAAGGCCAGGATCGATCTCCAGCATGTCAATCCGCAAACCTTCAGCTCGGGTGCACCCAAGGCGGATTTACGTCTGCAAGCCAATCTGGCGCCGGTCGCTGGTGCTAGCGCCGACAATTTGCGCGTAGCGGGCGATGTGACGATCAACAACGCCATCCCCGGCAGTATCGATCAGCAACGTTTGCCGTTGACGTCCGCCAAGGCCAATGTCGATCTTGGTGTGGAGAGCCAACAGTTGTCGGACCTGCATATCGCTCTTCTCAGCAAGGCCCGTATCACCGGCAAAGGGCAATTCCGTCCGGCGGACAAGGCCGGCAGTTTTGACTTCCAGATTGCCGACCTTGACTTGCACGCCATCCATGGCGAGCTTAAACCGACTGCGCTGCGCGGCCCACTCACCGTGCAGTTAAAACCCGACACGCAAGACATCGTGCTCAAGCTGCAAGATGCCGTCTACAACGTCCAGGCCGACACCACCATCACCGCCGACAAAGTCACGCTGAATCAAGTCCAGCTGACAGCCGCCAAAGCCCGCCTGGAACTGGCCGGCACATTGGGCACGGTCGGCGCGATGGACTATGCATTCAAGGGCAAGCTCAGCAACTTCGATCCATCCCTGTGGATGCGTACCGGTACCGTGCAGGCCAACACCGGCAGCAGATCAATCTCGGCACGCATCAATATGGATTTCGACACCAGCGGTTCGCTGTCGCCTGAACTGCAAGCGAAGCTCGCCTTCAATATCCACGACAGTAGCTACGACAATCTGCCGATGAGTGGCAATGGCAAGGTACAACTGGCCGGCAAGCGCCTGCTGCCCAGCACCGTCGATTTGCTGGTAGCAGGCAATCAGCTGCAACTCAAAGGCGCTTTCGGCGCACCGTCCGACCGTCTCGACGTACATGTCAATGCACCTCAATTAGCACGATTGGGATTCGGCATCTCCGGTCTGCTGAAGCTGGACGGCCAGGTCACCGGCACCATGCAGCGACCGAACCTGCGCGCGACTTACAGCGGCGAGCAGTTGGCGTTTGGCCCGCATCATCTGACCAAGCTCGACGGACAAACCGATCTGCAAACAGATCTGGCGGGCGGTGCCGCATCAGCCAACAACAAACTGCAATTGACGCTGAACGGCGAAGGCTACAACGGCCCTGATGCCGTGCTCAAACAGTTGAAACTGAACTTGTCCGGTACCTATGGCAGCCATCAGCTTGCGCTGCAAGCCGACGGCCGGGTCAAAGATCAGACGCTGGCGCTGCAGTTCAATGCCCACGGCAAAGTCACCGAAGACAAAACCGGTTACGGCTGGAATGGCGTCATCGACAAGCTGGACAATCAGGGCTTGCCGCGCATCGCCCTGGCCTCGCCGCTGAGCCTGACGCTCGCGCCCGATACGCTGATCGCCGGTGCGACGCGGCTCAATATCGACAAGATGGCCATCGATCTGCGCAGCCTTAGTTATCAGCAGGGCCGCATCCGTTCCGAAGGCAACGCCAAGGCCATCGATGTCGGTCGGCTTCTGGAACTGGCGCAGGAAATGACCGGCACACCGCCGCCGCTCAAGACCGATCTCGTGTTCGATGCCGACTGGAATTTTGGTCTGGCGGAAACCGCCAGCGGCTACCTGCAGA
The DNA here is from genome assembly GCF_046025915.1 of Herbaspirillum rhizosphaerae. Classification (GTDB taxonomy): domain Bacteria; phylum Pseudomonadota; class Gammaproteobacteria; order Burkholderiales; family Burkholderiaceae_D; genus Herbaspirillum; species Herbaspirillum rhizosphaerae_A. Next base: position 141,940 of record NZ_JAQQFR010000013.1, on the reverse strand, counting down.
TCGCGCGCAAGAGTGGCGATGTCTCGGTCAATACCGGCAGCGCATTGGTGGCACTGGGACTGTCGGCGCTGCAACTGCGCGTCGACCTCGCGGGGCAGGAAGCAAAGTTCGACGGACGTATGGCTGCCAGCCGCATCGGCACGCTGGAAGCCAACGGCCAGGCCGGCCTCGTCAGGCAGGATGGCATCCTCGCACTGCTAGCCGATTCACCACTCAAGGCACAAGCCCGACTTAACGTCCCCGATGTCAAAACCATCGGCGCGCTACTCGGTCCCCAATACAGCCTCAATGGAAAACTGGCCATGGAGGTGAACGCCGGCGGTACGGTTGGAAAGCCGCGCCTGTCGGGCGCCATCAATGGCGACAATCTCGCGGTGACACTATTCGATCAGGGTATCCAGCTCAAGGATGGCATCGCCCGCATCGTGATGGACGACAATGTCATTGACCTGCGTCAGATTGAGTTCCATGGTGGCGAAGGCACTTTGCGCGCAACCGGCAAGGTTCAGCTGGGCGCGTCCGATCCCGATCTCAACGCCACCATAGTCGCTGATCGTCTGCAACTGTTCGCCAGCCCCGACCGGCAACTGATGCTGTCGGGTCAGGCCAAGCTTGCCAACGTCAATGAACAATTGCGTATCGACGGCAAATTCGTGGTCGACAAGGCCTTGTTCGATCTCCCCAAAAGCAGCGCGCCCAAACTCGGCGATGACGTCGTGATTGTGCGGAAAGATGGCAAGACTAAAGCCGGCGCAGCAGCAACATCGAAAGAAAAGCTGACCGCCGCCACCGAAAAACCTGCCGGACGTTTCGCCCCGGTGATGAATATTCAAGTCGATCTGGGCAACAACTTCCGCTTTAACGGCAGCGGCGCCGACCTGCGCCTGCGCGGCGACATGACGGTGCGTAGCGAGCCTTTGATGCCTTTGCGTGCCACCGGCACCATCAACGTCGCAGAAGGCACCTACGAAGCCTTCGGCACCAAGCTCAACATCGAGCGCGGCATCATCAACTTCCAGGGACCGATCAGCAATCCCAATCTGAACATCCTTGCGATGCGCCGCAATCAGGACGTCGAGGCCGGTGTTGAAGTCACCGGCAACGCCAACCAGCCGCGCGTACGCCTAGTGTCGGAACCGAATGTCCCTGACGATGAAAAGCTGTCCTGGATGATGTTCGGCCATGGCAGCGACAGCTCCGGCCTAGGCCAGCGCAGCGCCAGCAGCCAGGCGCTCGCCTTCGTCGGCAATTTCGGCGGCAAGAAGATCGCCAAGGACATCGGTCTCGACCAGTTCTCCATCGGCGCCAGCGAGTCGGGACTCTCCGATGAACAAGTCGTCAATCTCGGCAAGGCGATTTCGGAAAAGCTCTCGGTCGGCTACGAGCAAAGCCTGACCGGCGCCGCCAGCATCGCCAAGGCAACGTGGCAGTTGTCACGCCGCTGGTCGGTGGTGGCGCGTACGGGCACGATCAACGGTCTGAATATTCTGTACAACCGCCGCTTCGACTGAAGCAAGATGAACTGAGGAGATGAATGTGCAGGCGTAAAAAAGGGCGGGAACATCCTAATGCCGTTCAGTTAAGACAAAAAACGCCGCTGCGAAGTAATTCGAAGCGGCGTTTTTCTTGGTTTTACGGCTCTTTTAGCTTCAAAAACTGAACCTGATTGAGCTTAACTGAACGGCATTAGCGGGAACATCCGCCCTTTTTTTATCATCATCCCGCCATCAGGATCGTGTTCCCAAGCCTGCCAACTACAGCCACCCTGCCCTGCGCAACCGACGCCACAGCAGCGAACAGCAGGTAAAGATACCTGCCAGCACCACCGGAAAGCTCCATTGCCAGGACAAGCCCGGCATGTTGGCGAAGTTCATGCCGTACAGGCTGAAGACCATGGTCGGGATAGCCAGGATTGCACCCCAGCCGGCCAACGTCTGCACGATTTCATTCTGATGGATGGTGACCTGAGCCAGATTGATCTGCACCGCCGATTCCACCATTTCGCGCAGGCGATCGCCGGTGTCGATAAAGCGCACCACGTGGTCATAGATGTCGCGGAAGTAGACTTTGCCTTCCTTGGTGATCAGCCCCTCGTGAAAGCGCAGCAGCTGGGTACAGACATCCAGCAGCGGCGACGCCGCCGAGCGCAACCGGATCAGTTGACGCTTTAATTGGTAGAGTTCTTGCAGATAGGCTTTGCCGGTATTGGCGGTCGGATCGAACAGTTGCGCTTCGTACTGGGTAAATTTGGCTTCCAGATCATCCATGATCGGACGATAGTTATCGACCACGAAGTCCATGATGGCGTACAGCACGAAGCTGGGGCCGCGTCCCAGACGCTCGGGCAGCATCTCGCAATGCTCGCGCACCTTGGCATAACTGCGCGAGGCACCGTGGCGTACCGTGACCACAAAGCGCGGTCCGGTCAGGATGTGGGTTTCACCGAACTGCACCTCACCGTCGGCCAATTGCGCAGTGTGCAGCACCACGAACAGGGTGTCGCCGTACTCCTCGATCTTGGGGCGCTGATGAGCGGCGTAAGCGTCTTCCACTGCCAGCTCGTGAAGATGAAATTCTTCCTTGATCTTGTTCATCAGCTCGACGTTTGGCTCCAGCAAGCCCAGCCAGACGAAGGTGCCGTCTTCCGCCAGTACGTCGCTGATTTCATCGAGCGTGATCTCACGCAGCTTCTTGCCTTTTCTGTAGGCCGTGCAGTTGACGATCATGTTTGCGTCGATCATGTTTTACCTTTTTTAGTGTCGATCAGACGGCCGGACGGACGATTCGTTGTTTCAGCATTTGCGCCAGCAACACGCCAACCAGCGTAATGCCGCCGCCGATTGCATGATACGAATGCACAGACTCGCCCAGAGCCACCACTGCGATTATGACGGTAAAAATGGGGAACAAGTTCATGAATACGGTGGCGTGGCTGGCACCCATATGCGCGACCCCGTTCATCCATAGAATCTGCGAAATGATCGATGCAGCAATCGCTGCATACAACAGCAACGGCAGATTGGCCGCCGTCACCGGCGAATACGGTGCCAACAGGAATGGCGGAAACAACAGCACCACTGCAATCCATATCTGCAGATACAGAAGATGCCATGAGGCAATCGGCAACGCCCATTTGCGCAGCAACACGCCGTATAGCGCATACGCCGCGGTCGCCAGCAACATGAGGATGTCGCCGAATACCACGCCGTGTTCAAACAACTGCATCGGATGGCCTTTGCCGATCAGGATCATCAGGCCCAGCAGAGACAGTACACCGCCTATCAACGTGCCCCAGGTCGGCGGCTCACGCAAAAACAGGCTGCTCAACAGCAGAGTCAGCAACGGCATCAGCGAAGCAATCATGCCCATGCTAGTCGCCGACGATGTCGCCGCGGCGAAATAGGCAAGGCTCTGATACAGCACCATGCCGAGCAAAGCCAGTACGAGGATTTTCGGCAGATGCGGCTGTATCGCGCGGCGTTGCCGCCAGACCGGCTTCAGCAGAAACGGCGTCAGAATCAAACCTGCCAGCAGCCAGCGATAAAAGGAAATCGCTGCCGGTTCGATCAAGCCCGCCGACATCTTGCTGACGACGGTATTGCCGGCCCAGATCAGTACTGCTCCGAGAGGAAAGACGCTGTATTTGAGTTGCATGTCGAGAATTTTTTCCGCCATTTATGCTGACGTCGGCTTTGCAGCCGAGGTAGCTTCAGAAGCGCGCCCTGCCAGTTCAGCGCCGGCATTTGCAGGTAAGCGCATTAGCAGCGGAATCGAAAACGAAGCCGCCACCGCGACCGTCAGGAAAGCAGGCCAGAAGTCCTGCGCCACCAGCGTCGCATGACCCTGCAAATGGTTTGAAGTTTGCAAGGCGAAACCACCCAGCACCACGCCCATCCCCACCGACAACTGCTGCGCCACGCTAGCGATGCTGGTGGCCTGGCTCAGCTTGTGCGTATCGACGTCGGCGTAGGAAATCGCATTGAGGCTGGTGAATTGCAAGGAGCGGAAACAGCCGCCGATCAGCAGTACGATCAGCATCACCGCGTAGGGCGTGGTCTGCGTAAACAAACCAATAGCCGCCAGCGAAATCACGCCGCAGGTGCCGTTGACGATCATCACGCGGCGGAAACCATAGCGCTTGAGGAATTTCGCCGCGATCGTCTTCATGAACATGGCGCCCGCAGCCGACGCGCAGGTCAGCAAACCGGAGTGGAAAGCCGTGAAACCAAACCCGAGCTGCAACATCAGCGGCAGCAGAAAAGGAATCGCGCCAATCCCCAGACGGAACAGCGAACCGCCACCAACACCGGCCTGCAAGGTCGTGATCTTCAACAAGTTCAGATCGATCAGCGGATATTCGGTACGGCGCGCATGCCACACATAGACCACCAGCGACAATACACCAATCACCACACACGCCAGCGAGATTCCGCCAGACACCAGATGGCGTCCGGCAGTCGCCAGTCCCATCATCAGTAACGAACATCCCAACGCCGACAAGATGAAGCCAGGCCAGTCAAGCGGTGCGACCTGCGCTTCTTTCTTGTTTTCAATGAAGCGCGTAGCCAGATACAGACCAAGAATACTAATTGGAATATTGATGAAAAAAATCCAGCGCCAGTGAAAGTACGTCGTAATGAAACCACCCAACGGTGGCCCCAGCACCGGACCAAACATCGCCGGAATCGTCAGGTAGCTGAGCGCCTTGACCAGATTGGCCTTGTCCACGCTGCGCAGGATGACCAGCCGTCCTACCGGCACCATCATCGCGCCGCCGATACCCTGAAAGAACCGCGCCGCGACAAACTCCGGCAGATTCTGCGAAATGCCGCAGAGGATCGAGCCCATCATGAACACACAGATCGCCGAGCGGAAAATTGTCAGCGCCCCGAAACGGTCCGCCATCCAGCCGCTGATCGGAATGAACACCGCCAGGCTGACCAGATAAGACGTCAGCGCCAGCTTGAGCGAAATCGGGTCGACCGCCATATCCACCGCCAGCACCGGCAGCGAAGTGGAAATCACGGTGGAATCCATCTGCTCCATGAACAAGGCGCAGGCAACGATCAAAGGAATGGTGAATGTGCGCGGAAATGCCATCGGACGAAATGAGAGTGGAGAATGGGTCTTGATTGCCGCTATCCGGACGACCGATCCGGATACGGGGAACTGCTCTGCAGTATACCGTTTAAGCTATGATGCTGCCGGGCACGCAGATCAGACGGGTATCCCCTCTCCGACTGCAATGCGCCATACTTGCCATCCCTTGTGAATTTGCACCGTTTTTTTGCTCTTTTGGTCCCATGATGCAGTCCCCTTGCTTTGCTTTGCTCGATGACAACGATGTGCGCGCCGCTACACCGCGTTCGCGCCTCTATACGGGCTATCACTCTACGCTGAGCTGCCGTAGCACCGCTGAGCTTCCGGTAATGCTGGCCGAGATGGAAAAAGCAATCCAGGATGGTTTGTACGCCGTCTCCTTGCTGCACTACGAACTGGGAGCAGGACTGCATGGCATTGATCGTCGTCCAGCCGCCAAGAATGCTGAACCGGCACAGGCAGAGATCTTGCTATTCAGGCAACGCGAATTCTTAAGCGCAGCAGAAACCAACACCTGGCTGCAAGAGCAAGCCAACGCTGAAGTGGCGAGCGCCAGCGGCGTCGCCAACGTCCGCGCCAGCGTGGATGAAGGGCAATTTACCCATGACATCGCCCGCATCCGCGACTACATTGCCGCCGGCGACACCTATCAGGTCAACTACACCTACCGGCTACACTTCGACGTATACGGTGCGCCGACTGCTTTGTACAACAAATTGCGCGCGCGTCAGCCGGTGCCTTATGGTGCTTTCATCCGGCTACCGGATCAGCGCTGCATATTGTCGTTCTCGCCGGAGCTGTTCGTACGTCATGAACACGGCACGCTGCATGCGCAACCGATGAAAGGCACGGCCCGCGCCAGCGGTGATGCAAAAGACGATGCGCTCCGCGCAGACGCCCTCTCGAACGACGAAAAGAACCGCGCTGAAAACCTGATGATCGTCGATCTGCTGCGCAACGACCTCGGCAGAATCGCCGTGAATGGATCAGTGGCGGTGCCGCATCTGTTCGCCGTCGAGCGTTTTGGCGAGGTGCTGCAAATGACCTCGACCATCACGGCGCAGTTGCATCCCGACGCCACGCTCGCAGAACTATTCGCCGCGCTCTATCCTTGCGGCTCGATCACCGGCGCGCCCAAGCGGCGCACCATGCAAATCATCCGCGAACTAGAAAGCACACCCCGCGGGCTGTACACCGGGGCCATCGGCTGGTTTGACGCTGCTGCGGATGACATTGCTATCGGTGACTTCTGCATGTCGGTACCGATCCGCACTCTTGTCTTGCAGGCGCCGCAAGACGGCGTACGCAGCGGTGAAATGGGCGTCGGCGCAGGCATCGTGTATGACAGCAATGCTGCCGACGAATATGCCGAGTGCAAACTGAAGGCAAGCTTCCTGACCGGACTGGAAAGCGATTTCAGCCTGTTCGAAACCATCTACGCCACGCAGGAAGACGGCTGTCGCCATCTCGATCGGCATCTGCAACGCCTGCAAGGTTCAGCGAGCTATTTCAATTTCCTGTATGACGAGGCCGCCATTCGTAACGCGCTCAAGGAAGCCTGCGCCAAACTGCCGTCCGCCATGCCGCATCGCTTGCGGCTCGACTTGCATCGCGATGGCGCACTATGCCTGCAACAAGGTACATTGTCAGCGTTGACGGAGCCGCTCAAGGTATTCGTCTCACCGATCAAGACCACCAGCAATGACCTGTTCTTACGTCACAAAACGTCGATACGTACGATCTATGACGACGCATGGAAAACCGCCGAACGCCACGGCGGCTTCGACATGCTGTTTTTCAATGAACGTGACGAACTGACTGAGGGCGGACGCAGCAGCATCTTTGTGAAACTGGATGGCCGCTGGCTGACGCCTCCGCTGTCGGCGGGCGTGCTGCCGGGAATCATGCGCGAGGTGCTGCTGGCAGATCCGGATCTGGCGGCAAGCGAAGCAAACATCACACGCGCAGAGTTGGCGCGTGCAGAAGAGATCGTTGTCTGCAATGCGCTGCGCGGCATGTTGCGCGCGCAGTTGACCGACATGCAGGCCTGAGTTTTACCTTAACCGCCTTGCCCTACTTGCGCGCAACCGGTTGCAGGTCGGTCAGACTGGTATCGCTCCAGCCGCCTCCCAGCGCCTTGGCGAGCAACACACTGGCCGCCATGCGCCGGTTGAGGATATCCAGCGCCGTGCGTTCCGCCGACAGCGCGGTGGCTTGTGCGGTGATCACGTTGACGTAGCTGACCGTGCCGGCCTTGTATTGATTCGTCACCAGTTGCACAGCCTGACGTGCAGCCAATAATCCTTCATTCTGAACCGCGGCCTCTTGCTCCAGGATGCGCAGCGCGGCCAGGTTGTCTTCCACTTCTTGAAACGCGGTCAACACGGCTTGCTTGTATTCCGCCACGGTACCGTCGTACGAAGCGATCGCCTGATCCGTTGCGGCGCGACGCAAGCCGCCGTCAAAAATTGATTGTGCCAGTTGTGGGCCAAGCGACCATACGCGGCCCGGCAGCGAGAACCAATCGGCGAAACTCGAACTCTGGTAGCCGCCTGAAGCGGACAGCGTCAGGCTCGGGAAATAGGCCGCTTTGGCCACACCGATCTTGGCGTTGGCGGCCGCCACGCGACGTTCAGCAGCGGCCACGTCGGGACGGCGCTCCAGCAACATCGATGGCAAGCCTTGTGGAATCGGCGGCGCGGTGGCTTCCAATGGCGCCTTGGGCAACGTAAATGTCGATGGTGTCTTGCCTACCAGCAGCGCAATGGCGTGCTCGATCTGAGCGCGCGAGACACCGTTATCCAGTGCTGAAGCCTGGGCCGAATTCAACTGGCTCTGCGCCTGGATCACGTCGGACTTGGCGACCATGCCGACGGCGTACTGATTTTTTGTGAGCTGGTAGGAGCGCTGATACGCCTCCACCGTTTCTTCCAGAAGCTTTTGCTGGGCATCCAGCACGCGCAATTGCAGATAGTTCTGTGCCAGTTGGGCCTGTGCTGAAAGACGGGTCGCAGCAAGATCGGCGGCACTGGCCTGAGCACTGGCCTGGCTGGCTTCGACGTCGCGCCGCACCCGCCCCCACACATCGGCCTCCCATGACGCGTTCAGCGCAAAGGAATAGGAATTGCGCACGCCTGCATTATTGGACGAAGAAGAATTGCTGGAGCTGCTGCCTGAACGGCTGCGCGTGGCGGACGCAGTGGCATCCAGCGTCGGCGAATAAGCTGCGCGCGAAGTTTGCACCAGCGCCATGGCGCTGCGAAAATTGGCTTCAGCCAGCGCCAGGTTCTGATTCGAAATGTCTACCTGTCCGACCAATGCATTCAGCTGCGCATCGCCAAACATTTCCCACCACTTGCCGTCGGTGGTCAGTTCACTTGGCTGGGCCGGCTTCCAGTTTTGGCCTTCCTTGAAGACCGCAGGCGCTTCGTCCATCTGCGGACGTACATAGTCGGGCCCGACCGAACATGCTGCTAGCGCCAGAACAACAGGAGCCAGCGAGAACCTCGTCAAGGTGCGATTGATTTTTACGTGTGTCATTTTCATTTCTCCGTAGGCGCCTCTGCTTAAGCTGCGCCCGAACTCGTCGAATTTGCCGAATTTGCCGAATTTACTCGCGCCGTCTTGCGTTCGAACAATCCCTTGCTCCACAGACGGAAACGCTCCATGTACAAATAGACGACTGGCGTGGTGTACAGCGTCAGCATCTGGCTGACGATCAGACCGCCGACGATCGAAATACCCAGCGGCTGGCGCAACTCGGCACCGTCACCGGTACCCAGCGCCAACGGCACAGCCCCCAGGAGCGCGGCCATCGTCGTCATCATGATCGGGCGGAAGCGCAGGCTGCACGCCTCGAAGATTGCTTCGCGCGGCGACAGGCCGCGGGTACGTTCCGCCTGCAAGGCAAAGTCGATCATCATGATGGCGTTCTTTTTAACAATACCGATCAGCAGGATCACGCCGATCAACGCAATCAGACTAAAGTCCGTCCCGGTTGCCAGCAAGGCCAGCAGCGCGCCGACACCCGCCGATGGCAAGGTCGAGAGAATGGTGATCGGATGCACCAGGCTTTCATACAGAATGCCGAGCACGATATACACCGCCAGCAAGGCCGTCAGAATCAGCAAAGGCTGGCTGCCCATCGACGACTGGAAAGCATTGGCGGTACCGGCAAACGCGCCATGCACGGACGTCGGCACCCCAAGGCGCGCCAGCGTGTCGTTGATGACGGTCGTGGCTTGCGACAGCGACACGCCTTCAGCCAGATTGAAAGATATCGTCGAGGCGATGAACTGGCCCTCGTGACTGACGCTCAACGCGGTGGTTGTTGGCGCGAAACGCGAGAACGACGTCAGCGGCACCTGCTTCGACGCGGCGGTCGACAGCGTCAAGGCCAGCGACGAGTTGGAGTTCAGCTTGCCACCTGCCGTCAACGCCGGCGGCGTACCCAGCGCTGAAGTGGTCGGCGACAGATTGGCAGTGCTGTTGGGCAGGCTGACGTAGGTGCTGTTCAGGATTTCCGGACTTTGCCAATACTGCGGCGCTGCTTCCATCACCACGTGGTACTGGTTCATGCCGCTATAGATAGTGGAAATTTGCCGCTGCCCGAACAGGTCGCTCAAGCTGGCGTCAATCAATTGTGGTGTAACACCGCTGCGAATGGCTGTTTCACGGTCGATCGTCAGCGTGGTCTGCAAACCTTTGTCCTGCTGGTCGGTGGTGACGTCTTCCAGTTGTGGGATATTGGAGAACGCCAGACGTATCTTCGGCTCCCACACACGCAGCGCCTCCAGATCATCTGATTGCAGTGTGAATTCGTATTGCGAATCGCTTTGGCGTGCGCCGACACGGATGTCCTGTGCCGCCTGGAGGAAGACGTTGGCGCCGGCCACGTGCGCCAGTTTGGCGCGCAGACGGGCAATCACCTTGTCGGCCGAAATCTTGCGCTCGGACAAGGGCTTGAGCGCGACGTACATGCTGCCACCGTTACGCCTTCCGCCGCCAGTGAAGGCAGTGACGTTATCGACCGCCGGATCCTGACGCACGATCTCGATGAACTCATTGAGCTTGATGCGCATCGCCTGGAACGAAATCGACTGGTCGCCGCGAATGCCGCCGATCAGCCGGCCGGTATCCTGTTGCGGGAAGAAGCCCTTGGGTACGATCACGTATAGATAGACATTGAGCGCGATCGTCGCAAACAGGATGATGATCATCAGCGGCGAGAAGCGCAGCGCCCACGTCAGCGAGCGCTCATAACCACGCAGCATGCTGTCGAACAGCCGCTCCACGGCAGAGAAAAACTTCCCCGGTTTGCGTTCTTGCTCACTCTCGCGTTTGAGCAACATGGCGCACATCATCGGCGTGGTCGTCAGCGACACCAGCAGCGAAACCAGAATGGCCACCGACAGCGTTACCGCAAATTCGCGGAACAAGCGGCCGACAATGCCGCCCATCATCAGAATCGGAATGAACACCGCTATCAGCGAAATGCTCATCGACAAGACAGTGAACCCAACTTCACGTGCGCCGATCAACGCCGCCTTGACCGGCTTCATCCCCTGTTCGATATGGCGCGAGATATTTTCCAGCACAACGATCGCATCGTCGACCACGAAACCGGTGGCAATCGTCAATGCCATCAGCGACAGATTATCCAGGCTGTAGCCCAGCAGATACATCACGCCGAAGGTGCCGATCAGCGATACCGGCACTGCCACGCTTGGAATCAGCGTCGCCCGGCCGTTGCGCAGGAAGATGAACACCACCATGATCACCAGCGCGATCGACATCAATAGTGTCTTCTCAGTGTCCTTGAGCGAGGCGCGGATGGTCGGGGTGCGATCCATCATCACCTCGAGGTTGATCGCGTGCGGAATCGATGCACGCAACTGCGGCAACAAGGCCATGACAGAATCAACGGTTTCGATGATGTTGGCGCCCGGCTGACGGTTGAGAATCAGCAGCACCGATGGCTTGCCATTGGCCGATCCGGCGTTGCGCAGATCTGCGACCGAATCCTTGACTTCGGCCACATCGCGCACGCGCACCGGTGAGCCATTGCGATACGAAACGATCAGCGGAGCATATTCGGCGGCGGTCTTGGCCTGGTCGTTGGCATAGATCTGCCAGTTGCGATCGCCGTCTTCGACAATGCCCTTGGGCCGATTGGCGTTGGTGGCGGCAACAGCCGTGCGCACGTCTGCCGAACCGATGCCGTATTTGTTGAGCGCACTGGGGTTGAGCTCTATGCGTACCGCCGGCTGCGAGCTGCCGCCAACGCTGACCTGCCCGACGCCGCGTACTTGTGACAGCTTCTGCGCCAGGATGCTGTCGGCCGCATCGTACATCTGCCCTTGCGTCATGGTGTCGGACGTCAACGCCAGGATCAGGATAGGCGCATCCGCAGGATTGACCTTGCGATAACTCGGATTGCTAGGCATGCCGGACGGCAGCAGGTTGCGTGCAGCATTCAACGCCGCCTGTACGTCGCGCGCGGCGCCATCGATGTCTCGGGTGAGATCGAACTGCAGCGTGATCCGGGTCGAGTTCAGCGAGCTCGACGACGTCATCTCAGTAACGCCGGCGATGGCGCCCAGCGCCCGCTCCAGTGGTGTCGCGATGGTGGCCGCCATGGTTTCCGGACTGGCGCCTGGCATCGAGGCGGAGACGGAAATTGTCGGATAGTCGACCTGCGGCAGCGGCGACACCGGCAACAACCGGAACGCTACCATCCCCGCCAGCGCGATGCCGATGGTCAGCAAGGTGGTGGCGATGGGCCGTTCAATAAAGGGACGCGAAATATTCATGCTGTCTTATGTTGTTTCAGCGCCGGGATCACGGATGCAGCGAAGGTGGTGAAGATGGCGGCACCATTGCTGATGGTGCATCATCATCGAGGTCGCCTGCATCGTTGGGCTTGTCCTTGCCGAAACGCTTGCGCATGCGCTTGGCCAGACTGTCGAAGCCCAGATAGATCACCGGCGTGGTGAACAGCGTCAGCACCTGCGACACCAGCAAACCGCCCACCATCGTGATGCCCAGCGGCTGGCGCAGTTCTGAACCGACACCGCTGCCCAGCATCAGCGGCAACGCGCCGAGCAAAGCTGCCATGGTCGTCATCAGGATCGGACGGAAGCGCAGCAGACAAGCCTGATAAATTGCCTCACGCGGCGACTTGCCTTCGTTGCGTTCCGCTTCGAGCGCGAAGTCGATCATCATGATCGCGTTTTTCTTGACGATACCGATCAGCAAGATGATGCCGATGATGCCGATGATGCCAAGGTCGTTGCGCGAAATCATCAGCGACAACAACGCCCCGACGCCCGCCGACGGCAAAGTCGACAAGATCGTGATCGGATGGATATAGCTTTCGTACAGCACGCCGAGCACGATGTACATGGTGACGATCGCCGCCAGAATCAGCCACAGCGTATTCGACAGCGAAGCCTGGAAGGCCAGCGCCGCGCCCTGGAAGTTGGTGGAAATACTGGCCGGCAGATTGATCTCTTTCTCGGCAGCGGTAATGACCTTGACAGCTTCACCCAGCGAAGCGCCTGCGGCGAGATTGAACGACACCGTCGTCGCCGGGAACTGGCCGAGGTGATTGACGACCAGCGGTGCGGTACGTTCGGTCACCTTGGCGATGCTTGCCAGCGGAATCTGGTTGCCGTTGGAGGCGACCAGGAAAATGCTGTTGAGAGCGTCCGGGCCTTTTTGGAATTCCGGCTTGACCTCCATCACCACGCGATACTGATTCGATTGCGTGTAGATCGTCGAGATCAGGCGCTGACCGAAAGCGTTGTACAAGGCGTTGTCGATCGCTGCCGTTGTGATGCCCATGCGCGAAGCGGCGTCACGGTCAATCTCGACATAGGCCTGCAAACCCTGATCCTGCATATTGCTTGCAACGTCGGCCAGCTCAGGCAACTGACGCAGGCGGTCAATCAGCTTCGGCACCCAGGTGCTGAGTTCGGCGGCATCGGCGTCTTCCAGCGTGAACTGGTATTGCGTGCGGCTGACGCTGTCTTCGATGGTCAGGTCTTGCACCGGTTGCATGTACAGCGTGATGCCGGGGACTTTTTCAGCCAACCGGGGTTGCAGGCGGCGGATGATGTCGCTGGCGCTGATGTCGCGTTCTGCGTGCGGCTTGAGGTTGATCAGCATGCGGCCGCTGTTGAGAGTCGCATTGATGCCGTCGACACCGATGAAGGACGACAGGCTGTCGACCGCAGGATCTTCCAGCACGACCTTTGCCAATTGCTGCTGGCGCTCGGCCATGGCGCCGAAGGAGACAGATTGCGTAGCCTCGGAAATCCCCTGGATCACACCCGTATCCTGCACCGGGAAGAACCCCTTGGGCACATAGATATACAGAATCACGGTCAGCGCCAGCGTACCAAGCGCCACCAGCAGCGTGGAGCGCTGGCGATTGAGCACCCATTCCAGCATGACACCGTAGCGCGCAATGATGCGATCAAAGAAGGCGCCGCTCTTGTGATAGAACCAGCCCTGCTTTTCTTCCGGCACATGATGCAGCAGGCGCGCGCACATCATCGGCGTCAGCGTCAGCGATACGACAGCAGAAATCAGGATCGCCACTGCCAGCGTGACGGCAAATTCGTGGAACAGGCGCCCCACCACGTCACCCATGAACAGCAGCGGGATCAGCACCGCAATGAGAGAAAACGTCAGGGAAATGATGGTGAAACCAATTTGCTGCGCGCCCTTCAATGCGGCTTGCAAAGGCTCCATGCCTTCTTCGATATAACGTGAAATGTTTTCGATCATGACGATCGCATCGTCGACCACGAAGCCGGTGGCAATCGTCAACGCCATCAGCGTGAGGTTGTTGATCGAGAAGCCGGCCACATACATGATGCCGAAGGTGCCAACCAGCGACAGCGGCACCGCCACACTCGGAATGATCGTCGCCGGGATATTGCGCAGGAAGACAAAGATCACCATCACCACCAGCACGATCGACAACAACAATTCGAATTTGACGTCGTCTACCGACGCGCGAATGGTCGTGGTGCGGTCAGTCAGAATCTGCACATCGATAGCACCCGGCAAGCTGGATTGCAAGGTCGGCAGAATTTTCTTGATGCTGTCGACCACGGCGATCACGTTGGCGCCAGGCTGGCGCTGAATGTTGACGATCACCGCTGCGGATTCATTGGCCCAGGCGCCGAGACGAACGTTTTCAGCACCGTCGACCACGTCGGCCACATCGGATACGCGAATCGGCGCACCATTCTTGTAGCCGATGATGAGATTGCGATATTCGTCGGCGGACTTCAACTGGTCGTTGGCGTCAATAGTCGACGCACGCGTCGGCCCATCGAAACTACCCTTGGCCTGATTGACGTTGGCATTGCCGATGGCAGTGCGAATGTCGTCCAGGTTCATGCCCAACGAGGCGATCGCGCGGGGATTCAATTGCATGCGAACGGCAGGACGTTGCCCGCCCGACAAACTCACCAGGCCAACGCCGGAGAGCTGCGAAATCTTTTGCGCCAGACGCGTGTCGATCAGATCCTGCACCTTGGGCAGCGGTATGGTTTTGGACGTCACCGCCAGCGTCAGGATAGGGGTATCGGCGGGATTGACCTTGCTGTAAATCGGCGGCGCCGGCAAGTCCGATGGCAACAGGTTGCCGCCGGCGTTGATCGCGGCCTGCACTTCTTGCTCGGCGATATCGAGACTGAGATCGAGGTTGAACTGCAGCGTGATCACCGATGCGCCGCCCGAACTGGTCGACGACATCTGGTTGAGGCCCGGCATCTGGCCGAACTGGCGCTCCAGCGGTGCGGTCACCGAAGACGTCATCACGTCGGGGCTGGCGCCGGGATAGAGCGTAACGACCTGGATGGTCGGGTAGTCGACTTCCGGCAGCGCCGACAACGGCAACTGCTTGTAGGCCACGATACCGGCCAGCAGAATCGCCAGCATCAGCAGCGACGTGGCGACCGGCCGGAGAATAAACAGGCGTGAAGGATTCATGCTTCAGCCTTTATTTGTTTGCATTGGCGTTGCCTGCTGCAGGCGCACCTGTGGTCGCGGGTGCACCTGCTGTAGCGGAATCGCCGCCATTGGCGCGCTGCTGGCGGCGCATTTCCATCATGCGTTGACGGCGTTGGTCTTCGGGCAGCTTCTTGATCTCTTCGCCGAACTCGCCGGCGTCGATGCGCTTATTGATCTCGGCCCAGCGTTTTTGACGTTCTTCCGGTGTCATGTTCTGACCGCCCTGCCCGCCTTGCTCACCTTGTGCGGTTGATGCTCCTGCTGCAGGGGCTCCTGAACCTGCGCCTGCACCCGCGGCACCATCACGCTTGTGACGGCGCGGACCGGCTTTTTCAGTCAGCTTGTTGGCAGGATCGTCGGCACCGCCGCGCATGACGGGCTCGACCTTAGCGCCTTCGCGCAGACGATCAATACCATCCACCACCACGGTTTCACCGGAAGCGACGCCGTCTTCAACAGCAGTCACGTCGCCTTCGGTCGGGCCAGTCTTGATATTACGTACCGTGACGGTGTTGTCTTGCTTGACGACATAGACGAACAGGCCCTTGGAGCCACGTTGGATTGCCGCACTCGGGATCACTGTCGCGCCCTGGCGAGTATCCAGCAGCATGCGAATATTGACGAACTGATTCGGGAACAGCGCAAAGTCGGTATTCGGGAATTGCGCCTTGAGCTTGACGGTGCCCGTAGTCGCATCCACCTGATTATCGATGGTCAGCAAGGTGCCGCTGGCAAGTTTGTTTTTCTGCTCACGATCCCAGGCATCGGTGGCGAGTTTTTTGCCCGCTTGCAACTGCTTCATGACGGCCGGGATGTTGTCTTCCGGAATGCTGAAGATCGCTGTGATCGGCTGCACTTGCGTGATGATGACGATGCCGCTGGTGTCGCTGGAATGGACGATGTTGCCGATATCGACCTGGCGCAGACCGGTACGGCCGCTGACCGGCGCAGTCACGCGCGAATAAGTCAGTTGCAAGCGCGCGCTGGCAAGATTGCCTTGATCAGACTTGACCGTGCCTTCGTATTGCTTGACCAGTGCTGCCTGAGTATCGACTTGTTGGCTGGCGATGGAGTCTTGCGCCAGCAGCGTGCGATAGCGTTTGAGGTCGAGCTGGGCCGCATTGAGCAAAGCCTGGTCCCGCGCCAATTGGCCTTCGGCCTGGGTGACGGCCACTTCGTAAGGACGTGCATCGAGTTCTGCCAGCAGGTCGCCCTGCTTGACCAATTGGCCTTCTTTGAAATGCAGCTTCATCAACTGGCCGTCAACGCGGCTGCGCACCGTTGCTGTTGCCGTCGGCGTAACACCGCCCAGACCGGTCAGATAAATGTTGACGTCAGCTGTCTTGGTCAGTGCCACACCCACCGGCGACAAACCCATGGTGCCAAAACCGCCGGGACCGCCTGCACCACCGGCACCGCGCTTGCCGCCGGAGCCGCGCTGACCGCCGCCAGCCCCACCGGCACCGCCCTGGGCTTGTTCGGCTGTCGCCGCACGCTTGTGGCTCCAATAGGAATAACCACCTCCAGCCAACACCACCAGCAGGATCCAGAACCACCAGCGCCTGAGCAAGCCCGGTTTGCCGGCAGAAGAAGAGGACGATGGCGTTTGCTTGTTATCGGGAGTTGGTGTGGTAGTCATCTTGGAAGACAGGGAACGGATTAGTTTTAATCAAGACATTTCATGAACATCTGCATTGCTAAGGCAGCCTTCTGCCTCGGCACAGATAGCAGGTGTTCACAAAATGCACTCGTCGTCAGTTACGGGATCATCGGCTGCAATCAGACCCAAGTCAGGCCCGAAATGACTCCCAGCAAAGAGGCTGAAAAAGCCAACTCGATATTATGGTCCAGAAGCATGACGATACGATGATGAAATACCGGAAATGTTCATCGCTGCAAAGCGAAAAACATTCTAAAAACCAAAAGGCCTTGCGCATGAAAATGTGCGCAAGGCCTTGATTACAAAAGAATCTTATTTCTTTGGAGCGTGATCATCGCCGTGTTCACGGCCAAAACGGCCGTGTTTGAAGCGGTGTTCTTCCATCTTGCGGAATTCCTGATCAAAGGTTTTTTGCTGTTCAGGCGACAGAACGGCATAGAACTCCTTGGTCGCGGCGATACGGTCCGTCATGTGCGCCTCCATTTTCTTCATCATCTCCAGATGACGGTCCAGGCGTTCCGGCGTGGTCAGCTTGTTCCATTCATCCTTGCTTGGACGTGCCGGCGGCGTGGCCGGACGCACCGGCGTGGTCTTGTCGGTGAATGTCTTCCAGGCGCCTTCTTGCGCTGCGGTGATCTTCAGCTTGTCGTGCAATTGGGCCTGGCGCTTGGCGCGGTGCTGCTCGAATTTGGCGATCTGGTCGGCGGTCGGGGCATGGCGTCCGGCTGGGCCTGGGCCATTGCCATCGGCTGGCGGCATTTGCGCGAACGAGGACATGGCTGTCAGACCGATACCTGCGGCGACGACGCCGATCATCAGGTGTTTTTTCAGATTGAACATAGTGTGTTTCCTTTCGTGAGAGTGCTTTCTGCACGCTTCATATTTAACTCTCCAGGTGTAACCGCGATCTTTCCCGTGTTGCACGATTTGTATCGTTTTGTATATGGGAAAGGCGGCTTTGTTTCGCTCTATGTCTGGTGGCCTCCCTGTTATCCCAATATACAATTCAGCGTCGCCCTCTTTACAGGAATTGTCATAATGGTCGCCATGGATACAAATTCTCACATTTTGGTGGTCGATGACGACCGCGAGATCCGCACCTTGCTGGCGGAATATCTCGACGCCAATGGTTTTCGCACGCTGACTGCCACCAATGGCGCCGACATGCGCAAGGTGCTGGAAGAGTCGCGGGTCGACCTGATCGTGCTCGACCTGACGCTGCCGGGCGAAGACGGCCTGACGCTTTGCCGCAACCTGCGCTCGCAATCGAACGTACCGGTGATCATGCTGACCGCGCGCGGCGAGCCGCTGGATCGCATCCTTGGCCTGGAAATGGGCGCGGACGATTATCTTGCCAAGCCGTTTGAGCCACGAGAGTTGTTCGCACGCATACGCAGCGTGCTGCGTCGTACCCAGGCATTACCGCCCAACATGAGCCGCTCCGAGGCGAAGGCCATGCACTTTTCCGGCTGGACGCTGGATCTGACGGCGCGCCACCTGTTGAGCAGCGACGGCGTGGTTGTGGCGTTGTCGGGTGCCGAGTTCCGCATGCTCAAGGTATTTCTTGACCATCCCAACCGGATTCTCAATCGCGACCAGTTACTGGAATTGACCCAAGGTCGCGAAGCCGATCCCTTCGATCGTTCCGTCGATATTCAGATCAGCCGCCTGCGTCAGAAGCTGGGCGACGACGCCAGGACGCCGACCATCATTAAAACGATTCGTAACGAAGGCTATGTGCTGGCGACAACCGTCACTATGGAAACCCCTGAATGAAAAAGATCTTCAGTTCGTTTTTTAGCTCGATGGCCAACCGGGTCTTTGTGATCCTGCTGGCAGGGATCGTGGTCGCTACGGTGACCACAACCTGGCTGGCTTCCAACGAACGCCGCAATACCCTCAAGGAAATCCGCTACCAGCACGTTGCGGAACGCGTGGAGCAATTTGTACAGGCGCTGGACGAGATCAGTCCGGAGGCCCGCCGCAACGTCTTGCAAGCGGCGGGAAGTTTTGGTTTTGAAGCAGCGGTTGTCGATAGCATCGGCGATACGGTTCGCCCGAGCGCCAGCCCAATGGCCGATATCCTGAAGGCACGTCTGGGTGCCGACCGTCAGATCGTGGTGCAACGCGAGAGCGACTGCACGCCACGTCCACCGCGCAAGAATCTGCCGCCCCCTCCCTCTCCTCCTCCAGGCAAGCCACGCATGGAAACCTGCCGTGTCATTTATGTGAGCTTGCAGGACAAAGCGCTGCTGCGTCTGCGACTGCATATTCCCGGCGAAGCGCCGACATGGCGCGGCCGCGGTGGCGATATGGGTTCTTTCAGCGGCACCCCGTATATCCTGCTGTTCCTTGTACTCATTGCGATGCTGGCCTATGTG
Source organism: Herbaspirillum rhizosphaerae (assembly GCF_046025915.1). Lineage (GTDB taxonomy): Bacteria > Pseudomonadota > Gammaproteobacteria > Burkholderiales > Burkholderiaceae_D > Herbaspirillum > Herbaspirillum rhizosphaerae_A. Next base: position 122,770 of record NZ_JAQQFR010000013.1, on the reverse strand, counting down.
GTGGCACGCATGACGGCACGTCCGATCAAGCAATTGGCCAGTGCGGCCGTCGAACTGGGTCGCGATATCGATCATCCACCACTCGCTGAAAAAGGCCCTACCGAAATCCGACTCGCAGCCACAGCATTCAATGCGATGCAAGCGCGAATTCGCCGCCAGATCCAGCATCGTACGCACATGCTGGCGGCCATCACGCATGATCTGCAAACGCCACTGACACGCCTGCGTTTGCGCCTGGAAAAAGTCAGCGATCACGAACTGCAGCAAAAACTGATCGACGACCTCGCCGTGATGCAGGGCATGGTTCGCGAAGGACTTGATCTGGCGCGCAGTATGGATTCGTCCGAAGCGATGCAGCGTCTCGACATTGACTCTTTGCTCGATAGCGTTTGCGCCGATGCATCCGATGCCGGCCAGCCAGTTACGCTGACCGGTAGCACACGCGCCTTTATCGTTGCCCAGCCGAACGCCCTGCGCCGCTGCCTGACCAACTTGCTCGACAACGCCTTCAAGTACGGCCAACGTGCAGATGTAACGATTGCGCTGGACGATTTGCTGCCCAATCGTGTGCTGATCTGTATCCGCGACTATGGCCCGGGGATTCCTGAAGACCAGTTGGAAGCAGTGTTCGATCCCTTCTATCGGCTGGAAACGTCGCGGTCGCGCGATACCGGCGGTACCGGCCTGGGACTGACAATTGCACGCAATATCGCCGAGAACCACGGCGCCCTGCTGAACCTGCGCAATTATCGCAACGGCGGCCTGGAAGTATTGCTGTCGCTGCCACTCAAGCAGGGCGGCGGCAAAGTCCGCAACAAACAGGATAAACCGGACAAACCGGCTCAGAACTGAAGAATGGTGTTGAGCAGGTAAGGCGCGCCAGAACGGCGCGCCTTGAAAAGCCGGATCAGAAGAAGTAGTTCAGACCCAGCGCACCACGTACTTCGGATACAGTCTGTGCCGCAACAGCGCGAGCGCGCTCGGTGCCGCGACGCAAGATCTCTTGCACTTCACCGCGCTCTTTTTCCCATTCCTGACGGCGTGTACGGATAGGCTCCAGCAAGGCTTGCAGGTGGCCATCCAGACGACGTTTGAGCACGCTGTCGCCAAGACCGCCGCGACGATAGTGCTGCTTCAACTCTTCCAGCGCAACGCGATCCGGTTCGAAGGCGTCGAGGAAGTCGAACACGACGTTGCCTTCGACCTGCCCCGGATCGTCCACGCGCAAGTGATTCGCATCGGTGTACATGCGTTGTACGGCTTGCTTGATTTCATCGGGCGTGGCGCCGAGTGCAATCGAGTTACCGAGCGACTTGCTCATCTTGGCCTTGCCGTCGATACCCGGCAGGCGTCCTGTTTCAGACAAAACTTCTTTGCATTCCACCAGGATTTCCTTGCCGACGACATGGTTGAAGCGGCGCACCAGTTCGTTGGTTTGCTCGATCATCGGCAACTGGTCGTTACCGACCGGCACCAGATTGGCCTTGAAGGCGGTGATATCGGCGGCCTGGCTGACCGGATAGGTCAGGAAACCGGCCGGAATATCGCGCTCGAAGCCGCGCAGGCGAATCTCCTCCTTGATGGTGGGATTACGCTCAAGACGCGACACCGTTACCAGATTCAGCAGATGCATCGACAGCTCGTACAACTCATAGACCTGGGACTGGATGAATATGGTGGATTTTTCCGGATCGATACCTACCGCCAGATAATCGAGCGCAACTTCGAGGACGTTGTCGGTAACCTTCTGGTGGCGGCCGACGTTATCGGTCATTGCCTGCGTATCGGCCAGCAAGAGAAACTGGCTCGCTTCATGCTGCAATTGCACGCGCGATTTGAGCGAGCCGATGTAGTGCCCCAGATGCAGCGGACCGGTAGGCCGGTCGCCCGTCAATACGATAGGTTTCTTGCTAGGTGTAGAAAGGGTAGAAGACTCAGATGCTGGCGAAACATTCAAAGACATGGTCACTCCGGAAATTTCAGAATGTCGCCAGTCAGTCGAACAGCAAAAAATAATGCCGCCAAGACTGGCGGCATCACATTAACAAAAGCTGTACTGCAAAGCTGTGCAAAAGCGGGCCACCTCGATCAGGTGCGCCACCAATGCTGGATTTGCGTAAAGGGAATTTGTGGGATTCGGTATTGCATCGGGCGAGTATATCACCAAGATCCGCGCCTGTGCTGCATTGCAACGGGGTGAACGTGCCCTGCCGCTCTTTCCAAAATAAAAAACCGCATTGCATGCGCGATGCACACAATGCGGTTTTGTCGGACCAACCTGCCAGTGTTAATACGCGCCCGGCGGTGGACCGTAGTAACCCGGTGGCGGGCCGTAATATCCCGGAGGCGGCGGAGGAGCCGAATAGTAGTAACGACGTGGATGATAGGTGTAGACCGTAGTCTGCGCCTGCGTCTGGATCTGGTTGCCCTTGCTGTACATGCATTGGCTGTAGGTCATATCGTAGCGTTGCTGCATCGAATAGTTGCCGCCTGCCGCAGCATTGCTACCGGCTGCACTACCGACCAGCAAGCCACCGCCGGCGCCGATGGCAGCGCCTGCTCCCGCATTGCCGGATGCCGCACCGATCAGTGCCCCTGCCACAGCACCAATTGCCGTACCTGCCGCTGCACTATTGACCGTATTGTTTTGCGTCGCTTGCGCGGCGCCGCCGATGGCTTCCTGCGCATATTGCTGGCATTGCGACTGATCGGCACGAAACTGCTCGTACGGCTTGCCCTTACCCGGCATCGCCATTACTGACGGTCCGGTCGGTACGCTCACGCATCCGCCCAGTGCCAGCAATACGGCGACAGCCGATACAGCACCTGTTGTCTTGTAAATTGGTTTCACGATCTTGTCCTCGAAAATAACTACCCGGCGAATGCGACGCTCATGCTGATTGCAATGGATGGCATGGCGTCGTTGCGCGCTAATTAGGATTCTTATTGCGGTGGAGGCTGATTGCCGCCTGGGCCGTTCGGCACCACCTTCATCCAGTTGCTGGGGCAGCTTTGAACGTAGGGGTAGTAGCCTTTGGATTCCTGGCAGTAGTACCAGTAGTTTTCGGGTGCCGGGCTTTGCTCGATATACACAGGCGGTGCCTGACGTTCAACATAGACTGGCGGTGGATAATAAACCGGCGCTGGATAGTAAGCGGGCGGCGGAATCCACAGCGGCCCGCCGATATAAACACCGAAACGGGTGTGCGCAGAGCTGGCTCCACTTGCCATCATGCAACCCAGCGCAAACAATCCCAACAAAGCTGCTTTCTTCATATTCGCCTCGAATATTTCACGGAGATCTGACGGGGACGGCACGCGCCATCCCTCTGCATTCAATATACTCAAAACGGCAACGTTTTTACGGCTTTGTTTCAATTCGTAACCCAATTTAAGAATACTGTACATGGCGCTACAAAGCCGCCTACAAGCGGCTTTACGAGCAATCGAAACGACAGCGCCGCTTCCTTGGAAGCGGCGCTGTCGGACAAACGGAAAACTTTGGTAACAAGCTCACCAAACCAAGTTTGTTTTCATCATTTTTTTACTTCGGGCCGGTCATCTCTTCCGGCTTGATCCACTGTGCGAATTGCTCTTCGGTGACATAACCGAGCGCTAATGCAGCCTGCTTCAACGTGGTGCCGTCGTGATGCGCCTGTTTGGCGATCTTGGCGGCCTTGTCGTAGCCGATATGCGGCGCCAGAGCCGTCACCAGCATCAGTGAACGCTCCATGAGATCGGCGATGCGATCGCGATTGGCTTCAATGCCTTGCGCGCAATGCTCATCAAAGCTGTCCATGCCGTCTGCCAGCAAACGCACGCTTTGCAGGAAGTTATGCACGATCAGCGGCTTGTAGACGTTCAGCTCGAAATTACCGGACGCACCGCCGAAGTTGATCGCCACGTCGTTGCCGAACACTTGCGCGCAGAGCATGGTGAGCGCTTCGCATTGAGTCGGATTAACCTTGCCAGGCATGATGGAGCTGCCTGGTTCATTTTCTGGAATCGTCAATTCACCCAGACCTGAGCGCGGACCGGAAGCCAGCCAGCGGACATCGTTGGCGATCTTCATCAACGCGGCAGCGAGCGTTTTCAGAGCACCGTGTGCAGACACCATCGCATCGTGGCTGGCCAGCGCAGCAAACTTGTTCGGCGCTGTTTTGAACGGGAAGCCGTAATGCGTTTCCAGCTCTGCAGCAACGCGCATACCGAACTCCGGATGGGCATTGAGGCCGGTACCGACGGCGGTGCCGCCGGCAGCCAGTTCACTGAGCGCATTGAGAGTGGAAATGATCGCCATTTCTGCATGCGTAAGCTGCGCGACATAACCCGAGAACTCCTGACCCAAGGTCAATGGCGTAGCGTCTTGCAAATGCGTACGGCCGATCTTGACGATGTCCTTGAATTCTTCGGATTTCTTTTCCAGCGTCGCGCGCAACTTGTGCAACATCGGGATCAGATGCGTCGCCACAGCCATGCAGGATGCCACGTGCATCGCGGTCGGGAAAATGTCGTTGGAGGACTGGCTTTGATTGACGTCGTCATTCGGATGGACGAGACGCTCTTCGCCACGCATGCCGCCCAGCAATTCTGAAGCGCGGTTGGCCAGCACTTCGTTCATGTTCATGTTGCTTTGCGTGCCTGAGCCGGTCTGCCAGATCGACAGCGGAAACTCCTGAGGGTGTTTGCCGGCGATCACTTCGTCAGCAGCAGCGACAATCGCAGCCCCCTTCTTGGCGTCCAGCTTGCCGAGGCCTTGATTGACGACAGCACAGGAGCGCTTGACTGCCGCCAGTGCGACAACCAGCTCTGCCGGCATGCGTTCGGTGGAAATATGGAAATGATGCAGCGAGCGCTGCGTCTGTGCGCCCCACAGCCGATCGTCGGGGACCTCGATCAGACCAAAGGTGTCACGCTCCATTCGATGTTTCATGATGCTTTTCTCCGCAAGAAATATGGTTCGACAGAACCGCTACATCCCGTACGGCTCTGGCGCACGACCACAGGCTAGCTTGAGCGATATGAGACAACTTAGAACGCATTATCTCAATTGCCTGCCCGATGGCAACAGCAACTGAGGTAATGCGTCCTAGGACTTGCCGGCGTTTTTCTCGGGCAGCAGGCAGGCGTCGATGACCTGCAAGTTGTTGTCTTTGGCGAAATTGAGCACGAAATGATAGGCGAGCGGGTCAAGGCCGCGCAGCGCTTCATTGACGACGACCGAACGGACACCGTTGATCATGGTCGGCAAAACATAGGGGGAATATTGAAGGTGAGCGTTGCGTCCGCCAGTACCTTCCGGGCGGAAACAGGACATGACGCCGCATAGTCGTTCGGCCCAGTCACTGGGGCGGAACTGTTTACCATCCTGGGTCAAACCCATGATGATGAATTCTTGTGCCGGCGCGTTGGTGGTATTGATGGGATCAGCCATGCGTGCAATTCGTTCTCTAGCGCTTGCCACATAAATAGCTCTCGACCGGATGGGAAAAGAGCCTTCGTAACCCAAGTATTATATCTTATAGAAGACCTGGAATGTGCCTGAATGTACCTATATCTCAAATATGAAATGCCTGAAAGAAAGTTGTCTTTCAGGCATTTTTACATTCTATCAGCCCAGCCAGACTGCCACGGACAAGAGCAGAAGCAAGAACATCCATAGCAGCAGAGCACGCCATACCAGGCCCACTGTACTTTGCAAGGTACGCGGCGAAGGCGGATCACCAGGGAAGCCATCCGCAGACTCCAGCGTGGAATCTACCGTCGCGGCATCGATCGGCAATACGTCCGAGGCCGACTCTGCCGGGGTGCCGAAACGCACGCCCATCGCGCCGCCACCTGCCGACAAGATGATGCCGACCGCTTCGTCCTTCCAACGATCCGCAAAATTGCGCCAGGCGTAGATCGCATCTTCAAAATTGCCGACAACCGCAAATGCCGAAGCAGTGAAACGTGCAGGAATCCAGTCAATCCAGTAAAACGCACGTTCGGCAAAGCGACCGAATACTTCCTGCTTCATGTGATCCGGCTCGTTCCATGCGCGCGCCAGATACTCGGCAACGCGGTACATCACCGCGCAAGCCGGACCAACCGGCATCAGGAACCAAAAGAATACGCCGAATACATGGCGGTGTGTGGTGACCAAGGCTTTTTCGGCGGCGATACGGGAAATCTCGGTGATGTCCATATCGGAGGTGTCTTGCTTGATCCATTCGGCCAGCAAAGCACGCGCCGCGACTTCGTCGCCGGTATTGAGGGCAAGTTGAATCGAAGTGAAATAATGGCTGTAATGACGAAAGCCCAATGTCATGTAGACAATCAGGACATTCCACGCCAATGCCGCCAGCGGGCTGATCCGCAGACAGACCCAGTAGATCAGGCCAGCGGGTACCGTCAATGCCGCCACCATGACAAACCATCCCAGACGCCCGTGATGTGCATGACCGGCATTGAACCAGTTCTCGATGCGAGCCGCGAAGGACTTGATCCATGCATAGATGGGGTTATCCGCCCGCAACGGCTTCAATTGTTCGATCAGGAGCGCAAAGAGTATGGAAAGAAATGTCATCAAGCCGCCTTTTGGTGAGTCTTATTTGTGAGCTTCCTTGCGTGGAGAACGGACGCTCGCCTTTGACGCATCACGTTACACAGCAACACGCAAATGATACAACGGCGGCAAGAGTAGCTGATGCTTTATGTTGTCCATAAGAGATATTTTCCCTATGGAGCAAGCACAAAAGTGCAGAAAAAAGCCCGTCTCAACTACGCAGAAAATGGAACAGATTACGCAGCATTCCGGCAGTCGCGCCCCAGATGAAAAAGCGCTCATAAGGCATTGTATAGAAGGTGCGACGGCCGAGTTCCTTGGAAAGTTCGATGGTACGCCTTTGGTGATTCATGCCATCCATCAGGAAAGCCAGCGGGACTTCGAAAATTTCGGCGACTTCGCGCGGATCGGGAACAACTTCAAACGGCGGCTTGATCAGCCCTACGATTGGCGTAACGCGATAGCCAGTGCCGGTGAAATACTCCGGCAGGTCACCGATGACTTCCACATGGCTGCGCGCGAGGCCGATTTCCTCTTCGGTTTCACGCAATGCCGTATCAACCGGAGAGACGTCACTCAGTTCGGTACGGCCGCCGGGGAAGCTGATCTGGCCGGCATGATCTTTCAGATCCGCAGTACGCTGGGTGAACAGCAGGGTCGGCCCCTCTTCGCGCATCACGATAGGCATCAGCACGGCGGCAGGCCGCGGCGTGCCGGCCATCTCACGTATGCGCCGCTCTTCGCTGATTTCGGGCGTCCAGGGCCGAGGATCGGCAAAGCGCTGACGCAGCCATTCTTCGCGCATGCGCTCGGCATCGAGACGCGCTTCGCCGGCAATGGACTCTATCGGAAGAATGAGGGGATCAAAACTGGCCAAGACCATGTCCTAAAAATTGAATACAAAAAGGGCGTCCGAAGACGCCCTTTTGTTCATGCATATATCAAAGACAATGCGAAGATTACGCTTCAGCCTTGGCAGTAGTGCCACGGCGGTTAGGCAACTTCTCTTTGATACGTGCCGACTTACCGGAACGTTCACGCAGATAGTACAGCTTCGCGCGACGGACATCGCCGCGGCGCTTGACTTCGATCGAAGCGATCAATGGCGAGTACAACTGGAATGTACGCTCAACGCCTTCGCCCGACGAAATCTTACGGACGATGAAGTTGGAGTTCAGACCACGGTTGCGACGCGAAATCACGACGCCTTCGTAAGCCTGGGCGCGCTTACGCGTACCTTCAACCACGTTGACGCTGACGATGACTGTATCGCCTGGCGCGAAGTCAGGGATGTTCTTTGCGAGACGCGAGATCTCTTCTTGCTCTAATTGCTGGATCAGATCCATTTTTTACTCCAATAACCATCTTGCCGGCGCTGACTGCATCGGTTTTGAAACCGCTGCTTTATGCCTATATTGCCCGGTAGAGGATGGGGATTTATCAACAGACTGCCTTCAGCGAACCTCCGGCTTTGCCTGCACTTTTACTACAACTGCGCTACTACAAACTTTTCAAGAACTTCTCGTCCGACTTCGTCAACAAACCATCCTGACGCGCCTTGACGATCAGATCGGGGCGTTTTTTTGCGGTCGCTTCAAGCGCCCGCTCACGCCGCCACTTCTCTATCTCTGCGTGGTGCCCGCCCATCAATACCGGTGGCACTGCTACGCCTTCATACTCTTCCGGACGCGTGTAATGCGGACAATCCAGCAGGCCATTAGCAAAGCTGTCTTCGACCGCTGAAGCACCGTCATTCAACACACCCGGCAACTGCCTGATCACTGCGTCCATCAGCGCCATCGCCGGCAACTCGCCACCTGACAAGACGAAATCGCCGAGGCTGATTTCTTCGTCAACATGACTGTCGAGCAAACGCTGATCAATCGCTTCATAGCGACCACACAACAATACGACACCTGAATCTTGCGAAAACTGCATGACGCGCTGATGCGTCAGCGGCTTGCCTTGCGGCGACAGATAAACAACTCGCGGTGCAGGCAAACCCATTTCGGTCTGCCGTTGCTTCGCTGCTGCCAACGTCTGCTGCAAAGGCTTGGCCAACATCACCATGCCAGGACCACCGCCATAAGGCCGGTCATCGACTGTGCGGTGATTGTCTGTTGTGAAATCACGCGGATTCCATAACGACAGCGCCCATTTCTTTTGCTCGTACGCACGGCGTGTTACACCGGACTGCGTCAAAGCGGAAAACATTTCGGGGAAAAGCGTGACGACATCAAATTGCATTCGACACTTTCTCCAATGCTACCGGCATCACAGAGTGGATTGCCGGTTTAATAATCCAGTCCCCAATCGACGACCATTTTTTTCTCTGCCAAAGTCACTGACTTGACGAATTGGTCGACGTAAGGAATCAGGATTTCTGCTGCAGCCTTGCTATCAGCAGTCTCGGCTGGGGCATTTGCAGGAGCAACTCGCAGGATCGGGTGTGCCCCGTTATCCATCAGATCGCTCACTACGCCCAGGGACTCGCCCTGCAAGTTCTCAACTGCCAGGCCGATCAGATCGACCCAGTAAAATTCGTCGTCGGACAACGCAGGAAAGTGGCTACGCGAAATCTGCACTACCGCGCCTTTAAGCGCTTCAGCACCTTCACGACCCGCCACTCCCATCAGCTTTGCTACCACGTCACCGCTGTGGTACTTGGACTGCATCATCTCGACATCGCGCAATTCCGGCTTATCTACCCACCAGTTTTTTGCGCTCAGCAGTGCATCTGCATCCGCCGAATAAGGTTTGACTCGCACCCAGCCCTGAATACCATAAGCACCAGAGACATAACCGACCGTCACCAGATCCGAAGGAACGGTAACGCCTGATTGTAATGTGCGTGACAAACCTGTCTTACTATCGCTGCGAAACTAAAAAGCGACTGCGATTAAGCAGCAGCTTTTTTGCCTGCTTCGCTAACCAGGCGAGCAACGGTTGGCGACAATTGTGCGCCGGTGCCTTGCCAGTGAGCCAGACGGTCTTGAGCGATACGGAAGGACTCTTCCTTACCGGATGCAACCGGGTTGTAGAAACCCAGACGCTCGATGAAACGACCATCGCGGCGATTGCGCGAATCAGTTGCAACGATATTGAAGAATGGGCGCTTCTTGGCGCCTCCACGAGCTAAACGAATAACGACCATAATGGTTCCAAAAAGTGTTCGAACACGGAAAAGACGACGATTATAGCCGAAATGTCAGCCAAACGGCAAGTTCAATGCCAGGCAAGCACCGTGTCCATCCAAGCGGGCCGGAATGGCCCGTTTCGCTTACCTGCCAATTATCCACTGATTACCAGCGGTTTTTATTCACTTCTCCTCGCAAAACCTCGTCCGCGAGGCAAGTTTCCACGGCTATACTAACCGCAGTTTTTTTACAACACTGTCACGCAGTATGTGCGTCCTGATTTGTGCCACTGGTACGGCCAACCGCGTCTTTGCCCTCAAGAAATTAACTTAATGACAATTCCGCACAAGAACAAGACCTTCACCACTTTCCTCGCAACCGTCACCGGCAGCATCGGCCTGCATCGGTTTTATATGTATGGGCGCAAAGATCTCTTCGGCTGGCTGCATGCGGCCACACTGCCGGTTTCTGCGTTGGCCATCTTGACGTTCAGCAACTCCCAGCCTCTGTTCATGGGAATGCTGTTTGTTTTGTCCGTATTGTGCGGCTTTCTGGAAGCGCTCGTCATCGGCCTGACGCCGGACGAAAAATGGGACGCCAAACATAATCTGACGTCCGGAAAGAAATCCGAATCGCACTGGGTACTGGCCTTGATCCTGGTTCTGACCCTCGGTATCGGTGCCATGTCGGTAATCGCCTTGCTGGCACGCAGCTTCGATCTGCTGTTCACCGGCGGCGCTTACGGCTAAGATTTTCGCTGCTGTACTATCTTTGAAACATTAACAGTCATGGACTTGCCGGATCGCTCCGGCAAGCCTGGCTGAATCAGAACTGCGCTTCAGTCAACGCCATGACACCGGCGCTGCCTTCGACAATTGAAGCGCGCAACGAAGCAGCTTGGGTCAGCACGTGATCAGCATAGAAGCGCGCCGTTGCAATCTTGGCTTTATAGAACTGCGCGTCGCCCTCTCCTGCTTTCAGCTTGTCCACCGCCACCAGAGCAGCCCGCGCCATCTGCCATCCACCAAGCACCACACCAGCCAGCTTCAGGTAAGGCACGCTGCCTGAGAACACACCTTTGATATCGGTCTTGATGTTGGCGACAACGTAATTGACCACCTCGTCCAACGAGCGCGCGCCATCGACCAGGCGCTTGCGAATCGCCTGCAGATCGTCGCCGAACTCTCCGGCTGCAGCAACTGACAAGGCTGATTCTGTCTTGTGAATTTGGGAAATGATGCCCTTGGCAACTGCGCCGCCGTCACGCGCCGTTTTGCGGCCGACCAGATCGTTGGCCTGAATCGCAGTCGTACCTTCGTAAATCGCGAGGATGCGCGCATCGCGGTAATACTGCGCGGCGCCGGTTTCTTCGATGAAGCCCATGCCGCCATGCACTTGCACGCCGGTTGAGGTCACATCAATCGACAACTCGGTCGACCAGCCCTTGACGATAGGCACCAGATATTCATAGCAAGCCTGACTGGCTTTGCGCGTCGCTTCATCGGGATGATGATGACCGGCATCGGAGGCCGCAGCAGCGACGTAAGCCAACGCACGCGCGGCCTCCACCTGGGAGCGCATCGACATCAGCATGCGGCGCACATCCGGCTGATGAATGATCGTGACCGCGCCGGCTGAACCTGCCAGATCGCGCGATTGCACGCGATCCTTCGCATAGGCCACCGCTTTCTGATAGGCGCGTTCAGCAACGCTGATGCCTTGAATGCCGACCGCGAAACGCGCGGCATTCATCATGATGAACATGTATTCCAGACCGCGATTTTCTTCGCCGACCAGCATGCCGACAGCACCGCCATGATCGCCGAACTGCAATACTGCAGTCGGGCTGGCCTTGATGCCCAGCTTGTGCTCGATGGAGACACAGTGCACGTCATTGCGCTCGCCCAGCGAGCCATCCGGCTTGACCAAAAACTTCGGAACGATGAAGAGCGAAATGCCCTTCACGCCTTCCGGTGCATCCGGCGTACGCGCCAGCACCAGATGGACGATGTTTTCGGCCATATCGTGCTCACCGTAGGTGATGAAAATCTTGGTCCCGGAAAGCTTGAACGTGCCGTCGCCCTGCGGCACCGCACGTGTGCGCACCAGTGCCAGATCCGAGCCGGCTTGCGGCTCAGTCAAATTCATCGTACCGGTCCACTTGCCGGAGATGAAATTGGTCAGGTAAGTATTTTTTTGCTCTTCGGTACCGGCGGTCATCAGCGCTTCAATGGTGCCGTCCGTCAGCAATGGGCACAAGGCAAACGAGAGATTGGCCGAGTTGAGCATTTCGATACAGGGCGTTGCCACCAGCTTAGGCAAGCCTTGGCCGCCGAACTCAACAGGATGTTGCACACCCTGCCAGCCGGCTTCGCCGAATTGCTTAAAGGCCTCCTTAAAGCCTTTGCTGGTTGTGACCTTGCCGTCGCTCCATGCGCTTGGATCTTTATCGGCGGAATGATTGAGCGGCGCCACAACCTCGCCACAGAATTTGGCATTCTCTTCCAGAATGGCTTCCACGGTTTCCGGCGTCGCGTCTTCGCAATGCGGCAATGCGTTGACTTCCGACAATCCTGCCAGTTCGTTCATGACGAACAGCATATCTTTCACTGGTGCGACGTAGCTCATCTCCGACTCCTGATCTCTGATTCCTTGTGTACGCAATCTCTTGTTGCGCTCAGCGTCTCTGCAACATTTCTGCAACGCTTCTGTAGTGCTTGAAATTATTCGACCCCGTCAAACTGGCGGGGCCGTTTTTTGAATCAACCCAGTTGCTTGACCAACTCAGGCACGATCTCGAACAAATCGCCGACGATGCCGTAGTCCGCCACCGAGAAGATCGGCGCTTCTTCATCCTTGTTGATCGCGACGATCACCTTGGAATCCTTCATACCGGCCAAATGCTGGATCGCGCCGGAAATACCGACGGCGATATACAGCTGCGGTGCGACGATCTTGCCGGTCTGACCGACTTGCCAGTCGTTCGGCACGTAACCGGCGTCGACAGCAGCGCGGGATGCGCCCATCGCGGCGTTGAGCTTGTCTGCCAGCGGCTCGAGGATCTTGAAGCTTTCCGACGAACCCATGCCGCGACCACCGGAAACGATGATCTTGGCAGCAGTCAGTTCCGGACGATCCGACTTGGCCACTTCGCGCGAGACGAAGCTGGACTTACCGGAGTCGGCCACTGCCGTCAGCGATTCTACTGCGGCGCTGCCACCGGTAGCGGCGGCGTCGAAACCAGTGGTACGCACGGTAATGACCTTGATGCTATCGGACGATTGCACGGTAGCGATAGCGTTACCGGCATAGATCGGACGCTCGAAGGTGTCGGCGCTGTCGACCTTGGTGATTTCCGAAATCTGCGCCACATCCAGCTTGGCGGCTACGCGCGGCAGGATGTTCTTGCCGTAAGCGGTCGCCGGCGCAAGGATGTGGGTGTAATCCTTGGCGATCGCCAGCGCTTGCTCGGCAACGTTTTCGGCGAGACCATCGGCAAATTGCGGTGCATCGGCCAGCAAGACCTTCGACACGCCGGCGATTTGCGCGGCGGCATCAGCGGCAGCCTTAGCGTTGTGGCCTGCGACCAGGATATGGACGTCGCCGCCGGCCTGAGCTGCGGCGGTAACGGTGTTCAATGTGCTGCCTTTCAGGCTGACATTGTCGTGTTCTGCAATGACGAGTGCGGTCATGTTGTCTCTTCCTTAGATGACTTTGGCTTCGTTTTTGAGTTTCGCAACCAAGGTTGCGACGTCAGGCACTTTCACGCCTGCACTGCGCTTTGGCGGCTCGGTGACTTTGAGAGTCTTGACGCGCGGAGCGACGTCGACACCCAAGTCTTCCGGCTTGACGATATCCAGAGTCTTCTTCTTGGCCTTCATGATGTTCGGCAGCGTGACGTAGCGCGGTTCGTTCAAGCGCAGGTCGGTCGTCACGATTGCTGGCAGAGTCAGCGCCAGTGTTTCCAGGCCGCCGTCGACTTCGCGAGTCACGGAGACCTTGCCATCTTCCAGCACAACCTTGGATGCAAACGTCGCTTGCGGCCAACCCAGCATCGCTGCCAGCATCTGGCCAGTCTGGTTGGAGTCGTCGTCGATGGCTTGCTTGCCGAGGATGATCAGTTGCGGTTGTTCCTTGTCTGCCAGCGCCTTCAGCAGCTTGGCCACAGCCAGAGGTTGCAGGTCGAGGTCAGCCGTGGTTTCAACCAGAATGCCGCGATCAGCGCCGATGGCCATGGCGGTGCGCAGAGTTTCCTGGCATTGCGTGACGCCGCAGGAAACAGCGATCACTTCGGTGACCTTGCCACCTTCTTTCAAACGCGTGGCTTCTTCCACCGCGATTTCGTCGAAAGGGTTCATCGACATTTTGACGTTGGCGATGTCCACACCGCTGCCGTCGGATTTGACGCGTACTTTGACGTTGTAATCTACTACCCGCTTGACGGGGACTAATACTTTCATCGCCTGGTCCTTGGAAAAAACGAATTGACGTAAACGTTAACTGAACGGTGATTATAAAAGCAAAAGCGGCGCAAAAGCTGGACACCACTCAAATTTAGCACGATCGTTCTTTTTAATGTGTGAAGCATACACACTAAATCGCCGCAGCGAAAGTCCCCTGGATTGCTTTTTGAATGATTTTTCCGGAGCGCATCCGGCAAGGTCAAATCTGCCGGATGGCGTTGCTGAAGATTCAGTTTGCGATAACGGGAAAAGCTTAAACAGCCAGATGCTGCGGTTGTGCACCGCGCAATCCATCGATCAGATTCTGCACGGCCAGCTCGGCCATGGCACGTCGTGTTTCGTGCGTGGCGGAGCCAATATGCGGAAGCGCCACCACATTAGGCAACTGCAACAAAGGAGAGTCCGCCGACAATGGCTCTTTCTCGAAAACATCCAGCCCTGCCCCGTAGATCGTCTTTTTCCTCAAAGCATCAATCAGCGCCGCTTCATCGACGATCTTGCCGCGCGAAGCATTGATGAAAATCGCACTCGCCTTCATCAGCGAAAATTCCTGCGCACCGATCGTACGCTCGGTCTGTGGCGTCAGCGGCAACATCGGGCATACGAAATCAGCCTGCCGGAACAATTCTTCGCGCGATACATAAGTCGCCGCCAGCTCTTTTTCCGCTTCTGGATTGGGCCGGGTATTGTGATAGATGATCTTCATGCCGAAGCCATGATGCGCGCGTCGCGCGACGGCACTGCCGATACGCCCCATACCAAGCATCCCCAATGTCTTTCCATGGACGTTCACGCCGAACAACGATTCGCCGATGCTGCCAGTCCACTTCCCTGCCTTGACGAGTTCAGCCAACTCCACAATGCGCCGCGCACTAGCGAGAATCAGCGAAAAGATCGTGTCAGCCGTCGCTTCGTTGAGCACGCCCGGCGTATGCGCCAGCATCAGGCCGCGCCTGCGAAAATACGCCAGATCAAAGTTGTCGACGCCAACCGAAATAGTCGATGCAATCGTCAGCAAGGGCGCACCGTCGAGCATGTCGTTGGTGATCGGCAGACTGGCGCCGATCATGCCGTGCGCAGTCCCCAGCGCCGCGATAAATGCCTCCCGATTACCGGCATTGATGCTCTCAAAGCTGGTGACTTCGAACTCCGACTCAAGACGATCCTGAAGATCCGCAGGCAAGGACTTGTACACGACGACATGCTGTTTCATTTCAGATTCTCTATATAACGTTAAGCGTAGTCATCAAACCGAGGCGGCATTCAATTGCGCACGTGTCGGCAAACCTTCCATATCGCCCACGACCTGGATCGCAAACGCACCGATACGATTGCCGCGCATCACGGCCTCCGGCATTGAAAGTCCTTCCAGCAAACCGCTGATCACACCAACCGCAAAGCCGTCACCGGCACCAACCGTGTCGATGACCTCTTTAACTTCAACGCCGGTAACCACACCCTCTTCACTGGCATTGCGAAAATACGCGCCCTCCGCACCCAGCTTGATCACAACCTGCTTGACGCCTTTTTCCAGATAGAACGCAGCGATGTCGCGTGGCTCGCTGTAACCGGTAAGAATCTTCCCCTCGCTCAGCCCAGGCAACACCCAATCCGCCTTGAACGCCAACTCGTTGAGCTTCTGCGCCATCACTTCCTGCGATGGCCATAGCATGGGACGCAAATTGGGATCGAAGGAAATCGTCTTGCCTTTGGCGCGCATGAAATCCAGCGCCTGATGGGCAAACGCCATCGTGCTGGCCGACAACGCCGCAGCAATACCCGTGGCATGCAAATGGCGGGCGCCGCCAAAGTAGGATTCATCGAAATCGACTTGCGACAAATGACTGGCGGCAGAACCCTTGCGATAGTACTCAATCGCCGGATCGGCGCCATCGACGGCTTTCGCCTTGAGTTGAATTGCTGTGCGGAACTCCATGTCGGTGGCGACGTGACTGACATCGACGCCCTCTTGCGCTACGCGCTTGCGAATGAAACGACCGAAGGAATCGTTACCGACGCGGCTGACCCAGCCGACTTTCAGACCAAGGCGCGACAAACCGATAGCGACGTTGGTTTCTGCGCCGGCCAGGCGACGCGTGTATTTTTCTACATCGGCAAAATCGCCGACTTCATCTGCAACAAACAATGCCAATGCTTCGCCGTACGTGACGACGTCCAGTTGTGCTTGCGTCATTTATTTTCTTTCTGATGGATTCTGATGGTGTCGTGCAGAAGATCTCAATCGGCAAAAAACTATGCCGAAGCCAGCATCGCCACATAGTCGCGGGTCACTGCTTCCAGATCCTTGCCGATAATGGGAAACTCGATCGCCCGTTGCACACCGCGTGGAAAATGCGAGAACAAGCGCCGCCAGACGGCGTCATCCTCATCCAGCGGAATCGCCTTGAGCTTGCCCTTGTCATTCCACACACCCTTGCAGTGCACGTATTGCACGTGCCCTGCAAGCGTACGCGCGGCCACTTCTGCATCGACACCGCTCCAGCGCCAGTTGCCCATGTCGAAGGTCATGCCGACCGGCACGCCGGTACCGGCACACACCGCCAAGAAATTGGCGATCGACTCCAGCTTGCCGCCATGTTCGGTCTGGTCGTTCTCCAGCAACAAAGGCACAGGAGCCTGCGCCACAAAGCGCGACCAGTCCAGCATGTTGCTGGACGGCGAAAAATGTCCCAGCGACACCTTCAGGAAACGTGACTGCAGTTGCTGCGCCTCGCCCATCACCTCGTCCAGCTCATCGCGCGCCAGCGAACCGTCCTTGCGGAACAATTCGATCGGCGCCGAATACACAGAGAACAGCTTGTGCTTCACCAATAGCGCGTGCAGCTCGTCAAAATCCGGCAACTCGGCAAACAACTCACGGCGGATTTCCAACCCTGCCGCACCAGCCGACGCAACGATGGGAATCAGATGCGCATGGCCGACCTGGCGCACAAAATCTGCGCCATAAGCAGAAGCCGCGACCAGTACCGGGGTTTTCATTTGATATTGCCGGCGCCGACAAACTGGCGAGCTTCCGGCGTTTGCGGATCGGCGAAGAACTCCTTCGACGAACGCGTTTCCCAAACCTTGCCCTGATGCATGAACACGGTGAGATCGGCGACGCGCCGGGCGAATTCCATTTCGTGCGTGACGAGCAACATAGTCATTCCTCCTCGGGCGAGTTCTTCCATGACTTTCAGCACTTCTTGCGTCAGCTCAGGATCCAACGCCGACGTGACTTCATCGAACAGCATCACCTGCGGCTCCATCGCCAGCGAACGCGCAATCGCTACACGCTGCTGCTGACCGCCTGACAACTGTTCCGGATAAGCATCGCGCTTGTGATCAAGGCCGACCTGCTTCAACACCTTGATCGCCGTCTCGCGCGCTTTTTCGGTTGCAACTTTCTTGACGATGCGCGGCGACAGCATGACGTTCTCTTCGACCGTCAGATGCGGGAATAAATTGTAGTGCTGAAACACCATCCCGACATCCTTGCGCAACTCGATCAGATGCTCATGTTTTGCGGTGAGCTTGTGACCGGCAACGCTGATGCTACCACCATCAATGGTCTCCAAACCGTTGATGCAACGCAGCATCGTACTTTTTCCTGAACCGCTGCGTCCGATGATTGCAATGACCTGCCCGCGCTCGACGGACAGCGATATCCCATTCAAGACCTGGTTGCTGCCAAAGCTCTTGGTGATGTTCTCGATCTCAACGATGGGCATGGAATTTCCTTTCTAAGGCAAAACTGAAGCGCGACAGCGGATAGCAGAAGATGAAGTAAATCGCTGCAACAATCGGGAATACGAGGAAGGGCTGGAAAGTTGCATTGCTGACGAGCTTGCCCGCCTGCGTCAACTCCACCAGACCGATAATGGAAGCGATCGATGTGTTCTTGACGATCTGCACCAGGAAACCCACTGTCGGTGGCAATGAAATACGCACCGCCTGCGGCAGAATCACGTAGCGCAATTGCTGCCATCGTGTCATCGCCAACGCGGTCGACGCTTCCCACTGCGGTACCGGTACGGCTTCGATACAACCGCGCCAGATTTCACCGAGATAAGCACTCGTGTAAATCGTCATCGCAATCGTCGCGGCCACCATCGGCGGCAACTTGAAGCCGTAGATCGCCAGCCCGTAGAACGACAGGAACAGGATGATCAGCACCGGCGTACCCTGGATGATCTGGATGTACACCGCCGACAACGTGCGCAAGATCTGCAGATGCGAAGTACGCATCAGCGCAACGACGAAACCTGCGGCCCCGCCGACGATGAAGGCCAGCACCGATAACAACACCGTCCAGCGCGCGGCTTCCCACAAGAAGACAAACTGGTCCCAGGAAAATTCGGCAATCATCGGTTCCCCCTTGGCCGCGCTACGCCAAGACGGCGGCGGCGTTTAAACACAACCAGACCGATGAGCCAGAAACTGAGGCGAAACAGCAGCGCCAGCAGAATGTAGAGCCCCATCACGATCAGGTAAATTTCAAAGCTGCGGAAGGTTTCGGCATCGAGCAGATTGGCGCTCGCCGTCAACTCCTCGGCAGAGATCGCCGACACCACGCTGGAGGCCAGCATCATCAGCGTGAACTGACTGGCCAGAGCCGGATAGACCTTCTCCAGCGCCGGCGTCAGCACCACGTGGCGAATCACTTGCCAGCGCGTCATCGCCAGCGCCTGCGCCGCTTCGATCTGCGAAGGATGGACGGCCATCATGCCGGCACGCACGATCTCGGTCGAATACGCGCCGAGATTGACCGTCATCGCCACCAGCGCGGCGATATTGGCATCGACCTGCACGCCCGCAGCGGGCAAGCCAAAAAAGATAATGAACAACTGCACCAGGAAAGGTGTGCTGCGAATCAGCTCCACATAGGACGTGACCGCAAAGCGGGCCGGCGCCGAACCGTGAATGCTCACGATCGCCCCAAAGATACCCACCGCCAAACCGCAGATCATCGACAGCGCACTGAGCCGAATGGTGAGCAAGGCTCCCCACAACAGCTTGTCCATGTGCTGAAAGATGAACGCAAACTGAAAATCATAAGACATCGTCTACTCCTTGCCTATTCACCACACCGTCATAAAGTTGCAACGGTCGGCGGAAACATCCGGATCACGGTTAGCGACAAATGGCCACCGACGCGTGTCAATAACTTGTCGTTCCGGCGAAAGCCGGAACCCAGCGACGTTGGTGGCTGCGACGAACTTGCCGATCGCCTGTTCGCGACACTGGGTCCCAGCTTTCGCTGGGACGACGTGCTGTTAAATTCGCAGACTGGATCGAGACCCGGATTCGTTAAGCGTTTCTTAAAATACCGGCAGATTCGGCAGTGGCGAACCCGACCACTTGCGCGCGATCGCATCCAGTTCGCCGTTCAGCTTGACGTAGTAGATGAAGTTGTTGAGCCATTGCTGCAGGTCGAACGCGCCTTTACGCACGGTCATGGAGTTCGGTTGCAAGGAGTAAGGGAACTTGACGTCGATCTTGCCGGCGCCACGGGTCTTCACGATTTCATTGGCCATGGTGTTCGGGATGGAGATCGCATCAACCTGACCGCTCAGCAAAGCCTGGGTCACGGTCGAGTCATCTTCAAAACGAACCAGCACGGTGCCGGCCGGCGCCAGACGTGTCAGTGCAGTGTCGTTGGTGCTGCCGCGCGAGACACCGACCTTCTTCTTGACCAGATCGTTCAGGTTCTTGAACTTGGAGGCGACCGGACCGACGATGGACAACTCAAAAGCGCTGTAAGGAATCGTGAACATGACCGCCTTGGCGCGCTCAGGCGTCGGCGCCAGAGTAGCCGCCAGGAAATCGACCTTGCCGGATTCCAGTGCGGGAATACGTGCAGGCGGCACCAGCGGGACGATTTCAACCGGCAGGCCCAGATATTTGCCGATCAGGTTGGCGACATCAACGTCGTAGCCGATCGGTTCACCTTTGGCGTCAACGCTGCCGAAAGGTGGCGTGCCGCTGACGACGCCGATAGTGACTTTGCCCTTCTTGATCAGGTCAGCTACAGTTTGTGCGCTGGCGCTGACCGCTGCGCTGGCGGCACAGGCGGCAACCAGAGTCAGTGCGGCGAGTTTGGTGCTGAACAGTTTCTTGATGCTCATGATTTGTCTCCTTTTTTGCTCGCAGCTTCGGATAGAAGCTACTCGCAAACATCCTCAATAAATGGCTTTCGCCCTCGTTACTGCTTCTCTTCTTACAGCTTATTTTTATATCGGATTGCGATGAACGCCGTCCGATTCTTCTGTGCAGTTCTGCATCGCTAGTGCATTTCTTATCTCTGGTATCGGTTCCAGAATTATCAAAAAATCTGTTCTTTCGTTCCGCCGGCAGCTCTGCCTGCCTGACTTGAGCCGCGCAGAATCAAGCGGCCATCCAGCAAGATTTCGCGACGTGGCGCGTGCTCACCATGGATGCGTGCGAGCAACCGTTCTATCGCGGCAAAGCCGATCTCGTAGGTCGGTTGCTCCACAGTGCTGATGCCGCTGCCCACCAATGGTGACCATGACAATTCATCAAAACACAGCAGGCCGATGTCTTCGGGAAAGCGTAATTTCATGCTTTGCAGCGCCAGCGCAATTTGCAGCGACACCATGCCGTTGCCGGCGAGGATGGCGACTTTTCCACCACCGCGACGAACATTGCGACGCTTCAAAAAATCCTGCAGCATCACCGCCACATGACCGGGCTGATCGATATGCACTTCCAGCGTCTCGCCATGGCAGGCCGGCCTTTCAGCCAGCGCCTGCAAGAATCCGGCTTGCCGTCCCTGCCGCGAACTGACACCGTATAACGGCTGCACCACGAGTCCGATGTTGGTATAGCCGCTGTCCAGCAAATGCGCGGTCGCCATGCGCGCGGCCCTGACATTGTCGAGCCCCACCAGATCAAAATCACACCCGTCAATACGCCGGTCCAGCAGCACCACCGGGAACGCCACACGCCCCAACTCTTTCAGTGGCGTGACATTGCGTCCTTGCGTGTTGAACAGCAGTCCTTCCACGCTATAAGAATGCAAGTGCGCCAGCGATTGCTGTTCGCGCTTTTCGTCGTTACCGGTGTTACACAGCATCAGCGTATAACCGTGTTCCTGACAAGCTGCTTCGGCGCCGTTCAATACCGCCACGGAATACGGATTAAGAATGTCCGCCACCAGCATTCCGATCAACCGGGTGCGACCGCCCTTGAGGCCGCGCGCCATCTGGCTGGGTTGATAACCGAGCCGGGCAATCGTGCTGCGAATCTGTTCGCGCAAGTGCTCCGACAACGCATCAAGCTCGCCGCCGAGATATCTCGAAATACTGGTCTTCGACACACCCGCTTCGCGTGCGACCTGGGCAATCGTGACCCTGCCCGCGCCAACGCCGCGCATGTGTTGGATATTGGATTTTTGTCTCACTCTACCTGCCAAATCGTGATTGTTATCTATCGATACATCGATTGATTTGTTCTACGGGTTCCCAGGTTTCTTTTTTATGATGAATCTTTGGAACCGGTTCCAAGATAGCAGCGCAAAAATCCTTTTGCAAACTATTTCACATGAAAATTTTTGCTGAAGAATGCGTACATTTATCGTTGCATCATCGTGCAACGCAGCAATTTTGATTGACTTTATTGCTGGACAACAACCATGTGAAATTGATCGTCAACTGTAAATCGACACGTGCAACGCTTCGACCGGAGAAGTTCAAGCTGAAATCTCCAACGCCGTCAGACGTAACAAGAAGAGGATGAATAAAGAATTTTCAGATAGCAAACAGAGGATGTGCGATTTGTGAGTATTTGCATCAACCGATCGGATCAGTCGCTGTTTTCATCGCGGGGAGATGCTGATTCCAATGGATACAGCTCACGATTTTTCAGATAGTAAGAGATGAACTCTCCCACAGGTATCGCCATGGAGAACAGCCAGCCCTGCCCGTACTCAACCTTTAACTGACGCAGGTAGTCTGCCTGGCTCTGAGTTTCCACGCCTTCTGCAAAGATACTGAGCTGCAGTGTCTTTGCCATCGTGATGATGTGTGAAACAACACTGCTGGTAGGCGCATTTGTACCTATCGTATTGATAAAAATCCGATCAATTTTAACGGCATCAAGCGGTAGCCTTTGCAACGAAGACAAACTGGAATAGCCCGTACCAAAATCATCAATGGCAACCATATGTCCAAGCTCCTTCGCCCGCCTTAATGTCAGGCGAGCTGAAGTAGCGTCAACAAAACCTCGCTCAGTCGCTTCCAGCAAGATCTGGTGATTTCCAATGCCAGTATCAGCCAGCGCGCGCTGAATTGTATCCAGTCCTCTGCCGGTTTTAACATCATCGGCACTGACATTGATTGCCACATAAAAGCTGTGGTCTTTCACCAGCAAGGATTGCAGATCACGCACAACCATATCAATGACTTGACCGGTAATGTCGCCGATCAAGTCACTCTCTTCCGCCAGTGGAATAAACAGTCCCGGCCGCAACAATTCGCCATCAGGCTGCTGCCAACGCAACAACGCCTCTGCCCCGATACAGCGACCGCTTGCCAGTTCAATGATGGGTTGGTAGTGGACAACCAGTTGATGTCTCTTTATCGCCGCGATCAACTCGTCTAAGGGCGACAAACGGTTCCGCATACGGAAAAGCATCAGACCGATCACCAATGCCGCCATCAAAATTCCAATCGGTAAGAACAGCGTATCTTCCTCATGCAATTTCTGAAAGAGATATCGTTTGGGCTCAATCGCTACGGCAACAAAGCCGCCCGACCGTTCGACAGCATACAAAACGCTGCTATCGGTAATGAGGTGAGAAGCTGAGATGATTTTCTGCGCCAAATGCAGATCGGGAGCGTTCTGTGCGCTGAAAATCTTGCCGGTATCGGAGGCAATCACCAGTTGAATGCCTTCTTCGACAATCACATCGGAAAATCTTTCCGGCACCGTCAACACGTTGTACGCGTTGTATTGCGACGCAAGTAGCGGATTTCCTTTCGTGATCAGCGGCAGTACGCGCGTCGTCACCTTGACGCCATCTTCGGAAACAAAATCCGCCGGGGTCTGTTTGATCCGTTCGCCAGTTGGCCCCCAAGAGGTGCACTTGAGAAAACCTTGTTCAAAATAGCCAATTTCATCCACCGAGCGCGTGTTAGAAGTCAAACGGCGCATGACGGCAATATGCTCGGAGGTGCAAGGACTGACACTCAGGCTATTGAGCGTGAAGAGAACAGAGCGAATGTCATTGAAGGTGCCCTGTGCACGCATCAGGCCACGCTGTGCGAACAAACTCAGCCGCGCTTGTTCTTCATTGCTGGCGCGATACCGTGAAAGATAGAACATGCTGCCCACGGACAGCGTCGCCACAACGACGCCGAGTACGATGCTGACAAAAATAACGCGAAAACGCTTCATATCATTCGCCTTCCACAGATAATTTCCCAAAGGAAATTTTCTGTTTCAGTATAAGGTGAATGACAATTTTTATTGCTTATTTATTAATGCTTGTATTAGATGGGCAACGGTAAAGTCGCAAATCAATCTCCACTTATTCCGAAAACCTTGCCGGTATTATCTGCTCTGGGCAATGCCCGACGACATACAGCTTCACGCGCAGTTCAGACGGCCAGCATCGCATGATGCAATTTCACCGATTCGCGCACAATGTCGCTCAATTCTTCACCGCCCTTTTCGTCAACATAGAGCAGCAATGCGCGACGCATGCGCGGCTCCCAAAAGCGCTTGATATGCGATGCCAGATCCATCACCGCCTGTTCATGGTCCGGCATGGTGGAGAAAAAAGTGCCGATCTGGTTCGCCATCTTGATCAGGTGCGGAAGATTCATGATGTTGTCTCGTATTGGGATAATGTTGTCAGATCAGGCGATGCGGGCCGGCATAAACGACATGCCCCTGCCGGCGTACGAAGCCGATCAGGGTCACATCGGTTTCTTTGGCCAGCCGGATTGCCAATGCAGTCGGCGCAGAAATCGCAGCGATGAAACCGATACCGACAGTCGCTGCTTTTTGCACCATTTCATAACTGGCACGGCTGGTGATGATCACTGCACCTGACGAAAAATCCTGCTTATCTTCTGCCAATGCACCGATCAACTTGTCGAGTGCGTTGTGACGACCGACGTCTTCGCGCACCAGCTTGATATTGCCGTCGCGTCCCAGCCATGCGGCTGCATGCGTGGCGCCAGTCTGCTTCTGCAACTCTTGCTGCGTTTGCATGGACTCCAGTGCGGCGTGCAAGGTCTCGGCTGAAAAACGCAACGCATCGGCGTGTACCGCGGCAGGATGACGCACCGCCTGCTCCAGCGTTTCTGCGCCACACAAACCACAGCCGGTGCGCCCGGTCAGGTTGCGACGTTTTTCCTTCAAGGCGACAAAACGCTCGGTAGCGACATTCATCTGCACCTGGATGCCTTCAGCACCCTGGACGATTTCACAGTCGTAGAGCTCGCTCGGATCGGCAAGAATGCCTTCGGTCAATGAGAAGCCCAAGGCAAAGTCTTCCAGATCGGCCGGCGTCGCCATCATCACGGCATGCGAAATGCCGTTGTACTCCAGCGCAATCGGCACCTCTTCGGCGACCACATCGGTGACGACTTCACGCTGGCCATCGCGCCACTTCTCCACTTCGACTTGCGCCGACGTGGCGAATTCCGTGTCTGCCGGCGATGGGATGGGACATGCATTCATTGACTGATCTTCTTTCAAACCTGCTTCCACTACTCAAAAATAAACTACAAAAAAACGATCTACGTCTAAATAATCACCGTCGTCCCGGCGCAGGTCGGGATCCAGTGACGTTAGGCGCTGCATCAATCTGGGTAACGATGCTGGGTCCTGACTTTCGTCAGGACGACGTCAATTTATTTAGTGACCAAAGGCTCTGCAGATGCCTTTTCACCTTTCAGCAATCCGAGCTGCTCACGATTGAACTGTTCGTAATGCTGCTGCCATTCTGACGGCTGCGACACCGGCATGACCTGCACTGCAGTGACCTTGTACTCAGGGCAATTGGTCGCCCAATCGGAGTTGTCGGTGGTGATCACATTGGCACCCGATTCAGGGAAGTGGAACGTGGTGTAGACCACGCCAGGCTGCACCCGCTCGGTCACCGTGGCACGCAATACCGTTTGTCCTGCACGAGACTCAATGCCGACCCAGTCGCCTTCGCGCACGCCGCGATCTTCGGCATCGTGCGGATGGATTTCCAGGCGATCTTCATTGTGCCACTGCGAATTCTCGGTACGACGCGTCTGAGCACCGACGTTGTACTGCGACAAGATACGGCCGGTGGTCAAAATCAGCGGATAGCGCTGCGTGACCTTCTCATCGGTTGCAAAGTACTGCGTATTGAGGAACTTGCCCTTGCCGCGGATGAAGCTGCCGATGTGCATGATCGGCGTGCCTTCCGGGGCCGACTCATTGCATGGCCATTGGATGCTGCCGAGACGTTCCAGCTTGTCGTAACTGACGCCATGGAAACTCGGCGTCAGCGCGGCAATTTCGTCCATGATTTCCGACGGATGATTGTACGGCATCGGATAGCCGAGCGCTTCGGCCAGCGCCACCGTGACTTCCCAGTCCGACTTGCCCGACTTCGATGGCATCACCTTGCGCACGCGCGAGATGCGGCGCTCAGCATTAGTGAAGGTGCCATCCTTTTCGAGGAAAGACGAACCCGGCAGGAACACGTGCGCATACTTGGCGGTCTCGTTGAGGAACAGATCCTGGATCACGATGCATTCCATCTCCTGCAAGGCGGCAGCGACGTGTTGTGTATTCGGGTCGGACTGAACGATGTCTTCGCCTTCGCAATACAAGCCTTTGAAGCTGCCGTCCATCGCAGCGTCGAACATGTTGGGAATCCGCAAACCCGGCTCAGGATTAAGCGTCACACCCCAGGCTTGTTCAAACATCGCGCGTACCGTCGAATCGGAAATATGGCGATAACCCGGCAATTCATGCGGGAACGAGCCCATGTCGCAGGAGCCCTGCACATTATTTTGTCCACGCAGCGGATTGACGCCCACACCTTCGCGGCCGACGTTGCCGGTCGCCATCGCGAGATTGGCGATGCCGATCACCATGGTGGAGCCTTGTGCATGCTCAGTCACGCCCAGGCCGTAATAGATCGCACCGTTGCCGCCGGTGGCGAACAAACGGGCAGCGCCGCGCAGTTCTTCCGCCGACACGCCGCAGACAGCAGACAAGGCTTCCGGCGAATTGTCCTCACGCAGCACGAACTCTTTCCATTGTTCGTAGGATTGAACATCGCAACGATCGCGAATGTACTCTTCGCTTTGCAGGTTTTCGGACATGATCACGTGCGCCAGCGCAGTGATCACCGCAACATTGGTGCCAGGGCGCAGTTTGAGGTGATAGTCGGCCTGAATGTGCGGCGACTTGACCATCTCGGTGGTGCGCGGATCGATAACGATCAGCTTCGCGCCCTGACGCAGGCGACGCTTCATCTGCGAAGCGAACACGGGGTGCGCCGCAGCTGGGTTGGCGCCGATGATCATGATGACGTCCGACTTCATGACGGAATCGAAGGTCTGGGTGCCGGCCGATTCGCCCAGCGTCTGTTTGAGACCGTAGCCGGTCGGCGAGTGGCAGACGCGTGCGCAAGTGTCGACGTTGTTGTTGCCGAAGGCGGCGCGCACCAGTTTTTGTACCAGATAGGTTTCTTCATTGGTGCAGCGCGACGAGGTGATACCACCGATCGAATCCTTGCCGTGTTTGGCCTGGATGCGGCGGAATTCGCTGGCGGCATAGCCCAGCGCCTCTTCCCACGACACTTCGCGCCATGGATCGGTGATCTTGCTGCGGATCATCGGCTTGGTGATGCGGTCCTTGTGCGTCGCATAACCCCATGCGAAACGTCCTTTGACGCAGGAGTGACCGTGGTTGGCCTTGCCGTCCTTGTACGGCACCATGCGCACGACTTCATTGCCCTTCATCTCAGCCTTGAACGCGCAACCCACGCCACAATAGGCGCAGGTGGTGACCTTGCTGTGCTCGGCCTGGCCCATCATGATGACGGTCTTCTCGGTCAGGGTGGCGGTCGGGCAAGCCTGCACGCAAGCGCCGCAGGAGACGCATTCGGATTCCATGAAAGTATCCATCTGCCCTGCCGAGACGCGCGACTCGAAGCCGCGGCCGCTGATAGTCAGCGCGAAGGTGCCTTGCGTCTCTTCGCAGGCGCGCACGCAGCGATTGCAGACGATGCATTTGGACGGATCGTAGGTGAAGTAAGGATTGGATTCGTCCTTCTTCATCTCCAGGTGATTGTCGCCATCGTAGCCGTAGCGCACTTCGCGCAGTCCGACCGTGCCGGCCATGTCCTGCAGTTCGCAATTGCCGTTGGTTGGGCAGGTCAGACAATCGAGTGGATGGTCGGAGATATACAACTCCATCACGCCGCGCCGGATGTCGGCCAGCTTGGGCGTCTGCGTCTGCACCTTCATGCCGGATTCGCACGGCGTGGTGCAGGAGGCGGGATAACCCTTCATCTTGCGACCATCCTTACCTTCGATCTCGACCAGACACAGACGGCAGGAGCCGAAGGGTTCCAGGCTGTCGGTGGCGCATAGCTTGGGCACGTTGATGCCCGCCTCCACCGCCGCCCGCATCACCGACGTGCCGCTCGGCACGGTGACGGCGACGCCATCAATTTCAAGAGTAACTTCTGTCTCCGAGACACGCGCCGGCGTGCCGTAATCTGTTTCGTTGAGCTGGTTCATGACAACAACTCCTTGCTAAATTCGTGGCTGGATAGCTAGATAAATGGCTCTACGTGTTCAAGCGGCTTTTTCAGCCGGTGAACCAAAGTCTTCGGGAAAATGGTTCAGTGCCGACAGCACCGGATACGGCGTCAAGCCGCCCATGGCGCACAGCGAACCGTTGAGCATGGTGTCGCACAGATCTCGCAGCAGATGCACTTGCTGCGGACGATTGTCGTTGGAGATGATCTTGTCGATCACCTCGACACCGCGTGTGGAACCGATGCGGCATGGCGTGCATTTGCCGCAGGATTCGATGGCGCAAAACTCCATCGCATAACGCGCTTGCTGCGCCATGTCGACGCTGTCGTCGAACACCACCATGCCGCCGTGACCCACCATGGCACCGATGGCCGCAAAGGCTTCGTAGTCGAGCGGCGTATCGAGCTGCTGCTGCGGCATGTAGGCGCCCAACGGACCGCCCACCTGCACCGCGCGAATCGGACGGCCGCTGAGGGTGCCGCCGCCGAAGTCTTCCAGCAGCTGGCGCAGACTCAGGCCGAACGCTTT
Organism: Herbaspirillum rhizosphaerae; assembly: GCF_046025915.1. Taxonomy (GTDB): domain Bacteria; phylum Pseudomonadota; class Gammaproteobacteria; order Burkholderiales; family Burkholderiaceae_D; genus Herbaspirillum; species Herbaspirillum rhizosphaerae_A. Next base: position 94,311 of record NZ_JAQQFR010000013.1, on the reverse strand, counting down.
CTCGACCAGACCGCCATGTTTGACATTGCCCGCCAGTTGAAACGGTAAGGTACCGTGCGAACGGCCGACGCCATAGTTCTTGTAGAACGCTGCACCGCGCGCCAGCACGATAGGCACCGTTGCCAGCGAGATGACGTTGTTGATCACGGTCGGCTTGCCGAACAAACCTTCCAGCGCAGGCAGCGGCGGCTTGGCGCGCACTACACCGCGCTTGCCCTCCAGGCTTTCCAGCAAGGCGGTTTCTTCACCGCAGATATACGCGCCGGCCCCCATACGTACTTCCAGACGGAAGGTCTTGCCCGAGCCGAGGATGTTGTCGCCCAGATAGCCATTCTGGCTGGCTGTTGCGATCGCTTCGTTGAGCGCGGCAATGGCGTGAGGATATTCAGAACGCACGTAGATATAACCCTGCGTCGCGCCGACGGCCAGACCGGCAATCGTCATGCCCTCGATCAGGACGAAAGGATCGTCTTCCATCACCATGCGGTCGGAGAAGGTGCCAGAGTCGCCTTCGTCGGCATTGCAGACGATGTACTTCTGCGCTGCCTGTGCATTGGCCACCGTCTTCCATTTGATACCGGTTGGGAACGCCGCACCACCGCGTCCGCGCAGACCGGAATCAAGGACTTCCTGCACGATGGCTTCGCTGCTCATGCCGATCGCGCGTTGCAGCCCTGCATAGCCTTCATGCGCCAGATAGTCGCTTAGCGATAATGGATCGGTGATGCCGACGCGAGCAAAGGTCAGGCGCTCCTGATCTTTCAGATAAGGAATGTCTTCCGTCAAGCCATGTTGCAATGCATGTGCCCCGCCCTGCAGAAAACCGGCGTCGAACAAACCCGCCACATCGGCAGGATCAACCGGGCCGTAAGCGACGCGGCCTTGTGGGGTCGCAACCTCAACCATGGGTTCCAGCCAGAACATGCCGCGCGATCCGTTGCGCACGATGCTGATCTCGACACCGCGCTTTTCTGCTTCACGGGAGATCGCGACAGCGACATCATTGGCGCCCAGCGCAATGGCCGCTGAGTCGCGTGGAACATACACGGTGATGCTCATGGCGCACCTCGCTTGGCTTGCAGCAGGCGATTCAGCTTGTCGGTGCCGACGCGTGCGTGCAGCTCACCATCGACCACAACATTCGGGCCGCAGGCGCACAGGCCGAGGCAATAGACCGGTTCAAGCGTGAACTGACCGTCGGGCGTGGTTTCATGAAAAGCACAGCCGAGCAATTTCTCAGCGTCCCTGGCCAATGCTTCCGAGCCGACCGACTGACAGGCTTCGGCACGGCAGACCTGAATCACATGCTTGCCGGCGGGTTGCTGGCGGAAGTGATGGTAGAAGGAGATCACGCCGTGTACTTCCGCGCGCGATACGTTCAGGGCGTCGGCGATCATCGGCACGGCATCCGCCGGCACGAAGCCAATCACATCCTGAATCCCGTGAAGGATGGGCAACATCGCGCCGGGCATATGACGGCGCGCGGCAATCACATCCCTGACTGCGCCGACGTCGAAAGGCTGTTCTCTGTTCATTGTTTCGTCTCCTGCTGAACGGCTGAATGGCACCGGTTTGTTGTTTTATTTCCCGGACCGTGAAAATACGTGTTTAGTCTCGCCGCCGGATCCGGATTGGAACGACGCGCAGACTCTGTTTTTGCATTGCTTTTTTACGCACTGCCGACAACAAACCGGCAGCGACGAATACGACGATCCCTGCCTGCGCAAACGGCATGGCAAAGTTCAAAAATCGGGGGAAGAAAATACTGCAGACCGCGACTGCAAGGACTGCAGCGGCAGAGATAAGGCAAACCATCAGAGGTGCAGGCGCTGTGCTGAAGAGCATTGCGGCACGCTGTCTGATCGATGAGTGAGCTAGCGATTTCATGTTCTCCCTGCCTATCGAAATACATCGGGTTGGTACAGAACACTTCTGGTGAAACCGGCTGCCGCGAGTTGTAGCGCTCGCGACAGCCTTACTACTTTTACAGCAACACTAAATTACTTGAACAACACCGCAGTCTTTTGCAGCGTCAGGGCGATGCCCCACACCAGCGGGATACCAACTGCCAGCCATGCAGCGCCGATCAGCGCAGGATTGCCACCGCGACCGACTTGCGACAGTTCTGCGTCGGACATCGTAGCAGTGCTGTCGGACGACGATTTCTCGTGCGCCAGTTGCTTTTCACGGGCCAGTTCTTCCGGTGTCATGAAATGCTTCGCAGCGACAGGACGGATCAGCAAGTTGCAGATCAGACCCAGCACCAGCATGCCTGCCAGGATATACATCGTGGTGTTGTAAACCTGATCGCGCGGCATGCCCAGCGACAACTGATACTCCCGCATGTAGTTCACAACGACGGGGCCGAGGATACCGGCGGTTGCCCATGCAGTCAGCAGACGACCGTGGATCGCACCAACCATTTGCGTACCGAACAAGTCCGCCAGGTAAGCAGGCACCGTCGAAAATCCACCGCCATACATTGACAAAATCACGCACACTGCTCCGACGAAGAGCGCAATGCTGCCGGCTTTGGCCGACCATGGCAGGCTGACGTACAGGATGAAGCCTAGTACGAAGAAGATCACGTAAGTCATCTTGCGGCCGAAGAAGTCGGAGCACGAAGCCCAGACAAAGCGACCACCGATGTTGAACAAACTGATCAGACCGGTAAAGCCCGCTGCAATCGCCGCAATCGCTGCCTTTTGCTCAAGCGACAGATCGCTGAAGCCAACGTTGACGCCCAGCAGGTGGCCGCCGAACACTTCTTGCAGCATTGGCGATGAGATGCCGATCACGCCGATACCAGCCGACACGTTCAGACACAGCACCAGCCATACCAGCCAGAACTGAGGAATGCCCCAGACCTTGGTTACGTGCACATGGTTTTGCGTGATCATGGTGCTATTGGTGGTTGTCGGAGGCGTCCAGCCGGATGGCTTCCAGCCGCTAGGCGGAACACGGTAGCCCAGTGCACCGGCCATCATGAAGATGAAATAGATGACTGCCATTACGACGAAGGTTTCCCACACGCCGACCGATGTCGGGGTAGCGAAATGCTTCATCAGCTTGTCGGCCAGCGGGCTACCGACCAGTGCGCCGCCACCGAAGCCCATGATCGCCATACCAGTCGCCATACCGCGACGGTCCGGGAACCATTTGATCAGTGTCGACACCGGCGAAATGTAGCCAAGACCGAGCCCCACACCGCCGATAACCCCCGACCCCAGCCACATGAGCCAGATCTGATGGGTATAGACCCCAAATGCGGAAATCAGCAAACCGCCGCACCAGCACAATGCCGAGACGACGCCAGCCTTGCGCGGGCCTGCGCGCTCGAGCCAGCCGCCCCAGATTGCAGCGGAAACGCCGAGCAGAACGAAGAACATGGTGTACATCCAGCCCAGCATGGAAATCTTCCAGTCGCAGGTGGTGGAGAACACTTGATCGAAAAAGCTGCTGCCCGGTGCACAGGCGATCGACTCTTTAATACCGAGCGACCTGGACAAGGGCAGCCAGAAGACGGAAAAGCCGTAGGCCATGCCGATACACAGGTGAATTGCCAATGCGGCAGGTGGAACCAGCCAGCGGTTGAAGCCAGGCTTGGCTATGGTGTGTTCCTTTTGCAGGAAATCGAAGGCCATTATTCCCTCCTCTTTGATGTTGTGGGGCGGCAATTATATGCAAGTCGAAGGAATTCGGCTATTTATGCAAATAATTACCTATAGTTTTTATGTACTACGCGTGCTACCGCGAAGGTATCATTGAAATACGTCGCCCTCAATATGCTATTTATTTCATATTTAACATGTATAAAGTCCGCATCAAACCTCACTGGGAAATCGCCCACGGTGAAGAAACACCCCTCGATACCACCGATTTGCTGAATCTGTTAACGGCGATTCAACAGACCGGATCCATTGCCAAGGGCGCGGAACAGTTACGCCACTCCTATCGGCACGCGTGGGGTCTGCTGCGCACTTCCGAGCAGTTATTTGGGCACAGCCTGATTGAAAGCGGACGTGGCCGCGGCACTACACTGACACCATTTGCCAGCAAATTGCTGTGGGCCGACCGCATGGTCAGCGCGCGGCTGTCGCCGACACTGGACAGCCTGGCCTCTGAATTGGAAATTGAATTGGGCAAAACCGTCGAAGGCAAATCCAAGACGGTACGCCTGAACGCCAGCCATGGCTTCGCCGTCGCCGCCCTGCTCAATCAGTTCAACCAGGCCAAACTGCCGGTGGAAGTACGCTATCGCCACAGCACCGATGCCGTCGCAGCCTTGTCGCGGCAGGAATGCGATCTGGCCGGCTTCCACGTACCGCTGGGAGAATTCGAAAAACCGGCCATCGCCATGTACGCCAAATGGCTCAACAAACGCAGCGATTGCCTGATCCATCTGGCGGTGCGCAATCAGGGGCTCTTCGTTGCGCCCGGCAATCCCAAGCAAATTCTGGATTTGCCGGATCTGATCCGCAGCGATCTGCGCTTCGTCAATCGCGAAGCCGGCTCCGGCACGCGCACCCTGCTGGAGCTGATGCTGGCCGGGCAAGGCATCTCGCACAAGAAGATCAATGGCTTTGAAAACACCGAGTTCACGCACTCGGCGGTAGCCGCCTTCATCGCCAGCGGCATGGCCGATGTCGGCTTCGGCGTGCAGACGGCATCGCAGCGCTTTGGACTGGACTTCATCCCACTGGTGCGAGAGCGGTATTTCTTCGCCCTGCCGACGGCATCGCTTAACGATCCGCTGGTGCAGGCAGTGGTCAATATTCTGCAGTCGCCGACATTCCGCAGTGTGGTCGACGATCTGGCGGGTTACGACGGCTCCGACACCGGCAAGATACAAAGTTTGCAGGAAGCCTTCGGCTAAGGTTTTGGAAAGCGGCTCAGCGTGCCTGCACGTTGAGATGCTTCTGCAAGAAGCGCACGCACTCCCGCACCTTGGCGGAATTCTTCAACTGCAGCGGATAGACCGCACACAGATCAGCCTCCTGAAAATACCCCGGTAACACGCGCACCAACGTGCCGTCCTTGAGACTGGCGGCGACATCCCAGATCGAGCGCAAGATGATGCCATGCCCATCGACCGCCCATTGATGAATGATCTCGCCGTGGTTTGAAGCAAGACCGCCGGCAACCTTGACGGTCTCCGCCCCCTTCGGCCCCATCATGCGCCAGATCCCGAACGACTGATTACGCTCTCGAATCACCAGACATTGGTGTTGCGTCAGCTCGGATAAAGTCTGCGGTACGCCGTGACGTTGCAGATAATCGGGACTGGCGCATAGCACCCGCTGGCTGGTGATGATGCGCTTGGCGAACAGATGCGGCTCATGCACCGGCCCGACGCGGATATCGAGATCGAATCCCTCATTAATCATATCGACCTGACGGTCAAACAGCTCCAGCTGAATACGCAGGCTGGGATGCAACCGCGCAAATGCTGAAATCAGCGGCGACACATATTTGCGCCCCAGAGCAAAACTCGTGCTGATCTTGAGCAAACCCCGTGGTACGCGTTTGGCGGTGCTGACGGTTTCAATCATCTGATCGACATCGTCAAGGATGCGCCGCGCCCAGTCGTGCACATTACTGCCTTCTTCCGTCATGACGACGCTGCGCGTGGTGCGATGAAACAGCCGCACGCCCAATGCCGCCTCCAGCAAGGCAATACGCTTGCTGATGTAGGCGGGTGAGGCACCCAGCTCCTTGGCGGATTCGGCAAAACTGTTCTTGCGCGCCACGGTACAGAACAGGCGCAGGTCTTCCAGCAAGGGCGCGGCAGCAGATTGATTGTTCACGATTCGTGTTTTATGAAGTAACCGATTCGTGAATTATAGCGAGCTGACGAGCAAGCATTAGCGTTTATGATTTCCGTTCGGTTTTTAAAGGAGAAAGCACCGTGACCAAACATAAAGTAGCTGTCATCGCCGGCGACGGCATCGGCCAGGAAGTCATCCCCGAGGGCTTGCGCGCGGTCGACGCGGCAGCAAAGAAATTCGGCATCGAGATCGAGTACACCCATTTCGACTGGGCGCATTGCGGCTACTACGCCCAGCACGGCAAGATGATGCCGGACGACTGGTTCGATCAGTTGAAGGGATTCGAAGCAATCTTCTTCGGCGCGGTCGGCTGGCCTGCCACGGTGCCTGATCACGTCTCGCTGTGGGGTTCGCTGCTGAAGTTCCGCCGCGACTTTGACCTCTACGTCAACTTGCGCCCGGTGCGCCTGATGCCCGGCGTGCCCTGCCCGCTGGCCGGCCGCAAACCCGGCGACATCGATTTCTACGTGGTGCGCGAAAACACCGAGGGTGAATATTCGTCCATCGGCGGCCGCATGTATGAAGGCACCGACCGCGAAGTCGTGATCCAGGAGTCAGTCTTTACCCGTCACGGCGTCGACCGCATTCTGAAATACGCCTTCGACCTGGCGCAAAGCCGTCCGAAGAAACATCTCACTTCCGCCACCAAATCCAACGGCATCGCCATCACCATGCCTTACTGGGACGAGCGCGTCGAAGCCGTGGGCAAGAACTACGGCGACGTCAAATGGGACAAGTACCACATCGATATCCTGACCGCGCACTTCGTGCTGAACCCGCAGCGCTTTGACGTGGTGGTGGCACCCAACCTGTTCGGCGACATCCTGTCCGACCTCGGCCCCGCCTGCGCCGGCACCATCGGCATTGCGCCGTCGGCCAACATCAATCCTGACCGCAAGATGCCGTCGTTGTTCGAACCGGTACACGGCTCGGCGCCCGACATCGCCGGCAAAAACATCGCCAACCCGGTCGCCACGATCTGGTCGGGCGCGATGATGCTGGACTTCCTCGGCAACGGCAAACCGCAATACAAGCAAGCGCATGACGCCATCCTTGCCGCCATCGAAAAAGTGCTGGTCGAAGGACCGAAGACTGCCGACCTGGGTGGCACCGGCGATACGACAGCAGTCGGCAAGGCCATCGCCGCCGCTATCTGACCCGATCAGAACGCAGCAAACAGATGCGGATCGCGTTCCTCAGAAGCGCGACCGCATCACCATCAGGAGGAGACACCCCATGCAATACTGGAAAGCCATTGTCGCGACCGCCGCAGCAGCGTTCGCTTTTAACGCGCAAGCACAAACCGCGCAACAACCCATCGTCATCAAATTCAGCCACGTCGTCGCCACCAATACCTCCAAGGGCAAGACAGCGGAATATTTCAAGAAGATCGTCGAAGAACGCACCGCAGGCCGCGTCAAGGTCGAGGTCTATCCGAACAGCCAGCTCTACAAGGACAAGGAAGAACTCGAAGCCCTGCAAATGGGATCGGTGCAATTGCTGGCGCCGACCTTTGGGAAATTCGGCCCGATGGGTGTACGGGAGTTTGAAGTATTCGACCTGCCCTACCTGTTCGACAACATGGCGCAGGCGCAAAAGGTTACGCAAGGCCCGATCGGCCACGCCCTGCTCAAAAAGCTGGACAGCAAAGGCCTGACCGGCCTGGCAATGTGGGACAGCGGCTTTCTCGACTGGACTTCCAATAAGCCGATCGTGAAGCCGGCCGATATCAAGGGTATGAAGATCCGCATCCAGTCATCCAAAGTGATCGACGCACGCACCCGTATCGTCGGCGCACTGCCGCAAGTGATGCCGTGGTCGGAGATCTATCAGGGCCTGCAAACCGGCGTGGTCGACGGCCAGGAAAATCCACCATCCATCGTCAGCACCGCCAAGCTGTTTGAGGTGCAGAAATTCATGACGATTTCTGAACACGGCTATCACGGCTACGTGTTCATCGCCAACAAGCGTTTCTGGGATGCGCTGCCGGCCGACATCAAACCGATCATGGACAAGGCGGTGATCGACGCGACCGAGTATTTCAACAGCAATTCGAAGAAGGAAAACGACGACGCGCTGGAAGACATCAAAAAAACCGGCAAGATGAAAATCCTGACCATGACTCCGGAAGAAAAGAGCGAGTGGAAAAAGATCCAATACAAGGTTCACCGCGAGATGGAAGACCGTATCGGCAAGGACTTGATCCAATCCATCTACAAGGAAATCGGCCGCACGCCGGACGGTAAATAGCTGCTGCCGCGCCAGCCATGTCAAGTTCAAGCCGACGAATCTTTACGGATCGTCGGCTTTTTTACATCATCGGTGTTTTCCGAAATACGAGGCCGTCATGTCGTGTTAGCATTTGCCGCTTAAAATAAGCTGACATTTCCATTACGATCATGAAGGTCCGGTTAACGTATTTCACTGCGGCACTGAGCGCACACACGCTGCTGTGGTCAGTTACCCTGCTGATCATGCTGGAAGATGACGTCGCGATGCTGGCGTTTATGTTTTCTTGAAACCTTGTTTTCTTGCAAGACGTTTATCTGAAACGTCTTTCAACAATCACCGCATTCACTGAACGGGACATGATGAAATTTGCTGTGCTGGCGTTGCTGCTGGTCTCGAACCAGGTTTTTGCCGCGCAATGGTCATTGCTCGGCGACAATGATCTCGGCACCTTCTTTGTCGATAAAAGCACCATCACCCGCAGCCGCGGCGTTCTGAAGGCCGACATCCTGCTGAACTGGAACAAGCCGCAAATGCTGCAAGGCCACGGCAAATACTATCTGTCGGAAGTTTCCATCGCTTATCTCGACTGCGACGACAAGCAAATCGGTTTCGGCAGCCGCACCATGTATGCGAAAGCAGACGCCCAGGGCGGCGCGCTGTTCTCCCCTTATCTTGCCTACGGCGACGTCAAGCTGCAAGACACGGTGCCCGGCTCAACCGGCGCGCAGATGATCAAAGCCATCTGCAGCCTGAAATAAAAAGAGCGTTTCGTAAAACGCTCTTCTTGCCCGTCAGACCTTCATCGGCAGAATCACCATCTGCAAACCATCGAAGTGCAGCCTGCGCTGGATCGCCAACGCCGCCTGGTTATGCAACAGGCGGATAAACCAGTTGTCCTGCTCGAAAATCAGCTTGCTGGTAAAGAAAATCGCATTCGGATATTGCTTGCTGATGTCATAGCAAAGCTTGGTGACTTCCTGCACGGCGTCGGTGCCGAATCCCAGGAATGAAGTCGATGCCATACCATGGCTGCGACAAAAATCCACGAAGAACTGCAAGGTCGCATTGGCCTCGGCACGCATCTGCTCCACCGCACCCTCGCCGCCATAGGCGTGCGAATCGACCGTTCGCGCATTGACGAAAATGAAGTTCTTGAAATGATTCGGGAACATTCGCTGCACCCACAGCAAAGCGTGCAAACCGCCACCGCGTGACGTACCGACGATAAAGACCGCCGTCTGATTGACCGGATCCGGTTCAATCGCGTCCAGATTGGTGCCGAAGGGCTGACTGGAAAAGATCTGATCAACCGAACGGATCGCTTCCTTGGTGTCGCGGTAGTGATTGCGAATGTAAATGCAGAGTGCAGAAATCGCGGCAATGATGACCGCCGTCGCCCAGCCGCCTTCAAAAAGCTTCTCGAACAACAAGACGGTCAGAATCGACGCGCAAATCACAAAGCCGACCAGCGACAACAGGAAGCGTCGCTTCCAGTGCGCCAGATGGCGGCGATGACGCCACCAGTAACGGCACAAGCCGAACAGCGAAATAGCGAAGGTGAGAAATACCGAGATCGAATACAGCACGATCAGCAGCGTCACGCTGCCCTGCGTCCAGAACAGGATGATCAGTGCGGCAATGCCCATGACCAGGATGCCGTTTTGCGTGACCAGCCGCGTCGACAGGTAACGGAATTTATGCGGCACCCAGGAATCCGCCGCCATATTCGACAGCACCGCCGGGCCACCGAGAAAACCGGTGTTGGCGGCGACGAACAGCAAACCGGCTTCGAATGCCAGCACGACTGCCAGCAGAATATCGTTGAGCCATTGGCTGCCGGTACCCATGCTGTCGATGATCAATCTGAAGGTAGTCGCGTTGAGCGTCTCGCCATCGACATGGCGCGCATCCCACAGCAGATACAGCAAGAAGATCCCGCCCGCCGTGAACGCCAGCGACAAGGCCATATACATCATGGTCACTTTGCCGGTGCGTACGCGCGGTTCGGCCAGCATATTGACGTTGTTCGAGACGGCTTCCAGGCCGGTATAGGTACCTCCGCCCTGCGAATAGGCCAGCAACAGCATACTGGCGACGCCTGCCCAGCCGATGTTTTGCGCCAGTGTGCCGGTGTCGCTCAGCGTAGAAGGCACTAGCGCCGGCAGATATTCCGCATGCACGAAGATGCCGTAGACGATCAGCACCAGATGCGTCGCGACAAAACCGAGGAAGATCGGCAACAGAAACTGGATCGCTTCTTTAAGCCCGCGCAGATTCAGCACGATCAGCATGCCGACGAAGAAAGCTTCCGCCCACAACTTGTAATCCTGAAAGCCCAGCGGCAGCAAAGACGCCAGCGCATCGACACCAGAAGCGATGGAAATGGCGATCGTCAGGACATAGTCAAGAATCAGCGCGACGCCGGAAATCAGGCCAAGATAGGGACCGACCAGCTTGGTTGCCACCCGGTAGCCACCACCACCGGTAGGAAACAGCTCAATGACCTGGTTGTAGGCCAGCGCAATGATGAATACCGTCAGCGCCGTCGCCAGCGCGAGGTAAAGCCCAAGGTGAGTATGCTCACCCAGCGCACGGAAACTTTCTTCGGGGCCGTAAGCCGATGAGGACAAACCGTCTGCCCCCAACCCTACCCATGCCAGAAAAGCGACCAGCGCCAACGAATGGCGGGTCTCGCTTTTCAGCGGGTCCAGCGCCTTGCCCAACAAAATTTCTCGAATCTTCAACATGCATTCATGTGCCACATACTTCGACGTTTTTTGCTCAAGCGGCGATGATACCTGTTTGTACCGCAGCGCGGCATGAGCAAAATTGCATGAGGGTCTTGCCCCTCTCTTCAAAATCCGTCATAATCGCGGTCTTGCGTTGCCGGGATGGCGGAATAGGTAGACGCACGGGACTCAAAATCCCGCGGTGGTGACACCGTGCCGGTTCGATTCCGGCTCCCGGCACCAGCACTGAAATGTGCTGATGGAGCATGCAGTATTGATAGCAGATAGAAATAAGTAGCAAATTGCAGTCGTCAGGAATTTGCAAGAAACGATATGCAGCAACAGATGTTGCACCTAGGCGATTCGGCAGCAAAGTAATAAGTTAATCGCGCTACAGCGAACTAATTATGCGCCGGCGTTGCAGGAACAAAACAGGTAGGAACGATAACTCGTCCCTGCCTTTTTTTTGGCCTAAATATTCGTCCAAAAATAGAAATTTGTAGTAACTTTTATCGTAATATTTGATTTACTTTTTTTAACGATCAATAAGCCGGCTCTCGTTATCACATTAACAAAAAATGCGAGGGGGTCGCAGCGATTATCAGACAATCGGATCAGTTGGCAGGATTGCTTGCCGGAGTGGTAAAACTCCCAAAGCGAATAACAACTGCCCTATCTGATTAATATAACGATAACGTTTGCGAAGAGAGCATGGGCAATCGACAGCATTCGAATAGAAATATGCGTTTTGGGGATGTCAGTTTTTCTGTCGCATCGCATACGGCTTGGGCGCCTGGTTTAGACACCGCTGCCGCATGGCTGGAGTGGGCCCACGACCGCAAATCAGCAGTTGCCCCGACGGAACCCAAAGTCAAAGACATGCCGCCGATGTTGCGCCGTCGCGCCAGTCCAGCCGGCAAGATGGCTCTGGAAACCGCTTATCAGTGCCTTCCGGCGCAATCCGATATCCCGGTCATCTTTGCGTCCCGCCATGGCGAATGCGCGCGTTCGGTCGAATTGCTGATGGAATTGGCCAACAATGCCCCGCTATCTCCTGCCTCATTCAGCCTCTCCGTACACAACGCCAACGCCGGCTTGTTCTCCATTGCACGCGGCGACCGCGGCAATAGCATCGCCATCGCCGCAGGACCCAGCACGGTTGAACACGCATTGATCGAAGCGTGCGGGCTGTTGGCCGATGGCGCGCCACAGGTATTGCTCGTCATGTCGGACAGCCCACCGCCAGAAGCTTTCAGCGCTTACAACGATTGCGCCGAAGAAGGCTACGCCTGGGCCTGGCTGTTGCAGGCGACTGCCGACGACAACACTGCCGGCAACGCAGCAAGCCACATCGGCGAACGTTTTTCACTATCCTGGTCTGCAGCAGATCAGGATGGCGCGACCGAGAATCTTTCGGCAGCACCGGCGGGATTGGATGTCCTGCGCTTCTTCCTGCGCCGTGACGCCGAACTGGCGCGTGTTGCCAATGGGCGCCGCTGGCGCTGGAGCCGCCATGATTGATTGGTTGAATAAACGATCGGGCAAACAGCTGATCACGCATTCGACAACGCAATCGACAAGGCAGCAAACCGCCCTTTTCAACAAATACTGGCGAGTATGTGGAACCGGCATCAGTTTCGCCGCATTCGGCGCCGGCGGGCTGGCATTGCGACTGGCGATCTTCCCGCTGCTCAATCTCCTCGTCCGCGATCAGGAGCGTCGCATCCTCTGGTCGCGCCGCATCATCCGCTTGTCTTTCCGTGCGTTCGTCGAACTGATGCGCATGCTGGGCGTACTCAGCTATGAGATTACCGGCCTGGAACGATTGGAACGCCGCGGCCTGCTCATTCTCGCCAACCATCCCAGCCTGATCGACACCGTATTGCTGATGGCCTTCGTTCAGCAAGCCGACTGCATCGTCAAGGGTGCATTGTGGCGCAATCCCTTTACCCGCGGCCCGGTGCGCGCGGCCGGCTATATCAGCAATGAAGACGGCCCGGAACTGGTCGACGACTGCATCGCCTCGATCCGCAGCGGCGGCAATCTGATTATCTTCCCCGAAGGCACCCGCACGCCTGCCGACGGCAACATGATTTTCAAGCGCGGTGCGGCCAATGTCGCGGTGCGCGGCGAATGCGCGATTACCCCGGTGATCATCCGTTGCACACCGGGAACGCTCGCCAAAGGTAACAAATGGTGGAAAGTGCCGCCAACCATGGCACACTTCAGCATCGAAATTCAACAGGATATCGATATCAGGACGGTGACCGGCCAGGCCGAGAACCCGACCCTGGCAGCGCGCCAGCTCACGTACTACCTGCAAAACTATTTCATGAAAGAAAGCTAGGCGATGCCAAGACTTGACGAAGAAATCAAAGAACTCATTATCGAAGTTCTGCAACTGGAAGACATCCGTCCGTCCGACATCGATTCCGCCGCCCCGCTGTTCGGCGACGGATTGGGATTGGATTCCATCGACGCGCTCGAACTGGGCGTCGCATTGCAAAAACGCTACGGCGTTGTTTTATCCGCGAATTCCGAAGAAACCCGCAAGCACTTTGCCTCGGTTCAATCCCTGGAAGCCTTGATCGCCAATCACGCCAATAAGTAAATAAGTAGGAAGCAGGCTCACCATGACAACCTTAGCGCCAACCATGAACAAGGACGAGATCTATATCTGGATCGTCGACATGCTGCATGACATGTTCGAACTCGACAAAGCCAAGATCTCGCCACAATCGAATCTCTACACCGATCTCGACATCGACAGCATCGACGCCGTCGACATCGTCGTCAAACTGAACCAGATGACCGGCAAACGCATCCAGCCTGACGTGTTTCGGGCCGTGCGCACCGTACAAGATGTGGTCAACGTGATTGCGACGCTGCTGCAGGCGGATGAAAAAGCCTGATTTCGCCCATGTCCTGACCACCCTGATCATCCTGGTATATCCACTGCTGATCTGGTATGCGCACGGGAAGATAGAACCTCGGTTGCTGGCGCTGGCGCTGGTTGCCGTCGCGGTGTTGCGCCTGTTGGCCTCCAAACTGAGCCAGCGCTATCGCTGGATGAGCCTGGCCGCGCTTGCGCTTGCGGCACCGGCGCTGTTCTGGAATGCCATGTTGCCGCTCAAGCTATATCCGGTCGCTGTCAGTCTGGGCATGCTGGCCCTGTTCGGTGCCAGCCTCGTGCGCCCGCCTTCCGTCATTGAACGACTGGCGCGTTTGCAAGATCCGAATCTGCCGGCCTTCGCCGTCGCGTACACCCGCCGTGTCACTCAGGTGTGGTGCGCCTTCTTTGCGCTCAATGGCGGCATCGCCTTTGCTACTGCGGTATGGGCGTCAGAAGCAATCTGGTCGCTGTATACCGGCTTGATCTCCTATGTGCTGATGGGCGCGCTGTTCGTCGGCGAATATGTCGTACGCCTCTATGTCAGGCGTCATCACCATGCCTGAATTCATCGATATGCTGGCGCTGCCTTACCTGGCACGCGCTGACGACCATCTCATCGGCTGGCGCAATCGCGATGCCGTGAGCAATGCGCAATTTCGCATTGAAGCAACACAATGGCGACACTTATTGGCAAACCACAGTGGCCGCAATTTTGCGGTGTTCATGCAGGACACGATCGCTTTTTCCGCAGCGCTGTTCGGTGCCTGGCAAGCGGGTAAAACGGTTTATCTGCCGAGCGACACCTTGCCGGATACTTGCAAGGCGTTGGCGGCGAACGTTGACGGTTTCATCGGCGACTTCGCGCCGGAATGGAAGCCGCTGGAGGCTTCATCAGTAAATGCCGAAAGCACCGCGCCCACCGTTGCAGATGTGACCACGCTGAACGCTGACTTCATCGGTCTTGTCGTCTACACCTCCGGCAGCACCGGCACCGCACAAGCCATCCCGAAAAAACTCTCGCAGATGTCGAACGAGATCGCCACGCTTGACGCACTATTCGGCGCGCGCGTAGGCAACGCTGAAATCGTTTCGACCGTCTCGCATCAGCACATCTACGGCTTGCTGTTCAAAGTGCTGTGGCCGATTTGCGCGGGCCGCGCGATCCATGCACACAGCGCTTTCTTCCCGGAAGATCTCGCCGCCATTGCGCCACAACGTCCATGGCTGCTGCTGTCCAGTCCGGCGCACCTGAAACGCCTACCGGAGAGTCCCGTACAGCCTGACATCACGCATCTGCAAGCGATCTTTTCATCCGGCGGCCCCTTGTTCCCCGATGTAGCCGCAGCCACACACCAGCAATTCGGACACAGCCCGATTGAAATCTATGGCAGCTCGGAAACCGGCGGCATCGCCTGGCGTCAGCCCTTGCCTGGTATTGAGCGCGACGATAGCTGGCAAGCGATGCCGTATGTCGACGTCCGGCTCAACATCGAACACGACTGCCTGGAAGTACGCTCGCCACACCTGCCCGACAGCGATTGGCTGCGCATGGCCGACCGGGTGGAATTTTCCGAAGGGCAGAAATTCTCCCTGCGCGGCCGCGCTGACCGCATCGTCAAGTTGGAAGAAAAACGCATCTCGCTCGACCAGATCGAACGCCTGTTGCTGACGTCACCGCTGTCAGCAGAAGCGCGCGTCATGCTGCATCAGGCGCCAGGACAACGTGATCGGATTGCTGCTTTCGTCGTCTTGACCGCGGCAGGTCGCGACGTGCTGGGGCGGCAAGGCAAGCTGGCGCTCAACACTCAGCTACGCGCCGTACTGGCGGATGCGATCGAAAGCGTTGCGCTGCCACGCATGTGGCGCTACCTCGACGCCCTGCCCGCCAACACGCAAGGCAAAACCACATTGGCGGCATTAACCGCATTGCTGGAAGATTCGCAAACGCCGCCATCAGCATCCGAGCGCCCGCTATTGCCCGAACATACGCTGATACAGCGCACCGACACGCAGGTCACGCTGCAACTGTATGTCCCGGAAAACCTGCTCTATTTCGAAGGCCACTTTCCTGAAGCGCCTATCCTGCCCGGTGTCGCGCAAGTGAACTGGGCACTGGAACTGGGACGTCAGTATCTGCCTCTGCCACCCGATTGCCTCGGCATGCAGGGGTTGAAATTTCAGCGCGTAATTGTTCCCGGTGCAACCGTCAGTCTTGAACTTGAACATGACATGCAAAAAAACGCACTGGCATTCCGCCTGCACTCCGCCGACGGCCAGCACGCCAGCGGACGCATTCTGCTCGGAGGGGCCGCATGAGTCCAATGACGACGGCAGTAAGTGCAAGTCCGCCGAAGATCGGTATCGTCATACCGGTCTATAACCACGAGCGCGCTATTCCGACCGTACTGGAAGCGGTATTGCAACATGGCCTGCACTGCGTGCTGGTCGACGACGGCAGCAACAGCACCTGCGCTGCGGTACTCGATCAGCTCGCTGCGCAAACACCGCAACAAGTTACCTTGCTGCGCCACAGCGTCAATCGCGGCAAGGGCGATGCGGTGATGACCGGCTTGCGCCATCTGGCGGAGCAGGGCTTTAGCCATGGCTTGCAGATCGACTCCGACGGCCAGCACGATACTGCCGACATTCCGCGCTTCGTCGCAACCTGCGCAGCACACCCGCTTGCGGTAATCAGCGGTTGCCCGATCTATGACGACAGCGTGCCCAAAGGACGCCTGTATGCGCGCTACTTGACGCATGTCTGGGTCTGGATCAATACGCTGTCGTTCGACATCCGCGACTCGATGTGCGGCTTTCGCATTTATCCGCTGGCAGCTGTGATGACGCTGATCGCGAAGCAAAAAATTGGCAGCCGCATGGATTTCGATACCGAGATCCTGGTACGCCTGCATTGGCGCGGCGTACAAGTCATTAACTTTCCCACCCGCGTACGGTATCCGGCGGACGGCGTATCGCATTTCAAGGTCTGGCTCGACAATGTCCTGATTTCGCGCATGCATACCGTCTTGTTTTTCGGCATGTTGTTTCGCTCACCATTGCTACTGGCTCGCAAGCTTTTCGCTACAACCCGACGCATGGCATCGCAATGACGGTGAATGAAGAAACACAAGCCGCGCAGCCCTCGCATCCTCTGCAGCAGCAGCGATCGGGACGACATTGGGCGCAAATCAACGAAGTCAGTTTCGTCGCCGGCATGCGCTTGCTGTTTTTTGTCTGTCGCGTGTTTGGCCGATGGCCGTTCCGGTTGATGCTGTATCCGGTGCTGGTCTGGTACATGGCGCGCAATCCAGTCGCGCGCAAAGCCTCTCTTGATTACCTTGCCCATCTACGCGCATCGCATCCGACGCTGGCAACACCGATCGGCCTGCGCGGCGCCTTCCTCCATTTCGCGGCATTTGGAGAAAGCCTGCTCGACAAAATGCTGTTGTGGGGGGGCTTGTTCCCGATGGACAAGGTAACCGTGCAAAACGGTACCCTGATCACCGAAGCCGCCGCACAAGGCCGTGGCGGACTCATGATATGTACGCATCTGGGCAATCTGGAACTATGCCGCCTGCTCGGCCGCCGGCATCCTAACGTCAGATTGACAGTGCTGGTGCACACCAAGCACGCACAAGCCTTCAACAATATGCTGGCCCAGCTAGACCCTGCCAGCCAGATGAATCTGATGCAGGTCACCGAGATGACACCGGCCACTGCCGTGATCCTGGCCGACAAGGTCGCGCAAGGCGAATTCGTCGTCATCGCCGGCGACCGGGTTCCGGTGTCCCCCAATCCGCGCGTGGCGTTGGCGCCTTTCATGGGAGAGGCGGCACCCTTCCCCATCGGCCCGTATGTATTGGCGAGTCTTTTGAATTGCCCGGTTTTTCTGATGTTTTCGCGTCGCACGCGCGACGGCGCAGAACTTTGTTTTGAAGGCTTTCGTGAACAGATCCAGTTGCCGCGCAAGCAGCGCGACCAATTGCTCGGGGAACTGGCGGCTGACTATGCCGCACGCCTGGAACAGCATTGCCTGCAAGCGCCGCTGCAATGGTTCAATTTTTACGATTTCTGGGCCTTGCCCACACTGGATAGCAACGATGCCAAACACTAAATCTCCGGCTGCACCAGCCGACTTTGTTACTTTCGGCGAAACACCGCTGACCATCGAGCAAGTCAACGCCATCGCCGAAGGTTCGGCGCACGCGGCCTTGTCCGACTCTCCCGCTTTCCTGACGCGTATCCAGCGCGGCGCAGACTTCCTCGATCGCCTGCTGCGCGAGGATGGCACCGTCTACGGCGTCACCACCGGTTACGGTGACTCGTGCACGGTGACCGTGCCGCCTGAACTGATTGCAGAATTGCCGCATCATCTTTATACGTACCACGGCTGCGGCCTGGGCAGTGTGTTCACACCAGAACAGACGCGCGCGATTCTGGCCACCCGTCTGACTTCGCTCAGCAAGGGCTATTCCGGTGTCAGCGTCGGCTTGCTCAAACAGATCGAGGGCTTGCTGCAAAACGACCTGCTGCCGCTGATTCCATCCGAAGGCTCGGTCGGCGCCAGCGGCGACCTGACGCCACTGTCCTATCTCGCCGCCGTACTCTGCGGTGAACGCCAGGTCTCGAAGAACGGCGAACAGGTCGACGCGGCATCCGCCCTCCAAGCCGCCGGGATGACACCGCTGCGCCTGCGCCCGAAAGAAGGCCTGGCAATCATGAACGGCACCGCCGTCATGACAGCCTTGGCTTGCCTGGCCTACCAACGCGCCGAGTATCTGTGCAAAGTGGCGACGCGCATCACCGCCATGGCCAGCTTCTCGCTGGACGGCAACGCCCACCATTTCGATGCCACGCTGTTCTCGGTCAAGCCACACCCCGGTCAACAGCAAGTGGCCGGATGGTTGCAGACCGACCTCGCCTGCGACCAGCCGCTGCGCAATGAAAAGCGCCTGCAGGACCGCTACTCAATCCGCTGCGCACCGCACGTCATCGGCGTGCTGACCGATGCGCTGCCATGGCTGCGTAGCAATATCGAAAACGAACTCAACAGCGCCAACGACAATCCCATCATCGATCCGGACAACGAGCGCGTGCTGCACGGCGGCCATTTCTACGGCGGCCATATCGCCTTCGCCATGGACAGCATGAAGAACGCCGTCGCCAACATCGCCGACCTGCTCGACCGCCAGATGGCGTTGCTGGTCGACAGCCGCTACAACAACGGCCTGCCGTCCAATCTGTCGGGAGCCAAGGGGCCCCGTGCCGCCATCAACCATGGCCTCAAGGCGTTGCAGATCAGTTCTTCCGCCTGGACCGCTGAAGCGCTGAAGCTGACCATGCCGGCTTCGGTCTTCTCGCGCTCGACCGAATGCCACAACCAGGACAAAGTCAGCATGGGCACCATCGCCGCGCGCGATTGCCTGCGCGTGCTGGAACTGACCGAACAAGTCGTCGCCGCGCTGCTGATCACCGTACGTCAAGGCGTCTGGCTGCGCAGCGAGTTGCAACCGGAAACACCGCTGGCCGAACTGCCCGGCGGCCGTCTTGCCGCCATGCAGGAAGCGCTTGCCGCCGATATCGCACCGGTCGCAGAAGATCGTATGCTGGAACCCGACCTGCGCCTGCTGCTGCAACGTATTCGTACGCGCGCCTGGAGTCTCTATGACTAAGCTGCCCGCCGACAGCAAGATCACGCTCGCCAATTCGCCGTGGCAAGCCGAAGTCGAGCTGCAAATTCAGTTCTACGATCTCGATCCGATGGAAGTGGTCTGGCACGGCCGCTATATCGAATACTTCGAGGCCGCCCGCTGCGCGCTGCTCGACCAGATCGATTACAACTACGCAGCGATGAAAGAGTCAGGTTTTATGTGGCCCATCATCGACCTGCAGGTGCGTTACTCCAACCCGGCCACGTTCCGCCAGCGCATCAAGGTGCGCGCCGCCATCACCGAGTGGGAAAACCGCCTGAAAATGGAATATCTGGTGACCGACGCCGCCAGCGGTCAGCGCCTGACGCGCGGCGTCAGCACACAGGTCGCGGTGCAGATGGACAAGCGCGAAATGTGCTTCGTCAGCCCGCGCGTGCTGTGGCAAAAGCTGGACTTACCTTATCCGGAACCGACATGATTTTTTCTCTTCGCACTTTCAATAAGATGTTGGGAGCGCTCGCAGCGGCAGCAGCATTCTCTGCTACCGCAAACGCTACCGCTCCCGTCGCACAGATTCAAGCCGCGCTGACCAAACCCGCCATCATGTGCGGTCGCTTCGACCAGACCAAGCAACTGACCGGCATCAAGAAACCACTGCTGTCGAACGGACGTTTCTGCGTCGCCTCCGGCAAGGGCATCCTGTGGCAAACCTTGCAGCCTTTCCCGAGCACCTTGCGCATCACCCGCAACGCCATCGTGCAGATGCAAAACGGCCGTGTCGCCATGCGTCTCGATGCGCAGCAGGAACCCGTCGTCAAGATGATCAACAACGTACTGTTCTCGCTGCTGGCCGGCGACCTCAGCCAGCTCGACAAACTGTTTGAACTGGACGGCACGATCAAGAACGGCAACTGGCATGTCGCCCTCAAGGCGCGCGAGCCAGGTCTGGCCAAAGCCATCGGCGACATTCAACTGGACGGCGGTGCTTACGTCAACAAGGTCACCATGCAGGAAGCCTCGGGCGACCATACCGACATCGTGTTCTCCAGCATCCAGACCGGCGACAAAGCGATGACGCCGGAAGAAGGAGCCATGTTTGACTGAACGCGCCGACAGCGACGCAAGCTCGCCGATTGCGCCCGCCCCTGTCAAGCGCAAGGCGCTACGCGGCCTTGCACTGGCATGGCTGCTGATCGTCGCCTTGCTGCTCGGTCACAACGCTTATCTGTGGCTGGTTCAGCGCGTCAGTCCCGACACCGACATCCTGGCTCTGCTGCCATCCTCGCGTCATGACGACGTGATGCAGCAAGCCTTTGCGCACATGGTCGACAGCGCCCAGCAAAAAGTTGTCGTCCTCGTCGGCGAACGTGACTGGGATAAAGCCGTGCAAGCTGCATCGGCGTATGAAGCGGTCATCGGCAAGCAGCCCTCGCTGCTGCAACCGATGGCGGGCGACGCTGCGCAATTGCAAGGCGCGTGGCTGTCGACCTTCGACCAGAGTCGCCTGATGCTGCTCACACAGGAGCAACGCGACAAGCTGAACAAAGACTCGCCGCAGCAATGGAGCCAGTTGGCGCTGAGCGCAATGTATGGTGCCTTCGGCGGCCCCAAACTGGGCGCATGGCAGGACGATCCCTTCGGTCTGTTCAGCGGCTGGGTGCAGGCACGCGCGCAAGAAACGCCGGTGCGTCCGCGCGATGGCCGTCTGTTTGTGGAAAGCGGCGGGCGCTCTTATGTCCTGCTGCTGATGAACCTGCAACAATCTGCCTTCTCGATTTCCGCTCAGGAACAAGTCATCCCCCTGCTCGACCAGGCGACCCGGGCGGCGAAGCAATCCGCACCGGATGCGGAAGTCGTCACCGCCGGCGTCATACTCCATGCCGCAGCAGGCAGTCAACAAGCCAGCAGTGAAATGACCACCATCGGTGCCGGTTCGCTGATCGGTATCGTGTTGCTGATGTGGCTGACGTTCCGCTCGCTCAAGCCGATTGCGCTGATTGCCCTGTCGATTGCCATCGGCTGCCTCGGCGCCTTGTCGGTCAGCTGGTTGCTGTTTGGCCGCCTGCATCTGTTGACGCTGGTGTTCGGCGCCAGCCTGGTCGGTATTGCACAGGACTATGCAATTTATTTCCTGTGCGCGCGGCTCGGCACCGACCGGCACATGGATTCGCGCCAACTGCTGCGCCGCTTGCTGCCCGGCCTCGGCCTGATGCTGCTTGCCGCAGTGATCGGCTATCTCGGCATGGCGCTGACGCCCTTCCCCGGACTGCGCCAGATGGCGGTGTTCTCGGTACTGGGATTGCTGTTTGCGTGGCTGACCGTGATCCTGTGGTTTCCAACGTTGATCCATGCCGACAGCTTGCGCAGCACCGGGTTGGCGGATCGTTATAGCCATGGCATCAGAAAATGGCCCCAGTTCCGCTTCAACCGCATTGGTTTCGTCTTGCTGGCGGTCTTCGCCGTCTTTGTTATTGCCGGACTGATGCGCCTGAAAGTCAGCGACGATATCCGCGCCTTGCAAAAGACACCGCAACATCTGATCGACGACCAGATCAAACTCGGCAAGCTGCTCGATACGCCGACGCCTGCGCAGTTCTATCTGGTGCGCGGCGGCTCTGCCGAAGTCGTCCTGCAACGCGAAGAACAACTGAAACGGCAACTGCAAACCGTGATCGACAAAAAACTGATCAGCGGCGTGCAAGCGATTTCCAACTGGGTGCCATCACAACATCAGCAGCAAGCCGATCATGATCTGGTTGCCGACAAATTGCTGGCGCCGCAAGGGGCGCTTGCCGCCATCGCGACAGCCATCGACGAAAACGCGCAATGGCAACAAGACCTGCGCCAGCGTTTGCTCGCGCAGAGCAAACCCTTGTTGCCGGATGCGTTCATCGCGTCGCCTGCAGGCCAGCCTTGGCGTCATCTGTGGCTCGGTAAAACCGGAGGGCAAGCTGTAACTCAATATGCCAGCATCGTCGCCGTGCGCGGCCTGAGCGACTATCGTCAGCTCCAGGTGCTGGCCGACGTCGCACCCAAGATAGCCGGCGTGCAGTGGGTCGACAAGGTCGCCGACATTTCTTCCGTGCTGAGCTATTACCGGCAATACATGACATGGGCCTTGCTGGCAGCGTATGCCACCATTTTCATATTGCTCTCGCTGCGGTATCGCCGCGCTGCATGGCGCGCGATTGCACCACCGTTGCTGGCAACCTTGGCAACGCTCGCGTTGTTCGGTGTGATCGGCCAGCCCCTGCAACTATTCCATGTATTGGCGTGTCTGTTGTTGCTGGGGCTGGGCGTCGATTACGGCATCTTCCTGCAGGAGCCCACGGAGCGCCATCGGCGCTTCGCCTGGCTGACGGTTGGCTTGTCGGCAATCAGCGCCCTGCTCTCCTTCGGATTGCTCGCTCTCAGCGGTAGCCCTCCTTTGCACGCATTCGGATTGACCATGCTGATCGGCATGGCCCTGGTCTGGCTTACTTCACCTTGTTTTGCCGGCTCATTACCGCCAACTTATGACACCAAATAGCAATACCGAGCAACACGATATCCTGATCATCGGCGCAGGCCCTGCCGGTGCCGTTGCGGCAGCGCTGCTGCGTCGCCACGGCCATCAGGTGCTGGTCATCGAGCGCGAGCAGTTTCCGCGCTTCTCCATTGGTGAAAGTCTGCTGCCGCAAAGCATGGCCTATCTGGAACAGGCCGGCATGCTGCAAGCCGTCGTGGAACACGGATTCCAGTTCAAGAATGGCGCGTCCTTCGTCTGCGGCGAACGTCAGACTGCTTTCGATTTCCGCGACAAGCATTCCTCCGGCTGGGGCACAACCTATCAGGTGCAGCGCGCCGACTTCGATCATTTGCTGGCGCAACAGGCTGAACTGCAGGGCGCCGAGATACGCTACCGCCAAACCGTGACCGCAGTTGATCTGGAAGGTGAACGTCCGCGCACGCAGGTGTGCGATGCCGATGGTCGCGAATACACGATCGAATCCCGCTTCATCCTCGACGCCAGCGGTTTCGGCCGCGTGCTCCCCCGCCTGCTCGATCTCGAGCGTCCGTCCGGTTTTCCGCTGCGCAGCGCTTATTTCACGCATATCGCCGACGGTATCCGCGATCCGCAATTTGACCGCAACAAGATTCGCATCACCGTGCATCCCGAGCACCACGACGTCTGGTACTGGCTGATCCCGTTTGCGCACGGTCGCTGCTCCATTGGCGTCGTGGCGGAATCCTCTTTCCTCAATGACGTCCCCGGTGACGAGACGACAAAGCTGCGTACGCTGGTCATGCAAGACCCGGCCCTGCGCGCCTTGCTGCAACACGCCGAGTGGGATACCCCGGCACGCAACATCTCCGGCTACGCAGCCAACGTGACGTCGCTGTGGGGCAAGAACTACGCGCTGCTCGGCAATGCCGGCGAATTCCTTGATCCGATTTTCTCGTCAGGCGTAACGATTGCGCTGAAATCCGCCAGCCTGGCAACGGATGCCCTGGCACGCATGCTCGCCGGCGAAACCGTGGATTGGGAAGCCGACTATGCAAAGCCGTTGAAACGCGGCGTCGACACCTTCCGCACCTTTGTTGAATCCTGGTATGCAGGCGGTTTCCAGAAAGTGATCTTCCACGAGAATCAGGAACCGTCGATCCGTCGCATGATTTCGTCCATCCTGGCGGGCTACGCGTGGGATCAGAGCAACCCCTTCGTCACCGAAAGCAAGCGCCGTCTGACCGCATTGGAAAGCATATGCGCCTAAGCCTGGTCATTGCTTCCATCATGGCAGCATCGCTGCTGTCGGCATGCTCTACTGCACCGACACTGCCAGAACCTCCGGCGGCATCGGCACGCCTGCATCTGCAGCTTGCGCCGGCGTCGCTGGGCACCTCCCTCAGTCTGCAGCAACACCTGACCGTGGAACGCGCCGGCCGCACCGATGAAATCGACACCGTTCTGGAAATCGAACCGGATCACCTTAATCTGGTTGGTCTGGCATTCGGCCAACGCGTCATGACGCTGGCTTACGATGGCAAGGAACTGAAAACCTGGCGCCATTTCATGCTGCCAAAGGAAGTCCAGGGCGAAGACGTGTTGCAAGATGTGCAACTGACGCTGTGGCCCGTTGCCGCCATCCGTGCGGCATTGCCCGCCGAATGGGAGCTGGAAGAGAAGGACTTGCAGCGGACATTGCTGTTGAATCACGAAGTCGTCACGCAAATCGATTATCCTGACCGCAAAGCGTGGGGCGGCAAGGTGATCCTGACCAATTTGCGCTATCACTACAAGCTGACCATACAATCGGTCGTTACTGCACCATGACGATTTACCTTAACGCACTGGGAATGATTTGTTCGCTCGGCGATACGCACGCCGGGATCAGGCAACGCCTGTTCGCCGGCGACAGCGGCTTACATGCGAGCGAACGCCATATGTCCAATGATGTTGCCCGCCACGTCGGCAGCATCGCCCTCACCGATGCAGAATTACCGAGCCTTGACCATCTGCCGCTGCGCGAACACAGCCGCAATAATCGTGTCGCGCTCGCCGCATTGGCGCAGATACGCAGCGAAGTGGACGCACTGATTGCGCGCTTCGGCCCGGATCGCATCGGCATCGTATTGGGCACCAGCACCTCCGGTATCGCTGAAGGCGAAGTTGCCTTCAAACATTACGTCGAGCATGGCGCATTCCCCTCTCATTTCCATTATGGCCAGCAAGAGCTCGGCTCACCGGCGGCTGCATTGGCAGCGACACTCGGTGTGAGCGGCCCGGCCTATGTCCACTCCAGCGCCTGCTCGTCGAGCGCCAAAGCCATGGCCAGTGCCGCGCGCCTGATCAACATGGGCTTGTGCGACGCGGTCATCAGCGGTGGCGTGGATACGCTGTGCGATTTCACCATCGCCGGTTTTGCCGCGCTGGATTCGGTCAGCGCCGAACGCTGCAACCCGCTCAGTGCCAATCGTCACGGCATCAACATCGGTGAAGGCGCAGCGCTCTTCCTCATGACGTCGGAACCGGCGACAGTTGCACTTTGCGGCTGGGGCGAATCATCCGATGCGCATCATATTTCGGCGCCCGATCCGGAAGGTGCCGGCGCCATACTGGCAATCCGGCAAGCCTTGCAGCGCGCTGCAATCACGCCTGAGCAAATCGACTACGTCAACCTGCACGGCACAGCGACCCTGCAAAACGACGCCATGGAATCGAAGGCGATTCATCAGTTATTTGGCGCAGCGACGCCGGTCAGTTCGACCAAATCCTTTACCGGACATACCTTGGGCGCCGCCAGCGCCATCGAAGCCGGGCTGTGCTGGCTGACCATGCAAGACGACAATCCGACCGGCATGTTGCCCCCGCATCTGTGGGACGGTCAGGCGGACCCCGCCCTGCCGTCGCTGAACGTGGTTGCTGTCGGCAAAGCGCTCGGCCGGCCGCCGCGCTATGTACTGAGCAATTCATTCGCCTTCGGCGGCAGTAACGCCGCATTGATCTTCGGGAGAGGCTGACATGAACGCTGATATGACCGCCGACATGAATTTGCCCGCCGTCGCCACGCTCGTGCCGCACGCAGCGCCGATGCTGCTACTGGGTCGCGTGATCAGCGTCGATGCCGACAAGCTGTGCGCAGAAGTCGTCATCCGCAGCGACAGCATGTTCTACGGCGAACGCGGCGTCGGTGCCTGGGTCGGCATCGAATACATGGCGCAAACAATCGCCGCCTATGCCGGTTATCATGCGCAACAGCGCGGTGAACCGGTCAAGATCGGTTTCCTGCTGGGAGCGCGCCGGTACGAATGCAGTCGTTCCTGGTTTGTCGCCGGTGATCGCCTGCAAGTGGAAGCGCAACAAGTATTACAAGCGGAAAACGGCCTGGGATCGTTCTCCTGCATCATCAGGGAAAGCAGTACACAACAACAACTGGCGCAGGCGACGGTATCGGTCTTTCAGCCGCATGACGCCAAAGCGTTTCTGGAAAGCGAAGCATGATTAGCAACACTGGCAACACAGGCACAACGGGGAAAACCATCCTGGTCACCGGCTCCAGCCGGGGCATCGGCAAAGCCATCGCACTGCGCCTGGCGCGCGACGGCTATGACATCGTCCTGCACTGCCACAGCCGGCGCGATGCCGCCGAGGCAGTGGCCAAGGACATCGAAGCGCTGGGCCGCGCTGCACGCGTCCTGCAATTCGACATTGCGGAACGCGTGCAGACAGCAGAAATCCTGCTGCGCGACGTCGAACAATACGGCGCCTATTACGGCGTGGTCTGCAATGCAGGCATCGCACGCGACAACGCCTTCCCTTCCATCTCAGGCGAGGATTGGGACAGTGTCCTCAAGACCAATCTGGACGGCTTTTACAACGTTCTGCACCCGCTGACCATGCCCATGGTTCAGCGCCGCAAACCGGGCCGCATTGTCACATTGGCGTCGGTATCGGGCATGGTCGGCAACCGTGGCCAGGTCAACTACAGTGCCGCCAAAGCAGGCATCATCGGGGCCACCAAGGCGCTGGCGCTGGAACTGGCCAAACGCAACATCACGGTCAACTGCGTCGCCCCAGGTCTGATCGACACCGACATGACGCAAGACTTGCCGATGGAAGAAGTGCTCAAGCTGATCCCTGCACGCCGTGCCGGTAAGCCGGAAGAAGTCGCCGCCGCCGTCAGCTTCCTGATGCACGAAGACGCCGCCTACATTACGCGCCAGGTGATCTCGGTTAATGGAGGCCTGGCATGAGCACAACCGCCCACACCACACGCACAATGACCGAGCGCCGCGTCGTCGTCACCGGCATGGCCGGCATCAGCCCCATCGGCAACGACTGGCAACACGCACTGGAAAGCCTGCGCAGCTATCGCAATGCCGTCGTACGCATGCCTGATTGGGACGAATACAGCGGCCTGCATACCCGCCTCGGTGCACCGGCGGCAGAGTTCGACTTATCCGATCGCTACAACCGCAAAACCACCCGCAGCATGGGCCGTGTCGCCCTGATGGCAACACGCGCCAGCGAATGGGCGCTGGCCGACGCCGGTCTGCTCGACGATCCTCTGCTCAAAAGCGGCGCAGTCGGCATCGCTTACGGCTCATCTGCTGGCACACCCAGCGCCATTGCCGATTTCAGCATGATGTTTGCAGAAAAAAGCACCCGCAACATCAACGCCAACACCTACCTGAAAATGATGGCGCACACCGCGCCGGTCAACATGGGCGTGTTCTTCGGCGTCACCGGCCGCATCGTCACCACTTCCAGCGCCTGCACCTCCGGCAGCCAGGGCATCGGCTACGCCTACGAAGCAATCCGCAGCGGCCGCCAGATCGCCATGATCGCCGGCGGCTCGGAAGAACTGTGCGCGACCGAAGCAGCCGTATTCGATACGCTCTACGCCACCAGCGTGCGCAATGACACACCCGCCATCACGCCCAGTCCCTTCGACGAGCAACGCGACGGCCTGGTGCTGGGCGAAGGCGCCGGCACATTGATCCTGGAAGACCTGGAACACGCCCTCGCGCGTGGTGCCCGCATCTACGCCGAGATCGTCGGCTTCGGCACCAACAGCGACGGCAGCCACGTCACCAACCCCAATGCCGACACCATGAAGATCGCCATCGACATGGCATTGGCCGACGCCGCTCTTGATCCTGCCGCCATCGGCTACATCAATGCCCACGGCACCGGCACTCGTCAGGGCGATGTTGCAGAGTCCAACGCCACCGCCCGCGTGTTCGGCAACAAGACACCAATCAGCTCGCTCAAGAGCTACATGGGTCACACACTGGGCGCCTGCGGTGCACTGGAGGCTTGGATGAGCATCGAGATGATGCGTAACGGCTGGTTTGCCCCGACCATCAATCTGAGCAAAGTCGACGCCGAATGCGGCGATCTCGACTACCTGACCGACGAAGGGCGAAAGATTGACTGCGAATATGTCATGTCAAACAACTTTGCGTTCGGCGGCATCAATACGTCGCTGATTTTCAAGCGCTGGAACTGAACACGCAGCACTGCATCGAATTCACTTCATCAACGTCATGGAATAAGCACAATGAAAAAAAGTATTTCATTCTTGTTGGCTCTCAGTACTTTTGTAGTTTTGTCGGCTCCAGTTCACGCACGCGACACGCAATACATGCTGTCGATTGAAGATGGAATGAAGACCGAATCGGACGCCAAGCTTGATGGTTCCGTAAAGTTCTATTTCGCCGGACAAAAGCATCCGATTGTTTTGCAAAAATTCAAAACAGACATTTCAAATCTTAAAACCAATTCGTTCGGCAAAGGTGATGAAGTTGCCTGTAACTGGGCCTTCCTGTCTACACTATTGTCGTTCCAGAATCGGGCCAAACAGCTTGGTGCCAATGCAGTGGTGAATCTCGTCAGCTACTACAAGAAAAATGAAATGGCGAGCGCCACGCAATTCGAATGCCATGCCGGTGCTATCGTTGCAGGCGTAGCGCTCAAAGGCGACATCGTCAAAATTGCCGACAAATAAAATAACTCCTATTTTGCCAACATCGACATCGGCTGCCACGCTGTGGCTGCTGCGCGGCGATGTGGTGAGCGAAGCCAGACTGACTTCGCTAGCTGCTTCTCTGGGCCAGAGCGAATGTGAACGTTATGGCCGCTTCCTCCGCCCGCAACGAGCGCGCGAGTTTTTGCTGGGGCGCATGCTGTTGCGACATGCCGTGCAAAAGACGCTTGGCATAGCGACCTCCGACATCATCATCACTGAGCGCGAAGGTAATGCGCCATTGCTGGTGCTTCCCCCACCACACGCCTCCTCCGCCTTCTACTTCAGCCTGTCGCACAGCCATGGCTGGATCGGCTGCGTCAGCAGCATTGTCTGCCCTGTAGGATTGGATATTGAAGACAACTCACGTCCGCGCGACGTTGCTGCCTCGAGTGCCGCAGTCTTCGATGAGGCAGAACAACGCTGGCTGGCTCAGCTGCCTGATGCCCGTCGTAAAAAAGCGTTTTACCGTTTGTGGAATTGCAAAGAGGCCCTCTACAAATTACGCTGCAACAGCAGCGATAATTCCAAAGACACAAGTTCCGGGCACGGTTGGAATTGCCGTGTTGTTGACCACCCGCATCTGTCGATTTGTCTCTGCTTTGCATCACCTCTTGATGCAATCAATATCGTCGAACTCGATGCTACCCACGATCTGCCAAGCCGCTGAAAAATCTCTCACCGCATCCGCGTCGATTCGAGATTATCAACAAACTCCAGCTACTCAGAAGTATGTGAAAAACCTTTACACGCCAGTGTTTCAGGACGATAGAACTCGGCTACAATTCTTTCCGCATGAAAATATATGCAAAGATTTTCCATAAAAATATCACCGCCTTTGGTGACATTTTGATCCGGTGAATCAGCAGGGAACATCGATTTCCCAAACCATCGCTAGAAGATTGGCAAGCAGACAAGCTATTGATAATGCTCCGGCCATCATCAGGCTGGGAGCAAAGCGTCACACGCTGCGCATTGCTAAATCATGTTTTATCAACAATAACAATTTGGGGTTTTACAACATGTCCAGAAAGACAACATCCGTCCTCGCGACCATGCTTGCCGTGGCCGCGCTTGCCGGCTGCGTCACCGAAGAACAATCTCGCGTGGTGCCGGTTACTCAGACGGTCGCAGCAACGACAGCCTATCAAGGCCCGCGCAGCGCAATCGCCGTCGGCAAATTCGACAATCGCTCCAGCTTCATGCGCGGCCTGTTCAGCGATGGCGTCGACCGTCTCGGCGGACAGGCAAAAACGATCCTGATCACCCATCTGCAACAGACCGGCCGCTTCGATGTCCTCGATCGCGACAACATGGCGGAAATTGGTCAGGAAGCCAAAATCAACAACCAGGCCCAGACACTGAAGGGCGCGAACTTTATCGTTACCGGCGACGTCACAGAATTCGGCCGCAAGGAAGTCGGCGATCGTCAGTTGTTCGGCATTCTCGGTCGCGGCAAGTCGCAGGTCGCCTATGCCAAGGTCAATCTGAATATCGTCAATGTGTCGACTTCACAGGTGGTTTACTCGTCGCAAGGCGCTGGTGAATACAGCTTGTCGAATCGCGAAATCATCGGCTTCGGCAGCACTGCCAGCTATGACTCGACGCTGAACGGCAAAGTGCTGGACCTGGCAATTCGTGAAGCCATCAACAATCTCGTCGCAGGTATTGATTCCGGCGCATGGCGCCCGGTCAGCCCGGCCAATCCGGTCAAATAAGCGAGGAGATCATCATGACAAAAACAATCCATCGGTTCGCCTTGCTTCTGCCGCTGTCCGTGCTGGCCTTGACGGGATGCGCCACCAGACAACAGCCTATTTACGGCTGGGGTAATTACCAGCAACAGGTGTATCAATATTTCAAGGCCGATACCAAGAGCAATGAAGAGCAGATTGCAGCGCTGGAAGAAAGCATGCAAAAAAATCGTTCCAAGGGCACGCCGCTGCCTCCCGGCTATCACGCGCATCTGGGCTTGCTGTATGCGAATGCAGGCAAGGATGACATGGTAGTTCAGGAATTCCAGACAGAGAAGACACTCTTCCCTGAATCGGCTCCTTACATGGACTTCCTGCTCAATAAATTCAAAAAATAAAAGGCCCTCACATGCAATTCTCTACATTCAAAGGAATCGCTGCAGCCCTGCTGCTCGCGGTGCTGGCAACCGGCTGCGCGACGCAGCAAAAACCGTATGATTACGCAGCGTTCAAGGAAAGCCGTCCACGCACTATTCTGGTATTGCCGCCATTGAACAATTCACCAGAAGTGGCAGCGACCTACGGCATGATGTCGCAAGTGACGTATCCGCTGGCGGAGTCTGGCTACTATGTCTTGCCGGTGACCCTGGTTGATGAGACGTTCAAGCAAAACGGCCTGACGACAGCTGCCGATATCCACGAAGTCGCACCGGCAAAGCTTCGCGAGATTTTTGGAGCCGACGCCGGTTTGTATGTCACCGTCAAGAACTACGGCACCAGTTATGTCGTCGTCAACAGCGTGACCGTAGTGACGGCAGAAGCCAAGCTGATCGATCTGAGAAGCGGAAAAGTCATCTGGAACGGAGAGGCCTCAGCGTCCAGCAATGAAAACCAGAGCAATAACAATAACGTACTCGGCATGCTGGTTTCCGCTCTTGTAAACCAGATCATAGCAACCACTACCGATGCCAGCTACAACATCGCAGGCATTACAAGCTCGCGGCTGTTAATGGCGGGCCGCAAAAACGGCATGTTGTACGGACCGCGTTCGCCGAAGTATCAAAGCGACTGAGCATAGCGTCTGACCGCTATCAGCTTCAGCCCAGTTTAGGTCGAGAATGTCCGACTTAAACTGGCGCTGATTATCATACTGATCCAGCGGTTTCTATTCCTCTGAAAATGAAATCTCGGGTGCGCACAGTTCAGACACAGCTGCCCGCCATGCCTGCCGATATGCATCCCATCCGCGCAACCGTAGCGGCTTGACCTGTCTCGGTGCTGTCAATGCGCCGCCACGCTGACCGTCCTGCCAATGCTGTAACATCCAGCCGCCGGCAGTAGTGCCGCTGCCGTCTTCCGAACAGAATACGTCTCTTCCATCGAAACCTCCTGCCAGCAGTGCAGCGAAATAGGGATTCGAGATGAAACTCCCCTCTACAACTATCGCACCTGGTGCTTGCAATTGCTCCAGGCAATATTCCGTCATCAGAACGCAGTACAAGGTCGCCAGCGCATAGCGCTCTTCCGACGTATCCGGCGGTGCCCCCGTCAGACGTCCTTGCTGCCCGGCGAACGGTCCACCGCAGCCGGAAAAACAAGGCAATGCCATGCTGTGACCATCGATCAACGCTTGCAAATCGGCCTCGCGGCAAACCTTTGGTGTACTTCCTGCCAGCTCAGAGAATTCGCGCCCACCCATGAAACGCATGCAAGCAACGGGCTCGCCCAACACGTTGACGTTGGCGAGCATGTCGCGTTGCTCCTGCAAGCCGTCCAGACCTGCATCCAGTGCAGCGGCAATCAACCAGGTGCCGGTAGACAAGACCACCCGGGGACCATTGCCGTTGCGCTGCAGATAACGTAGCAAAGACGCATTGCTATCGTGAACACCGCACAGCACGCGGCACTCCGAGGGAAGCCCCGTCTGCTGCGCCAGATGCGAACGCACACGGCCTAGTTCGGCCCAAGCCGGGCGCAACGGCGGCATCAGGTGCAGCCAGTCGGCATTGGTGACAAGCGAAGAGTACGTCCCGCTCGCCGGTCGCCACAGATCCGTATGGCAGCCCAACGAAGTGACTTCCCCTGCCGCCACGCCGCACAGACGCCAGGCCCAGTATTGCGGATACATCAACAGCTTGCGTGCGCGTCCGAAAGCCTCGGGATAACGCTGTTGTTGCCAGTAAAGTTGCCGTCCAAGATTGAGCCCCAGCCCCAATGCGGGAGAGAACGTTTGTGCAAAGGGTGGGCGCAGCTCGTCATATTGCCGACAGGTAGAATAGTCCGACTGAACAACCGAGAAATCCTGCTCATAGTCCGCAATTGGCAAGACCAGGCCATCGTCATCCACAAGTGCCGCTGTAGCGCCATGCGTGATGGGAACGATGGCGCTGATGTGCGCCTGACGCGCCAGTTCGCCAAGCTTTTCCAACAGCCAGGATTCGATCGCGTCGACGTCGTGATGAGGATAAAGTCCGACCTGCACAACCTCATTGGCACGTCGGTGCACGGCAAGTTCATGGCCCCGGGCATCCACCAGGCTAAGTTTGATATTGGTTTTACCGATATCGAAAACTGCGAGCGCGTCGATCATGAGGCAATATCCGGAAAAGGAACGGTCAGGTAAAAATCAAAGACTTCAAGACAGATGAAACATCGGCAACAGCGCTTGCGACTGCGGCCGGTGGTCCGCATCGGTATCCATCAGATCGGACATATACTCCCACCAGCGCTGCATCACCGGATGATCAGGCAAGGCATCCATGCCGTGCGTCGGCAAGCGGCGCAAAACCGCAAACAGTTTTCCGCTGCCGGGATCGAGAAAAATGCTGTAGTCGCGGATGCCCGCATCGTGCAACAACCCGGCAAGTTCCGGCCACAAGGCGTCATGGCGGCGCTGGTATTCAGCGGCGCAACCCGCGCGCAATTGCATGGTGAAAGCGATCTGTTCCATGGCTATCGGGTGGTCTTTCCACGCAGCAGACGCGGCACCGCAATCGTCGTCAGCAGCAATGCACCAACCACGATCGTCATGATGATGCCGGGGACATTTGCCAAGGCCAGACCGTACGTCACCATACCGAGCGTCAGTATTGCCAGCAAGACGCCGCCGATGGTTCCCGCGCCACCTGCAATACTGACCCCGCCGAGAATAACCACCGTAATGATTTCCAGCTCCCAGCCTAATGCGATATTGGGACGTGTGCTACCGATGCGGCCTGTCAACAAGCATGCCGCCAGACCTGCCATCGCTCCCGTGAGTACGAACAGCATCAAACGGTAACGATCCACTGCGATACCGGAAAAACGCGCCGTCACCGGGTTATTGCCGATCGCGTAGATACGCCGTCCGCATGTGGTGCAATGTAAAAGCAGCGCGAACAACGCGGCTGCCACAATCAGCACCGCAAAAGGCCGTGGCAGGATGTCGAAGAAATAGCCCTGCCCCCAGTCGCTGAGCAGCTCGGGATAATTGGTAAAAGCCTGATCGCCGAGCACGACACTGGCTAGTCCTCGAAACAAGGACATCGATCCAATCGTCACGACAATCGAAGGCAACGCAAAGCGCGTGACCAGAAAGCCGTTCAGCAGTCCGCACAGCGTGCCCGTGCCGATACCGATAACGAACAAGCCGGCTGCCGGCACGCCGTAGTGATTGGCGATCCCCATCATGACCGATGACAAAGCAATCACCGCCGACACGGAAATGTCGATTTCCCGGCAGATGATGAGCAAAGCCATCGGTAAAGCGATCAATGCCTTTTCGCTGAAATTGAATGTACTGTCCGCCAGGTTATAAAAATCGAAGAAATGCGGAAGCAGCAGGCAATTGATGCAAAAGACGGCGATCAACAGCAGGGCTAGCAAAAACTCCCAGTGTCGCAACAGGTCGGCGGCACGAAAACTGCCACGCTCGCTGATTTCGTAACGTGAAGTTTTAACCGGCACGGTATCGACAACAGTGTTCATGATGACGTCCTCGCGACATGCGCGGTATTGGCCTTCAATTCAACGGAAGGCTCAGTGTGAAAATGCAGTGGCAGGATTTGTTTATTGCGCTTTTTTTCACCGCGCGCATTGATGATCACCGCGGAGAGAATGACCAGTCCGGTCAGCGCGCTTTGCCAGAACGGTGATATCTGCACCATCGGCAATGCATTGTTGATGACCGCCAGGAATAAGGCGCCGAGCACAGCACCGCTGATGTTGCCAACGCCTCCGGCGATGCTGATTCCACCGATGACGCAAGCGGCGATGACGGTCAGTTCAAAGCCATAGGCGATTTCCGTATAGGCCACGGCATAGCGTGCAACCCATAAATAGCCGCACAACCCCGCCATCGCGCCAGACAGGCCGTATGTCCAGAACAGACGCTTCGGTGTGGCAATCCCCACATAACCAGCCGCAACCGGGTCATTGCCGATAGCGTACAGATCGCGGCCAAAGCGCGTATAGCGCGCCACGTACCACAGTGCCAGAACAGCACCCGCCGCCAGCCATACCAGATGCGTCAACCCCATCAGCCGTTCCAGCGGAAACGCGACGAAATCAGCCGGCATGTTGCGCGACGATACCCAGGCACCGCCCGATAGCACGAATACCAGCCCGCGATATACGCTCATGCTGCCGAGAGTGACGACGATGGGAGGCAAAGACAGATAGCCGATCAACCAGCCGTTGATCAGACCCAGCACCAGTCCGATGCATAAGGCGGCCGCAATCACAACGCCGATCGGCAGTTCGGGGAAATGCATCGCCAGCAGCGCCGACATCATCCCCGACAGCGCCAGATTGGAGGCCACCGACAGATCGATGCCGCGCGTAACGATCACCAGCATTTGCGTCAACGCCAGCATGATCGGCAGTGCGCTATCGGTCAGCAGATTGTCCATGCTGCGTAGTGTGAGAAAGGCAGGCGCGCGCAAACCGACCAGCAGAATCAGCAATACGATCAATGCCCCCAGTAACGGCTCGCGAGGGCCGGAGGCCAAACCCGCCAGACGGGACAGACGAAAGAAAGAACCCGATCCATGTCCAGGGCCTTGGTTTAATGACATGCCGCTACTCCTTTTTGCGCTACTTTTTCTGCTTGTTCTGCTTGTTCTGCTTGTTCTGCTTGTTCTGCTTGTTCTGCTTGTTCTGCTTGTTCTGCCTGTCCTGTTTGACCTGCTTGAACTGTTTGATGTGCGCTGCCCGATGCTGCCGCGACCAGCAATTCCGGCGTGGCCTCTTCCCGGTCAAAGATTTTCTGCACGGTTCCCTGATGCATGACGACGATGCGGTCCGACATGCCCATGACTTCGGGTAATTCGGAAGACACCAGGATCACCGACAGGCCCTGCCCTACCAATTCGCTGATGAAACGATGCACCGCGGCCTTGGAGCCGATATCAATGCCCTTGGTCGGCTCGTCCAGAATAATCACGCGCGGATCCGTGGCCAGCCATTTTGCCAGCACGACCTTTTGCTGGTTGCCACCAGACAGTTGCGCGACATGCTGATGAAAATGGGATGCCTTGAGTTCGAGCAGCTCACTCAGACGGCGTGCAATGGCAATCTCGCGCCGGCGATGGCGACGCAGAAAAAAACCGATTCCAGAAAGAATTGGCAGCGTGATGTTTTGAAAAATGGGCAACGACAACAACACACCCTGATGCTGCCGATCTTCCGGTACGTAGGCAATTCCTTGCGCAATGGCCTGTGCCGGTGACTGGATATCGACTGCGCGCCCGTCTATGCGTACCACACCGCGTGCCCCCGGCGACAAACCGAACAGCGCCTGCATGAGCTCGGAACGACCTGCGCCAACCAGTCCATAGAACCCGATGATCTCACCGCGCCGCAGAGAAAAACTGACATCGTGAAATTCCGTCGGATGACAGAATTTTTCCACTTGAAGGACGGTATCCGCCGGTGCTACCGTGGAAGTGCTCACACTCTCCGCTTGTGCCTGATGCCGTGGAAAAACCTGTCCGACTTCGCGTCCGACCATCAGCGCCACCAGCTGCGGCTCAGTGATGTCAGCCAGCGCACCCGCTGCGATGAAGCGGCCGTCGCGCAGGACCGTATAACGATCGGCGACGGCGAATATCTCGTCGAACTTGTGCGAGATAAAGATCACCGCTGTGCCCGCCGCCCGCAGCTGACCGATGATGCGATACAGCTCGCGTATCTCTCGCTGCGACAAGGCCGCGGTCGGTTCATCCATGATCACGACTTGCGCGCGCTGCGACAAGGCACGGGCGATTTCCACGAAATGGCGCTGAGCGACGCTCAGATCCTTGACGCGTGCACGTACCGGCAGATCGACTTCCAGCCGCGCAAACAGTTGCTCAGCCTCGGCATCGATACGGCGCCAATCGATGCGCGGCGGCACACCGCACAACGGTTGCCGTCCGATACAGATATTCTCCGCCACGGTCAGTTCTTCGAACATGACGGTTTCCTGATGCACGGCAGTGATGCCGGCCTGCATCGCTGCCTGGGCAGTAGCGAACGATACCGGTTTGCCGTCGAGCGTAATCGTGCCTTCGTCGGGTTGATGAATCCCGGTAAGTATCTTGACCAACGTGGATTTGCCTGCACCGTTCTCGCCGAGCAAGGCCATCACCTCGCCCGGACGTACGGAAAACCCGACATCCTTGAGCGCCACGATTCCTTGAAAGCGCTTACCGACACCGGACAACTCAAGCACTGGCGCCCCCGCTTGTGCGGCGACAGGACGCAGCGCCGAGTCTGCCGGGATCGGCGACGAGTGAAACATAGTGCCTTGCGCAGGCAAAACAGAAGAAGACATGGCGACTCAGTCGTAAAAAATTTGAAAAATAAAACCGTCAATATCTGCAGAAAAGAAACGATGCCGACAGAGAACCGGGCTCACTGCAGCATCGCCTCACCTCAGAGAAATCAGAAAATTTTTGCAAATTTGTCGACGTTACTGGCGTCGTAGGTGAAAGGTGGTGCCAACGCCGCTTCACCTGCGGCATCGAGCTTGATCGAACCCATGCGACCAACGCTGATGCTTTCGCCATCCTTGCCTTGCGCCTTACCCTTGACGAACTGGTACGCGGCATAGGTAGCAGCATAGCCAAGATCAATCGGATTCCAGATGGCGAAGCTCTTCACTGCGCCGCTCTTGACGTGACCAGCCATTTCGGATGGCAAGCCGAGTCCGGTGACATAGACCTTGCCGACCAGTTTTTCATCGACGACTGCCTTGCCGGCGGCATTAATGCCTACTGTGGTGGGCGCGATGATCGCCTTCAGATTAGGATTGCTGCGCAACAGCCCGATGGCTTCCCGATAGCTCTTGTCGGACTGATCGTCGCCGTACACAGTCGCAATCAGTTTGATCTTGGCGAACTCAGGCTTTGCGAGCGCTTTCTTCATTTCGCCGATCCAGATATTTTGATTGGTGGCCTGCGCCGTAGCCGACAAGATTGCGACTTCGCCTGCCCCACCGATGGCATCCGAAGCCATTTGAATCTGTTTGACGCCGATCAGCTCTGCATTGGAGGGGTTAAGTTGCATCAGGCGACCGCCCTTCGCAATGCCGCTGTCGAAAGACAAGACCTTGATGCCGCGTTGCATGGCCTTCTTGGTGATCGGCACCAGGGCGTTGGCGTCGTTGGCGGAAATCACGATAGCGTCAACCTTCTGGCTGATCAGGGAATTGACGATCTCGATCTGGCCTTCAGCAGTGGGGGTAGTCGGCCCGGTGTAAATGATGTCGACATCGCCCAACTGCTTGGCGGCTTCCTTCGCACCTTCGTGTGCGGCGTCGAAAAAGCCATTGCCCAGACTCTTGACGACCATGGCGATGCGTACCTTGTCGGCCGCCGCGGCCGGCAGCGCGAAACCGATCGTGGCACTCAATACCAGCGTCAGCGCCAATGCCGCCGAGCGTGTGCGCGAAGCGGCTGCGCCTGTTTTCTGCTTGATCATGCGGTGTCTCCTTGTTGTTGTAGCTTTATAGCTGTTGTTGTTGGGCCTGCGTGCGGGATGCGCGATCGGCCTTTGCTGCTGTTGCGATACCGGGCTGTGCTGCGTTTTTTTGCAGCCAAGCTTCCCGGCAGACTTCATCGGACAAACTCGGGCGGGGTGTCAATCTTCAAGAACCGGTTCCAGCTCCGATTCTGATTCCGGTTCAACGGCAGCTACCTTTACGCCGGCCTGCTCCATCATTTGCACGGCCGCATCGCTGACCCCGGTATCGGTAATCAGGCAACTGACACGATTCAGGCCACAAAGAATCAGTCCGGCTTTGCGCGAGAACTTCGAACTGTCGACCATGACAATCAATTGCTCGGCCTGACTGAGCAAACGCTTTTCAGCCTGGATCAGCAGCGGATCAACCTCCATCAGACCCAGCATCGACAGGCCATAGACGCCCATAAACATCTTTCCGGCGTAGTGATGCTGCGTAATGTCATTGTCGAAGGGACTCAGAATCACGTTTTGCTCGCGATAGACCTGACCGCCCGGGACGATGATTTGATTCTCGCTGGTGGTCAGTAAGCGCTCCGCCATCAGAAAAGAATTGGTCAGAATTTTGAGCTGCTTGTGCGCCAGAAATTCCGCCATCATGAAGGTGGTGGTGCCACCGTTGATGATGATCGTCTCACCGTCTTCGCACATGCTCGCCGCATGGCGGGCAATGGCGCGCTTCTCAGCGGGAAACCGATCGAGGCTGTTTTGAAAGGTTTCACCCGACAAAGCAAACGCATTGCGTTTTGGTGCCAGCCGTTCGGCGCCACCGCGAATGCGGTTGAGCATATTGCGCTCGGCCAGCCAGGAGATATCGCGCCGCACCGTCGCGGCCGAGGCATTGAGCCATTGGCACAACTGCTCGACGCTGGCATTGGAATGTTCCGTCAACAGACCCAACATCCGCTTGCGGCGTTTGTGGTTGATCATGCTTGTCTCCGTGATGTTGCACTGCGTGGCGCGATCACTGCCGCGGCATCGTATTCAGTGCTTTCGTTATGTGGCAAGACTAAGCCATGAGAGAAAAACAAGTCAATCAGCAATCAATCAACTTGATGATTACTTCACAAACAATCATAAAGTTGATTGGAGATCGATTGACTCTGATCGGTAGGTGTTTTCTACTTGAAAACATGCTGTAAAGGCGCGCAAGACATCAGGCTCTGAACCTGAGTTTGCT
This sequence comes from Herbaspirillum rhizosphaerae, assembly GCF_046025915.1. GTDB lineage: Bacteria > Pseudomonadota > Gammaproteobacteria > Burkholderiales > Burkholderiaceae_D > Herbaspirillum > Herbaspirillum rhizosphaerae_A. Next base: position 54,612 of record NZ_JAQQFR010000013.1, on the reverse strand, counting down.
CTTGTTCGTTTTTTCCTTTACCTGTTTCAAGCTGTACCCAAAATCAAAACCGGAGACCACATGACTACCGCCGTTCTTCCCGACGCCACTGCCAACAATGCCGACACATCGTTTGCGCAAAAAAGCAAACTACGTATCGCCTCCGCCTGGGATGACGCCCACGCCGCCACACTCGATGAAGCCCATCTGCTGCTTTACCGGTCAAACCTGCTCGGTGCCGACAAGGCGATCACCAACTTCGGCGGCGGCAATACCTCGGCAAAAATCAGCATGCAGGATCCGCTCTCGGGTGAACAAGTCGAGGTACTTTGGGTAAAAGGTTCCGGTGGAGATCTCGGCAGCATCAAACTCGACGGTTTCTCGACGCTGTACATGGACAAGTTGCAAGCACTGCGTACCCGCTACCGGGGACTGGAGAATGAGGATGAAATGGTCGGCTATCTGCCGCATTGCACCTTCAATCTGAATCCCCGCGCCGCCAGCATCGACACGCCGCTGCATGCCTACATTCCACGCCGCCATGTCGATCATATGCATCCGGACGCAGTTATCGCCATTGCAGCTTGCAAAAACAGCAAGGCATTGACGGCTAGCGTGTTCAACGGCGAACTCGGCTGGCTGCCGTGGCAACGTCCGGGTTATGACCTCGGCCTGAAGCTGGAAAAGATGGCGCTTGAACAACCTGCACTCAAAGGCATCGTACTTGAAGGCCACGGTCTGTTCACCTGGGGCGACACCGCCAAAGATTGTTACGAGACCACGCTGGACATCATCCGACGCGCAGATGACTGGCTGAGCGATAACAGCAAGGCTGCGGCTTTCGGCGGCAAACGCCACAACGCCTTGCCGGCAAGTGATCGTGCCGCTCTGGCCGCGCGCCTGATGCCACTGTTGCGCGGGAAAATCAGTCAGCAGGAATTCAAACTGGGCCACTTCGACGACAGCGCAGCGGTACTGGAATTCGTCTGCAGCCGCGACCTTGCGCCACTGGCCGCGCTCGGCACATCCTGCCCTGATCACTTCCTGCGTACCAAGATTCGTCCTCTGGTGCTGGACTTCTCTCCCGACGCTCCGGATTTCGAGCGGCTGGTCGGCAGCCTCGATCAAGCGCTGGAAGATTACCGCCAGGACTACAGCGCTTACTATCAGCGCTGCCGCCGCGCCAACAGTCCGGCCATGCGCGATGCCAATCCCATCATCTATCTGATCCCCGGCGTCGGCATGCTGTCCTTCGCCAAAGACAAGGCAACGGCGCGCATCGCGGGTGAGTTTTATATCAACGCCATCAACGTCATGCGCGGCGCCAATAGTGTCGACAGCTACGTCGGCTTGCCAGAACAGGAAGCCTTCGACATCGAATACTGGTTGCTGGAAGAAGCCAAGCTGCAACGCATGCCCAAGCCGAAAAGTCTGGCCGGCCGCATCGCGCTGGTCACCGGCGGCGGCGGCGGCATCGGACAAGCTGTCGCGCGCCAGTTGCTGGCCGAAGGTGCTTGCGTCATGCTGACCGACATCGATCAATCAGCCATCGACAGCGCCTACCAAAGCCTGCTCAAGCAAGCCGGGCCTGACGCTATCGGCGTGGTGCGCGCCGACATCACCAACGAGCAAGACGTTGAAAATATCATCAACAACGTCTCTTTGCGCTTCGGCGGCATCGATCTACTGGTGTCAAATGCCGGCATCGCCTCCGCCTCACCGCTGGAAGACACCAGCCTGGAAGTCTGGCAGCGCAACATGTCGGTACTGGCGACCGGTTATTTTCTTGTCAGCCGGGCGGCCTTCCGCAGCATGACGGCCCAAGCCATGGGCGGCAGCATTGTCTACGTGGCGAGCAAAAATGGCCTGGTGGCGTCGGCAGGCGCATCGGCATATTGCACCGCCAAGGCAGCGGAAATCCATCTGGCGCGCTGCATTGCGCTCGAAGGTGCGCCTCACGGCATCCGCGTGAACGTGGTCAATCCCGATGCGGTGATTCGAGGATCCCGCATCTGGGATGGCAAATGGAAAGAAGAACGCGCCGCCTCAAACAAGATCGACTCCGATAACATCGAGGAATTCTATCGCCAGCGCAGCCTTCTCAAACGCAGCGTGCTTCCGGAAGACATCGCCGAAGCAGTGTATTTTTTCGTCAGCGAAAAATCTGCCAAGAGCACCGGCAATATTCTCAACGTCGATGCCGGGAACGCGGCGGCCTTTACGCGTTGATCATGCGAATGCCGATTGACAGCAACAGCTTCAACTGCAACCGCAGCGACGCATCACGGTCATAACAATAAAGCGCGGCGCACACTGAATGCGCCGCACCATTTATACGGAGACATCATGACTCACCTCATTTCCGACGATTTCGTCGGTCAGCAAAACGCCCGCTCGCTCGCTCAACTGCAAGCCGATTACGATGCCCTGGCAGGTGTACTGCAACGACGCGGCCGCGATATCGAAACGCTCACCGCACAAGCCGCCGGCTTTGCTGTGGCCTTGCCCAGCTGGGGTGTGGGTACCGGCGGCACGCGCTTTGCGCGCTTTCCCGGCATCGGTGAACCGCGCAACGTGTTTGAAAAAATTGACGATTGCGCCACCATCAACCAACTGACGCGCGCAACACCGGGCGTGTCGCTGCATTTCCCTTGGGACCGCACCACCGATCCACGCGCGCTCAAAGAAATCGCAAACAAACATGGCTTGTACTTCGACAGTGTTAACTCCAACACTTTCCAGAATGCGGCCGGACAAGCGCTCAGCTACAAGTACGGCAGCCTGACGGCGCAAGACCCGGCGGTACGTGCGCAAGCAGTCGCACACAATATCGATTGCGTCGAGCTGGGCAATACGCTGGGATCGAAGGGCCTCACCGTCTGGATCGGAGACGGTGCCAACTTCCCCGGCCAGCATAATTTGCGCGGCGCGCTGGAGCGCTATCTGGAAAGCATGCGCGCTATTTATACCGCTCTGCCTTCAGACTGGCTGATGTATATCGAACATAAACTGTTCGAACCGGCCTTCTACGCGACCACCATCGCCGACTGGGGCACCAGCTTTGCCTGCGCCACCGAACTCGGCCCGAAGGCAAAATGCCTGGTCGACCTCGGTCACCACGCACCAAACACCAACATCGAAATGATCGTGGCGCGCCTGACCCAGTTCGGCAAACTCGGTGGCTTCCATTTCAACGACAGCAAATACGGCGATGACGATCTGGATTCCGGCAGCATCAATCCGTTCCAACTTTTCCTGATCTTCAATGAATTGCGCGACGGCGCCGTGCGCGAGGGCGAAAATTTCAAACCTGCTTACATGCTGGATCAATCGCATAACGTCACCGATCCCATAGAAAGCCTGATGAGCAGCGCGGTGGAAGTGCAGCGTGCGTACATCCAGGCGGCGCTGATCGACGCCGAGGCATTGAATCATCATCAGAAAAACAACGACGCCCTGATGGCAGCGCAGACGCTCAAGCAAGCGTTCCGGACCGACGTCAGCCCCATCCTGGCCATGGCCCGGGTACGTGCAGGCGGCGCCGCCGATCCGGTAGCCTGCTATCGTGCCAGCGGCTATCGGGACCATAAGCGCGAAGAGCGTCCACCCGTCGCGGGAGCCAGCGGTAGCGGCATCGTCTGATCCGTCCGCCTTCAAAAAGAAAAAACGCCGGCACATCTGACCGGCGTTTTTTCTTTGAGCTACGACTTCATGTCTTGCGATGAATCAGGTGATGTCTAAGCGCACCACCAAAGCTATCGGAGCATGAACGACATCGCCGACAAACTGTTCAACACGCGCACCGCAAACTCCACCGTCGGCGCGTCGAACTTCAGCGTCACCGCGTCTACGCGCTCCACAATCGGCAGTTGGCAAAACAAGTCCGTCAGCGCCGTTGTCTGCACCTGCAGGCGGCAGGTGAGCGGAACTTCGATGCGGTATTTCGGCATCTGTTTTGAGCGCGCTGCCTGGACGGCTTCCTCCGCCGTCTTTTCCAGCAATACGCAAGCCTGCTGTTGCGACAAGGAGTCGCCGCTGTTGGCGCCGTGGGCTTTCTTGATTTCAGCAAAGCGCGCATGCGGAAACAAGGGCTGCGTCTCTTCCACAAAAGCATCATCGCCGCTGCCAAAAATGACCGGTACGCCATGTTCTCCCGCGAGCGCGCCATAGATGCCGGCTTCACCCAATTCCACGCCGTTGAACGCAACGCGTGAAAATGCGAAGCTGTTGATCGTGTGCGCCAGGATGCCACGCGTTTGCGAGCGCGAGTGATAGCCGACCATCATGACGGCATCGATACTGCCTTCCACACCGCTCATCATGCCCAGTACGCGCGGTTTGCCGAGCACCATGCGCGCAGCTGGATGCAGCAGATCCGGCAACAGATTGCGGAAAGTACCATGGGAATCGTTGACAACGATTTCCTGTGCACCGCCGGCAAGTGCGCCGCGAATGACGGCATTGGCTTCTTCAGTCATCTGACGACGGGCGCGCTCGTACTCACCGTTGCCGGGACGTGTCTGTTCAGGATGGAATACGCCGGCAATGCCTTCGATGTCGACGGAAATCAGTACGTTCATGCGTGCTCCATGGTGGCTAGTTCCGCCAGTAGTTCATTCAATGTCCGGCGCTGGTTTCCGTCCCGTCCCTTGACCGCTTCGGAAGTGAACAAGGCGTTAAGGATCGCTTGCTCGGTACTATCGGCAACCGCGTGGAACAGCGGATCCAGCAAGTTGTCATGCAGGCAGTTGAACTGCATGGCGGGCGATGCGGTGTCCGGCAAGTGCGGCACCGTCTGCGCAGTAGAAAACGCCAGCGCAATATCGCCGCTGCCATGGCCATAGACCGATCCGGTACGCGCCAGACCGGCGCCGGTGCGCGCAGCAAGGCGGCGCAGCTGGCGCGCGTCGAGCGGCGCATCCGTGGCGATCAGCATGATGATGGAGCCCTTCTCCGGTTCGGCATTCTTCTTTTGCATGCCTTTGAGCGTACGCCCCAGCGGCTCCCCTGCAATGATCAGATCAGCCAGTTTGCCAAAATTGGCCAGCACCAGCGCGCCGACGGTGTACTCGGCAGTGCCGATAACGACCTTGCGCGAGGCGCTGCCGATACCGCCCTTGAGCTCGAAGCAGGACATGCCGCGGCCGGCGCCGACGGCACCTTGAACGACCACATCCGACGCATTTTGCAATGCATGCAGGTAGTGCTGCTCTTCCACTGAGAACGCTTGCAGATCATTGAGATAGCCGTCGTTGCATTCGAACACCAAGGGATTCACGCTGGGAAGATTGCGGCCGATCTCAGGGTTGTCTGCCACCGCTGCCCGCGTCTGCGCAGTCGCGACGGCACCCACGGCAAAGGTATTGGTCAATGCAATCGGCGTCTCCAGCACGCCCAGCTCCTCCACCTGCATCAAACCGACACTCTTGCCGAAGCCGTTCAGGGTGACGGCAGCAGCCGGGATCTTCTCGCGAAACAGATCGCCGCCATGCGGGCGCACGACGGTCACGCCGGTCTGGATGCCGCCATAGTTCAACGTACAGTGGCCGACCGTGACGCCGGGTACATCGGCGATGCTGTTGCCTGCGCCGGCAGGCAGCTTGCCGATGTGAGGAGGATATTTGTTGCTCATTGCCTGGAAGGCGGACCTCGTCCGCGCTCTTTCTTATATCAGTTGATTACTTCTGGTCCAGTTTTGGATCCAGCGCATCGCGCAGACCATCACCGAGCAGATTGAACGCCAGCACAGTCAGGAAGATCGCCAGGCTCGGGAAGATCGCAATATGCGGCGACGTCATCATATCGGCGCGCGCTTCATTGAGCATGGCGCCCCACTCCGGCGTCGGCGGCTGAGCGCCCAGCCCGAGGAAGGACAAGCTTGCAGCCGTGATGATCGAGGTGCCGATACGCATCGTGAAATACACCACCACGGAAGAAATCGTGCCTGGGAAAATATGACGCAGAATGATCGTCATATCGTTGGCCCCGATACTGCGCACCGCTTCGATATAGGTCAGTTGCTTGAGCGACAGCGTATTGCCGCGCACCAGCCGCGCAAACGCCGGGATGCTGAAAATCGCCACCGCGATAATCACGTTGGTCATGCCGTTGCCGAGAATCGCCACGATGGCGATCGCCAGCAGGATGCCCGGAAAGGCAAACAGCACGTCGCAGATGCGCATGATGACGCGATCAGCCCAGCCTTCGTAGTAACCGGCTACCAGTCCGAGGAAGGTACCGACAATGGCGCCCACCGCCACCGACGAAAAGCCCACTGCCAGCGACAGCTGCGTGCCGACCAGAATGCGGCTGAAGATGTCATGGCCCAGCGAATCGACGCCGAACCAATGCTGCAGCGACGGCCCGGCATTGAGCGCGTCGTAGTCGAAATAGTTTTCTGCGTCGTAAGGCGAGATGTAAGGCGACAGAATCGCGATCACCACCAGGAACAACACGAAGCCACCGGCCACCAGCGCCAAAGGTTGCTTCTTGAACTTGCGCCAGAACTCGCTCCAGGGCGTACGGATAGGTTTGGACGCAGTTGCGCCCGTCGCTGCGGCGACGGTATTTGTGGCAGGTGTAGTAGAAGTCGACATGCTCTGCCTCACTTGTAACGGATGCTCGGATTGATGACCGCATACAGCACGTCAACAACCAGATTGATGAAAATGAATTCCAGCGAGAACAACAGAATCTCGGCCTGGATAATCGGATAGTCGCGCATCTCGACGGCGTCGATCAGCAAGCGTCCCATGCCGGGCCAGTTGAATACTTTTTCGACCACGATGGAGCCGCCCAGCAAGAAGCCGAACTGCAGGCCCATCATCGTCACCACCGGAATCAGCGCATTGCGCAGGCAATGCTTGGCGATCACGATACGCTCGTTCAGGCCTTTGGCGCGCGCGGTGCGGACGAAGTCTTCCTTCATGATTTCGATGAACGACGAGCGTGTAAAGCGCGCCATGATCGCTGCCACACCGGCGCCCAGCGTCAGCGACGGCAGGATGTAATGGCGCCAGCTGTCGGCGCCGACGGTCGGCAGCCAACCCAGCTGCACCGAGAACACTTCCATGGCCACCATGCCGAGGGCAAACGGCGGAAACGAGATGCCGGAAACCGCCAGCGTCATGCCGACGCGGTCAGGCCATTCGTTACGCCACACCGCTGAAAATACACCGATGAACAAACCGAAGATCACTGCCCAGACCATGCTGGTCACGGTCAGCCACAAGGTAGGCCAGAAACGCTCCATGATTTCCTGGCTGACCGGCAGCTTGCTGCGCAGCGAGGTGCCGAAATCGCCATGCGCGGCATTCACGAAGAAGCGCACAAATTGCTTGTGAATGGGCTGATCAAGACCGAGATCGGCACGAATCAGCGCCACGGTGGTCTCGTCGGCTTCAGGACCGGCGGCCAGTCGCGCCGGATCGCCGGGCAACAGGTGGACGAACAGGAACACCATCACCGCGACCAGCAACAAGGTCGGGATGAGGCCCAGAAGACGTTTTAGAACATAAGAAAACATGGCGCGTCCTGCAATGATTCAACAACTTGGAGAGCGATGGTCACGTGTCCTGCATGTGTCCATCGCTGAAAGATTCTGTACTGCGTGACTACTGATACAACAACAACCGTCGTCCCGGCGATGCGGGACGACGGCACAAGCGATTACTTCAGCTCGATGTCATCAAAGTTGAACGATGCATCAGGCATCACATACACGCCCTTCAGGTTCTTGCTGCGTGCATACAGGACTTTTTCCGTCACCAGGAAGGCCCATGGCGCATCCTTCCAGATTTCGGTTTGTGCATCCTTGTACAGCGCGGCCTTCTGTGCGCGGTCAGTGACGGTCAGCGCCTGAGCGATATCGCCATCAACCTTGTCGCTCTTGTAGTAAGCGGTGTTGTACAGCTTTGGCGGAAAGGCTTCGGAAGCCAACAACGGACGCAGGCCCCAGTCAGCTTCACCGGTGGACGACGACCAGCCGCTGTAGTACAGACGTACCGGCGCAGTATCCGGATTCTGTGCAGTTTCGACCTTCTCTACGCGTTGACCGGCTTCCAGCGCCTGCACCTTGACCTTGATGCCGACTTGCGCCAATTGCTGTTGCAGGAACTGGATGATCTTCAGCGCTGTAGTGTGGGTATAGGCAGACCACAATTCAGTTTCAAAACCATTTGGATAGCCTGCTTCAGCCAGCAGCGCCTTGGCCTTCTTCACGTCATACGGCCATGGACCGGTCTTGACAGCGTAGTCGACGCCTTGTGGCAACACGCCATCCATCGGCACTGCATAGCCGCTGAAAGCGACCTTGACCAGCGCATCCTTGTTGATTGCGTAGTTGATGGCCTGACGCACCTTGACGTTATCGAACGGCTTTTGCTTCACGTTCATCGACATGTAGCGCTGGATGATCGACGGGCCGCTGACGATGTCCAGTGCGCCCTTGCCCTTCAGCAGTTCAGCCTGCTCATACGGCAGCGGGAAAGTGAATTGCGCCTCACCGGTCTGCATCATGGCGGCGCGCGAGTTGTTGTCGACCACCGGTTTCCAAATCACTTCGTCAACCTTCGGATAGCCGGCCTTCCAGTAGCCGGAGAATTTCTCCGCCTTCATGTAGTCGGTTTGCTTCCATTCGACGAACTTGAAAGGACCTGTGCCGACCGGATGGAAAGCGATGTCCTTGTTGCCGTACTGCTTCAATGCCGTCGGCGAGATAATCACAGCCGATGGGTGAGCCAGAACGTTGATGAAGGCCGAGAACGGCTCTTTCAGGACGATCTTGACGGTGTAGTCGTTCAGCACTTCGGTGCGGGCGACGCGGTTGAACAGGTTGTAGCGTTTGAGCTTGTTGTCGGGATTGGTGACACGATCCATCACGGCTTTCACGGCATCTGCCTTGAACACAGTGCCGTCGTGGAACTTCACGCCCTGACGCAGACGAATGGTGTATTCCAGGCCGTCCTTGCTGACCAGATAGCCTTCAGCCAGCACGTTGACCAGCTTCAGGTCCTTGTCGAACGCGAACAGGCCTTGATAGAAGGACTTGGTCACGGCCAGCGACAAGGTGTCGTTGGCATCATACGGATCCATGGTCGTGAAGGTGGAAGCAACTGCGAGCGTAACGCTCTTGGCTGCCCATGCATGCACGGCGGCAAATTGCATGGTGGTGCCGATGGCGCCGAGCGCGAGCCATCGGATGACAGTTGTGCCGCGACGGGAAGATTGAGTAGTCATGGTTAGGCTCCTGAGTTTCTAAATGATCTAAGTGATTAATGAGGCGACGACAAACTAAAAAGCAGCAGAAATACGATGTGTTGCAACAAAATGGCCGGGGCCGACTTGCTTCAGAGGTTCGACCAGCGGATCGTCTCCGATGGCGCGAATGGGGCTTGGAATCTCATCATTTTGCAAACCTTTCTTCAGATGGCGCAGCTCGGGATCCGCCACCGGGACGGCGGCCATGAGCTTGCGCGTGTAAGGATGCTGAGGATTTTCAAAAATCGCGCGGCGCGGACCGATCTCGACAATCTGGCCCAGGTACATCACGGCAACGCGGTGGCTGATGCGTTCCACCACCGCCATGTCGTGCGAAATAAAGATAAACGAAATGCCCAGTTCAGCCTGCAGATCCAGCATCAGGTTGACGATCTGCGCCTGGATGGATACGTCCAGCGCGGATACCGATTCGTCGGCGATGACGATCTTCGGATTCAGCGCCAGTGCGCGTGCGATACAGATGCGCTGGCGTTGGCCGCCGGAGAATTCGTGCGGATAGCGCTGCGCATGTTCCGGCAGCAAACCGACGCGGGTGAGCAATGCATCGACACGTTCCTGCGCGCCCTCTTTCATGCCGTGCACCAACATCGGCTCCATGATGGAATAGCCGACCGTCATGCGCGGATCGAGCGAGGCGAACGGATCCTGAAAAATGAACTGGATGTCGCGGCGCAGCTCGCGCAACTCTTTGCGCGGCAGCTCCGCCAGATTGCGGCCGCCGAATTCGACCTTGCCGCCACTGATCTCGACCAGACGCAACAGGGAACGGCCGGTGGTCGACTTGCCGCAGCCTGACTCGCCGACGATCGCCAGCGTCTCGCCGGAATACAGATCAAAGCTGACGCGCTCGACGGCGTGGACGCGCTGTTTGACACGACCGAAGATGCCGCTCTTGACGTCAAAACGTGTAGTCAGGTCGGTGACCTTGAGAATAGGCTGACGCTGCTGAGCGATTTCCGATGCGGCCTGCAATTCTTCTGCGATGGCTTCCGGCTTGGCTTCGGCACTGGCGGCGATACCGAATCGCGACGGCGTGTCGGTGCCCTTCATCGCCCCCAGGCGCGGCACCGCTGCCAGCAAGCCTTGCGTGTAAGGATGTGCAGGCGCAGCGAAGATGCTGCGCACGTCGTTTTCTTCCACTTTGTCGCCGCGGCACATGACGACGACGCGGTCGGCGATTTCCGCCACGACGCCCATGTCATGGGTGATAAAGACCACCGCCATGTGCATTTCTTTCTGCAGGGAGCGGATCAGTTGCAGGATCTGCGCCTGGATCGTCACATCCAGCGCCGTGGTCGGCTCATCGGCGATCAGCAGCGACGGCTTGCAGGACAAGGCCATGGCGATCATCACGCGCTGGCGCATGCCACCCGACAATTGATGCGGGTGACGGCCGAGCACGCGCTTGGCTTCCGGGATGCGTACCATTTCCAGCATGCGCAGCGCTTCTGCACTGGCGGCGCTGTGGCTCATGTTCTGATGCAGGCGAATCGATTCGGCGATCTGCTCACCGACGGTGAAGACCGGATTGAGCGAGGTCATCGGCTCCTGAAAAATCATCGCGATCTCTGCGCCACGAATGCTGCGCATGGTTGACTGCGGCGCCTTGACCAGATCCAGCGTGCTATCGCCACCATTACTGCGACGCTGGAATTGCATGCTGCCGGACACGATACGGCCGCCGCCATGTTCGATCAGGCGCATGATCGCCAGCGACGACACGGACTTGCCGGAACCCGACTCGCCGACGATGGCCAGTGTTTCGCCCTTGTCGACGTGGAAGGACAAACCACGCACGGCTTCCACCGTCCGCTCGGAACCGGTGAAGGTGACGCCGAGATTGTCGACGGTCAGCACGCGTTTTGCGGCCTGCGAATTCATAGAATTCAGCGATGATTGATCTTGCGTTGCCATTTCTGTTGCGTCCTTCACTACTTGTAGATTGCCGTGACAGGCGTGTCGCCGCCACGGGCATAACCGCGATACATACCTTCGGTGTTGAACGTCAACGCCACGTTGCCGTCAGCGTCAACGGCGATCAGGCCGCCCCGCCCTTCATAGGCCGGCAGCACGTCCATGACGACTTGCTCCATGGCTTCTTGCAGCGTCGCGCCGGCATATGCCATGCGTGCCGCCACATCGTAAGCGGCAACGGTGCGCATGAATACCTCGCCGGTGCCGGTGGCCGAGATGGCGGCCGTCGCATTGGCGGCGTAGCAGCCTGCGCCGATCAATGGCGTATCGCCGACACGGCCGACTTGCTTGTTGGTGATACCGCCGGTGGACGTCGCTGCGGCGACGTTGCCATGCATGTCGAGCGCAACCGCGCCGACCGTGCCGAACTTGTTGTCGGGATCGATGGGATCGACAGCGCCAGCCAAACCAGCGCTGTGCGCCGATTCCTTGAAGGTGAACGACGCCGCGTCGTGATCCAGCATCATGCCGCTCTGCTCGCGCACGCGCAGCCATTGCTGATGGCGCGCTTCGGTCTGGTAATACGTCGGGTCGACGATATCCAGTCCCTGCTGACGCGCAAAGGCATCGGCGCCGCAACCGGCCAGCAGCACGTGTGCACTCTTTTCCATCACAGCGCGCGCCGCGACCACAGGATTGCGCACGCAGGTAACGTTGGCGACAGCACCCGCTTTCAAGGTGGCGCCGTCCATGATGGCTGCATCAAGTTCATGCGTGCCGGCGCGCGTGTAGACCGCGCCCTTGCCGGCGTTGAACAGCGGACAATCTTCCAGCAGGCGCACCGCCTCGGTCACCGCATCCAGCGCCGATCCGCCCGCCGTCAATACGGCCTGCGCCGATGTCAGAATCGCTTTGAGTTCACGATGGTAATTCGCTTCATCCGCCTCGCTCAGCGCGCTGCGCGTGATAGTCCCTGCGCCGCCGTGTATGGCAATGACTGGAGTGTTCATGCTTTGTTTGTTCCTGATGCAGCGATCTTTTTGACCGCATTGCTTTTAACTGCGTTGTTCTTGATCGCCTTGCCGCTTGCGCGTGCCAAGCTCTTGCCTTGTTCGTACTGTTCCGCCTGGTATAACCAGGGCAAAACGAATTCTGTCATTTCGGATGCCGCCTGCACCGAGCGCTTGGCGCGATGCGCAACGGCGTCGCACAGGGCTTGAATCAGCACCAGCGCCGCAGCATCGGAAGTCGGCGACATCTGTCTTTCGGTCTGCGAATAAATCGTCACGTCGGCCAGCGGCACCAGCGGCGAATGCGGCAGATCGGTAAAAGCGATCAGCTTGGCGCCCTTCTCGACAGCACGGCGTGCCAGCCGCACCGTGTCGGTGGCGTAGCGCGGATACGCCATGGCGATGACCACATCGCGCTCGTCCAGCTTGAAGAACTGCCGGCCAGTCTGCGACGGGCCGCCCGGATGCACACCGGACAAGACGGTACGGCAGAACGGCTCCAGCGCATGCACCATGATCCCGGCCAGGAAAGCACTGGCGCCGAAGCCGATGACGAAAATACGCTCGGCTTTCAGAATCATCTCCACCGCCTGGTCGCAATGCTCTGCGACCAGCGCCTGGCGTGTCGCTTCGATGTTGCGGATGTCGTTGTTCAAGGCGGCGTAAATGATTTCCGCGCTGGTGGCGCTCTTCTGGACTTCATGACGCATCTTTTCCACCGGCGCCAGCGAAGAAGCAAAATCGGCGACCAGTGCATTGCGAAACGGCGCATAACCGTCAAAACCCAGCGCATGCGCAAAGCGGTTTGCGGTCGCCAGCGAAATCCCCGCCGCTTCCGACAGCTCGTCGATGGTCATGGTGGCGGCACGGAAAGTGTTCGCCAGCACGTAGTCGGCGGTCTTGCGATGCGCCTTCGACAGATTCGGATACAGCTTGCCCAGCACGCGCGCTACTGCGCCGCCGCCCTGCAAGGATGTGTTTTTTGAATTGTGCATACGACGTTGCGATGAAACCCGGTTCGTGAAACTGAAGTAAAACGGAAGTTAGCTAGAAACGACTCCGCCTCAAAAAATGTAAATATATTTTCATTATTTTGAAAAGTAAAGAAAAAATCCTTTCAAAAATGAAAGTAAAAACAGATGCACCTTTATCACGCGAGCGCAAGGTGAAAATGCACCTCAATAGAGAGGAAATTGGCTGCACTGCACCAAAGCGGAATGCGCCAATTCACGACGGGTACGCCGCGAGAGTCACGTTGAAGATCGCAGAAATCAGGATGATTTTTTGGAGGAAGCAGGCACGTCCAGTCACCGCATTTTTGCTGCAGCGAAGCAGAAACGGCGGATGAAACGCCGGTGAGATGTCGGAATGGGGAGAAAAAAGAAATGCAGTCCGCGATGCGCTATTTCAGCAACAGTGCGGACAGCATGGATGAAACTGGACAGCAGCTCAACGCGGCACGATTTCCCGTAGTTCGATCAGATTGCCGAACGGGTCTGCCGTATAGATACGGATGAAACCGGGAATCGGCGCGTCTTCCTGCACCGGGAAACCGCCCGCCTTGAGTTCAGCCAGCATCGGTGCCAGCTTGTCGACGATCAGCCCGGGATGGGCATTGAGCGCCGGTTGAAACTCTTTGTCGACGCCCAGATGCAGCTGCAACACGCCGCACTGAAACCACAAACCACCACGTGCCTGCAAGGCCGCAGGCTTAGGCAACTCGGGCATGCCGAGAATAGTGCCGAAAAAGCGCCGGGCGGCGTCTTCGCCACCGACGGGCATGGCGAGTTGGATGTGATCGATAGCGGTGACTGGCATGAGTATCCTCTGGCTGGCTTGGCTTGCGCTGAGCAGGTATCCGCAGATACGAACATCTGCAGATGTGCAGCGCGACGTGCGGAGGATTCTATCCCTTCGCTACGAACGGCGCTGGCGGTGCCAAAAAACGCTGACTAAATGCTGAATGACGCTGACTAAACGCTGAATGAGCGCTGCCCCGGCACACCTGGACAACGTCGGGAAATGGCGAACCTGCGCGCGATGCCGTATCCTCTCGGCTATATACCTATCTCTGCCGCAATCGTTCCAGACCGCATCAACCGATATCCATCATGAACATCCGCTTTCTCGAAACCTTCGTCTGGCTGGCCAAGCTGAAAAATTTTCGCCTGACCGCCGAGCGCTTGCACACGACACAGGCGGCGGTGTCCAGCCGCATCGCCACGCTGGAGCAGGATTTCGGCGTGCGTCTGTTCGACCGCGGCGCGCGCGAAGTGACGCTGACCACCGATGGCAGCAAGGCGCTGGTGTATGCCGAACGCATGGTCAAGCTGATGCGCGAGATGAAGGACGATATGTCGGACAAGCAGGTCTACGCCGGCGTGATCCGTATCGGCGTGATCGAATCGATCGTGCATAGCTGGTTTCCGGACTTCATCGGGCGCGTGCACAAGATGTTTCCGCGTCTGCAAATCGAAATCGCCAGCGACACCACCATTCATCTGCGCGAACAGTTCAGCAAAGGTGCGCTGGACATCGTGCTGCAGGCCGAACCGGTCATCGGCACGCACATCACCAATCTCAACCTGTGCGAATTTCCGATGCGCTGGGTTGGCAGTCCCAAGCTCAACATCGGCAGCGAGACCCTGAGCCTGTCCGATCTGGCGACCTTTCCCATCATCAGCTTTGCGCGCAACTCGGGACCGCATGCGGCGATTGAGCGCATCTTTTCCGACAGCGAGCGCGGTGCGCTGCATATCAATTGCATCGCTTCGGTGGCCACAATGATCCGGCTGGTGACTGACGGCTTCGGCGTGGCGGCGGTGCCGCCTGCGATCATCCAGCGCGAACTGAATGAAGAAATCCTGCACACGCTGCGCGTCGATGTGGAGTTTCCGGCGCTGGTGATGCTGGCCTGCTTCCGCTCCGACAACGAGAACCCGCTGACCGAAACAGTGGCCCGTATTGCGCAGGAAACCGCCGCCGACTTCGCACTCAATTGGGGACACGAGATTGCACGTTTGCCATCGCAGGCGCAATAGAACTCCTCGAAGCGTCAATGCCGGCAAGGCTCAGGCGTATTTGCAGAGGCTTGCAACTGAGCACCATAAACGCGCAGCGACCGGCCCACTTTTGCTCATAAGATTTTCCAATCATTCGCGCCAACAATTTCTTGTTGGACAGCGTCAGACCTACTGCGCATACTGAATTTACACAAGATCAGTAGATCGTTCATGGCCCCGGATGCAAACTCCGGCGCAAAAACAAACGACAGATTTCCGCCAGGCATTTTTCCAGCTTCGATTTCCATCCCAACATTCCCGACGTACGGAGTGTTCTCGTGCTGTGAGAATGACTGTGGCCGCTCAATCAATCTCAAAGCAGGAGAAGGCAAGCATGACCAATTCAACCTCAGCACTCGACTCCCTACCGCGCTCGGACGCCAACGCCGCCGTGGACCTGGAAGTCACCTACAAGAAAATCGCCTGGCGATTGATCCCCTTCCTGGTTTTTCTGTTCGTACTGGCATGGATCGACCGCGTCAACGTCGGTTTCGCCAAGCTGCAGATGCTGCAGGACTTGCAATTCTCCGAAGCGATCTACGGCCTCGGCGCCGGCATCTTCTTCATCGGCTACTTTCTGTTTGAAGTCCCGAGCAATCTGCTGCTGGAAAAAATCGGCGCCCGCAAGACGCTGGCGCGCATCACCATCCTCTGGGGCCTGGCCTCGATGGCGATGGCGTATGTAACCTCGCCGACTTCCTTTTACATCCTGCGCTTTTTGCTGGGTGTGTTCGAAGCCGGCTTCTTCCCGGGCGTGGTGCTGTATCTGACCTACTGGTTTCCGGCGCAACGCCGCGCCCGCGTAAACGGCCTGTTCATGACGTCGTTCGCGATTGCCGGCGCCGTCGGCGGTCCGATCGCCGGCACTATCATGAGTCAGATGGAAGGCGTTGGTCATCTGGCCAACTGGCAATGGCTGTTCATCCTCGAAGGCATTCCGTCGCTGATCGCCGGTATCTTCGTGCTGATGTACCTGCCGGAAAAACCAGCCAACGCAAAATGGTTGTCGACTGCGGAACAGCAAGCCGTCACCCATGCGCTGATCGCAGAGAACAAGTCCGCCGGCAAGCATCTGTCCTTCAAGGATGCCTGTAGCAACTACCGTGTCTGGCTGTGTGCCGCCGTGTACTTCTGCGTGGTCAGCGGCAATGCCACCATCGCTTTCTGGACACCATCGATCATCAAGGAAATCGGCATCAAGGGTAACCTGCAGATCGGCCTGATCTCCGCCATCCCTTTCATCGCCGGCACATTGGCCATGATCTGGAACGGCATCCACTCCGACAAGACCGGCGAACGCCGCATGCATAGCGCCATCGCCACCCTGATCGCCAGCATCGGCCTGATCCTGACCGGCCTGACGCTGGGCAACGCAGTCATGGCGCTGTGCGCACTGACACTGGCGGCAATCGGTATCCTGGCCGCCTTCCCGGTGTTCTGGTCAATCCCTGCTGCCTTCCTGGCGAGCACGGCTGCAGCAGGCGGCATCGCGCTGATCAACTCAATCGGCAACCTGGCAGGCTTCGTCGCGCCGTACATGATCGGTGCACTCAAGACCAGCACCGGCTCGCTATCCTCCGGCCTGTACTTTGTTGCTGCGCTGGAGTTTACCGCGAGCTTCCTGGTGATCGTCTTCATCAAGAAAGTCTGATCTCTGATATTGCAAATCAAGTTTCCCCGCGCCGCCATCCTTCGCTGTTCGTTTCTGCAATTCGTTCCTGCGCGGCGGCGCACCTTTTTTCTCCGTACCTGAAGTGGCCTTATGAAACTCTCATTCCAAACTGAATCAACATCGCTGAACGTCGACATCCATACGCTGATCATCGCCGGCTGGGCCGGTCGCGACATCGCCGCCATCGAACATCACATCGAAGAACTGGCTGCCCTCGGCATCCAGCGTCCAAGCGCCGTCCCGCTGTATTACCGCGTGTCGAGCAACCAGCTGACGCAATCGTCGGCGGTGCAAGTGCTGGGCGGGGAATCGTCGGGTGAAGTGGAAACTTTCGTCTTCAATGCCGGCGGAGAACTGTACGTCAGCATCGCGTCGGATCACACCGACCGCAAACTCGAAGCACACAGCGTGGCCTTCTCCAAACAAGCCTGCGTCAAACCCGTGGCCTCTGCCGCATGGAAGCTGGCCGACGTCGCCGACTACTGGGACGAGCTGGTGATCCGTTCGTGGATCAAGGAAGACGGCAAGGAAGTGCTGTATCAGGAAGGCACGCTGGCCAGCCTGCGCACGCCGCAAGATCTGATCGCGCGCTTCACCGACGGCAAGCAGATCCTGCCGGAAGGCTGCGGCATGACCTGCGGCACGGTCGGCGCCATCGGCGGCATTCGTCCTGCGACGTCGTTCACGATGGAGTTGTTCGATCCGCGTCGTCAACGCGCGTTGCGTCATTCGTATGAAGCCGAAATCCTCGCCGAAGTCGCTTGATTCCGACTCACTCTTCCGACTCATTCTCCCCTGATCAAGACATGATTCCAAGCCTGCATCAACAAAGCGAAGAACTGCGCAACAACAACAGCTCCTCGCTTGAACTGACTGAGCTCGCACTGCAACGCGCCGCTGCCGCCGATGGCGAAGGCGCGCGCGTTTTTACGCGTCTGTACGCCGACTCCGCACGCGCTGCCGCAACGGCTTCCGACACGCTGCGCAACGCAGGTATCGTGCGCTCGCCGATTGAGGGTCTGCCGGTGTCGATCAAGGATTTGTTCGACGTCGCCGGTGAAACCACGCAGGCCGGCTCGGTCGCCTTGCGCGGCTATCCGGTCGCCACCGAAAGCGCTGTCGTCGTCAAACGCCTGATCGCTGCCGGCGCCGTGATTGTCGGCCGTACCAACATGACCGAATTTGCCTATTCCGGCCTCGGCATCAATCCGCACTACGGCACGCCGCGCAATCCATGGCAGCGCGAAGTTGGTGGCGTCGATGGTGGACGCATTCCCGGCGGCTCGTCATCGGGTGCAGCAATTTCCGTCACCGACGGCATGGCGGTGGCCGGTGTCGGCTCGGACACCGGCGGCTCGATTCGTATCCCGGCGGCATTCTGCGGCATCACCGGCTTCAAGCCGACCGCACGCCGCGTATCGATGCAGGGCGTGTTGCCACTGTCCGAAAATCTCGACTCCATCGGCGCCATGGCGCCAACCGTCCTGTGCTGCGCCATGATGGACGCGGTGTTATCAGGCGAAGAGTTCGTCGCGCCGGTGGCGCATCCGTTGCGCGGCTTGCGCCTGCTCTACCCGACCAACATCGTGCGCGACGGCATGGATGAACATGTCGCCGCCAGCATGCAGGCAGCCATTGGAAAATTGTCCGCAGCCGGCGCCGTGATCGTCGAACAAGAGGTACCGGCCTTCAATGAACTGGCGGCCATCAATGCCAAGGGCGGCTTCACCGCCGCCGAAGCATGGACCTGGCACCGCCAACTGATCGCCGAACGCAAGGATCATTACGACCAGCGCGTGGTCTCGCGCATCATGCGCGGCAAGGATATGAGCGCCGCCGACCTGCTCGACGTGCTGCACAGCCGCCGCAAGTGGATCGCGAAGGTTGAACAACAGCTTGCTGGTTACGATGCCCTGCTGATGCCGACCGTACCGATCATCGCGCCGAAGATCGCCGACTTGCAGGCCAGCGACGATGCCTACTACGCCGCCAATGGTTTGATCCTGCGCAATCCGACCCTGATCAATTTCCTCGATGGCTGTGCGGTGTCCCTGCCTTGTCATGCGGCAGGAACAGCACCGGTCGGCCTGGGGCTCGCGGCTGCCGGTGGCAATGATCGCCGTTTGTTGTCGATTGCTTTGGCGGTGGAGACGTTGCTGAAGCAGTGAGGCTGATGATTTAATCTGAAATATGGCGTCACCATAAAAATGGCTTGCAGCGATGCAAGCCATTTTTTATTTCAGGATTAACAGTTTCGCCTGATGATGTTTGCAGCAAAGACGCGGTTGTCGCACGACGGACAGCCGCTGCCATTGGAAATCTGTCTCGGCCACAGTGTCGTTCCCGCGCAGACGCAGCGATGCATGGTTGCCGACTTGTAAAGAAAAATACATCCCCTTGCGCACCTGCAGTTCAACGGCTATATTACGCACGTCGAAAAAGGCAGACTTGGTGTGGTCCAGCCCAGGTCCTTCTGAAAGCTGAAGCTCTGTCCATGCCCGTGCATGAGTCCCACGACGAATATCAACGCCATCAAGGCGTTCTTTGTTCGTCCGTGCGGTTCTCAAAGACAACGAACCGTCCTGGTCGAATGACCACTAAGGAGTTTTCATGCACGATGCTTTTATCTACGATGTCGCCATTGCCGGCGGCGGTCCTGTTGGTCTATTTTTGGCTTGCGAGTTACGCCTTGCCGGTCTCTCCGTGTTGGTGCTGGAGCAAGCCGAAGATCTACATTCTCTGTTGAAACAGCTCCCTTTCGGGATGCGCGGCCTGTCCATCCCTACCGTCGAATCCTTTTATCGGCGCGGCTTGTTGGACGATATCAAAGCGCAGCAAGATGCCGCCGGCGCTTCGGCTCCATCACGCCGTGGCAACGCGGGCGCTGCGCACTGGATGCAACAGCCGCGTCTTTCAGGCGGCCATTTTGCCGGTATCCAGTTCTACCGCGACAACATCGACGACTCAAAGTGGCCCTATCGTTTGCCGGGGCAGACCGACGCGATCTTGGTCAGCAATATGGCGCATATCGAATCCGTATTGGCAGCCCGGGCCGACGCCATGGGCGTAGAGATCAGGCGTGGCTTTGCAGTAGAAGCCTTCGAGCAATCAGAGGAAGAGGTGAGCGTTCGCGCTGGCGGCCAGGCTTTTCGTGCGCGCTGGCTGATCGGATGCGATGGCGGCCGCAGTACCGTGCGCAAGCTTGCCGACATGGAGTTTGCCGGCACGGAGCCTGAGTTCACCGGCTATTCGGCAGAAATCGAGATGACCGATCCGGACAAACTTTCTCCGGGCCGTCATTACACTGCCACGGGCATGTACACCTACCAATCGCCGGGCACTATCGCCATGGTTGATTTTGACGGCGGTGCTTGCCATCGGACTCAGCCGATGACGCGGGAGCACGTGCAGTCGGTGTTGCGACGTGTGTCCGGCACCGACGTCACCGTCACGGCACTCAAGCTTGCGAGCACCTGGACCGACCGCGCCTTTCAGGCGACGGCCTATCGCAAGGGGCGTGTACTACTCGCTGGCGACGCAGCGCATATCCATTCACCATTGGGTGGCCAGGGCCTCAACCTCGGGTTGGGTGACGCAATGAATCTCGGCTGGAAACTGGCGGCCACCATCCGCGGCAATGCCCCGGACGATTTGCTCGACAGCTATCACTCGGAGCGGCATCCGGTGGGCGCGCAAATACTTGACTGGTCGCGCGCTCAGGTTGGGCTGATGCGGCCGAGCCGAAGTTCGCGCGCGCTCGAAGCAATCGTCCGGGATCTGATCGAAACACGCGATGGCGCGACCTATTTTGCCGAGCGTGTGTGGGGGCTGTCGCTGCGCTACGATCTTGGTCACAGTCATCCGCTGGTCGGCCGCAGCGTGCCTGAATTCGAGCTGGCCGACGGCTCCCGACCGGGCGATCTTCTCCGCACCGGGAAAGGTCTCTTGCTGGACTTTGGCGCAGGCAAACCTCTGCAAGAGGTGGCGCGTCGATGGAATGGCAGCGTCACTTATATCGCCGGCGACGCGAAAGATAAGCTCGGTGTCTCTGCCGCGCTGGTACGTCCTGACGGCGTCGTGGCGTGGGTGTGGGTGTGGGCCAGCACCAATGACACAGGAACCGCTCCGGAATCACTTGCTCAGGCCGCTTCACGATGGTTTTGTGAAGTATGAAAGCCCACTTGAAAACAGCGACGCGAAGAACTCGCCTGCTATTCAGAAAAATTTAGCACTGGTTTTCAAGCCAGATACAATATTGCGCGCTCTGATACGTCTTCAACTATCTCAGCCATCAGCCCCCGCGCTTGTCCTCCTAAGAAAGAAAACATGACTACCGCAACCGCATCTCCACCGAATCAATTCTCTCGCTATCAAAAATTTGTCGTCGGCATGCTGGCCTTCCTGCAATTTGCCGTGATTCTCGACTTCATGCTCATGTCGCCATTGGGCGCCGTGATCATGCCTGCCATGCAGATTGCACCGAGCCAGTTTGGTCTGGTGGTGTCAGCCTATGCCTTCAGCGCCGGCATCTCGGGCCTGCTCACGGCGGGCTTTGCAGACCGTTTTGACCGCAAGCGCCTGTTGCTCTTCTTTTACACCGGCTTCATTCTGGGCACGCTGTGGTGCGGCCTGGCGCAAAGCTTTGAAAGCCTGCTGGCGGCGCGCATCGTCACCGGCCTGTTTGGCGGCGTGATCGGTTCCATCGTGCTGGCGATTTCGACTGACCTGTTCCCGCTGAGCATGCGCGGCCGCGTGATGGGCATGATCCAGACTGCTTTCGCCGCCAGCCAGGTGCTGGGGATTCCGATCGGTTTGTACCTGTCGAATCGCTGGAACTGGCATATCCCTTTCATTGCAATGGCTGCGATGGGCGCCGTCGGTGGAGTGGTCGTGATGTGGAAAATGCAACCTGTCACCGATCACCTGAAGATACCTAGCGAACACAGCGCGTGGATGCATCTGTTCCATACCGTGACCGAGTCGCGCTATCTGATGGCGTTTGCCACGACTGCCCTGCTGATGACCGGTGGTTTCATGCTGATGCCGTTCAGCAGCGCGTATCTGGTGGCTAACCTGGGCATCGATCTGCACCATCTGCCATCGGTCTATCTGATCACCGGTTTGTTCACGATATTTATCGGGCCGATGATCGGCAAGGCGGCGGACAAGGTCGGCAAATTCCGCGTGTTCATGTTCGGTACCGGCTTGTCGATTGTGATGGTGCTGATTTACACCCATCTGGGCCGCGTGACGCTGCCGGTGGTGATCTTGGTCAATGTGGTGCTGTTTGTGGGGATTTTCTCGCGCATGATTCCGTTCCAGGCGCTGGTGTCGTCGGTGCCTGCAGCAAATCAGCGCGGATCGTTCAATGCGATCAGCGCATCCATCCAGCAATTGTCGGGTGGACTGGCATCCGTGGTTGCGGGCCACATCGTCGCCTTCGGGACAGATGGTCAGTTGCAAAACTTCGACGTCATCGGCTATGTCGTCGTCGGTACGTCGCTGGTGGCATTGACGCTGGTATGGCGTCTGAATCGCGGCATCCAGCAACGGGCCGCGCTTGCAGCCATTGCTGCCGACGCCAAAGCGGCTAACGCTGCCCCTTGACCATATCCGACTTTAACTGCGCGGCGCTGCTCTCTTCTTTGGCCCGCGCCGCTGTCTCGATACACTCCAGCAGCGTTGCCACAGCGATGCTGGGTGTCGGCGCGATACGCTGCAGCACGCCGATTTCCCGAAAAAATCCGGTTCCTCCCAGCGGCAAAACGCGTAGTTTTCTGATCGATGCTCCGGCAGCGAGATCGTAGGGAATGATCGCTACGCCCAGCCCTTTCCTGACCATTTCGATGATGACCATGGGCTCGTCCAACTCCATGGTGTCGTTCACCTGCAGACGCGTGCGCTTGAGATAGCGATCCACCAATTGCCCGCCATACGAGCGACGGCTGTAGCGTAGAAAAGGATGCGCCGCCAGCAAAGCCTTGATCGAGGTCTCCTGCGCCGACAACGGCGCAATGGCGACATAGGTTTCGCGCAGCATGGTGCTCCACGTCAATCCCTTGGTCATCTTCAGATTGGGGCGAATCATGATCGCCAGCGATAAGTCATTGCTGTCGATTTGCGACATCAATTGCACAGACGTGCCCGGTACGACATTGACCTCGACCAGCGGCAGCTTCTTGCGAAAATCCGCGAGCGCTGCCGGCAGCAAACCCAACTGAACGGTAGAGATCGCGCCGATGTCGATCTTGCCTCGGGTAGCAGCCACCTCGGTCTGCCCCTTCATGGATTCAAACAGCCGGATGATTTCTTCCGACGTTCGCAGTAATTGTTTGCCGTGGTCGCTGACGGTGACGGACTTCCCCACGCGGGTGAATAGCTCGCAGTTCAATTCTTCTTCCAGCCGCCTGATTTGCATGCTGACGGCAGACTGCGTCAAACCCAGCCGCGCCCCGGCAGTAGAGAACGATCCAAGCTGTGCTGCAGCGATAAAGGTCTTCAGATAGCGAATCATGCTTATGAAAAATTTGAATTAACAGGATCAAAATTGATAATTTTACATCACAAATTTGTGTATATAGACTGCGTTAAATCCCTGACTACCAAAGGGTCTTGCAGGCACATATCGGCACATACCCGCTCCAGCGGCCTGTTTGCACTTCACTCACAGACATTTATTCAGGAAGGAAACCAACATGACATCGACATCGCTATTTCACCTCGCATTCCCCGTCAAGGATATCGCTGAAGCACGTGCGTTCTATGGCGAGCTGCTCGGCTGTCCGGAAGGCCGCAGCTCTGACAAATGGGTGGATTTCAATTTCTATGGCCATCAATTGGTGGCACATCTGGCGCCGGAAGAAACCGGTTTCAGCGTCAGCAATTCGGTAGACGACCATGATGTCCCCTCCCGCCATTTCGGCGCGATCCTGTCCTTGCCAGAATGGGAAGCCCTCGCCGCGCGGCTGAAGTCTGCCGGCATCAAGTTCATCATCGAACCGTACATCCGCTTCAAAGGCGAAGTCGGCGAGCAAGCCACCATGTTCTTTCTCGATCCATCCGGCAACGCGCTGGAATTCAAATCGTTCGCCAATATGGATTACATCTTCGCGAAGTAATCCGCTCGCCACACACCACATCAGGGGGAAGAAATGAAGAAACTCTTATTGGCATTAGTCCATGTCGGCGCTCTTGTCGGCCTGCAAACCGTGCATTACAGCCATGCAGCGCAAGGCGATGAACTGAACGGCACACTAAAGAAAATAAAGGAAAAAGGCGTCATCGTGCTAGGCGTGCGCGACTCCACCAAACCGTTTTCTTACCTGAACGACAAGCAGGACTACGAAGGCTACGCGGTCGACCTGTGCCTCTCCATCGCCAAGACCATCCAGCGCAAACTTGGCATGTCGCAACTGACCATCTCGATGGTGCCGGTAACCTCGTCCAGCCGCATCCCCCTGATTCAGAACGGTACGGTCGACATTGAATGCGGCAACACCACCAACACGGCCGAGCGCCAGAACATCGTGGAGTTTTCGCCAACCTATTACGTCAGTGGTTCACGCCTGCTGAGCAAGCGCGCCAGCAATATCCAATCGCTGGCCGACCTGCGCGGCAAAAAGCTGGCAATCAACAGCGGCACCACGCATATCAAAATGGTCACGATGCTCAACGATGAACAAAAGCTGGGCATCGACATCATCGCCTCACGCGATACCGCCGAGGGAATGCTGGCGGTGGAAACCGGCCGGGCCGTCGCCTTCATGAACGACGATATCGTACTAGCCTCGCTGGCCGGCGGCAGCAAGATCAAAAACGAGCTGGTGGTCGGCAAGGACGCGCTGTCGGTCGAACCTTTCGGCCTGATCTATCGCAAGAATGATCCCGCGTTCAAACAGGTGGTCGACGGCAGCATCGCCAACATTTTCAAATCCGGCGACATCAACAAGATCTATGCAAAGTGGTTTCAGTCACCGTCGCTGCCACATGGACAAAACCTGAACTGGCCCATGAGCCCGGAAACCCAGGCGGCAATCGCCAAAATCAGCAACTCGCCCAATCCGGCGGACTATGCGCCGCTGCCGAAGGAACAATTGTCGCTAGTCAGGAAGAAGTAAAACATTGCAGTAGGAGAGCAAAAGCACTTCGCAGACAAAGGTAGACGCACAAGCAAAAGCGCCCAATCAGGGCGCTTTTGCTTATTAAAAAAGAAGAGAAAGACCAGCCGCGAGACTAGAACTCATTTCATAAATAGGCGTGAGATGCGTTCTTTCCAGAAAGGGCACTGGCAAGGCGTGCGACGCGTCGCGTGGTGGTGCCACGCGCAAGGAGTGCAACGCGGCCAGCGCCCTTTCTGGAGAGAACCCGGAGGGAGCGTCCTGTTTGGGCGAATTGCTGCGTTACGAATCGGGGTCAAGACGTCCAGTCTTGACCCCGATTCGCGCCTTGCACTTCATCCCAAACAGGGCAAGCTCGCATTCACGCCTATTTATGAAATGAGTTCTACAACTTGCCGGCCGCGACGTCGGCATCAACAACCTCTCGCGCCACGGTAATGGCATGCTCTTCCGCTTCCGACGAGCTGTTGCCGCGAAATTCGGCACAAGTAGCTCTGCGGAAAGGCACCGGGTTATCGTTGCGATGCAACTGGTAACCACCAACCCAGGAGCCGTCGCGCTGCTCATGGCTGCTGGCGCGAATGAAATAACCCTGATGCTCCACCGCATCGCCATCGAGCATCGCGTCGATCAGTGCGCGTGCAAATGCAGCGCCCGCAGCTTGTGCAGCACCGACGTTGGCAAACGGCGCACCCTTGATATGTGGATAAATGTCTTCACCGATATGCACTGCGCAGGCGATACCGCCCTTTTCCGAATGAATGCTGTCGAGCACGGTGATGTGTTTGCCACGATAGTCCAATCCGTACTGCGCCATGGTCTCACCTGAAAATTATAAGAAGAATTAGGGCATCGTAGCACAGGCACCCGTCATGTCAGGCAGACAACTCCGGTCGGCACAAATCGATGCTCCGCCCGGTAAGCCTTGACGCAATGTATTGCGCCATAGCAACCCTTGCTAGGAGCGCGCGCGGCCTGTCATATAATGGCGACCCTACGGCGGAAACAGGCCGATCTATATATGAACCAAAACACAATGACGCAGCCCGGCGCGCCGTCACACAGCACGTATGGCATCAGACTGGAATCGGTCACGCTCAAACGCGGCGATCGCGTGGTCTTCGAACAATTGACGCTGCACTTGACGCAATCGCGCATCGGCCTGATCGGTGACAACGGCGCCGGCAAGAGCAGCCTGTTTCGCCTTATCTGCGGACTGGATCAGCCGCAGACCGGCCGCGTGACCGTGCATGGCAGCGACACCGCCCATGCAGCTGATCGCCGTACCCTGCCGCGCAAGGTCGGCTTGATGTTTCAGAACCCTGACGATCAGATCATCTTCCCGACGGTCGCCGAAGAACTGGCTTTCAGCCTGACTGCGGCCGGAACAGAAAAGAAGCAGGCACGCGAACAGGCGCTTGCCTTTCTGGCGGAACGGCATCGCGCCAACTGGGCGCCGCGCGCCATCGGTGAACTGAGCCAGGGGCAGCGCCAGCAAGTCTGCCTCATGGCACTGCAAATCACGCATCCGACGACGCTGCTGCTGGATGAACCCTATTCCAGCCTCGACATACCGAGTCAGTTGCGCCTGTCTGCTCAGATTCGCGCAACCGATCAGCAGATCATTCTTTCCACCCATTTGCTGGAACACGTGCAGGACTTCGAGCGCGTCTTGTGGCTCGACAATGGCGTCTTGCGTGGTGATGGGCCGGGGCGCGAAGTCTGCGCAGCTTACGCCGCGGATGTCCGCGAGCGATGCGTCGCCGATATGATCGTCCAGGACACCGCCGTCACGGACGGTGCCCTGCTGAAACAAGTTGCCGATGCGTAGCCTGTATTCCACACGCCGCACCTGGCTGCACGGCGTGCCTGCCTGGGTCAAGCTGTTGGCGCTGTCCGTCGGCGGCACGGTGCTGATGTTGACCGGTGTGCTCGTTCAACTTGCTGTTGCGGCAATGATCGTGCTGGCGCTGTTGCTTTCGCTAGGCCCGGCAGGATGGCGGCAATGGCGTATGCTGCGCGGTCTGTTGATCGCGTGCACGCTGATTGCCGGATTCCACTGGCTGGCAGGCGATCCCGCTGTCGGTGTGATCAGTGCCTTGCGTATCATGGCGGCATCGATGCTGGCGTTGATGCTGACCATCACGACGCGCTTCGACGATTTGCTCACGGTGCTGGAAACGATATTGTCGCCGTTGCGCCGCTTCGGCGTGCCGGTAGAACGCATCGCGCTGGGTATCGGCCTGACGCTGCGTTTTGCTGAAAATTTTTACGCACAGTGGCAGCGTCTCGACGATGCGCATCGTGCCCGCACCGGCCGCGGCGGCGGCTTGCGCCTGCTGGCGCCGCTGGCTATCCGCGCGCTGCAAACCGCCGAACGCGTGGCCGATGCACTGGTCGCCCGTCTTGGCGGCTAGACATTAAAACCCGCAATCCACTGAATCCTTTGCATTCCGTGAATCCCGATAACCGATTTTCTTTCAATGAGTGACCCTTCCATGACAACAACCGGCACCATGACATCTACTCGCTCGCTTTCATACATCGCCCTGTTCGCCGCCGTCATCGCGGTGTTCGGCCTGATTCCTAAAATCGATCTGCCGTTCGGCGTACCGATCACGCTGCAATCCCTGGGCATCATGCTGGTCGGCTGTCTGCTGGGCCCGAAGCGGGCGTTCTATACCATTGGACTATTCCTGGTCGCGGTGGCACTGGGCCTGCCGTTGCTGTCGGGTGGCCGCGGCGGTATTGGCGTGTTCGTAGCGCCGTCAGCCGGTTTCCTGCTCGGTTGGTGGGTCGGTGCGGTGGTGTGCGGTCTGTGCATGCGCCAGTTCATGCGCCGGATGCCGGACGCCAAAGGCAAGAGTCTGCTGATTGCGGCTTTCTTGTCGTCGGTTATCGGCGGTATTCTGGCGATGTATCTGTTCGGCATCCTTGGCCTGATGCTGGCTGCACATCTGACACTGGTACAAGCCTCGCTGGCAGTGCTGGCCTTTATTCCCGGCGACCTGGTGAAGTGCGTGATCTGCGCAGTGCTGGTACAAAGCGTGGTGCGCGGCATGCCGGCATGGCGTCTGGATCGCGATTGATTTCACTACGATCAAACTTCGATACCGTCCACGCGCCACTGGCGCACTGGGCGGCAACGACACCGCACGCCATCGCGATTGACGATGGCGTGACGCGCCTCAATTTTGCAGAGCTCTTCCGGCAAGTCACAGCGCGCGCAGAGACACTGAAGCAATCTCATCCGGAGGCAGTCTGCTGGGTTGACGACGTTAGCGATACGAATAACGCAGTGCCTTTGCTGCTGAGTTTTCTTTCCATTATTTCTGCCAACCTTACTGCCGCTGTCAGCGATCCCGACTGGCCGCCGTCCGTGCGTGAGCAAATCTTTGCACGCGTGGCCGCCGGTGTGGGTGCCGAGACAGCGCCTGACCTCGCCACCGCTTCTACGCCTTTCTACATCGGCTTCACCTCCGGCAGCAGCGGCTTGCCCAAGGGCTTCCGCCGCAATCATGGCTCGTGGACCAGCAGCTTCGACATCTCACTGGAATCGTTCGGTCCGGGTGCCGGGGCGACGATACTGGTGCCGGGGCGCTTGTCGCATTCGACCTTCTTGTTCGGCGCTTTGCTCGGACTGTGGAGCGGTGCAGGCATTCGGTTGCAGTCGCGCTTTTCGCCGACGGCGGCGCTCGACACCCTCGCTGGCAAGGGTGTTGAAGGCGCCGGCGCCATGGTCGCCGTGCCGAGCCAGTTGATCCTGATGCTGGATCTGGCGCAACGCCGCGCCTTGGCGCCGATGCCGGACGTGCAGCTGCTGATGATCGGCGGCGCACCGTGGACGCGTGCCCGCACGCCGGAGCTGCAGGCCCTGTTCCCACGTGCGCGCATCATTGAATTCTATGGCGCGTCGGAAACCAGCTTTATCGCCTGGACCGACAGCGAGAGCACCCTTCCCGATCACGTCGTCGGCAAGCCGTTCAGCAATGTCGACGTGCGTATTGATGCTTCCCAACCCAACACGCCCGGATTGATTTACGTGCGCAGTCCGATGGTCTTCAAGGACTACGTCACGCTCAATGAACAATCCGATCAGCCCGCCTTGCTGCGCGACGGCGACTGGTTGTCGGTGCGCGATGTCGGCCATCTCGATGAGCAAGGCCGGCTGCATTTGCTCGGACGGCAACAGCGCATGCTGCTGGCGCAAGGCAAGAATCTGTTTCCGGAAGAAGTGGAAAGCGTGCTCGCAGCCCATCCCGCCGTACATGCCGCCTCGGTACAAGGCATCCCCGATGCTGTGCGCGGCGTGCAGGTCGCAGCGCTGCTGGAACTGAACGAAGCCGTCAGCGCCGATGCATTGAGCGCATGGTGCCGCGAGCGGCTGGAGCCTTACAAGATTCCACGCCGCTTCTACGTCTGCGCCGACTGGCCGTTGACGCCCAGCGGCAAAAGCGATCACAAACAACTGGCGCTGCGCCTGAGTGCGGCCGATGCATCCTCGCCTTCGTCTTCGTTACGACCGTTATGAGCACCATGAATACAATGCACGACGCCGTCATCCTCGGCTGGGGCCGCAGCGCGGTTACGCCAGTCGGTGGCGCGCTGTCGTCATTGCAGCCGCATGAGATCGGCGCGCCGGTCATGCTGGGCATCCTGCAACGTTTCGGCATTCCGCTCTCCGCCATTGATGCTGTGATTGCCGGCAACGCCATGGGCGCAGGCGGTAACCCGGCGCGCATGTTGGCGCTGGCCGCAGGCTGCGCAGATCGCATTCCGGCCCTCTCGGTCGACAGTCAGTGTTGCGCCGGTCTTGATGCTGTTGCGTTAGCCAACGGCATGCTGGCGGCAGGCAACGCCGATGTTGTGATCGCCGGTGGCGTCGAAGCATGGAGTCGTGCGCCGATACGTCAACATCGTCCACGCCATCCCGGCGAGCCGGCAATTGAATACGGCAGTCCCGCCTTCGCACCTGATCCGGCGCGGGATCCCGATATGCTGCTGGCCGCTGCGCGCCATGCACTTGCCGCCGGCATCACGCGCGAGCAACAAGATGACTGGGCATTGCAAAGCCATGCACGCGCGGTCGCTGCACACCTCCATGTGCAAGACGAAATCATCGCCATCGGTGCAGCCACTTGCGACAGTTATCCACGCGCACTTGATCAGCGCCACCTCACGCGCATGCCGGTTGCCGCGATCTCCGATGACGAGCGCGTCGATGCTGCAACCCGGCAAGCTCATGCCATCAGCCGCATCGCCATTTCACCGAGCGCCGATGGTGCGGCGTTTGTCATCATCGCCACACGTGACGCCGCACGCCGCCTGAACCTGCGTCCGCAATTTACATGGCGCGCAGGCGTCAGCGTCGGCGCTTTGCCCGAAACGCCGATGCTGGCCGCCATCGATGCCACGCAGGCGGTGCTGGCGCGGACTGCGAACAAGATCGGGGCTATGTGGGGAGTGGAATTGCACGACGCCTTCGCCGCGCAGGCCATCGCGTTCTGCGAAACATTGCATCTGTCGCCTGCGCAGCTCAATCGCCACGGCGGCGGACTTGGGCGCGGACATCCTATCGGGGCGTCAGGCGCGATCAGTCTGGTGCGATTGCTGGCCGACATGCATCATGCGGCGCCCGATGGCGCGTTGGGTCTGGCGACTATCGCCGCGGCCGGAGGTCTCGCTACAGCGGCGATTATTGAGCGCTGCTAAGTTTTATATTTCAGTCGTCCCAGCGCCATGAAGACAGTCAATACGACGCTGGGGTCCTGACTTTCGTCAGGACGACAGGTATACCGAATACCGCCAAGACTAACGCAGCGTCCTGAAAAACTCTTCCGGCTTCAGACGCTCTGTCCTTACCGTATTTTCCGGCGCATCCGGATCGGCATATCCCAAGGCGATCCCACAGACGATGTGATGTTCGTCACCCAGCTCCAGCGTCGAGCGGATCAAACCCGGATACGAGGCCAGCGCGCCGATGGCGCAACTGCCAAGGCCATGCGCAGCAGCCGCCAGCATGAGGCCATACAGACACATCCCCAGATCCATGTAACAACCGCTGCCCATGCGCGCATCGATGGTCACCAGCAAGGCGACCGGCGCATTGAAGAAATTAAAATTGCGTTCGAACTGGCGGTCGCGTCCGGCCCGATCATCGCGCCCGGTCTGCAAGGCGCCGTACAACTCCTTGGCAGCCGCGACCTGACGTCGGCGCAGGGACTGCGGCATCGGCTGTGGAAAATAGCTGTAATCTTCCGGTTCCTGCTTACCCGTCCGGAAAGCGTCCACCAACGCCGCCGACAATCGCGCACGTGCCTCGCCTTCCAGCGAGATGAATTCGCCTGGTTGCAGATTGGCGCCACTGGGCGCGCGGCGCGCCATGGACAGCAATTCGGCCAGCATGCCGTCAGGCAAGGGGCGGTCGAGAAAGCCTCGGGTGGAATTGCGGGAATGAAGTAAGTCAGAAAACGACAAAAGAGAATCGGTCATAGAATCGGGTACGACAGTGCGTCTGCGCGGCGGTATGACAACGATACAGCGGCACATAGGACTAAAATGGCTTAAGTGGACGTCAATATAGCCTATCGCACCGGGTAGCGGCCAAATCCCGGCAGCGATGACACGGGCATAGCAATTCCAAATTGACAACCTTTCATTTTGGAAACAAGCCAAACTTCCTGCCGTCGTCAATTTTTCATTAGAATGCGCATTTGGCTCAGCTTTCAGGAGCCTCATCGGTGGCTTGCCCCGATGCATCGTCAACGTACCGACGCACCGACTCGCCGATTCATCGATTTCCAGATTCCAGTACCTCACCTGCATGGCAACTAAAAAAACATCCCCGTCTGAATACAGCGAATCATCCATCCGCGTCCTGAAAGGACTGGAACCGGTCAAGCAACGTCCGGGCATGTACACCCGGACCGAGAATCCCCTGCACATCCTCCAGGAAGTCATCGACAATGCCTCGGATGAAGCGCTGGGCGGTCACGGCAAGAACATCATGGTCACGCTCAATCCCGACGGCAGCGTCAGCGTCGAGGATGACGGCCGTGGCATCCCGGTCGGCATGCATCCGGAAGAAGGCGTGCCGACGGTCGAAATCGTCTTTACCCGCCTGCACGCCGGCGGCAAGTTCGATAAGGGCAGCGGCGGCGCCTATGCCTTCTCGGGCGGTCTGCACGGTGTTGGCGTATCGGTCACCAACGCGCTGGCTTCGCGCCTTGAAATCACGGTCTGGCGTGAAGCTGGCGTACATACGCTGGCCTTCTCCGACGGCGATCTGATCGAGAAGCTGAAGTCGCGTCCAATGACGCGGGAGGACAAGAAGTCCGGTACCCGCGTAACGGTCTGGCCGAATCCCAAATACTTCGACTCGCCAACGATTTCGCAGCAAGAACTGCAACGCCTGTTGCGCTCCAAGGCAGTGCTGCTGCCGGGCGTGAAGGTATCGCTCGTCAATGGCAAAACCGGCGACGTGCAAAGCTGGCAATACGATCAAGGCCTGCGTGGCTATCTGATGGAATCGCTGGCGCAATCGACCAGCGCCGATCCATTGATCCCGCTGTTTGAAGGCGAGCAATACGCCGGCGCCGATGCCGAAGGTTTTGCTGAAGGCGAAGGCGCAGCATGGGTGGTGGCATGGACGGAAGAAGGCAACGTGGTACGTGAATCCTACGTCAACCTGATCCCGACCTCAGCCGGCGGTACGCATGAGTCCGGTCTGCGCGAAGGTCTGTTCTCGGCAGTGAAGAGCTTCGTCGAAATGCACTCGCTGCTGCCCAAGGGCGTCAAGCTGTTGCCGGAAGACGTGTTCGCACGCGTCTCTTTCGTGCTGTCGGCCAAGGTGCTCGATCCGCAATTCCAGGGCCAGATCAAGGAACGCCTGAATTCGCGCGATGCCGTGCGTCTGGTGTCGACCTTCTCGCGTCCGGCGCTGGAGCTGTGGCTGAACCAGCACGTCGAATACGGCAAGAAGCTGGCTGACCTCGTGATCAAGCAGGCGCAAAGCCGTCTGCGTTCGGCACAAAAAGTCGAGAAGAAAAAATCTTCCGGCGTGGCCGTGTTACCGGGCAAACTGACCGATTGCGAATCCAACGACATCACACGCAATGAAATCTTTCTGGTCGAGGGCGACTCCGCCGGCGGCTCGGCAAAGATGGGCCGCGACAAAGAGTTTCAGGCGATCCTCCCATTGCGCGGCAAGGTGCTGAACGCTTGGGAAACCGAGCGCGACCGTCTGTTTGCCAACAATGAAATCCACGATATCGCCGTCGCCATTGGCGTCGATCCGCATGGCCACACCGACACACCAGACCTGACCGGACTGCGCTACGGCAAAATCTGCATCCTCTCCGATGCGGACGTTGACGGCTCACACATTCAGGTGTTGTTGCTGACGCTGTTCTTCAAGCATTTCCCCAAACTGATCGACCACGGCCACATCTGTATCGCACGTCCGCCGCTGTATCGCGTCGACGCGCCGGCGCGCGGCAAGAAGCCGGTGCAAAAGCTGTACGCACTCGACGACGGTGAACTGGAAGCGATCGAAGACAAGCTGCGCAAGGACGGTCTGAAAGAAGGCGCATGGAGCATATCGCGCTTCAAAGGCCTGGGTGAAATGAACGCGGAACAGTTGTGGGAAACCACCATGAACCCCGACACCCGCCGCCTGCTGCCGGTCTCTTTGGGCGAACTCGACCATATCGCTTCGGAAGCGCGCTTCACCATGCTCATGGGCAAGGGCGAAGCCGCCTCGCGCCGTGCCTGGATCGAAGAGCACGGCAACGAAGCGGAAGCGGACATTTAAGACAGCAAAATGCGCATCCGCAACGACATCATGCAACCAGGTCTCTGGCGCCGCTTCCTTTCGGGAGCGTTGCCGGTTGCTGTTGCGACCGCTGCGTTGTGCATGTCGTTGACCACAGCGCCTGCGCATGCCGATGTCTACGGTTACATCGACGCCGACGGTATGGCGCACGTGTCGACGGAGAAGCTCGATGACCGCTATCAGTTGTTCATGCGTGGCGACGCCACCTTCGACTCGAACAAAATCGCAAAAGGAATCCCCGGCGTTGACGTGAAACAGAACATGTCCTCGCCGCTGATGAAGCTGATGCTGCAGCATCCGAATCTGAAAAAGTATGAAACCATGCTGGATCAGAGTGCGAAGGAATTCTCGGTCGAGCCAGCCTTGCTGAAAGCGATCATGGCGGCTGAATCCGGTTTCAACCCGACCGCCGTCTCGCCCAAAGGCGCCATCGGCCTGATGCAGATCATGCCGGAGACCGCCGAGCGTTATGGCGTCCAGGGCGATCGTCGCAAGACTATCCAGCAAAAGCTGACCGATCCGAAGATCAACATCCGTCTGGCCGCGCGTTATCTGCGCGACTTGCAGGCGCTTTTCCCAAAGCGGCTGGAACTGGCGATTGCCTCCTACAATGCCGGCGAACGCGCCGTGCAGAAGTACAACAACCAGATCCCGCCCTATCCGGAAACTCGCAATTACGTGCAACTGGTGGCGCAGTTCTATCGGTTGTACCAGCCGGGCGGCAACGCCACCAACAACGCAGGCAATGCCGGTGATAACGCGGAAAAACCGCGCCGCATCGAAATCATCTTGCCGGGCCGCCGCAGCATGCCGCCACCGACTTCCATCGAATAATTCACACAACGACATCAACGCAACCCAGCCACATGACTGAACAAGCCAATCTGTTTGAACAAGCCGCACCATCCGACGGCGAATCGCTGACGCTGTCGACCTTCGCCGAGCGCGCCTATCTCGACTACGCCATTTCGGTGGTCAAGGGACGCGCCCTGCCCGACGTCGCTGATGGCCAGAAGCCGGTGCAGCGCCGCATCCTGTACGCGATGAACGAACTCGGCCTGAACGCCACCGCCAAGCCGCGCAAATCGGCCGCCGTGGTCGGTGACGTGCTCGGTAAGCTGCACCCGCACGGCGACCAGTCGGTGTATGACGCGCTGGTGCGTATGGCACAAGACTTCTCGCTGCGCTATCCGCTGATCGACGGTCAGGGCAACTTCGGCTCGCGCGATGGCGACGGCGCTGCGGCGATGCGCTACACGGAAGCCCGTCTGACGCCAATCAGCAAGCTGCTGCTCGATGAAATCGGCATGGGCACGGTCGACTTCCAGCCGAACTATGACGGATCGACCGAAGAACCGAAACTGCTCCCGGCACGCCTGCCCTTCCTGCTGCTGAACGGCGCATCAGGCATCGCGGTCGGCATGGCGACTGAAATCCCGTCGCATAACCTGCGTGAAGTCGCGCGGGCCGCGGTCGCGATGATCCGCAATCCCAAGATCACACACGAAGAACTGATGACCCATGTCACCGGGCCAGACTTCCCGGGCGGCGGCCAGATCATCACACCGCCGTCGACGATTGCCGAGATCTACCAAAGCGGCCGTGGCAGCCTCAAGGTGCGTGCACGCTGGAAGATCGAAGACATGGCGCGCGGACAGTGGCAAGCGGTCATCACAGAATTGCCGCCGGGCGTGTCGTCGCAGAAGGTGCTGGAAGAAGTCGAAGAACTGACCAATCCCAAGATCAAGCTCGGCAAGAAAACCCTCACGCCGGAACAGCAGGCACAGAAGCAAAGCATCCTGGCGATGCTGGATGCGGTGCGCGACGAATCGGGCCGTGAAGCGGCAGTGCGCCTGGTGTTCGAGCCGAAGTCCAAGAATCAGGATCAGACCGAGTTCATGAACACGCTGCTGGCTCAGACGTCTCTGGAAACCAGCTCGTCGATCAACCTCGTGATGATCGGCGGCGACGGACGCCCACGCCAGAAAGGTCTGGGCGACATCCTCAGCGAATGGATCAGCTTCCGCTTTGAAACCATCACCCGCCGCACGCAGTTCAAATTGCAAAAAGTCGAGGATCGCATCCACATCCTCGAAGGCCGCGAAGCGATCCTGCTGAATATCGATAAAGTCATCAAGATTATCCGCGAATCGGATGAGCCGAAGCCGGCGTTGATTGAAGCTTTCAAGCTCTCAGACCGCCAGGCTGAAGACATCCTGGAAATCCGCCTGCGCCAACTGGCGCGTCTGGAGACCATCAAGATTCAGCAAGAACTGGCCGAGCTGCGTAACGAGAAATCGACGCTGCAAGACCTGCTGGAAAATCCTTCATCGATGAAGCGCCTGGTCATCAAGGAAATCGAAGCTGACGAAAAGCAATTCGGCGACGATCGCCGCACCGTGATCGAAGTGGCGGAAAAAGCCGTGGTCGAACAAAAGATCATCGACGAACCCGTCACCGTCATCATTTCGCAAAAAGGCTGGGTGCGCGCACGCAGCGGCCACGGCCACGACGCAACGCAATTCACCTTCAAGGCCGGTGACGGCCTGTATGGTGCTTTCGAGTGCCGCACGGTCGACAACCTGCTGGGCTTCGGCTCCAACGGCCGCGTCTACACGGTTGGCGTCAACTCACTGCCGAACGCACGCGGCGACGGCGTACCGATTACGACGCTGGTCGACCTCGGCAGCAGTAGTGGCCAAGGAAGCAACCTGCTGCACTACTTCGCAGGCCCCCTCGATACGCAAATGCTGCTGGCATCCGATGCCGGGTACGGCTTCACCGCCAAGCTTGGCGACATGCTCAGCCGCGTCAAGGGCGGCAAAGCCTTCATCACGCTGGACGAAGGCGACCTGCCACTGGCGCCACGTCCGATGCCAGTCGGCGCCAGCGCGATTGCCTGCCTGTCGGGACAAGGACGTCTGCTGGTGTTTGGTCTGGATGAAATCAAGACCCTGTCGAGCGGTGGCCGCGGCGTGATCCTGATGGAACTGGAAAAGAACGAAAAGCTGCTCGCCGCACAAGCCATCACCCAAAAGGGTGTACTGGTCTCCGGCACCGGCCGTGGCGGCAAGGACCAGAGTGTATCGCTGTCAGCCGTGGCGCTGGGTCTGCACATCGGCAAGCGCGCACGCAAGGGCAAGGCGCTGGAGTCGAAGTTGAAAGCGACGACGCTGGCGGCGATTTAACAAGCTCGTCTTCCAAAATAAAAGGGGCAGCTCAGGGGCTGCCCCTTTTATTTTCTTTAGCGTACTTTCATCATTGGTTTTTTTTGAATGGGAAAGACTGCTGTTTCAAAAAACCATCCGGCATGTAATCACCGACAACGCCATATTTTTCAGGAAATTTCTTGATCGATTTCACAGCCGTACCAAGAAAATAGTCAATGAATGAAAAATGCGCCGCATAGTTCCTGTCGATCGCCTCATCATCCGATGCATGGTGCCAATGATGGAAATCCGGCGTTACGAAAATATACTTCAACGGGCCCCACGGCAAATGCACATTCGAGTGATTGAAGACTGCCTGGAAACCGACAATGATGATGTACGTGCTCACGACGGATTGATTGAATCCCAGAACGAACAATGGCCCCAGCACGACCACGCGGGTCAGAATCAATTCCAGCATGTGCTGACGCGACCCTGCCAGCCAGTCCATCATCTTGACGCTGTGGTGCACAGCGTGGAAGCGCCACAAGAAAGGCACCTCATGGTAAGCACGATGTACGCCGTACTCCATCAAATCTGCGACCAGAACGCATAAGAACAGTTGCAGCCAGAAGTTGATGCTGGCAACCGCCTGCTGAAAGTCGGCATGCACCAGCCAGCCGAATACCCGGTGGATCAAAAAATTGACGACCAGCAGCACTAAGCCAACAATGAAATGGTTGACCGCAAAGTGGACCATGTCGGTCTGCCATTCTTTGCGAAACACGACTTGATTTTTATAGAGCGGGAACAACTTCTCAATCAAGACGAAAACAATGGTCGATCCCAACAAATCGAGAATGAACCAGTCCATCCCGATATAAGGTGTATGCGACGGGAAATCCCCGACGGGTACACGCGAGCCACCCAACGCAACTGCCGCCACCACCAGCACCATTGCCGCAGCATTGAATGTGCGCTGGCGACCGAGCACCAGATTGCCCACTGAGAGCGCACCAGCGATCAACAAGGAGAAAAACAGAACTCTGCGCATCACATCAACAGAATAGACTTGCCTTAACTCAGGCGTTGTCAGGTACTGAGGAAAGTGAAACGCCAGCACCCCCAGCAAACTCAACAAACCGAGAGTAATGGCAATGACGGAACTAACCATTCCTCTTCTTGGACTCAACTCCCCATCTGTCAGCAGCAACTTCCCGGTATCACTGACGACCGTCTTTGCGAATCCCGCTGGTTTTTCCACTACATTCCGAAGTATTTTCTTATTTGCATCAAGCTGATTATTATTCATTTGAATGGCGATGGCTGTGAAAATGCTGCGATTATAGCTAAACCGGCGACATGCGTATCTCGCTGCATTTCCAATTCGCAAATGAAAAAAGGGATGTCATTTAATACGACATCCCTTTTTTATCAATCAGCCGCCATTACCTGCCGATCTGGTGCCCGATCACGCCGCCCACTGCCGCACCACCCGCCGTGCCAATACCACTACCATCTGTCAGCACTGCACCCGCTACTGCGCCAATACCCGCACCTACTGCCGTGTTCTTGTCGCGACGCGACATATTGCTGCAGCCGCCCAGCACTGTCAGAGCACATACCGTGATGGAGATGACTGTAATTTTATGAATTGTTCTCATGATGACGCCTCTGTAAAAAATAGGGATGCTGCAACGAAAGCCGGTTGCTTAATGTGCCTTGATGTCCTGTCGTGAACAGGACATTTTTTTAGATGCATTATTCCCGAATAGTTTCGAGTGTCAGCTAGTTGTAAACAATCTCTTACAGTTGTTACAAGCGCGAGCGATGCCTGCAAAATTTCCTGGCTAAATACATTACGCCTGCTGGCGTGCCGGTGCCCGCGACATGCCCGACACCATCAGCAACAAAGCCAGCACGCAAGCGACAGCACCCGCCAGGAACGCCGATCCATAGCCGAAGAAGCCGATCAGTACACCCACCACCGGGCCGGTCAATCCTGCTGCCAGATCAATGAAGGCCATGAAGGTCGCGACGGCCAGACCCCGTGAATGCGCCGGTACGCGCGCCATGGCTTGCACGCCCATCGATGGAAACACCAGCGAGAAACCGATGCCGGTCAGCAGCGTGCCAAGCCCCGCCATGATCGGATCATGCGATTGCCACAACAGTAATTGGCCTACCAGTTCAATCGCCACCGAGACCGCGCCGACCTTGGCGCCGCCGATGCGATCCGGCAGATGTGCAAAGAACAGGCGTACGCCCACATAACCCGCCGAGAAGCCAAGGATCGCGATACCTGCACCCGACCAGTTGTTGGTGGCATAGAGCAGCACCAGGAAGCTGGTGATGATCGCAAAGGGCATCGCACTCAAGGCCAATGCC
Source organism: Herbaspirillum rhizosphaerae (assembly GCF_046025915.1). GTDB lineage: Bacteria > Pseudomonadota > Gammaproteobacteria > Burkholderiales > Burkholderiaceae_D > Herbaspirillum > Herbaspirillum rhizosphaerae_A. The sequence continues at coordinate 15,209 of NZ_JAQQFR010000013.1, read as the reverse complement.
AGACCGAAGCGCCAGATCAGGCGCAACACTTCCGACATCGCCACACCACCGCCCTTGCTGCCGAGCGCAGGCAAACCGCGCAACATCGCCGCAATGGCCAGGCCGACCATCGGCAACAACATCGTGGTCAGCGCCACGCCGGTGAAACCGAAGCGCTGCTGGATGGCGATGCCGACCGGTGCGCCCAGCCCCAGAGCGGCGAACATGGCAATGCCCTGCCACGCCATCACCTTGCCGGTGCGTTGCATGCCGACGCGGCCGATGCCCCAGGTCATGGTGCCGGTCAGAAACAGGCTTTCCGCCGGCCCCATCAGCAAGCGACCGATAAAGAGCACGACAAGGCTGGTGCCCGCATCGGCAATCATGGTCGAGGCCAGATACAGCAAGCCGGCAACAGAGGCCATCGGCAAGCCGATCGACACCGCGCGCTTGGGACCGTGGCGATCACAATATGAACCTGAAAATTTGCGTGAAAAGATGGTCGAGAAGGATTGAATCCCCACCACCCAGCCGACTGTCAACGCGCTGAAGCCAAGCACGCCGTTGACGTGCAGGGGCAAGGCCGGCAGCGGAATGCCGATGCAAAGAAAACTGGTAAAGACGATCGCCACCAAAGGCAGCAAGCCCTCGCTGGTGGTCTCGGTGGACGCATCCGTGGATTTGTTGGTTGTTGTGGTCATGATGTTATTGATCCCATGTAGAGGTAAACGAACAAGCGAACGAACGCGTGCCACGCAACATGGCGGCTGGCTTGTCGTCGAGGGAAAATAATGCAGCGATTACCGTCACTGCAGCGGTAGTAGAAACTGCTGCAGAAGGTACTGATGTGGGCAAGGCAAGCCCGCCCGAGGGAAGTAAGTGTGTCGTCAATTTTTCACCATAGCGTTATACACGTGCACGGCGACATGAATCGCTGCCTGAAACCTTCAGGCACGGCACGTGAATGACGCGTTGGTTGACGTTAACGCTTACGTAACGAGGCAGGAGGCTTGTCAGAGAAAGCTAATTCAAGGCCGATTTAGCTTACCTCACGAAGTTCTGATTCGTTATTTGCGGCCGATTATACAGAATAGTTTTTATTCTTGTCTAATCCGCGGGAACCTTGTTGCCTGCTTCACAAGATATGCGACAAGACATGCGACAAAACACGCGTAAACGACAAAGCCCGCGCGAGGCGGGCTTTGTCAGACGTCGGCATGGACAATCACCGACGTTGCTTCTACAGCTGGAACAGCTACTTCTACAACGGTACAACCACTTCTGCTGCAATTACACAACTACTTCTACAGCTACAGATACAACAGATACAGATACAACGGGTACTTCTACAGCAACATCAACTACTCAGAGACTTTAACTACGCGCGGCAATCAGGCCGCGGTGCGTTCCAGGCGATGCACGTTGTCGGCGTTGATTTCGATCTTGCGTGGCTTCAGTGCTTCAGGCACTTCGCGCACCAGTTCGATGCTCAGCAGACCGTTTTCCATCTGTGCGCCGACGACCTTGATATGGTTCGCGAGCTGGAAGCGTTGTTCAAAATCACGTGCTGCGATACCGCGATGCAGGAAGGTCGGCGAGCCTTCTTCCTTCTGTTTGCGACCGACGATTTTCAGTGTGTCGTTTTCGGCCTCGATGTCGATTTCAGCATTGCTGAAACCGGCCACGGCCATGGTAATCCGGTATTTGTCGTCGGCGACCAGTTCGATGTTGTACGGTGGATAGCTCGGTTGCGAATCCGCGCGCTGCGCGTTGTCAAACAGTTGAGCCAGGCGATCGAAACCAATTGCGGAGCGATAGAGTGGGGAGAAATCGTAAGTACGCATAACAGTATCCTTTTGAAAAGAAGCGATAGATAAACAAGAAACAAACGCGAACCTCCATTGAGCATTCGCTGGAGCCGGCAGGACATTTCCTGCTGCCTTGTTACCGATATACGACCAGACTTTTTCTTTTCAAGAGGTTTTTTATCAAGCTTTTTTCGGCGATGTTTTTTGTATTTTTTTTAACAATGCCCCTTGTTTTATCGACCGTCGTTTTTCATTGCCGCAACCACCGTGCGCAAAACTGCCTGCGCCCGACTGTCCCGAACATTGGTATGCAACATCACTTGCGCAAGAGGCAAAGACGGCAGCTTCATGCTCTTGCCGACATCGATGGCGCCGGCCGGTTTGACGCGATAGAGCAACGCCGTCACCGCCAGCCCCGCCGTCACGGCAGCCGCGACGGCATGCACGCCACCGCCGATAAATACTTCCTGCCAGGGAATGCCGGCGTCTTCCAGCCGCCTCACCGCCAACTCACGCACGCCACAGGTATGCGAGAACGTTGCCAGCCGAAGCGGCTCGTCCGCGCGAGGCTGCCATTGCGGCGCCGCGAACCAGCCCATGCGTTCTTCCTGGATCAGTTCGCCATCGCTGCGCTCGCCATCACGGCGCACGATGACGGCATCCAGTTCGCCACGGTCGTACATGGCGAGCAAATCGCGCGAGGCGCCGATGCGCACCTCGACGATCACGCCCGGATCAAAGGCATTGACTTGGGCCAGAACGGCCGGGAAACCATCACCCGCGACGTGATCGCTGACGCCAAGACTGAGGCGCGCAGTCGCGTTCTCCATGCGCCCCAGCGCCCTCTCGTGGGCTGCCAGCAAGCCGCGTGCGGCATCAAGGAAGCCGATACCGTCCGACGACAAGCGAACCTGGCGCGGCGTGCGCTCAAGCAGGCGGCGGCCGAGCCTGTCCTCCAGCCTCTTCAGCTTGAGGCTGATGGCAGATTGCGTCGTGTATAAGGCCTCCGCTGCGCGCGTAAAACTTTGCAAATCAGCAACAAGGACGAAGGCCTGGACGGCATCAAGATCAAGCGGGCGTTGGGTCGGTTCCATTTTCGGGCCTATTTTAGTTACTCATGATTCACGGCCAATCATTTCAATTTAATATCATTGAAATACCCATTGATGTATTTTTAAAATGATACGCTTGTTCTAAGATGCCTGCATATCCACTGCAATCCACCCGTGGCTTACCGTTGAAATTCCGTTGATTCATACTCTTTGAAGGAGCACATCATGCCTTTTGTCCGAGTCCATATCCGCCGCGGCGAAACCCGCGAATACCGCAAAGCCATTCTCGATAATATCTACGAAGCGATGCTGGAAACCTTCAATGTCCCCAAGGATGACAAGTTCATGGTAGTGGACGAATACGATCCGGACAATTTCGTGTTCGACAAAACCTATCTGAACATCGCGCGCAGCGACAAATTCGTGCTGATCCAGATCACGGCCAACAACACGCGCACGATCGAACAAAAGAAGGCGCTCTACGCGCGCATCGTCGAGCGCCTGGGCGAAGACCCGGGAATACGCTCTGAAGATGTCTTCATCAGCCTGGTGGAAGTGCTGAAGGAAAACTGGTCCTTCGGCAATGGTCTTGCGCAGTACGCGCTGTAAGCAGAGCCAACAGCAAAAAGCACCTGAAGCGCCGTAGCCTGATAGCATGGCAGGTCTAATAACCTGCCATGTGCATCCGACTCCTTCATGCCCTCTTCCTCGTCGAATAACTCGAACAGATCGTCCTCCGGGCGCAAGCACCTGCGGCCGTATCTTCGCAATATTGCTTTGGTCCTCGCGCTTATCAGCGCAGGCTGTGCGGCGGCAAGCAAGTACTACGATCCCGACAAGCCCAATCGCACGCCATCAGGCTTCCGCAATAACTATCCGCAAGAGCCGCGCGCCTCGTTGCTGAAATGGCAGTGGGAACGCATCACGCAAGGCGTACCGAAAGCACCGGCCAATCACTATCAGTTCCCGATGGCCACGCCCGAGATCGCCTGGCTGCAATCCAACAAGACGGCGTCAAGCGTGACCTGGATCAGTCATGCAACAGCATTGCTGCAAATCGACGGCATGAACGTCATCACCGATCCGATGTTTTCCGATCGTGCCTCGCCCTTCAGCTTTATCGGCCCCAAACGAAAAGTGCCGCTCAACATCACGCTGGCGCAGTTGCCGCACATCGACGTGGTGGTGATTTCGCATAACCACTACGACCATCTGGATCAGGCCAGTGTTGAACAATTGAATCAACAGGCCGGCGGACCGCCCTTGTTTCTGGTGCCGCTGGGTGTGAAGGATTGGATGGCGGGTATCGGCATCACCAACGTGCGCGAGATGGATTGGTGGGACAAGACGGTCGTGGGCAAACTTGATGTCCATTTCGTCCCGGCGCAACATTGGTCAGCACGCGGGTTGATGGATCGGTCAGAGACCTTGTGGGGCGGCTGGGTGATCAAGACTGGTGAAGGTGCGCCGCGTCCGTTCTCGGTTTTCTTTGCCGGCGACACCGGTTATTCAAAGGACTTTCAAGACATCGGCCGCCGGTTTGGTAGCTTCGACCTGGCGCTGATTCCTATTGGCGCTTATGCGCCGCGCTGGTTCATGAAGGGCCAACACGTCGATCCTGAAGAAGCCGTGTTGATTCACAAGGACGTGCATGCGAAACGTTCCATCGGCATCCATTGGGGCACGTTTGAACTGGCTGATGAGCCGATTGACGAGCCACCAAAATTGCTCACAGAAGCGGCGAAAAAAGCGGGATTACCCGAAGATGAATTTACCGTACTGAAGCACGGTGAAACACTCAGGCTGAATTAAATCCCAACGGAAAAATGGGCAAAAAAAATCGCAGAGAAATTTCTTTCTCTGCGATTTTTTATATCTGCATTTTTCACCTGCAGACAGATCAGTCAACGATGAAGAGTTTGGCGCCCGTTGCCGTCGAGGAACGATGCGCCTCCGCATTGTCGGCCACCTGATAACTCATGCCCGCCGTGAGCAAAAAGGTGCGGCCGTCTTCCAGCTCTGTGTGCAGTTCACCTTCCATGCACAACAAGACGTGGCCCTTTTTGCACCAGTGATCCGCCAGGTACCCAGGCGTGTATTCCACCATGCGCACGCGGATAGGGCCGAACTGGCGCGTACGCCAGGTAGCCATGCCGCTGTCGCCCTTGTGTTCAGTACGCTCGACCGTGTTCCAGTCGGTGGTACCGAACGGCAGGTTGCCGATTTCCATTACAGCTTGGCGGCGATGAGCTTGCCCAGACGTTCGATACCGGCACGGATTTTTTCCGGAGGCACAGTGACGAAGCTCAGACGCAGCGTGTTGTGTTGTGGCTCGTTGGCGTAGAACGGCGCGCCTGGCACGAAAGCCACGTGCTGTTCGACTGCTTCTTTCAGCAGTGCGCCACTGTCGATATGCGCAGGCAGCGTGACCCAGATGAACATGCCGCCTTCCGGTTTGGTCCAGCTGGTGCCGGCCGGGAAGTAAGTTTGCAGCGCGTCCAGCATGGCCTGACATTGGTCAGCGTACAGCTTGCGGATGGTCGGGATATGCGTTTGCAGGAAGCCGTCCTTGACTGCTTCGTACACCACCATTTGTGTCAGCTGTGCAGTATGCAGGTCGGCGGCTTGCTTGGCTTGTTCCATCTTGCGGATCAGCGGCACCGGTGCCACGACGTAACCCAGGCGGATACCTGGCGTCAGCACCTTGGAGAACGAACCCATGTAGATCACGCCGGACGGATTCATGTTCAGCATCTTCGGCAGCGGATCGTTGCGATAGCTCAGCGCGCCGTACGGATCATCTTCGATCAGCGGCAGGCCGATGCGGGCACAGGCTTCCACCAGCGCCAGACGGCGATCCAATGGCAGCGTACGGCCGGTTGGATTCTGGAAGTTCGGCAGCGAGTACAGCAGACGCGCGCCCTTGCCCATTTCTTCGACAGCCGAAGGAATCAGGCCTTGCTCGTCGCTCGGCACCGAGATGAAATCCGGACCGTAGATCGAAAATGCCTGCAATGCGCCCAGATAGCTCGGCGTTTCGACCAGCACTTTGCTGCCTTCGTCGATCAGCACTTTGCCCAGCAGATCCAGACCTTGTTGCGAACCGGACACCATCAGCACTTGTTCCGGCAGGATCTTGGCGCCGTCTGTCGACAGCGAATCGGCAACCCATTCACGCAGCGGGCCGTAACCGTCGGTCGGGCCGTATTGCAGCGCGATCTTGCCTTGATTCGTCAATACGGTATCGAAAGCCGCTTTCATGCGCTCGACCGGGAAGGTCGCCGGCGACGGCAGACCGCCTGCGAACGAAGTGATTTCCGGACGCATGGTGATCTTCAGGATTTCGCGGATGGCGGAGCTTTGCAACTGCTGCGAACGTTTGGAAAAATTCCACTGAAGTGGATTGGGGTTTTCGATTTTCATATTGCCTGCCAAAAATTGGGTAACGTATTGGGTAACGTATTAGGAACGTAAATGAGAAAGCCTGAACCGGTCATCGACCGGTCCGGCAAATCCCAAAGTAAATTCAGTTGCTCAGGAGAGTTCGGCAATCATTTCGATCTCGACGCACGCACCCATCGGGATCTGTGCGACACCGAACGCCGAACGCGCATGCTTGCCTTGCTCGCCGAATAATTCGCCGATCAGCTCGGATGCGCCGTTGGTCACCAGATGTTGTTCCGTAAAATCGCCGGTCGAGTTGACCAGGCTCATCAGCTTGACGATACGCTTGACCCGAGTCAGGTCGCCGCCACAAGCTGCTTGCAATGTCGCCAGCAAATCAATCGCTACCGCACGGGCTGCCAGCTTGCCCTCTTCCGTCGTGATGTTCTTGCCGAACTGACCAACCCAGACCTTGCCGTCCTTCTTGGCCAGATGGCCGGACAGGAATACGGTGTTGCCTGCTTGCGCGTACATGACGTAGGCGGCAGCTGGTGCTGCGACAGCTGGCAATTCGATATTCAGGGCTTTGAGTTTTTCGTAGACGGACATGCGGTGCTCCTGTTTGCTGTGGCTGAAATGTCCGGCATCAATATCCGTATTATCGGTATTGATGCCCGGCAAGCCAGCACGTTTAAGGTAAAAAACTGAGAAAACAACTGTAATCCGCCATTATCGCAAATATCGCGACTTTGTGACGGACATCCTCACTAAAACCGTTGTCAGGACTGAAGTAGCGCGGAATTAACGTTTGATCGCCATGCGTTTGCCAATTGCCACAACGGCAATAACCGCCGTGGCAAACATCAGGTTACTCGCATCCAACGGTTCGCCAACGATTACCGCTGCGCCTACCAATGTCATGAAAGGCTGCAGCAACTGCACTTGACCAACTCGCGCAATGCCGCCGAGCGCAAGCCCCTTGTACCAGAAGAAAAATCCGATGAACATCGAGAAAAACGACACATAGGCAAACGACCCCCATGCCCGTGGCGAAGCGTCCACACCGTAGTGCCAGCCGAGCCAGACGGTCACCGGCAACAGCACCGGCAGCGACAGCACCAGTGCCCAGCAAATCACTTGCTGGCCACCCATGCTCTGCGACAGACGGCCGCCTTCGGCATAGCCCATCGCGGCGGCGAACACTGCCGCGAACAAGGCCAGGTCGGCGAGATGAAAACTGCCTCCCCCCTGACGTAACGCAAAGGCAATCACGATGATGCTGCCGATCAATGCAGCGATCCAGAAGCCGAGAGAAGGACGCTCGCCAAAACGCAAGGCACCAAACAAAGCCGTCGCCAAGGGCAACAAGCCGACCACCACTGCGCCATGCGCAGCAGGTACATAGTGCATGGCGATCGACGAGAACAAAGGAAAACCAACCACCACACCCAGCGCCGTGATCAGCAGGCCGCGCACCTGCAACATGGTCGGCCGTGGCGCCTTGAGATGCCACAGCATGCCGATGGCGCAGATCGCCGCCACCACCGCACGGCCGAAGGCGACAAAAGCCGGATTCAGCTCCGCCACGGCGATGCGGGTAAACGGCAGTGTCAGACTGAAGATGGCAACGCCAATAAAACCCAGCCACATGCCCTTCGATTCAAGACTTGTCGCGCCCATTGTTTTTGCGGTCATCGGTTTCCTTTTTGTTTTGCGTTGATGACGATTATTAAAAGCTTAAAGCCAGATCGCCACTGCAGAATAAATCGTCAGCGCCACCATCACACCGCTGAAAATCGCTCGCCACAACGGCTGCGTCAGGTAGCGCCGCAGTACCGCACCAGCGCCTGCCCACACACTCACGCATGGCAAATTCACCACGCTGAACACCAGACAATAAATCGCGATCGCCAGCCATACTGGTTGGATCAGCGGCAAGAAGGCCGATGCGCCCGTGATCGCCATCACCCATGCTTTCGGATTGGCGAACTGGAATAAGGCCGCACCGACGAAAGACATCGGTCGCACGTCAGCGCGCACGTCCTGATTGAAACTCATGCTGCGCAGTTTCCACGCCAGATACAGCAAATAGCCGGAGCCGGCGATCTTGAGCAGCACGTGGACCGCAGGCACGGCGACGACCAGGCTGCCGATGCCGGCGGCGCAAATTGCCAGCAGCACCGCAAAACCAAAAGTGATGCCCAGCATGTGCGGAATTGATCGCACAAAACCGAACCACACGCCCGACGACGTCAGCATGATGTTGTTCGGCCCCGGCGTGATCGACGTGACGAAGGCAAACGAGGCCAGCGGCAACAATGCTTCCATCTCAATATCCTCCCTGCCGCGCAGTCTGACCGAAGCGTACGAATCTCCCCAGTCGCTTACGAAGAGCAGCGCGCATCGCCAGGCAGCGTGTCTTCAGCCACAACTGCAAGGTCAGCTCTGAACGATGCTCCAGATAGATTTCGCTGGCGATGGCGGCTTCAATCACCACCATCTTGCCAGGCTGCAGAATGAGCGCATCTCCGGCGCTGAGCCAAAAATCTTCTGTACGTCCTTCCTGCGTAATCCAGACATGACCGCGACGCACCAGCAGCAGACGGCTACGTTCGAACTTGCCGGTCGCCAGCGTGCCGCTGCCGAGATGCAGATGATGGTGTTGTTGTGTCAGCTTAGTCATGCCACCCTCCTGTTGTCTGCCAATGCTTGCTGTTGTTGTTCTTCTGCGTCCGGACGGCAGAGGATCTGCGCAAACATGTCGTGATCCACGTTACCGCCCGACAGCGTCAGGCCGATGCGTTGCCCCTGCAGGCGATGGCGGATCTGCATTGCTGCTGCCAATGCCGCAGCACCCGCGCCTTCGGCAACGTTATGCGTCGCGGTGAAATACAGTTTCATGGCGTCGGCCACTTCGTTGTCGCTGACCGCGATCACTTCATCGACCTGATCCAGGATCACCGCCAGCGAAGCATCGTCCGGCACGCGGCAAGCCATGCCGTCGGCGATCAAGGTACTCACCGGCGACTCAATCTTGCTGCGGCTTTCAAACGATAATTTGTAAGCTTGCGCATGCGCCGACACCACGCCGATGACGCGGGTGCGCACATTCAATGCGCGACGTGCAGCGGCAGCCGCGCAAATACCCGAGCCCTGACCGATCGGCACGAACAGCACATCCAAGTCCGGCTGCGCGCGTAGCAGCTCCATCCAATAGGTCGACACGCCGGCCACGAGATCACGGTGAAACGACGGGATCATGTGCAATGCATCGCGCTCGGCCAGCATGGCAGCGTGCTCACGGCTCTCTTGAAATTCCTTGCCGTGCTCGATGAGTTCAACACCCAGCGCCTGCATGGCGGCATTCTTTTCCTTGCTGTTGCCTTCCGGGACAACGATCGTCGCGGCGATGCCATAGCGGCGCGCAGCAAAGCCAACCGACTGGCCATGGTTACCGCGTGTGGCGGAAATCACACCACGCACGCGCCGCGCTTGCGGCAGTTGCGCCAGTGTCTGCAGATACACCAGGCCGCCGCGAATCTTGAAGGCGCCGGTCGGCGTATGATTTTCATGTTTGACCCAGGCTTCGGTGCCAAGCGCGACGTTGAGCAACGGCCAGGAATATTGCGGTGTGGCCGGCATGGCGGCATACACGGCTTTGGCGGCTTGTTCGATATCGAGGTGGGTTGGCAACAAGTCATTCATGATTCATCTCCTGCTTCTGGTATCTGTATCTGTCTGCGGCGCTTGCAACAAGCGTTGTAGTCACTTCATCAACTGTCGTCTGTTCACTACGCACGAAGTGCTATGCGCTGATTGACTCCTGTTATGACATGGGTCTATCCTAATCGACATTACCAGTACAGTACCAGTACACTTAAACAAATAATCTCAAACATTGTCACGGCAAAATGACCAATACAGCTACCCGAATCAAGCCTGTCACCTCATCCGCGCCTTCCGGCAATGCGCCTACGACGCTCCCTCTGTTGTCGCGCGAAAGCGGCGATTCGCTGGTGGATCAAATCGTACGAACCGTACAGTCACGCATTGATGACAAGCTGCTGCGCACCGGTGCACGCATGCCCTCCATAAGGCAGTTTGCGGATTTGCACAGCGTTTCGCGATTTACCGTGGTGGAAGCCTATGACCGCCTGGTGGCCCAAGGCTTTCTGGAATCGCGGCGCGGTTCGGGGTTTTATGTGCGAGAGCGTTCACCTGTCGCTGGTACTGCGCCGACCGGTACAGTTTTGCCGCTGCGCAGCAATAGTGGCCAATTCGGCAATGAACATGGCATGGCTGACAACGGTTCTTCCCAGCCGCAGCAACTCGATGTGGTATGGCTGGTACGCAACATGTTCCGCCAGATGCCGCCGCAAAAGATGCCTGGTGGAGGATTGCTGCCTCCGGACTGGCTCGACGGCGACCTGATCGGCAACGGTCTGCGTTCGGTGGGCCGGCAAAACATGTCGCTGCTGACCTATGGCACGCCGCAAGGTTTTTTACCGCTGCGCCAGCAACTGCAACTAAAACTGGCGGAGCTGGAAATCACCGCCGCGCCCGAGCAAATCGTCATGACATCCGGTGTGACCCAAGGTCTGGATATCGTTGCGCGCCATTTTCTGCGCCCTGGCGATGTGATCTTCGTCGATGATCCGGCATGGTTTTTGATGTTCGGCTCGTTCGCAGCGATGGGGGCGAAAGTGGTCGGCATCCCGCGCCTTACCGATGGGCCCGATATCGCAAAGCTGGCCGAACTGGCGGCGCTGCATAAGCCACGTCTCTATGTGATCAATTCAGTACTGCATAACCCGACCTCCACGTCCTTGTCGGCTGCCAAGGCATTCCAGATTCTGAGGTTGGCGGAGGAACACGATTTCACCATCGTGGAAGATGACATCTACTGCGACATGCATCCCGGCGCAGGTGTGCAGGCGGCCACGCGCATCGCGGCGCTGGATCAGTTGCAGCGGGTGATTTACCTCGGTGGATTTTCCAAGACGTTGTCAGCCAACCTGCGCGTCGGCTTCATCGCGACATCACCGGAACTGGCGCGCCACTTGTCCGACCGCAAGATGCTGTCGACGCTAACCACCAGCGAAATCGGCGAGCGCGTGATCTACAAGATTCTGTCTGAAGGTCACTACCGCAAACATGCCGAGCGCTTGCGCAATCGCCTCAACGGCGTACGCGACAAGGTGGTGCGACAACTTGAGAAAATCGGGCTGGACACCGGTCTGGCGACAGGTAGCGGCATGTTCATCTGGACCGATGCCAAACGAGACACCAATGTACTGACCGAGAAAGCGATGGCGCAGGGATTCTTGCTGGCGCCTGGCAGCCTGTTCTCGCCGAATCAGCTTCCGTCGACCAGGATGCGCATCAATGTCGCCAGCATGAGCGACCCCGGCATCTGGCGTTTTATGGATGAAGAGCTAGGCAGGTGAAAAATCCGCTACCTGTTTGAATCAGGTAGCGGACAACGTGTCGTCAGGCCAGATGGATACGCGCAATTTCCTGATTGGACGCATTGTAAAACGCATAGTCCGTCGTTCCCGGGAAGTAGACGTAGTGGTCCGATCCATTGGCTGCGATCTGCAAACTCTCGGTGTTGCTCATCTTGACGGTGAGAATATGCGAAGTAGCGCCGCTGGCGATCCCCATGTTGATGACGTCGGTAGCGGTGATCACAATGTTGGTGCCGGAGCCGCTGGTCATGTCCAGTGTCGTAATACCGGTGACCTTGTTGGAAAAATTGGCCAGCGTGATCGAGCTGCCCAGGTCTTCAAAGTGCAAGGTCGTGGTTCCGGCGCCACCACTGATGGTGGAAATATTCGACGTCCCCGTACTCTGGTTGACCATATCGCTCTGTGCGCCCAGCGCGCTATGAGAACCGGCGCTGACGTTGATCGTATTGGCGCCGCTACCGGTTGTGACACTGTTCGTACCGCCCATCTGGACATTGTAGATGTCCGTACCGCTGCTGGCGCCGCCACCCGACAGGGAATTGGTATTGGTAGTTCCCAGCGCCGTCAGCGTGTTGGCGTTGGTGTCACCGATCAGTGTACTGTTGACGTTGGCGCTGCCGGTCAGGTTTTCGATGTTGGCATAGGTATCGCCCGCCGCATCGCCGCCAGTACCTACGTGTGTCGCCAGATTGGCAGTGATCGCGGTGGTGGTGGAGTACTGATAGCTGACCGTATCGATACCGGCGCCGCCGTCGAATCTGTTGAGACTGCCGTCAGCCACGAAGGTGTCGTTGCCGCCACCGCCAATCGCATTCTGGATATTGGTGTAGGTATCGCCGTTCGCAAATGAAGTCACTCCATTCACAGCGTCACCGCCGACGTGATTGAACAAGTCAACCAGTACGCCGACGTTTGACCGCGCATAACTGACCGTATCACCATTAGCGCCGTGACCACTGCCGTTGAAGGCATTGGCAGCGGAACTAGCGAAGAAGGTATCGTCTAAGTTGCTGCCGATGATATTGGCGATGCCGATAAATTTGTCGCCCGTCGCATAGCCACCGCTGGTGCCTGCCCCAGTCGTATTGGACAAATCTACAGTCACCCCTGCAGTCGAAGGCAGATAACTGACCGTATCACTGCCGCCTGCGCCACCGTCAAAAATGTTGGCGATATTGTTCGCGACGAAGGTATCGTTGAAGCTGCTGCCGATCAGATTGTCGATCAGACTCAATTTGTCACCGGCGGCATCACCGCCGGAGGTGCCGGTGCCATCGGCGTAATTCAGATCCACTGTTACGCCGACGGCGGAGCCCGCATAGCTGGCATAGGTATTGGCGTGATTGGCGGCAGTACCGGCCAATGTGTCGCCGCCGCCCAAACCGGTCAGTACAGTCTTGTTTGCTCCAGCGCCTGTCAGCACGTCGGCTGAGGTACTGCCGATGATATTTTCGATATTGGCGTAGGTATCGCCTTGCGCATAACCTCCTGAGCCTGCAGATCCGTTGCTCAGATTGACGGTGACGCCCGACGTCGAACGCGCATAACTGACTGTGTCGGACCCTGCACCTCCATCAAGGCTGTTCGCTTGATTGTTCGCAACGAAAGTATCGTCGAAGGCGCTACCGATCAGATTGTCGATGAAGCTCAACTTGTCGCCATTTGCATCCGCACCGCTGGTGCCTGTGCCATCGGTGAAGTTAAGATCGATGGTCACGCCCAAGGTGCCACTGCTAACTGGAGAAGTTGCATAGCTGGCATAAGTATTAGCGCGATTGGCTGTGAAACCAGTCAGTGTGTCGCCGCCACCGCCGCCGGTCAGTACTGTCACGCCTGTCGCCGCGCCGGTCAGTATGTCGCCCGCGCTGCCCCCGATAACATTTTCAATGCTGGTGTAGGTATCGCCCTGAGCAAACCCGCCGACACCTGCCGCACCGGAACTGAGATTAACTGTCACTGACACAGTGGAGGCTGAGTAACTGACGGTATCGGATCCGATACCACCGTCGAAGTTGTTTGCCACACCATTGGCGACGAAAGTGTCGTTGCCTGCACTGCCGGTAATATCCTGGATGTTGACGAAACGGTCTCCTGCCGCATAGCCGCCAGAAGTGCCGGTGCCGTCGGTGTAATTCAAATCGACAGTCACAGCGGCATTCGACGATGCATAGCTCACACGGTTGTGTGAGCCGGTTACGCTGGTGCCGCCGTCAAAATAGTTGGATGCCAGACTTGCCACAAAAGTATCGTCGGAAGCGCTACCAGTAATATCCTGAATATTGCTCAGGCGGTCGCCAGCCGCATAGCCACCGGAAGTACCGGTACCGTCGGTGAAGTTCAGGTCGACCGTGACGCCCGCATTCGACGCTGCATAGCTCACGCGATTGTGCGAAGTCGCTGTACTCGTGCCGCCATCAAGATAGTTGGCAGCCGCACTGGCAACAAATGTATCGTCGCTGCTGCTGCCGGTCAGATCCTGAATATTGACGAAGGTATCGCCGGCTGCATAACCGCTGCTGGTACCGAGGCCGGTCGTAGAGTTCAGGTCGACCGTGACGCCTGCATTCGATGCCGCGTAGCTCACACGATTGTGCGACGTCGCCGTGCTAACGCCACCGTCGAAATTATTACTGGCCAAGCTGGCAACAAAGATGTCGTCAGACGCACTACCAGTCAAATCCTGAATGTTGACGAAGGTATCACCGGCTGCATAACCGCCACTGGTGCCGACGCCGGTTGTAGAGTTCAAGTCAACGGTGACGCCTGCATCCGATGCTGCGTAGCTCACGCGATTGTGGGACGTCGCCGTGCTGGTACCCCCATCGAAGTTATTGTTGGCCGCACTCGCTACGAATGTATCATCCGACGAACTACCGGTCAGATCCTGAATATTGCTCAGATGGTCGCCGGTCGCGTACCCTCCACTGGTGCCGGTACCATCGGTATAGTTCAGATCAACGGCAACGCCGGCAGTCGACGACGCATAGCTCACACGATTGTGCGACGTCGCCGTGCTAGTGCCACCGTCAAGATAGTTGGCCGCTGCACTGGCGACAAACGTGTCGTCGCTTGAGCTACCGGTCAAATCCTGAATGTTCACAAAGCGGTCGCCTGCCGCATAACCGCCACTGGTACCAGCCCCGGTGGTATTGCTCAAATCAACAATAACGCCAACATTCGATGTCGCGTAGCTCACACGGTTATGCGAGCTTACTGTGCTGATGCCGCCGTCAAAATAATTAGAAACATTGTTTGCAACAAAGGTGTCGTCGCTCGCACTGCCAGTAAGATCCTGAATATTAATGAAGGTATCACCCGTTGCGTAACCGCCAGAGGTTCCGGTTCCATCCGTGTAGTTCAAATCCACCGTCACACCCACATTCGACGATGCGTAGCTTACGCGGTTATGCGAAGTCGCCGTACTGCTACCCCCATCAAAGTTATTGGAGGCCGTGCTGGCCACAAATGTGTCGTCACTTGCACTGCCGGTCAGATCCTGAATATTGCTAAGACGATCA
>NZ_JAQQFR010000012.1:0-186991 GCF_046025915.1 Herbaspirillum rhizosphaerae | reverse complement strand
TTCCGGGGCTTTTTCATTTGGACGGAGAATTTCCCTGGATTATTTCGTCACGCACAAAAAATACTTCAGCGTTTTGTGGAAAAATCCTCGACCGGCGGCGCGCGCAAAGAAACGCATATACATTCCGCAGGCTGCCACATGGCCTGTATGGTCTCTGGATGACACCCTTCGATTCCATCGCGTAAGCCGCACAGGTGGCTAAAAAATGGAATGCAAAAAAAACACAAACGCCCGCAATTGCGGGCGTTTGTGTTTTTGCGGCGAAGGAAGAATTCAAATTTTTTGCCTAGACGTCATTGATGGGAGGAAAAGAGCGTTTTTTGGACTTAACTTCTCCCCTTGGTCACCCACAGTTTCTTTTTTTTCAGTGACTTCCACAGTCATTCTCCGGAAGCCGTTTCCCCTGCTTTTGTCGGCGCAATCTCTATGTGATGTTTGTTCGTTCCTGGATTAATGCAGCCGCGTATTTGGTGCCTTAGCGACCGACCGTTCAAAAAAAAGACGTTGACTTCCAAGTGTTTCTTTTAATAATATGCGGTATCGCCTAGTAAAACAGCATATTGCAAGGTGATACAGAACGGGATGGGTTGATTAGCAGTTTTTAAATTTAATCAGGGAAATCGAGATGAAAAAAACCATTGCAACGCTTTGCGTGCTGGGTGCCGGCGCCACTTCGGCGCATGCGCAAAGCACGGTCACTGTCTACGGCATCATTGATGCTTCTGTTGCGTACACCAACACTGCTGCCGCAGTTTCGGCATCCAATCCAAGAGGAACCGGTAACTTGATGCAAGTCACCTCCGGAACAATTCAGCAGTCGCGTTTCGGCTTCAAGGGGCAGGAGGATCTGGGCGGTGGGCTGTCAGCGCAATTCGTTTTGGAAGGTGGTTTTAGTGGCGATACCGGAGCATCTGGAAACTCACAGCTCGGTTCCACAAGCGGTACTCTCTTTGGGCGTGCAAGTTATGTCGGTTTGAGCAGCAAGAGCTTTGGTACATTACAGATCGGTCGTCGCAAGGATTTTACGGATCAGATAGCGACTTATTATTCCAGTGTGGTTGATTTCGGGACACTGATTAACGGCGTGCATGACAATAATATGGATCGTGTCGGCGGCAATCGCGCCAACAACATGGTCAGCTATTACACGCCGCAAATCGCAGGTATCACTGCCAATGTTGCCTATGCATTCGGCGAGACCGCTGGTTCTGCCTCCACCGGTAACGCGTACGGTTTTGGCGCCAACTACAATAACGGCCCCTTCGGTGTGGGCTTCGCCTACTGGGCTGCCAAGACGGGTTCGGCCGCCAATACCGAATCGGATCAAAGTCTGAATGCACTGTGTGCTGCCGGAACCTTCGGTGCGCCCGGTACGACCTGCCTGAAAACTTTCAATGTGGGCTCCAGCTATACGACTGGGCCATTCCGTTTCTTCGGCATGTTCTCCCGTACCAAGCAACCCAACGCCGTCGCCGCAACAACCGCAGCGCCTAATTTCACCACCGGCGCTTTCACGTCCGCCGCCAATACCGGAACCTTCTCGGCTTCTGGCACCAACAACGACCGCACCAACGTCATCGACTTGGGCGTGAACTACAACATCACGCCGGCGCTCAAGCTGACCACCAGTGTCTTGCAGTCACGTTCATCGTTCATCGGCAGCGCGGTCAGCGGCAAAGTCACCCAATTGAACCTGGGCGCAGACTATTTCTTCTCCAAGCGTACCGACGTGTACCTCAATACATCCTTCCAGCGCACGTCCAACATGTATAGCCCCGGCATTACCGTTGCGCCGGGCGCCGATAAGTCGCAGTTCATCGTGATGACAGGGATACGTACGACGTTCTGAAGCAGTTCGTTTGACATCTGAATTGAGGGAAGGGGAATCCGGTGTACACCGGGTTCTCCTTTGACCTGAGGGGGTAGGGGAATATGCGCAAGATCAACAACATGAAGATCGGTAACCGGCTGCGCTGGGGATTTGCGATCATCCTGGTCATTTCGGGATTGATGACGGCATTGGCAGTTTGGAATCTGCAGATGGTAGCCAACCGTATGTCGGCCATGATGGAGCGCCCGCTGAGCAAGGAACGCTTGTCCAGCGATTGGTTTCGCTACATTGAAACGGGCATTACCCGCACCACCGCTATTGCCAAGAGCAGCGATACTACTTTGGCGGCATTCCTGATGGCCGGACCGATGAAGCCGTCGGCCGAAGTGCAGGAAAAAATCAAGACGCTGCTGGATACGGAAGAAGAACATGCCTTGTTCAAGAACATCGGCGTGCAGCGCGACCACTACCTGGAAACGCGCGACCGCCTGAGCCAGCTCAAGTCTGCTGGGCAGATGGAGGCGGCTGCGGCCGTGCTGGAAAAAGAATACTTACCGGCGTCGCGTCAGTTTGCGCAGTCGGTGCAACAATTGCTGGACATGCAGCGCAACCAGATTGACGCAATCAAATTAAGCATCGAAGAAACTGCGCAACAAAGCCGCCGTCTGCTGATCTTGCTGGAATGTGTGGCCATTGCCCTCGGTTTGCTGTGTGCGCAAATGCTGACGCGTTCCATCGTGCTGCCATTGCAATCAGCAGTAGCGATCGCGCGTCGTGTCGCCGGCGGTGACCTGAGCGCTGATATTATCCCCGGCCGCAAAGACGAGACTGGTCAGTTGCTGGAAGCCTTGTCCTTCATGAACACCAGCCTGCGCGACGTAGTCGGCAAAGTGCGCAGCAGCATCAGTAACATCGCCATCGCCTCAGGTGAAATCGCCACCGGCAACATGGACTTGTCCAGTCGTACCGAGCAGCAGGCTGCATCGCTGGAAGAAACCGCCTCGGCGATGGAAGAGCTGACCTCGACCGTGCGCCTGAATGCAGACAATGCGGACGAAGCCAAGGACACCGCTACTGCTGCTGCGGCGATCGCCGATAAGGGCGGCTTGATGGTGGCGCGCGTGGTCGACACGATGAATGAAATCAGTGAGTCGTCAAGGCAGATTGCCAACATCATTGGCGTCATCGACGGCATCGCTTTTCAAACCAATATCCTGGCGCTCAACGCGGCGGTAGAGGCGGCGCGGGCCGGCGAGCAGGGCCGCGGTTTTGCGGTGGTGGCTTCCGAGGTGCGCAGTCTTGCGCAACGCTCGGCAAATGCAGCCAAGGAAATCAAGGAGTTGATCGGCGTGTCGGTCAGCCGGGTGGAGGCGGGTACCCAATTGGTCGACGATGCCGGCGCCACCATGCACGAGATCGTGGTTAATGTCGGACGCGTGGCGCAGATCATTGCGGACATCAGCGTTTCCAGCAAGGAGCAGGCGTCAGGTATCGAACAGGTCGGCCACGCGATTGC
Organism: Herbaspirillum rhizosphaerae; assembly: GCF_046025915.1. GTDB lineage: Bacteria > Pseudomonadota > Gammaproteobacteria > Burkholderiales > Burkholderiaceae_D > Herbaspirillum > Herbaspirillum rhizosphaerae_A. The sequence continues at coordinate 183,644 of NZ_JAQQFR010000012.1, read as the reverse complement.
GCTGATGGACGGTGTGACGCAAAAGAACGCCGCACTGGTGGAGGAGGCTGCAGCGGCAGCCGCCGCCATGAAAGAGGAGGCGCGCTCGCTGGCGCATACCGTCGAGGTGTTCAAGCTGGACGGTATGGCCGTGCCGGCAACGTCGATTGCGGCACTGCCGCTGCCTTTACTGGGCCGTATGCGAACTTTGTGAGAGGGCGGGGCTCAGCTCTTGGGTATATAGCCGAGTTCCAGCGAAAAACGCTGGGCTCCCTTGCCCAGTATTTCCAGGCATTCTTGCAGGCGCGGCTCGGTCATGCGGCTGACTGGCGCCGTCATTGACAGCGCGGCCACGACCTTGCCGGCAGCGTCCCGGATGGGTAGCGCCAACGCCACGGTGTCGGCGGATTTTTCTCCATACGAGACGCTGTAGCCGACTTCAAGGATTTTCTTGATGGCTTGCTTGAGCTGGGTGCGGCTGACGATGGTGCTGGGCGTATAACGCTTGCGCTCTTCGTTGAGGACGGCTTCCTGCACCTCTTCAGGCGCGTAGGCCAGCAGCAGTTTGCTGGAGGCACCGACGTAAAGCGGCCGGCGCGCCGACATTTCACTGTGCACACGGATGGCGTGCGGGGAATCCCACCAGGCCACACACATGGTCTCCAGGCCTTCACGGATGGTGATCAGCACGCTTTCGCTGCAAGCCTCGCCGATGGCCGGCAGCAGTGCCTGGCCCAGTTGCGAAAGTTGTACCTGGTTTTGTGCGGCGACACCGAGGAACAATGCGCGATAACCCAGGCTGTAGGTGGCTAGCGGTTCCTTGCGCTTGATCAGGCCGCTTTCTTCGAGCGTGCCCAGCAAGCGAAATGCGCGGGCTTTGGTATTGCCTGAGCGTTTTGCCAGTTCGGTGACGCCCAGGCCCGGGTGGTCGGCAACCACGAACAGCAGCTCCATGGCTTTGCTCACCGCATCCACGGTGTAACTCATATGAGGTTCCTTATGTTTTGTTTGGCGCCGTCGGCGGTTTTTGGTGCGGCATTGCGGCTACCTGGACGGGTGATATTGTAATGCGCCGGGCTCTCGGGATCCGGCAGCGCAGGAAGCTTTGCTCCAGGTGCGGTTTTTCTTGCATTGGAACAAGGGTTTGTGTGGCGAAACATCCTAAACAATCAAAAATTATTCGTCAAGCAATATGCGGCGCGCCATCCGGCTGTTTGAGCCGGGAGACGCGGGATGCGCGGGGGCCGGTACTTTTTTTGCGGCAGTTGAAATGGTCCGGGCGACGCATAAAAACTCCTTGACGCTGTATCATTAGATAATATATCGTATCACTCAGCGATACATTAATGAAGAAAATAATGTGGAGGGTATGTGGGTAAACGGTTTCTCGGTCGGTGGAGCGGCGCAGGAATAGCAGGAGGGGTGCTGTCGCCATGTATCTCGGTCGCAATTGCGGCCGTCGTGCTTAATGCGACGATGATGGCGCATGCCGCCGACTTGCGAATCGGCTTCAAGGCGGAAGTGACCTCCGCCGATCCGCATGTGCTCAATGGACAAAACAGAAACGTCTGGGCTCATGTCTATGAATCCCTGATCAGCGAAGACGCCAAGCTGCGTCCCGTACCCAAACTGGCCTTGTCGTGGCGTGCTGTCAATCCAACGACTTGGGAATTCAAGTTGCGACCTGGCGTGCATTTTCATGATGGCGCGCTGATGAGCGCCGAGGACGTCAAATATTCCATTGATCGCGCGATGCACCTGACCGGCGCGCGCACCTTTCGCTCCTATCTGAAAGGCATTACCGGGGTCACCGTGACCGGACCGCTGACGGTACAGATCAGCACCAGTGAAACCAATCCGACGGTGCCGGATAATCTGGGTTTGATTGCCATCATTCCACGCTCTTTGGGGGCGAATGTAAGCGAAGAAAGTTTCGCCAGCGGCAAGTCGGCCATCGGCACCGGGCCCTATAAATTTGCGGCGTGGATCAACGGCCAGAAAGTGGTGCTGAATAAAAACGCCGATTACTGGGGCACCAAAGAGCCGTGGGACAGCGTCACTTTTCAATTCATCCCGCGTGAGCCGGCGCGCGCTTCGGCGCTGTTGTCGGGAGCGGTGGATATCATTGACGGCGCCACTGCCAATCTCAAGAGCGCGTTTCGCACCGCGCAGAATATTGAGCAAACCTCGGTGACGTCTTACATGCTTAATTACCTGTTGCTGGACCAGCGCCGCGACGTCACTCCTTTCGTCAGAGACAACAACGGCGCACCGATGAGCAGCAATCCCTTTAAGGTGCCGCAGGTAAGGCAAGCCATGATGCGTGCGATAAGCCGGTCCGGCCTGATCCGTTTTCTGATGAAAGCTGACGGTACGGCTTCCGAGCAATTGGTTCCCGTCGGTTTCTTCGGCTATGACGCCGGCTTGCATCTACCCGACTACGACGTGGCTGCGGCCAAGGCCTTGCTGGCCGAAGGCGGTTATCCGAAGGGCTTCCGGATGACCGTGCAATGTCCCAATAATCGTTACGTCAATGACGGTAAATTATGTGAAGCGATGGCGCAGCTGTTCAGTCGCATCGGCATCACGACCGAAGTGTCGGTCATGCCGTTCTCGGTGTTCCTGCCGCGTGCGGCCGGTGGGCCCAGCGGCGTTTCCGAGTTCAGCATTTTCATGTTGGGCACCGGCGCGGTGACGGGTGATTCCCTGACCATGCTGACGTCGATCATCCACACTCCTGATCGCAAGACCGGCATCGGCGCCAACAATTATGGCGGCTACAGCAACCCACAGGTTGACGCGCTGATCGACGCCGCGCTGGAAACCATGGATCCAATCAAACGGGAGGCTCTGCAGCAGCAGGCCGCCAGGATTGCCCTGGAGGACGGCGCGATCATTCCGCTGCTGAACCAGAACGCGACCTGGGCGTATCGCAACAATCTGTCTTTTGCGCCGCGCGCCGATGGCTTCACGATGGCTACGGACATTCGTCCGCGCTAGCGAGCGCAACGAGCGGACTCATTTTCAGAACTCAATATCAGAACTATCAACGGACAACATGCAATCTTTGAATCATCTTTCGCGTTCTCCCGCAGCGCCGGCGCCGGCAGGAGAAATGACCGTGCTGCGAGACATCATGGTTTTGATGCGCGACGGCGTGCAGCTCGCCACCGATGTCTACCTGCCTGCGGGCGCTGCAGCCACTGACACGTTTCCGGTCATTCTTGAACGCACGCCTTACGGCAAGAATCAACCCAGCCGCGCCGAGCGCAACGCCATCAATGAAACGCCGCTGGCGCGCGCCGAAGTCGCTGCTTATTTCGTCGCCCAGGGTTACGCGGTGGTCTACCAAGACTGTCGTGGCCGTTATCAGTCCGGAGGCAGTTTCGTCAAATACACGAGCGACAGCGACGACGGTTACGACACCTGTGCGTGGATTCTCACGCAGGCATGGTGCAACGGCCGCATCGGTACCAAGGGCCTGTCTTATGCTGCTCACACGCAAGCGGCGCTGGGTAGCCTGGGTGCTCCAGGCGTGGTGGCGATGTTTCTCGACTCGGGTGGATTTTCAAATGCATTCCAGGGTGGTATCCGGCAAGGCGGTGCGTTCGAGTTGAAACAGGCTACCTGGGCTTGGCGTCAAGCACTGGAAAGCCGCGAGCTGCAGGAAGACCCTGAACGCTTTGCAGCCCTGAGCAGCATCGACCTGGATGACTGGTTCACCCGTACCACCGAGTGGAAGCCAGGCAACTCGCCGCTGAGCAGTGTGCCGGAGTATGAAGCGTACATGTTCGAGCAATGGCGTCACGGGGAGTTTGATGATTACTGGATGCAACCGGGCTTGTACGCGGAAGGTTATTACCCGCAATTCTGCAATGCGGCGATGGTCCATATGTCGTCGTGGTTTGATCCCTATCCACGCACCGCGACCACCAACTATAGCGGTCTGATCAAGGCCGGTAAGGGGCCGGTGCGCTTGATCCTGGGGCCATGGACGCATGGCAACCGCTCCATCACTTATGCCGGCGACGTCGACTTCGGTACGGCTGCTACGCTGGATGGCCAACTGGCACGAGACTATCTGTCGCTGCGTCTGCAATGGTTTGATCGCTGGCTAAAGAATGATGCAACGGTGCCGGATCCTTTGCCGCCGGTCAGCTTGTTTGTCATGGGTGGCGGCTCCGGGAAGAAGAATGCTGCGGGCCGTCTCGACCACGGTGGGCGCTGGCGCAGCGAACAGCAATGGCCGCTACCCGATGCGCAGGCGCAAGTCTGGTATCTGCGGCGCGAAGGTGCCTTGTCGACTACCGCACCGGGCCCGGCGAGTAAAGAGAGCGATGCTTTTCTCGCTTACCGCTACGACCCACTCAATCCGGTACCCACCATCGGTGGCGCGGTGACTTCCGGTGAGCCCCTGATGTTTGGCGGTGCCTTTGATCAATGCGAAGGTCCGGGCGTATTCGGCGCGACCCTTCCGTACTACCCACTGGCCATGCGTGCTGACGTGCTGGTGTTTCAGACGCCGGTATTGACGCAGGATGTCGAAGTAACCGGTGACATCAGCGTCAAACTATGGATATCCTCGGATTGTCTGGATACCGATTTCACCTTCAAGCTGATTGATGTCTATCCACCCAGTGCCGATTATCCCAACGGCTACGCGATGAATCTGTCGCACGGCATTTTGCGGGCGCGCTATCGCAACTCATGGGAAGCGCCGGCTTTGATGATCCCCGGTGCAGTGTATGAAATCAATATTGACGGTTTTCCAACCAGCAATTTGTTTCAGAAAGGACATCGCATTCGCCTGGATATTTCCAGTAGCAACTTCCCGCATTTCGACTGCAATCCGAATACCGGCGAACCGGAAGGGGCGGCGACGCATACGCGCGTGGCCACAAATCGCATCTATCTGGACGCGACGCGGCCTTCGCAGATCGTGTTGCCGGTAATCCCGGCGCGCAAGCCGACGGCTTGATGCAGCGCCGTCTCTGCATGGGACTTGATAAAGGAATGGAACCTGATGTTTGAAATGCTCATAAAACGCAGTCTGCAAAGTGTGCTGGTGATTTTCATCATGTCCTTGCTGGCTTTTGTCGGCATCAACCTGGTCGGCAATCCCATTTATCTGCTGGTGGCGCCCAACGCCTCGCCAGCCGAAATTGCCGAAGCCTCGCATGCACTGGGCCTGGACCTGCCGGTCTATGCGCAGTACTGGCGCTTCCTGGTCAACGCTCTGCACGGTGACCTCGGCAACTCCTTTGTGTTTAACCAGCCAGCCATTTCGCTGATCTTCGAGCGCATGCCGGCTACGCTGGAACTGGCCAGCGCTGCGCTGGTGCTGTCGTTCCTGATCGGTGTGCCGCTGGGCATGTGGGCGGGCCTGCGGCCAGGTAGCAAGGTGCATAAGCTGGCCATGGGTTTCTCCATTCTGGGGGTGACGATTCCGAGTTTCTGGCTGGGTCTGATTCTGATCCTGGTGTTCGCAGTTAATCTGGGCTGGTTTCCATCGGGTGGACGCGGACCGACTACCAGCCTCCTGGGCATTCAGGTCAGCTTTCTCAATCTGGACGGCTTGCGCTACCTGGTACTGCCGGCAGCTACGCTGGCGTTACACAATATTGCGCTGGTGATGCGCATGACCGAGGCCGGCACACGTGAAGTGGCCTTGCAGGAATACGTCAAGTTTGCCCGTGCCAAGGGTGTCGGTGCGGTGCGGCTTATGCTGCGCCACGTCGCGCCTAACGTGATGATTCCCATCGTGACGGTAATGGGGCTGGAGTTCGGACAATTGATCGCTTTTTCGCTGATCACCGAAACCATTTTTGCCTGGCCGGGCATGGGCAAGCTGATCGTCGACTCGGTGCTGCAGCTGGATCGACCGGTGGTGGTGGCTTATCTGATGGTCGTGCTGGTGATTTTTGTATTGATCAATTTTGTGGTCGACATCCTCTATCTCATCCTCGATCCGCGCCTGCGCGCCAAATCCACGTGAGTGGCGGGTTGAACACGGCAGCAGGCAAGTCCAACGGCGCAGGTCATTTTTGACGAAACAGGCAATCCATCCTATGAGCTCTCCTTCTCTTCCGGCACTGGCGTCCGAGACGCCCACGCAGATTTTCCTGCGGCGCTTTCTGCAAAATCGTATTGCCACCGCCGCGGCACTCGTGTTGTTGTTACTCACTATCGTGGCGCTGGCGGCACCAGTGCTGTCGCCGCAGAATCCCTATGATCTGGCCAGGGTCTCCTTCATGGAGGCCGAGCAGGCACCCGGCGGCGTATCAGCCGATCACCAGCTGCACTTCTGGTTGGGTACCGATGGCGCCGGCCGCGATGTGCTGAGCGCCATCATGTACGGCCTGCGCATCAGTCTCGGCATTGGCATTACCAGTGCGCTGACGGCATTGTTTTTTGGCACCTGTGTCGGTTTGCTGGCGGCCTATCTGGGCGGCAAGGTGGATGCGGTATTGATGCGTATCGTCGACGTTCAACTGAGCTTTCCCTCTGTGCTGGTGGCGCTGATCCTGTTGGCGGCGCTGGGGCAGGGCGTCGACAAAACGCTGATGGCGCTGGTGCTGGTGCAATGGGCAGTGTTCGCACGCAACGTGCGGGGCGCCGCTATGGTGGAGCGCGGCAAGGACTACGTCGAAGCGGCGCTGGGCCAAGGCTTGCCGGCCTGGCGTGTGATGTTCAAACACGTGCTGCCCAACTGCATGGCGCCGCTGATTGTGACTACCACCAACCAGATGGCGGCGGCGATCACACTTGAGGCGACCATGAGTTTTCTCGGCATCGGCTTGCCGCAGACCCGGCCCTCGCTGGGCTTGCTGATTTCCAATGGCTTTGACTACATGCTGTCGAATCAATACTGGATCAGTGTTTTTCCGGGTGTGGCGCTGGTGGTACTGGTGGTTGCCATCAGTTTGGTCGGCGATCAATTGCGCGTCGTTCTCAACCCCAAGCTCGACGCATAGAAGGACATTTCATGGCACTGCTGGAAGTTAACAATCTGGTTACCGAGTTTCATGGCCGCGCAGGCGTGGCTCGCGCGCTGGACCATGTCTCCTTCACACTGGAAGCGGGCAAGGTGCTGGGCATCGTGGGTGAATCCGGTTCGGGGAAATCGGTGACGGCGTTTTCGCTGATGAATCTGGTGGATGCGCCGGGACGTATCGCCGGTGGCGAAATTCGCTTCAAAGGCGAAGATCTGCAACGCGCCACGGCGCGGCGCTGGAGCAAGTTGCGCGGCGACCGTATCGCGATGGTATTTCAGGATCCGATGATGTCGCTCAATCCGGTGATGAAGATTGGCGATCAATTGCGCGAGACGGTGTCCATCCATCAGCGGCTACGAGGGAAGATGCTGGACGACAAAGTGTGTGAAGCCTTGCGCCGGGTCGGCATCCCGGCACCGGAAGAACGCATGCGTGCTTATCCGCACGAACTCTCGGGCGGTATGCGTCAGCGTGTCGCCATTGCCAACGCCATGATCAACGATCCGGACCTGATCATCGCCGATGAACCAACCACGGCGCTGGACGTCACGATCCAGGCGCAGATCTTGTTCGAGATGAAAAACCTGGCACGCGACAGCGGTACGGCGCTGATCTGGATTTCTCATGACATCAGCGTGGTCAAGGATCTGGCCGATGAAATCTGCGTCATGTACGCGGGCCGCATCATCGAGCGTGGTCCGGTGGATGAAATTATCGCGCAGCCGCTGCATCCCTACACCAAGGGGCTGATCGATTCATTGCCGCAAGCGAGCAGCCGCGGCCAGCGGCTGTATTCGATACCGGGCTCGGCACCGCCGTTGTTGTCCTTGCCGCCAGGATGCGCGTTTGCGCCGCGCTGTTCACGTCGCAATGCCACCTGTGACACGATTCCCCCTGTGGTGGCGGTTGGCACGCGCGAGCATCGCTGTTTTTATCCTCTAGGCACACTATGAATCCCATACTTGAAACCAGGAACCTGAGCAAAAGTTTTGGGCTCAAGCAAAGCACCGTGCGACGCGCAGCTCGTTCGCTCGGCTTGTCAAATCAGCCCGAGAAGAAAGTCTACGCCGTCAACGACTTGTCGCTGACGATCAACAAGGGTGAAGTACTTGGTCTGGTGGGCGAATCCGGTTGCGGCAAATCGACAGCCGGTCGCATGATCGCCGGGCTGTTGCCGCCCACCAGCGGAGAGATCGCCTTCGAGGGCAAGCCGGTCGATTCGTCGCAGCCGTCGCGTCACCTCGAAACGCAGATGGTGTTCCAGAATCCCTACGCATCGCTCAACCCGCGCTTGCGCGTGGATCAGTTGATCAGCGAAGCCGCGCTATATCACAAGCTGGTGGAAAAACGCGACGTGCCATCCTTCGTCGCTGCTTTGCTCAAGCAGGTTGGCTTGGACGCTAGCTATGCGTCTCGCTACCCGCATCAATTTTCCGGTGGACAGCGCCAACGTATTGCCATTGCACGCGCGCTTTCGCTGAATCCCAAATTTGTGGTGTGCGACGAAGCGGTTTCTGCTCTGGATGTATCAGTACAGGCGCAGGTATTGAATCTGTTCATGGATTTGCGTGAATCGAAAGAATTGACGTATCTCTTTATCAGTCATAACCTGGCGGTGGTCGAATATATTGCCGATCGGGTCGCCATTATGTATCTCGGTCGGGTAGTCGAGTTGGCTGATACGCAGGCAATTTTTACGTCGCCAAATCATCCCTATACACAAGCTCTGATTGCGGATGCGCCACGCCTTCAAGTAAAAATGGTAGAGCATCGTCCGGTGCAAGGAGAATTGCCTAGTCCGCTCAACCCTCCGTCAGGCTGTACTTTTCATCCGCGCTGTCCCCGGGCTATGCCGCGCTGTGCCTCCGAGCGTCCGATGCTAAGGAAGGTTGCAGAAGGGCATTTTTCGGCTTGTCATCTGAACGACTTGAGCTGATGGCTGCTGTGCTTGTTTATTCGGATTGTGGTCATGCGCAAAATCGTGTTCTAAGCGAAGGTCAACTTTCGGTGCAAACTGCGCAGCGAATGGAGTGCGCCCTGGGGAAGCGAATTTGGAAGTGGTCAATACGGTTCTGAAATTGGCGGATTCCGCAGTTAATCCGCAGTACGCCGAACTCTAAAAACAAAAAAAAGCGCCTAAACAGGCGCTTAGCTATTCACTTCAATGAATCTGTACCCTTGTATGGAGACGGAGGGATTCGCCTACGTTCCGCAGGCCGCTGAATCGCTTGCAAGCGATTCCCTTCGAATCTCTCACGTAAGCCGCGCAGGCGGCTTGCTCATCTCCGGATACAGGTTTGCTGGGCAAACAAAACGGGAAGCACAAATAAAAACACCCGCCTAAGCGGGTGTTTGTATTCTGGCGGAGACGGAGGGATTCGAACCCTCGATACAGGTTTAAGCCCATATGCTTCCTTAGCAGGGAAGTGCCTTCGACCACTCGGCCACGTCTCCACGCTGTAGGCTGATACTGCTTGCCTCAGCAAAGAAGTCCCGAATAATATCTTTTCATCCGGATTTGGTCAATGAAACTCTGCAATTTTGGATGGATTATTTTTCATCCCGCAGAATTTCAAGGACCGGTTGCTTGTTGCTTATTTATTGCTCACTTGCTGCTTATTTGCCATTTTCCAGATCAAAGGCCTTGTGCAGCGCGCGGACGGCCAGTTCCATGTATTTTTCGTCGATCAGGACCGAGATCTTGATTTCGGACGTGGAAATCATCTGGATGTTGACGCCTTCTTCGGACAGCGTGCGGAACATCTGCGAAGCGATACCAACGTGGCTGCGCATGCCGACACCGACCACGGAGACTTTCGATACCTTGGTGTCGCCGACGATGCTGGCGGCACCGATGTGGGCCTTCACGCTGGCGTTCAGGACTTCGACGGCTTTGGCGTATTCGGCGCGCGGCACGGTGAAGGTGAAGTCGGTTTTGCCTTCGACGGACTGATTCTGGATGATCATGTCCACTTCGATGTTGGCGTCGGCGATCGGGCCGAGGATCTGGTAGGCGATGCCTGGACGATCTGGCACGCCGAGTACGGTGATCTTGGCCTCATCGCGGCTGAATGCGATGCCGGTAATGGTTGCTTGTTCCATCTTGGTGTCTTCCTCAAACGAAATCAGTGTGCCGGATTTGGTCTCTTCTTCCAGCGACATTAGTGGGTCGGTCAGCGACGACAATACGCGCGTCGGCATCTTGTAGTTGCCGGCAAATTCAACCGAGCGGATCTGCAAGACCTTGGAGCCGAGGGATGCCATTTCCAGCATTTCTTCAAACGTCACGGTATTCAGACGACGCGCTTCGCTGACGACGCGCGGGTCGGTGGTGTACACGCCGTCGACGTCGGTGTAAATCAGGCATTCTGCTGCCTTGATTGCCGCAGCGACAGCAACAGCCGATGTATCGGAACCGCCACGGCCGAGCGTGGTGATGTTGCCGTCGGCGTCAACACCCTGGAAGCCGGTAATGATGACGATCTTGCCAGCGTTCAGGTCTTTGCGCACCTTGGCGTCGTCGATCGAGCGAATACGGGCTTTGGTGAAAGCCGAATCGGTCTTGATCGGTACTTGCCAGCCGGCGTAGGAAACGGCTTCTTTGCCGATTGCTTGCAGCGCCATTGCCAACAGGGCAACAGAAACCTGCTCGCCGGTGGAGGCCAGCATGTCCAGTTCGCGGGAGTCGGGCTGGGCCATAATTTCCTTGGCCAGACCCAGCAAGCGGTTGGTTTCACCAGACATCGCGGAAGGAACAACAACGATCTGGTGGCCTGCGTCGTGCCACTTGGCAACGCGCTTGGCGACGTTCTTGATGCGCTCTGTCGAGCCCATCGAAGTGCCGCCGTATTTGTGAACGTATAAAGCCATAGGAAAGGTAGGTCTGAATTGCGTGACTGAGTACTGCTATTGGCGCTGCTATTTGTTGCCGGAATTGCCAAAATCTGCACAAAAGGCCGGAGGAAACAAACCCTCGACTTTACAGGCAGACACCCAAAATAACAAGCAAAAGGCACTGAAAATGGGCGTTTTGGGGCGATTACGGGGCAGTTTTACAGAATTTGATGCAGAAGGGAAATGCGCAGGAGGATGTTGGACACGCCATCCACCATGGTGCTGCCGTGTGGCAGTCCGACCAAGGTAGACGGTGGTTGCGGGCGGAGCCGCAATATTACTTGCTGCTTACAGCGAGAAACGCACAGTGCTGCGCGGTTCTGTCTGGCGCTACACGATACTGATTAAGCGCCAGCGTAGACGCTGCTGTCGATCGCAGACTTCGATTGGCTGACGACTTCCGAACGTGTCAGCGGGCTGCGGGCCTGGATGACGATTGGATAGTTGTTGCCGTTGGTGATCAGGCCTTGTGCTTGCGCTTGTTGCAGTTCTGCAGTCACTTCAGCGCGAGTCTTGGTCGACACGAACTTGGTTTCTGGTGGAAATGGCGATTCAGCCATGGCGGCGCCGGCAGCGGCAAAAAGGACGATAGCGGCAGTGATTTGCTTGGTGTTCATGGTAATTCTCCCTAAAAACAATAAATGAAAGTTGCACGTCGATGAGCAGTCGTTTTGGCTTGTGGCTGTATGTCTGTCATCGATGGAGCAAGTGTATCTATTGCTTAGGCCGAGAAAAATGGGTTTAATGGCAATGCACTATTTCGATTAAAGAAACAATCAGGGGCTTGAAATGGATCGCTTGCACTCAATGAAAGTGTTTGCCAAGGTGGTGGAGCAGGGGAGTTTTGTCCGGGCGGCGGAGATCATGTCGCTCTCGAATGCGGTCGTAACGCGCTATATCGTCGATCTGGAAAACCATCTCGGCACGCGTTTGTTGAATCGTTCGACACGGCGCTTGTCGCTGACTGAATCAGGGCAGGCCTTTCTGGAGCGTGTCCGGCACATTCTGCCAGAAATCGAAGAAGCCGAAGCGATCGTGGCGATGGAGACCAAAAAGCCGGCCGGGACGCTGTCGCTGTATTCGCACGTGGGTTTCGGACAGGGGCAATTGGGCAAGCTGTTGCCGGAGTATTCGCAGGCCTATCCTGATGTGGTGCTGGATATCAGTTTGTCCGAGCGCACCATGGATCTGGTTGAGGAGGGCATGGATATCGGCTTTTTCAGCAGCTTGCAGAAGTTTGACGCCAGTATGGTGGTACGCAAGATCGGCGTGGCCGAAGTGGTGCTGTGTGCATCGCCATCGTATATCGCCAAGCACGGTGCGCCGGAGACACCGGATGATCTGACGCAGCATGCTTGCCTCAATTTCTCGCATGAGCATTTGCGCCATTATTGGCATGTCAAAACTGATGAGGGAATTCGCGATATCCCGATTACCAGCAAGCTGGTATCCAACAGCGCTATCCTGCTGCGCGACTTTACGCTGGCCGGCATGGGCATCACGATGCGGCCTTCTTTCAGCCTTGGCGACGATCTGCGCTGCGGTAAGCTGCAACGAGTGCTGGCGGACTATCAGATGGGGCAGGTTGCGGTGATGATGGCGTATCCGAGCCGACGTTTGTTGTCGGCCAAGGTGCGCAGCTTTGTGGATTTCATCATGGACAAATTTCCGCAGCCGGAGTCGGATCCCTGGCTTTAAGACGGACAAGGCTGACTTGATTCAGTCGGCGTCGGAAAGGGCGCTGAGCCGTTTTTGCAGATCGCATTCCTGCCAGCTGCGGCGTTCATCGTTGCTCTGCGCTTCATGCTCCAGCTCTTCCTTGTTTTTTGCGGTCAAGGCTTGCAGCAGGCGCTCAGATTGGCGGGTGTCCGGTTCCATGGTGCCGAAGAAGCCGACTGTCGATCCTTGCTGCATCAGCAGGGTTGGGAAGTTGTCGATGTCGAGATCGCCAACGAGGTCGGCCTGGTCTTCGATATCGATCCAGACGAAATGATGCTCAGGACGGCGTTCAGCCCAAGCGGAAAAATTGACGGCGTATTCGCGGCAGCTGCCGCACCAGCCTGCGCACAGACAGGCGACGACCCACTTGCCGCTGCGCAGGGCGGCGGCGAGTTCTTCGCGATTGCTGTTGGAAAAAATCTGATAGGACATAAGGCGGCCTATTCTACTCCGGATGCGAAAAAACGGCGCAAAGGAGGGCTGCACAGCAATCTCGCCCGGAAAAGTGTTTTTCTCCCAAGCTCCCACGGCCGAGGCTGTCCCGGCGCGGTAAAATAGCGGGATGTCTATCATTCTTGCCCTTGAAACTTCTACCGAACTCGCCTCGGCCGCTTTATTGAACGGCGATGAGCTGATTGCCCGCGAATCGCTGGGTGTACAAACGCATTCCGAAACCATTTTGCCGATGATTCAGCAATTGCTGGCGCAGGCCGGCATAGCGCTGTCGCGCTGCGATGCGATTGCTTTTGGCGTTGGCCCGGGTTCTTTTACCGGTGTGCGTACGGCTTGCGGTGTGGTGCAGGGATTGGCATTCGGCAGCGATTTGCCCGTGGTTCCGGTCGTCACGCTGGAGGCGATGGCACAGGCTTGTTTTGAGTCCGCGCAGTCGACTGATGTGCTGTCGATTCTCGACGCGCGCATGGGCGAGGTGTATTGGGCGCAATATCGCCATCACGCCGATGGCTGGCAGATCGTGGTGGAGCCGACGTTGTCGGCCGCGGTAAATGTGCAGGCTCAGGGCGTGGTGCAGGCTTGCGGTAATGGCTTGACGGCGTATGCACAGGATTTTTCTGCGCAGGCATTTGCCGTGAACGGCCTGGCGCAGTTGATGCCGCATGCGTCTCAGGTCGCAAGGCTTGGCGCCAAAGCTTTCCAGCAAGGACGGACGATTCCCTTGCAAGATGCGCAGCCGCTGTACTTGCGCAACAAGGTTGCCCTGACGACGGCTGAGCGGCAGGTACGTGATTCGGAAAAGAACCTGGCAAAAGGTGCGGCGTGAACGACGCCTTGCTGCAAACGCTGGAGAGCAAGTTCGGTAAGCTGGAGTTCACGGCCATGCAGGTGGTGGACATGGATGAAGTGGTGCAGATCGAGGAAAAGATTTACGGACATCCCTGGACGCGCGGCAATTTTCTTGATTCGCTGTTCAGCGGTTATCAAACGCTGACCATGCGCGATCCTACGGGGCGGCTGCTCGGCTATTTTCTGGTGATGGAGGCTGTGGATGAAGCGCACCTGCTCAACATCAGCGTCGCAGAGGATGTGCAAGGGGAAGGTTTCGGACATTTGCTGCTGGATTACGCCGTCGATCTGGCGCGCAAGCACAAGATGACGATCATGCTGCTGGAAGTGCGGGTATCAAACCTGCGCGCGCTGCATGTTTATAAACGCTATGGTTTCGTTGAAATCGGCCGCCGCAAGAAGTACTATCCGGTCGATCAACATACGCGCGAAGACGCGATCGTGATGAGTTTACCTCTATGAGTCAGCATACATTGGCCGCTTCGGCCCGGGTATTGGAAGAAATCGGCGTCGGGCCTATCTGGGTTCGACGGCATCTGCCCGCCGGTTCGGTGGATGCGGCGGCAATTGAGGACGTTGAATCGGTTCAGCCGATGCACGCTGAAGCAGCAGTGGCAGCAACGCCGGTAGCCTCATCCGCAGCTGCACCTGTGCCAACAGCGCAGCCGGAACGCGTCATTGTGTCCAAGCGGGATGCGATCCTGGCTGCCGCCGCGGCGATACAGCAACGGCCGTCTGCGCCTGCCCTTGGCCAGCCGGCTGCACCGTCGTCAGATGACGGCTTGCCGCCGTGGCTAAATGAGATGGATGGCGCGGACATGGTGTCCAGCGGCTTCATGCCGTTTGACGACGAGGAAGATGACGAGCCGGTTATCCGGACCAATCCTGCCATCGCCACGATGGATTGGAGCAAGCTCAAAGAGACCATTGCCGACTGCCAGCAATGCAGCCTGTGCAAAGGGCGCAAGAAAACGGTTTTCGGCGTCGGCGACGAAAAAGCAAAATGGCTCTTTATCGGCGAAGGTCCCGGGCGCAACGAGGATATGCAGGGTGAGCCTTTTGTCGGTCCGGCCGGCAAGCTGCTCGACAATATGCTGGTCGCCATGGGGCTCAAGCGCGGTGAAAACGCCTATATTGCCAACATCGTCAAATGCCGTCCCACGGACGAAAATGGCAAGGACAGGCCACCGTCGCCCGACGAAGTGGCATCTTGCATTCCGTATCTGCAGCGCCAGATCGACCTGATACAGCCTACTGTTCTGGTCGCTCTGGGCAAGACGGCAGCCTTGTCGCTGCTGGGGTTGGATCCGGCGACGCCGGTATCGAAGTTGCGCGGCACGGTCCATCGTTATCGGGACTTGCCGTTGGTTGTCACCTATCACCCGGCTTACCTGTTGCGGCAGCTTGGCGACAAGAGCAAGGCCTGGGCCGATCTCTGTCTTGCCATGACCACTTATGCCGACACTACAAACTGAGCCAACTGAGCCAACTGAGCCAACTGAGCCAACTGAGCAGTCATCGTATCAATCGTATCAATCGTATCAATCGCAATTTCATCAACGTTGGGGCAGTTTGCGCGATCCGCACGTACGCGCACTGGCTTGGTTGCTGGAGGCGCCCGATTTACTGGATGTCCACGCTGAGCGTTGGAACGGTCGCATCGCGACGCTTGGGCCGCTCAGTGAAATGGATATCACCTGGCTGCACGCCCTTGATCGCAATCCCCGCGCTTTATACGTGCTTATCAACGCTCAGCCTTCGGCACGGCTCGGACGTTACGCCGAAAAACTGCTGACTTTTTATCTGCAAGAAACGGGACGACTGATTGCGCATAACGTGCAAGTTCGCAATGGCCCGAATGACACCATCGGCGAGTTCGATTTTCTCGTGCATGACGACCAGCATACCGGTGCCGTGCATTGGGAGTTTGCGACCAAGTTTTATCTGCTGGAGTCACATCAGGCACAGATGCAGGCCGAAGCTTTTGTTGGGCCGAATCTCGCTGACTCGCTGGGCGCCAAGATGGACAAGATCATGCAGCAGCAACTGAAGCTGGCTGAGCATCCTGCTGCCGCTCAATATTTGCCGAAGCCTGTGACGCATGCTCAGGCTCTGGTCAAGGGATGGTTGTTTTATCGTGATGAGGCCGCAGCGGCAACGCCACTACCGGCAGGACTGGGGATTGCACGCGAGCATTGCCACGGATTCTGGTGTGAGTTGTCGGCATTGGATCTGAAGCAGGCCGAGCATTATCTGGTGCTGCCGCGGCTCGAATGGCTGGCGCCGGCACGTGCACTGGTTTCCAAAGCGCTCTCCGCAGATCAATTGCACGAAGCGGTTTCGCTGTGTTTTGCCGAAACGCTCGCGCCGGTGATGATCGCGGTCTGTGATCAACATGGCGACGTAGTGCAGGAACGGCAACGCGGCTTTATCGTGCCGGACGACTGGCAGGAGAAGGCTGAGCAGCGTGTGCAGCATGCCGTCGTCAAATACTGAGAGGGCGTCGTAAAATAAAAAAGCGCGTTTAAAGACGCGCTTTTTTACTTCTGATGAAACAAGCCTGGCTATTCGCTCATTGCAAATCAGGACGCAACGATTGCAATGTTGCCGCCGGAACCGGGCCTTGCAGCGAGCAGGCAATACGTGTGCCGGGATAAGCCGCCTGATCGGACTTGTCGATGATCAGGACGCGCTCCGCAGTGTCTGTCGGCATGCCGTGAAAGCTGGACGGATTCGACATTCTGCGCCAGGTGTTGCCATCCCAACGGTCAAGTCGCACGTAGGCGCCATCCTTGTCGGCGCGCAGACGTTTGAGTTCCGGCAAACGCAACGACAGGATGCGATAGGTTTCTCGCGGTGAGAGCGGGGTGAAGAATCCCCACCAATAGTTCGGGCTGCTCGCAGTGCCCAATGTCATTACTTCATCGAAATAGCCGCTGATTGGCAGATTGAGCATGGTAGGAGTGTTTCTGGCCGCGACAAAGTGCTTGTCGGGAGAGCCGCGATCAGGAACCAGGATATTGCCGATGTCGCCCTTGGTGGCGATTGGCCAGTTTCCAGCGAGTTCGGCTTTGTACTGAGCCGCGACTTTGAACATCGCGCTATCGCAGCTTGCGAAGGCTTTTAGTAATTCATCAGGAGCGGATTTTTGTCTTGCGACAGGGTCGTTCACGGCCTGATCTTTTTTGTCGTTGGCGCGATCAACAATGCGCTGAGCTTTCTGTTCCTGGCGCTCCAGCTTCAATTGTCGTTTGGCGGCGCGTTCTTCCGGCGAGGCGCATGCGCCGAGTAAGGCAAGAAGTGAAATGGAAAGCAGGAGTCGTTGTGAAATACGCGGCAGGGGCATGGTTCCTCTGTTTTTTGTTGTGGCAGAAACGGTGCGGTGTTGCAGGTGTTGCCATAGACCGGGCGAAGTCCCCACTTCAACCGGGTGGCGGGTCAATCCATCCATTAGTCAGCTGGCAGCTAAGCCGTCAGTTTCTCAATGCTTGTGCTCGCCGATCAGCGCCAGCGAATCGTGCTCGCGCTGGTTTGCTGCGTGACGGCGCATGATCAGATACATGATGCTGGCGACGAAGACGCCGAAAATAATGATCACGATATTGACGTTCAGATTGAGCCTGACCATCAACGCATACAGCACCAGCATGGTTAGTACCGACAAGTTTTCATTGAAATTCTGTACCGCGATCGAATGGCCTGCGCTCATCAATACGTGGCCGCGGTGTTGCAGCAGGGCGTTCATCGGTACGACGAAGTAACCCGACAACGCGCCGATGATGATCAGCAACGGATAGGCAACCCACACGGATGTCACCATGGTCATGGCCATGACGACAAGGCCCATGATGATGCCCAGAGGCATCACGGTCAGCGACTTGCGGAGAGGGACGAATTGGGCTGCGCCGACGGCGCCGATTGCCACACCCAGCGCGACAACGCCTTGCAGGATTGCTGCCTTGTCCAATGGCATGTGCAGCGACTTCTCGGCCCATTTCAAGACGATGAACTGCAGCGTCGCTCCTGCCCCCCAGAACAAGGTGGTGACCGCCAGCGAAATCTGGCCCAGCTTGTCGTTCCACAAGGTGGTGAAGCAGTTGGAGAAGTCGGCGATGAGCTTGATGGGATTGTGCTGCTGATGGGCGTAACGGGCGCCAGTGTCGGGGATATTGAGATTGAAGATGGCTGCAACGATGTAGATGACTGTGATGACGCAGAGCGCAGCTTCGGTGGGGGTGTTGATACTGAAATCAAAGACCGGGAAATCAAACGCGAGCAGTGTCGAGGCAATATGCGGATTGACCAGCGCACCGCCCAATACCGTACCAAAGATGATGGAGCAGACCGTCAATCCTTCGATCCAGCCGTTGGCGGCGACCAGTTTTTCAGGCGGTAGCAGCTCGGTCAGGATGCCGTATTTGGCCGGCGAATACGCTGCGGCGCCAAAGCCGACCACGGCATAGGCAATCAAAGGGTGAACGGTGAAGAACATCAGCGCGCAACCGACCACTTTGATCAGATTGGTGATGAACATGACCTTGCCCTTGGGGAAGGCGTCGGCAAATGCGCCGACGAAGGCCGCTAGCAGCACATACGACAAGACGAAGAATAATTTCAGCAGCGGCGTCATCCATGCCGGTGAGTGCATATCCGCAAGGAGTGCAATAGCTGCGATAAGCAGGGCATTGTCGGCAAGCGACGAAAAAAACTGCGCCGCCATGATTGTGTAGAAGCCGCGATTCATCCGTATCCAAGATGTGACAAATTATCTCCGGCTTGCTTTATACCATGAAAAGATGACATGCCAGTGATAAGTATGATGAGTGCATATAAGGGTAGCAGCGTAGCCCGAGTTTGGTGCATCTGCTTCATAGAGACAAGTTGATCCGGTAAAATGCACTCTTGTTCCCGAATGGCCGGATTTCTGCCCGCGCCGCTGCATTTCTACTCAATTTTCTTGATATTTCACTCTTCAGTCACCACCTGCTTCCATGCCAAGACCAATCGTAGCCACCATTGACATTTCTGCTCTACAACACAATCTCGCCGTTGCGAAGTCGCGGGCGCCTCACGCCAAGGCGTGGGCGGTAGTCAAAGCGCAAGCCTACGGTCATGGTTTGTCGCGTGCTGTGCGTGCTTTTGCTGATGCAGATGGCCTGGCACTGATCGAAGTCAATTATGCCGTGCAGCTGCGTGAGCTTGGCTGGAAGAAGCCGATTCTGTTGCTGGAAGGTTTTTTTGATGCGGAAGATATTCCCTTGCTGGAACAGCATCAGTTGCAATTTGCGGTGCACTGCAATGAGCAGATTCAATTGCTGGAACAGGCCAAGTTCAAGGCCGGTACGCAATTCGACGTTCATCTTAAGATGAACAGCGGCATGAATCGCCTCGGCTTCAAGCCGGAAGCCTATCGCGCCGCCTACGAGCGATTGCAGCAACTGTCCTGCGTGCGCAGCATCACGATGATGACGCACTTTGCCAATGCGGATGACGCCTCCAATCCCGATCTGCCGCTGGCAGAGCAAGTCAGACGTTTCAAGGCGGCCACGGAAGGGCTGGCCGGTGCTTGCAGTGTGTCGAATTCTGCCGCTGACTTGTTGCACACCGAGCTGGCGTATGACTGGGTGCGTCCAGGCGTCATGCTCTACGGCGGTACCCCAGGCGGCGGTACGGCCAAGGACTTCGGCCTGCGTCCTGCGATGACGCTGGAAAGCGAAATCATCGCCGTGCAAGAGATCGGTCCGGGAGACGCCGTCGGCTACGGCAGCCGTTTTGTCGCGGACAAGCCGATGAAGATCGGGATAGTCGCCTGCGGTTATGCAGACGGCTATCCGCGTCATGCCCCGAACAACACACCGGTCGTGGTCGATGGCGTCAACACTGGCACTGTCGGCCGGGTCTCCATGGACATGTTGATTGTGGATCTGACCCACATTCCCAATGCCGGCGTCGGCAGCCGCGTTGTTCTGTGGGGTGACGCTTTGCCGATTGACGACGTCGCTTTTGCGGCGGGCACGATCGGCTATGAATTGATGTGCGCTCTGGCGCCACGCGTCACAGTGCGGGAAAAGAACTGATATGGCAAAAGCCAAAACGAATTACACCTGTACCGAATGCGGCGGCATCAGCAATAAATGGGCGGGGCAGTGTCCGGCCTGCGGACAGTGGAACACGCTGGTGGAAACACTGGTCGAGCCGGTCAGTGCCAATCGCTATTCGAATCAGCATCAAGGCCTGGCGCAGACAGCGCCGGTGTTGTCGCTGGTTGATATCGAAGCAATCGACGTACCGCGCTTCGGCACCGGTATCGAAGAGTTTGATCGCGTTCTCGGAGGCGGGCTGGTTCCGGGCGGTGTCGTACTGATCGGTGGTGATCCGGGGATCGGCAAGTCGACGCTCTTGCTGCAAGCGCTGGCGAATATTTCCAAGCTTAAACACGTCTTGTACGTCAGCGGTGAAGAATCCGGCTCGCAGATTGCCTTGCGCGCCAAACGCCTCGCAGTGGATGCCAAAGATCTCAAGCTGCAGGCTGAAATCCAGCTGGAAAAAATCCTGTCGACGCTGGCCGAGCACAAGCCGGATGTCGCCGTCATCGATTCGATTCAAACGGTCTATTCTGATGCATTAAGTTCGGCGCCCGGCTCGGTAGCGCAGGTACGTGAATGCGCGGCACAACTGACGCGTTTTGCCAAGACTTCCGACACTACCATCATCATGGTTGGCCACGTTACCAAGGAAGGCGCGCTGGCAGGCCCCCGCGTGCTCGAGCATATCGTCGACACGGTGCTGTATTTTGAGGGTGACACGCATTCCAGTTTCCGTCTGGTGCGGGCGTTCAAGAACCGTTTCGGGGCCGTCAATGAGTTGGGCGTTTTCGCCATGACGGAAAAGGGACTCAAAGGAGTATCCAACCCATCGGCGCTGTTTTTGTCGCAGCATGACAGTCAGGTGCCTGGCTCCTGCGTCATGGTCACGCAAGAAGGCACGCGTCCTTTGCTGGTGGAAATTCAGGCGCTGGTCGATAGTTCGCATGTTCCCAACGCACGCCGGTTATCGGTCGGCCTGGAACAGAATCGTCTGGCCATGCTGCTGGCAGTGTTGCATCGCCACGCAGGTATCGCTGCATTCGATCAGGATGTTTTCATCAACGCCGTCGGCGGCGTGAAGATCACCGAACCTGCAGCCGACCTTGCCGTGCTGTTGGCGATCAATTCGTCCATGCGCAACAAGCCATTGCCGCGCGGTCTGGTGGTGTTTGGAGAGGTCGGGCTGGCAGGTGAGATTCGGCCGGCGCCACGCGGTCAGGAGCGTTTGCGCGAAGCCGCCAAGCTGGGTTTCTCCATCGCCATGATTCCAAAAGCGAACGCGCCAAAGCAAGAGGTTGAAGGCTTGAAAGTCGTTGCGGTGGAACGCATCGATGAGGCTTTGCAAAAAATCCGCGACATCGACGAATAAGCCAAATCAGACGATTGCCTGTCGTTGTGGCTTGTCGCTTTTCTCTTGCATCATTTCTATCCCGGCAGGTCGTAGGTCACGATGACCTGATTCATTTCGCCCTGCGCGGGCGGGCCTAAAGGGCCTGTGCCTCTCACACGGTAATGCAATGTGAAGGGTTGAGACGCATCCTGACCGTTGAAGGCTGAGGTGCTGCCGCTTGCGCTGTTGGTGACGTTCCAGCAGCGCTGCTGATTAGTTCGGCATAGTACCGCTTCAAATCCCACTGGTTTGCTCGACAAGCCGTAGCGCCACGCAACATTGCTGATCGTACTGCCTGCAGGGATGGGCGCATTGATCCTGAACAAGGTTTCGTAGTCGGCATTTTTTGCCAGGATGGTCGCGCCCATGGCGTCTGATGCATACGAGCCGCTCGCACGGCTATGACTCGCAGGAGCAGGCTGGCGCGCCGCCGGTGTAACCGGCGTGGCGTTTGTTGATGTGGTTGTTGCAACGGGTAGTTCGCCGATTGACGATGCTGCTCCAGGTTGCACGCTCAGTGTGCGATCAACGCGTGCCTGAGCCGTTGCCACGCTGCCACTCATCGCGCCGCCAAGAAAGACCATCAATGCCATCAGGGCAGAACGTCTGTGGTGTCGCACGCTCGTTACCCTGTTTGCTTACGCGGATGGGCGCTGCGTGGCGGCTGGGGGAAAATCATCTGTACCACGAGACCGCCGCCTTCGCGATTGCGCAGATGCAGCTTGCCGTTGTGGCGAATCACAATCCGATTCACGATTGCCAGCCCAAGGCCTGAACCGTTGGCTTGACCGCGCGCCGTATCGAGGCGGGTAAAGGGGCGCAGCAAGCGTTCCAGTTCGCTATCCGGTGCACCTACACCGTGATCGGCGATCTCAACCTTAACGTTATGCCCTTCCAGTTTGCACAGAATGTCGATATCTGCAACGTCGGTGTCAGGCGTCTTGCCGTAGCGACGGGCATTTTCGATCAGATTGCCGATGGTGCGTTCGAGTTCAACCGTGTTGCCCATGATTTCCAGGCCCGGCATGATCGCGGTTGTGACACGTACTTCGTTCTGGCGTTTGCTGTGATTGGCTGCATCTTCGAGGAGGCCGGAAAGGTCGACAGGCGTAAAGCTGCTGCTGTCGAACGGCTTCGCGTAGTCCAGGAACTGACCGATGATGGCATCCATTTGTGCCAGGTCCGAATGCATGCCGTCGCGCGCTTCGTCGGACAAATGCGCCATTTCAACTTCCAGCTGCATACGCGCAAGCGGTGTGCGCAAGTCATGAGAAATGCCGGCGAGGATCACCGCACGATCGGACTCGATGCGATTAAGGTCATCGACCATTTGATTGAAACTGCCATTGGCTTCTCTGATTTCGGTCGGCCCGGATTCGGGCAGCGGATCAGGTTGCTTGCCTTTGGCAATGGCGCGTGCAGCGGCCGTCAGGCGCGCCAGAGGCTGGTTGATCAAGGTCGAGATAAACACGGCGCCAATCAGCGACAGCACCAGCGCAATCGAGGCCCATCCCAGCCATTGAAGGCTGGAGGTGCGATCAAGGCGGCCGCGATCCAGCATGAGCCAGTATTGGTCTTCATCAATCTTGAAGCTGATCCAGAAGCCGTCCACATCGTTCACGCCCGAGGCAAACTGGGTATCGTCGCCCATTGCCTGTTTGACGTAGTACTCGAGTTCAGGAAGGACCGGCGAATCGTCCGGCGGCGTGATCTTGTCCGATTTTTCAAGCGGATAAATACGGATGCCTTCGTTGCTGGCCAGGTCGAACAGCAGTTCGCGGCGCATCTCCGGCGCCGAGTGGGTCAGCGCGGCGCGCGTGATCGTCACGACGGAAACGATTTGCGCCGCCAACTGTTCGGCACGCGGGCCGCGTTCCACCATGCGGAAACTGGCTACCCAGGCTACCATGCTGGCGGTAATCAGGAAGGTCAGCAAAAAGAAAGTGCGCCAGAACAGTCCATTGCTGAACCATCGTTGGCGCGTTGGATTGCTCATAGTCTGGTCCCGGTGGACGGGTTCGATTGATTCAACAAGCCTGACGGGCTTGGCTCGCTCAGTAGGCCAGGGAAGCGCATCAGCGCGGTTTGCCTTCGGGAATGAAGACGTAGCCAAGACCCCACACGGTCTGAATGTAAAGCGGATTAGCCGGATCGGGTTCGATCAGTTTGCGCAGGCGCGAGATCTGCACATCGAGGCTGCGGTCGAACACTTCGTATTCGCGGCCACGGGCCATTTCCATGAGTTTTTCGCGTGACAGCGGTTGGCGTGCGTTACGAGCGAAGACCTTGAGCACCGAGAATTCGCCGGTGGTCAGTGGAACGGTTTCGCCTTTTTTCTTCAGTGTGCGTGTGCCAAGATCAAGCACGAATTCACCAAACTCAAAAGACTCCGGCGACTCCGAAGGAGCTCCAGGCAACTCATCCGGGCCTTTGCGACGCAGCACTGCGTTGATGCGTGCAACCAGCTCACGCGGATTAAATGGCTTGGGCAGATAATCATCTGCACCCATTTCGAGACCAATGATGCGATCCACATCTTCACCTTTGGCGGTGAGCATGATGATCGGTGTCTGATCGCCGGCACCGCGCAAACGGCGGCAAATCGCCAGGCCGTCTTCGCCGGGAAGCATCAGATCCAACACCAGCAGATCGTAGCGCTCGCGGATCCAGAGCTTGTTCATCGCCTGTGCATTTTCAGCTGTGACCACATTGAAACCCTGTTCGGTCAAATAGCGGCGAAGCAGGTCGCGCAGACGGATATCGTCATCCACCACCAGAATTTTGGATTGGTGGGCCGGAGTAGCGGGGGAGCTTGTGTTGGTCGTATTCATGGCGTTATGGTAGCGTCTTCACAGAGATCGGCAACATGTAAGCAGCCAAAGATTACAAACTGTTACATACCTTACCTTAATCATCTTATACCATCCGGCCAAGCAACCTACACTGGGTACATCGATGAATGCACTTTGTCGCTGGTCCAAAATGTGGAAAAATGCCGTTATGGATATTGCAGTTTTAAAAAAACTTGGTGTTGCTGCAGCGTTTGTGTTGCTCGGTACTACCGCCGCATTTGCGCGTCCTCCGGAACCTGGGCGCGGAATGCCTAATCAGCCTACCGATTTTCGCCATCAGGGCGGAAACGGTTTTGGCAATGGTGGCGGACGTCCGCCACCAGATCAGGACGCCAATCAGCGTCGCGGCAAACTCAGCCCTGACGAACGCCGCGAACTGCGACGCCAGATTGACGAAGCGGGGCAGGATATCTATCGCGTCAACAAGCGTTAGATCAGCATGACTCACCACAAACATCGTGAGGATAAACGTTCAGGCTGTTGAGACCATTTATCTACCTTCTAGTTGCAGAATAAAAAAAGCCCGGCTCTGATTGTCCGGGTTTTTTCTTTTGGGCGCTCTTATCGTCATTTTATGGGTTATTGATGCGCGCGCCCCAGCCGGCGTTCCAGGCGGTGTTGCAGGGCTTCGAAGCAGATGCTGAGAAACCAGTACACCATCGCCGCGGCAATATATAACGGCAGCGGGCGGAAGGTCACGGCGATGATTTCCTTGGTCGACAGCATCAACTCCGTCACGGTGATGACTGAGACCAGTGACGTATCCTTGATCAGGCTGATCAGCGTGTTGCTCATGGATGGCACCGCGATGCGGATCGCCTGTGGCACCACGATATGGCGCAAGGTCTGGATATAAGTCAGGCCGAGGCTGTAGCTGGCGCTCCATTGGCCTTTGCCGACACCGAGGATGGCGCCACGCAAGCTCTCAGACAAATAGGCGCTGGCGTTCAGGCTCAGGGTCAGCACGCCGGCCATGAGCGGAGAGAACTCGATACCGACGCTGGGCAAGCCGTAGTAGACGACGAAAATCTGCACCAGCAACGGCGTGCCGCGCATCAGGCTGACGTAGACAGCGGCCGGCCAGTGAACGAGCTTCCAAGGCACAATGCGCGCGACTGCCAATATAAATCCCAGGATCAGGCCGCCGACCATTGAGGACAACGCAAACAGGAGCGTGTAGCCCGTGCCTCTGAGCATGATCGGCGCTGCCTGATGCAGCAAGTCCCATATTTCCATTTTTCGTTGACACAATAAAAATATCCCCGCATTGACGCGGGGATATTGGTTTCAAGAGAACTCAGTGGCTTATTGTGCGGCTGGCGGCTTGCTCACGTCAATGCCAAACCACTTGATCGAGGCTTGTTTGAAGCTGCCGTCCTTCTGAATATCGGCCAGCGCCTTGTTCAGGGCAGCCTTGAATTGCGGATTGCCTTTTTGGAAAGGAATGCCGATCTTGTCGACCGTGCCGATTGGAGAACCGCCCTTGAGTGGCAGATTTGCCGACTTCAACAGGTAACCGACCAGCAGGCTGTCATTCAGCGCTGCGTCGATGCGGCCGCTCGCCAGATCGGCCAGGTATTCAGGCGAACCTGGATAGGTTTTGACGTCGATACCTGGAACGCTCTTGGCTTTTTGTTCAAAGTTGGTGCCCTGGCCCAGACCCAGTTTCTTGCCCTTGAGGTCTTCCAAGCTATTGAACTGGCGTTTTTCGTCCTTGCGCACGATCAACTGCGCGCTCGACAGGGTGTACGGATCGGAGAAGTCGAACGCCTTTTGGCGCTCGTCGGTGATGCCGACCTGATTGATGATGACGTCGTATTTGCCGGCGCCCAGACCCGCCAGGATGCCGCTCCACTCCGTCGTGGTGAACTCAGGCTTCAGGCCCAGCTTGGCTGCGAGCAACTTGGCGACGTCGACTTCAAAACCGGTCAGTTCGCTGGTCTTCGGATCCTTGAAGTTGAACGGAGGATAGTTGCCTTCCAGGGCGACTTTCAGCGTGCCACGTGCTTTGACGGTATCGAGCAGGTCGGCAGCATGCGCACCGACGGTCGCGCCTACCAGCAGCAGGCCGGCCAGCAGCGGAGACAGTTTGCGGAGTGTTTTGGATGTCATGTCTGTTCCTTTGACGATAAATATATTGATCGGTGGAAATCCGATATGCGAGCAGCTTAATCGTTTTTCAATCTTAGACCAAAGACATCTACGTAAGAAGTTTATATGGGGAGGCTGGATAAAAGACGATCTGACGTCGTCTTCTCCCAGTCAGCCTTTTCCGCCAGGAAAGCTGTTCGTCCTCAGGCGACCAACTGCTCCAGCGCTTCCTGCTGCCCCAACCAGTCTTCTTCCAGTTGTTCCAGTTCCTTGGTGCAATAGGCCTGGTCGGCGATCAGCTTTTTCAGTTCTTCCTTGTTGGCGGCGTCGTAGATATCCGGTGCAGCCAGGCGGGCGTCGATGGCGGCCTTCTTTTCATTGCATTTGGCGATCTGTTCTTCCAGGCGCTTGATGCGTGATTCGATCGGTTTTTTCAAACCGGCCAGACGCTGACGTTCTTCGGCGTCGAGACGCTTCTGTTCGCGACGGTCTCCGACAGGCGCTGCAACCGCAACCGGTTCAGGTGCTTTCTGTTCGACTTTAGGTTCGGCTTTCGGCTTGGCGGCCGCAGCTTGCGCCGCCTCCGCTGCACTGTTCTTAGCGGCCAGTTTGGTCTTGAACAGCCAGTCGCGGTAGTCGTCGAGGTCGCCGTCGAACGGCTGCAACTTGCCGTCGGCAACGATCAGAAATTGATCCGTGGTGGCGCGCAACAGATGGCGATCATGGGATACCAATACCAGTGTGCCTTCGAATTGCGCCAATGCCATGGTCAGGGCTTCGCGGGTTTCCAGATCCAGATGATTGGTTGGTTCATCAAGCAGCAACAGGTTAGGACGTTGCCAGACAATCAGGGCCAGCGCCAGACGTGCTTTTTCACCGCCGGAGAAAGGGGCGATGCTGGACGATGCCATGGTGCCGTTGAAGTTGAAGCTGCCGAGGAAGTTGCGCAGTTCTTGCTCACGCACGTCCGGCGCGATACGGGCCAGATGCCACAGCGGCGATTCGTCATGACGCAGCATTTCAACCTGATGCTGGGCGAAGTAGCCAATCACCAGGCCTTTGCCGAACTGTGCCGTGCCGGCGATTGGATCGAGTTCGTTGGCAATCGTCTTGATCAGCGTCGATTTACCGGCGCCATTGACGCCGAGCAGGCCGATGCGCTGTCCGGTCTGCAACGAAAAATCAATGCCACCGACGATGATTCTTTCGCTGATGGCGTAAGTCTCAGGATCTTCAATGCGATAGCCGGCGTTGACCTTTTCCATGACCAGTAGTGGATTCGGCGCCGACAGCGGTTCGCGGAA
This sequence comes from Herbaspirillum rhizosphaerae, assembly GCF_046025915.1. GTDB lineage: Bacteria > Pseudomonadota > Gammaproteobacteria > Burkholderiales > Burkholderiaceae_D > Herbaspirillum > Herbaspirillum rhizosphaerae_A. The sequence continues at coordinate 156,032 of NZ_JAQQFR010000012.1, read as the reverse complement.
TTCGAATGAAAACTCCGCCGCCGCGCGCAAAGGCGCCAGCTCTTCCATCTTCGCCAGTGCCTTCATGCGGCTCTGGGCTTGTCTGGCCTTGCTGGCCTTCGCCTTGAAGCGGTCAATGAAGGAGTGCAAGTGTGCACGCTGACGCATCTGCTTTTCGATCATGCCGGCCGCGAGCTCGAGCTGCGCTGCGCGTTGGCGTTCGAATGCAGAGTAATTGCCGGAATAGCGCTTGAGCTTGCGGTCGTCGATATGCACGATCACATTGACCACGCCGTCGAGGAAGTCGCGATCATGGGAAATGATGATCAGCGTACCGGCATAACGCTTGAGCCAGTCTTCCAGCCAGATGATGGCGTCCAGGTCCAAGTGATTGGTCGGTTCATCAAGCAGCAACAAGTCGGATGGGCACATCAGCGCCTGTGCCAGATTCAGGCGCATGCGCCAGCCGCCGGAGAAGCTTGCCACCGGGCGCTCCATTTGTTCCAGCGTAAAACCCAGGCCGATCAGCAACTGTTCGGCGCGCGAGCGTACGGTGTAGACGTCGGCGTCAGCCAGCGCGCCATACAGCTCAGCGATATGGGTGCCGTTTTCCGCGCTTTCCGGTTCTGCTTCGGCTGCGGCCAATTGTGCTTCCAGGCGGCGCAAGGTAACGTCGCCGTCAATGGCGTATTCAACGGCAGGGCGATCGAGCGCAGGGGTTTCCTGAGCAACGTAGGCGACGCGCCATTTCGTTGGATAGTCGATGTTGCCCTGGTCGGCGTGCAGTTCGCCGCGCAGCATGGCGAACAGGCTGGATTTGCCGGCGCCATTGGCGCCGATGAGGCCGATCTTGTCGCCCGGGTTGAGCGTGAGGTCGACATTCTCCAGCAGCGGCTTGACGCCGCGGGCCAGGGAAACTTGCTGAAAACGAATCATCGTGGAACTGCAATCAAAGAAGAAAAATCAGGTTAAAACGGAACCGCTGCGAAAGAGAAAAAGAGAAGAACGACGTCGGCAATTACGCGAGATGCTGCAATTGGTCTGCGGTCAACAGGAACACCATGTCGTCACCGGCGCTAGTCGTGACCCATGTCAGTTCCAGTTCCGGAAAAGCGGCTTCCGCATAGGCGCGTTCATTGCCGATCTCGACGATCAGCACGCCATTTGGCGTCAGGCGTTGTGCCGCACCCTTGACGATCTTGCGTACCAGATCCATGCCATCCTTGCCGCCTGCCAGCGCAATTTGCGGCTCTTGCAGGTATTCCTTCGGCAGCTTGCTCATCGAGTCCGAATTGACGTACGGCGGATTGCTGATGATCAGGTCGTACTTGCGCGCAGGGAGCTTGGTGTAGAGATCTGATTCGACCAGGTTGATGCGATCGCCCAGTTCGTAATCGTCGACATTGCGACGTGCCACTTGCAGCGCTTCCGCAGAGATGTCGACGGCATCAACATGTGCCTGCGGGAAGGCGTCTGCAAGCAGAATCGGCAGGCAACCGGAGCCGGTGCACACGTCCAGAATATTGGCGACTTGCGCCGGATCTTGTACCCATGGCGAGAAGTGTTCGGGAATCAGTTCTGCGATGAAAGAGCGCGGCACGATGACGCGCTCATCCACAAAGAAGCGATAGCCGCCTAGCCACGCTTCATTGGTGATGTAGGCAGCCGGAACGCGATCTTCCGTGCGGCGCATGATAATGCGCAGCAGATTGTCGATCTCGCCTTGCAGTAGGCGCGCATCGAGGAACGGTTCCAGTTGATCCAGCGGCAGCTTGAGCGTGTGCAGGATCAGGTAGGCGGCTTCGTCGAAGGCATTGTTGGTGCCGTGGCCGAAGAACAGTTTTTCAGTATTGAAGCTCGTGATGGCGTAGCGCAGGATGTCGCGCACGGTAGCGAAATTGTTTGGCGTCATGATCGATATTCTCGGTCTGTACATGGATTAGGTCCTGCTCGGTTTGGTGTGCAGCTGCAGCGGCAAAGTAGGTGCTACAGCAGCAGGTTTTCCATGGTGCGGCGATAAATGTTTTTCAGCGGATCGATGTAGCGTACTTCGATGTATTCGTCGATTTTGTGGATGCTGTCGTTTGGTGGGCCGAATTCAATCACCTGCGGGCAGATCTGTGCGATGAAGCGGCCGTCGGAAGTGCCGCCGGTGGTCGACAGCTCGGTATCAAGGCCGGTTTCCGCCTTGATCGCCGATGACAACGCATCGCTCAGGTTGCCGCGCGGCGTCAGGAAGGGGCGGCCGCCGACTGTCCATTTCAGGTCGTATTCAAAGCCGTGCTTGTCGAGGATGGCATGCACGCGTTGCTGCAAACCTTCGACAGTGCTGGCCGTCGAGAAACGGAAGTTGAAGTCGATCACCACTTCGCCCGGAATCACATTCGACGCGCCGGTGCCGCCGTGGATGTTCGACATCTGCCATGAGGTCGGCAGGTAGTACTCATTGCCTTCATCCCATTGTTCGGCGACCAGATCAGCCAGCGCAGGTGCAGCGAGGTGGATAGGATTCTTTGCCAGTTGCGGATAAGCGATGTGGCCTTGAATACCCTTGACCGTCAGCTTGCCGGACATGGTGCCGCGGCGGCCGTTCTTGATCATGTCGCCGAGTTGCTTGGCTGAAGTCGGTTCGCCGACGATGCAGTAGTCGAGCTGCTCGCCGCGTGCTTTGAGCTTGTCACAGACGATCACGGTGCCATCGGTGGCCGGGCCTTCTTCATCGCTGGTGATCAGAAAGCCGATCGAGCCTTTGTGATCCGGATGCGCAGCGACGAACTCTTCGACGGCGACAACCATCGCCGCAATAGAGGTCTTCATGTCGGATGCGCCGCGGCCGAACAGTTTGCCGTCGCGCTGCGTCGGCACGAACGGCGGCGATTGCCATTTGTCGATCGGGCCGGTCGGCACCACGTCGGTGTGTCCTGCAAACGCCAGCAGCGGCTGCGCCGTACCCTTGCGCGCCCACAGGTTGGTGACGTCGCCGGACTGGATGGTTTCGCAGACAAAGCCAAGCGGCGCCAGCAGTTCAGCCAGGCGCGCCTGGCAGCCTTTGTCTTCCGGAGTGACGGAAGAGAGGGCGATCAGTTCCTGGGTCAGGGCAAGGGTTTTGCTCATGATGAATTCGTACAATCAGTTCTTGAAAATCTGTTGATAAAGGTCGGCAGTAAAGCCGACATGCGTAGGCTGACCGCTGGTGTGCAGCACCGGACGTTTGACGATGGACGGCAGCTCGACGATCAGCGCCGTGGCGCTGGCATTGTCGGTAATGCTGGCCTTGCGCTCGTCCGACAGGCCGCGCCAGGTCGTGCCTTTGCGATTGACCAGTGTGTCCCACGGAATGTCCTTGAGCCAGGTTTTGACCAGGCTGGCATCAAGGCCTGCCTTCTTGAAATCGTGGAAGGTATATGCAACGCCATTGGCATCGAGCCAGGTGCGCGCCTTCTTGACCGTGTCGCAATTGGGAATGCCGTAGAGAGTGACTGGCGTGCTCATAAAATCAACATCCTGTCTTACAAAAAGTGAAGGCCGGCGTCATGCCATGCCGGCCGTATTTCCTATCTTGCTGCGAATTTGCTACGAATTTGCTACGAACTCGCTGCAAAGAAAATTGCCGGCCTGTGCCGGCAATTCATGGCACTGATTAAGCGCCGCGCAGCAGTTCGTTGATCGAAGTCTTCGAACGGGTTTGTGCGTCAACCTTCTTGACGATGATCGCGGCGTACAGGCTGTACTTGCCGTCTTTCGACGGCAAATTGCCCGGCACCACGACGGAACCGGCAGGCACACGGCCGTAATGCACTTCACCGGTTTCGCGATCGTAAATCTTGGTCGATTGACCGATATACACGCCCATCGACAGCACCGAGTTTTCTTCGATGATCACGCCTTCGACGACTTCCGAACGCGCGCCGATGAAACAGTTGTCTTCGATGATGACCGGGCCGGCCTGGACTGGCTCCAGAACGCCGCCGATGCCGACGCCGCCGGACAGGTGGACGTTCTTGCCGATTTGCGCTGCGGAACCGACGGTAGCCCATGTGTCGACCATCGCGCCTTCATCGACGTAAGCGCCGATGTTGACATAAGAAGGCATCAGCACAACGTTCTTGCCGATGAAGGAGCCGTGACGGGCAACTGCCGGTGGCACCACGCGGAAGCCGCCCTTGGCGAAATCTTCAGCGGTGTAGTTGGCGAACTTGGTTGGGACCTTGTCATAGAACTGCGGATAGCCCGGGATGCCGGAACCGACAGGCACGTTGTCCTCCAGGCGGAACGACAGCAGGATGGCTTTCTTGACCCATTGGTTGACTTGCCATTGGCCGACACTTTGGCGATCTGCCACGCGCAGGGTGCCTTCATTCAGGCCGGCGATAACTTCCGCCACGGCGTTACGGATGTCGGCAGGTGCTGTCTTCGGCGACAGGCTGGCGCGGTCTTCCCACGCTTGATCGATGATTTGCTGGATGGATTGGGTCATCTTTTTAGATCTCAGTTGGACTCAGTTGAAAATAAATAAAATCAAGAGCGCGTTCCTCGCGTGATTGCACTTGAAGTACGGCGTCCTGTGGTGGCAGAGGCGCTTAAGCGCCTGCCAGTTTGCGAGTGAAGGCGGCGATGCGTTGTGCCGCTTCCAGGCATTCTTCCACTTCGGCGACCAGCGCCATGCGAATGCGTTGTTGACCCGGATTGACGCCGTTGGCTTCGCGCGCCAGATAGCTGCCAGGCAATACCGTGACATTATATTCGGCATAGAGGCGCTTGGCATATTCCGTATCGCTGACTGAAGTCAGTTTGTCGACCTTGGCCCACAGATAGAAGCTGGCGTCCGGCAAGGAAACATCCAGTACCTCCTGCAGCAGCGGCGTGACCTGGCTGAATTTCTTGATGTACTTGGTGCGGTTTTCTTGCACATGGGTTTCGTCGTTCCAGGCGGCAATCGATGCGTTCTGTATCGATGGGCTCATGGCGCCGCCGTGATAGGTGCGATACAGCAAGAATTTTTTCAGGATTGCCGCATCGCCGGCAACAAAGCCGGAACGCATGCCAGGCACGTTGGAGCGCTTCGACAGGCTGGAAAATGCGACCAGGCGGTCATAGCCGCGGCCGAGCTTGTGCGCGGCTTCCAGGCCGCCCAAGGGGGCCTCATCCTTGAAATAGATTTCCGAATAGCATTCGTCGGAGGCGATCACGAAACCGTAGCGGTCGGACAGTTCGAACAGCTTTTTCCAGTCTTCCAGCGACAGCACGGCACCGGTCGGGTTGCCCGGCGAGCACAGGAACAGCAGCTTGACGCGCGGCCAGACGTCATCCGGTACCTGGCTGAAATCGGGCGCAAAGTTGCGCGTAGGATCCGAATTGACGAAATACGGTTGCGCTCCTGACAGATAGGCCGAACCTTCATAGATCTGATAGAAGGGATTCGGGCACATCACCAGTGCGTCTTTTTGCGACGGGTCGACGACAGTTTGCGTCAGCGAGAACAGGGCTTCACGCGAACCGTTAACGGGCAGCACTTGTGTGGCAGGATCGATTTTTGGCAAACCGTAGCGGCGCTCGAGCCATCCCGCGATGGCGGCGCGCAGGGCTTCTGAGCCGAGAGTGCTCGGATACGATGCCAGGCCGGCCAGATTGTCAGTCAGCGCTTGCTTGATGAAGGCGGGCGTCGGATGCTTTGGTTCACCGATGCCAAGGCTGATATGGCGATAGTCCGGATTGGGCGTGACGTCGGCAAACAGGCTCTTCAGTTTTTCGAACGGGTAGGGTTGCAGCTTGTCGAGTAATGGATTCACAGAGGCGCGTAGCAAGGGAGTGTAAGCCCGACATTATACTGATTGTTGCAGGGATGATGCGGTATAGGCCGCTCTCCCTCGTAATACGAACGCGTGTTTTGACAAGATGCTGCAAAATGAACATCATCAAAGCATAGCAAGAAATCAAGAAATAAGAATGCAGGTTGATGTGGGGCAATGTCAGGGCATTGTCGAATTCATGGGGGAAGCTATGAATGTCACCGATGTGTAGCACGCCACCGGCGTGTCTATTTTTCTCCGTTTCAGCCGCGGGCCGGACCTATTCCATGTTTGCTGGATAGGGGGGGGCGCGAATGTCATCCGGGGTCGCCCGTCGTCATGGCGGAGAACCGCACTTTGTCTGATCGACATGTCCGCAAGGTCATGAAGGCAGATTGGCTTGGAGGTGTGTACATGCAGCATGATTTTTGCCGTAAAGCATCTGCATTACTCAGTATTCTGATTGCCATGGCTATCATGCCGGAGCAGTCTGCACATGCTGAAGCCGATGCAGTTCAGATTGTGTCAATAGGCTTCGCCGGAGGACTTGGTAAAAAGACCCAAACCAATCTGAGTTTCAGTGCACGCGACGGGGCGCAGATGGCGGTGGATGAGGCTAATCAACGCAAGATGGTCGTGGGAGGCAGACGCGTCGCGTTCAAGCTGTTGGTCTCCGATGATCAGTCCGATGCGAACTTTGCGCGCCTTGCGGCCAATTCTTTCGTTGCCGCAGGTGTGGTTGGCGTGATCGGCCACAATGCAACCGATACCAGCCTTGCCGCCGCGCCTATTTACAGCGAAGCAAAAATTCCACAGCTATCACCCACTTCGACGGGCCGGCAATTTACTCAAGGCGGATATAAAACCGTCTTTCAGGTGCTCGGGCATAGTGAGGTCACTGCCGTCCATTTGGCGAGAATCGCGACGGAATCGCTGAAGGCCAAACGTATTGTCGTCATTGATAACGGTACTGGCGTAGGGCTGAGCATCGCAGATGTATTTAGTCGGCAGGTCCGGCAAAGCGGCGGCGGCATCTTGTTTCGGGAATCGCTCAATAGCAAGACCTCAGATTTTAATAGCGTCTTGTCGCGAGTAAAAAGCGAGGGCGCCGATTTACTGGTTTTCACGGGTATTGGCCCGCAAGCAACCGCTTTTTCGCAAAACTGTAAACGTTTAGGTATAGCGTCGACGCTCTTGCTCAGTGGCGGAGCGGTCAATCTTGAGTTCCCTGATACAGGAGCACATCCCGACGGGGCGTATTTGCTGATGCATGGCCTGCCTAATGAAACGAGACCCGGCTATGCGCAATTTGAGAAAGTCTATAAAAAACAATTCGATTCCGCGTTAACGGCCTACGCGTTGTTTTCTTACGATGCAGTCGGAATGCTTATTGAGGCGTTGAGGAAGGCCAATTCTCTTGATCCTGGGGACGTTGTCGGGGTATTGCATAATATGCAATATAAAGGCATCTCCGGCCCCATTTCCTTTGCCGCCGATGGCAGCCAGAATAACCCTCCTTACACCCTTTATCGGGCGTCGCAAAAGAAATGGCAGGTTGTCAGAACATTTGGCGGCTGACTGGTGATCCTCAAAAGTACAGATTTGTTGCACTGCGCAAATCGAACAATCGCGTGGGGGAAGCCGCGCTGTTCGGCTGATGTGCTTTCCGGAAAGTAAGTTACTGTGCATGGTCGAACAATAAATCTCCCCCATCGGGACTCAACGGAGTTGTCAGTATGAAAACAGTAAGATCAAAGCTATTGTTGGCGCTGGTCGTAATGTGGATAGGCTTGCTGGTGCTGGCTGCATGGTCGGCGCTGAACACGCGCCAAAACATGATCCATGAGCGCGAGGCGGGCTTGAAACGTGTGGTCGAAACGGCGGAAGGTATTCTCAAAAGCTACGCCGCCGAAGTCGCCGCAGGCAAGACGACCGTCGATGATGCCAAGAAAAACGCCTTGGCACGCATCGCGGCGATGCGCTATGACAACGATAACTACATTTTCGTGTTCGACTCCAAGCCGGTGGTGTTGATGCATCCCACCAACAAGAGCGTGGTGGGCAAGAATGTCTCTGACCGCAAGGACAGCGACGGCAAGCTCTATTATGTCGAGATGGTGAAGGTCGGTAAGGCGCAGCAACGCGGCTTCGTCAACTACATGGGCCGTCTGCCGGGCGCCGACGACACCAACCGCACGCAAAAAGTGAGTTACCTGATTTACTACGAGCCATGGGATTGGCTTCTGGTATCGGGTGTATTCCTGAACGACGTGGAAAGCGATTTCTATCAAAACCTCATGAAGCTGGCTGCGATCTTGATCGTCGTCGGCGTGGTGGTATCGGCGATGATGCTGGCGATCATTCGCAATATCACGCGCAGCCTTGGCGGCGAGCCGGCATACGCGGTGGAGGTGGCGTCAGGCATTGCCTCCGGCGATCTGACCATGGCGATCAAAACACGTCCCGGCGACAAACGCAGTTTGCTGTACGAAATGAGCGTCATGCGTGAGCGCCTGTCGTCGGTGATCAGCGGTATTCGTACGGGTACCGAGTCCATCGATACGGGCGCCAAGGAAATTGCTGCCGGCAACCTCGATCTGTCGTCGCGTACCGAGCAGCAAGCGGCGTCTCTGGAAGAAACCGCCTCCAGCATGGAAGAGTTGACTTCGACTGTGAAGCAGAATGCCGACAATGCACGTCAGGCGGGGCAGTTGGCGAAGACGGCCTCCGATATCGCTCGTCGTGGTGGTGATGTGGTCGGGCAGGTGGTGGATACCATGCAAGGCATCACGGAAAGCTCGCGGAAGATTTCCGACATTATTGGCGTGATCGATGGCATTGCGTTTCAGACCAATATTCTGGCGCTGAATGCGGCAGTCGAAGCAGCCCGGGCCGGTGAACAAGGCCGCGGTTTCGCTGTGGTCGCCAGTGAAGTACGTAGCTTGGCGCAACGCAGCGCGCAGGCAGCGAAAGAGATCAAGGATTTGATCGAAGATTCTGTTACGCGCGTCGATAGCGGTTCGGATCTGGTGCAGCGTGCAGGTCAGACCATGGGCGAAGTGGTGGACGCGGTGCAACGCGTGACCGATATCATGGGAGAAATTTCCTCCGCGACCGAAGAGCAAAGCAGCGGCATTGGTCAGATCAACCAGGCGATCACGCAAATGGATCAGACCACCCAGCAAAATGCAGCACTGGTTGAGCAGGCAGCGGCAGCGGCAGGTTCGTTGGAAGAGCAGGCCCGCCGCCTGAAAGAAGCAGTTGCCTTCTTCCAGGCGGGTGAGGTTGCTGCGGTAACTACGCCCGCATTCGCAAGTCGTCCGGCGAAGCCTGTCGTCAAGGCAGCGACTGTGGGCAGTGCAGTGCGCAAGCCTGCAGTATCGGTAGCGTCTTCGGCATCAACTACGCGCAAGCCGGCTCCGGTCCGCGCATTGCCGTCGGCGAGTGCGAAATCTGCTGCGCCGAAGTCGCCGGCTGGCGATGATGGTGATTGGGAAACATTCTGAGGATCCTGCATTGTATGAATGCGGACTTCTGTGACTGACGTAAGTAAGAGGAAGCGGCTTGCCTGAGTGATCTGGCGAGCCGTTTTTCATTTATTGCGAAGGCGAGGGCAAGCCGGGGATGTTTGCGTTGATCCGAGATGCGTTCTGAGCCTTGATTTCAGTGGTTTTCCCTCTCGGAATGTTATGATACTGGGCTATTGCGGGCGAATTTGCCTGCTTCCGTCAAACTCTGTGAAACTGTAGACAACGTGCGCTTAAATTCCATTAAATTGTCAGGATTCAAGTCTTTCGTCGATCCGATGAATTTCCAGGTGCCGGGGCAGTTGGTAGGTGTGGTAGGCCCTAACGGCTGCGGCAAGTCCAACATTATCGATGCAGTGCGCTGGGTGCTGGGTGAATCCAAAGCATCCGAATTGCGCGGCGAATCGATGCAAGACGTCATCTTCAACGGCTCCACCAACCGCAAGCCGGCCGGGCGTGCCTCCGTCGAGCTGATTTTCGACAACGCCATGGGCAAGGCCGCAGGTCAATGGGGCCAATACGCCGAGATCGCCGTCAAGCGCACGCTCACGCGCGACGGCACTTCTTCGTATTACATCAATAACCAGGCGGTGCGTCGCCGCGATATTCAGGACATCTTCCTTGGTACCGGTCTGGGTCCGCGGGCGTATGCGATCATCGGTCAGGGCATGATTTCGCGCATTATCGAAGCGCGTCCTGAAGAGCTGCGTATCTTCCTGGAAGAGGCCGCAGGCGTGTCGAAGTACAAAGAACGCCGTCGCGAGACAGAAAACCGTCTGCACGACACGCGTGAAAATCTGACCCGTCTCGAAGACATCCTGCGCGAACTCAACAGCAATCTGGAAAAGCTGGAAGCGCAGGCCGCTGTCGCCAAAAAATTCAACGAACTCACCGCCGATCAGGAAGAGAAGCAAAAACTGCTGTGGCTGTTGCGCAAGAATGAAGCCAAGGCCGAGCAGGAAAAATACTTCCGCGAAATCGAGCGCGCGCAAATTGACCTTGAAGAGCAAACCGCCAAACTGCGCCATGTGGAAACTGAGCTGGAACACATGCGTCAGGCCCACTACGGTGCGGGCGACCGTTTGCATACCGCACAAGGTCATCTGTATCAGACCAATTCGGAAATCGGTAGCCTCGAAGCGCAAATCAAGTTCGTCATCGAGTCGCGCAGCCGTCTGCAATCGCAACTGAATTCGCTGACTGCGCAACGCGATCAGTGGCAGCGTCAGGGCACGCAGCATCAGGACGATCTGGCAGAGGCCGAGATTCAGCTTGAAGAGCAGGGCATGCGTGTCGAGCAGTCGCAGCAGGCTGTGCAGGACGCCACCGACAAAGTGCCGACGCTCGAGCAAGCCTGGCGCGAAGCGCAACTCAAAACAACTGAGTCGCGCGGCAAGATCATGCAGATACAGCAGCAGATCGAGCTGGAATCAGCACATCAGCGCAACGCCTCCAACATCTTGTCCGGCCTGGCTATCCGTCGTGAACGCCTGGTGCAGGAAAAGAGCGGCCTCAACATGCCGGACGATGCGCATCTGTCCAATCTGAAGCTGCAACTGGAAGAAAAGCAAGGTTCGCTCGAAGAAGCGTCGATGTATCTCGAAGAGGCGCAAGAGCAGTTGCCGAAGCAGGAAGAAGAACGCCGTACCGCGCAAGAACTGGTCAGCAAGGAAACGACCGAGCTGGCACAGCTAGAAGCGCGTCTTTCTGCGCTGAAGCAGTTGCAGGAAAGTGTCCAGACGCAAGGCAAGGTTCAGCCTTGGCTGGAAAAGCATGAGCTCGCCAATTTGCCGCGCCTGTGGCAGAAGCTGCACATCGACACCGGCTGGGAAACTGCGCTGGAATCGGTGTTGCGTGAACGCATGTCGGCGCTGGAAGTCTCGAATCTGGATTGGGCCAAGGCCTTCTTCAACGATGCACCGCCGGCCAAGCTGGCCTTGTTTGCGCCGAATCCGGCGGGTCTGCCTTCCGAACCTGCGCCGAATGGCCTCAAGCCTTTCATCAACCTGCTGCAACTCAATGATCCTGGCCTGCGCACGCTGATGCAGGATTGGCTGCACAACATCTTCATCGCCGACGACACCGCCAGCGCCTTCGTTGATCGCAGCAAGCTGCCGAACGGCGCTTTGTTCGTGACCAAGCAAGGCCATGTCGTGAGCCAGTCGAGCGTTCGGTTCTATGCTTCTGACTCGGAGCAGGACGGCATGCTGGCACGCCAGCAGGAAATCGAAAACATCACCAAGCAGCAGCGTGCCCAATACATGCTGGCAGAAGAAGCCAAGTCGCGTGCAGTGCGCGCCGATGCGGCCATGACCAGCGCAGCGCAGCGTCTGCAAGAATTGCGTCAGCGTGTTGCCGGTCTGACGCAGGCAGCTCACAGCTTGCAGATTGAAGTGATGAAGCTGTCTGAAGTGCAGGAGCGATTCAACCAGCGCAGCACGCAGATCGTTGCTGATCTGGCTGAAATCGAAGCACAGGAAACCGAACAGCAGCAAATCAAGATCGAGTCGGAAGCGAAGTTTGAACAACTCGACATCGAACTGGCCGAGCTGCAGGAATCGCACGAAAACGGCCAGACCGATTATCTCGGGAAAGAGCAGCAACTCAACGATGCCCGCCAACGTCTGCGCGAGCTGGAGCGCGCCGCGCAGGAAACCGAGTTTTCCGAAAAATCACAACGCAACAAGATCGACGAACTCAAGCGCAACATCGCCACCGCGCTGGAGCAGGCTGCGCAATTGTTTGCCAGCATGCAACAAGGCAGCTTGGAACTGGAAAGCCTGGATGATCAGGCCGCGCAAGCCGGTCTGCAGTCCTTGCTGGACAAGCGAACCGATCAGGAGCGCGCGTTGGCCGATGCGCGCCACGAACTTGATCAGCTGTCGCAAAAGCTGCGTCAGCACGAAGAAGCGCGCCTGCAAAACGAACGCAGCCTGCAACCGCAACGCGATCGTATTACCGAGCTGCAATTGAAGGAGCAGGCTGCGCGCTTGAATCAGGAGCAGTTCACAGAAGCGCTGGCCAGCACCCAGGCCGATGAAGTGGCATTGGCGGAGAAGTTGACCGACGACATGCGTCCGTCTTATCTGCAAGGCGAAGTGACACGTCTGACCAATGCGATCGCGGCATTGGGCGCAGTCAATCTGGCCGCGCTCGATGAGCTGGCGACCGCGTCCGAGCGCAAGAATTTCCTTGATGCCCAGCACGCCGACCTGAACGAAGCAATCACTACGCTGCAAGATGCGATCCACAAGATCGATATCGAAACCCGCGGCTTGCTGCAAGACACCTTCGACAAGGTCAATGGCCATTTCGCGGAATTGTTCCCGATTCTGTTCGGTGGCGGTCAGGCCAAGCTGATCATGACCGGCGACGAAATCCTCGATTCCGGCGTGCAAGTCATGGCGCAGCCGCCCGGGAAGAAAAACGCGACGATTCACCTGCTGTCCGGCGGTGAAAAGGCGCTGACCGCGACGGCACTGGTGTTCTCGATGTTCCAGCTCAATCCGGCGCCGTTCTGCTTGCTGGACGAAGTGGATGCGCCGCTGGACGACGCCAATACCGAGCGTTTCTGCAATATGGTCAAGCGCATGTCGTCGAACACGCAGTTCCTGTTCATCTCCCATAACAAGATCGCGATGGAAATGGCGAACCAGCTGATCGGCGTGACCATGCAAGAGCAAGGCGTGTCGCGTATCGTCGCTGTGGACATGGAAGCGGCAGCTAACTTCACGTCCGAGGTGCAAGCCGCCTGAGGTGGAGCTGAAATACGGCGCAAGCTTGAGTTTTTTTGACTTGCGCCGGTATTTTGCAAGGCTTGTGCAGCTTGACAAGCCTATAACGGAACACTACCCTAAACGCCTTGTCATACAAGGGCTTTAGCACGACGCTTGCTAAGCGATTCAGGCAAAAAATAACAAGATGGTAACGACGAAGTTGTATCGGCTCCTAAGCAGCATTCAGCAGTTCGGTATCACTATCTGTCGACTCTCAGGAATCCATAAAGACCAGCTATGACCAGTTTTATCGAACCGAACATGTTTGACTGCATTGATCTGGCGTGTTGCGCCGATCCAGTGATGAGCCGCGCCGCTGCGCGTATCACTTTCAAGAATAATTCCAAGGTACATTCGGCATGACAGACCTTCAGACCAGTTTGATCGTCATCGGCGGCGTGATCGTCGTCGGCGTGATCTCCTATAACAAATGGCAAGAACACAAGACGCGCAAGACCGTTGAGCGTGCGTTTTCGTCGGATCATGACGATGTGCTGATGAATGCCGATGCGCAATCCCAGCCTTTGCCGCCAGCGCAAAAAGCGTATCAGATGCCAGCGTCGGCAGCTTCTGCAGCAACATCCGTCGCCTCTGCTCCGGCAATGGCGCCTATTTCGGCTGCCGCTGCCGCCCCGGTGCAAACTGCACCGATGGCGAAATCTCCTGCTTCCATGTATGAAGACGACAGGCTTGAGCCGGAGCTGTATGAACGGCCAAAGCCGGTTCCAAGTCCGCAGCTCAACCAGGAAACCGAGCCACAGTTTTCGACATCCGACGAACAGATCGAGCCGTATTTGTCGCTCGATACACCGATTGACAGCCATTCCGACTATCCGGCTGATCCGTTGGGGGCAGATGAGCTGGAAGCCGACCTGAGCCATGTCGAAGCCTCGCTCAACGACACCGCCATGTATGCCGGTGACCCGGCCGAAGTTGCTGCTGCGGCTGCCCAGCCGCAGCGTGAGCTGCCAGTGGATGAGCTGGTCGACTGCATCATCCCGATCGCGCTTGATTTGTCCGTGCGCGGTGAAAAGATTTTGCCGGGCGTACAAAACCTGCGCCATGTCGGCAACAAGACCGTGAATTTCGTCGGTCGCACTGTAGACGGCGAATGGGAAGCGATCGCGCACGGCAGCGTCTACAACGCCTTGCTATCCGGTGTCCAACTGGCCAATCGCAACAATGCGCTCAACGAGCTGGAGTATTCCGAGCTGATCATGCGCCTGCGTGAATTTACGGACTCCATCGGCGCCGAGCCGGAAATCCCCGACATGATCGACGTGATGAAAACGGCGCAAGCGCTGCACCAGTTCATCATGGATCACGACGTGCAACTGGGCGTGAATGTGCGCTCCAACGGTGCGCCCTGGAATGTCAGCACCTTGCTGGCCGCGCTTACGCGTCAGGGCTTTGACCGCCGTACCGATGGTCATCTGGTGATGCAGGACGGCGAGGGCGAAGTCTTGTTCTCGATGTCGACCAACGCTACCGGCGCGGCAGAAACCACCGATCGTCTGACGCTGTTGCTGGACGTGCCGCGTGTCGGCCCGGCCCGCGATGGTTATGGTGCCATGATTGCCTGTGCGCGTTCTTTGGCGATGCGTCTGGGAGGCACTGTCGTCGACGATAGCGACCAGTTGCTGTCCGATGCCGCATTGAGCGATATTGCCGAGCAGGTCAGCGCGTTTTATAGCGCCATGGAATCGGCCGAGATTCCTGCAGGCTCCAAGCGCGCCATGCGTCTGTTCAGTTAAGCCCGAGCGCTTCCCTACAAAGCGCACCTCACCATGTATCCAGATTCATTTTCAGCACCCGCGCCGGCAGACGACTGGCGCGCGCGGGCGGCTAGCCTCAAGGCGGCGTTGAACCGTAACAATCACGCTTACTACGTCCTCGACGATCCCAGCATTCCTGATGCGGAGTACGACAAGTTGTTCCATGAGCTGCAAGCGCTGGAACAGCAGTATCCCGAGCTGGCGACTACCGACTCCCCCACGCAGCGGGTAGGTGGCACCCCGTTGCCGCAGTTTGAGCAGGTGCGTCATACGATTCCCATGTTGTCTCTGGGGAACGGTTTTGACGACGAAGACATTGTCGCTTTCGATAAACGCGTCAAGGACGGTTTGTCGTCATTGACGGAAATCGCCTACGCCACTGAGTTGAAGTTCGACGGGCTGGCAATCAGTCTGCGCTACGAAGACGGCGTGCTGGTCGGCGCGGCAACACGCGGCGACGGCACCACCGGTGAAAACGTCACGGCAAATATCCGCACGGTGCGCGCCATCCCGTTGCGTCTGCATGGCGATAACCCGCCTCAGGTGCTGGAAGTGCGCGGCGAAGTGCTGATGTACAAGAATGATTTCGCCAAACTCAATCAGCGCCAACGCGATGCCGGGTTGAAGGAGTTCGCCAATCCGCGCAATGCCGCTGCCGGCAGCTTGCGTCAGCTTGATTCCAAGATTACCGCACAGCGCACCTTGCGCTTTTTCGCTTACGGTATTGGTGTACTGGAAGGCATGGACATGCCAGCCTCCCATTCGGCGCTATTGGATTGGTATTCCTCGCTGGGTCTGCCGGTATGCAAGGAAAGAGCAGTCGTACACGGTGCCGAAGGTTTGTTGAAGTTTTATAACGGTATCGGCGCCAAGCGCGGCGAGCTTCCTTATGAAATTGATGGCGTGGTATACAAAGTCGATCGTCTCGACCAGCAGCAGCAGCTCGGCTTTGTCTCGCGTGCACCGCGTTTTGCGCTGGCACACAAGTTTCCGGCGCAGGAAGCGCTGACCGTGGTGCAGGGCATCGAAGTCCAGGTAGGCCGTACCGGTGCGATCACGCCGGTGGCGCGACTGGTGCCGGTATTTGTTGGTGGTGTCACGGTGACCAATGCGACGCTGCATAACGAAGATGAAGTGCGCCGCAAGGATATCCAGATCGGCGACACGGTAATTGTGCGCCGTGCCGGCGACGTGATTCCTGAGGTCGTGGCCTACGTCCCGGAATCGCGTCCTGCCGATGCGAAGCCGTTCGAGATGCCGAAGGAATGCCCGGTGTGCGGGTCACCCATCGTGCGACTGGAAGAAGAAGCAATCGCGCGCTGTTCCGGGGGCTGGGTCAAATGTTCGGCGCAGCGCAAGGGCGGTTTACAGCATTTTGTGTCACGCCGCGCGATGGATGTTGACGGTCTCGGAGATCAGTTGATTGATCAACTGGTCGACAAAAACGTCATCACGACCGCTGCCGATTTGTATCGCCTGGGCCTGACTTCGCTGGCCGAACTTGATCGCATGGCAGAGAAGTCGGCACAAAACGTACTCGATGCATTGGAGAAGTCCAAATCGACCACGCTGGCCCGTTTCATCTATTCGCTGGGCATTCGCCATGTGGGCGAGGCGACTGCCAAGGAACTGGCGCGGCACTTCGGTAATATGGATGCCGTCCTTGCTGCGACGGAAGAGCAATTGCTGGAAGTGGCCGATGTTGGCCCGGTGGTGGCGCGTTCCATCATCAGTTTCTTTGAAGACAACCTGAACGTCGAGTTGGTCAATCAGTTGCGTGCCGCAGGCATCCACTGGACGGAAGGCGCGGGCGTTGAAATTCAGGCGAAGACCTTGGCCGGCAAGATATTTGTATTGACCGGCACCTTACCGACCATGTCGCGCGACGACGCAGCGCAAATGATCGAAGCTGCAGGCGGCAAAGTGAGCGGTTCTGTATCAAAGAAAACCAGTTACGTTGTCGCGGGCGCGGACGCAGGCAGCAAGCTCGCAAAAGCGGAAGAGCTTGGCATTGCCATCCTCGACGAAGATGCGCTGGTGGCGCTGGTACACAGCGGTCCGCAAGATGCTGCAAACGTCGCGGTAACTGAATAGGGTGTGAGCGGCGAGTCTCGCCATAGTGGGTGATAATGCCCGCAGACGCATCCGAAACACATCGATTTTATTGGGAACAGCAATGACTAAACGAATCAAGAAAGCCGTATTTCCTGTTGCAGGCCTGGGCAGCCGCTTTTTGCCGGCAACCAAGGCGCAGCCCAAGGAAATGCTGCCTATCGTTGATAAGCCGCTGATTCACTACGCAGTGGAAGAAGCGGTTGCTGCAGGTATTACCGAGATGGTCTTCATCACCGGCCGCAACAAGCGCGCCATCGAAGACCATTTCGACAAGGCCTACGAACTGGAGGCCGAACTGGAAGCAGCCGGCAAGCAGCAATTGCTGGATATCGTCCAGAACGTCATCCCCAAGAACGTAACCTGCATTTTTATCCGCCAATCCGCGCCGCTGGGCCTGGGCCATGCAGTGCTGTGTGCACGTCCGGTGGTGGGCGACGAGCCTTTTGCCGTGTTGCTTGCGGATGATTTCATGGACGTCGGTGTTGGCCAGAAGCCGGTGATGGCGCAGATGACGGAAGTCTACGAGCGGGAAGGCCTGAGCCTGCTGGCTGTGCAAGATGTGCCGCGCAGCGACACCAAGCAATACGGTATCGTCAGCGCGACTGCGTATCAGCCGAATCTGGAACGCGTCAACGGCATTGTTGAGAAGCCGGCGCCAGATCTTGCGCCGTCAACCTTGGCTGTGGTCGGCCGCTACGTCCTGAACAATCGCATTTTCGATTATCTGGAAACCATTGGCAAAGGCGCCGGGGGCGAGATTCAGTTGACCGACGGCATTGCTGCGCTGATGCACGCCCAGACCGTATTGGCTTATCGCTACGAAGGCCAGCGCTATGATTGTGGCTCCAAGCTTGGTTATCTCAAGGCAATGGTCGCAATGGGGATGAAGCATGCCGAAACCGGCGCGGCCTTCACCGAATACCTCAAGCAACTCGATATCAACGCTTAATCACCGCATTTGCGGCATAGAATGCAGCAAGGAGAGCAGGAATGGCAATACGCGAAATTCTGAAGATGGGCGATCCGCGCTTGTTGCGCCAGGCTGAGCCGGTGCAGCAGTTCGGTACGCCCGAGATGGATACGCTGATTGCCGACATGTTTGAAACCATGCGCGCAGTCAATGGCGCCGGATTGGCGGCGCCGCAGATCGGCGTCAATCTGCAGTTGGTGATCTTTGGCTTCAAGAAAAATCTGCGTTATCCCGAAGCGCCGGAAGTGCCGGAGACCGTGCTGATCAATCCGACGCTGACCCAACTTGGCGACGAAACCGAAGAAGGCTGGGAGGGTTGTCTGTCCGTACCCGGTCTGCGTGGCGTGGTTCCACGCTGGAGCCGGTTGCGCTATGAAGGATTTGATGAGACAGGCACCCGGATTGACCGGACAGTCGATGGCTTTCATGCACGCGTGGTACAGCATGAGTGCGATCATTTGTGGGGTATTCTCTACCCGATGCGGATCAAGGATTTTTCGCGTTTCGGATTTACGGAAATTCTGTTTCCTGAGCTGGATCCCAATGATGACGATTGAGTCTGGCCGATTGCTCTGACGATGCACTGGCAATAAAAAAATCGCGTGTGAAGTCAGACTTCAACACGCGATTTTTGTTTTGCGGCAAGGCTCTTAACGCAATTTCTTAAGATCAGCCTTCCGCAACGCGTTTGGCAATATGCTCCAGTGCTTCTTCGATCTGGTCGATCAGGATCAGGCACAGATCGCCGGCTTTCAATGACGCCAGTGCCGTGTCAATTGCCAGGAACTCACCAAAGACTTCCTTGGTTTCCGTTGTACGGCGGGCATTGGCCAAACCTTGACGAAGCAGGGCGAGCACTTCGCCATCGGCGCGGCCACGTTGGCATTGATCCTGATAGAGCACGACTTCATCGAATGCATCGCCGAGGATTTCGGTCTGTTGACGAATATCGATGTCGCGACGATCGCCTGCGCCGCTGATGACGACCGAGCGGCGTTTGGCGGGGATGCTTTCCACTGCCTTGACCAGTGCGTTGATGGCATCCGGATTGTGGCCGTAGTCGGCGATCAGTGTCGCGCCGCGATAGTCAAACATGTTGAAGCGTCCAGGTGCAGTACCGACATCGCTGATGAAGGTGCGCAAGCCGGCACGGACGATTTCCCAATCCAGATTCAAGGCCCACACTGCGGCAACCGACGCCATGGTGTTTTCCACCTGGAAGCCGATGGTGCCGCCACGTGTCAGCGGAATCTCGCCGAGCGCCAGACGGTATTCCTGATCGCCTTGGGCAGCCACAATGTCATTGCCGTCGCGATACACGACGCGGTGGCCTTGCGCACGGTGCGTGGCCATGATCGGATGCTGCGGATCAAGTGCGAAGAACATGACGGCACCAGGGCAGGAGTGCGCCATGCTGGAGACCATCGGATCAGCTGCATTCAACACGGCGTAACCGGTTGGTGCAACGTTTTCGACGATCACGCGCTTGACGACTGCCAGGTCTTCGACGGTACTGATGTAGCTCAGCCCCAGGTGATCGCCCATGCCGATGTTGGTGACGACGGCAACGTTGCAGCGATCAAAGCCGAGACCTTCACGCAGCACGCCGCCACGAGCGGTTTCCAAAACGGCGGCATCGACGTCGGGATGGAACAGTACGTTGCGCGCGCTGCGTGGCCCGCTGCAGTCGCCGGTATCGATACGTTGCTTGTCGATGTAGACGCCGTCGGTGTTGGTCATGCCGACACGCAGGCCTTTTTGGGCGAGCAGATGAGTGATCAGGCGAACCGTGGTGGTCTTGCCGTTGGTGCCCGCAACCGCAACCACTGGAATGCGTCCATCGTCGCCATCGGCATACATGGTTGAAATGATGGCGTCGCCAACCGCACGGCCTTTGCCGTAAGACGGCGTCAGATGCATGCGCAGGCCCGGCGCGGCGTTGACTTCAACCACGCCACCTTCCTGTTCTTCCAGCGGCTTGTGCACGCTGTTACAGACGATATCGACTCCACAGATGTCGAGGCCGACCATTTGTGCTGCGGCGATAGCGCGTGCAGCCAGTTCGGGATGGACATCGTCCGTCACGTCGGTGGCGGTGCCGCCGGTAGACAGGTTGGCGTTGTTGCGCAGAACGATACGCGCGCCTTGTGGCGGGATCGATTCGGCATCGTAGTTTTGCTTGGCAAGAGTCGCCAGTGCAATATCGTCGAAGCGGATCTTGGTCAGCGAGGTTGCATGGCCATCGCCACGCAGCGGATCGCTGTTGACCTTGTCCACCAGTTGGCGAATGGTGTGCACGCCGTCGCCGATGACTTGTGGCGGGTCGCGGCGGGCGGCAGCGACCAGGTGCTTGCCGATGACCAGCAAGCGGTAGTCGTGGCCGGGCATGTAGCGTTCGACGATGATTTCATCGCTGATTTTGACGGCGGCATTGAATGCCGCAGTGACTTGTTCCTGCGTGCTGATGTTGACGGCAACGCCCTTGCCCTGATTACCGTCGCGCGGCTTGATGACGACCGGCGCAGCGATTTCCTGCGCTGCCGCCCAGGCATCTTCAACGGTTTCAACCACGCGGCCGTTAGGTACCGGCACACCTGCTGCGTGCAGCAGCATCTTGGTCAATTCTTTGTCTTGCGCAATCGATTCGGCGATGGCGCTGGTATCGCTGGTTTCGGCAGCCTGAATACGCTTTTGACGGCTACCCCAACCAAATTGCACCATGCTGCCGTCGGTGAGACGGCGGAAAGGGATGCCGCGCTTGAGCGCAGCAGAGACGATGGAGCCTGTGCTTGGGCCAAGGCGAACATCTTCGTCGAGTTCACGCAGGCGGGCCAGTGCATCGGCCAGATCGAAGGGTTTGTCCTCGGCGGCAGCCAGGCAGAGTTCGCGCGCCAGTTCAAAGGCGAGGCGGCCGACAGCTTCTTCGCTGTATTCGACGATCACCTGATAGACGCCGGTTTCGACGGTAGGCACGGTGCGGCTGAAAGTAACCGGGCAACCCGCCTGGGATTGCAGTCCTAAGGTGGCGGCTTCCAGCGCATGTGCCATGGAGACGGCTTTTACCTCACCGGCCGGTTGCAGGAAGCCGATATGCGGGAAGCGCGCGCGCAGGCGAACTTCAAAGCCGGGAATGCCTTCAATGGCGCGTTCGGCCTCAGTGCAGGACACGATAGCTTCTATCGCAGTGTGTCTGCTCCAGAGATTAGGGCCGCGCAGTACGCGAATACGTGATACGTCCATCAACAAGTCTTCCTGAATGTGTCTTGGGCCATGTCGGCCGATTGCAACTCTATACTGAGTACTGCACCTGATCGTCTATACGGACGATCAGACGGTCTGTGCCTTGCGTTTCTTGTCTTGCTCTTCGGCTTGTTCGGTGCCGAACAATTCGATGCCGGCGCGAATCAGATCGGCAGAGATGTCCAGTGCCCAGGCTGCGGCAACTGCGGCCAGAACGTTTTCGATCTGGAAGCCGACCGCGCCGCCGCCGGTAATCGGGATTGACACTACGGCGCTGACAAGCACTTCCTTGTCACCGGTCGCGAGGATCACGTCGCCGTTACGCACGAACACACCACGTTTGCCTTGCTTCAGATGCTCTGCCATGACAGAGCCTGCGGCATCGGTGCCAAAGAAAATGACTTCACCGTCGCACAGGTTTGCCATGTCGGCGACCAGCGGATCTTCGGCATTGAGGACGGCTACGCCGTCCGGCAACACGACGTCAACCTGTGTGCGTTTGACCTTGGTGGCTAGTTGCTCCGCGTTGTCGATGTAGTACTCAGGCAGGCTGTCGGCCGGATCGATATTGGCGACCACGCCGACCTGGCAGCGGTCATAGGCCAGGCCTTCGGACAGGATGGAGACGCTGCCATTTTCAAATACGGCGGCTTCGACGGCACGATTGAGCAATACACGATGCGCTGCGCCCCAGGTTGCGCGATTACCTTTTTCCACCAGACGTTGGCCGAAGTAGAGACCGTCGCCACAGGCCAGGCCCACGTGCTTGCCGCTCAGGTGGATAATGCGGGCGACCAGACGTGCGATGGTAGTTTTGCCGTGCGTGCCGGTAATGCCGACGATAGGAATGCGGCCGGTGTCTTCCGGTTTGAACAGATGTTCGACGATAGCCTGACCGACCGGGCGTGGAGTGCCTTCGGAAGGCTTCAGATGCATCAACAAGCCGGGGCCGGCGTTGACTTCAACGATGGCGCCGCGTTGCGCATCGAGTGGCTTGGAGATGTCTTCCGCTACCAGATCGACACCGGCGATGTCGAGGCCGACCACGCGCGCTGCCAGTGCAGCGGTTGCTGCGACGCTTGGGTGAACTTGATCAGTGACGTCAATGGCAACGTTACCATTGCGGAGCAACAAGACCTTTTTGCCGCTCGGAGGTACGGAATCAGCAGTCAGACCCTGGCGTTCCAGCTCAAGACGGGCAGCCGGCTCGCGGTCGAGGATGACTGGATTCAGCGGGTGCTCTTCCAGATCGCCGCGACGCGGATCCATGTTGACCACGTCAATCAGTTGCGAGACGGTCGATTTGCCGTCGCCGATCACGAAAATCGGTTCGCCGCGTGCTGCCGCAGCCAGCTTGCCGCCGACAATCAGCAGACGATGTTCGTTGCCGCGGATGAAGCGTTCGACCAGCACGCTGCTGCCTTCTTCCAGCGCAGCCTTGTAGGCGGTTTCAACTTCGGCTTGTGTATTGAGATCAATGAAGACGCCGCGGCCGTGGTTGGCGTCGGACGGTTTGACGACGACCGGCAGGCCGATGTCTTCTGCTGCTTCCCAGGCATCAGCCGGGCTGTCGACAACACGGCCTTCGGGAATGGCGACGCCGCAGGATTGAAGCAAGGTCTTGGTCAGATCTTTGTCGCGCGAGATGCTTTCGGCGATGGCGCTGGTCTGGTCAGTTTCTGCCGTCCAGATGCGGCGTTGCTTGATACCGTGACCAAGTTGAACCAGATTGCCTTCGGACAAGCGAATCGACGGGATGCGGCGCTCGTCGGCGGCATCCACGATGCAGGCGGTGCTGGGGCCGAGGCAAAGCGAGTCGACCATGTCGCGCAGTTTTTCGATAGCAGCGTTGACGTCGAACGGTTTGTCTTCGATGGCGGCCATCACCAGATCGCGGCCGGCATATAAGGCGGCGCGGGTGACTTGTTCGTGGCGGGCACGGACGACAACTTTATAGACGCCGCGCGTCGAAGTCTCACGCGCCTTGCCAAAACCGCCGGGCAAACCAGCCAGGTTTTGCAGCTCCAGCGTCACGTGTTCCATGATGTGGCCGGGCCAGGTGCCTTCTTTGAGGCGCTGCAGGAAGCCGCCCCGTTCGCCGTAGCTGCAGCGATGCTCAACCAGTGACGGGAGCCAGCTTGTCAGGCGTTCATTGAAGCCGGGAATGATGTTCGACGGAAAGTCTTCCAGTTCTCCGATGTCGATCCAGACTTCCAACGCAGGCCGATAGGTCCAGATGTTGGGGCCGTGCAAGGGCAGGATGCGGAGAAATTCTATATTTTTCATGGGTAAGCAGGTTTGCCGCTAAGCGTTGTCTGTTCTGTCGATCCAAGCATGAATAACGCATAAAGCCGTGATTGGTTTACTTGGCCGCAATAAAATGCGGGCTACGACTACAAATACGATCAATACAGGCTATTGCGGACTATATAAAAGCTCGCAGCAGCTGGAGGCAGCCCGCAGCGATGAGCGTCACGGCCAACGTACGCTAATATTGGCCAGATTTTTTGTTATTTATGCATCGTTCCATCTGTCTTTGGTCTTCAGCCCCTTCCCTAAGTTGCCGATATACACAAAATGTAACGATATTGTCGCAGAGTGTTTCCCGTCTTGCATGCAAAATAATCAGGATTTCGTCAGCTTGAGGCGTGGAACAGGGTGGTTGCTGTCATCGCCAAGCCGGGCTGATGCGTTGTCGGGGTGGCAAAGCCATACGATATAATATGCGCGGCATAGATTGTCGGCAAAAATTTGCCAGCAAAACCATTCTTCACTGTCCGCACAGGACATACATGCCGTCTAGATGAACAAAGAATCCCTCATTCCAAGCTCTACCAATTTGCCCGCGCCATGGCGTGCGGAAGTGCAGGCCCAGCTGGCAGCCGATGAAAAAGTCATCGCGTGGCTGGAGCTTGATCTCGACATTTCGCTGAAATTCACGCGCGGACTGGTGCTGGTTACCGACCGCCGGTTACTTGCTGTCACTGATGGTGCCATCGAAGGCGCCGGTGGCAATCGCAGCTGGACCGCCTGGGATTATCGTGCGGGCGTCATTCTGAAGCACTACGACCATGCCGGCGTCGGCAGTCTGGAGTTGCAGGACGGTGCGTCGCGCCTGGCGTACTGGCGTTACACCCTGGCGCAAAATCCGCAAGCTTTGCGCCTGATTAATCAATTCGAGCTGCAGCGCGATACGCATGTCTCCGGCCAGCAAGTGGTTCAGGACGAGTTGGACGTATGCCCGCAATGCAAGGCGCCGATCCCCGAAGGCCAGGAAACCTGCGCCATTTGTCCGGAAGCCAAAG
Source organism: Herbaspirillum rhizosphaerae (assembly GCF_046025915.1). GTDB lineage: Bacteria > Pseudomonadota > Gammaproteobacteria > Burkholderiales > Burkholderiaceae_D > Herbaspirillum > Herbaspirillum rhizosphaerae_A. Next base: position 131,556 of record NZ_JAQQFR010000012.1, on the reverse strand, counting down.
AAGCGCCGCCGTCGACCTGGGCGCTGTTCCGTCTGACCCGTTTTGCCAAGCCGTACAAGGGATCCTTGTTGCTGGGCTTCCTGCTGACGCTGGCGTCTACCGCCGCGACGCTGGTGCCGCCCTACATGACGATGCCGCTGATGGATAACGTGCTGATTCCATTCCAGAACGGCGCACCGCTGGATTCCCATCGGGCGGGACTCTATCTGAGCGGCTTGCTTGGTTCGGCCATGGTGGCCTGGATTCTGGGCTGGGGGCGTACCTATATTCTGGCGCTGGTCAGTGAGCGCATCGGTGCCGATTTGCGCACGACCACTTATGAACATCTGTTGAGGTTGTCGCAAGAGTACTTTGGCGGCAAGCGAACCGGCGATCTGATGGCGCGCATCGGCTCGGAGACTGATCGTATCTGCGTCTTCCTCTCGCTGCACTTGCTGGATTTCATCATTGATGTCCTGATGATCATCATGACGGCGGTGATTCTGATCTCTATCAATCCCTGGCTGGCGCTGGTGACGTTGTTGCCGTTGCCATTTATCGCCTGGATGATTCATGTGGTGCGTGACCGCCTGCGTCATGGCTTCGAAAAGATCGACCGCATCTGGTCTGAAGTGACCAACGTGCTGGCCGATACGATCCCCGGTATTCGCGTGGTCAAGGCGTTTGCGCAGGAAAAGCGCGAGGCTGCCCGTTTCAAAGAAGCCAATCGCCACAATCTGGTGGTCAACGATCGCGTCAACAAGATCTGGTCGCTGTTCACGCCGACAGTGACCATGCTGACGGAAATCGGCTTGCTCGTTGTATGGGTCTTCGGCATCTGGCAGGTGTCGCATAATCAGATCACGGTCGGTGTGCTGACCGCTTTCCTGGCATACATCAGCCGCTTTTATACGCGTCTGGATTCCATGAGCCGTATCGTGTCGGTGACGCAAAAGGCCGCTGCCGGCGCCAAGCGCATTTTCGATATCCTCGATCACGTCTCCAGTGTGCCTGAACCAGCCAATCCGGTGCATATCGAGCACGTGAAAGGCTCGATCGAATTGCGCAATGTAGGCTTCCGTTACGGCAATCGCTCGGTGATGCGCGGTGTCGATCTGGCAATCGCTCCCGGCGAGATGATCGGTCTGGTTGGTCACAGCGGTTCCGGCAAGAGCACAATGGTCAATCTGATCTGCCGTTTCTATGATGTGTCGGAAGGCTCAATCCGCATTGATGGCGTCGATATCCGCTCGCTGCCGATCTCCGAATACCGTCGCAATATCGGTCTGGTGCTGCAGGAACCGTTCCTGTTTTTCGGAACCATTGCCGAGAACATCGCTTACGGCAAGCCGGACGCGACACGATCGGAAATTATTGCCGCTGCACGCGCGGCGCATGCACATGAATTCATCTTGCGTTTGCCGCAAGGCTACGATTCGCTGGTGGGCGAGCGTGGACAAGCTTTGTCCGGTGGCGAACGTCAGCGTATTTCCATCGCCCGCGCTTTGTTGATTGATCCGCGCTTCCTGATTCTGGACGAAGCAACCTCGTCCGTGGATACCACGACCGAAAAAGAGATCCAGAAGGCACTCGACAATCTGGTCAAGGGACGTACTACGATCGCAATTGCTCACCGTTTGTCGACCTTGCGCAAGGCGGATCGCCTGGTTGTGCTGGATCGGGGGCAAGTGGTTGAAGTCGGCCCACATGAAGAATTGATGGCCAAGCAGGGCGCTTACTATCGTCTGTATCAGGCTCAGGCGCGCAATCCGGAGGGCGAGGTACCGGGTAGCGACGAGGATGACGGCGATGAAGAGAAAGGTGGCTGATGATGACTACGCAATTGAATGAAATAACAACGGCGCCGGCGCACAACTTCAGCTTGCGCCATAACGGTCTGGGCCGTCTTGTGTTTGTCGATGCAGATGGTGGTGAGCATGAGGGGGCGATCCCTGTGCGGGCGTTTCCGATTGGTGCGCCTGACGAGGGCATTGCCTTGGTGAGTGCGGACGGTCATGAGCTGGCCTGGATCGAACGATGGTCGGATGTCTCCCCAGAGATTCGCAGGATGATGGAGGCTGAGCTGGCCACGCGCGAATTCATGCCGGAGATAAGCCGTATCATCGGTGTATCCAGTTTCGCGACCCCCACGATATGGGAAGTGGAAACCAATCGCGGCAATACGTCGTTCACGCTCAAGGGCGAAGAGGATATTCGCCGACTACCGCAATCGGCATTGCTGATTTCCGATAGTCATGGCATCCAATTTTTGGTTCGCGATATCAAGGCGCTGGATAAGCCTAGTAAGAAAATTCTGGATCGCTTCCTCTGACACCATTGAGAAAGCGTCGCCCAAAATAAAAAACCGGTTGTAGCTCAGAGCTGCAACCGGTTTTTCATATTCAGAATCTCAGAACTGCTCGTCCGGACGAAGGTAGCGCCACTGTCCCGGAGGTAAATCGCCAAGTTTGACGCCACCGATGCGGACGCGTTTGAGGCCGATGACTTTCAAGCCGACCAGTTCGCACATGCGGCGGATCTGGCGCTTCTTGCCTTCATTCAGCGTGAAGCTCAACTGATCGTCATTTTGCCAGCGAACCTTGGCCGGTTTGAGTGCTTTGCCGTCGAGCGACAGGCCATGATTGAGGCGTTTGAGATCGCTCTCGGGCAGCTTCCCTGGTTTGGTGTACTGCACGCGAACCAGGTATTCCTTGTCGACGCTGGTGTCTTCGCCGATCAGTTGTTTGGCGATGCGTCCATCTTGCGTCAACACCAGCAAGCCGACGGAATCGATGTCGAGACGTCCTGCCGGCACCAGGCTACGTAACTGGGTTGGATGGAATTGCGTGTCGACCTGATCTTCTGCCCAGCGTGTTGCGGCTTCCACCAATGCCACGGCGGGTTTGTAGCCGTCTTCCGCCTGGCCGCTGACATAGCCGACTGGTTTGTTGATCAGGATGGTTACGCGCTTCGATTGCTCTGCTGCTGCCTGGCGCTCGACGGTGACGTGCTGATGCGGAAGCACCTTGCTGCCCAGTACGGATACGACTTTGCCGTCGACGCGCACCCAGCCTTTTTCGATCCACTCGTCCGCTTCGCGGCGCGAGCAAAGGCCGAGTTCGGACATGCGTTTGGAAAGGCGTACTGGTTCAGTCATGGTGGCAATCGGATAAATTCAGCAGGGTCAGTGCAGTGTTGAAAAAAATGGGTGGTGGCTGGCGGCGTTGAAATTGCTGCGGGTCAAATGCGCAAGGCTTTGAGTAGATCGGTTTCCAGCATGATCTGGTTGCGCGGGTGATTGAGTGCGGCACCGTCGACCAGGAATACGTCTTCCACGCGCTCGCCCAGTGTCATGACTTTGGCGGTATGGAGGTTGATTTTGTATTTGGCCAGGATGTTGGAGATCGTATAGAGCAAACCGTTGCGATCATTTGCCGACACGGACAGCAGGTAATACTGGCCGCGCTCGTCAGGGCGTAAATCCACGGATGGATTGATCGGAAAGGTCCGCGACAGGCGTGACAAGCGTCCTTTTGCAGGTGCCGGCAGCGGGCCATCAGATTGCAGCAAATGCGACAATTCATGCTCAATCAGATTGATGATGTCACGGTAGTTTTTGGCGAATACCGGTGCACTGATCAAAAACGCATCCAATGCGTAGTTGAGCTTGGTGGTGTGAATTTTGGCATCGAGAATGCTGAAATTCTTTTCGTCGAAATAGCTGCAAATCCGGGCAAACAAATCCGGACGATCGGGCGTGTACACAGCGACTTGTACGCCTTCGCCGATAGGCGCCAGGCGGCATTTCACCACCGGTATGGTGCTGTCGATCTTGTCGTAGAAGGAGCGCGTTTGCCATGCAATGTCGGAGGCGTCCAGACGCAGGAAATACGCGACATCGAGTTGCCGCCAGAAATTTTCGTGGGCGTCAGCAGGCAGGCCATACAGACGCAAAGTCTTGATGGCTTCCTGTTGTGTGTTCTTCAGTTCGCGATCGGCCGACGGCGCTTCACCGCCGAGGACGCGCAATGTCATGCGATACAGGTCTTCCAGCAGTTTGCCTTTCCAGGCATTCCAGACTTTAGGGCTGGTGCCGCGGATATCGGCGACCGTCAGCAAATACAGTGCCGTCAGATGGCGTTCGTCTTTGGCGGTGTTGGCGAATTGCTGAATCACATCAGGATCGGACAGATCCTGTTTTTGCGCGACCTGGGACATGGTCAGATGATGTTCAACCAGGAATACCACCAGATCGGTGTTTTCTTCCGACATGCCATGCTGCGTACAGAACTGGCGCGCATCGGCCATGCCGAGTTTGGAGTGATCTCCGCCGCGCCCCTTGGCAATATCGTGGAACAGCGCGGCAACGTACAGAATCCACGGTTGCGCGAAGTTGGCCATCAACTGACTGCAGAATGGATACTCGTGCGCGTGCTCGCTCATCGTGAAGCGGCGTACATTGCGCACCACCATCAGGATGTGTTGATCAACGGTGTAGACGTGAAACAAATCATGCTGCATCTGCCCGACGATGCGGCGGAAGTTCGGCAGGTAACGGCCCAGCACACTGGTCTGGTTCATCCGGCGCAGCGCATGCGTGATGCCGCGCTTGCTCTGCAGAATCTGCATGAACAGCGCATGATTGGCCGGATTGGCGCGGAAGGCATTGTCGATCTTGAAACGCGCGTGCCAGAGCGCGCGCACGGTGCGAGCCGACATGTCTTTGAGTTCCGGATGCTGCGCCAGTGTCAGGAAGACTTCCAGCATCGCCGACGGCGTATCTTCAAAGACGTTGTCATGCGCAATATCGACGAAGCCGTTCATCTCATTGAAGCGCTCGTTGATCTTCTGTGGCACCAGTTCTTGCGGGAACAATTGCGCTTCGATGTTCTGAAGCAAAATGGCGTTGAGCTGCGTGACGGCCTTTGCCGCCCAGTAGTAGCGCTGCATCAGATATTCGCTGGCGCGGCGCGTGTCGGTATTTTTGAAACCGAAGCTTTCCGCGATCGGCGTCTGAATATCGAACACAAGACGGTCTTCGCGGCGATTGCTGTAGATATGCAGACGGATGCGAATATCCTTGAAGGCGCGCTCTTTCTGCGTCAACTGGCGCGCTTCTGTCGCCGTCAGCAATCCTCGTTGGGCGAGCTTGCTCCAGGAGTCCCCCAGTCCGGCTGCTTTCGCCACCCAGAGGATCACTTGCAAGTCGCGTAAGCCACCGGGGCTTTCCTTGCAGTTCGGCTCCAGGCTGTAAGGAGTGTCCTCGTATTTGACATGGCGCTGCTGCATTTCCAAAGTTTTGGCTTGGAAGAATGCACGAGGATCCATCGCGCTGTTGCAGCGAAGTTGCAGCAATTGAAACAGTGTTTTATTGCCGGTGACCAGACGTGCTTCCAAGAGGCTGGTCTGCACGGTGATGTCTGCCGCCGATTCGGCAAGGCATTCTTCCACGGTGCGAATGCTATGGCCGATTTCCAGGCCGATATCCCAAAACAGTTGAACCAGCGATTCCAGCTTTTCCTGCATGGCTTTGTCGGGCGTCTGATCGAGCAGGATCAGGACGTCGACATCCGAATGCGGAAACAGCTCGCCGCGGCCGTAACCACCAACCGCCACCAGCGCAATATCGCGTGGCAGGGCACATTTTTCCCAGGCTTCCGTCAGTGCGGCATCAACGTTGCGACGCAATTGCGTCAATAGATGCTCGGTCTTGCCGTCGGCCTGAAAGGCCTCAATGGCCTGCTGGCGTGCTGCTTTTAACTGTTTTTTGAGAGTGACGGCAAGATTGGGCATAGGCGCTCAGAAGGGGAGTCAGGCGACGGCTGCAGCTGGTTGCTGAATGAATGCCGGCGGAGCAGGCATGCCGGGTGAAATCGTCAGTACTTCAAAGCCAGTCTCGGTCACCAGAACGGTATGTTCCCATTGCGCCGACAGGCTGCGATCTTTGGTTTTGATGGTCCAGCCATCGCCCATTTCGCGAATGTCGCGGCGACCGGCGTTAATCATCGGTTCGACCGTGAAAATCATGCCGGCTTCCAGTTTTTCCAGCGTGCCGGGACGGCCGTAGTGCAACACCTGCGGTTCTTCGTGAAATACGGTGCCGATACCATGGCCGCAAAACTCACGCACCACGCTATAGCCGGCCTTTTCAGCATGTTGCTGGATGACGTGGCCGATATCGCCCAGATGTGCGCCAGGTTTGATCTTGGAGATACCCAGCCACATGCACTCGTAGGTGATTTCTGTGAGGCGGCGCGCCAGAATTGACGGTTCGCCGATAAAAAACATGCGGCTTGTGTCGCCGTGATAGCCGTTTTTGATGACGGTGATGTCGATATTCAGTACATCGCCATTTTTCATCACTTTGTCGCCGGGAATGCCGTGGCAAATAATGTCGTTCAGTGAGGTGCAAATGGCTTTGGGGTAGGGCGTATAGCCTGGCGGGCAGTAATTGAGCGGCGCAGGAATGGTGCCTTGCACATTCACCATGTATTCATGACAGAGGCGGTCCAGCTCGCCGGTCGTTGTGCCTGCCTTGACGAAGGGGGCGATATAGTCGAGTACTTCTGCCGCAAGTTTGCCGGCAACGCGCATGCCTTCGATGTCTTCGGCGGTTTTGATGGAAATGGAGCCCATAAAATTGTCGCAATTCGCTTAAAAATCATTAAGTAGAGATTATAGACGAGGGCGAGCGGTTCTGTCGGCGGCGATTGGCGGGTGCCACCGGTCAAAAGCTAATGAAAACAATGATTTCGGAGCTTGAATGGATTCTTCGGATGAGGTAGAATGGTCGGCTAACTTGAGTCACTCAGGTTGGAAAGCGAGTATTAACAAAGTTGCAGGCGTTGCCTGCTTCTGTGTTGATGTTGGCTTGAAGTGGTAAAAAGTTGTTTTATTTGAAACTAAGTTGAATCGCGAATCCGTTCGCCAAAGGGTGTTTGGGCCGGCAGCTTCATGTGAAGCAGTGTTTTTTGAAGCACTACGCTGGCTTAAATGACCGAATGGATTCCAGACCTAACCCTGGAGAAATTTATGTCCGTAACTATGCGCGAAATGCTGGAAGCAGGTGTCCACTTCGGTCACCAAACACGCTTCTGGAACCCAAAGATGGCCCCGTTTATCTTCGGTCATCGCAACAAGATTCATATCGTTAACCTGGAAAAGACCCTGGGCATGTATCAGGAAGCGCTGAAGTACGTGCGCCAACTGTCGTCCAATCGCGGCACTATCCTGTTTGTCGGTACCAAGCGTCAAGCACGTGAAATCGTTGCAGCAGAAGCGCAACGTGCAGGCGTTCCTTACGTCGATCAACGTTGGTTGGGCGGCATGATGACCAACTTCAAGACCATCAAGACATCGATCAAGCGTCTGAAGGACATGGAAGCGGCAATCGCTGACGGTTCCAACGAAAAGCTGAGCAAGAAAGAAGCTCTGCTGTTCAGCCGTGAACAAGAAAAGCTGCAAAAGGCAATCGGCGGTATCAAGGATATGGGCGGCATTCCTGACGCTATTTTCGTGATCGACGTCGGCTACCACAAGGGCGCCATCACTGAAGCCGCCAAGCTGGGTATCCCTGTTATCGGCGTGGTTGATACCAACCACTCCCCAGAAGGCGTGACTTACATCATTCCTGGTAACGATGACTCCGCAAAGGCGATCGCTCTGTACGCTCGCGGTGTTGCTGACGCCATCCTCGAAGGCCGTGCAAACGCAGTGAACGAAGTTGTTGAAGCCGTCAAAAACGGTGGCGACGAATTCGTTGAAGTGAACGAGCAGGCTTAATTTGCCTGTGACGCCCGTCGCCGCTTCAGCGGCGGGCGATAAGAAAAGGGGTAACAGCGAGAGTAAGCGCAGTTCGCCCCTTTTTTTTGAGTAAATTGATCGAATTTTTGACGTGGCGTCTCTGATGGCGGCATGTCTACTTAGTTAGGAGAAATATATGGCGGCAATTACCGCAGCATTGGTAGGCGAACTGCGCGCGAAGACCGACGCGCCGATGATGGAATGCAAGAAGGCGCTGACTGAAGCCGAAGGCGACATGGTTCGTGCTGAAGAAATCCTGCGCGTCAAGCTGGGCAGCAAGGCATCCAAGGCTTCTTCCCGCATCACTTCGGAAGGCGTTGTCGCAACTTACATCGCTGGCGGCATTGGTGCCCTGGTGGAAATCAACTGTGAAACCGACTTTGTTACCAAGAACGATGAATTCATCGCTCTGGCTAACGCCGTCGCCAAAGTGATCGCAGAAAAGAATCCTGCCGATCTGGCCGCATTGGCTGCACTGCCGCTGGGCGAAAAGACAGTTGAAGAAACACGTACCGAGCTGATCGGTCGTATCGGCGAAAACATGTCTATCCGTCGCTTCCAGCGTTTCGAAACAACCGGTAAGCTGGTTTCCTACCTGCACGGCACACGTATCGGTGTTGTGGTGGAATTCGACGGCGCCGACGAGCAAGTTGGCAAAGACGTCGCAATGCACATCGCTGCGATGAAGCCGGTCGCGCTGTCGTCGGATCAGGTTCCTGCTGATCTGATCGAAAAAGAGCGTTCGGTTGCGTCGCTGAAGGCTGCTGAGTCCGGTAAGCCTGCTGATATCGTCGCCAAGATGGTTGACGGTTCGGTGCAAAAGTACCTGAAGGAAGTATCGCTGTTCAATCAGTCTTTCGTGAAAAACGACAAGCAAACTGTTGAGCAAATGCTGAAGGCGGCTAACACCAGCGTCAAATCGTTCAGCATGTTTGTGGTTGGTGAAGGCATCGAGAAGAAACAAGATGACTTCGCAGCCGAGGTGGCAGCCCAGGTTGCTGCCGCCAAGCAAGCGCAGTAATAAGTAAGGAAGCGGGCCGAGAGGCCCGTTTTTTTAAGCCTCTTGGTTTTCAAGAGGCGGCGGGACTGGCAAGATATTCCTGTTTCGGCAGGCATTTCAAAATGTAAGCAAGTCCCCGGCAGTAGAGTACAGCAGCATACAATGACGTCCTCGCCTGTATCGAGCAACACTTTCGCGTGCCACTTCTGCGGCAAGCATAGCAAGCACAAGCAGGCAGCAAGCAGGACGGACAGAAACAGTTAATCGGATAGCAAACGGAGCCCAGCACATGACGACACCAGCCTATAAGCGCGTACTCCTCAAACTTTCCGGCGAAGCCCTGATGGGCGACGACGCCTACGGTATCAATCGCGCCACTATTGAGCGCATGGTTGCCGACGTGGCCGAGATCAGCCAGTTGGGGGTCGAGTTGGCCATCGTCATCGGCGGCGGCAATATCTTTCGCGGCGTAGCCCCAGGTGCGCAGGGTATGGACCGCGCCACAGCCGACTATATGGGCATGCTGGCAACAGTAATGAACTCTCTCGCACTGGCGGACGCAATGCGTCAGGCCGGTCTGACTGCGCGCGTCATGTCGGCAATCGGCATTGAGCAAGTTGTCGAACCCTACGTACGCCCGAAAGCCTTGCAATACCTGGAAGAGGGCAAAATCGTGGTGTTTGCCGCCGGGACAGGTAATCCTTTCTTTACGACCGATACCGCAGCGGCATTGCGCGGCTCGGAAATCGGCGCCCAAATCGTTCTTAAGGCGACCAAGGTGGATGGCGTTTATACTGCCGACCCAAAGAAGGATCCTTCGGCGACACGTTATAGCACCATCACGTTTGACGAAGCAATTGCCAAACATTTGCAGGTCATGGACGCAACTGCATTCGCGTTGTGTCGCGATCAGAAGCTGCCGATCAAGGTGTTCTCCATCGTCAAGCCGGGTGCGCTTAAGCGGGTCGTGCTAGGTGAAGACGAAGGCACCCTGGTTCACGTGTAAATAATTACGTTTTTCGAATACTGTAAGATAGTTTTAGATGATAGGAGAGTAGCATGACCATCGCTGACGTTAAGAAGAGTACCGAACAAAAAATGACCAAGTCGATCGAGTCGCTGCGCGCCGATCTGGCCAAAGTGCGTACTGGTCGCGCCCACACCGGTATCCTGGATCACGTCCAGGTCGACTACTACGGGTCGCCGACGCAATTGTCGCAAGTCGCCAATCTGACGCTGATCGATGCGCGTACCATCGGTGTGCAACCGTACGAAAAGAAAATGCTTGCAGCCGTTGAAAAGGCGATTCGTGAAGCCGATCTGGGCCTGAACCCTGCCACGCAAGGCGAGTTGATCCGTGTACCGACCCCGCCGCTCACCGAAGAGCGCCGCAAGGAAATGGTCAAGCTGGTCAAGGGCGAAGCAGAAGATACGAAGATTTCGATCCGCAACATTCGTCGCGATGCGAACGAAGGTCTGAAGAAGCTGGTCAAGGACAAGGTTTGCTCCGAAGATGATGAGCGCCGCGGTCAGGAAGACATCCAGAAGCTGACTGACAAGTTTGTCGCTGAAGTCGACAAGCTGGTCGCAGAAAAAGAAAAAGAAGTGCTGACGGTGTAAGCAAAGCCCTTGTTAGCGGCTTATGCAACGACTTATGCGATGATGTCGGTCTTGGTTTCAAACCAAGGCCGATTTCGCGTTTATCTGGATTTTTACACTGTATGACTTATAAGAGCTCAACCCAGGCTGTGCCGCAAGTTTCTGCGGTGCCGCGTCACGTTGCCATCATTATGGATGGCAATGGGCGTTGGGCGACCAAACGTTTTTTGCCGCGCGTAGCAGGGCATGTGAAAGGTGTCGATGCCGTACGCACGATTGTTGAGGCATGCTCTCAGCGTGGTGTGGAATATCTGACGCTGTTTGCATTCAGCTCTGAAAACTGGCGTCGTCCTGCAGACGAAGTGTCTTTGCTGATGCGTTTGTTCATGACGGCGCTGGAGCGCGAAGTCAGCAAAATGCACGCAAATAATATCCGCTTGCGTGTGGTGGGCGACCTCGGTCGTTTCGATGCCAAATTGCAGGACATGGTCGCCAAAGCCGAGGCGCAAACCGCCGGTAATACGCGACTGACACTGACAATTTGTGCCAATTACGGCGGTCGATGGGACATCATGCAGGCTGTTGGCAAGATGCTCAAAGAGCAGCCCGGCGCCACAGATTTTTCTGAAGAGCAATTAACTCCCCATTTGGCGATGGCTTACGCCCCCGAACCGGATTTGTTCATCCGTACCGGCGGCGAAGAGCGTATTTCCAATTTTCTGCTATGGCAACTGGCCTATAGCGAATTGTATTTTACTGAGACCTATTGGCCCGATTTCGATGGGGCGGAGCTGGACAAGGCGATCGACTCGTATCGTCAGCGCGAACGGCGTTTCGGTCGCACCAGCGAGCAATTGGTCGAGCAGAAAAAGGCTTCCTGATGCTAAAAACGCGTGTCATCACAGCGTTGGTTCTCCTGGCAATTTTGTTGCCGATTCTCTTTTTGAATAATTTCTTTGCGTTTGCTGCGGTGACGCTGGCGTTTTTCGCGGCTGGTACCTGGGAAGGCCTGCGCTTGTTCCGTCTGTCGCGACCACGTCTGTGGGCCGGCTTTTGGGCTGTCGCCTACGCAATCATCGTGTTCGTAAGCGGTTTACCGAGCGTGCGCAGCTTGTTCGGCTTGTGCGTGGCGTTGTGGGTAATTCGCTTTGTACCCGCGTTGAAGCTTGGATTGCCGGCGCTGGGAACGCCAAGCAATCGCCTGCTCAGTGTGACCTATACGTTGTCGCTGATGGGTTGCTTTATTGCGATCGTTTCCCTGTTTCAACATTCTCCACTGTACTTGCTTTCTGTGATGGCAATCGTCTGGGTCGCAGATATCGGGGCTTATTTCGCAGGAAAAGGTTTTGGCCGCCACAAGCTGGCACCATCGATTTCTCCCGGCAAGTCGTGGGAGGGCGCAGTCGGCGGCTGGCTTGCAGTTCTGGTGATTGCGGCGGCCATCGTGATGTATTTCGACGGTGAAACGTTTTCAGGCCGTCTGTACGGCCGTTTCGGCTGGCCCGGCTTCATTCTTGTGATGACTTTGCTGGTTGCGGCGAGTGTTGTCGGAGATCTGTTCGAGTCGCAGTTGAAGCGCCGCGCTGGTTTCAAGGACAGCAGCAACTTGTTGCCGGGGCACGGCGGCGTATTGGATAGGATTGATGCGTTGATCCCGGTTCTGCCGCTGGCAGCGCTGATCGATCTCTGGTTGTAGGAATTTCATGCAGGCAATTACTGTTCTCGGCTCTACCGGTTCCATCGGCGTTTCCACGTTGGATGTCATAGCGCGTCACCCTGATCGTTACCAAGTGTTTGCCTTGACGGCCCATTCGCGAGTCGATGAGCTCGCGGAGCAGTGCGTCCGTTTTCGCCCCAAGCTGGCGGTTGTCGGTACGGCGCAGGCTGCCCAAGCTCTGCAGCAAAAGCTCAAATCCAGCCAATTGCGCATTGAAGTCATGTATGGCGCGCAAGCGCTGTGTGACGTTGCAAGTGCGGACGAGTGCGATATCGTCATGGCGGCAATCGTCGGCGCGGCAGGTTTGGCGTCTACGCTGGCTGCAGCGCGCACCGGCAAGAAAATTCTGTTGGCCAACAAAGAGGCCCTGGTCATGTCCGGCCAACTGCTGATTGATGCCGTGGCGCAGCATAAGGCGACCTTGCTGCCTATCGATAGTGAGCACAACGCCATTTTTCAATGTTTGCCGCACGATTATCGCCGTTCGCTGCCTGATGCCGGGATCGCCAAGATTCTTCTGACCGCATCGGGGGGGCCGTTTCTCAAGCGGGATGTCAGTACATTGGACAGCGTAACGCCGGAAGAGGCCGTGGCGCATCCGAAGTGGGTCATGGGTCGGAAGATTTCGGTGGACTCTGCCACCATGATGAACAAGGGCCTGGAAGTCATTGAGGCGCACTGGCTGTTTGGTGCGCCGGCTGACAAGATTGAAGTCATGATTCATCCGCAAAGCGTGATTCATTCGATGGTTTCCTACATCGATGGTTCGGTGCTGGCTCAACTTGGCAATCCAGACATGCGTACGCCCATCGCCAATGCGCTTGCCTATCCGGAACGGATCGAATCCGGGGTTGCTCAGCTGGACCTTGCTCAGATCGGGCAGTTATTTTTCGAGCGTCCGGATTTTGGGCGTTTTCCGTGTCTCAAACTGGCGTATGATGCACTGCAAGCCGGGGGCAGCTCGGCGGCAATCCTCAATGCCGCCAATGAAGTTGCTGTCCAGGCATTCCTGAATCAAGAAATCGGATTCCGCATGATTGATCAAGTGATCGCTCGTGTCATGGATAAGCTTCCCCATGGCCCTGTCGCCGATATCGACGCCCTGATCGAGCAAGATCAGCAGGCACGCTCGATTGCGCAATCCTGCCTCTCCTTATGATCATTCTGTCATGAATCTGCTGCACACTCTGCTGGCCTTCGCGGTCGCTCTCGGTACGCTTGTCGTCGTGCATGAATTGGGGCATTACTGGGTGGCGCGCTTGTGCGGCGTCAAGGTTTTGCGCTTCTCGGTCGGTATGGGACGGGTGATCTATTCACGCCGTTTTGGGCGTGATCAGACTGAATGGGCACTGTCGATATTGCCGCTCGGTGGTTACGTCAAGATGCTTGATGCCCGCGAGCAGGATGTCAGCGACATGTCTGCTCAGGATCTCAAGCGCGAATTCACACGCCAGTCGGTCTGGCGTCGTATCGCGATCGTTGCAGCCGGTCCGTTGGCCAATTTCATTCTCGCCATTCTCTTATTCGCCGGCTTGTTCATGCACGGCATCCCTGAGCCGGTTCCTAAACTACGTCCAATGGCGACGCAGACTGCCGCATATCAAGCAGGTCTGCGCGGTGGTGAAACCATCACGGCTATTAACGGCGTCGCTGTTCAGGCATGGTCGGAAGTGCGTTGGGAACTGATGCAGCACGTTCTTGAAAAGACGCCAGCGCGACTGGACGTTGAGCGGATCAACAAGGGAGTAAGCGGCGGAAAGCTGCTGGATTCGGTGAATTTGCCACTTGATAGCATATCAAGCAAGGATCTTGAAAGCGATTTTCTGGCAAAACTGGGCTTGTCCTTGGCACGTCCCCCGGCAATGCTTGGCAAGGTCATGGATGGCCCCGCCATGCAGGCTGGATTGCAAAAGGGCGATCTGATCCTTGATGTCAACGACGTGCCGATCAAAGACGGCCTCGCGCTCGTGGAGCTGGTTCGCGCCTCTCCCGGCAAGCCGTTGTCGCTGCATGGTATACGTGGGCAAAGCGAATTCCGCATTCAGGTCACGCCTGACACCCTGAGCGACAATGGTCAGACGATAGGGCGTATCAAGGTAGAGGTGCCGCTGGCGCCGGAGATGATTGTTGTCAGCGATGCGCCCTGGACGGCGATTGCCAAGGGCGCGCAGAAGACCTGGGATACCAGTGCTATGACGCTGAAGATGATCGGAAAAATGATTGTCGGTCAGGTTTCCTGGAAAAATATTACCGGCCCGATTACCATAGCTGATTATGCCGGACAGACTGCCAAAGTCGGACTGGTCAGCTATCTGAGCTTCATCGCGTTTATCAGCATCAGTCTTGGTGTAATGAACCTGCTGCCCATCCCGGTTTTAGATGGCGGCCATTTGCTGTATTATTCGCTGGAGATTTTGACTGGACGTCCTGTTTCTGAGCGCTTTGGGGAAATTGCTCAACGTGCCGGTCTGGGTATTTTGATGACATTGATGATCGTTGCTGCATTCAACGACATTGTTCGTCTGATGTTTTAAGGATTCGTCCCGAGCCGTCCTGATGGCAAGGATGGCTTTTGACTTTACATATGTTCGACCATCGTAAAAAATGGTCAGCAAAAACATAGTTAATAAACGATAGCTAATGAACTTACATTCCGCGCATTTCCCTGCATCGACCTTTTCCCGTAGCCTGATCGCTGCTGCTGCGCTTGCCCTTTGCAATCAGGCATTCGCCGTCGAGCCGTTCGTGGTCAAGGACATCCGTGTCGAAGGCATTCAGCGTACCGAAGCAGGCACCGTGTTCAGTTACTTGCCGGTGCGAGTAGGCGACACCTTCACTGACGAAAAAGGTACGGCAGCGATCAAGGCACTGTATGCAACCGGCTTCTTCAAGGACGTCCGGGTTGAAGCTGAGGGCGACGTGCTCGTAATCCAGGTGGAAGAGCGTCCGGCGATTGCCAGTGTCGACTTCACGGGTATCAAGGAATTTGACAAAGAACAACTGACCAAGGCGCTGAAGGAAATCGGCGTCGCTGAATCGCGTATTTTTGACAAGTCGCAAGTCGACCGCGCTGAACAGGAACTCAAGCGCCAATATTTGTCGCGCGGTTTGTACGGTGCGAAGGTCACCACGACCATTACACCGGTTGAGCGTAACCGTGTTGCAGTGAGTTTCGCTGTAGATGAGGGCGACGTTTCGCGCATCAAGCAAATCAATATTGTCGGCAACAAGGCATTCTCCGACGGCAATTTGCGTGATCAACTGAAGTTGACAACACCGGGCTGGTTCACTTGGTACACCAAAGCTGACCAATATTCCAAGCAAAAATTGTCTGGCGATATCGAGTCGCTGCGTTCCTATTATCTGGATCGCGGTTATCTGGAAATGCAGATCGAGTCGACGCAAGTTTCCATTACACCAGACAAAAAAGACATCTACATCACCATCAATATCAACGAAGGTGAAAAGTACACGGTCTCCGACATCAAGCTCGATGGCGAAATGTTTGGTATGCAGGCTGACCTGGCCGCGCTGGTTCAGCTGAAAAAAGGTGATGTCTATTCGGGCACCAAGCTCACTGACAGCACCAAGAAGATTAGCGAACGTCTCGGTAATTTCGGCTATGCATTCGCCAACGTCAATGCCAATCCAAACGTCGATCGTGAGAAGAAGGAAGTTGCCTTTACCATCATGATCGACCCGGGCAAGCGCGTGTATGTGCGTCATATCAACATCGCCGGCAATACCAAGACCCGTGACGAAGTTATTCGCCGTGAGTTCCGCCAGTTTGAAGACTCCTGGTATGACGGCGAGAAGATCAAGCTGTCGCGTGATCGTGTCGACCGCCTGGGCTATTTCAAGGAAGTCACCATTGAGACGCCGGAAGTGCCGAACAGCACGGATCAGATCGACGTCAACATGAAAGTGGAAGAAAAGCCGACCGGTAACATCATGATCGGAGCCGGCTTCTCGCAAACTGACAAGCTGAGCCTGACCGGTTCGATTTCGCAGGAAAACGCATTCGGTAGCGGCAACACTGTCGGTATCGAAGTCAACACGAGTTCGCGTTACCGCACGATCGCTGTTTCGCAGACGAATCCGTATTTCACGGATGATGGTATCAGCCGCACTTATGAAGTGTTCCTGCGCACGATTCGTCCATCGGCCTACACCACTGGTGACTATCGAGTGAAAACCATCGGCGGTAGCGTCAAGTTCGGCGTTCCGTTTTCTGAGCTGGATCGCGTTTTCTTTGGCGTCGGTATTGAAAATACCAAGGTCGACACCGATAGTTCTAGCCCGAGCTTGTATCGTCAATACGTACGTGACTTTGGCAGCGGCACCGGCGCAAAGGGATGCGATGTCGTCAATGATGGTACTTGCGGCATTGGTACTGCCACCACGACCAGCTTCCCTCTGACCGCTGCATGGCAACGCGACAGCCGCGACAGCGCATTGGTCCCGACCAAAGGGGTCTATCAGCGTGCCAACCTGGAAGTGTCGGGTGTTGGCACCTTGAAGTATTATCGTGCGACGTATCAGCATCAATATTTCCAACCGTTCTGGAGCAATGCGGCTACGCTGGCCTGGAATGGCGAAGTTGACTACGGTAAGGGCTTTGGTGGCAAGCCGTACCCGATTTTCAAGAATTACTACGCAGGTGGTATCGGCACCGTGCGCGGATATGAAGCGTCCTCTTTGGGTAACCTGAAAGACCAATACGGGGACTCCATGGGTGGTGCATCGCGTCTGATCGCTAACGTAGAGCTGCAATTCCCATTCCCGGGTTCGGGCCAGGATCGTAGTTTACGTTGGTTTACCTTTGTTGACGGCGGTAACGTGTTTGCCGATGGTGAACGTATTAAAATCAATGACTTGCGCTATTCCACTGGTTTCGGTATCAGCTGGATTTCACCAATCGGCCCATTGAAGCTCAGCTACGGTAAGCCGTTGAACGCGAAGACTGGTGATAAAGCGCAAAACTTCCAGTTCCAGTTGGGAACCGGATTCTGATCAGGGAATCAACTGATCAGCCCCATGGCATAATAGAAATCTGTATTACGGAGAATGATCTTGAAGTTTATTACTAAATCATTGATGTCGATCCAAGCTGCGACACTGGCTGTCGGCATGTTGTCGTTTGCCAATGTGCATGCACAAGAATCGAGAATTGCTTTTGTCAGCACGGAACGTATTTTCCGCGAAGCCGTGCCAGCCAAGGCTGCACAGACCAAGCTTGAAGCTGAGTTTGCCAAGCGCGAAAAAGATATTGCTGATATGGCTGCACGCCTTAAGGCGCAATCAGACAAGCTGGACAAGGATGCTGCAGTATTGTCCGAGTCGGAGCGTGTCAAGCGCCAGCGCGATCTGTCCGATATCGACAAGGAATTTCAACGCAAGCAACGCGAATTCCGTGAAGATCTGAATCAGCGTCGCAATGAAGAATTGTCGGTCGTTCTGGAGCGTACCAACAAGGTGATCCGTCAGATCGCTGAGGCTGAAAAATACGATATCGTCTTCCAGGAAGCAGTCTATGCCAGCAAGCGTATCGACATCACCGACAAGGTTCTGAAAGAGCTGGCGAAGTAAGCCTGGTTCAAATCTTCATCATGCTTATCCCAAGCGCGCAGATTGTCCCGAAGAGAAATCGCCAATCTGCGTTGCTTGAGCAGGTAACGCAATAATCTAAGAAGGCCAAGATGGGTATTCGGCTAGAACAGTTGGTCGAACGCTTGGGTGGCCAGCTAAAAGGCGATGCGCAGATTGATGTCAGCGGCATCGCTCCTCTGGATGTGGCGACATCGTCGCATATCACGTTCCTCTCCAATCCCAAGTTTCGATCCCAGGCAGAGCAAACGCAGGCCGCTGCGTTGATTTTGTCTGAAGTGGATGACGCAGCCGTTGCCGGTTATCTGGGCGCACGTATTGTCACCAAAAATCCTTACGCCTATTTCGCCCACGCAGCGCAATTGTTTGCGGCGCAGGCGGCAGTGCCGGTTACTGCCGGCATTCACCGCAGCGCCTGTGTGGATGAAACGGCGCAGGTGGCGGCAAGCGCGACCATCGGCCCACACGTCGTCATTGAGGCCGGTGCCGTTATCGGCGAACGCGCCGTGATTGACGCGGGCAGTTATGTCGGTCGTAATGCGCGTGTCGGTGCTGATACGCATTTCTATGCTCGTGTAACGTTCCATTCCGGCTGTGAAATCGGCGAACGCGGCATTGTGCATTCTGGTGTTGTAATTGGCACAGATGGTTTTGGCTTTGCCAACGAAGGCGGTAATTGGGTCAAGATCCCCCAGGTAGGGCGGGTGGTCATTGGCAACGACGTTGAAATTGGTGCCAATACGACGATAGACCGGGGTGCTTTGTCCGATACGGTGGTGGAAGATGGAGTCAAGCTCGACAACCAGATTCAGATCGCCCACAACTGCCATATTGGTGCGCACACCGCTATTGCGGCCTGTGTCGGTATCGCCGGCAGCGCCAAAATCGGCAAATACTGCTCGATCGGCGGCGCGGCAATGATCCACGGCCATATTACGATTGCTGACAAAGTTCACGTCTCGGCAGGCACGCTGGCACTCCGTTCGATCTTGGAACCAGGGCAATATACCGGCTTTTATCCTATCGCCAAGCACGGCGAATGGGAAAAATCAGCAGCATTGGTGCGCAATCTGGGCACAATGCGTGAGAAAATCCGTGCGTTGGAAAAAACGATTAAATCGCTTACAGAGCCGCTTAATGGGCGAAATACTGAGCAAAATACTGAGCAAAAAAATGACTAGTCTCGACATCAATCAAATCAAAGAATACCTCCCGCACCGTTATCCGCTGTTGTTGGTGGATCGTGTTCTCACATGGGAAAGCGGCAAGGACATCACTGCCATCAAGAATGTGACCGTCAACGAAGAATTTTTTAACGGCCATTTTCCTCACAAGCCTGTGATGCCTGGTGTGTTGATGATCGAGGCGCTGGCGCAGACTGCTGCTTTGTTGTCCTTTTTGACCGAAGGCCGTAAACCTGACGCCAATACCGTTGTGTATTTCGTCGGTATCGACAACGCGCGTTTCAAGCGTCCGGTAGAGCCGGGCGATCAGTTGAAGATGCACGTGGAAATTACCCGCCGTGCCCGTGGCATCTGGAAGTACAAGGCTGTGGCCACAGTTGACGGCCAGGTTGCAGTAGAAGGCGATCTGATGTGCACGATGCGCAACGCCAACGACGCCAGCCAGGCGGGCTAAGCGATGTCGCGTATCCATCCTACTGCCGTCATCGAGTCGGGGGCTCAGCTCGATTCGACGGTCGAGGTCGGCGCTTACTCCGTGATCGGCGCCAACGTTCGCGTCGATGCCGGTACAAAGATCGGTCCGCATGTCGTGATCGAGGGCCATACGACCATTGGCCGTGACAATCAGATCTTTCAGTTCGGCTCTCTTGGCGCTGCACCGCAGGACAAAAAATACGCCGGTGAACCGACCCGCCTGGAAATCGGCGATCGCAACACCATCCGCGAATTCGTCACCTTCAATCTGGGAACCACCCAGGATGCCGGTGTGACCCGTATCGGCGACGACAATTGGATCATGGCCTACGTGCACATCGCCCATGATTGCCAGCTTGGAAGCAACATCATTCTGGCCAACAATGCGACACTCGCCGGTCACGTGCATTTGGGCGATTGGGTGTTCCTTGGCGGATTTACGTCGGTGCATCAGTTCTGCCGTATCGGTGCCCATGCGATGACCGCGTTTACTGCCGCCGTTAGCCAGGATGTTCCACCATTCGTGACGGCTGCAGGCAATCGCGCTGTACCCGCTGGCATCAATAGTGAGGGCTTGAAGCGTCGTGGTTTTACGTCGGAGCAGATCGCCGCGATCAAGCGTGCGTACAAGGCCATCTATCGTTCCAGTCTGCCGTTGGAAGAAGCCAAGCAGGAATTACTGCTGCAAGAAGAAAAATCCTCTGAATCCGCAGCACACATCCGCCTGATGCGTGAATTCATCGCATCGTCCTCTCGTGGCATCATCCGATAAGATGTCGATCGCCATGGTCGCCGGCGAAAGCTCTGGCGACCTGCTGGCGAGCCGTTTGCTATCAGGCTTGCGTCCGCGTTTGCCGGATGCGCGTTTGCATGGTATCGGCGGGCCCCACATGGCTGAGCACGGCTTCATCAGTGACTGGCCGATGGATAAGCTCACTGTGCGCGGCCTGTTCGAAGTCATTCCACGCTATCGCGAGATCAGGGGCATCCAGAACGCTTTGCGTGATCAGTTGCTGGCAGAGCGTCCAGCGGTATTCATCGGCGTCGACTATGGTGGCTTCAATCTGGGGCTGGAGCTGCAATTGCGCGAGGCCGGTATTCCGACGATGCATTTTATCGGGCCGCAAATATGGGCCTGGCGTGGCGGACGCATCAAAAAAATAGCGCGTGCGGTGTCGCACATGCTGGTGATTTTCCCCTTCGAAGAAGAAATCTACCGCAAGGCAGGTGTGCCCGTGACCTATGTGGGGCATCCGCTGGCGGAGGTTATTCCCATGGAGCCGGATCAATCTGCAGCACGCACAGCATTAGGCCTGCAGCAAGATCGCCGTGTCGTTGCCATTCTTCCCGGCAGCCGCATGTCGGAACTCAAGTACAACACAGCGAGTTTTCTTGGTGCCGCCCGATTGCTGAAACAGCGAGAGCCACAATTGCAATTCGTCGCGCCAATGGCCGGCGAAAAACAGCGCGCCTATTTCGAACAATTGATTTCGCAAACCGATAGCATCGATCTGGATATCAAAATCATCAGCGGGCAATCGCATGCAGCAATGGCGGCGGCGGATGCGGTATTGGTTGCCTCAGGCACTGCGTCGCTGGAAGTCGCGCTCTACAAGAAGCCGATGGTGATTGCCTACAAGATGATGCGTGCGTCTTATGAAATCATGCGTCACATGAACTACCAACCGTGGGTAGGTTTGCCGAATATTCTCGCGCGCGAGTATGTTGTTCCAGAATTGTTGCAAGACGCGGCCACGCCACAGGCGCTGGCTGATGCGCTTTGGAAACAGTTGGACGATCCGGTCCATTTACAGAATCTGCGTCAACGGTTTACCGACATGCATCACTCGTTGTTACGCGATACTGCCAATGTCAGCGCGCAGGCAGTATGTACTTTGCTGGATCGTCAGCAGACGCGCTTTGCGCAAGGAGTTTAGGCGATATGGCCAAGAAACACGATTCGAATTTATCTTTGTTCGCACTCGACGATTATGCCGGCGAAGTCATTTGCGGCGTGGATGAAGCTGGACGCGGCCCCTTGGCAGGGCCGGTCTTCGCCTCCGCCGTCATTCTCAATCCGGCGCGACCTATCGTCGGTTTGCGCGATTCAAAGAAACTGAGCGAAGCCAGTCGCGACGCCTTGGCCTTGGAAATCAAGGAGCACGCGATTGCCTGGGCGATTGCCGAATGTTCCGAAGACGAAATCGATCAACTCAATATTCTCCATGCAAGCATGCTCGCGATGCGCCGTGCGGTGGAGGCTTTGCGCACCATTCCTACGCTGGCGCTGATTGACGGCAATCGTTGCCCGGTGATGGCGATCCGCTCCGAAGCGATCGTCAAAGGCGACGACAAAGTGCCTGCCATTTCCGCAGCGTCGATTCTCGCCAAAACTGCGCGCGATGCAGCTTTGCGGGTATTGCATGATCAATATCCGCATTACGCGTTTGATCAGCACAAGGGGTATCCGACCGCATTGCATCTTGAGCGTCTGCGCCTGCATGGCGTGTCCCCTGTGCATCGTAAGTCTTACGCCCCCGTTCGCGCCTTGCTGGCTGGTGCCTGAGGATCGTTGATGAAGTCGATCTCTTCTCGCGATAACGCGCTGTACAAAGAACTCAAGCAACTGGCAACCAGCGCGCAGGCGCGTCGCAAGGCAGGACGGAGTTTGCTCGACGGCGTGCATCTGGCAGAAGCGTATTTGCAGCAGGCCGGCACGCCCGAATTGTGTGTTGTCGCCGAGAGTGCGGTGTATCACGCCGAAGTCGCACCGGTGCTGGCTCAGTGTGAAGCTACAGGCAGCCAATGCATTTGTTTGCCGGACGCGCTGTATCAGGCATTGAGTCAGGTTGAAAACGGCGTCGGCTTGTTGCTGATCGTTGCGACACCTCAGCCGCAACTGCCGGCGGAATTGACGACATCGGCGGTTTTGCTCGATGGTCTGCAGGATCCGGGCAATCTCGGATCAATTTTGCGTAGTGCAGCGGCGGCTGGAATTCGTCAGGTGTTTTGCTCGGCAGGAACTGCCGCAGCGTGGTCGCCCAAGGTGTTGCGGGCAGGCATGGGCGCGCATTTTTTGCTCCAGATTTTTGAAGGCGCCGATTTACTGAGTCTCTGCAAGACCAGCAAAATTCCCGTATTGGCGACCAGTTCGTATGCGCAGGAAACCATTTATCAGATCGATCTGACGCAAGAAGTTGCCTGGCTGTTCGGCCACGAAGGGCAGGGTGTCGCCGACGATTTGATGGACGCCGCCGGCGTCAAAGTAGTTATCCCGCATCTGGGGCAAATGGAATCGCTTAACGTCGCAGCAGCAGCGGCAGTCTGTTTTTTTGAGCAAGCCCGGCAAAGGCAGGGCGGCGGTTGAGGGTGGTTCGCCTGACTGCTATTTATATTGAAGACCGACGCTTGCATGTATCCTGACCTCTACGCTTATTTCAGTGGAAGCTGGCGCTTCACGCGCAGCATGCTTGGTACCGATAAGCTCGTCATCGGTGACGCCGAGGGACGTGCCGAATTCCATTCTTGCGAAGCAAACTGCTTGGAATACAAGGAATCCGGTCAGTTGCTTTTGGCGGCTGACCAGCGCGTCGTGTCGTTCACCCGGAGGTTTGATTACCGGATTGAGGGCGACGTCGTTCATGTCGCCTTTGCCGATGGTGTTCAGGCAGGGCAGGCGTATCAGAGCTATCGATATGAGCCGGCACAAAAAGCGCTATTGCCGCTTGAGACCCATCTTTGCATTCTGGATCGCTACGATGGGCGCTATGTGCTGATTGACGCGGACCGCTTCGATTTGCATACGCGTATCGAAGGGCCACATAAAGACTATCTGCTCCATACACAGTTCAAGAGAGCAATCGACTGATCAAGCCGGTATTAACTTAGCAGGAATCAGCGAGTGTCCGGCTTGATTTCCTGCAAAATCGTCGCTGCAATTTCCTCGATTGATTTGGCAGTAGACGACATCCAGCGTATACCTTCGCGTCGCATCATTTTTTCCGCCTCATTGATTTCATAACGGCAGTTTTCAATCGCGGCGTATTTGCTGCCGGGACGACGCTCGTTACGAACTTCCGACAGGCGCTCCGCCGCGATCGTCAGGCCAAAGATCTTCTTTTTGAAATTGACCAGCCCACTTGGCAATTTGTCCCGCTCGAAATCTTCAGGAATCAACGGGTAGTTTGCCGCCTTGATGCCGTATTGCATGGCTAGATAAAGGCTGGTCGGTGTCTTGCCCGAACGGGATACGCCAACCAGAATGACGTCGGCGCTAGCCAGATTTTTGTTCGACTGGCCATCGTCGTGCGCCAGCGAAAAATTGATCGCCTCAATGCGGTTTTTGTATTCTTCGGAATCGGCTGTATTGTGGCTGCGGCCAATCGTATGCGTCGACTTGACGCCGAGTTCTTGTTCCAACGGTTCGACGAAGGTCTGGAACAAGTCCATATGCATCGCCTTCGATTGGCGGATGACGGCCGACAGGTCGGCCTTGACCAGCGTCGAGAAGACGATGGGCGCCTTGCCATCGGTTTCTGCCACTTCGTTGATGCGGCGGGTGGCGTCATAGGCTTTATCTAGTGTATCGACGAAAGGCAGGCGCACCTGCTTGAAGCGCAGCTCGAACTGACTGAGAACGGAATGGCCCAATGTTTCCGCCGTAATACCGGTACCGTCAGAGACGAAGAAAACCGTACGGTTGGCCGGAGGCAAAGGGACGGGGCAGGCGGGCGGTGCGAGATCGAGCATAGTGTTGTTAAAAAGAAAACAATAAAAAATAACGGGCCAGATGAAAAATTTGCTGGCTACCCTGTAAAATGCCATGCAACAGATTGAGAAGCTAGCTCAAAATGATCCTGATAGTGCTGCGCAAGTTGACCGAATGCCTCTGGATGTTTGCTCATGCAAACACCTTCGGAACTGCCGCGCGCCAATTATGTCAGCTCATGTATCGGAACCTGCATCAGGTATTGAGCCAAGCCGCTGTATCGATTATGTCGCCTTCGTCCCAAAATAACAAAGAACAAATGACGACTGCCGGCCGCGTGAAGATTTCTTATCATCAAACTAGAGGTTGTTATGTCCAACGCAGTAAGCATGGGTTCTACCCAGGGGGCCGCATACGTAGTCTCCTTTGAAAATCTTCGCATGACGGATGTCGAATCCGTCGGCGGCAAGAACGCGTCGCTGGGTGAAATGATCAGCCAGTTGGCCGGTGCCGGAGTCCGAGTGCCAGGTGGCTTTGCCACGACGGCACAGGCTTTCCGCGACTTTCTGGAACACAGTGCAAATGGCGGCGCAACGCTGGCCCAACGCATTGCAGATCGTCTCGTAACGTTGGATATCGAAGATGTGCGTGCATTGGCGCAAGCCGGCGCGGAGATTCGTCAATGGATTATCGACACGCCTTTCCAGCCTGCGCTGGAAGAGCAGATCAAATCTTTCTACGACAAACTGGTTGCCGACTCCACTGGTGAGATGTCTTTCGCCGTGCGTTCGTCTGCAACTGCAGAAGACTTGCCTGACGCCTCTTTTGCCGGTCAGCAAGAAACATTTCTGAATGTTGTCGGCATCGACAACGTGCTCGAAGCGATGAAGCACGTGTTCGCCTCGCTGTACAACGATCGCGCTATCTCGTATCGCGTTCACAAGGGCTTCACCCACGCTGAAGTCGCGCTGTCGGCAGGCGTGCAACGCATGGTGCGCTCCGACGTCGGCGCTGCCGGCGTGATGTTCACGATCGACACCGAATCAGGCTTCAAGGACGTGGTTTTCATCACCTCCAGCTACGGTCTGGGCGAAACAGTGGTGCAGGGCGCGGTCAATCCGGACGAATTCTATGTCCACAAGCCGATGCTGGAACAAGGCAAGCTGCCGATCATCCGCCGCAACATCGGCTCCAAGCTGATCAAGATGGAGTTCACCGGTGAAGCCAAGGCCGGCCGCTCGGTCAAGACTGTCGACGTGCCTGTTGAAATGCGTAACCGTTACTCGCTGAACGACGCCGAAATCGTTGAGTTGGCCAAATACGCCACCATCATCGAAAAGCACTATCAGCGTCCGATGGACATCGAATGGGGCAAAGACGGCCGCGACGGCAAGCTGTACATTCTGCAAGCGCGTCCTGAAACCGTGAAGTCGCAGCAAAAGGCGACTGACGCGCAACAACGTTTCAAGCTCAAGGGCTCCAGCGCGGTGTTGGCAACCGGTCGTGCAATCGGTCAGAAGATCGGCGCCGGTCCGGTGCGCGTGATTCGCGATGCCTCCGAAATGGAACGCGTGCAACCAGGCGACGTGCTCGTCGCCGACATGACAGATCCGAACTGGGAGCCGGTCATGAAGCGCGCTGCAGCCATCGTCACCAATCGTGGCGGTCGTACCTGCCACGCGGCGATCATTGCGCGTGAACTGGGTGTGCCGGCGGTGGTTGGTTGCGGTGATGCTACCGATATCCTGAAGGACGGCAACCTGGTCACCGTTTCCTGCGCTGAAGGCGACGAAGGCAAGATTTATGACGGTCTGCTGGAAACCGAAATCACCGAAGTCGCACGCGGCGAACTGCCACCGATTCCGTTGAAGATCATGATGAACGTCGGCAATCCGCAACTGGCATTCGACTTCCAGTCGATTCCAAATGGCGGTGTCGGTCTGGCGCGTCTGGAATTCATCATTAACAACAACATCGGCGTGCATCCGAAGGCGATTCTGGAATACCCGAACATCGATGCTGACCTGAAGAAGGCTGTTGAATCCGTCGCACGCGGTCACGCATCGCCGAAGGCGTTCTACGTCGACAAGCTGGCCGAAGGAATTGCGACCATCGCGGCGGCGTTCTGGCCAAAGCCGGTCATCGTGCGCTTGTCCGACTTCAAGTCGAACGAGTACAAGAAGTTGATCGGCGGTTCGCGTTACGAGCCGGATGAAGAAAACCCAATGCTGGGTTTCCGCGGTGCCGCACGTTATCTGGCTGCCGATTTCGCTGAAGCATTCGAAATGGAATGCCTGGCCATGAAGCGCGTCCGTAACGACATGGGCCTGACCAACGTCGAGATCATGGTGCCGTTCGTCCGTACACTGGGACAAGCGGAAAAGGTCATCAACTTGCTCGGCAAAAACGGCCTGACACGCGGCGAAAACGGCCTGCGCGTCATCATGATGTGCGAAGTGCCTTCCAACGCGATCTTGGCCGAACAATTCCTGGAATTCTTCGACGGTTTCTCGATCGGTTCCAACGATCTGACGCAGCTCACACTGGGTCTGGATCGCGACTCCGGTATGGAGTTGCTGGCAGCCGATTTTGACGAGCGTGATCCTGCGTTGCAAGCCTTGCTGACCAAGGTCATCTCGACTTGTCTCGCCAAGGGAAAATACGTTGGTATCTGCGGTCAGGGCCCATCGGATCACCCGGACTTCGCAGAATGGCTGATGAAGCAAGGTATCGAGTCGATCTCGCTGAATCCAGACTCAGTGATCGACACCTGGCAGAAGCTGGCCGGCACTAAGTAAGCGCCAATATGGTCTAAACCGGACAAGTTCGCTTGTCTGGTTTCAGAAAAACAAAAACGCGGGCTTGATGCCCGCGTTTTTGTTTTTAGCAATAGTGCGTCAGAGGCTGTTAAAGTCTTGCCAGCAAGCAGTGGCTTGTCTCAAATCCAAAAAGGAAATCAACATGATGGACTGGGCGATATGGTTCGTATTGGCCGGACTGGCAATCGGGGTGGAGCTCTTTACCGGAACATTCTATTTATTGATGATCGCCATTGGTCTGGCCGTCGGCGGTGTCGTTGCCTTGCTTGGCGGGGCCGCCGAGTGGCAGTTCCTGGCGGCGGCTGTTGTCGGCTTCGTCGCGGTAGGTTTGCTGCGTCGCAGCCGCTTTGGGAAAATGAACAAGGAAGCCGCCGCGCGCGACCCCAATGTCCTTCTGGACATCGGGCAGGCAGTGCACGTCGAGCTCTGGACGGATCTCGACGGCACACCGACATCGCGTGTCCGTTATCGCGGCGCCGAATGGGACGTGGAACTTGCACCGGGCAATGCAGTTCAGGCCGGTCAATTCATCATCCGGGAAATACGCGGCAGTCGTCTGATCGTCGCGCACGCAGTTGTGCAGTAGGCCTTACTTGGCGTTAGCTGTCATCAAGCTTCATTCACAAGGGGAATTTCTATGTTCGGTAGCGTCACGCTGGTTATCTTTTTCATCGCCATCATCTTCGTCGTCAAGACCATCAAGGTTGTGCCACAGCAGCACGCCTGGGTCGTAGAGCGGCTGGGCAAATATCATGCAACGCTCGGGCCAGGGCTTAATATTGTGGTGCCGTTTATCGACCGCGTTGCCTACAAACACATCCTTAAAGAAATCCCGCTGGATGTACCTCCACAGGTCTGCATCACGCGTGATAACACGCAATTGCAGGTCGACGGCATTCTGTATTTTCAGATCACCGATCCGATGCGTGCCTCTTACGGCTCATCGAACTACATCGCTGCAATCACACAACTGGCGCAAACCACCTTGCGTTCGGTCATCGGCAAGATGGAGCTCGACAAGACCTTTGAAGAGCGCGATCACATCAACACCACCATCGTCAGCGCGATCGATGAGTCCGCCGAAAACTGGGGCGTTAAAGTCCTGCGATACGAGATCAAGGATCTGACACCACCAAAAGAAATTCTGCACGCCATGCAGGCGCAGATCACTGCAGAACGTGAAAAGCGCGCACTCATTGCTGCGTCGGAAGGTCGCAAGCAAGAGCAGATCAATATCGCTACCGGAGAACGCGAAGCATCCATCGCCAAATCGGAAGGTGAAAAGCAGGCATCGATCAATCGCGCCGAAGGGCAGGCCGCGGCCATTCTGGCGATTGCAGAGGCGAGCGCCGAAGCGCTGCGCAAGACCGCAGCGGCGATTCAATCGCCCGGTGGCGCAGATGCGGTCAGCCTGAAAGTCGCCGAGCAATATGTCGCCGCATTCTCACAATTGGCCAAAACCAATAATTCGATTATCGTTCCCGCCAATCTTGGCGACATGAGTACCTTGATTGCCAGCGCAATGCAGGTCGTAAAGGCTCAGCAAAAGTAGTCAGGTAGAAGTCGTCAAGAACAAACGGAATGCAAATGTGAAAAGCGCCTGAAAAGAGATTTTCAGGCGCTTTTTTATGTCGATGCTCGCGGGTCTAATTTCTCAGGCGTGATGGTCGCTGCAGTCTGCAGATGATGGCAATGGATCAATGCTGTCGTAAGGTAATGAGATGTTCACGCACAAGCCGCCGTCGATGCGATTGAAGGCGCGGATGGTACCGCCGTGCGCCTCGACGATACGTCGCGCAATGGTCAGTCCAAGGCCATAGCCGTGGGTGCTTTTTTGCGTACGTGTGCTGCGGAAGAAGGGTTCGAAAATCAGTTGCAATTCGTCTTCCGGTACGCCGGGGCCACGGTCAATGACGGAAATCTGCACATGCTTCTTTTCCTGGTCGACGAGCGTGTTGATCGCAACCACGGTATCGATGGCGGTCTGCTTGATGGCGTTGCGCACGACGTTTTCAATCGCCCTGTAGAGAAGCTCGGCGCCCCCCTTGATGACGACATTGGTGCGAGCCTGGCCTTCCACATGCCGATCTATCGATTCAGCCTCAAAGCGCGCGTCGTCGATGATTTCCCCCAGCAGATCCTCGATGCGGATGTGATCCTCCATGGCTCCCGTGACGCCGGCTTCCAAGCGCGACAGCGTTAACAATTCTCCGACCAGTTTGTCCATACGTACGCCTTCGCGTTCGATGCGCTCCAGCGTAGCCGCGGTTTTTTCCGGTTGCAGGCGCGCCAGACCGATCGAGGCCTGAAGTCTGGCGATGGGCGAACGCAATTCGTGCGATACATCGTGCAGCAAGCGGCGCTGACTTTCCATCAGTGCACGCAGTTTGTCCGTCATGCTGTCAAAGTCACGACCGAGATCCGCCAGTTCATCACTGCGTTTGCTCATCAGCGGTGCCAGACGATCATTCAGATTGCCTGAAGCTGCATTGGCAAAAGCCGATTTGAGTTGGCGGATCGGTTGCGAAAAATACCAGGCCAGCAACATCGCAAAAAACAGGCTGGCGATTGTTGAGACCAGCATCGGCATCATCGGGAAAGAAAATGGTGGCGGCGGTGGAGGCGGATTCTCATGGCGCGGCTCCCGTCCGCTATTCATATGCGACGGCGACGGCAGGAAGAGCAGGTAAGTATGGCCGTCGGAAGCCTTGATTTCTTCCACCACGCGACGACGTACTTCAGTGGTTAGCAGGGCGCGTGCTTCCTCGACCAATTTGGGATTGACGTCACGCCCCAGCAGCTCCTGCTGGTTTTCGTTCACGACATACACCTGATGCCGCTCAGCGTTGACTATCAGCTTGCGCAGCGCCTCGGTGCCGCCATATTGGAGTGTCGCCGCAGCGGAACGGATGGTGAACACCGCCGGCGGACTCAGATCGAGATCGGTGGCGCGCTGATTGCGTTCGCGGTTCTCGAAGGAGAACATGATGCCCACACCGATGATGGCGGTCATCTGCGCCACCATGATGAAGAAAAAGAACTTCCAGAACAGCCGGCCCACCGATTACTCCTTGATGAACTGGTAACCCAAGCGAT
The DNA here is from genome assembly GCF_046025915.1 of Herbaspirillum rhizosphaerae. Lineage (GTDB taxonomy): Bacteria > Pseudomonadota > Gammaproteobacteria > Burkholderiales > Burkholderiaceae_D > Herbaspirillum > Herbaspirillum rhizosphaerae_A. The sequence goes on along the minus strand of NZ_JAQQFR010000012.1, from coordinate 101,570 downwards.
AGACGGTCTGGATACAGGATTTGTCGCTGCCGAGCGTGGAGATTTTTTGTCGAATGCTGCTCAGATGCACGTCGATGTTGCGGTCGAAACGTGCAAGAGGGCGGCCCAGGCCTTGTTCCGAAAGATGTTGTTTGCTCACAGGCTTACCGGCGTTGCGCGCCAGGACTTCAAGCAGATTGAATTCGCTGCTGGTGAGTTCCAGTGGGCGGCCAGACCAGGTAGCGCGGCGCTGTTCCGGCCACATGGAAAGTGCACCAACTGCCAGTGGCGAGTAGGGACTGTGATCCGGATTGTCTATAACAGTGCGGCGCAGGATGGCACGTACCCGTGCAGTCAGTTCGCGCGGGGTGCAAGGCTTTGGGACATAGTCGTCGGCGCCGAGTTCGAGGCCGATGATGCGATCGGTGTCGTCGCCCTTGGCTGTCAGCATCAAGACAGGAAGATTGCTCTTGGCGCGGATACGGCGTAATGTTTCCAGTCCATTGAGGCGAGGCATCATCACGTCGAGCACCACGATGGCATATTGGTTGGTCAGGGCTTCGGCAACACCCGACTCGCCGTCATAGGCAACGCGGACTTCAAATTTTTCTTGCTCAAGATATTCCTTGAGCATATCAACGAGTTCAATGTCGTCGTCTATCAGTAATACTTTTGACATCGTTGTGTGCTTCTCTTTCTTTGATTACTGCTGCATTTCGGATAGTTCAATCATATGCGCAAAAAGGCTGCGGACGGTACAACAGTAACGATTGGTGTCTTCATCTTTACACTTTTTTACCCCTGCTTCCGGGCATTTGACTGTTGGAAACGGTGCCGTTTTTCCGGTACGAAATAGTGTCATCCGGGCAATGCTGAAACAGATCAGGAAGTATCGTGGATACCCTCTGAAAAAGTGCCTTCGATCAACTGAAATTTACCCTAATTTACACACTTGGACCGGGATTTGCATGTGCGTATCGCCGATACTTGTTAAGTGCGCAGACAACACTTTCGTGGTTTTTGCTGCGAGGTGCAAATGGCGGTAAAGAAGCATGTCCGTCTATGCAGGGGGCAACTTGTCAGAGGGAGAACAACATGAGCATCAGCAGCGTATCCGGCAGCAATCTTTTTTCCTTGGCCGACCTGGGTGGCGTTACAGGCATTGACCAGACAAGCGCCACGGTCAGTTTTTCCGATTTTCCACCACCGCCTCCGCCACCACGTCATGGCGGTGGGGGCAGTTTCATGGATGCCATCAAAGAGGTGCTGGCAGCACTGGAGGCCGATACCAACAGTACGAGCAGCGCTACCTCCAGCAGCGTCACAACCTCCTCAAGCGATGATGCGACATCGACAAAAAATGTCGACGCCGCATTGAACAGCTTCCTGCAAAATCTGCTGGTTGCCTTGCATTCGGAAAGCGCTTCCAGCCCCTCGACGGACAGCAGCACTGATACGGACAGCAGCACCTCAGCGTCGGCCGTGGCCGCTGCGACTGCATCTTCGGCAGCCGCAGCGGCGGCTAATCGCCCACCTCCGCCACCACCTGGGGACGGGCGTCTCGAAGCGGATCTCACCAAACTTGTTCAGTCGCTGTCGGCGTCCGAGTCCAGTACGTCATCGACGGATACGGCAACATCGACCAGCGATTCAAGCAGTCCCAGTTCTTCGGCAACCAACACCGATCTGGAAAGCAGCTTTGCGAATCTTCTGAGTGCGCTGGGCGACGCGGGTGGGACATCATTGAGCAGTTTCTTGCAGAGCATTACGACCAAATTGCATGCAACGCCATCTAGTGGCAACATCATCAACACAACGGCATGAGCCGGGCAACGACAGGAACTCTGATGCAGAATCACACTGCGCCTCGCACACTGGTATGGACGGGATGGATTTGATACATGCTGCATGACAAGCTTTTGCAAGACCCGGCACATCTGCAAGAGCTGATGCATCTGCTGACGCAGAGCATTACCGCAGACGTGCAGGGAAAATCCGAAGAGGCCATGGCTTCTTTGGAGCTGGCCATCAAGCTTGATCCCGGCTTCGTCCCTGCACTGATGCGTCGCGCCGATCTGCTGTTGGCGGGAGAGCGCTATCACGACGCGATCGCAGCCTATGACGATTGCCTCACACGTTTCCCCGCCTTGTTGGAAGCGCGTCAATCCCGGCAGCGCGCGTTGTTTCTTGCGCTGGAGCAGTCTGAAATGGCGCTGGAAGAATCCCCGCAGGATGCAGATCTCTGGTGTCGGCAGGCCGAGTTGCTCACGCATCTGGAGCGCTTCGATGAAGCGCTGTCCTCATTGGATCGTGTGCTGGCATTTGCGCCATCGCATCAGCAAGCGCTGAATCAGCGCGGCAATGTCTTGCTTCATTTGAACCGACATGAAGAAGCCGTACTTTGCTACGACCGTATTCTTGCGCATTCAGCCGCCAACGCCGCCGCCATCTTCAACCGCGGCAACGTCCTCCAAAAAATGAACTGCCTGAATCAGGCGCTCTGGTGTTACGAGCAGGCGCTGACGCTGCAACCAAACTTCCCGGAGGCAGAGATGGCGCAGAGCCATTGCTTGTTGTTGCAGGGGGATTTTGCGGGTGGCTGGCAGCGGCATGAAGCACGTTGGCGAACTCCACAGCTGCGAGGGCAAGTAATGTTTCCGGAAATACCGGCATGGCTGGGCGAACCATCTCTGGAAGGACGGAGCATTTTGCTCTGGGCGGAACAGGGGCTGGGAGATACGATACAGTTTGCACGCTATATTCCTCTCATCGCAGAAAGTGCCGCAAAGGTGACCGTGTGCGTACCGGAAGCCTTGCACAGGCTCTTGTCATCGTTTGAGGCGCTGCCCAACGTCACTATTGTCGTGAACGATCTGGGGCTCGCTCCGCACGATTTTCACTGTCCTTTGATGAGTTTGCCGCTGGCCTTGAGCTGGAAGCTGGCGACGATTCCAGCAAGCGCACCTTATCTGTATGCCGATGGTACTACGCTGCAGCAGTGGTCAGCCATTCTCAGTGCAGACCCGGTGCAGAACGCCGGCAAGTTGAAAGTGGGCATAGCCTGGGCGGGCAGGCAGGTTGGTGTATTGAATCACACGCGCGATATTCCCTTGCGTTATCTGCGGCCGTTAGCGGATATCCCTGTGGATCTGATCAGCCTGCAACGCGAGATTCCAGAGGGCGATGCCGCCGAGATCGAGGTGTGGCAAACCATGCGTCGTTTCGAAGCATCGATGAGCGATATGGCCGAAACGGCTGCGCTGATCAGTCATCTTGATCTGGTCATCAGCGCCGACACCGCCGTCATTCATCTGGCAGGCGCGTTAGGCAAACCAGCGTGGTTATTGCTGCGGTATGAAAGCGAATGGCGCTGGGGATGGCAAACGGGCACGTCGCGCTGGTATCCGACGGTCAAGGTGTTCCGTCAGAAAGTCCGTGGCGATTGGTCCGGGGTGGTGGAAAAGGTTGCCGAATGCCTGCGTCTTGCAGCCAGCAAATAAGATCCTGATAACAGGATTCTGATAGAGCGCCGTTGAGTAGGGCGTGTCGCCGGTGAAGCCAGCGCCGCCGATCAGCGGCGGTGCGTCTTCATGGCGGCCTGGATTTCGCGTTGGCTGTCGCGTTGCTTTTCGGTTTCCCGCTTGTCGTGTTGCTTCTTGCCCTTGGCCAGGCCGATCTCGCATTTGATGCGGCCTTTGCTGAAATGCAAGTTCAGCGGCATCAGCGTATAGCCTGAGCGTTCCACTTTCCCGATCAGTTTGGCAATTTCTGCGGCGTTGAGCAGGAGTTTGCGTGTGCGCGTGGTTTCCGGATGGACGTGCGTGGACGTGCTGGTCAGGGCGCTGATGTGCGCGCCGAACAGAAAGATCTCGCCGTTGCGAATCGTCACATACGCTTCTTTGATCTGTGCTTTGCCGGCGCGGATAGCCTTGACTTCCCAGCCTTCCAGGACGATGCCGGCTTCGAAACGCTCCTCGACGAAGTAATCGAAAAAAGCTTTTTTATTATCAACAATACTCATCTAATCGGAAAATCCGTGGTGTCGGTTAAAATTTCAACTTTGCGATTTTATCAAACGGACCACCTTTCATGGCAGTCGTACATAAAACAGTCCTGATCAATTACAGCGCGGAGCAGATGTTTAAGCTCGTCGACCGCGTCGAAGATTACCCGGCATTCTTGCCCTGGTGCGGTGGCGTCGACGTTGAAGAGCGGCAGGGCGACAAGCTCAAGGCCAAGCTCAAGATCAACTATCACGGCCTCAAACAGTCTTTCACCACCGAAAACACCAATGTGCCGTCAAGCAGCATGACGATGCATCTGGTGGAAGGGCCGTTCAAACATTTCGAAGCGCGCTGGAATTTCATAGCGCTACGCGATGATGCCTGCAAGATCGAATTCGACATGCAGTACGAGTTTTCGAGCCGCATTCTGGAGTCGGTGATCGGGCCGGTATTCAGCATGATCGCCAACAGCTTCGTCGATTCTTTTTGCAAGCGTGCAGAACAGATATATGGCTGAAACGACGCAATTGCAAGTCGAGATCTGCTATGCCACGCCGGATCTGGAGATCCGCAAGCCGGTTCGCGTCGACGTCGGCACAACTGTCCAGCAGGCCATCATGCAAAGCGGTCTGCTGCGGGAGTGTACAGCAATCGACCTGACCGTTTGTCGCGTCGGCATCTACGGCAAGCTGAAAACACTCGATACGGTGTTGCGTGAGCAAGATCGCATTGAGATTTACCGGCCGCTGATTGCCGATCCGATGGATTCGCGCCGGCGCCGGGTGCAGAAGAAGGGTGGCTGATCGCTGCATGGCTTGTTTAGGGTTGAACGCGCGGGAGTGATTTTTGACAACAGGTGCGCCCGCGCCACACCTTGGGTGCATATTTCACGGAAAAATCAAGGTCTCCGCGACGAGCGTAAAAGTTTTCTGTATAATTCGCTTTTGCGCCTATAGGAAATGCTATGCGTCTTCTCCAAAAAGCACTCACATTCGATGACGTGCTCCTAGTCCCGGCTTATTCGGACATCCTCCCTAAAGATACTTCCCTTGCCACGCGCCTGACGCGCAACATTCGCCTGAACATTCCGCTTATCTCTGCGGCAATGGACACCGTGACTGAAGCACGCCTGGCAATTGCCATCGCACAAGAAGGCGGTATCGGTATTGTTCACAAGAACCTGACGCCGAAGGAACAAGCGCGCGAGGTTTCCAAGGTCAAGCGTTTTGAATCCGGTGTGGTGCGTGATCCGATCACGATCCCGCCGACCATGAAGATTCGCGAAGTCATCGCGTTGTCTGAATTGCACGGCATCAGCGGCTTCCCCGTCGTCGAAGGCAGCGCCCTGGTTGGTGTGATTACCAACCGCGATCTGCGTTTTGAAGAAGATCTGGACGCTGAAGTGCGCGCCAAGATGACGCCACGCGACAAGCTGGTCTACGTCAAAGACGGCGCCGATCCGGAAGAAGCCAAGCGTCTGATGAACAAGCACCGCCTCGAGCGCGTCATGGTCATCAACGACAACTTCGAGTTGCGCGGCCTGATCACTGTTAAAGATATCCAGAAGTCGACTGCCCATCCATTCGCCAGCAAAGACAGCCAAGGCAAGCTGCGCGTCGGCGCTGCCGTCGGCGTCGGTCCGGATAACGACGAGCGTATCGAGTTGCTGGTCGCTGCAGGTGTGGACGTGTTGGTCGTCGATACCGCCCACGGTCACTCGGCAGGCGTATTGAATCGCGTCAAATGGGTCAAGACACGCTTCCCGCACGTTGATGTCATCGGCGGCAACATCGCCACCGGCGCGGCTGCCAAGGCGCTGGTCGAACATGGTGCGGATGCGGTCAAGGTCGGTATCGGCCCAGGCTCGATCTGCACCACGCGTATCGTTGCAGGCGTCGGCGTGCCGCAAATCTCGGCGATCGCCAACGTGGCAAAAGCACTCGAAGGCACTGGCGTACCGGTCATCGCTGACGGCGGTATCCGCTTCTCGGGCGACGTTTCCAAGGCGTTGGCGGCAGGTGCTTCGACCGTCATGATGGGCAGCATGTTCGCCGGTACCGAAGAAGCACCGGGCGAAGTGATCCTGTTCCAGGGCCGCAGCTACAAGTCGTATCGCGGCATGGGCAGCGTCGGCGCGATGACCGATGGTTCCGCTGACCGCTACTTCCAGGACGGCGAAAACAACGCCGAAAAACTGGTGCCGGAAGGTATCGAAGGCCGTGTTGCCTACAAGGGCAGCGTGCTGGCGATTCTGTATCAACTGGTCGGCGGCGTGCGTTCTTCCATGGGTTACTGCGGTTGCGCCACGATCGATGAATTCCGTGAAAAAGCTGAATTCGTCGAGATCACCTCGGCGGGTATGCGTGAGTCGCATGTCCACGATGTACAGATCACCAAGGAAGCTCCTAACTACCGCGCCGACTAAGCAAGGTGACGATAGTGACAAAAGGCCGCGCCACTTAGTTTTGGCCGCGGCCTTTTGACTTATTTTTGCCGCTGAAATAATTTCAAACTTGCCTACCTCCACTGCCATGCACTCAAAAATTCTGATCATTGATTTCGGTTCCCAGGTCACCCAGCTGATCGCGCGTCGCGTACGCGAAGCCGGTGTGTTTTCCGAAGTCTTTCCTTATGACGTGAGCGACGAATTCGTCCGCAACTATGGCGCTTCCGGCGTGATTCTCTCCGGCGGCCCGAACAGCGTGACCGAAGGCGATACGCCACGCGCGCCATCCGCAGTGTTTGAACTGGGTGTGCCGGTATTGGGCATCTGCTACGGCATGCAGACCATGGCTGAGCAACTTGGTGGCAAGGTCGAAAACGGCAAGCTGCGCGAATTCGGTTACGCCGAAGTGCGCGCACACGGCCACACAGCGCTGCTCAAAGATATCGCCGACTTCACTACAGCCGAAGGCCATGGCATGTTGAAGGTCTGGATGAGTCATGGCGACAAGGTCAATGAAATGCCGCACGGCTTCAAGCTGATGGCATCGACCGGCAATTGCCCGGTTGCCGGCATGGCCGACGAAGAGCGTCGTTTCTACGCCGTGCAGTTCCACCCCGAAGTCACCCACACCGTGCAAGGCAAGGCATTGCTGGGCCGTTTTGTGCATGACATCTGCGGCTGTAAATCAGACTGGAACATGCCCGACTACATCGCCGAAGCGGTCGAATCGATTCGCCAGCAAGTCGGCACCGATGAAGTCATTCTCGGCCTGTCCGGCGGCGTTGACAGCAGCGTGGCGGCAGCACTGATCCATCGCGCCATCGGCGATCAACTGACTTGCGTATTCGTCGACCATGGTCTGTTGCGCCTCGATGAAGGCAAGATGGTCATGGACATGTTCGGCAAGAATCTCGGCGTCAAGGTCATCCACGTCGATGCAACCGATCAGTTCATGGGTCACCTGACCGGCGTGACCGATCCGGAAGCCAAGCGCAAGATCATTGGACGCGAATTCGTGGAAGTATTCCAGGCCGAATCCGGCAAGCTGAAGAACGCCAAATGGCTGGCACAAGGTACGATCTACCCTGACGTCATCGAAAGTGCCGGCAAGGGCAAGAAGGGCGCGCACACCATCAAGAGCCACCACAACGTGGGCGGCCTGCCAGAGACGCTGAACCTGAAGCTGCTCGAGCCGCTGCGCGAACTGTTCAAGGATGAAGTGCGCGAGCTGGGCGTGGCCCTCGGTCTGCCGCACGAAATGGTCTACCGTCATCCATTCCCGGGCCCAGGTCTGGGCGTGCGTATTCTCGGCGAAGTGAAGAAAGAATTCGCTGACCTGCTGCGCCGTGCCGATGCGATCTTCATCGAAGAACTGCGTAACACCAAGGAAGCCGATGGCCAAAGCTGGTACGAAAAGACCAGCCAGGCGTTTGCGGTTTTTCTGCCGGTCAAGTCGGTCGGTGTGATGGGCGATGGCCGTACCTACGAATACGTGGTGGCCTTGCGCGCCGTGCAGACGCAGGATTTCATGACGGCACATTGGGCGCATCTGCCGCATGAGTTGCTGGGTCGCGTGTCCAACCGCATCATCAACGAAGTGCGTGGCATCAACCGTGTGGTCTACGACATTTCCGGCAAGCCGCCTGCCACGATTGAGTGGGAATAATCTCGCTTGCAATCGTTCTTTGTGTTGATTGTCGATTGAGAAAGAAAAAGCCACGGCATGCCGTGGCTTTTTTATAGGCAAAATTATCGACAGCCAAGTCGAGTTGGCGGCCATCGCGAATTCTCTTATTGTTCTATTTTTTACGTCGGCCAGTGACTCGTCAAATCGAACGAAAGCTGTCGATGATGGCGAATCGACAGCAAATATACCGTGCCTTTGATCCGCGCATACAGCAGCAAGTAACGCGTCATCACGTACTCATACAATTCGCCGTCTGCGGCAATGGCATCCAATTGCGCCTTCAGATGGGCGATGCCGTTGCTTGCTTCTACAGAGCGGGTAGGGCGAGCAAGAAAGGAAGATCCTATCCCGGAAAATCTTTCAAGATTGGGAATGACGGTATCCGATAATTCATCCAGCAATGCATCGAAGGCTTGCGGAGCTTCGGCTTCTCGCAAAAATACTTCGATTTCATCAAGGTTGCGTTCGAAGCTGGCGGTGAGTTTGACGGTGTGTTGGGCTGTCACGGTTTGAATCGGCCCGTTATCTTGACGTATTGGTGCTACGGCGTTGCTTGATTGCCGAGAGGGCGCTGCGAGCATCTTTGATCTGTCCTGCAGCGACATCTGCCAAGCCTTTGGCGGCGTCTGCAATCAGCAGCAAGTGAATGTGTTCACGTTCCAGTTGATGGTAGTAATCGAGCCGCTGTGCGTCGATGATGGCAACGTAACTTTCGCCGTTTTTTGTGACGATCTTCTCGGCGCCGGCTTTCACCTGATCGGCCAGTTCGGATAGATTGGCTCGGGCTTGAGAAAGAGGAATCACATCGCTGGCTGAGATGGGCATGGGGCGCTCCAAAGGCGTGAAAAGTGTACAAAATAAAGTACATGATACTGCATATATGTCATATGGCGAAGCTTGTAGGCGTGAGCTGACTCGAACCTGGATGCCTTCGTAGGCTTATTCGTCACATGCTTTGGCTTTCCCGTGCGTCCTTGGCACCGGCCTGATCCAGGATGACGGATAATAGCGGCCACATCTTTTTAGCACCATTTTTGGAATTCCCCCATGGAAATTAAAGTCAACTTTCTCGATAAGCTGCGCCTTGAAGCCAAGTTTGACGACTTCACTGTCGTCGCTGACCAGCCTATCCGCTACAAGGGCGATGGTTCCGCGCCCGGGCCCTTCGACTACTTCCTGGCCTCGTCGGCTTTGTGCGCGGCTTATTTTGTGAAGTTGTACTGCAACACCCGCAATATTTCGACCGAGAATATCCGTCTGTCGCAAAACAATATTGTCGATCCGGAAAATCGTTACAAGCAGATCTTCAAGATCCAGGTGGAGTTGCCCGCAGATATCGAAGAAAGTGACCGTCGCGGCATCTTGCGCTCCATTGAGCGCTGTACCGTGAAGAAGGTGGTACAGGAAGGCCCGGACTTTATCATCGAAGAAGTCGAGAACCTCGATGCCGATGCGCAGTCCCTGCTGACGTTGAAGGCGGACGCTGACGCCAGTACCTTTATTCTGGGTAAGGATCTGCCGCTGGAACAGACCATCGCCAACATGTCGGGCATTCTGGCGGACCTGGGCATCAAGATTGAAATCGCGTCGTGGCGCAATATCATTCCCAACGTGTGGTCCTTGCACATTCGCGATGCACACTCGCCGATGTGTTTTACCAACGGCAAAGGTGCAACCAAGGAAAGCGCGCTGGCGTCGGCCTTGGGCGAGTACATTGAGCGCCTCAACAACAACCATTTCTACGCCGGTGCGTTCTGGGGTGAAGACATCGCCGAGGCGGAATTTGTCCATTATCCGAACGAGCGCTGGTTCAAGCCCGGCCGCAAGGATGCGCTGCCGAAAGAGATCCTGGATGCCTACTCTCTGGAAATCTACAACCCGGATGGCGAGCTGCGTGGTTCGCATCTGATCGACACCAACTCCGGCAACGTAAAGCGTGGCATCTGCTCGTTGCCCTACGTGCGTCAGTCGGACGGCGAAGTGGTGTATTTCCCGTCCAATCTGATCGAAAACCTGTTCGTCAGCAATGGCATGAGTGCCGGCAACACGCTGGCCGAAGCGCAGGTGCAATGTCTGTCCGAGATTTTTGAGCGGGCGGTCAAGCGCGAAATCCTCGAAGGTGAAATCACCTTGCCTGACGTGCCGCAGGAAGTACTGGCGAAATACCCAGGTATCCTGGCCGGGATTCAAGGTCTGGAAGAGCAAGGCTTTCCGGTGCTAGTCAAGGATGCATCGCTGGGCGGGACTTATCCGGTGATGTGTGTCACGTTGATGAACCCGCGCACGGGCGGCGTGTTTGCTTCCTTCGGCGCGCATCCAAGCTTTGAAGTCGCGTTGGAGCGCAGTCTCACGGAGTTGCTGCAAGGGCGCAGTTTTGAAGGCCTGAACGATTTGCCTCCGCCGACTTTTGAAAGCAATGCGGTGACGGAGCCAAACAACTTTGTTGAACACTTCATCGATTCCAGCGGCATCGTGTCGTGGCGCTTTTTCAGCGCTAAGGCAAATGTCGAGTTTGTCGAGTGGGACTTTACCGCTCAGGGTGAAAACGCCAACGCCGAAGAAGCCGCCACCTTGTTCGGTATTCTCAAAGAGATGGGCAAAGAGTCTTACGTAGCGGTGTACGACCAACTGGGCGCAATAGCCTGCCGGATTCTGGTGCCCGGTTATTCGGAAGTTTATCCCGTGGAGGATTTGGTCTGGGATAACACCAACAAAGCATTGTTGTTCCGCGAGGATGTGTTGAACTTGCATCGCCTGGACAATGCCGCGCTGGAAGCGCTGCTTGAACGTCTGGAGAACAGCGAACTGGATGAATACTCCGATATCGCCACATTGATCGGCATCGAGTTTGACGAAAATACGGAGTGGGGCCAACTGACAGTGCTTGAGTTGAAGCTGCTGATCAATTTGGCCTTGCAGCAATTCGAAGATGCGCAAGATCAGGTGGGCGCTTTCTTGCAGTACAACGACAATACGGTCGAGCGCAAATTGTTTTACCAGGCCTTGAGTGTGGTGCTGGAGGTCACGCTCGATGATGATCTGGAGCTGGACGATTATGTGGTCAACTTCCGCCGGATGTTTGGCGATGCGCGGATGGACGCCGTCATAGGTTCTGTCGACGGCAGTGTGCGTTTCTTCGGGTTGACGCCAACGAGCATGAAGCTGGAAGGTCTCGACAGGCACCATCGCCTGATCGACAGCTACAAGAAATTGCATAAGGCGCGCGCGAACGCGGCGGCTACCGTCAGCTAAGGTCGTGAATCATGGCTGAATTGGATCTGTTTGGAGAGGTGCCCCCACCTGTAGCTGCAACGCGCCAGCGTCAGCCTCGCACGCGGCCGTCAGTCGCTCCACCGCAGCACAGCTGGTTCTTCGCGTTGCGTCCTGCGGTCGCTGATGCGGCGCATCTGGACGCCTATGCCGAAAAGCTCCTGGCGTTGCATGGCGTCACCGGCAAGCGTGTCGGGCCGGAACGGCTCCACATCACTCTGGAACTGGTCGGACACGACAGCGATGATCGTGTGGTGGAGGCGGCATGCCGTGCAGCCGATGCGGTTCGCTTTTCGGCAATCGATGCACGTTTCGATGCCGCGATGACATTCTCTGCACCCAGCGGGCCGTTCGTGCTGCTTGGAGGCGATGGACTCAATGGCGTACGTGAGCTGCGCACCGCGCTTGGTTGTGCGATGGCCGAGCATGGTTTTACGCCGCAGCGCTCCTATGAACCACACATGACTCTCGGCTACGATCCGCGTCACCGTGTGGAGCGTATTGCCATTGATCCCATCGGTTTTCAGATTGCCGAATTCGCGCTCGTCAAAAGCCATATCGGACTGTCTCGTCATGAAGTCATGCGTACTTGGACACTGAGTGTCTGATCGCTGACGATAGTTGGATGATCTGGGAGTGAATTATTCCCACCTGCTGCGACTAGGGAACTGATGGCAGGTGCGAATCTGTGGTCAGGCTGATTTCTGTTGCCGGGTGAGTAGCTGCGAGCCGAAATCTGCCATCAAGGCAATGGCGATCGCCGCAGCGCCAATGAGAAAGAGCAAGCGATGATTGCCACCCGTCGCATTGAATATCGCCGAATAGCTATAGCCAGCAATTGCCTGGAATGCTGCGAATACCGTGGTGGCGCGGCCCCAAGTCGCATTTTGTTGTTCTGCATGCCCAATGACTGTTTCGCGTACACGCGCCAGCATTAGCGGTACCACGCCGGGAGGGAAGGCACCGATCAGCAGGGTCAGTGCAGCAATGTACCAATGATTATCCGTCACGCAGATGCCCACGACGGCCAGCAGTTGCGTCAACAGTACATAGCGCATTGTCGGACGCGCACCGATGCGATCGGCGAGAAAACCGTAGACCGGCGGTCCGAAGATCGCGCCGACGCCATACAAAATCCAGAACAGCGAACCCAGATGCGCACCGGCACCCAGACCGCGTGCGATGAAATCCACGAAGAACACCATCGCAGGTACCAGGCCGACCGCCATCAAGGCGTATTGGAGATAGAGCAGGCCGGTACCGGAAGCTGCTTTGTCGCCTGTGGCGGATGCATGCGCGACATGCGCCGTTGGCGCCGGCGCAGACGATGGCCACCAGAACCAACTGACGGCTGTCAGCAGTGCCGACACAACGCCAAGGCCGAACCAGGTCTGCCACAGTCCGAGATTCAACAGCAGTGGAACCAGCGTGCCTGAACCGGCAATGCCCAAGCCCAGTCCAAGGAAAATTGCACCGCTGGCTGATCCTCTGCGCTCAGCCGGGACGTGCGGCAAGATCGTCGCCGCCACCAGCACCATGATCGCACCGCCGGCAATGCCTGACACTAGCCGCCAGCCGAAGAACCAGCTCACCGACAGCGGCATGGCGCACGCCAGGAAGGCAAGTGTCACCAGCACCATCATCAGCCGCAACGTGGTCACGTTGGACAGTCGGCGCGCAATCGGCCGACCTAACAGTGCTCCGAGCAAATACCCCGCCAGATTTGCCGCGCCCAGATAGACGATGTCCGCCGCAGAAAACCAGTGCGCTTGAATCAGCGGGGGAATCAGCGGCGTATAAGAAAAACGCGCCAGACCGATGCTGACCAGACTGGCGCACAGCCCGGCAAGGATATGTCGCCAGACGGCATTGCGATCTGAGGCAGGGAGTTGCGAAAGTGTCGTGTCGGCAGACATGGATAATTCCTTTGGGGCAAATATGCGTAGTTTATGTTTGACATTAATGTCAATAATCAGCAATCCTAATCATCATTGACATGTGTGTCAATGATGATCTACAGTCATCGCTCTACGGAAACAACACAGCGGAGCAAGGCATGGCCGGCGTTCGACAATTTGATGAAGAAGCAGTCCTGGACAAAGCCATGGGCCTGTTCTGGAAGAAAGGCTATGCCGAAACCACCATGCAGGAACTGGCGGCAGTCACCGGCGTGCAGCGAGGGTCGCTATATAACGCCTATCAAGGCAAGGATGCTCTGTTCCTGAAAGTATTCGACCTGTACATGGATCGTTTCATGGAAGGTGTCGTCCAGATACTGGACCAGCAGCCTATATCGACGGCATTGACGGGCTTTTTTGAATTCGTCATCGATTCGATGACGGCGGGAGAGCCGACCAGAGGCTGTCTGACCAGCAAGACTGCATTAAGCGGCGAAGTGATCGAAGAGCCGATACGCCAGGTGTTGCAAAAGCTGATCGACAGGCTGGAGCAGGCTCTGCTGGACCGTCTGTCCCGCCCGGAAGATACAGCGCAGTTGATGACTTCGCCGGCAGAAGCTGCGCGTCTGATCACGACGTTCACGCGCGGGCTGGTCGTGATGGAGCGGGTGTATCAGAGCAGGGAGCGTTTGATTGATACGGCAGGCATGCTGGTCAAGCTGTTGCTTGGCGTGGCTGCGAAATGATGATTGCCGCACCTTCCGGTCTGTTTCCTGTTTCTATTTCCGGCTGATCGATAGACGCAGGCCGACCAGTCCCAGTAGTTTTTCTGCCGTGGCAATGGTGCCGCTGGAACGGCCACTTTCGATGTCGCGCAGCGTACGTTCGGACAGACCGGTTACTTTAGCCATTTCCTTGATGGTGAGGCGCATGGTCGTGCGCAAGTGACGTGTCGCTTCGCCCAGGTTCCATTCAGGATGGGCGAGCACTTCTTCTACGGCCTGTTTGCGCAGGTGTACCTGTTCTTGTATCGGGATGGGATTAAAACGTTTATCCATGATGTTGTCTCAGCGATTCCGTGCAATCGTTTAGTGCAATGCCTTCAGGCGTTTTGCGTGCGTGCGTAAATGCTGCTGGAGATAGCTCAGCACATCGGCTTCCAGGCCGAAATCTTCACCATGATCGGCGACCTCCAGCAGCGGTGTGGCCATGGCGTGCAAGGTCTCCAGCAGAGGCACGCGCATCGCGCCGGTTTGACCAGGTCACAGCATATTCCAGGCCATATCCGCTGGAGGTAGGTGCGAGCGTGCCAAGCGAGGTATCGCCCGTCAGGCTGATGGTGGCGGCATCAGTCCATTGATTGTCGCTGAACAGTTCTATGGTGCAGAAGTTTTGCATAACGGCAGAAAAACTGTATTAGTAAGTAAGTTTTTACTGATGATAGTGATATTTTTCTGCCGCTATAGAGAATGTTGTCATGAAGTGTTGCTGTTTGGCGCAGAGATGGCTCGCGGCAACGCTATGCGCCTTTCCGAGCGGCTTGCGCGCCGGACAGGCTATAATGCCGCTTTACGGAAAACCGGAGCAACACGCTCCGTGACTGCCGCTCAGGCAAACTCCGAAACCCGCGGCACCCACGCCGCCAGCGCTTCCTATCATTGTGACTTACAGCATCAAAGAAATTTTCTATACCTTGCAAGGCGAGGGTACGCACGCCGGTCGCCCGGCGGTGTTTTGCCGTTTCAGCGGCTGCAATCTGTGGACCGGCCGCGAGGAAGACCGCAGCAAGGCGATCTGCCAGTTCTGCGATACCGACTTTGTCGGGATCGACGGCGAGGGTGGCGGCAAGTTCAAGACCAGCGATTCGCTGGCAGAGACCATCAATAATCTCTGGCCGGAGACTTATGCCGCCAGCAAGTATGTGGTGTTCACCGGTGGCGAGCCTTTGCTGCAGCTGGACGAAGCGCTGATTGCCAGCATGCACGCGGTCGGCTTTGAGATCGCGATTGAAACCAACGGCACGATCCCGGTTCCAGAAGGCGTCGACTGGATCTGCGTAAGCCCAAAGATGGGTTCCGAGTTGAAGGTGTTCAAGGGTAGCGAACTCAAAGTGGTAATTCCGCAGCAGGCGCAGGTGTTGTCCGACTATGAAAAGCTGGACTTCGAGCATTTCCTGCTGCAGCCGATGGATGGCCCCGACGCCGCACGCAACACCAAGCTGGCGATCGAACTGGTGAAAAATAACCCCAAGTGGAAGTTGAGTATCCAGACGCACAAGCTGCTGCAGATTCCCTGAGCGAGCCATATTGCGCAATTTGTCATAGCGCTTTGGCTTACACTGCAAACGAATACCCGCTATAGCCGACGGCGACACCGCCGCGTTATGCGTTTGTTTACAATCTGACCCCGTTTTCAACATTACCGAGCATTCATGCTGACCATTACCCGTAAACTCGAATTTGATGCCGGCCATCGCATCCCCGACCACAAAAGCCAGTGCCGCAACCTGCACGGCCATCGCTATACGCTGGAAATCACGCTGGTCGGTAAGGTCATCGAAGTCGAGGGTAGTTCCGACAACGGCATGATCATGGATTTCTCCGACATCAAGACGCTGGCGAAACAGCATCTGGTTGATGTCTGGGACCACGCTTTTCTGGTGTATGAAAAGGACATGCCCGTACGTGACTTCCTGGCAAGTTTGCCGGATCACAAAACCGTTGTGATCGATCGCATTCCTACCGTGGAGAACCTGGCGCGTACCGCATTTGACATCCTCAATGCAGCCTATAAAGACGCTTATGGTACGGGCCTGCATCTGCAAAAGCTGGTGCTGCACGAGACGCCCAATTGTTGGGCAGAAGTGACGGCAGACTGACCGGATAGCGACCCAGATCATGAGCGACGCCATTGAGCTACAGCACATGCGCCTGGCTTTGTCGCAGGCGCAAAACGCCTGGGATCTGGGCGAGGTGCCGGTAGGTGCGGTCGTGGTCAAGGATGGCGAAGTCATTGCGACCGGCTTCAATCAGCCGATCGGCAAGCATGATCCGACCGCGCATGCCGAGATCATGGCCTTGCGCGCGGCAGCAGAGAAGCTCGGCAACTACCGGTTGCCCGGTTGCGAGTTGTACGTCACGCTGGAGCCGTGCATCATGTGTGCCGGGGCAATGATGCATGCGCGGCTGGCGCGCGTCGTGTACGGCGCAGCCGATCCCAAGACCGGCGCCGGCGGTTCGGTGGTCAATCTGTTCGAACAGGAACAGCTGAATCATCACACCGAGCTGGTCGGTGGCGTCATGGCTGATGCGTGCGGCCAGTTGCTCAAGGCTTTTTTTGCTGAACGGCGCGAGCGCCTGAAGCAGGAAAGATTGCAGCGCCAGGCAATCGCCCATGCGCAGTTAACCGATGAAGAACTCAATGACTGAATTAGTGACTGACGCTGTAACTGAGACCGTGACTGAGACCGTGACTGAACCCATGCTTCCTTCCGATATCCGCATCCCGCCAGGCACCTGTGTCGCCATCGTCGCACCGGGCGGTTACGCGCCTGATGAAGCTGCAGTCGAGCGTGGCATCGCCTTGCTGGAAGCGCAGGGATGCAAAGTCAAAAGTTATTACGATCATTCGGCGCGGCATCAGCGTTTCGGCGCCACCGATATCGGACGTGCTGCACATATTCAGCAAGCGGCTGCGGATCCAGAAGTGCAGATCGTCATGGCCTTGCGTGGCGCCTATGGCGTGTCGCGCATCCTGCCTGCACTGAACTATCGTGCACTGGCTGCCAGCGGCAAATTTTTTATCGGCTACAGCGATATCACTGCCTTGCATCTGGCCTTGCTGGCCCAGACGGGCGCTCCTGGATTTGCCGGCCCAATGCTGTGCAGCGATTTCGGCACCGAGACGCCGAGTGCGATGACGATGAACAGTTTTTGGCGCACCATGACGCAGCCGACCCAAACCATCAAGACTGTATCTGCCGGCAACCCAACGCTCAAGGCCTCAGGCATGCTGTGGGGCGGCAATCTGGCGATGATTGTGCACTTGCTGGGGACGCCATATTTCCCGCAGGTCGACGGCGGCATCCTGTTTATCGAAGACGTCAACGAACATCCTTACCGCGTTGAGCGCATGCTGCTGCAATTGGAGCATGCAGGCGTGTTGGCGCGTCAGAAGGCGGTGTTGCTGGGCGATTTTTCCAATTACCGCTTGTCGGACTACGACAACGGCTACAACTTCGAACAGATGCTGGCCTACGCGCGCCAGCACCTGTCGGCGCCGCTTGTGACCGGTCTGCCGTTCGGGCATATCCCTGATCGCGTGACGCTGCCGGTGGGCGGTCATGCCGAGCTGCAGGCGGATGAGGGCGGCTTTACGCTGACGCTGAGCGGTTATCCGACCTTGCCGGCTGCGTAGTCATTTGGATTGGCGTCAGCCCAAGCTTGTTCAACTTGCCGAGCTTACTGGGGTTTGATTTCTACCTTCACGCCGTCGCTCAGGACCGTAATGGTTCCGGGCTCGAAGCGTTTGCCGTTCATTTCCAGCTGTTCCGGCTTGAAGGTATAGACCGGATAATCCTTTAATACCTGTTCCGCAGCGGCATTGCCGATGGCGTTCAATTGCGGCGCGTATTGCGCCGGGACGCCGGCGATATCGACTTTCTCTACTGCGGGCGCATCCAGTTTGACGGCGCGCGCTGCCGGGTCGTACTTGAGCGCGCTGCTCATCGACAGTGTGCCGGTGACGGGTTTGTTCATCAGCAGTTTGTTGTCGATCTCCGCATCGACGGTGGTAATCAGCCGATTGGTCTTTTCATTCAGACTCAGGCGCGGATTGGTCAGATTGACGTCGAACATTTCCATATAGCGCAGCTTGCGCGGAAACTGGGTGGCAATGGCGTTTTGCAGATCGGCGCGCGCGAAGGTGTATTCGTTGGTCCAGATGTTGTAGGCAGCCCAGCTGGCACCGGTTGCCGCCAGTGTGCCGCAGGCGAGCAGAGCTGCGGCAAGAGCATGACGCAAGCGTTTTGCCGGCGTGTGTGTTGTCTTCATGTTCATAGATTGTCCGTTTGTTGTTCATTTGTTACCGAAACTCTTAGAGCCGCGTTGTGCGCAAATAATTCAAAAACCATTTCATCGAGGCGCGTAGGTGAGGCAGAGTCACGCGGGACTTGGCTCACAATGGTAAAATCACGCGTTTACACCTGGCTTCAGGCAATTTTCATACGTAAAGGCTTTTTTCAGTGTTATCCACAGCAAACATCACGATGCAGTTCGGCCCGAAGCCGCTGTTTGAAAACATTTCCGTCAAGTTCGGCGACGGCAACCGCTATGGCCTGATCGGCGCCAATGGTTGCGGCAAATCGACGTTCATGAAAATCCTCGGCGGCGATCTCGAACCATCGGCAGGCAATGTCAGCCTGGATACCAACGAACGTCTGGGTAAGCTGCGCCAGGATCAGTTTGCCTACGAAGAAATGCGCGTGCTGGATGTCGTGATGATGGGCCACACCGAGATGTGGGCCGCGATGGCCGAGCGCGATGCGATTTACGCCAATCCTGAGGCCACCGACGACGACTACATGAAGGCTGCCGATCTGGAAGCCAAGTTTGCCGAATACGACGGCTACACCGCGGAAGCACGTGCTGGTGAACTGCTGCTGGGCGTGGGCGTCGCGATCGAACAGCATCAAGGCCCGATGAGCAACGTCGCGCCGGGCTGGAAGCTACGCGTTTTGCTGGCGCAGGCTTTGTTCTCGAATCCGGACATACTGCTGCTCGACGAACCGACCAATAACCTCGACATCAACACGATTCGCTGGCTGGAAGACATGCTCAACGAGCGTAACTCCACCATGATCATCATTTCCCATGATCGTCACTTCCTGAACCAGGTCTGTACGCACATGGCCGACATGGACTACGGCACGCTGAAGGTGTATCCGGGCAACTACGACGAATACATGCTGGCATCCTCGCAAGCACGTGCGCAGCAACTGTCGGTCAATGCCAAGGCGAAGGAAAAAGTCGCTGAACTGCAAGACTTTGTGCGCCGCTTCTCGGCCAACAAATCCAAGGCGCGCCAGGCGACATCGCGCGCCAAGCAGATCGACAAGATCAAGGTCGAAGACATCAAGCCATCGAGCCGCGCCAATCCTTTCGTCCGTTTCGACGGCGAGAAGAAACTGCATCGTCTGGCAGTGGAAACACAAAGCATCAGCAAGACCTACGACCGTCCGATTTTCAAGAACTTCAGCATCATGGTTGAAGCCGGTGAGCGCATCGCCATCATCGGCGCCAACGGTGTCGGTAAGACCACGCTGTTGCGCAGCATTGGCGGCGACATCGCCGGCCTGCAGCCGGATAGCGGTCTGGTGAAGTGGGCCGAGAACGCCAATGCCGGTTACATGCCGCAGGATCCGACCGAAGAATTCGCCAGGGGTGAGACCCTGACCGACTGGATGGGCCAATGGACGCAGGAAGGCGACGACGATCAGGCTGTGCGTTCGATCCTCGGTCGTTTGCTGTTCTCCGGCGACGACGTCAAGAAATCCGTCAACGTGCTGTCCGGTGGTGAAAAGGGCCGCATGATGTACGGCAAGCTGATGCTGGGTCGTCACAACGTCCTGCTGATGGATGAACCGACCAACCACATGGATATGGAGTCGATCGAATCGCTCAATATCGCACTTGAAAAATACGCCGGCACATTGATCTTTGTGTCGCACGACCGTGAATTCGTTTCGTCGCTGGCGACGCGTGTTCTGGAAGTGAAAGAAAACGAGATCGTCGACTTCCGCGGCAGCTACGAAGACTATCTGGCCAGCCAGGGCATTCAGTAAATCTTTTCAGGCGCTTCGGCGTCACACAAAAGCCATGCAAGCAACAGCAATGAAGGTCGTCGAATTTGAACGGCCGCAGATGGAGACAGGCAGCAGCTGTACCGCCAACGCGTGGGCCAAGGTTCCGGCCACGCCGACGGCAGATGAACGCCAGGCATTGAAGGCGCGCATCAGGCAATTGCTGAAGGAAAAGAACGCGGTGCTGGTCGCCCATTACTACGTGGACGGAGACCTGCAAGACCTCGCCGAAGAAACCGGCGGCTGCGTCTCCGATTCGCTGGAAATGGCGCGCTTCGGACGCAGTCACGAGGCGCAGACGCTGGTGGTTGCCGGCGTGCGCTTCATGGGTGAAACCGCCAAGATCCTGAGTCCTGAAAAACGCATCCTCATGCCCGATCTCGATGCGACATGCTCCCTCGATCTGGGTTGTTCGACCGACGAGTTCACCGCCTTCTGCGATGCGCATCCCGATCGTACGGTGGTGGTCTATGCCAACACCAGCGCCGCCGTCAAAGCGCGTGCCGACTGGATGGTGACATCGTCA
Source organism: Herbaspirillum rhizosphaerae (assembly GCF_046025915.1). Taxonomy (GTDB): domain Bacteria; phylum Pseudomonadota; class Gammaproteobacteria; order Burkholderiales; family Burkholderiaceae_D; genus Herbaspirillum; species Herbaspirillum rhizosphaerae_A. The sequence continues at coordinate 80,901 of NZ_JAQQFR010000012.1, read as the reverse complement.
ATCGGTCTCGATATCGTCAAGCACCTGCATGAGCAGGGCAAGAAAATTCTCTGGGCCCCCGACAAGCATCTGGGTGGCTATATCCAAAAGCAAACTGGCGCCGACATGCTGCTGTGGCAGGGTTCCTGCCTGGTGCATGACGAGTTCAAGGGCGTCGAGCTGGAGCTGCTGCGCAAGGAATATCCCAAGGCGCTCATTTTGGTTCATCCGGAATCTCCTGAAGCCGTTGTTGCACAGGCTGACGTCATCGGTTCAACCTCGCAACTGATTGCTGCCGTGCAGTCGTCGGATGCGAAGGAATTCATCGTCGCCACCGACAACGGCATTCTGCACAAGATGCGCATGGCTGCACCGGGCAAGATCTTCATCGATGCGCCGACCGCCGGCAACAGCGCCACCTGCAAGAGCTGTGCGCATTGCCCATGGATGGCCATGAACGGTTTGCAGAACCTGCTGCAGGTACTGGAAACCGGCAGCAACGAAATCCACATCGATCCTGCTATCGGCAAGAAGGCCGTGGTGTGTATTGACCGCATGCTGGATTTCGCGGCGCAGAAGAAAGCCAATGTGCGCGCGACCGGCGCATTGGAAAACGAACAAAAACTGTTTGCAGGAATCGGCCCAGCATGAGTCTCACCGTCAGCAGCACCAGCAATCTGCGCAATCCGTTTGCGCCTTTCGATCCTGCCTTGTCGGCGGCATTCGACGCCAACGTCAATCTGGCCATCGCCGAAGACGTCGGCAACGGTGACCATACCGGCAAGCTGGTGCCGGAAAACGAACACGTCAAGGCGCGTGTCATCGTGCGTGAACAAGCCGTGTTATGCGGTGCGCCCTGGTTCGAAGCTGTCATGGCGCGTCTCGATCCGCGCTTGCGCGTTGAGTGGAAATTCGGTGAAGGCGATCTCATGCAAGCCAACGACGAAGTCTGTCGTATCGAAGGTCCCGCGCGCGCCTTGCTGACGGCAGAACGAGGTGCTTTGAATTTCCTGCAACTGTTGTCCGGCGTGTCGACGGCGACGCGCCGCTACGTCGACCTGATTCGCGACACACGTGCGCGCATTCTCGATACCCGCAAGACCTTGCCGGGTTTGCGCCTGGCGCAGAAGTACGCGGTGCGCGTCGGCGGCGGCATGAATCAGCGTCTGGCGCTCTACGATGGCATCCTCATCAAGGAAAATCATATCGCTGCAGCCGGTGGCATCACGGCGGCGGTGACTGCCGCCATCAAGCTCAATGCCGGCGTCACCATCCAGGTGGAAGTCGAAAGCATCGATGAACTGGGCGAAGCACTGGCAGCGGGCGCAACGTCCATCCTGCTCGACAACTTCTCGCTGGACATGATGCGTGAAGCCGTCATGATCACGGCACGCCGCGCCGTGCTGGAAGCCTCGGGCGGCATCAACATGGAAACCGTGCGCGCCATCGCCGAGACGGGTGTGGATCGCATTTCGGTGGGCAGTCTCACCAAGGATATTCAGGCGATCGATTACTCCTTGCGCATTATCGATTGATCTCATCGGCTGAAAAGCCGGTTCAGATGTTGAGGTTCGGTTCTTGAAGCAACCCGCATTTTCTTCGGAAGATGCGGGTTGTTTTACATTGGCGGCTGGTATCAGCGAGCCTGCTAAAATGCGCCATCCAGTCGTTCCCGGCAAGCAAGTCGCATCATGTTATTTGCGTGGTCGGGGCGTGCAAGAACAAGCAGGCAATCCTCAGGGAATTCATCGTGAAATCAAACAATCTTGTCGCACCTCTTCTGTGGGCCGCACTGTACTTTGTGTTCGGTTATGTGTCGCATGCATTGAACGGCTCCTTCGTGGCGACGGGGTATATCTGGCTGCCGGCAGGGATCACCGTCAGCGCCTTGTTGCTGACGCCGACGGCGCGCTGGTTTCCGTTGCTGGTGCTGCTGTTTGCCGCGCAGATACTGCTGGGCTGGCTGGAACATCGCGAACTCTGGCGCATGGCCTTGTTTTGCCTCGATGAGATCGGTGTTGCCGCGATAGCGGTATGGCTGGTGCGGCGTGCGCCCTTTCCGATGGAAGGGCTGTATTTTGTGCGTGGTTTGCTGATGGTCGGGGTCGGCGCCAGCGTCGTCAGCGGGATTTTTGGCGCAGCCTGGTTCGTGATGACGCAAGACACACCATTCTGGCCGACCTTGCGCGTATGGGCGCTGTCTGATCTGGTCGGCATCCTGATCATGACGCCGGTGCTGGCGAGTTGGTCGCAGTTCCGTGCGACGCGTTCGGGCGGGATTGCACGTACTGAATTTTTGCTGGGTCTGGCAGCGTTCATTGCCGTGATTGCGACTGGCTACATTGCCTTCGACAGCAATCTTGATCGGATCATTTTCGATATCGATTTTTCATCGACCTATCTGCCGTTGTTCTTCATCGCACTGGTTGCGCTGCTGTGGGGTGGTCGCGGCGGCGCCTTGTCGGTGGCGGTGCTGTCGCTGATGGCGTTTGTCTACAACTCGCTCGGGCGCGGACCTTTCGTCGAACTGGTTCAGCTGAATTCGAGCAATGCCTTGCTCGAATTACAGGTCTATCTGGCAGTGGCCTCGTTGCTGTCGTTGCTGATCAGCGCCTTGAAGACGACGCGCGAACAACTGCATGAGGATGTAGCGCGTTGGAAGAGCGAAGTCGAGCTGGCGCTGACAGTAAGTCGCCAACTGGTGTACAGCATCAATCCTGAAAAGAAAACCATTGCCTGGAGCGGCGATGTGCAAAGCCTGTTGGGTCTGTCGCCGGACAAGTTCACAACATTGGATGATGCGCTCAAGCTGGTGCATCCTCTGGATCAGCACCGCATGCGTCAGCGCTGGTCGGAAGACAATCGTAGTGAAGGCGATGAGGGCAATGAGGGCGATGATGTGCGCGAAGACCTGCCGTTTCGTCTCTTGCTGGGCAATGGCCGTGTTATCGGCGCAACGGACATGAGCCGCAGTCTGCACGACCCGGATGGCAGTCTCGTCATGGTCGCGGGTACCTGGCATTTCGATGCCGCTGATCTCACGCAAGGCCGGAGCGAAAAATGACCGCCAAGGTTGGGGTCATACTGATTCACGGGCTTGGCGGCACACAATACGATCTGGGATCCATGCACAAGATCCTGCAAAAAGCCGGCGCCGATACCCATGCCGTTACCTTGCCCGGACACGGTACAAGGCCGGAGGATCTCATCCCGATTCGTGCTGAACAATGGATAGATCTGGTCGTGGCGCAGTATCGAGAATTGCAGCCGCAATATGAGCAATTGCATGTCATGGGCATGTGCATGGGCGCTTTGCTCGCGCTCGCCGTGTGCGAGCGCGTCGGTCACACCGCACAGCAGGGCAAGCTGGTCACGCTGGCGCCGCCGATTTACATCGACGGCTGGTCAACGCCCTGGTATGCCGGCTTGCGGTCGCTGTTCTATCTGATCCCAGGTGTTGCGTCGCGTATGAAGGTGGAGGAGGGCGAACCATTCGGCATCAAGAACACGCTGGTGCGTGCTGTGGTGAAAGCCAAGTTCGAGCGTGGCGACAATTTCCATTATCGCTGGGTGCCGATGGCTTGCATTCGCCAGGTCGATCGTCTGCGCAGTTGGGCCAGTGCGGGGGCAAAGAACATCAAAGCACCGACGCTGATCGTGCATGCGCGCGAAGACGAACTGACCAGCTTGCGGTCGGCAGAATATCTGCAGGCAAGCATCCCGGATGCGCGCACCGTTGTGCTGGAGAACAGCTATCACATGATTTGCGTCGACAATGATCGTGATCAGGTTGCCAACAGCGTGCTGGAATTCTTCGGTTTTCCGCCTATGCCGGAACGTGCGCGCAAGCGCATGCGCGGCGCAGTTGCGGAAGAAAAGAACGACAACGCGCAAAGCTAAAGGCCCATCGTCTTGTCTTGCCTTGTCTTGCCTTGTCGTGCCTCAGGTTCGACTCAGAACACCCGTCCCAGCTGCAAATACAAATTCCACACTCCCTGCTGTCCTAAGGCCGCGCCGAAATAGACGGGGCCGACAGGGCTGTTCCCGCCAAGGAAAAGACTCAGACTCTTTTTGTAGGGCCCATCCCCGAAAGCATCGCGTGTTTGCCAGACATTGCCGGCCTCCAGGCTGCTGCCGAGAACCGGATTGCGCAGACCGAGCAAGCTGTAGTCAGTCAGGTCGCGCAAATAAGTCAGGCGGCTGTACAGCAAGTAGTTGCCATAGAACTGATCCGGCGCGTAAGCCGATAAACGTTGAAATCCGCCAAGGAAAAATCCCGGCCCAGCGTTGTTACTGGACAGATTGCTGGCCGCTTCCACCGCGACATTGAAGGTGTTGCGATCCCGGCTGAATGCCCATAGTGTTTTGAGCTGGGCATCGCTATAACGATTGTCCACCTGACCAAATCCGCGATTGACCTCTGAATAAATGTAATAGCCCTTGCGCGGGAAAAGTGGATCGTCGAGCTGATCGATGGTCAGGCGGGCACGCGCGACCGGCTGGTTGGATTGGATGGCCGTGAATAGCGGCCCAACGCTTTCCAAAGAGATGTTGTAGGTCGGCGTGTACTTTGTATGCTGATAGCTGACACCCAATCGTAAATCGCCCAATTGCGCCAACGGCATGCCAAGATCGATGCCGGCAGTATCGGTGTCGAAACGATATTGCGTTACAGGCGATGCCTTGGCATTACTGCCGTCCGGATAGATATCCACATAGCGACGGCCGATATCAATATAGGGCGAAACATACAATCCTGACGAGCCGAAGAGTGGTTGCCGCAATTCGCTGTGCAGGCTTGCCCGTTTATTGCCGAGAATGACATCGTTGCGCCATTCCAGACCGCTCTGATTCATCCATGGATAGCGATGGCCGATCTGCAGGTTGACGCTGCCGCGGCCATCGAAGGTATTGGAAATACCGAGACCGAACAGCAGGTATTGCGGTCCCCAGGATTTTTCTTCGGCATCGATCAGCAGGACGTTACGGCCGTCCTTGTTGACTATCTCCTGTGTCAAGGCATTGAAGTCGCCGTTGGTCGACAGTTGCGACAACTGCTGGTTGATCTGGTCGGCATCGTAGACGTCGCCTTCCTTGACGCTCAGGCGGCTGCGTACGTAGGCGGCGGGAATGCGGCCGGTGGTCTTGATCTCGATGGCATCGACGCGTGTGCCTTTCGCCAATGCCATGTCGGTGTGGCGCGCTGCCAGATAGGTTTTCCATTCTTCCGGCGGCAGAGAGAGTTCAGTGAGCCGCTTGCTTTGCGCCTGAGCGGCGTCCCACCCGGCATTCACGCCATCTCTGCCGCGTGCAAAATCGGTGAAAGACATGCCGGCCAGTTCCGGTTCAATGAGGATGTCGCTTTTGCCGAGCAAGGCTTTCTGCGATTTGACGTTTTGCTGAATCAGGATGCCCACCATCTGTTGCGCCACAGCGGTCGGCGATTGCAGATTGGCAGGATCCTGCAGCGGCGTGGCGATGTTGACGGCGATGATGATATCGGCACCCATGTCGCGCGCTTCCTGTACCGGCAGATTGCTTACCAGACCGCCGTCGACCAGCGTGCGGCCGTCAATCTGATAAGGTGCAAATAACCCCGGAACGGCCATGCTGGCGCGCATCGCACGCGGCAGCGAACCATGATCGAGAATGACGGCTGTACCCTTGCCGAGATCGGTGGCGACGGCACGGAAAGGGATGGGTAGCCGGTCAAAGGAAATGTTGCCCGGTAGCTGTGCCGTCCAGTTTTGCAGCAGCGTCAGCAGGTTGTTGCCTTGTACGAGCCCCGGTGCAAGCTTCAGTTTGCCGTCGTCATAACCGACCGCAATCGAAATCGGATATTGAAAATCATCCTCGCGTTGCGACTGGGGGAGCTTGGCGCGTTCATTGCGATCAAAGGCGATATCGCTCAGGTTGGTTTTGGACAGTCGGTGCTCCAGCTCTTCCGCCGAGATCCCGCTGGCGTAAAGGCCGCCCACCAGTGCGCCCATGCTGGTGGCGGCAATGTAATCGACCGGGATGTGCAGCTTTTCCAGATATTGCAGGACGCCCAGATGGGCATAACCGCGTGCACCGCCACCGGATAGCACCAGGCCGATGCGCGGTCTGGGCTTTGTGGCGGCTTCCTTGGTTGGCGTATCGACATTCTCGGCGGACAGCGCGGACTGCGTGAGCAGAGTCGCCAGGGCAACTCCCGCGACAAGACGGGGCAGATTGAAGAAGGGAGTGCGTGTCACGATAGAAAGAGAGAATGGCAATGCGGTAATGGTAAATCGCTCCCCGCCATGTCGGCAATGCGAGGAGCGCAAGAAAGATGGGCGCAGACCGCGATGTAGCCGAAATCGGATACGTTCTGGTGCCGTATTTGCCGGAGCCCTTGGTGTTATTGGTAGTAGCCGCCCACAGGCGCTGCCGCCAGCATGGTTTTGACTTCTTCAATACTGGCCTTGGAGACGTGCTGCAACGAGTCGTGATGCGCGTCGATGCTGTCCCAGACTTCGATGATGACCATGCGCGACGGGATACTCTGATCTTGCAGGAACTGGCAGGACTGGCAACCGGCCGATGCGCGTATGGTGGGAAGCAGCGCAAGCAGGAATTTTTTCAAATCATCGACACGGTCGTCGAGTGCCCGGAATGTATTGATACGCGTAATGCTCATCATCTCCTCCTTCAGCAAATTCGATTTGTACTGCCTTCCATTATTATCCCGAACCTGCGCTTCAACATGCACCTCAGCTTGTGTTTCAGCCTGTTTATTTTTGTGGTGACAGCACCGTTGGCAAAGCTTTCGCCAGTGTATCCGGATAGTCCAGGCTGTAATGCAGGCCGCGGCTTTCTTTGCGTGCCAGTGCGCTGTTGACGATGAGCGACGCCACCTCCACCAGATTGCGCAGTTCCAACAGGTCGCGCGTGATCCGGAAGTTGGCGTAGTACTCGTCGATTTCTTCGCGCAGCAGACGGATGCGATGCTGGGCGCGTTCGAGCCGCTTGTTGGTGCGCACAATGCTGACGTAATTCCACATGAAACGGCGTAATTCATCCCAGTTGTGCGAGATCACGACTTCTTCATCGGCGTTGGTGACGCGGCTTTCGTCCCAGACAGGCAAGGCGAGTTCGGGGGCGGCCGCCTGCTGTTCAATGTATTGAGCGGTAGCACGGCCCAGCACCAGGCATTCCAGCAGTGAATTGCTGGCCAGGCGGTTGGCGCCGTGCAAGCCGGTGTAAGCGGTTTCGCCGACGGCATACAGGCCGGGCAGGTCGGTACGGCCGGACATGTCAGTGACCACGCCGCCACAGGTGTAATGCGCGGCCGGCACGACCGGGATCGGCTGCTTGGTGATGTCGATACCAAACTCCAGGCAACGCGCCTGAATGGTTGGGAAATGTTCCTTGATGAATTCCGGCGGCTGATGGCTGATGTCGAGGTCGACGTGATCGAGACCGCGCTTTTTCATCTCAAAGTCGATGCTGCGGGCGACGATGTCGCGGGGCGCGAGTTCGGCCCTGTCGTCGTGCTCGGGCATGAAGCGCGTCCCGGCAGCCGCACCGGCAGCGGCGGGGAGTTTCAGCAAGGCGCCTTCGCCGCGCAAGGCCTCGCTGATCAGGAAAGACTTGGCGTACGGGTGATACAGGCAGGTCGGGTGGAACTGGATGAACTCCATGTTGGCCACGCGGCAGCCTGCGCGCGAAGCCATCGCAATGCCGTCGCCGGTGGCGGAATCGGGATTGGACGTATAGAGATAGACCTTGCCTGCGCCGCCGGTTGCCAGCACGGTGTGATCGGCCGCGACGGTGACGACCTTGCCTTGCCTGATGTCTTGTACGTAGACGCCGACGCAACGTGGCGTGCCCTTGGTGGACGGATCGAGTTTTTTCGTCGTGATGACGTCGATGGCGCAGTGATGCTCCAGCAACGTGATGTTCGGGTGTGCGCGGACGCGCTGCTCCAGCGTCACCTGCACCGCATGACCGGTGGCGTCAGCGGCGTGAATGATGCGGCGCTGGCTATGGCCGCCTTCGCGCGTCAGGTGATAGCCCAGCTCGGCGCTGTCGTCGCGTGTGAAGGGTACGCCTTGCTCGATCAGCCATTCAATGGCTTCACGGCCGTGTTCGACGATAAAGCGGGTCGAGCCTTCGTCGCACAAGCCGGCGCCAGCGATCAGCGTGTCGTCGATGTGCTGCTCATGGCTGTCGCCCGAATCAAGCACGGCAGCGATGCCGCCTTGCGCCCAGTTGCTGGCCCCGTCGAGCAGTTCACCCTTGGAGATCACGACTACGTTTTTCTTTTCGGCAAGATGCAGAGCAACCGACAAACCGGCAAGTCCGCTGCCGATGATGGCGACATCGAATTTCATGAGAGCAGGCAAAGATGTTGAAAGGAATGCACGATTATAGCTGCCAATCGTGGTCGGCAATCGCACAGGTCGCTGTCAGCGGGGAAGTCGGGAAAGAACGGCGGGGAGGATGCATCGCTGCACGAATGCACAGCGATGCCGATACAGCGGGTTCTGCAGAGATTAGTTGGTCTTGACTGGCTTGACCTTGGCGGCAGCCTGCTTGGCGCGGATGCGTGCATCATTGACGTTGTCGGCGGCAGCCAGTGCCACGCCCATGCGGCGGCGCTCGAAGGACTCCGGCTTGCCGAACAGGCGAATATCGGCACCTGGTATGCGCAGAGCGTCAGCCACGCCTTCGAAGGCGATGGCCTTGGCATCGTGCTGACCGTAGATCACGGCAGACGCGCCCGGCGTGCGCAATGCAACGTTGACCGGCAGGCCAAGGATGGCCTTGGCGTGCAGTTCGAATTCGCTCTGAATCTGGCTGACCATGGTGACCATGCCGGTGTCGTGCGGACGCGGGCTGACTTCGGAGAACCAGACCATTTCACCCTTGACGAACAATTCCACGCCGAACAGGCCGAGACCGCCGAGGTTTTCGGTGACCTTACGAGCGATGTCGCGAGCCTTGTCCAATGCGGTCGGATGCATAGGATGCGGCTGCCAGGATTCGACATAGTCGCCCTTGACTTGCACGTGGCCGATCGGCTCGCAGAAGCTGGTGATGGTGTCGCCGTTTTCGTTGAGCGAACGTACGGTCAGCAGAGTGATTTCATAGTCGAAGTCGATGAAGCCTTCGACGATCACGCGACCGGAATCGACGCGGCCGCCGGCTGCGGCGTAGTTCCATGCGGCTTCGACTTCGGCGGCGCTGTCGATTTTCGACTGGCCCTTGCCGGAGGACGACATGACCGGTTTGATCACGCAGGGGAAACCGATTTGTTCTGTGGCGGCTTTCAGTTCTTCCAGGCTATCGGCAAAGCGGTAAGGCGACGTCGCCAGGCTCAGGGTTTCACCGGCCAGGCGGCGAATGCCTTCGCGGTTCATGGTCAACCAGGCGGCGCGGGCGGTCGGGATGACGCGCGCCTTGCCGGCTTTTTCCAGCTCGACCAGGGTCTCGGTGGCGATGGCTTCGATTTCCGGCACGACCAGATCAGGTTGTTCCTTTTCGATCAGTGCAGCCAGCGCCGCACCGTCGGTCATGTTGATGACGTGTGAACGATGTGCCACCTGATGGCCGGGCGCATCAGCATAGCGGTCCACGGCGATGACTTCCACGCCCAGGCGTTGCAGGGCGATGATCACTTCTTTGCCAAGCTCGCCGGAGCCGAGCAGCATGACTTTGGTGGCGGAAGGGGAAAGCGGAGTGCCGAGGCGGACAGGTGTCTTCATGGAGGTCAATGCAGATAGGAAAGGATGGGAAAGTCGGGGAATCGCGCGACGATACCAAATCTTGACTGTTTTGGACAGCCAAAGTTGCCGATAAGGTACACGATCTCGGACAGTCAGATGTCGCACGTGTTTTCAATTTATTAACTTTTATCGACGATATTTAAATGGGATCGCCACAGAAAAAATCTGAAAAGTGACAGGTATAGAGTGAGGTCGCGGCCAATGGGCTCATATTTCTGTTTCAATCCGCATCCTTGTCAGAGAGATAAGCGTTGATCAAGCCATCTGACATGACGCGCATCGGCTAGCCAATCGTCAAGCCTGTTTTTAATTTCCTCTTTAAGTAAGTCATTCGTATGCATCGACTCATCATCGGCATGGGCGTTCTCGTACTTCCTTTTACCGGGGCCTTGGCACAATCCAGTATCACGATCTACGGCGTCATGGATGCCGGCACGCAGGTTTCCCGATTTGGTAACGGCACGCAATTCAATCTGGCAAGCGGACAATTCGAAGGCTCGAGGATTGGCGTCAAAGGATGGGAAGACCTTGGGCAAGGCTACAAGGCAATGATCAACCTGGAAAGCCGGATCGAGGTCGATACAGGAGGAATATCGAACGGCTATATTGCGCCCAATATCAGCGCTAATCTGACGCGGGGTTTATGCGCACATGCGTAACGACCATTCCGCCATCGTGCCGCTGTTGACGCCTGTGATCGGGGCGACCTACGTCAACATTGTTGGGAGCAATGCCAGGCTGGATTCTCATAGTGTCAGCGTCGGCACGCAATATCGTCTGGGGCGCGGCAGAATCCTTGCGGCGATTTCGCGTACGGCCGACAAAGCATCGCGGAGCAAGGTCGCTCTTTATGGAATGGGATATCGGGCGCCGATACGATTGAATATTCTCTCCCTGGAAATATGAGGTTAACAACGACCCTTGAAGCTAACCAAAGTACTACGCTTCGTTTCTCCTATGTGGGAAGCAATACACCATTTTATACATGGAACAGTGGTCAAGCCCTTGCATGCTACATATTTGCCGGGGGATTTGGATTGGCCGCAGGCATCCTCAGTCAAAATCCAGCCATTGGATATCTGACGACGAGAATTGCAAGCTATGGGTGCGGTAAATTAATTGAGACTGTAACTGGCCCGAGTTCGGGAAACTCAGGAAGCGATGGGGATTAATTTTTTTGATTTCCTGGAGGTGTTATGAAAATCTATTTATCAAGAGTGCTGTGGTATGTAGCCGTCATACTAATACTGTTAGGGGTGATGCTCCTTCCTAGTTATTCAATACTTGGCCCGCTCATGACAGTGATTGGAGCTTACATTCCGATGTCGATAATATGGACGCCAGTTGCCCATTTCATGCACCGGCACTACGGATTTCGAGAAAAGTTTCTCGGAATGGATCTCAACACCGTATGTGTGTGTATTTTATTTTTTGGAATCATTTGTTGCGCAAGTTTTCCTTATCTCAAAAATTCGAATGTTTTGGAAATTGGGATTTTTATGACTTTTTTGGGTAGTGAAGGAATAATTTCACTGCGTGAAGGCAAGCTAATTTCTTTCGCTAAAAAAACGCATTAAAGAGAGCGTAACTACTTAATCCCTGAAATCAAATATGAGGGTTTATCTGAATTCAGATAAGCCCATCATTGTGCGCATGAATAATTCACATATCTCTCCAGATTGGGCAGAGCAGATCTACCAATAATATTGCAAACGGAAGCTACTGAATGTGGCTTGGTGTCTGTTTGCATGGTGGCTAGTTTTCATGGACTAGATATCGACATTCGAAAACTGCGAAACAAATTTCCGGTGTCGCTTAAGGGCGCCACGTTGTCTCATCTTGTTAAGATGGCTGATCGTATTATCGCTAGAGTCTTTTTATAAGTTGCAATACTGCCGAAAAACAATCGGCGCAAGCAGATCTTGATAAGGCACAGCGCGATCTTGAGGCTCAGGTATATAAAAATCGAGAGCTATTGGATAAGGAGACCGAGCATGTAAGACTTTTAAACCAGCAACTGGCGAAGGTTCAGCTAACTTATAAGGCTGTCTCCGGAAGATATGCCTCTGGAATCGGGACGGTTGTAGAGTTGCTTAAGGGGCAAAACGATTTGGCCGATATTCAGCAGCAGAGAATTAAGGCGATTTCTGATTGGCACGCGGCTCAGGTTCGTTTAGTCGCAATGCTAGGAGAGATGGAAGTTTTGGAGAAAAAATAACAAGAAATTCTCATCGCCCCCTCATGATCAGCGTTGTTGTGATTGCATAACAGTCTCCGTCTTGCGCGTTGACATTTTAAACATTGAAAAAATGTCCGATTTATTGATATCCATTGAAAAATTTGGTTGTAATGACGATGCCGTCAACCCGCATGAGTCGACTTCCGTGGAAATTATTCATCAGGACACAGCAAGACCGTGAGCATGGTTTGGCAATAGAGTGGTTTCGTAACAGAATCGAGGCCAAGGTCGTGTCAGCATCATGCAAGAGTGAAGATATATCAGTCAGTAATATCCATCCCCAACATCGCCCCACTAAGACACTTGCCATGCGCATCAAGCGCCAGCGAACGGGTCACGCCACCGCCCAGCGCCTGTTTCATCACGAAGTTGAGTGCGCCCAGGTGCGGCAACACGTAGCGTACGACTTCGCCATGCACGACGCCGGCAAAATGGGCCTTCACGCGTTCGGCCGTCAATTGCTTTTCCAGCAGCGGGTAGTCCTTGATGTCGTAGGCGATCACGGAGATATTGGAGATGTCGCCCTTGTCGCCTGCACGCGAATGCGCGATGTCGCGTAACAGCATGTCAGCTCTCCTCGAAATGGATGGTCGGTTTGATCAAGGCGCGCGGCACCAGCGCCGAGAGTACCGCGATGATTTCCCTGGCTGATTTGGTGGCGCCGCCGCCGCCTGCCGGGCCGCAGGTATAGAGTGTTTCGACTTCGTTGCCGATGCGTACGGCCTCGCGCATGCTGGCTGTGCGGCCAGTCACGCGTGCGCGGACTTCGTAAGGTTCGTTGGATGCGGTGGAAATTTGCGGGCCGTGGATGGCGTTGACGCCGATCAGGTCGTAGCGCATTTCATCGCTTTGCACGCCCATGATGGCGAGGCGTTCCCTGACGATGTCGAGGGCCAGTTGTCCGCGTGCCTGCGCGCCGGGGCCGGCGTAGGAGATCTGACCTTCGCCGATATAGCTGTCGACATAGCCAAGCGTGGTCTTGAGAGTGTCTGGCCGGGCGCGTCCGTTGCCGCCGCTGACGGCAACACGATCAGGGCCGATTTCGGTAATGACGACTTGCGAAAAATCGGCGATCACATCAGGTGTGAAGTAGCTGCGCGGATCGTGAATCTCGTACAGCAATTGCTCCTTGCAGGTCGCAGCTGTGACTTGTCCGCCCGAGCCGGCGACTTTGGTGATGACAGCGCTGCCGTCTTCCGCCACTTCGCCGATGGGGAATCCCAGGCGCGCCAGGTCTTTCACGTCTTTCATGCCGGGATCGGCGAAATAGCCGCCGGTGATTTGCCCGGCGCATTCCAGCAAATGGCCGATCAGCGTTCCTTGTCCCATCAGCTTCCAGTCATCCGTAGCCCAGCCAAATTCATGGATCAGCGGACCGAGCACCAGTGCGGGGTCGGCGATGCGGCCGGTGATGACGACATCGGCGCCGGCTTTGAGTGCGTCGACGATAGGCTGTGCGCCGAGATAGGCGTTGGCCGATACCAGTTTGTCGCCGAGCGATTTCACCGGCAGGCCATTATCTTCAATGCGGTAGTCGTCGTTCTGCAAGATGTCGAGCACGTCGTCGCCGCTGACGGCGGCAATCTTCAACTGCGGCAGGCCGAGTTCCGTGGCGATTTCACGGATCTTTGCGGCACCGGCCAGCGGATTGGCCGCGCCCATGTTGGTGACGATCTTGATGCCCTTGTCTGCGCACAATTTCAGCACTGCATGCATGCGCTCGGCCAGCAGCGGGTCATAGCCTTTTTGCGGATCGGCGCGGCGCGCCTGCTGGCCAATGGCGATGGTGCGTTCGGCCAGGCACTCGAAGATCAGATAATCGAGATCGCCTTGTTCGGCGAGTTCGACGGCGGGTTCAATGCGGTCGCCGGAATAGCCGGCGCCGGCGCCGATGCGAATATGTTTCATGGCAGCTCTTTACAGCAAGGGAAACAGTCCGAGCAGCACGCAGGCAATCGTCATGATCACCGATGCGCCGAACAGGAAAGGGATCGTGTACTTTTGATGATCGGCCAGTTCGATGCCGGCCAGGCCGCACACCAGGAAGGTTGCCGGCGTCAGCGGGCTGACCGGGAAGCCGGTGGTCATCTGGCCCAGCAATGCTGCTTGTGCAACCTGGATCGAGGGCACGCCAAGGATGTGGCTGACTTCCGCAATCACCGGCAGCACGCCGAAGTAGAACGAATCAGGATCGAACAGCAGGCTCAGCGGCATCGACAGCAAGCCGAGCACAACCGGGATATGCGAGGCCATCGACGGCGGCACGAAACCTACTGCCATCTTCGCCATCGCGGTCAGCATGCCCGACTTGGTCATGATGCCTGTGAACACACCTGCGGCAAATAAAATGCTCGCCATCAGCAATGCCGCCTTGGCATGCGCATCGATGCGGGCGCGCTGCATGTTGACATCAGGATAGTTGATCATCAGCGCCAGAACCACGCCGATCATGAACATCACAACAGGGTCGACCTTGCCGCTGATCATCACGCCCAGCACGAACACGGTCAGGATGATGTTGATCCAGAAATTGCGCGGACGGCGGATCTTCTTTTCGTCTTCTGTCAGTGTGTGTTCCTGCACGAAACCTGCAGCAGCACCGGCGCTCAGGCCGAGGCGTTTTTCTTCACGCAAGCCGAGTACATACGATGTGATGAAGACGAATGCCAGACCGACCAGCTGCACCGGAATCAGCGGCGTAAAGATGTCGCTCACAGGGATATGCAGCGCCGCCGAAGCGCGAATCATTGGCCCCGTCCACGGCAGGAAGTTGACGCCCGCAGCCAGCGAAGCAACACAGGCGAGGATACGCTTGTCGATACCGAGGCGGTTGTACAGCGGCAGCATCGCAGGAATGGTGATCAGGAAGGTCACTGCACCGGAGCCGTCCAGATGGATCAGCAATGCCAGCAAGGCAGTCCCTGGCACGATACGGCTGGGGCGGCTGCCGACGGTGCGCAGGATGCGGCTGATGATCGGATCCAGCATGCCGGCGTCAGTGACGATGCCGAAGAATAGAATCGCGAAGACAAACATGCCTGCCACCGGTGCAATCGAGGTCACGCCGGAGACGATGAATTTGGACGTCTGCATGCCGAAGCCGCCGATCAGTGCAGCAGCAATAGGAATGGCAATGAGGGCCACCAGCGGCGACATCTTTTTGGTCAAGATGGCCGTGAATAGCAAAACGATCGTGATAAAGCCGAGCAGGGCGAGCATGCGTGTCTCCGGTATTTTTTGTTTGGCGGAATACCGCTTGGCGGTTTCCGAGGATTCTTGTCGATCCGTCTGGATGGTTCTATAGGTCTGGTCCAGACGCTATGCAATTGCAGGCCGAGTGTAGGCGGCGTGCAATTTTGTTGTAAAGTGCATTTTTCCGATTGATTAATCGGTTTTATGAATGAATTGCCATGCAAGCAAATATCTCGACCAAGCTGTTGCAAGGTTTTCTGGCATTGAACGATTGCCGTCATTTTGGTCATGCGGCCGAGCGCTGTCATGTCTCGCAATCGGCCTTCAGCGTGATGATTCAAAAGCTGGAAGCCGCCGCCGGCGCCAAGCTGTTCGAACGCGATACCCGCAACGTGACGTTGACGCCGGAAGGAGAACTGTTCGTCGAGGTGGCGCGGCAACTGATGAGCGATATCGAGGCCGCGTTTTCAGACATGAGCGACTACGTCGCACGCCGCAAGGGCAGGGTGTCGATCGCAGCTTTGCCTTCATTGGCGGCGGGCTGGTTGCCGCCTGTGCTGGCTCAGTATCGCGCGCAGCATCCGGGCGTGACGGTGGAGTTGTTCGATGCGATTTCAGACCATTGTCTGAACTATCTGCGACAGGGAAAGGCCGATATTGCATTGACCGCCCCGGGGCCGAATCTGATGGAGTTCGACACGCAACCACTGTGTGAAGACCCGTTTTATCTTGTGTGCCGGCGCGATCACAAGCTGGCGAAAAAACGCGTTATCCAGATTTCGCAACTGGCCGGTTGCGAGCTGATCCATCTGGCGCGCTCGACCAGCGTGCGTCAGCATCTCGACGCGTTGCTGCAGCCGGTTGGCGTGATCAATACAGGATTGGAAGTGGAGCATCTGGCGACCGTCGCCGGGCTGATTGAAAGCGGGTTGGGGGTGAGTCTGGTGCCGGAGCTGACGCTGTTCCAGTTCCGCCATCCGAATCTGGTGGCGATCCCGCTGAACGCGCCCGATCTGGTGCGGCCGCTGTTGATCGTCAAAGCCAAGGAGCGCAGCCTGTCTATCGCCGCGCAAGGTTTGCTGGAGCTGATACAAGAAAAAAGCCGGTCAGGATTTGCACCCTGACCGGCTCGACGTTCTCTCTCGCTTTTAACTAAAAGCTACCTGATTTCAAGCGAGGGAGTCGCCTGGCTTCCCCCTCTTGATGCTTTTAGTCTTCGGCGTTGATGTTGTTGTCCTTGGACTCTTTGACGAAGAGCAGACCGATGACGAAAGTCGCCAGAGCGATCACGATCGGATACCAGAGGCCGTAGTAGATGTCGCCCTTGTACGCCACCAGTGCGAACGCTGTGGTTGGCAGCAGACCGCCGAACCAGCCGTTACCGATGTGGTAAGGCATGGACATCGAGGTATAGCGGATGCGGGTCGGGAACATTTCGACCAGCGCAGCAGCGACCGGGCCGTAGACCATGGTCACGTAGAGCACCAGGATGAACAGCAGCAGCAGAACCATCGGCTTGTTCATCTGATCAGGATCAGCCTTGGTTGGATAACCTGCAGCCTTGATGTCGTCAGCCAATTCCTTGGAAAACGCCTTGTCTTTTGCCGCAGCATCTTCTTTGGACAGGCCGGCGGCGTCATACGACGTGAGGATCTTGTCGCCGATCTTGATGGTGGCAACCGAGCCGGGTGCCGCAGCCACGTTTTCGTAGTTCACCGAAGCAGCGGACAGCTTGGCCTTGGCGATATCGCAAGACGAAGTGAACTTCTTGGTGCCGGTCGGGTTGAACTGGAATTGGCAAGTGGCAGGATCGGCAGTGACGATCACCGGTGCTTTTTGCAGAGCCGCTTCCAACGCTGGGTTAGCGTAGTGGGTCAGGCCCTGGAAGATCGGGAAGTAAGTCAGTGCGGCGATCAGGCAACCACCCAGGATGATTGGCTTACGGCCGATTCTGTCGGACAGCGAACCGAAGATCAGGAAGAACGGTGTCGCCAGCAACAGTGCCAGCGCGATCAGGATGTTGGCCAGCGGGCCGTCAACCTTCAGCGTTTGCGTCAGGAAGAACAGCGAGTAGAACTGACCTGCGTACCAGACCACGGCTTGACCTGCAGTCATACCGATCAGTGCCAGGATAACCAGTTTCAGGTTTTTCCAGCGGCCGAATGCTTCGGTCAGCGGCGCTTTGGAAATCTTGCCTTCGGATTTCATTTTCAGGAAAGCAGGAGACTCATTCATCGACAGGCGGATCCAGACGGAAATGCCCAGCAGGATGATGGAGACCAGGAAAGGAATGCGCCAGCCCCAGTCCGCGAATGCAGCTTCGCCCACGGCAGTACGCACGCCCAGGATCACCAGCAGCGACAGGAACAGGCCCAGTGTCGCTGTCGTTTGAATCCATGCAGTGAAGGAGCCGCGTTTGCCTTCCGGCGCGTGCTCGGCAACATAAGTTGCTGCACCACCGTACTCACCGCCCAGCGCCAGGCCTTGCAGAATGCGCAGGATGATCAGGATCACCGGTGCGGCAATGCCGATGGAGTTGTAGTTCGGCAGGATGCCGACGATGAAGGTGGACGCACCCATGATCAGGATGGTCACCAGGAAGGTGTATTTGCGTCCGACCAGGTCACCCAGGCGGCCGAACACCAGCGCGCCGAACGGGCGCACGATGAAGCCTGCGGCAAATGCCAGCAGCGCGAAAATGAAAGCGGTGTTGGGATCGGTACCGGCGAAGAATTGCTTGGCGATGATCGCTGCCAGCGAGCCGTACAGATAGAAGTCGTACCATTCAAACACAGTGCCCAGGGAAGAGGCAAAAATAACTTTGCGCTCTTCAGGCGTAATGGTGTGCGCAGTGGAAGCTGTCGCCATGCTTGTCTCCTTGATTTTATTAATGTGGATGTACAAACGGGCGACTCAAACTGCGCAGGCGCCATTTGTGCACGCATGGAGTGTGCGACGCGAAACTTACGCAGGACTTGCTTGAAACTTACATAAGCTTACAGACGCAAAACGGCGGATTGGGGTAGATCAGAAACGGGTGCGCAGGCTTACGGCAGACGCAGTGCAGCAAAAATCAGGCTGCCTGTTCTTGCAAGAAGCTGGGAACCTTGGCGGCAGGGAGGCGGTTGATCGCGGCCAGCAAGCCGGGATCGATACGTGGGCATTTGTAGTGACCGCGCAAGCGATCACTCAGGTGCAGCAGCAATTCTGCGGACACTTCAGCATCGGCCTCGGCCCGGTGGGCGTTGCCGCTGAAGCGAATGCCAAGACTGTCGGCCAGGCTCGACAGGCGGTAGCTGGATAGCCCCGGCAGCAACCGGCGCGACAGCAACAGCGAGCAGACCAGCTCCGAATAACCCGTCTGCATGTCCAGGCGTTCAGCTTCCGAAGTCAGGAATTTGGCGTCGAAACTGGCATTGTGCGCTGCAAGAGCATCGGTGCCGATGAAGCGCAACAGTTCCGGCAGAACACGCTCCACGGACGGTGCCGAATCGACCATCTCTTGTGTAATTCCTGTCAGCGTCGTGATTTCGTAAGGAACCTCGACGTCGCAATTGATCAGCGACACGAATCGTTCAACGATACGTCCGTCGACGATGCGCAGCGCGGCGACTTCGGTGATGCGGGCGCCTTGCGCAGGGCTCAGGCCGGTGGTTTCGAAGTCCAGCATGACGACAGGTTGATTGATCACGGTAACGCTAGTCCAAAAATAAAATGGCAAAAACTGACAACGAATGACAGCGGAAAGACATCATTTTAATACGTGGAGGCGTCTTCTCCGAAAACCGGGGAATCGCATTGCCTGCTTGCTTGGCTGCCTTCGCTTATCATTACGGCTTTGCGATTTATCATTCACCCATTGCAGTCAGGAGAAACACCGTGCTCAAACATATCGTCATGTGGAAACTAAAAGACCAGGCCGAAGGTGCCGACAAGGCCACCAACGCGCGCAAGATGAAAGAGTTGCTCGACGGCTGTGCCAATCTGGTGCCGGGTATCCTGAGGTTCGAAGCAGCGTTGGCGCAACCCGGTCTGGAAGCCACATACGATGTCGTGCTGTATTCCGAATTCGAATCCCAGACGGCGCTGGATGCCTATCAGGATCACCCGGAACATATCGCCATCAAGCCATTCATCGGTGCGATTCGCGAGGCACGTCAATGCATGGACTATCTGGTCTGAGTTCACGCCGACATGACTTATTCACTCTCTGAAGTTTTCACCAATGGCAATCCTTATCTGGAAAGCCTCGGCGTCGAAGTATTGGAATACGGTGACGGCAAGGCCGTGATGGCGCTCAAGCTGCAGCCCGAATTCATGAACAGCTGGGCGGTGGCGCAAGGCGGCATTTCCATGACGCTGATGGATGTGGCGATGGGGCTGGCTGCACGCACCGCCATCCCGGACGCGAAATCGTCGGCGACCGTTGACATGAGCACCAGTTTTCTGCAGCCCGCAGGCAAGGCTGGCGAAACCATCATCGCGCGCGGAAATGTGTACCACCGTTCCACGACGATGTGTTTTTGTGACGCCGAGTTGTGGAACGGCGACAAGCTGGTCGCCAAATCCATGGGAACATTCAAGGCAATCAAACGCGTCGACATCGCCAAGAAACTGACGCACGAAATAAATGAGACACCGGCTGCGCCGGCAGCATCGCAACAGGACTGAATATGAAACACAACATCAAAATCGCTGCGTGGAATGATCTGCGTGAAGATGCTGCATTGATTCGCAATGAAGTTTTTGTCGTAGAGCAGAATGTGCCGGCAGAGCTGGAAATGGACGAAATGGACGCCGTCTGCGTACATGCGGTCGCTTACGACGAAGGCGGCACACCCATCGCCACCGGACGTTTGCTGCCGGATGGTCATATCGGCCGCATGGCGGTGCGTAAGCCTGGTCGTGGCAAAGGTGTCGGTGGCGCCGTATTGCAGGCGCTGATGACCGCGGCGCGCCAACGCGGTGATCATGAAGTGGTTCTGAACGCGCAGACACATGCGGCGTCTTTCTATGGCAGCCACGGTTTTGCGCAAGAAGGCGACGAGTTCATGGACGCGGGTATTCCGCATATCCACATGCGGGCAGCATTGGCCTGATCTAACTTTAAGTAGCGACGATGACGGCGGCTTCCGTTTTTTTCGCATTGCAGCAATTTAAGCAAGCGAATTTAAAAGTTCTTCCGTTGCCTTCCGGCCATGTTTAGTCGTTTTGTTGTGGTTTCCCACAATATCTAGGGGTATGCTGGTAATGCATACTTGCGCCCGCAGTGACAGTTGCGGCTTTATTCTTTGGCAATGTCGACTGCACGACAAGTTTCCTGAGATCCTAGAATAAATGGAGAACCGCATGGGCAAGACGCCACTTTATAAATCACTCTACTTTCAGGTGTTGGTGGCAATTGTCATCGGCGTCCTGCTGGGACATTTCTATCCATCCTCCGGCGAGGCAATGAAGCCGCTGGGCGACGGCTTCATCAAACTGATCAAGATGATCATCGCTCCGGTGATCTTTTGTACTGTCGTGCTCGGTATTGCGGGCATGGAAGACATGAAGAAGGTCGGCAAGACCGGTGGCCTGGCGCTGTTGTACTTTGAAGTCGTCAGCACGCTGGCGCTGATCGTCGGTCTGGTGCTGGTCAACGTGTTGCAGCCTGGCGCAGGCATGAACATCGATCCGACCACCATCGATACCAAGAGCATCACGGCGTACACCGGTCCGGGCAAGATGACCAGTACGATCGATTTCGTGATGAATATCATCCCGATCAGCATGGTGGATGCGTTCGCCAAGGGCGACGTGTTGCAGGTGCTGCTGATTTCGGTGCTGTTTGGTTTTGCGCTGCATCGCTTCGGCGGTCGCGGCACCATGATTTTTGATTTCATCGAAAAAATCTCCCACGTCCTGTTCGCAGTCGTTGGCACCATCATGAAGGCAGCTCCGGTCGGCGCGTTCGGTGCGATGGCGTTCACTATTGGCAAGTATGGTGTCGGCTCGCTGCTGTCTTTGGGCAAGCTGATGGGCACTTTCTACCTCACCTGCCTGATCTTCATTTTTGTCGTGCTGGGCATCATCACGCGTCTGCACGGCTTCAGCGTGTGGAAATTCGTCAAATACATCAAGGAAGAGCTGTTGATCGTGCTTGGTACCTCCTCTTCGGAATCGGTGCTGCCACGCATGCTGGCCAAGATGGAAAACCTGGGCGCGAAGAAGACGGTCGTCGGCCTGGTGATCCCGACCGGTTACTCGTTCAATCTGGACGGTACCGCGATTTATCTGACCATGGCGGCGGTGTTTATTGCACAGGCGACCAATACGCCGATGACGCTGACGCAAGAGCTCACTTTGCTGGCAGTCTTGTTGCTGACTTCGAAGGGGGCCGCAGGCATCACCGGTAGCGGCTTCATTGTGCTGGCAGCGACTTTGTCGGCAGTGGGCCACGTGCCTGTAGCCGGTCTGGCGCTGATTCTTGGTATCGACCGCTTCATGTCCGAAGCGCGCGCGCTGACCAACACGATCGGTAACGGCGTCGCAACCATCATCGTCGCGAAGTGGAGCAATGAACTGGACGAGAAGCGTCTGCATGCTCAACTGAACAATGAAACATCGGAAGAGGCGAACTCGCCGGAAGCGGTGTTGGATCGTACAGAAGCGAAGATTCATCACTGACAGTGAGGACGGCGCACTCCGGCTTGCTGGAGTGTGCTGTAAAAAAACGGCGGCGGGACTTGATGGTCCTGCCGCCGTTTTTTATTTGCCGAAGCAAGCGTAAAGCGTGCGCACAAAAGAAAAGACCCATAACGAAGGGGGAACGTTACGGGTCTTGGTCTCCTCACAGCCTCTTAAGGACTGGATTTATTTAGATCTATTGTGTTCCCTTTGCGCGCAATAGTCATTCTGCGGTGCAGCATGTTATTTCAACAAGAATGATGAGGGAAATCGAAGGCAAACGGCAGGCTGAATATGAGTGTCTCAGAAGGTTTGGCAAGCGCAATGGGCTGCTGGTGCTGGTTGTGACGGGGCGAAAAAAAAGCCCGCTGCCTTGCGGCGCGGGCTTAAATCCAATTCTTTAAGGAGGAAATTGGAGGAGACAGGTGTAACTTTAATGCTCCGCACAAATTTCGACTACTTTATTTATCAAATATCAGATATCTATTTTGCTTATATCTCGTGATATTGCGGCATTCAGCTCGGGCTTTCTGCGTCTGGTTGGATCTTGATCCTGCACGGAGCGTTTTTCTTTTGCGGTTCAGTCGTCGGTGCCGCCTGGCATGAACTGACCGGATCAACGACATGTTCGCTTAACACGGGCTCGCCGACGATGGGCACACGTACAACGGTAGAGGCGCGTGTGCCGTAATCCGGAGAGCAGATGAAAATCGGCGACAAGACGCGCTCCAACTCCAGGCTGACTCCTGTGCTTGGCAGACGGCAATCGTTGGCGCGGGTGCCGTCGCTGAGAAGCTCGAAAAAGGTTTCTTCCGGTGCTCCCTGGCAAAGCAGGCTGGCAAACTGCGCCTTGGCGCGGGTCACCTTGGGCCATGGCGTGTCCAGCAAGGCATTGGAAAGGCCGTAGACGCCGTAACCGAGCGGCTTGCCATTGCGCGGATCATCGTCACCCTTGTTGGAGTACCACAGCAACGTTTCGCGATCGCCGATGAGGAGGTTGAAGCCGTTATATTCCGCCGCACCCGGTCGGATTTGTTCGACGTATTGTTCTGGAGTGAATGTGCCGGACAGATAGTCTGAAACCAATTTGCCGCGGGTGGGCGCATCGGGGCGTTTTTCCGACGGCGCACGTACGTTGGTCAATGCTGCAAAGCGTCCGTCACGGGTCACGCCAAGCCATGTACCGCCGGCTTGCAGATCGCGGCCGGCATATACGTCCGGCCGATCCTCCCACCAGCCGGCCGCAGCGGCGGGGCGTTGATAGAACTCGTCGCGATTGGCTGCCGCAATCAGCGGCATGCCGGGAATGACTTTCCACGCAAAAATGATCAGACACATGGTGAAAAGTCCAGAAAGTGTTCGGTATGGCGCGGGCCGTCAATCAGCTGATCCAGCTGATTGGCGGCGATACTTTGCTTCAATACCGACTCAAATCCATCGGGCACATCCAGATAAACCTCCATCCAGGTGTGTTTGCCATCCTGGTCTTGCGGGCGGCGTTTCAATTCGGTGGCGACTTTGTATTGCTGTGACAATTGTGCCTGCATGACCGTAGCCTGCTTTTGCAACTGTTCGCTATTGCTCAGAAACACGCGGTAGTAGATATATAGATCCATCGACAATCCCGGGCGCTTATTGCGGTTCCGCCAATTCGTAGGGCAGGGGCTGCAATTGCAGTACGGGGCCACCGACGGCGCCCAGGTGGATAGTGCCGTTGTCGCTCGCCGCCAGTTTGATTTCCACCAGGCAGGCGGATTTGCCTGTGCCTGCGGGTTCTGCATTGACGATCATGCCGCAAGGCTGGCCCGGATCTTCGCTGGAGAACACTTCCGCGCCGGCGCGGACATCGACTGCATCAACCAGTGCCAGCACGCTGCGGCGTTTGAGTTTGCCCAGATACTGGCTGCGCGCGACGATTTCCTGGCCGGGATAGCAGCCTTTTTTGAAGTTGACGCCGCCGATCAATTCAAAATTGATCATTTGTGGCACAAATTGCTCCTGTGTCGGCTGCGTAATCACCGGTACGCCCGCATAAATATCTGTCAGGCGCCAGGCATGAGTGCCGACTGCGCTCAGCTTTTGTGTCAGGGCAGGCCAGGCGGCAATCGCTTGCTCAACCGAGGCGATCCACTGATAGCGCGGGGCCTGGCGGCTGTCCGCGACGCGCACCAGCGTGCCGTGTTCATTGTCGATCTTGGTATAAGGCTGCGCCGGCAATTGGGGAAACCATTGTTGCAAAACCTCAGCGGCAGTGTTGCCGGCCAGACCGAGCGCGACGTACTGTTCGCTGACATCAGCCAGCTTGGCCTTGGAGCGCATCACAAACATCTGCAGGCGCTTCTGGATAGCCGGCTGAAGGGCGCGCGGCAACTGCAGCATAATTTGTCCTGCATCCTTCCACATCAGGAAGGTCGCCAGCAGGCGGCCTTTCGGCGTGCAATAGCCGGCTAGCCGAGCTGTGGCGAGGTCGAGTTTTTCGACGTCGTTGGTAATCTGATTGTGCAGGAAGCTGGCGGCATCGTCTCCGCTCAGCGAGATCAGGCCAAGATCGGTCAGCGGCGCAACGAAATTGTCAGGCAACTCCGCTGCTGCTGTCGGGCCGAAATAGCGCACTTCCGCACCGTTTGCGGCCTCGATATGAGCGCCTTGCTGTTCGAGAAATGCCTGCCAGGGCGTGGATGCTTGAGTCGATTCGGTCATAAATTAGGTTACTGAGCTATACAGCGATTATCATTGATGCCTCGATTATAGTGGCGCTGGAAAAACGCGTTGGATTGCGCCGGATTTTGCCTCAACAATGAAAAAAATATTTAACACTCTCCTGTTGCTTTGTGTCGCTCTTGCATGCGGGGCGGCTTACTGGCTGAGCCAGCCGATTATCGAAGAAGGGCAGAAGCCGGTTGAATTCACCATCACGCCGGGGGCAGGCACCAATGGCGCCGCCCAGCAGATCGCGGATGCCGGCGCGCCCGTCAATCCCATTCTGTTCGCCTTGCTGGCGCGCGGCAGCGGCAAAGGCAATCGCATCAAGGCCGGCAGCTACGAGCTGAAACCGGGTTCCACGCCATTACGCCTGTTGGAGCAACTGGTGCGCGGCGAATTTGCACAGGAATCGCTGACCATCATCGAAGGCTGGAGTTTTCGGCAGATGCGCCAGGCAATCGCCGACCACAAGGGACTCAAACACGATACCGCCGCGCTTTCCAACACTGAGTTGCTGGCCAGGCTGACCACCGAATTCACCGCACCGGAGGGTTTGTTCTTCCCGGATACGTATCTGTTCGCCAAAGGTGCCAGCGATATGCAGATCTATCGCCAGGCATTTTCGCTAATGAACAAGCGCCTGGCCGAAGCCTGGAGCAAGCGTGACCTGTCGTTGCCTTACAAGACGCCCTACGATGCGCTGATCATGGCATCCATTGTCGAAAAAGAAACAGGCCAGAAGTCCGAGCGCGGCATGGTGGCAGGCGTATTCGTCAATCGCTTGAAAACCGGCATGTTGCTGCAAACCGATCCGACGGTTATTTACGGCATGGGCGAGCGCTATCAGGGCGTGATCCGCAAAAGCGACCTGTTGACCGACACGCCTTACAATACCTACACTCGCAAGGGCATGCCGCCCACGCCGATTGCCTTGCCGGGTGCGGCATCGCTGGCGGCTGCAATGAATCCGGACAAGACCGAGGCGCTGTATTTTGTTGCGCGCGGCGACGGCACCAGCCATTTTTCCAGCAACCTGAGCGAACACAATCAGGCGGTCAACAAATATCAACGTTGATCTGCATCGCAACGACTCCACGCTGAAACTTTTTATCTGACGAAGACCGACCACATGGCATCAGGCAAATTCATCACCTTTGAAGGCATCGACGGCGCGGGCAAGTCGACGCACATCGCTTTCGTCGCTGACCTGCTGCGTACACGCGGACTGACTGTCGTCACCACGCGTGAGCCAGGCGGCACCGAACTGGGCGAAAGTCTGCGTTCCATGGTGCTGCATCAAAAGATGCATCTGGAAACCGAGGCACTCTTGATGTTCGCCGGCCGTCGCGAACATCTGGCGCAAGTCATCGAACCTGCCTTGGCGCGCGGCGACTGGGTGATTTCCGACCGGTTTACCGACGCGACATTCGCCTATCAGGGCGGTGGCCGCCATCTGTCGCTTGACAAGCTCGACGCGCTGGAACAGTGGGTCCATCCGCATCTTCAGCCTGATCTGACGCTGTTGTTCGATGTGCCGCTGGAAGTGGCGCGTGCGCGTCTTGATGCCGAGCGCACGTTGGATAAGTTCGAGCAAGAGAAAGCTGACTTCTTCGCCGCCACGCGTGCTGAATATCTGCGCCGGGCAAAGCAGTTCCCGCAGCGTTTCCGAGTCATCGATTCGACCCGTCCCATCATCGACATTCAGCAAGAGATCGCGCAGTTGCTGGCGGATGTCTGAGCGAATTTCTGAGATACACCTATTTTCCGATCAACGCTTCATTCTTGATTGATCACGCATGAGCAATACCGTTTTTCCCTGGCTGCAGGACAGCTGGCTGCAACTTCAGCAGTTGCGAGCCCGCTTGCCGCACGCCATTTTGTTTTACGGCCCCGAAGGCATCGGCAAGACCGACTTCGTCGAGTCGTTTGCACAGTCGCTGCTATGCGAAAACGTCCAGCCTGACGGCCATGCCTGCGGTGCATGTCCTTCCTGTGGCTGGTTTTCGCAATACAACCATCCCGATTACCGTCGTGTCCGGCCGGAAGTCCTTGACGGTGACGATGCTGCCGATGACGGCGACGGCGAAGAAAAAAAGACTGCGAAGGCTAGCAAAACACCTTCGAAGGAAATCAAGATCGACCAGATCCGTGCCTTGTCTGATTTCATGAACGTGTCGACACACCGTTCGGGCATGCGTGTGGTGGTGTTGTATCCGGCCGAAGCGCTCAATACCGCTGCCGCGAACTCTTTGCTGAAAACGCTGGAAGAACCGCCGCCGAGCACCATGTTTCTGCTGGTGTCCAACCGGCTCGACCGTTTGTTACCGACTATCCTGTCGCGCTGCCGTAAATTTGCGCTGGCACTGCCGTCGCATGACGACGGTCTGGCGTGGCTCAAGCAACAGAACGTCAAAGACGCCGACGTCTGGCTGTCGGAGCAGGGCGGTGCACCGTTGGCGGCATTGAATGCCTCGCAGGGCGATAGCCGTGAGACGATGGATGATTTCCTGCGGTCCTTGAGTCATCCCGGCATCGATGTGGCGCTGAAGACTGCCGAGCGGCTGCAAAAAATTCCGGTTGTCGATCTGGTGGGCTGGCAACAGCGCTGGCTCTACGATTTGTTTTCGCTGAAATCCGGCGGCCCGATTCGCTACTATCCGCGTTATAGCAAAGAGCTTGGCGCGCTGAGTGGTCGCATTGATACAGCGACAATTGCTTCTGCACTGAAGGCTGCCAATGATCGCCGTGCGATTGCGGATCATCCGTTGTCGGCAAGGCTGTTCATTGAAGAAATGCTGATCGAGTATTCGACCTTGTTCGCTTAAGCCGCCCGCTTTTTGTTAGCGGCTTTTAGCTTGGTCAACCAACAAACTGATTCAACTGATTCATTCACTAAGTTTTCACCATGCGCTTTACTTATACCCATCGCCTGGCGCGCCAGGAAGATCTGAATGCCATCGTCGCCATCTACAACAGCACTGTTGCTTCGCGCGAAGTGACTGCGGACACCGAACCGGTTTCGGTCGAGTCGCGCCAAGCCTGGTTCGACGAACACACGCCCGACAAGCGCCCGCTGTGGATTGCCGAGCGGGACGGTGAGATTATCGGCTGGCTGTCGTATTCCAACTTCTACGGCCGTCCGGCGTATTCAGGCACGGCGGAATTGTCGGTCTATATCCATGAGACGGCCCGCGGACAGGGACTGGGACGTTATTTTTTGGAGCAGGCCATTGCGTTTGCACCCTCGATCAATGTGCATACGCTGCTGGGATTTGTGTTTGGTCACAATCAGCCGAGCCTGAAACTGTTTGAAGCGTTTTCATTTGAACGCTGGGCCAATATGCCACGGGTGGCAACGCTGGACGGTATTGAGCGCGATCTGGTGATTTTGGGTAAGCGTGTGGCGTGAGTGGAGTCCACGAAGGTGCGCGAAGATGGATGAAGCTTGATTGTCAGGGCGTAAAAAAGCAGATCCGGAGATCTGCTTTTTTATTGCCTCATCAACCTGCATTAAATTGCATGAAATTGTATCAACGCGTCATGCGATAGCGCATGACGTGCGATCAGAAGTCGACCGCTGCGGACAAGACCACGGTACGTGGCGAACCCTGGACCAGATAGCCGAGACCCGAGCCGCCGCCAGTCGATGCCCAGTAACCCTTGTTGGTGACGTTGTCGACACGACCGCGGAAAGTGATGACCTTGCCGCCAATGGTCGTCACGTAACGCGCGCCGAGGTCATAGCGCGTCCAGGACGGGATTTCCTGCGTGTTGGCCGAGTCAACGTACTGAGAACCGGTGTACACCGTACGCGCATTGATGCTCAGACCTTGCACGCCCGGGATATCCCATTCCACGCCTGCATTGGCCTGGGTCTTGGCCGCGCCGATGACGTACTTGCCGTCATAGGTGCCGTTCTCCGTGCTCTGTTGTTTGGCATCGAGCAAGGTCAGGCCTGCCAGCAGGCGAACGCCGCGCATCGGTGTGCCGAAGGCAGAGAACTCAACGCCGCGATTACGTTGATTACCGTTTTCACCGTAGTAGTTGGTCGTCGTATTTTTATAAATATTGGGCTTCGACATAGTGAACAAGGCTGCGGTCAGAGCAACTTTGCCGGCATCGTATTTGACGCCAATTTCTTTTTGCTTCGACTTGTACGGAGCCAATGTTGTGCCGAAATTACTGGCGGTGTTATCAGTGATCGACGTGCCGGTTTGCAGACCTTCGACATAGCTGCCGTAGACCGACAGATTCGGCAGAAGCTTGAAGACGACCGCTGCCATCGGTGTTGTCGCGTCGGCATTGTAATAGCTGCTCTGGATGCCGTCGTAGCCATAACCGGTAGTCTTGACGCGTTGATTGCGCACACCCAGAGTCACCTGGGCGCGATCGTCGAAGAACGATACGGTATCGGCAATTGCGACACTGCTCAGTTGTTGCTTGTTGGTGGTCTTTGGCGCAGCCAGGTCGCCGCCGCCGGTGGACGTAATCGCCGGGATTGCATAGGTGGTTGGGGAATAGAGATTAGTTGCCAGCGCGTTGTAATCGCTGAAGCCGTAAGCATTTCGCGAATCCAGTTCGAAAATCGATGCGGTAGCGCTGACTTCATGTTTTACCGGGCCGGTATTGAACTTGCCGCGGATACCGACTTCTCCGGTGTTGACGGTGTCTTCACGGGCATTGTCGAAACGATAGGTGGCAGCAGCGCCATTCGCACCGGTGACGGTGACGCCCGACAGCGAATTTCTTTCATAGCTGTGACGCATGCCGTAAGCAGCCCAGGCAGTGATGTCGGAGGTCAGATCCCATTCGCCGCGCAAGGTGCCGAACTGATCGCGTTCATTCGAATAAGCCCACGGCTGGCCATAATTGCTGGAGGCGCTTGGCGCTGACGGAACGGCGACGCCGGTTCCGAGTGCAACGCTGGTGCGGGCATTGGTCAAGCGTTGTTCTTGTACGCCGAAGTCGGCCGACAGGCGGAAGCTGTTGCCGCGATAATCCAGTCCTACCGATGCCAGGCTCAACTCACGGTTTTCGCCGCTCACGCCGGTGCCGCCTTCGCGACGGACTGCATTGACGCGTACGCCGATACGATCGTCAGGGCCGAAACGACGGCCGATGTCGGCAGCATAGTAACCTTGGCCGCCGGATTCCCAGCCCATCGTGACTTGCGTGATCGGATCGCTGGAAGCACGTTTGGGCAGCAGATTGATGGTGCCGCCCAAGCCGCTGCTGCCAGGTGTCATACCGTTGAGGAAGGCGCTCGCGCCACGCAATACTTCGACGCGTTCAAGCAATTCGGAAGCGACGTACTGGCGCGGCAGCAAACCGTACAAGCCGTTGTAGGCGAGATCGTCAGAGTTGAGCGCCATGCCCCGGATGACGTACATTTCCTGGAAATTGCCATAACCGCGTGTCACCAGAATAGTCGGATCGCTTTGCAGAATGTCACCAATACCCCGCGCCTGTTGATCCTTGATGAATTCCTGGGTATAGCTCGTCGTGCTGAACGGCGTTTCCAGAAAATCCTTGTTGCCGAGGAAGCCCACCCGGCCGCCACGCGCGACCTGACCACCTGCATATGCCGGCGGCAAGCCTTCTGCGGATGCATCCGCAGAAGCATTGACCGTCACGGATGGCAGTGCCTGATCGGTTTTTGCGTCTTTTGCTGCAGGTTGTACGGTATCGGTTGACGTAGTTTGTGCCCGGGCGGGGCTGGAATAAGTCAGTGGGACGATAAATGCGACAGCCAATGCAGCGGCGATAGGGGTAAGGCGGTAGTGCATGGGATCCTTTGATAGCAGGGAAATAATCGAAAATTTTGGCGTTCCAGAGCAGATCGCACCTGAACAAATCAAGGTTGATACGGTAGCGATAGCGGGCGCTGGAGAGCAGGGTGGTCTTGATTATAATTAGGAATCGTTATTATTTGCGTTTACGATTTACTTAAAAGCTCATAATTTATGTAAATTTTTGCTCAGATGTTGCTTGTTTGCTCAAAATATTTCCAAGGGGTAATTTTCTTGCCGCCATTTTTGATTCGAGTCGGTCGCCCCCAGTCGACCGCCGTCTGGCACCCAACTGCGTCATGATCGTGACGACATATAATTCCCTCATGCCGATACTTTCCCTCTCTCGCCCTTTGCCCCAACATCAGTTGCTGCTACGCCTGTTCTGGATGCGTTGCATTGCGACGTTGGCGCAAGCTTTGCTGGTTGCCGGCGCCTATCTGGGCATGGAGCTCAGCTTGCCGCTGACCCCCTTGTGTGCGGTCCTGATGCTGATGCTGGCGTTCAATGGCCTGACGTGGTGGCGCATGCGTCTGGTGTATCCGGTGCGCGAGCCGGAGCTGTTCTTTCAGCTTTTTGTCGATATCAGCGGCTTGTCGGCGTTGCTGTATTTCACCGGCGGTGCGACCAATCCCTTCGTGTCTTTTTACCTACCGGCGCTGGCAGTCGGTGCGGCAATCCTCGCACCACGCTACGCGTTCGTGCTGGCGCTCTATTCCTTTGCTTGTTATTCGGGACTGACTTATCTGTATCAGCCGCTGCATATTCACGACCATGATCAGGCCATGGCCTATCACCTGGCCGGCATGTGGGTCAATTTTCTGGTCTCGGCGGCATTGATTACGTGGTTTGTGACGCGCATGTCGGCGACCGTGCGCGCCCGTGATGCACAGCTCGCGCAGGCACGTGAACAGCAATTGCAAGACGAGCGTATCGTCGCCCTTGGCACGCAAGCTGCCAGTGCGGCCCACGAAATGAGTACACCTTTGGCGACAGTTGCCGTGATTGCCGGCGAGTTGCGTATCGAAGCCGGACGCAACGGCGCGCTCACGATGTATCGCGACGATCTGGCGATCGTGGAAGAGCAGATCGCCGCTTGCAAGATCGCGCTCGACCGCATGGGTATGGATTTACAGGTGCAGGGGGGGCACGCAGATAGTGCAACGCCGGTGCGCTTGACGGATTGGTTGCGGCATTTTGTTGATACCTGGCGTTTGCGTCATCCTGCTATATCGATTCGCCTCTCGCTGCCTGCCGAAGCGGTGCCGGTCAGCAACCAGCAATTGATCGGACAGATTCTGTCGACGTTGTTGGACAACGCCGCGCAGGCGGTCAACGAAGGCGGCAAGATCGACATGGCATTGAGCATGCAGCGCAATGAGGCTATGATTCGCGTCGTCGACGATGGGTCGGGCATTGCGCCCAATCTGCTCAAACGTCTTGGCTACGAACCGGTACGCAGCAATACCGGCGGCAAGGGCATCGGTCTGATGCTGGCTTTTGCCACGGCGCGGCAATTCGATGCAAAACTGACCTTGGCTTCGGACGGGAGACGCGGCGTCTGCGCGACCTTGACGGTCCCCTTGTAAGACAATAGAACTGCTCCACAGAAGAAAGAAAAATTACAATGAGCGCAGCTTTTCTGATCCTTGATGATAACGACGTCTTCGCCTCCACGTTGGCGCGTTCGCTATCGCGCAGAGGATTTTCTGCGACCGTCGCCCATAGCGGGGAAGAGGCGATGAAGGCCGCCGCCGATACCGATTTCGCCTACGCCACGATCGATTTGCAATTGCAACAGGACTCGGGCTTGCAATGGATTGCGCCATTGCGGCAGCAATTGCCTCACGCTCGCCTCTTGGTGCTGACCGGCTACGCAAGCATTGCTACGACCGTGCAGGCGATCAAGGCCGGTGCTGACAATTACCTCGCCAAACCAGCCAATCTGGACTCCATTCTTTCAGCGCTTGAACATAGCGCCAACAATACCGACAGCGAAGGGGCAGATAGCGTCGACGTCGCCGTACCGTTGTCGGTGGAACGTCTCGAATGGGAGCACATCCAGCGTGTGCTGGCCGAACATCAGGGCAACATCTCCTCGACAGCGCGTGCGCTCAACATGCATCGCCGCACTTTGCAGCGCAAGCTGGCCAAACGTCCGGTCGCAAAATAAGTCCCTCGAAGTTCGTCGCAGACACTACTGCGACAATCGGTCGCATTCCCAATCACCGCACTACGCACTAGGATGCCCCCTTTGTTTCTAGGGGGAAGTCAGGTGAAAAAGCTATTCGGTAAAGTCTTGCCGCCACGGCGCGCGGTCGTCATCGCCATCTTGAGTTTGTCGGGAACAGCCGGTAGCACCGCCGTGGCAGCCGGTGATGTTCTGGAGACCATTGAAGTACGCGAGACGCGAGACGAACCGAATGAAAAACTGCCGCTGGATCAAAGTGCATCGACCGCCAGCCGGCTAGGACTGAGCGTACGTGAAACGCCCGGCAGCATCAGCATCATCGATCGCAGCGCCATCGAAGCGCGCGGCGCCAGCGACACGCAACAGATCTTGCGAGGTATTCCCGGCGTCACGGCGTCCGCGCCGCCAGGCCAGGCGGGTTTCGTCTCTTATCGCGGTTTTTCTGCGTCGCAAATCACGCAGCTTTTTAACGGTATCACCGTCCAGTACGACTCCATCTCGGCTCGGCCGATCGATAGCTGGATTTACGATCGCGTCGAAGCAGTCGGTGGCGCATCCGGTTTCGTCAATGGCGCCGGATCGGTTGGTGGTGCGATCAACTACATCACCAAGCTCGCCAATCGCGACGGCAACACGGCACAGCTTTACGGCAGCTATGGTTCGAACAATTCATCAGTCGTCGCAGCAGGGATTAATCGCAAGATCGGTGGCGAGAATTCAGCCGATGATGGTGCTGGTGTGACCAACTACCTGCGCATCGACCTCAGCCGCAGCGGCAGCGACGGTTATGTCGATGGTGAGAAACGCCGCTCTCTGACCGGTGCTTTTTCGCTGTTGACTGACATCACGCCGCAGCTGTCGCATACGCTCGCCTATGAATACCAGCAGGAGCATGTTGATCGCCCATACTGGGGCACGCCGTTGCTCAATCCGACTACCGGCGTCGGGCGTATCGATCCGGCCACGCGCTTTAAAAATTACAATGCCAACGATGGCGTTTATGAACAAACCGTGGAATGGTTTCGCTCCATCGTTGACTATCGGCTGTCTGCCGACACGTCGATCAAGAATACCTTCTATCACTACAATGCCTTGCGCGACTATCGCAATGTTGAGGTGTATCGATACAACGCCACCAATACGCAGGTCGTGCGCAATTCAGCATTTCTGCAGCGGCACGATCAGGAGCTGACCGGTAATCGTCTGGAGTGGCAGCACCATGGCAAGCTGGGCGCGATGCAGTCTGATTGGGCCGGCGGCGTCGACTACAGCATCAATCGGATGAAACGGTTTCCGCGCACTGTGGCCGGACCGATCAGCTCGGTTGATCCCTACAATTTCAGCACGGAGAGCTTCTTTTCCATTCCAGGCATGACGCCGGATTTTGTTCCGGATCGCAGCAATCGCGTCACCACGCTGGCAGCCTTTCTTGAGAACCGCACCAGGCTGTTGCCTTCGCTGTCCTTGGTCACGGGGTTGCGCCACGATCAGATCAAGCTGGAAGTCGAAAACCTGCGCACGGCCAGCGCGACTGATCCTGCCTATTTCAGCAATACCTATCGCCCGACCACCGGCCGGGCAGGGCTGGTGTGGGACATCACGCCGAGCGCCAATGTATTCGTCCAGTACAGTACGGCGGCAGATCCACCGGCAGGTGTGTTGACGACGGCGAGTTTCAGCCAGGTACGAGATTTCAATCTGACTACCGGCGATCAGGTCGAAGCCGGCAGCAAGTTCGATTTTTGGGACGGCCGCGGCAACGCGACTATTTCCGCCTACGCAATCAAGCGCAAGAATCTGGCGGTCACCGATTCCACCAACCCCAACAATACGGTGCCGGCAGGCCAACAGTCTTCGCGCGGGCTGGAGTTTGCGTTCGGTGTGCGGCCGGTAAAGAATGTGCGCCTGCAGGGCAATTTTTCGCTGGTCAAGGCGCAGTACGATGACTTTACCGAAAACGTCGGCGGCGTAGCCGTGTCGCGCGCCGGCAAGCGACCCACCAATACACCGATGCGCGTCGCCAACCTGTGGCTGGACTACGCCTTCATGCCAGGCTGGAACGCAGGCCTCGATGCGCGCGCAGTATCGTCGGTCTATGGCAATACGGCAAATACGCTGAGTGCGCCGGGCTACGCCATCTTTGGCGCCAGCCTGAGTTACAAGATCCAAAGCGTCGCGACTGTCACTGCGCGCGTCAAAAATCTGACGGACAAAGTGTATGCCGACAACGTCACCTCGGCGCCGATGTTCTACCTTGGCGCACCGCGTACGTTTGAAATCGCCGTGCTGGCGAATTTCTAAGCAGCACGGCCATGAAACGTGGAATTTTTCTCATCCATCGATGGCTCGGGATTGTCGTCTGTCTGGTCATGCTGTTGTGGTTCGTCAGCGGCGTGGTGATGATGTATGTCGGCTATCCCAAGCTGACATCGGCAGAGCGATTGGCACGCTTGCCGGATCTCGATAGTCGCCGCTGCTGCATCGCCGTGGATGAGGCTGCTCGTGCGCTGCCTCAAGGTATCCAGCCGTCGTCCATTGTGCTGACCAGTGCGGGCGAACAAGCACAGTATCAATTTCGCAGCGGTAAAAAAATCTTTGCCGTCGATGCGATCAGCGGAGCGCTGATAAAAGGTGTTTCGAGCAACGACGCCATATCGGCGGCACAGGTATTCATGCCGCAGGCAACGCCGCGTTATGTCGATTTGATTGATGAGGATACCTGGACACACACACGTGGCCTTGATATGCATCGGCCCTTGCATCGTGTGCAGATGAATGATCCCGAGCGGACGCTGCTTTATATATCCGGCGCGACAGGCGAAGTCGTGCGCAAGGCAACGCAGACCGAGCGTTTCTGGAATTACGCCGGCGCCTGGTTGCACTGGCTATACGCTTTTCGCGGCGGTCCCTTGGAAGGCGCGTGGAATGGCATCGTGGTCTACCTGTCGCTGGCCGGCGTGTTGGTCGCCATCAGCGGCAGCGTGATCGGCATCTGGCGCTGGCGATTCCGCGGCCGGTTTCGATCTGGAGCGAAGACGCCTTATCGTGAACCTGTCATGCGTTGGCATCATCTGGTCGGTTTGGGATTTGCCGGTGTGACGTTGACCTGGGTGTTCAGTGGCTTGATGTCGATGAATCCCTGGAATATTTTCAGCGGCGCCGCGCCGGCAATGAATCAGCAGGCTTACGCAGGTGCAAAGTTGACGCCGGTGACCTGGCCGCTTGGCGGTCGCGATGCCTTGCGTTTGTTGCCGTCCGATTTGCATGTCAAAGAGTTGCGCTGGCATCTGCTTGACGGCAAGCCGTATCTGATCGCCGTCGACGGCGCGGGGGCAACGCGCATGATCGATGCTAAGGCGCAGAGGGTTAGCGATGTGGCGCCGCCAGCAGATATATTGAGTGCCGCCGCCAGGCTGATCGACGCACCGATTGCGGACGTGCAATTGTTGCAACAAGAGGATGCCTACTACTACAGCCGTGAGGCACACACCATGATGGGCGGCATGTCGCATTCCTTGCCGGTATTGCGCATCCGGTATGCTGATGCGGCGCAAACCTGGGTGCATATAGATCCGGCTACCGGCGTCGTGCTTGGCAAGCTGGATCAGCGGCAACGTGTCAAACGCTGGTTGTTCGCCTTTTTGCACAGTTGGGATTTGCCGGTATTGCTGTCGAGCCGCCCCTGGTGGGATGCCGCGTTGATTTTACTGAGCCTGGGCGGACTGGCGTTGAGCGGCACCGGCGTAGTGATAGGGGTACGCCGGTTGCGTCGCTGAAGGGCTGCGTCGGCGTACCAATGATCACCGCAGGCCGGCGGCGGGGCGATGGCGTAAAATAGCGGCCATCATGTATATCGATTCCCATTGCCATATCAATTTTCCCGAACTCGTAGCGCGTCTTCCCGATATCCTCGGCAAGATGGCTGAGAACCGCGTCAGCCATGCGTTGTGCGTATCGGTGAACCTGCCTGAATTTCCGCAAGTGCTCGCGCTGGCGGAGCAGCATCCACATATCTACGCTTCGGTCGGGGTGCATCCCGACTATGAAGACACGCCGGAGCCGACTGTCGAGCAACTGGTCGAGCTGGCCGACAATCCGCGCATTGTCGCCATCGGTGAAACCGGGCTCGACTATTTCCGCCTGCAAGGTGATCTCGAATGGCAGCGCGAACGTTTCCGCACGCATATCCGTGCTTCGCGCATCACCGGCAAGCCGCTGATCATCCACACCCGCTCAGCCTCGGAAGACACAATCCGTATCCTGCGCGAAGAGGGGGCAAGTCCTGAAGCCGGTGGCGTTGCCGGCGTCATGCATTGCTTCACGGAGTCGCAGGAAGTCGCTGATGCAGCCATTGAGCTTGGGTTTTATATTTCCTTCTCCGGCATCGTCACGTTCAAAAGCGCCAAGGCGTTGCAAGAGGTCGCACGTACGATACCGCTGGAGCGCATGCTGATCGAAACCGATTCGCCTTATCTGGCGCCGGTACCGCACCGCGGTAAAACCAACGAGCCCGGGCTTGTGCGTCACGTCGCAGAATTCATCGCCGACTTGCGCGGTATTTCGCTGGAAGAAGTGGCGCGTCACACCACGGAAAATTTCTTCACCTTGTTCAAGATAGCCAAATAAGGGTTGCGGCATGCTGAATCAGATCGAGCAGTTTGTTAAACGTTTTGTCGGGGTTGCTTCGCTGGCAGTAGTCACATTGGCGTCGCCTTTTGCGCAGGCCGGCTCTTACGAGGATTACATCACTGCGGTCAAAATGGATGCGCCGCGCGAGCTGCAGGAGCTGATCAAGCGCGGTCTTGGCCCCAATGTGGTTGAGCCGCAGCGCGGCTATTCAGCGCTGACCCTGTCCATCCGCGAAGATTCGATGAAAGCTTTCGACGTGTTATTCAACACGCCGGGCGTCGATCTTGAAGTGAAAGCGAAGAATGGTGATACGGCCTTGATGGTTGCCGCGTTTTACGGCAATCAGCGCGTGGTGAAACTGTTGCTCGACAAGGAAGTGGAAGTCAATCGCCCCGGCTGGGCTGCCTTGCACTATGCGGCCATCAACGGCAATCCGAACATCATCAAGCAACTGCTGGACGCGTCCGCTTATATCGATGCGGAATCCCCCGACGACAAGATGACGCCGATCATGCTGGCCGCTGTGCGCGGCCGGACTGCCGCCGTCAGGTTGCTCAAGGAAGAGGGCGCAGATATCACGCTGAAAAACGTAGATGGCATGACTGCTCTTGATCTGGCGCGTCATTTCGATCAAAAGGACGTGGTTGAAGAACTGACCGGTCAGCACACGCCGTGGTCGCAGCAGCGTCCCGGACAGTAGCTCGTATCTGCATCCCTATACCTCCTGTAGTTATAAAAAAATCCCGGCCACGTCAGACGTGAACCGGGATTTTTCTTTGTTGCAGGTACTGATCAGCGACGCGGAATCAGAATCTGCGGGCCGACATCCTTGATGTCCTTGGTGCCGGTCAGCGCCATGCTGACATCCAGTTCTTTTTGCAGGATCTGCAGCATCTTGGTTACGCCTTCGCCACCCATGGCGCCGAGGCTATACAGGAAGGCGCGGCCGATCATTGTGCCTTTGGCACCCAGTGCGGTTGCCTTCAGGATGTCCTGACCAGTGCGGATGCCGCCGTCGAACCAAACTTCAATCTGGTCGCCGACTGCTTCGGCAATTGCCGGCAGCGCTTCGATTGACGACATCGCACCATCCAGCTGGCGGCCGCCGTGGTTGCTGACGACCAACGCATCGGCACCGGTTTGTGCCGCCAGCTTGGCGTCTTCGACGTCGAGGATACCCTTGAGGATCAGCTTGCCGCCCCATTGTTCTTTAATCCACGCGACGTCGTCCCAGTTCAGCGTCGGATCGAACTGGCTTGCCGTCCATTGGCTGAGTGTCTGGATGCCGCTGCCGCCACCGGTGATGTGGCCCGCCAGATTGCCGAAGGTCTTGCGGCCGGTCAGCGCACGCAAGGCCCAGCCCGGTTTGCTCGCCAGATCCATGAGCGTGTCCAGCGTCAGCTTCGGTGGCACCGACATGCCGTTTTTCAGATCCTTGTGGCGTTGCCCGAGGATCTGCAAATCCAGCGTCAGCACGAGCGCAGAGCACTTTGCTGCCTTGGCGCGATCAATCATCGACTTTACGAAGCCGCGGTCGCGCATCACATACAACTGGAACCAGAACGGCTTGGTGGTGACGCTGGCGACGTCTTCAATCGAGCATATGCTCATGGTCGACAGTGTGAAAGGGATGCCGAATTTTTCTGCCGCGATCGCGCCCAGCATTTCGCCGTTTGCCCACTGCATGCCTGTCAGTCCGGTCGGAGCAATCGCCACCGGCATGGTGACGTCATGGCCGATCATGGTGGTGCGGGTGGAGCGTTCGTCGACGTTGATGGCAACGCGCTGGCGCAGCTTCAGCGCAGCCAGGTCGTCGGTATTGGCGCGATAGGTGCTCTCAGTATAGGAGCCGCTGTCGGCGTAGTCGTAAAACGCTTTAGGTACCCGTTTTTTTGCCAGAACGCGCAAATCTTCGACACAGGTGATGACGGGCATGTTTATTCTCCGAAAAATAGAATCCGTAAATAGGGATACGTGTTTGCTGAATTTTGACCGTATCGTAGAACAAACAGGCCGCTCATGGGGTGAATCCCTTTGGCGGCAAAGATGAAAAGTTTCGCTGAATTAAATGTCTGCACGACCGTGGACGACATTGTCGCCAAAATGGCCATTTAAATGGCCAAGACGGGCCGTCTGCTTACAAAAGCAGCTCGGCGGCCTTGATGCCGCTTTGCACGGCAGCCTCCAGCGTCGCGGGATAGTCGCCTGCGACATAGTCGCCGGCCAGCGCCAAGCCAGGCGGCATGGCGCTATTGTCGGGGCGTAACAAGCCGGGTGTGCAGGAAAACGTTGCGCGTTTTTCTGAGATGACCTTGCTCCAGAGCGGCGTTTTCAGTAGCGGATTTTGCAACTGTTGTGCCAGTTGATTGGTAATACCTTCGGTGAGTGCCGCATGTCCCTGTGCGATGGCGTCGCCGGCGGCGCTGACCACGACGGCGAGCAGGCCCGCACTGTCGGCGTCATCAACACTGAGCTGGCCGCGATCAAAGACGAATTGCCCCCACGCCGCTTGTTGCGGGTCATCCACCAAAGCGTAGAACGCCTGATCGAGACGTACTTGCGGCGGGTATTGCAAATAGCACGTTGTGATCGGTTCGTAATCCAGCGCACGTAGCGAAGCGGTATCGCAGATTCCCTCCAGCAAATCGGCGGCGACTTCCGGGCCGGTAGCGATGACGACGCCGTCGAAGGAGGCCGGATCGTCGATTTGCTTGAAACGGATTTGCCAGCGCACCGACGGGGATCCGGTTTGAGAGAGGGCGTGCGGAGAGATCGATTCCACCGCACGCCCGCATACGATATCGCCGCCGCATTGCTCGATAAACGTGGCTGCTTGTTGCGGAAACAACGCCGTCAGGTCGGTACGCGGAATCAGCATGTCGGACGCAGCGCGACGCGCACCCAGACTGTCGCGCAGTACGTTCAGGAAGACCTGGGCAGAGGCGCGCTGCGGTGGCGTGTTGAGTGCCGCAATACAGAGCGGCGTCCACATAAGGCGCGTCAGGCGCTCGGTTTGTTCGTAGCGCTCCAGCAATTCTGCGACGCTGCAATCGTCGTACAGCTGCCAGCCCATCCAGCGCGCAGTGGTGGAAAAACGCGCCAGCGCCATTTTGTCTTCGCGTGTCAGCCCTTTGGCTTTGACCAGCGCGACCAGCACATGCAAAGGGGCTGGCAAGCGTGGCGCGATGAAATCCATGCCGTCGGTGTGTGCCGGATAACGCATCTGCAGCGGCAGGCGCAGCAAGGCTTTTCCGGCATCGATGCCGACAGTTTTCATCAGTTGCAGCGTGGCGCGGTAGGCGCCGAGGAGGATGTGTTGGCCGTTGTCCAGCGTGCGGCCGTCGATTTCTACACGCCGGGCGCGGCCACCGAGGACGCGGCTGGATTCGAACAGGCTGACGCGTCGTCCGGCCTGAGCCAGTTTGACTGCCGCAGCGCAGCCGGCCCAGCCGCCGCCGATGACGGCGATGTGATCGGTACTTTTATTGTCAGGGGATGTTCCCATTCTTGATCCGGTCCGGTAATTCCTGCTGCGGTACTTCTTCCCAGGCGGTCACTTTGTCGGCTGAGGACACGTAGAGCCGCAGATACGTGTCGAGCGACAATTGCTTGTCCGAAGTGAAGGTCAGCGTTTTCTGGCTGCCGCCTTCATCCATGGCCGGCAGGCGGTATTCATAAATATGCCGCACGATGGTGTCCGGCAAAATACGTTTGCCAGGATCCACTACGTAGACATAAAACTCTTTTTTACCCCAGCGATTCAACGTGTTGTTGAATGCGGGATTGAGAACCATACTGGCAATGAAGGCAAGGCCGGCAAACAGCGATACTGCGTAAATTCGTTTCATTTTCTCGTCGGTCAAATCCGGAAAGCGAATTGACGTTCTGAGCGGGCTAAAGTTCAGCTGCACCGGCAGCTGTTACAAGTCTGTTTCTATATTGTGTTTCTGTGGCTTGCTTCAGCCGCGTATATAAGTCTTCCACGCCAGCCACAGTTTGCGTATCGGCGTGAGCGAGATGCGTTGATTCAAGACGTGGAAACCATCGTGCTCAATCTCGTTGAGCAAGGTGCGATAAATCGCCGCCATCATCAAACCCGGGCGCTGGGCGCGGCGGTCTTCTTTCGGCAACAGGGCAAAGGCTTCGTCGTAAACGCGCTGGGCGCGTTCCACCTGGAAGCGCATCAGCTTCTCGAAGTTTTCGCTGTGGCGGGCATTGAGAATGTCGGCGGCGGTGACGTTGAATTGCTGCAATTCGTTGACCGGCAAGTAGATACGACCCTTGCGCCCGTCTTCGCCGACGTCGCGGATGATGTTGGTCAGTTGAAACGCAAGTCCGAGTTTTTCCGCGAATAGCAGCGTACCGCCTTGCGTGACGCCGAAGATGCTCGCCGACAAAATGCCCACCACGCTGGCGACATGCCAGCAATAGCGTTGCAGGCCGGGGAAGTCGAGGTAACGGGTCTGATCCAGATCCATCTCCATGCCATCGATGATCGCCTGCAGGTGCTCGCCTTTAAGGCCGTAAGGCGCTACATGCGGCTGCAGGGCAAGGGTGACCGGATGGCTGGGATTTCCATTGAGCATTGCAGCAATTTCCTTGCGCCACCACATCAGTTTGGTGCGCGCCACACCGGTGTCTTCTATTTCATCAACGGTATCGTCCACTTCGCGGCAGAAGGCGTACAGTGCAGTAATGGCACGTCGGCGCTCAGGTGGCAGGAACAAAAAGCTGTAGTAAAAGCTGGAGCCGCTCTGGGCAGCTTTTTGCTGGCAATATTCGTCAGGAGACATGAAGTGGGATAGCAATGAAAGCGGGCGCAATGCGCGAAGCCGCTATGCTAGCCGACTAGGGGGCGAAGGGCAATCTGCTTTGTACGCGGCATTCTCGCAAAGCCTCGAAAATAGAGGGGAAAAGTCTCGATATATATTGTTGCAGCAGTAGACTTTGTACATTAAGCTGAGGGCAACGAGACATGATTGGCGGCAATGGCTTGATCGCTGGCGGGCAGTCGGATCCTGTTGGTAAAAATGCAAAAAAACGTGGGTCAAGGCAGCAGGGATGGCGACAGCACGGCAGGATAAGAGAATATAAGAAAAGAAGCTGGATCGGCGCATGCGCTTCTGATGGAAGCCATTCCCGGATGCGGCAGGGGTAAGCAGCTCATATCAAAGCGAGGAGACTAATTCTTCATGAACAGACTGGAAGCTTTCAGAAGCATTGCAGCGCAGGCCGGTCGCGGCGAACTGGTATTTCCTACCAACGTCAATGCATCGATCAAACTGCAGCAAGCGCTTAACGATCCGAATTGTCACCTGGAAGCGGCTGCCAAGCTTGTGATGGCAGAACCGCTGCTGTCGGCACGTACCGTGGCGATCGCCAATTCGGCCGCATACAACCGCTCCGGTGGTGAAATCAACAACGTCCGTACGGCGGTCATGCGTCTCGGTTTCAAAACCCTGAACGCGATTACGACAGCCGTTATCGTGCGCCAGCTGGGCCGCAACATCTCCGACCCGGAAATGCGCGTCAAGGCGGCGCAACTGTGGGAGCACACGGCCAACGTCGCTGCGATCGCCCAGGTGATTGCGTTGAAGATGACGCGGCTGGATCCGGAAACTGCCATGTTTGCCGGTATCGTCCACGAAGTCGGCGGGTTTTACCTGTTGTCGCGCACGGATGAGTTCCCCGGCCTGCTCGATGGCAATTCCGAAGACTGGGCAGAATACGGTGAAAAAATGATCGGTCGCGCCGTGCTGAAAAAGCTCGGCATTCCCGAAGCTGTGGTTGCCGCCGTGGAGTCCTTGTGGCATGGCATCCGGGTGTTGCCGCCGGAAACGCTGGGAGACGTGCTGTTGCTGGCGAAAGAGTTGTCGCCGGTGCCTTCGCCGTTCCAGAAGAGTCTGCTGGAAGCTGGCCGTGGCCCGGACACCATCGTCGACGAATTCATCGGTGATGATTCCTTGCGGGACATGCTGGAAGATTCTGCCGACGAAATCCGTTCACTGACCCAGGCTTTGCTGATTTGATTCCCTGAGTCGGGTGAGCGCCTGCGGTAATAAAAAAGCAGCCATCATCATCAAGGCTGCTTTTTTATTTACCGTCGATTGAACCTCAGGCAGTGCGCATCAGGCGCATTTTGAAGTTGCGGCCCTTGATGTTGCCTTCGCTCAGGCGCGCGTAGGCTTTTTCAGCAATGCGGTAGTCCAGCGCCACATAGGTTGAAAACTCGAACACGTTGATCTTGCCGACCTGTTCCTTGGTCAGGCCGACATCACCTGTCAGCGCGCCGAGCAAATCGCCCGGACGCAGCTTGTCCTTCTTGCCGCCTTGAATGCACAGGGTGCGCATCGGTGCCCGCAATACCTTGTCTTCATTGGTATCCAGCGCATTGAGGTCGAACCATTGCACCGGCGCTTTCTGATATTCCTCAATCAGCTTTACCCAGCGTTTTTCGGTCGGGATACACAGATTCAGTGCCAGACCTTTGTCCTGTCCGCGGCCGGTGCGGCCGATACGGTGGATGTGGACTTCCGTGTCGCGGGTGACGTCGACGTTGATCACTGCGCTCAGGTTGGCAATGTCGAGTCCGCGTGCTGCCACATCGGTCGCAACCAGCACTGAGCAGCTTTGGTTGGCGAACTGCACCAGGATTTCATCGCGTTCGCGCTGCTCCAGATCGCCGTACAGGGCTAATGCGCTGAATCCTTGTGCGCGTAATTCTTCAGCCAACTCGCGGCAATGGATTTTGGTATTGCAGAAGGCCAGGGTCGATATCGGCTGATAGTGTTGCAGCAGGCGTGCAACCGCAAAATTGCGCTGCTCGGCCGAGACTTCAAAAAAGCGCTGTTCGATTTTTTCGCCATCGTGCTGGGCTTCAACCTTGATCTCCACCGGGTCGTGCAGGAACCGTGCACTGGCCTTGCGGATGTCGTCAGGATAGGTTGCTGAAAACAGCAAAGTCTGGCGACGCGAAGGACAGGCGCTGACGATGCCTTCGATGTCTTCGTAGAATCCCATGTCTACCATGCGGTCGGCTTCGTCCAGCACCAGCGTCTGAACGGCTTTGAGGTTGATGGTGTCGCGGCCGATGTGATCACGGATACGACCGGGCGTACCGACGACGATATGGCAGCCATGTTC
This sequence comes from Herbaspirillum rhizosphaerae, assembly GCF_046025915.1. GTDB lineage: Bacteria > Pseudomonadota > Gammaproteobacteria > Burkholderiales > Burkholderiaceae_D > Herbaspirillum > Herbaspirillum rhizosphaerae_A. The sequence continues at coordinate 36,615 of NZ_JAQQFR010000012.1, read as the reverse complement.
CAGCGATGCAATTTGTGGGCGCATGGCAGTGCCACCGCACAAGGTCAGGATCTTGATGTTTTCGGTAAAGCGCGCGAGGCGGCGCAATTCATTCGATACTTGATCCGCCAGTTCACGCGTCGGGCAAATGACCAGGCCCTGAATCGCAAAATACGATGGATTGAGCCGATGCAGCATGGCGATGCCGAATGCCGCAGTCTTGCCGCTACCGGTCTTGGCTTGCGCAATCAGATCGCGTCCTTCCAGCGCCGCAGGCAGACTTTCAGCCTGGATCGTCGTCATCTCGCGATAGCCGAGCGCGTCCAGGTTGGCGAGCATGGCCGGCATAAGCGCCAGATTTGAAAAAGGAAAGGAGGGCGAGGGTGTCGTGTTCACCATGATTGGACCTGAGCGCTAACGGAAGTGAGGGAAGTCTAACAGAGCGGCATCAGGAGCGGCCTTCAGTCATATCGGAGGCGGCAGGCGATGAATCCGCCATAAGAACGAACAGAAGCTAAAACAAAAGGGCCTGCACAATGTGCAAGCCCTTATCGTATTTGGTTGCGGGGGCAGGATTTGAACCTACGACCTTCGGGTTATGAGCCCGACGAGCTGCCAGACTGCTCCACCCCGCGTCTGAGGAGCCGAAGTCTACAGAGGATCAATTTGAATAGCAAGCGCTCATTTCCATTCTTTCTCATTCTCTTGTAAATATATTTGCTGGAGGCGATAGACTTGCAAGGCGCGGGGCGCATACACTGCGCGGTTCCGCCGCGGTGCGAGCAATTGAGTAGATTAAGAATCAAGAATCAAGAAGAGGGAGTGTCAAATGACTTACGAAGAATATCTGGATGAAGTGACCACGCTGATTGCCGAGCTGTATGACGTCAATGATGCCGATGCGATCAAGATGGTGGTGAAGGCGCAGTCTGAGGAATTTTTCGTCAAGCACGATGATTTCGAAGCGATGCGTACGCAAGAGCGCGCATTGCTGGATGCTAAAACGATTTATAAGCAAAGCAAAAGAAAGACGCCAAAACGCTGAATTGCCTGAGATGAAAATCGACGTTGACGCAAGGTCGCTAACATTCAGTTGCAAATCACGAGAACCATTGTGAATTTCTGATCTCTACTAATACATGCCCGTCGCAAAGCCTTTGTGGAAGCGGTGTCCGGCGATGTCTGACAGACATCGCGCCATTTCTTCCCGGCGATGGATTTATTGAAAAATGTAGAAGGAGATTTACACATGAAGACACGTCAACTCGTTATTACAGCCGCACTGCTCGCCATGACCGGCGGCGCCATGGCACAACAAAGCACGACAGATGTGCCTGCATCGCCCGGCATGGTTGCGCCTGCTTCGACGGCTAACGGGGTATCCAGCGACCCGTTTGTGCAGAAGCGTCAATCGGACGCTGACGCCAAGGCCGACTACAAGGCGCAGAAGAAGGCTGTAAATCAGCAAGCGAAGGCTGACAAGAAGGCCGCAAAGAAGGAGCTAAAGGCAGAAAAGAAGGAGTCGACTGCCGAGCGTAATGCGCAGCTGGCGCAGCCTCAGCCCAAGAGCGATCTCAACAAGGGTCAGTAATTCAAGGTCTGTAATCTCGCTGCATCAGATCAGGTCGATGACGAAAAAGCCTCTTCAATGAAGAGGCTTTTTTTCGTCTTATTGTCGTCCGGCTGTCGCTTTGATGAGTGTCGTCACATGACAATGGTACGCCACAGAATCGCGCACCAGTCTGTCTTTCCCAACTTCGGCCTGTGTCGGAACACATCACCGTCCGCTTGTTCCAGGCGCTCCAGAATACGCAAGCCGCCTTGTACAACCATCTTTAACTCCCAACCTATTCGTCCCGGCAAGCGACGCGCCAACGGCGCCGCAGCCAGCATCATGGCGCGCGCACGATTGATTTCAAACTGCATCAGCGCACGCCACGCCTGGTTGTTGGTCGCTCCTGCGATATCTTGTTCGCTGACGCTAAAGCGTTGCAGATCTTCCCTTGGAAGATAGATGCGTTCTTTTTCCCAATCGATAGCAACGTCCTGCCAAAAATTAATCAACTGCAATGATGAGCAGATGGCGTCCGAGTCGCGCACGTTCTCTGGCGTTGCTGCTTGGTAGAGGTGCAGCATCAGCAAACCAACAGGGTTGGCGGACCGGCGGCAATAATCGAGCAAGCTATCGAAGTCTTGATAACGCTTGGTCACGACATCTTGCTTGAAGGCCGACAGCAAGTCGCGAAAAGGAGTCAAGGGAAGTCGGTACTGATGAATAACATCTGCCAATGTCTGAAACATCGGATCGGCAAGTGCTGTCCCGGCTTCGATCTTGTCGAGTTGCTTTTCATACGCGGCCAGCGCGGCGAGTCGTTGCGCCGGTTCGGCGTCACCTTCATCGGCAATATCGTCGGCACTGCGCGCAAAAGCATAAATGGCTTTGACAGCGGGACGCAGGTGCGCCGGCAGAAGGATTGAAGCGACGGGAAAATTTTCGTAATGGTCAACAGCCATGTAAACGGATATCCAGTGAAAATAGGTGAGGGCAGGCGTGGTGACGTATTTCAGTGCCGCGCGCAGCATGCGTCGCAGCCTGCTTTTTCTGTCCCGAATAGTAATGGAAAAATTTGTTTGGGCCGATTTCTGAGGAGTATTCGTACGCTAGCTGCATTTGTCCTGACTTTGCATGGGGGGCTGGCGGCGATAAAAGCGGTCGCAGGATACGGGAGATAGGTGCGTAAAAATTGCATCAGGGTTCTATAAAAACGCAGACAGTTCGCCAAGCTTGCAGTAGAATAGCGGGCTGCAATAAAAATGCTACCTCATTGACAGGGCTTGGTTTTCCGGCAAATACGCTGAAAAGTCTCAACGCAGTCCGGTCGGTGATGCACCTTTCAGCGAGGGTGGCGAAATTGGTAGACGCACCAGGTTTAGGTCCTGACGCCAGCAATGGTGTAGGGGTTCGAGTCCCCTCCCTCGCACCAACATTCCCTTTGTTATTGATGTTGTTATATTAGCCCGGCAAGAATGTGCTGACTTCGGTCGCATCTTGTTCCGGGCGTTTTCATTTTCGGTCTTTCCATTTTGTGTTGAGGTTTGCATGCGCTACCAACATTACAAGGGCGGTATTTACGAATATCTCTACGACGCGACGCTGGAGTCGGATCTGACGCCGATGGTTGTTTATCGTGCCGCCAATGGCACGGTCTGGATTCGTCCGAAAGAGGTATTCCACGAAATCATCGAAGTCGACGGCAAGCGTATGCCGCGTTTTGCACCGATGGACGAGGCCGGTTGATTCTCACAAATTCGACAATTCTTCGATGAGGCCGACGTGTCGCATCTGTTAATGTCATACCTTCGTTGACTTCTTCTTCAGGCAGGAACCCTATGCGTAAAGTATTGAAACTGGCCATGCTCATGACCGTGTCTTTGGTATCACTGTCCGCGACCTTGCCCGTGACGGCGCAAGAACTCGGCGACGTCAGCACAGCTTTCCGCTGGCTGGGAAAAAATGACCGCATCGCCGTTGAGGCTTACGACGATCCAAAGGTCATCGGGGTCACTTGTTACGTCTCGCGCGCGCGCACTGGCGGCGTGAAGGGCACAGTCGGTCTGGCCGAAGACAAGGCGGAAGCTTCCATCGCCTGCCGTCAGGTTGCGGCGACGGTGACGTTCAAGGGCACCGTGCCTCAGCAGGAAGATGTTTTCTCCGAGCGGATGTCCATCCTGTTCAAGCGTTTGCACATCGTGCGGCTCGTCGATGTCAAGCGCAACACATTGGTATATTTGACGTATTCCGACAAGCTGATCGACGGTAGTCCGATGAATGCGATTACCGCGGTTCCTGTCGCTGCGTCCACTCCTATTCCGGTGAAATAAGCAATGAAAAAAGCAATGAAAACTATCAGAGCACTCGCAGCAGAACTGCAGTCTGGGCAGACGACCAGCGTCAAACTGGTGGAGCAGGCTTTGGATCGCATTGCCTCGTATCGCGGGCAGGGCGGCGTGGCTTACATTAGTGTCGACACCGATCGGGCATTGGCTGCGGCGCGCGCCAGCGATGCCGCGCGTGCTGCCGGTAACGTGCCTTCGTTGTTGGCCGGTTTGCCGGTCTCGATCAAGGATTTGTTTGACGTGCAAGGTGAAGTGACTTCTGCCGGTTCGAAAGCACTCGCCAACGCGCAGGCCGCGAAAAATGATGCGCCTGCTGTGGCGCGCCTGCGGCATGCGGGTGCCATTTTGCTCGGCCGCACCAACATGAGCGAGTTTGCGTTCTCCGGTCTCGGCCTGAATCCGCATTACGGTACGCCTCGCAATCCTTTGGACGCGGAGCGCGTCAGTGGCGGTTCGACTTCCGGCGGCGCTGTGACGGTAGCGCTGGACATGGCTGTAGCGGCTCTGGGTACGGATACCGGCGGCTCGATCCGTATTCCTTCTGCGTTTTGCGGATTAACCGGTTTCAAGCCAACTGCGCGTCGTGTGAGTCTGCTGGGGGCGGTGCCGTTGTCGACCACGTTGGACTCTGCCGGACCCTTGTCGCGCAGCGTGGATTGTTGCGCCATCGTCGATGCCATCTTGTCCGGCGAAAATCTTGAAACGGATGCGGTGCCCTTGGCGGGCTTGCGATTCGGTGTAACCGATGATTTTGTCGCCGATGGCATGGACGCTACTGTGCGCGCTGCTTTTGATGCGGCGTTGTCGCGTTTGCAAAGCGCAGGTGCGTTGATTCAGCGCTTTTCATTTCCTGAATTGAAGGAGTTGCCGCAGATTAATGCCGGCGGTGGGTTCAGTGCAGCAGAGTCGTGGGCATGGCATCGCAAGCTGCTGGAAAGCTCTGCAGATCAGTACGATCAGCGTGTGGCGGTGCGCATCCGTCGTGGCGCTCAACAGACTGCGGCTGATTATCTTGATCTTCTTGAGGCGCGTCGGCGCCTCATTGCGCAGGCCGCGCGCCGCTTGTCGGTATTCGATGCATGGCTGATGCCGACCGTCCCTGTGGTGCCGCCGTTGGTGCAAGCTTTGCAAGACAGTGATGAAACCTTCTTTGCAACCAACGGCCTAGTATTACGCAATCCAAGCGTGATCAATTTCCTGGATGGCTGCGCGTTGAACTTGCCTTGCCCGTCTGAAGACGGATTGCCCGTCGGCATCAGCATTTGCGGCCGGCATGGCGACGACGCACGTGTGCTGGCAATCGGCCGCGCGGTGGAGGCAGTTTTGTCCGTCAAGCAGGGCTGACGGACAAGGCTCGCAGGCGGCGCCGGTACAAGGTTTGCGGACCGCGCCGGGCGTTTTTATTAACAGAACCGGGGCGTTTTGGCGCAACGGCATCTTTTCCGTATAAAATAGCGGACTTTAGCGCGGCCGGGCAGGGCAAAAGGCATGGTTTTCATGCTTGTTCTTTCCGGGCCGCACCACGGAATTTATTAATTTTTGGACGATTCACATGGCAACTGCAGTCGAAACTCTGAGCAAACTTGAGCGCCGTATCACCCTGACATTCCCACTGGCCGACGTGCAGGCTGAAGTTGAAAAACGCCTGAAAGTGCGCGCTCGCACTGCCAAGGCGCCAGGCTTCCGCCCAGGCAAAGTGCCAATGAAGATGGTTGCCGCTCAGTTCGGCTATCAAGTCGAAACCGAAGTGCTGAACGATAAAGTCGGTCGCGCATTCAACGACATCGCCGTCGAAAACAACCTGCGTGTTGCCGGTTATCCAAAGATCGAACCAAAGACCAGCGAAGGCGTGGCTGAAGGTTCGTTGGCATTCGACGCAACATTCGAAGTCTACCCAGAAGTCGCGATCGGCGATTTGTCCTCGGCTGAAGTCGAGAAGACGACATCGGCTGTTTCCGATACTGAAATCGACAAGACACTGGACATCCTCCGCAAGCAACGCGTGCACTACCACGTCAAGGGCGAGCAAGGTGCGCACGGCGACGGCGGTGAGCCAGTTGCACAAAACGGCGATCGCGCGACGGTCGACTTCGTCGGCAAGATCGACGGCGTTGAATTCCAAGGCGGCAAGGCTGATGCATTCCCGTTCGTGCTGGGCGAAGGCCGTATGTTGCCTGAGTTCGAAGCAGCGACAATCGGTTTGAAGGTTGGCGAATCCAAGGTTTTCCCGCTGGCATTCCCAGCTGACTACCACGGCAAGGACGTGGCAGGCAAAACTGCAGAATTCACCATCACCCTGAAGAAGCTGGAATGGGCGCACCTGCCGGAAGTCGATGCAGAATTTGCCAAGTCGCTGGGTATCGAAGACGGCGACCTGACCAAGATGCGCGAAGACATCAAGCGCAATCTGGAACGTGAAGTCAGCGCTCGCACCAAGGCAAAGACCAAAGACAGCGTCATGGACGCCCTGATCAAGGTCAGCGAACTGGAAGTGCCGAAGGCATTGGTTGAACAAGACATCGAGCGTTTGGTTGAAATGGCGCATCAGGACATGGCGCAACGCGGCATGGATCCTAAGGGCATGCAACTGCCGCGCGAACTGTTTGCTGCACAAGCAGAACGTCGCGTCCGTCTGGGTCTGATCTTGGCTGAAGTCGTCAAGACCAACAAGCTGGAAGCCACTGAAGAACAAGTCAAGGCGCAAGTCGAAGACTTCGCACAAAGCTACGAAGACCCGCAACAGGTCCTGAAGTACTACTTCAGCGATCGTCGCCGTCTGGCTGAAGTCGAAGCTCTTGTTTTGGAAGAAAACGTCGTCAATTACGTGTTGGGTAAATCCAAAGTCTCCGAGAAATCGGTCGCGTTCGACGCGTTGATGGGCAATCAGCCGCAAGCGTAATTCGACCTTCTCGGGTAACATCAGAGAAGACTACTACGCATAAGGAAATGCACATGACAGGTTTCATCAAGCAGTCTGCACTGGATACAGAGATGCTCGGCATGGTCCCAATGGTGATCGAGCAGAGCGGTCGCGGCGAGCGTGCGTATGATATTTATTCGCGTTTGCTGAAAGAGCGCATCATTTTCCTGGTTGGTCCGGTCAATGATGCGACCGCCAACCTGGTGGTGGCGCAATTGCTGTTCCTGGAAAGCGAAAATCCAGACAAGGATATTTCGCTGTACATCAACTCCCCGGGCGGCTCGGTTTCTGCCGGTATGGCGATTTTCGATACGATGCAATTCATCAAGCCGGACGTCTCCACGCTGTGTACTGGTCTGGCTGCCTCGATGGGTGCTTTCCTGTTGGCTGCTGGCGCCAAGGGCAAGCGTTTCTCGCTGCCGAACTCGCGCATCATGATTCACCAGCCTTTGGGCGGCGCGCAAGGTCAGGCATCGGACATCGAGATCCAGGCGCGCGAAATTCTGTATCTGCGTGAGCGCCTGAATGCCATCCTGGCTGAGAAGACCGGTCGTACGATCGATCAAATCGGCAAGGATACCGATCGAGACAACTTCATGTCGGCTGCAGCTGCTGCTGAGTATGGTCTGATCGATCAGGTATTGGAAAAGCGCGCATAACAAGTAACAGGCAAGCAGTGTTGAGCGGGCGGTCTCCGTGGCCTCTTACGTAGCTTGGTTATTGTGTTTTCAGCAAATGCCCGAACTTCGGTTCGGGCATTTTCTTTTTGCACTGCATCAACGCAAATACTGTAAAAAACGGTCAATATCGCCTGTCAATGCCTCGATTAAGGCCTGATTTCCATCGTATTGCTTTTTTTGTTTGCGATCCCATATGGAGTAGGCTAGAACCTGTTTTTACTGGCGCGCAAATATGGCGATTCCGTGACGAATCATGAAATCGCAGGTATGATCAAGCCGAACTCTATTCACATTTGCCCTATATGTCCGAGAAAAAATCTTCCAGTGGCGAAAAGCTGCTTTATTGCTCGTTTTGCGGCAAAAGTCAGCATGAAGTCAAAAAACTGATCGCAGGTCCGTCGGTTTTCATTTGCGACGAATGTATCGATCTTTGCAATGACATCATTCGCGACGAAGCTTCCAGCGTTGAGTCGGTTGCCGGTGCCAAATCGGATCTGCCGACGCCGCAAGAAATTTCCGAATTGCTTGATCAGTACGTGATCGGTCAGCAGACTGCCAAGCGCATTCTGTCGGTGGCCGTGTACAACCACTACAAGCGTCTGAAGCATCTCGGCAAGAAGGACGATGTCGAACTCGCCAAGAGCAACATCCTGCTGGTCGGTCCAACCGGTTCCGGCAAGACCTTGCTGGCTCAGACACTCGCGCGCATGCTGAACGTGCCGTTCGTGATCGCCGACGCGACCACACTGACTGAAGCCGGCTATGTCGGTGAAGACGTCGAGAACATCATTCAGAAGCTGCTGCAGAACTGCAATTACGAAGTCGAAAAGGCCCAGAAAGGTATCGTCTATATCGACGAAATCGACAAGATCTCGCGTAAGTCGGACAATCCGTCGATCACTCGTGACGTCTCCGGCGAAGGCGTGCAACAGGCCTTGCTGAAGCTGATCGAAGGTACGATGGCGTCGGTGCCGCCACAAGGCGGCCGCAAGCATCCTAACCAGGACTTCGTGCAGATCGACACCACCAACATCATGTTCATCTGCGGTGGCGCATTTGACGGTTTGACGAAAATTATTTCCGAGCGCTCGGAAAAGAGCGGTATCGGTTTCGGCGCCAGCGTCAAGAGTCAGACTCAGAAGACCGCCAGCGAAGTGCTGTTGCACGCTGAGCCGGACGATCTGGTCAAGTTCGGCCTGATTCCCGAACTGGTCGGCCGTCTGCCTGTGATCGCAGCGCTGAACGAATTGAATGAAGAAGCACTGATCCAGATCTTGCTGGAGCCGAAGAATGCGCTAATCAAGCAATATTCCAAGCTGCTGCAAATGGAAGGCGCCGAGCTGGAGATTCGTCCTGCCGCTCTGCAAGCTATCGCAAAGAAGGCGCTGGCACGCAAGACCGGTGCGCGCGGTCTGCGCTCCATCCTTGAACATGCACTGCTGGACGTGATGTACGAGCTGCCAAGCCAGCAAAACGTCGCCAAGGTAGTCATCGATGAAAACACCATCACCAACGGCGCCAAGCCTTTGTTGATCTATCACGAACAGCCCAAGGTTTCGGGCGGCTGATCATAGGCGGAAACCATCCGGGAGCAAAAAATACCGGATGGAATCCGTTTGAACTAAAAGCGGTACAATAAACCGCGAACATCACTTCGGCTTCCATCGTAAAGCCACCCGAGGGCGACTTCGTGTGTGGCTTTTTTTGTTTGTGAAATTGTTGTTATTTTTGTCACTTGTTGTAGCTTGTTTTGACACTTTATTAACCGCAGTTTTTACCTTGCCAAGTGCATTACGCCAAAAAGTTGTCGTGTTTTTATTCAGTTTGGGCTTGTGTTTTAGCAGCTCGCGCCAACATCACTAACAGTAACTTTTGATAAGGCTCGCCATGACGACTTCTACTCTCACAGAACAAACGCAATTGCCTCTGTTGCCGTTGCGGGATGTTGTTGTCTTCCCGCATATGGTGATCCCTTTATTCGTCGGTCGTCCAAAGTCGATCAAGGCTTTGGAAGCCGCAATGGAGCAGGGCAAGAGCATCATGCTTGCCGCCCAGAAAGCCGCCGCCAAGGATGAGCCATCGGCAGACGATATCTATGAAATCGGCTGCGTCGCCAATATCCTGCAAATGCTGAAATTGCCTGACGGCACTGTCAAAGTGCTGGTTGAAGGCGCACAACGCGCGCGCATCCATCACATCAGCGAACTGGATACCCATTTCGTTGCCGATTTGACACCGGTTGAATCTGAGCTGGGCGACGAAGCTGAAGTTGAGGCCATGCGCCGCACCATCGTTCAGCAGTTCGATCAGTACGTCAAACTGAACAAAAAAATTCCCCCAGAGATCCTGAGCTCGCTGGCAGGTATCGACGATGCCGGCCGCCTGGCTGACACCATCGCTGCCCACTTGCCGCTCAAGCTCGAGCAAAAACAAGTCATTCTGGAAATCTTCAACGTCGCTAAGCGTCATGAGCATCTGCTCGGCCAACTCGAAGGCGAACTGGACATCCTGCAGGTTGAAAAGCGCATCCGTGGCCGCGTCAAGCGCCAGATGGAAAAGTCGCAGCGCGAGTACTACTTGAACGAACAGGTCAAGGCCATCCAGAAGGAATTGGGCGAAGGCGAAGACGGCGCCGATCTGGAAGAGCTGGAGAAGAAGATTCTCTCCGCCAAGATGCCGAAGGAAGCGCTGGAAAAGGCTCAGTCCGAACTGAAGAAGCTCAAATTGATGTCGCCAATGTCCGCTGAAGCGACGGTCGTGCGCAACTACATCGACACATTGGTCGGTTTGCCTTGGAAGAAAAAATCCAAGGTCAATAACGATCTGCCGAATGCTGAAAAAGTCCTTGAAGGCGACCATTACGGCCTCGACAAGGTCAAAGAACGCATTCTGGAATACCTCGCTGTGCAACAACGCGTCGACAAGCTGAAAGCGCCGATTCTGTGCTTCGTTGGTCCTCCAGGTGTGGGTAAGACTTCGCTGGGCCAGTCGATCGCCCGTGCGACGAACCGCAAGTTCGTCCGTATGGCCTTGGGAGGTGTGCGCGACGAGGCTGAGATTCGTGGTCACCGTCGTACTTACATCGGCTCCATGCCCGGCAAGATTCTGCAGAGCCTGGCCAAGGTTGGTGTGCGTAATCCGCTGTTCCTGCTTGATGAGATCGACAAGCTCGGTATGGACTTCCGCGGCGATCCATCGTCCGCGTTGCTGGAAGTGCTGGATCCGGAACAGAACCACACATTCTCGGATCACTATATCGAAGTCGACTTCGATTTGTCGGACGTGATGTTTGTGGCGACGTCGAACTCTTTCAACATTCCGCCGGCGCTGCTGGATCGGATGGAAGTGATTCGCCTGTCGGGTTATACCGAAGACGAAAAGACCAGCATCGCACAACGTTATTTGCTGCCGAAACAGATCAAGAACAACGGTCTGAAAGAAGGCGAAATCAGCGTGGCTGAATCGGCGATCCGCGACATCATTCGCTACTACACCCGCGAAGCCGGCGTACGTTCGCTGGAACGCGAAGTGTCCAAGATCTGCCGCAAAGTCGTGAAGATGCTGCTGTTGAAGAAACAGGAAAAGAAGGTCACTGTCACCTCGCGCAATCTGGATAAATTCCTTGGCGTGCGTCGTTTCGATTTCGGCATCGCCGAAAAAGAAAATCAGGTCGGCCAGGTCGTTGGTTTGGCATGGACAGAAGTGGGCGGCGATCTGCTGACCATCGAAGCCGTGACAATGCCAGGCAAGGGCGGCGTGATTCGCACTGGTACCTTGGGCGATGTGATGAAGGAATCGATCGAAGCAGCACGCACGGTTGTGCGTAGCCGCGCGGACAAGCTCGGCATCAAGAGCGATGTGTTCGAAAAACGTGATATCCATATTCACGTTCCGGAAGGTGCGACACCGAAGGACGGTCCTTCGGCAGGTATTGCGATGACGACTGCAATGGTGTCGGTCTTTACCGGTATTCCAGTGCGGGCAGACGTTGCAATGACTGGCGAGATCACTTTGCGCGGCGAAGTTTTGCCAATCGGTGGATTGAAGGAAAAACTGCTGGCAGCGCATCGCGGTGGCATCAAGACGGTTTTGATCCCTGAGCAAAACGTCAAGGATCTGACCGAGATTCCCGACAACGTAAAAAACAAGTTGGAAATCGTGCCGGTGCGTTGGATTGACAAGGTGCTGGAAATTGCTTTGGAGCGTCAGCCTACCCCTTTGGTTGAAGAAGAAGCGGTTGTCGCAGCGGTGACACCGAAAGAAGAATCGACAGATCCCAGCGTCGTGAAACATTGATGGAAGTCATGCCCGACAATTCCCTGGATTTGTCTGGCAAGATAAAAAAGCGCTCTTTGGAGCGCTTTTTTTATGCTGTTGGCAAAAAATAAAATGTTTTACGAATTTGATAAGACTGATTTTTGGCGAGGCTGATTCAGCTGTAAACCGCTTGACACAAGGGTTTGCGGCTTGTTTAATACCCTCTGCAGATTTTTCTGCATTGCGTGTGATGAGCGTCTTGCTTCATTCACAGAGGAAGACGCTGTTGCGAAATCCAATCTTTGTCTAAAGGGGCGTAAGTGAACAAAACCGAATTGATCGATCACATTGCCAAGTCTGCGGATATTTCCAAAGCAGCTTCGGCGCGTGCGCTGGATGCCGTCATTGGCGCAGTAAAAACCACATTAAAAAAGAACGACAGCGTTACGCTGGTAGGTTTCGGCACATTTTCCGTCGGTAAACGGGCGGCGCGTACAGGGCGAAATCCACGCACCGGCGCAGCAATTAAAATCAAGGCAGCAAAGGTACCTAAATTTAAACCTGGCAAAGCTTTGAAAGATGCGCTAAACTAGCGGTCTTTCGTTGTTGACAGATGACGAGTGATTGTTTGGGCTTAGGTGCGGGTGCTTAGCTCAGTTGGTAGAGCAGCGCCCTTACAAGGCGCGGGTCGGGAGTTCGAGCCTCTCAGCACCCACCAAAACTCAAACGGTCAGCAATAGTTTAGGAGTGGTAGTTCAGTTGGTTAGAATACCGGCCTGTCACGCCGGGGGTCGCGGGTTCGAGCCCCGTCCGCTCCGCCAAAATACAAAAGCCTGCTTAGGAAACTAAGCGGGCTTTTTTATTTGTCAGAGTTACTTGACTCGCGCCGGATTCATTTCGTCACTTCGACAATTTGTTGTACGGGCAGATATCTTCGATTCGCACACATCAATCACTCAAACTCAGTAAGTCAGCGTAACGGTCACTGTGTCCGTATAGACGCCGGCCAGGGGAGTCTGGCTACCGGCGATACGGCCATAAACGGTCAGATTTTGGATCAGGCCGTTGCCGGTGCCGGCTTGTGTATCGGTGCCGATGGTTGATCCCCAGTTGTTGGTGTGGCCGGAATCACGATACAGCGCGTAGTTCAATGTGCCGCCGAGCGAGCCGCTCAGCTTGCGGACACTGGTGGTGGCGCCGGTACCGGCGCCTGCATCCAGACCGATTGTGTAAGAAGTGCCGTTGGTGCACAGAACCGCAACGTTGCCGGTTTGGTCAACTTGCGAGCTGGTGTAGTTGCCGAAGGCGATGGTCGAGCCGACCACGGTGCAGGATGCCAGCACCGTGGCTGTATTGATCAGCGAACCTGTTGCTGTGGAAGACGCAAACACCGGAGCGCTGGAAACCAGCAGGATAGCGGCGGTTGCGACACTGATAACGCGGTTTTTGTTGGATGTGAACATGGCGATTTCTCCTGGATTACCGTTTTTGTATCCTCGTCCCATTACGAGGATTTCCAATTCGGTGGGCACAGGTGAACTTTATATTTTTGACGCCTTCGCCAAAATCAGGAGATTCCTGAATGTGATGTTATTTGCTTAAGGAATTTCCCTAGACGGACAAAAGCAGATGCAAGAATGCCGCCGGGTTGGCTTCGGAGCGGGGATGTCGGCAAAGAGAAATACTGCCGGAGCGCGTCAGGGAGTCAGGAGCGTCAGTAAGCCTGGGAGACCTCAATACGTAAGCGTAATTGTTACGGTATCCGTATAGCTTCCGGTTTGTGGTGTTTGCCCACTAGGGATCCGGCCGTAGACGGTTAAATTTTGTACGATGCCATTGCCGTTGCCGGATTGTGTGTCGGTACCGATTGTCGATCCCCAGTTGCTGGTTCGTGCCGCATCCCGATACAAGGTGTAATTCAGCGTGCCTCCCGAAGAGCCTGTCAGTTTGCGCACTGCGGTCGTAGCGCCGGTGCCTGCTCCAGCGTCCAGTCCGATCGAATAAGAAATACCATTGGTGCACACCACAGCGATGGTGCCGGTCTGGTCGACTTGCGTTGACGAATAGGTGCCGAATGCAATGGCAGAACCGACAATCGTGCAGGTTGCGAGCACTGCCGCCGATGAATTCACGCCGCTGGTGCTGTTGGCATGCGCAGCCATGGGCATGCCCGCCGTTGCGATGGCGATAGCCGCAGCGGCGCAAAAAATACGATGTTTTCGTACAAAGAACATTGTTCTCTCCTTACCCCGAGCCTGCGTTTTGGTGTTATTGGCAGCATCCATACAGCGGCGGGTACAAGCGAACTTCTGGTGAACCTGAGGTAATACTTAACAGCTTCTCAAGGAGCGGGAAGAACAGATTCAGTTGGCAGTTGCCTTGATCTTTTCAATCCGCAAGACCGGCACCATCCAGCCGCTGTAAAAGCAACAGCTGGCTCAGTCGATATCGAAAGGAAATTAGTAGGTCAGGGTGACAGTCACTGTGTCCGTATAGACGCCGGCCAGGGGAGTTTGGCTGGCTGCAATACGGCCGTAGACGGTCAGGTTCTGGATCAGGCCGTTGCCGGTACCTGCTTGTGTATCGGTGCCGATGGTCGAACCCCAGTTGTTGGTGCGGCCGGAATCGCGATACAGCGCGTAGTTCAAGGTGCCGCCGAGCGAGCCGGTCAGTTTGCGGACACTGGTGGTGGCGCCTGTGCCGGCGCCTGCATCCAGGCCGATAGTGTAAGAAGTGCCATTGGTGCACAAAACAGCGACGTTGCCTGTTTGGTCAACTTGCGAGCTGGTGTAGTTACCGAAGGCAATGGTCGAACCGACCACGGTGCAGGATGCCAGTACGGTGGCTGTGACGACCAGCGAACCGCTGGATGTAGCAGCCATTACCGGTGCGCCGGAAATCAGCATGGCGGCAGCGAGTGTGGCACAGATGACGCGATTTTTTTTGATTGTGAACATGGCAATCTCTCCTGGATTCGGTGGTTCTGGTTCTTGTCCCATTACAAGAATGTCGAACTCGCCGGGTACAGGTGAACTTTATATTTTTGATACCTCATGCAAAATCAGGGGAATCCCTACACGGGGTTCCAGCGCATCAGGAAATTCCTTAGGAGTTACAAAAACAACGTAATTTCCGTGATCTGTTTTATTTCTACGCCTATGCCTATTCAAGGCATTGTAAGAGCTTGTGTAGTACTGGGTTCTAGTACGTCACCAGAATCGTCAACGTATCCGTGTATGCGCCCGCATAGACGTTCTGCAGCGCCGTGATGCGTCCGTAGGCGGTATACGTGGTCGTGACAGGTACCAATACGGCCAGCAGATAACCACCGACGTTAAAGCTGCTGCTGCTGGTGCCGTCGCCCCAAACGATAGTGCGCGCGGCGTCCATGTAGATCTGGTAGCCCATCTGCGAGCCGGAGGTATTCATCTTGCGGGCGCCGATACTGCCGCTTGAGCCGCCGTTGAGCTTGACTGAAAACGCGACCAGCAAGGCGACGGTAGCTTGGCAGACAACGGTGACGGTGCCCGTGGTTTCACTGGGCAACGCACTCTTCGGGTCATAAAGACCAAACGCAACCGGCAGGGACGAGGTGGTGCAGGCTTGCGCCTGTGCATTTCCAATACCGCAGAGACTGGCGCAGAGCAGGATGGCAACCCGAAGCAGGCAGCGTAAGTTCTTCATATCAGTGACACTCCAATGTGCTGCTGCTCATGCCGCCATCCAGATTGCGGTCAGGGATCAACACCGCCTGGCAAGTCTCTCCAGACGGCATGAGGATATCGAGCGTATTGATGGGGCCAAGTTCGGACAAATAGGCTGCGCCTTCGTAGCCAACGGGGGCTTGCTGGCCGTTTTCGCGGATCTTGACGCTGGAGCCGACCGGGACATAGTCACCGTTGGACATTTTGAGAACCAGGTTCACGTCAGAAGTCCGTTTGGTCTTGAAGTTGATGACGACGCCGGAGCGGTCACGTGGTTTGACGTACTGCTCGTTCTGATCCATTTGCAGTGTCAGGGGCAAATCCAGCACGTCGACTGATACCTTGTTGACGTCATAAGCGCGCAAGTCGGTCAGCAGAAGCTGGCCGCTGTTATCGGTTTTGCCGGCATAGCGGTTCTCGGTATAGATGCCGACATTCTTAGCACCTTCCGTATTGACGACGGCAAAGCTGTCGTCTACCCAGTTCGACATGAACAAGGAATTGTCCATCCATGCCACTGCACCGCGAACACCTGCACGCTGGCTGGTGGTGTCATTGCTTTGCGCCACGGTATAGCTGGCGCGGCCTTTGGTGCCTTTGTAATCGACTTCGCCATAACGTTGCTTGTAGGAACCTTCGGATGTCTGCAACTGCCAGCCTATGTCGCCTGGAGAGATCGTCGGGCGGCTGGCTTGCACAGAGGTGGTCTTCATGCCGTTGTTGTTGTTCACGCTCACGCCGCCCGCGCTGTTGTCGCCAAATGGCATGATCAGGCCGATCGATGCGCCGTAACCGCCGTTACGAAAATCCCGGAAGCCGGTTACATACAGATTGGCCCCGCGCGACACCGATTTGAAATAAGAAACGGTGACGCTCTCGCTGTTGCTGATCCCGATGTTGCCCAAGGTGGAGATAATCACCGGACTCTTTACCAAGGTATACGCCAGGCTGACCGAGCCCAACGAGCCCAGATTGAGACCTACCGTCGCGATAGTGGACGAGCGTGATACCGGCGATCCTTCCATGGCACCGATGTCGCGATAATTAGAACCCGACTGCGTGCGCATCAGCGACATGCTAAACAGGCTGGTGCTGCGCTCGAAGCCCAGCGCTAGTTGCTGGTCAGTGCCTGCATCCGAATTGCTCGCCGATACCGCACCAGTCAATACACCAAAGTTGTCGACGTTGTAGACCAGACCTCCGCCGGCCAGCGTCATGCCCCTCATTGCTTCCGCATGCGTCTCCATCGTCAGCGTTTTAGTGAATCCGTGGCGCGCAGTCCCCGCAACGGCGAACTCGCCATAATTGTTGCTGCGCAATCCGTAGTTGCGGCGTACGAAGCCGCCTTCGGCAGTGTAGGAAGACAAGTTCTCTGCGAGCAGCCTGTCGGTAGCGTAAAACGGTATGGTACGGAAAGTCTGGCGTCCCAGCTCATCGGTGACCGCGACCGAGATCTGGCCTGCACCGGTGGCGATCGGTGCCTGCCGGATTTCAAACGGCCCGGCGGCACTGGTTGTGAAAGCTGCCGCACGCCATTGACGAACAAATCAACTGTCGAGGGCACAACCGCCTCACCGCCCAGGCTTGGCGTTGGATACTTGATCAGATCGGGGCGCAAGGAAAAGTCGGTGCCGAACTGTGCGCCACCGAAGCGTACCGGTCGCGTCCATGAGAGGCCGCTGGTGATGAAGTCACCGACCCGGTAGCGAATCAGTTCACGTGGGTTCGAATAGGTGTAGGTGGTGTCCAGCCGGGCCGACTTGGCAGGACTGCCGGCAAAATAGGCCAGACCAGTCGAACTGAACACGCTGCTGCCGGAAAAATAGCGCCCGTCAAAGTAGCCGCCCAGACTGTGTACGCCTTCGCTGGTGGTCGCCAGCAGGTCGTAGTTCAGCAGCACACCACGTGCGTTTTCGGTCAGCGGCACGTTGTCGGCCGACTTGCCTGATGTTGCAATATCGGTGGTGTTCAGAAAATTCATGGGGACTTCCATGTCGATTTTCAACGCCGTCTGATTCAGGTCGATCTTGCTGGTGACGCCGGAGATCGGCACCAGCTCATCCTCTTTTCCCGGCACCTTGATGCCCAGGCTGCGCAGTTCTCCTGCGGTGGCAAACAAGCCGTCCTGGCGCTTCGTGAATTGCCCGACCAGTTCGGTCGTCCGGCCGTTGATAGATACTTCCAGCAACAAAGTTTCAGTGGAATTCTGGTCCGCGCCATATGCATAAGCACTGGCGGTAAAGACTAGCAAGCCGATCCATGTTTTGGGTCTTCTCAAGGCGTCACGGTGAGCTCGGTATCAATCGGGCCGGAGTCCGAGTTCGCTGTCATCTTCACCAGCGAACCGGCGGGTAGCGGCGATTCCACATCAAACACATACTGTCTGGTCATACCCGCAAGCGTGTATGGATTGGCACCTGCGGGCGGTGTGATTTTCTTGCCGTTGGGCAGTGTCAGCGCCAGATTGAGCAGACGTCCGCGCCGGTTGCCGGTATTGGTGACGATGAGCTTGGGTGTTTTGCCGGCGCTGATGCTCCAACCCATCTTCAGATTTGCCGCCGCATTGGGAGCGATGAAAATCGGCATGGAAATGCGGAATTTGAAATTGATCGCCGGTCCGGCGGCGGCAGTCGGGATCTCATCGACCAACAACCGATATGCGATTTCGTTAATTTCAGCAGGGCGCCTGGAAACGATGCGGATAGTCTGCGATGCGCCAGGCGCCACGGTAAATACGGGCGGACTGATGATCAGGCTTTGGGTCGGTTCAAGACTGTCCTGGCTGTCTTTTTGCGTCCAGTCGTAGGCGCGGATTTGCAGCGACACATCGTGCGTATCGTTGTTCACGATCTTCACGACGCCAGCCGTTCGGGCTGATGACAATTCCAATACTACCGGGGATATTTCGAAGTTTGAGGCAACAGCTGCTTGGAAGACTAGCCCGTAAGCTAAGCAGAGGAGGAGAGAGAGGCGTGCAAGGTAGTAAAAAATAATTTTCCCCCGTGACGACGAAAGAACGCTAATTCAACTACAACAATGGATGTAGCAGTGCATGACTGCCGGAGTGTGTTACTACTGTTTGCTAATGTGACTGTTAATTAAGCTGAAATGTTACTTCTAGTTATCAGCGTATCAGAAATACATTAGAAATAGAACGCATTAATACGAGAGTGTGATCCCTACAACATCATTGTAGCTACCCGCTTTAACATTTTGGCCGCTTGGGATATACCCATAAACAGGCAGATTTTGTTGGGAGCCGTTACCGACGTTGGTCACTGTTTCCGAACCGGATGCGTTGCCCCAGTTCTTGCTGCGAGCCGGATCCTGATACAAGCCATAGCTCAGTGTTGCACTGGAATCGCCGACCAGTTTGCGGTCGGTTGATGTGGCGCCAGGGGCTGCACCTGCATCGAGACTGACGGTGTAGCTGGTGCCGTTGGAACAAACTACACCGACTTGCGCCGACTGTTGTACTGCGGAAGAATTGTAGGTACCAAATGGCAACGCGGCACTTTGCACGCTGCACGTCGAAGCGACGATAGCGGACACTGCCAGGTTTCCTGTCGATGTTGCGGCCTGACCCAGGCTGCTCATGAACAGTACTCCTGCCCCCATTGCAAATGCGATTTTTTGCTTTGTTTTCATTTGAATAAAATGCCGTTTGGTAACGTCAGATGTTTGAGGCTATTATAAAATAAATTCTAAGGAAAACCCTGACTTGACAGTGGGATCAAGCTATTTGGCGGAGAAAATGTCAGAAGAAGGCCACATTTAGTGTTTATATGAAAACATTTAATGTCATGCTGGAAATTTTTCTTCATCCGGAAATGCCAAAAAAACAAATAGATCAGGTGTTTTTCTCGACTGGCATGAAAGAGTAATACCAAGTCGAACGGAGATTGACGGTCCGGGGCATCTCAATATCAACGCAGAGACTGCGGGATGCGGACATTTCAGGCAGTCGCGCGAAAAGTACCGACTTAAAGTACCGACACGGCAGGACTGGGCCGCCAGGCAGGTGACATTTCACTTCGGACAACAATCAAAAGACGAAGATCGCAATTTAGAGCGTAGAGCGTAGAGCGAAGACAGTAAGTACAAGCAATGCAACGACCATAACGAGTAAAAGCTAGTTTTTGCAAATCGATTTTTAGCGGACCGCAACATCAGAGCAGCGCAAGGAGATGTGTACTAAAGCGCCGGCACTGCGTCCCCGACAAACTGTTTAAGCCTCATCGAAATCTATCGTTACGATGCCGATATTAAACAAGAGAAGATCCTCCATCGCGAATACCGGCGTCTTTTTCTTTTTCGCCATGCTGCTATCGGTAGGCGTCACAGTCGTCTCTTATCGCAGTGTGCGTATTTTCGAAGCAAGGGCGGTGTCGGTTCAACGTACGCATACAGTTTTGCAGCGTCTTGAAGAGACGCATTCGACCTTGCGCGATTTGATCGCCAGTGCGCGTGGCTATGCACTCTTTGGTCAGCAAGATGATCTTCTCAGCTTTGAGGCTGATAGTGCCGCCTTACTCGACATGCTTGGTGGCTTGCGTACGCTGGAACTGGGTGATCAGGCGCAAATGGAGAGACTGGCGCAACTGCGCGAGAACATCAGCAAACGCGTCGAACTGGCTCGCACCCTGGTGGGAGCCAACAAGGATGTCCGGCTCGATAGTCTTTACTCATATGGCCGCGCTCTGAACGAAGACATACGCAAGCAGTTCATGCAGCTTAAGGAAGCGGAAAACGCCTTGCTGGCAAAGCGCTCAATCGAGACGAAAAAGAGCGTCGACTGGAGCATCGTCGCGATTGTCGGCGGTAGTGTCGTCAGTCTGGTGCTGTTGCTGATCGTGTATTTGCGTCTCAAGAGCGAGATGCAGCGCCGCAAGACTGCGCAGTTGAAGGAGCGCATCTATGCAGCGGAACTTGCTGATCTGTACAACCAAGCGCCTTGCGGCTACCACTCCATCGACGAGGAGAACGGATTGATCGTGCAGATGAACGACACCGAACTGGCTTGGCTTGGTTACACCCGCGAGCAAGTGATCGGCAAACTCCGGCAGGCGGATCTATTGACGGTGGAAAGTGCTGAACGCTATCGCCTTGAGGTATGGCCGCGATTCCTGCGAGACAAATCGGTCAGCAACATCGATCTCGATTACCGGCGGGCTGACGGTACGCATTTCTCCGCACTGATGAGCGCCGGCTGGGCACACCAGCCGGAGAACGGTCACACACTCAGCCGCAACGTAATCTATGACATCTCGGCGCGCAAGCAAACCGAGCGTGAGATTGGAGAGCTCAACGCCGACCTCAAACGGCAGGCTCTGCATCTGAGCAATATCAACAAAGAGCTGGAAAGCTTTTCTTATTCGGTTTCGCACGATCTGCGCGCTCCGTTGCGGGCCATTTCCGGCTACGCCATGATGCTCGAAGAAGATTATGTCGAGGCCTTGGACGATAAGGGCCGGGAGCTGCTGCAAGTCATCGGCAAGAACGTCAAGAAAATGGATGGACTGATCAACGACTTGTTGCGATTGTCGAGGTCAGGTACCGGCGAGCTAACCTTGGGAAGCATCTCTATGCGGGACATCGTTGGGCAAGTCATCAAAAAATTGCAACGCGAATACAGTGACGTTGAGTTTGTCGTCGATCCACTCGACGACGTGATCGCCAACCGCGCCCTGATTGTCGAAGTGTGGGAAAACCTGCTCGGCAATGCCGCCAAATTCAGCAGCAAGACGACGGAGCCGAGGATCAGCGTCGGCGTCACGGAAACGCCTGACGAAACGATCTATCGGGTGACCGATAACGGCGTCGGGTTTGACATGCGCTATGTACAAAAACTCTTTGGGACTTTTCAGCGTTTGCACAAGCAGGAAGATTTTCCGGGCAGCGGCATTGGCCTGGCGCTGGTGCAGCGTATCGTCGTCAGGCATGGTGGCCGTGTCTGGGCAGAAAGCACGCCGGGTGAAGAAACCAGTTTTTATTTTTCCCTGCCGAGAGAACAGTCCGACCTTGCATGAATCGATTTGGATGACGCCCTCGCGCGGCATCCCTGACGACTTTTTACGAAAGCCGAATTTATGAGCATCCCACTTCGGGTTCTGTTTGTCGAAGACATGGAAGAAGACGTGATCCTGATGGTTCGCGAGCTCAAGCGCGGTGGTTTCGAGCCGACATGGAAGCGGGTCGATACCGAGCCTGACATGGAAGCTGCGATGCGCGACAAATGGGACATCGTCATTTCCGATTATTCCATGCCGATGTTCAGTGCGGTGGATGCGCTGGAGATGGTCAAGCGCCAGAACGATCAGATTCCTTTCATCATCGTCTCCGGCGCCATCGGGGAACAAACGGCGGTGGAGGTGATGAAGGCGGGCGCGCAGGATTACTTCCTCAAGAGCAGTATCGCGCGGCTTCCGATTGCGGTCGAGCGTGAGCTGCGCGATGCGCTGGTACGGCGCAAGCAGCGTGCCAGTTCCGCCGCGTTACGTGAGATGCAGGCGCGCTTTTATGCCTTCATGAACGCCGCGCCGATGCCTGCCTGGATCAAGGATGCCGAGTTGCGTTACCTCTACGTCAATCCTGCGCAGTCCGCATTTTTTGGCATGACGCCTAGCGACATGATCGGCCTGAGCGACTTTGACCTGATGTCCAGCGGTGCGGCGCAAAACGCACAAGAGCATGACCGTATCGTGCTCGAAAATAAACGCGAAATGCACACGCAGGAAACCATTTTCGATGCCAACCACAATCCAAAAATCATGGACATGGTGCGCTTCCCGATCGGCAGCGACGGCAAGAGTCTTGCGGCAGGTCTGGCGATGGATGTGACCGAGCGCGTCAACTCGCAAAAAGAATTGGAGCACGCCATGGAGCGGCAGAAGATGCTGGCCAGCCGCGTTATCGAAGTCCAGGAACGCGAACGCCAGCATCTGGCGCGTGGGCTGCACGACGACGTCGGCCAATCGCTCACCGCCTTGAAGATCAATCTGGAAACCATCAAGAAAACCGGCTCACTGGAAGGCCCTTCGCTGCAGAACGGCATCGACATCGTCGCGTCCGTGCTGTCGCAGGTGCGCAGCCTGTCGCTGGATCTGCGGCCACCGCAATTGGATAACCTTGGGCTGATTGCCACGCTACGATCCTATGTCGAGAACAAATCCAACCTTGCCAATGTGAAAGGCTGGTTCGAGAGTTCGCCGATATCGGTTGAGTTGCATCATGACATTGAAAACACCTGCTTTCGCATCGTGCAGGAAGCCGTCACCAACATCCTGCGTCACGCCAAGGCAGAAAACATCTGGGTCAAAGTCAGCCAACGCCAGGATCAGCTCAACGTGAGCATCCGCGATGACGGCAAAGGTTTTGACATCGAGAAGGCGCGCAGCAACGCCATTTCGGGGACGAGTTTTGGATTGTTGAATATGGAAGAACGTGCCGTGCTGGTCGGCGGCACCATGGACATCGCCTCTGCGCCCGGCGAGGGCGTCGAGATTGTTTTGCAATTGCCTGTTACACCAGTCATGCGGAGGGTTTGAACATGTTGACACGAATTTTGCTGGCGGACGATCATGCACTGGTGCGCAGCGGCATTCGCTCGCTACTGACGGCGATGCCTGGTATTGAAGTAGTCGGGGAGGCCGATGACGGCAACGCTGCCATTGAAATGACGGAAAAGTACAAGCCCGACGTCGTCGTCATGGACATTGCCATGAAAGGCATGAACGGGCTGGAAGCGGTGCGCCGCTTGCGTGCCGATCATCCGACCATCAAGTTCCTGATGTTGTCGATGTATGGCAGCGAAGAATACGTGATGCAGGCGCTCAACGCGGGCGCCAACGGTTATCTGTTCAAGGATTCGGCTGCCTATGAACTCGAAAAGGCGCTGATCGAAGTTATCCATGGCCGGCAATATCTCGATTCGCATATTTCCAAGGAGGCGCTTGATCTGTACATGAAGAAAGTTGCGCAGGACGGTACGCCGGTCGAAGTATTGACGCCGCGCCAGCGCGAGATCCTGCAACTGATTGCGGAAGGCAACAACACCAAGGAAATCGCCTACCGCCTCAATGTCAGTGCCAAAACCATCGAGACGCATCGCGCCCAATTGATGGAGCGTCTGGAGATCAGGGACGTCCCTGGACTGGTTCGCTATGCCATCCGCACCGGCCTGACGACATCCGATAAATAAAGGATCAATGTCGGGAAAATCCTGATAGCGACCTTTGTTGCTTATGCCATAATTAATTCGCCGACCTGATACTGCGAATGTAGTGATTAGCCTGATACATGCAGATAAATTCAACGTCGATCAAGGCTGCACCACGCGTCTGGTCTGCCATGAGCAGATCATGCTGCAATGTGGTGCAGAATCTGATGATGTTTTAGGTAGTAGCCGCAAGAAAGTGATCTGCATATGGAGCAAATGGATATCATGCTGGTGGACGACAGCCCGGAGGTTGCGGAGCTGACGCGCATTGCTTTGGAGACAAAAAAACTTGCGGACAAGATGACCTGGTTTGCCGATGCCGAAGAGGCTGCCGACTTCATGTTTGCCGACAACGGTTACGCTGATCGCAAGGATTTGCATCCGCGTCTGATTCTTCTTGATTTGCATCTGCCGCTGATGAGCGGGCATGACTTTCTCAAGATGCTTAAGTCAAATGTTGCCACCGCGCACATTCCGGTAGTGATGTTTTCGTCTTCTGATGATCAGCGCGACATCGTGCAAAGTTATCAGTTGGGCGCCAACGGCTATCTGATGAAGTCAGCCGATCCGCGCGAATTCATCGGTACGGTTGCGGATGCCGGGCAGTATTGGGTGACGCGTAACAAGCCGGTTCGTTAAGTTGCCGGCCGTGATGATCAAGTACAAATAAAAAATGCAGGCATCGAGCCTGCATTTTTCTTTGGTGCTTCAGTTTTTTTGTCACTGTGATGTCGGGTTGATTTCTGCGTGCTTTATCTTTTTCAAGACGGAAACTGACGCAAGCCTTCCAGATCAAGAATAGTGATGCTGCCGTAATCGACTTTCAGCAAACCGGCTTTCTCCAATACCTGCAAGGCTTGATTGGCGCGCTGGCGTGACGCGCCGGAGAGGTTGCCGACTTCTTCCTGAGAAATTTGCAACTCCAGTCCGATGCCCGGGTTCAGATAGGGATTGAACAAGGCGGCCAGGCAACGCGCCACACGTGCATCGGGTTCGAGCATGCGATCATATTCCACCAACGAAATGAACAGCGCCAGCCGCTCGTTCAACTGCGTTACGAGAAAACGGTTGAAGGGGATACTGTTGTCCAGCAGCCAGAGATAAGTCGCTTTCGGCATGTACAGCAACTCGCTGTCGCGCAGCGCTACCACGTCATATTTACGCGGCTCGTCCTTGAGCAGCGAGCCTTCTCCCAGCCAGCCGCCATTGGCCATGCCTGCGAAAGAAACGGTCTTGCCTTCCGGTGAAACGCTGCTCATCTTCAGCAGGCCTTCATGCACGCCTATCCAATGCGTGACCGGATCGCCTTTATGGCATACGAATGCGCCGGCGGAAAACTTGCGGCTGAATACTTCTGCCTGAACGCGCGTCAATTGCTCGGCTGTCAGCGATTGCGCCCAGATAGTCTTGCCCAGCATGTCCTTAATCGATGTGTCTCTTGTCATTGGAATGAGTTCTATGATGCGTCGCAATATCAAAAGTTTGGCAATTGTCATGCAATTGTCTGTGAGATGACAACCCTGCCAGTCAACTCACACTACTATCATCGCACAAAAGCAGCGCAATACCGGCTCGCTTACGAGGGCGGACAAGCAGAAAAACAGATGGCGCCCCAGTAAGTGCGACGTAAGCATCCCGGTTCAGACTGACTTGACACACATAGAGACCCCAAACGCTTCGCGTGCATGCCATACCCGGCGGCAACCGAGTGTTTATAAATAAAGGTGGGACGATGGTGGAGACAACACAACGTCCAGGAGCGCAGACATTTCCGCAATTGCTCCTGATGAATGCACAAGCACGCCCGGATCGCCCTGCATTCCGGGAGAAGGATCTCGGCATCTGGCAAACCACAACGTGGGCGCAGGTTGCCGACGAGGTGAGAGCGTTTGCCTGCGGCCTGGCCGCACTCGGTTTCAAACGCGGCATGAGC
The DNA here is from genome assembly GCF_046025915.1 of Herbaspirillum rhizosphaerae. Taxonomy (GTDB): domain Bacteria; phylum Pseudomonadota; class Gammaproteobacteria; order Burkholderiales; family Burkholderiaceae_D; genus Herbaspirillum; species Herbaspirillum rhizosphaerae_A. Next base: position 11,027 of record NZ_JAQQFR010000012.1, on the reverse strand, counting down.
CTGGCGATCATCGGCAATAATTGCCCACGCTTGTATTGGGCAATGTCGGCCACGCAATGCCTGGGCGGTATGCCGGTACCGTTGTATCAGGATGCGCCCGCAGCCGATATGTCCTATGTACTCAACGATGCAGAAATCGATTTCGTCGTTGCTGAAGATCAGGAGCAGGTCGACAAGGTCTTTGACATCAAACTGAACTTCTCCGAAGGCAGCGAACGTCCGACGCATATCATCTATGACGATGAGCGCGGCATGCGCAATTATCGCCAACCGGAACTGTCATCGTTTGCCAGCGTGCAAGAACTTGGACGTGCCTACGACAAGGCAAATCCATCGTTCTTTATGGATCAGGTCAATACGCTCACGACCGATGATATCGCCATCATTCTGTACACCTCCGGCACCACCGGTAAGCCAAAAGGCGTATGCCACTCGCACGCTGCGATGATCGCTACTGCGACCACGCTGGTGGAGTTCGATCAGCTCAACGATCGCGACGATGTGCTGTGTTATCTGCCGCTGGCCTGGGTGGGCGACTTTCTATACTCGTTCGCGCAGACGCATGTGGCAGGCTTCTGCCTCAATTGCCCGGAGTCGCCGAGCACCGTCATGACGGACTTGCGCGAGATCGGCCCGACCTATTATTTCGCGCCGCCACGCATCTACGAAAACATCCTCACGCAAGTGATGATCCGCATCGAAGACGCGGGCTGGGTCAAGCGCAAGCTGTTCCATGGCTTCATGAAGATTGCGCGCCGCGTCGGCATGCGCATTCTCGACAAGAAGCCCGATGTCTCCTTGAGCGACCGTCTGTTCTACGCAATCGGTCATCTGGTGATTTACGGCCCGCTGAAAAATGTACTCGGCATGTCGCGCATCCGTGTGGCGTATACCGGTGGTGAAGCGATCGGCCCGGATCTGTTCGACTTCTATCGTTCGCTTGGCATCAATCTCAAACAGTTGTACGGCATGACGGAAACCTGCGTGACGGTGTGCATGCAGCCATCCGGCGACGTCAAGCTCGACACGGTCGGTCGTCCGATGAAGGGTGTCGAGGTGCACATCGACGGCAATGGCGAAGTGCTGGTGCGCTCACCGGGCTTGATGAAGTCTTACTTCAAACGTCCTGATGCAACCGCCGAAGCGATTGATGAAAACGGCTATTTCCATACCGGTGACGCCGGCTTCTTCGACGCCGATGGTCATCTCAAAATCATCGACCGCGCCAAGGACGTCGGCAAGATGGCTTGCGGCACGATGTTCGCGCCCAAGTACATCGAGAACAAGCTCAAGTTTTTCCCCTTCATCAAGGAAGCGGTGGTCTTCGGCAACCAGCGCGAGCAATGTACTGCCTTCATCAATATTGACATGGACGCCGTCGGTAACTGGGCTGAGCGACGCCACCTTGCGTACAGCGGATACACCGATCTGGCTGCGCATCAAAGTGTCTATGCCTTGATTGCCGAATGCGTCGAAAAGGTCAACGCTGATCTGGTGCAAGATCCTTTGCTGGCCGATTCCCAGGTTCATCGCTTTTTGATCTTGCATAAAGAGCTGGATCCGGACGATGACGAACTCACGCGTACCCGCAAAGTGCGGCGCGGTTTCATCGCCGAAAAATACGGCGTGCTGATCGAAGCGCTCTACGCGGGCAAGCAATCGCAATACATCGAGACGCAGGTGAAGTTCGAAGACGGTCGCCAGGGCATGATCTCGGCCGATCTGAAAATCGCCGACGTCAAGACCTTCGCCAACCTCAATCAAGCGGCATAGGCCTGCATGACCACCATGAAAAGACATATCACGGAAGAAGTGCAGCCAATGGAACCAGCGCGACAGGATGTGCCTGCAACGGAAGACGGCGGTCGCAAGATCGGCGAAGTCGTGCTGGATCTGCAGAATATTTCGCTGTCCTTCGGCGGCGTCAAAGCGCTGACCGACATCTCGTTCAATGTACGCGAACATGAGATCCGCGCCATCATCGGCCCCAACGGCGCCGGCAAGAGCTCGATGATCAACGTCATCAACGGCGTCTACCATCCGCAGAAGGGCAACATCGTTTTTCGCGGTGAGCAGCGCCACAGCATGCATCCCAGCAAAGTGGCGCGACAAGGCATTGCGCGGACCTTCCAGAACATTGCGCTGTTCAAGGGCATGACCGTGCTCGACAACATCATGACCGGACGCAACACCAAGATGCATTCCAGCTTTCTCGCCAATGCGATCTGGTGGGGCAAGGCACGCAATGAAGAGATCCAGCATCGTCACAAAGTCGAAGAGGTAATCGACTTTCTCGAGATTCAGCACATCCGCAAGACGCCAGTAGGGCGCCTGCCGTACGGCTTGCAAAAGCGCGTCGAGCTGGCGCGCGCGCTGGCCGCTGAGCCAAGCATGCTGCTGTTGGACGAACCGATGGCCGGCATGAACGTGGAAGAGAAGCAGGACATGTGCCGCTTCATCCTCGACGTCAACGAACAGTTCGGCACCACCATCGTGCTGATTGAACATGACATGGGCGTGGTGATGGATATCTCGGATCGCGTGGTCGTGCTCGACTACGGCAAGAAGATCGGCGACGGCACGCCGGACGAAGTGATGGCCAATCCGGAAGTGATCAAGGCCTATCTCGGCACATCACACTAATCCAGCGAACAGAACAAGCGGAGAACGCAGATGCAATTTTTCTTTGAAGTGACGCTCAGCGGTTTGCTGTCCGGCCTGATGTATTCGCTGGTGGCGCTGGGCTTCGTGCTGATTTACAAGGCCTCGGGCGTATTCAACTTTGCCCAGGGCGCGATGGTGTATTTCGCTGCGCTGGCCGTGGTCGGCCTGATGGACAAGGGCATGCCGATGTGGGCGGCCATCATCGGCTCGTTCGTGGTGATGATTCTGGTGGGGTTGGCGACCGAACGGTTCGTTTTGCGGAAGCTGGTCAATCAGCCGCCGATCACCTTGTTCATGGCGACGATCGGCCTGGCGTTTTTCCTGGAGGGTCTGGGACCTTTGCTGTTCGGCAGCGAAGTGCGCGCGATCAATCTGGGCATCGTTGACGAGCCGATCATGTCCATCATGGACAGTATCGGTATCGGCATCTCCAAGTTCGATCTGTTTGCGTCCGGCATGGTGATTGCGCTGGTGTCGCTGCTGGCCTTGTTCTTCCAACGCACCAAAGTCGGCCGTGCCTTGCGCGCTGTTGCCGATGACCATCAGGCGGCATTATCGCTGGGCATTCCACTGCAACATATTTGGGCGGTGGTGTGGGGTGTGGCCGGATTCGTGGCGCTGATAGCCGGCTTGCTGTGGGGCTCACGCAACGGCGTGCAGTTCGCGTTGACGATGACGGCGCTGAAGGCATTGCCGGTGCTGATTCTGGGCGGATTTACGTCGATCCCGGGGGCGATTGTTGGTGGTCTGATCATCGGCGCGTCGGAGAAGCTGGCCGAGATCTACATTCCACCCGTTTTGCAAGATCTGTTCGGCGGCAACTTCGGCGGCATCGAGGGATGGTTCCCTTATGTGTTCGCGCTGTTATTCCTGCTGGTGCGTCCTGAGGGATTGTTCGGCGAGCGGCATATTGACCGGGTTTAAGGAATACCTGTCAATGCATTAAATAACACCCTTGTCATTCCTGCGAACGCAGAAATCCAGCGTCGTTCTACGCATTGGCGTGATTGAGTAAAACGACACTGGGTCCCAGCGTGCGCTGGGACGACGGAGATAAAAATAGAGATGTGAGACGCATCGCTGATTTGATGACTGCGAGCGCCATATCTGATGGAGACACAGGAGAAACACTATGCTTTATCGTGAGGCCGGGCAGTTCAAGACGTCGTACATTGCCGATAGCCAGATTTTCCCGATCCGGCAGGATCGGATCGGTATGGCGATACTGTTGGCGATTGCCTTCGTCGGCATTCCGTTGATCGGCAGCGAGTATTGGTTCTCTGCGATTCTGATTCCTTTTCTGGTGTTTGCGCTTGCAGCGCTGGGGTTGAATATTCTCACCGGCTATGCGGGTCAGCTGTCGCTGGGCTCTGCCGCTTTCATGGCTGTGGGCGCCTATGCCGCGTATAACTTCCAGCTGCGTATTGAGGGCATTCCCATTGTGCTGTCCTTCATCCTTGCGGGTGGCTGTGCGGCGTTGGTGGGGATTGTGTTCGGTCTGCCTTCCTTGCGTATCAAAGGTTTCTATCTGGCTGTGGCGACACTGGCGGCGCAGTTTTTCGTGGTGTGGGCACTGACCAAGTTTTCCTGGTTCTCCAACAATAGTTCGTCGGGTGTGATCAGTACGCAGAAGATCGATTTCTTCGGCATCGACATCAACTCGCCGGTGAAGAAATATTTGTTCGTACTTGGCATCGTTTGCGTGATGGCGATGCTGGCCAAGAATCTGGTCCGCTCATCGACCGGCCGCGCCTGGATGGCGGTGCGTGATATGGACGTGGCGGCGGAGGTGATCGGCATCCAGCTGATGCGCACCAAGCTGCTGGCGTTTGCGGTGAGTTCGTTTTTCTGCGGCGTGGCGGGCGCGCTGTATGCGTTCTGCTACCTTGGTTCGGTGGAGCCGGACGGCTTCTCGCTGGATCTGTCGTTCCGTATCCTGTTCATGATCATCATTGGCGGCGTGGGCAGCATACTCGGCGCCTTCCTCGGTTCGGCCTTCATCCTGTTGCTGCCAATCTTCCTCGACAACGTGTTGCCGCCGCTGGCGTCTTTTCTGCACTTGCCGTTCACCAATGCGACGGTGTCGCATATCCAGCTCATGCTGTTCGGCGGGCTGATCATTTTCTTCCTGATTGTTGAGCCGCATGGGCTGGCGCGCCTGTGGCAGATTACCAAGGAGAAGTTGCGCCTGTGGCCGTTCCCGCATTAATACGCTTATGCACTAACCGCTTTGCAGAAGTAAAACGATGCGCGCAATAAAAGCGCGCACATGGGTAAAACTACACAAGGAGACATGTATGAAAAATATCAAACAGCTGGTGCTTGCTGCGACCGCTGCCGCAAGCTTCCTGGTTCCCGCGCTGCCGGCGATGGCGCAGGCCAATGATCAGTTCATCGCGATTCCGAGCTATCGGGTCGGCCCTTACGGTACCAACGGCCAATCGTATTACGGCGGCTATGTCGACTACCTGAATTACGTCAATCTCAAGGATGGCGGCGTCAACGGCGTCAAGTTGTCTTGGGAAGAATGCGAAACCGAGTACAACAATGCCAAAGGCGTCGAGTGCTATGAGCGCATGAAAAACAAGAACACCGTTACCAAGGGCACCGCCATTAATCCGATGGCGACCGGGATTTCTTACGCGCTGATCGACAAGAGCGCGGAGGACAAAGTGCCGCTGCTGATGATCGGTTACGGTCGCACCGATGCAGTGGACGGCTCAGTCTTTCCCTATGCTTTCCCGCTGGTGACGACCTATCAGATGCAGGTGTCGGCCATCGTCAAATACCTGACAACCAAGAACGGTGGTTCGCTGGTCGGCAAGAAGATCGTGTTCCTCTACCACGACTCTGCTTACGGCAAAGAACCGATCGTTGCGCTGGAAGCGGAAGCCAGTATCGGTAAATTCAAACTGGTTGAAATTCCGGTTGCTCATCCAGGCAATGAGCAGGGAGCGCAATGGCTGAAGATCCGTCAGGAGAATCCCGACTATGTGATTTTCTGGGGCTGGGGCGTGATGAACCAGACCGCGTTGAAGGCGGCGCAAAAAGTCGGCTTTGCACGCGACAAGATCATCGGTTCGTGGTGGGCAGGCTCTGAGGAAGACACCATTCCTGCAGGCGATGCCGCCAAGGGTTACCTTAGCGCGACCTGGAACGTGGCCGGCAAGGGTGTGCCGCTGATCGCCGATATCGAGAAGGTGGTCTACGGCGCCGGCAAGGGCAACCTGCAGGATAAGAACAAGATTGGTTCGGTGCTCTACAACCGCGGCGTCTCGGCGGCATTGGCAACGGTTGAAGCTGTGCGCACCGCGCAAGGCAAGTTCGGCAAAAAGGTCATGAGCGGCGAAGACGTGCGCTGGGGTCTGGAAAACCTGAACATCACCAACGCTCGCCTGCAACAACTGGGCGCAACCGGTCTGCTGCCGGAGATCAAGACTTCCTGCGACAACCACGAGGGTTCGGGCAAGGTCAAGATTCAGCAATGGGACGGCAGCAAATGGGTGCTGGTATCGGACTGGATCGAAGGCAACAAGAACCTGATCCACCCGCTGTTCAAGGCATCTGCTGCGAAGTATGCAAAAGAAAAAGGTATTACCCCAGCCTGCATGAAATAAGTTCAGGCCTTGGCGTCGGCGTGTTGAGGTGTGTCGGGCGCGCCGACGCTTTTTTGAAAAGACAGTCCGAAAACAGGTAGGCAAGCTGGAGTAAGCATGGGTACAGCACTGAATATCAACAACATCGAAGTCATTTACGACCACGTGATTCTGGTTCTGAAGGGCGTGTCGCTGGCGGTGCCGGAAGGCAAAATCGTGGCATTGCTGGGCGCCAATGGCGCGGGCAAGAGCACGACGCTGAAGGCGATTTCCAATTTGCTGACGGCCGAGCGCGGCGACGTCACCAAGGGCAGTATCGAATTCAAGGGCGAGCGGGTGGATCAGTTGACGCCGAACGATCTGGTCAAGCGCGGTGTGATTCAGGTGATGGAAGGCCGGCATTGTTTCGGCCACCTGACCGTGGAAGAAAACCTGCTGACCGGCGCCTACACGCGCAACATCAGCAACAACGAAGTGAAGCAGGAGTTGGAAAAAATCTACGATTATTTTCCGCGCCTGAAAGTACGTCGCAAGTCGCAGTCCGGCTATACCTCCGGCGGCGAGCAGCAGATGACAGCCATCGGCCGCGCCATGATGGCCAAGCCGTCGATGATTCTGCTCGACGAGCCGTCAATGGGACTGGCGCCGCAGATCGTGGAAGAAATCTTTGAGATCGTCAAAGACCTCAATACCAAGGAAAACGTGTCCTTCCTGCTGGCGGAACAGAACACCATGGTAGCGCTGCGCTACGCCGATTTTGGCTACATCCTGGAAAACGGTCGCGTGGTGATGGAAGGCGCTGCCAACGATTTGGCCAGCAATGAAGACGTCAAGGAGTTCTATCTCGGCGTCTCGGCAGCGGGACGCAAGAACTTCCGCGACATGAAGTTTTACAGACGCCGCAAACGCTGGCTGGCCTGACGCCGCAACGTAAACATACGATTGGTTTCATTGGCGTCGTTGGCATCCTTGCCGCACTTTTTCTTTCAGCCTACGCATACGGTACTTTCATGTCTGACATTCTTGATTCTCTGGAACAACGCGACCCGCAACAGCGCGAGAACGCGCTCATGCAGGCTTTGCCGGATCTGGTGGCACGCGCGCAGGGTGCAGAAGGCTGGAATCGCATCCTTAAAGGCGTCAATGCCGGTGACATCCGCGACCGTGCTGCATTGGCGCAATTGCCGGTCACGCGCAAGTCTGATCTGAAAGATTTGCAGAGTGCCGCGCCGCCGTTCGGCGGACTCAACACCACGCCGCATCGCCAGTTGCGCCGCTTGTTCGTTTCGCCGGGACCGATCTTTGATCCGGAAGGGCATCAACTGGACTGGTGGCGTTTCGAGCGGCCGATGCGTGCGCTGGGGTTGCGTGCGGGGCACATTATCCAGAACTGTTTTTCTTATCACTTCACGCCGGCGGCTTTCATGGCCGAGGGCGCGGCAGCCAAGATCGGTTGCGCCGTGATTCCTTCGGGCATCGGGCAGACTGAGTTGCAGGTGCAGACCATTGCGTCGCTCAGGCCGGACGCTTATGTCGGCACGCCGTCTTTCCTGAAGATCATCATCGAAAAAGCGCAGGAAATGGGCGTCGCCCTCGACAGCTTGCAGCGCGCACTGGTCAGCGCCGAAGCCTTGCCGCCATCGCTGCGCAGCTGGTTTCACGAGCATGGCGTACCGAACGTGCTGCAACTGTATGCCTCGGCCGATATCGGCAATATTGCCTACGAGTCGATCAGCGATGGCAAGGTCAATCCTGGCATGATTCTCGATGAGGATCTGATTCTGGAAATCGTACGCCCCGGCACCGGTGATCCGGTGAAGCCGGGCGAGGTCGGTGAGGTGGTGGTGACGTCATTCAATCCCGACTATCCGCTGATTCGCTTTGGCACCGGTGATCTGTCGGCCGTGCTGGACGGTGTGTCACCGTGTGGGCGCACCAATACGCGTATCAAGGGTTGGATGGGGCGTGCCGATCAGACGACCAAGGTGCGAGGCATGTTTGTGCATCCCTCGCAGGTGGCGGAGATTACGCGCCGTCACGCATTGATCCTGAAGGCGCGCCTGGTTGTCAGCGGGGAAATGGCGAATGACAGCATGACGCTGCATTGCGAAACCATGGACATGGACAGTGCGGTGGAACAGGCGGGGGCGATCGCAGACAGTGTGCGCGACATCACCAAGTTGCGTGGCGAAGTGCTGTTTGCGGCTCCCGGGAGTTTGCCCAATGACGGCAAGGTCATTGAGGACGCGCGCAAATATGAGTAGTGAGTGAGATCGGTTAGTCCGGATCAGTCTTGACCACGGTCAGACGAGCAATCAGGAACTCGCCGTCGATCACCTTGCGAAACGGCACGCCGGTCGCCTCGAAACCGGGGCCGCCGCGCTCTATCCAGGTTTGTGCAACCGTGTCGAAGGTGCCAAAGTCCATGCCCAGCATCTGTGCCGACAGCACGAATTGCGCGCCTTGTTTCTGTCTTTTGACGATATCTTCCAGCTTGGCCATGTTTGATCCTTTAGTTCCAGAGCGTGTTTTGGGCAGGATGATATCGTAAGCTCAGGCTCGAAAGCGGTAATTCCGGGTATTTCCCTGAGGCAGTATCGGTGACTTGACCCGGCTGGCTGTGTATAATGACGCGCGGGTGTTGCCAAGGCGGCATCCCCCCCTGAGCAGGCCCTGGTTTGCTCCGCCAGCGGTAGCATTGCTATAAATTGCTATAAGGCGAACGTGAGTTCGCCTTTTTTCTTATTTGATGTCATTTGTTTGTGATTTCGTGATCGGCTGACCAATGTTTGAATTTATCCGTAACCATCAGCGCTTGATGCAATTCCTGCTGCTGCTGTTTATTTTCCCGTCTTTCGCGTTCTTTGGCCTGGAAGGCTACAGCCGTTTGTCCGATGGCGACAATGCCGTGGCCAAGGTGGCCGGGCAAACTATCACCAAGGAAGAATGGGACGCCGCGCAGCGCCAGCAACTGGAGCGTCTGCGCCAGATGTCCGGCGGCCAGATCGACGCCAAGGTGTTCGATACGCCTGAAGCGCGCCGCGATGTGCTGGAAAGCCTGATCGCCCAGCGTGCATTGGCAGCGGAAGTCGTCAGCGACAAGCTGACCGTGACCGACCAGGCCTTGCAGCAAAACATCATGCAGATCCCCGGTTTGCTCAAGGCAGACGGAAGCTTCGACAAGGAACAGTACGCCATGTTGCTGGCAGCCCAAGGCCTCACGCCGAAGGGTTATGAAGCCAGCCAACGCCGTGCGTTGGCATTGCAGCAGCTCAACTTTGCCGTACAAGGCACCGCGTTCGCGCCGAAGGCTGTTTCGGCCCGCCTGTCGGACTTGAACGATCAGGAGCGTTCGGTTCAGGAACTGAGTTTCAAGGCTGCGTCGTACATCAGCCAGGTCAAGGTCACCGATGACATGATTAAGGCTTATTACGACAAGAACGGCAGCAAGTTCGAAGTACCTGAACAAGCGAAGATCGAATACGTGATCCTCGACAGCGCCGCTGTGGCCGCGCAAGTCAGCGTGTCCGATGCCGACATCAAGTCGTACTACGATCAGAACCTCAAGCAGTATTCGACGGAAGAGCAACGTCGCGCAAGCCATATCCTGCTCGAAGTCAAGAAGAGCGCTTCTGCCGCCGACAAGGCTGCCATCAAGGCAAAGGCCGATGAGCTGGTCGCGCAACTGCGCAAGAATCCGGGCGACTTCGCCAAGCTGGCCAAGGCCAATTCCCAGGATCCAGGCTCCAAGGATCAGGGCGGCGACCTCGGTTTCTTCGGCAAGGGTGCGATGCTCAAGTCGTTCGAAGATGCTGCGTACAAGCTCAAGCAAGGCGAGATCAGCGATCCGGTTGAGTCCGACTTCGGCTATCACATCATCCAGTTGACCGGCATCAAGGCCGGCAGCGTCAAGCCGCTGGACGAAGTCAAAGGCGAAATCGCCGGTGACATCAAGAAGCAATTGGCCGCCAAGAAATACGCAGAGCTGGCCGACATCTTCAACAATACCGTCTACGAACAAGGCGACAGCCTGAAGCCGGTGGCCGACAAGCTCAAGCTGAAGATTGAAACGGTTGCCGGCGTGACCCGTCTGCCTAATCCAACGTTGGCGCCAAATACTCCATACAACAATGCCAAGTTCCTGAAGGCGCTGTTCACGGACGACACCATCAAGGGCAAGCACAATACGGAAGCGGTGCAAATCGCACCGACCACCTTGATCGCGGGCCACATCGTGGAATACAAGCCGGTCACCAAGCGTCCGTTTGACGACGTCAAGAGCATGGTGCGCGAGCTGGTAACGCAAGACGAAGCATTGGCATTGGCCAAGAAAGCCGGCGAAGCCAAACTGACAGCGCTGAAGGTCAAGGACGACGCAGCCGGTTTTGGTGACGTCAAGGTGGCTTCCCGCGTGAAGACGCAAGGCTGGAATCAGGAAGCTTTCCTGGCAGTCATGAAGGCCGATACCGCCAAGTTGCCTGCTTACACCGGAGTCGAATTGCCGGGCCAGGGTTACAGCGTATTCCGCGTGACCAAGGTGGCGCAGCCGGCAACGCCTGATACTGCACGTCGCAAGACCGAGCAGGAGCAGATTGCCAATGTGTTGGCCGAACAGGAAATGCTGTCGTACATCAACTTCATCAAGGAAAAGGCGAAGACCAAGATCCTGAAGGGTGGCGAGGCGATTACTTCGGGTGCATCGGCCAACAAGCCGGTTGATGCGGCCAAGTGAAGTAATTGACGTAAAAGATAGAAAAAGGCCGCTTA